>NZ_JBEXKI010000001.1:1093062-1287502 GCF_040609595.1 Nocardia sp. NPDC004654 | reverse complement strand
GCCGCTCTCCCTAGCGGGGGTTCAGGGTCCCCCCCCGGGGGTGGGGGGGGCCGATGGCCCGCGGCGCCCCCCCCGACCTCCAGGCGGTCTGGCGGGACGAAGGGCACCTTCGGTCGGTTACCGCGCCTGCCATTCTGGGCGCGGCAGTAGGACCGACGCGCCCCGCGTTCAGTTCGTCTTCGGGTTCATGGCGGCGATCAGGGACTTGGGGCGCATGTCGGTCCAGTGGGTTTCGACGTATTCCAGGCAGGCGCTGCGGGGGGACGCACCGTAGGCGATGGTCCAGCCGGTGGGGATGGCGGCGAAGATGGGCCACAGGGAGTGTTCGCCCTCGGCGTTGGTGAGGACGTAGAACTGGGCGTCATCGTCGTCGAATGGGTTTGTCATGGTTGGCCTTTCGTGAGTCGTCTACAGGTTCATGCGCGGTCGGTGTCGGCCCAGGCCGCGGTCAGCACGTGGCCGATGCGGGCGAGCGCGGATTCGGTGGTCATTCGCCAGTGGGTGGCGGTGACGGCGTGGTTGTGCACGGTGCCGTCCACGGCATCGGACCAGCTGGCGGCTCCGGTCGCGCCGGTCGGATCGTCCAGTGCGGCGGTGAAATACACCAGGTTGCCCTTGTAGCGGCGAGGCCGGTAGCGGGCGAGTAGTTCGAGGGAGCGGGTTCCCGCGTCCAGTACCCGGCCGAGCCGTTCGGCGCCGAAGGAGGCGAACGGTTCCGGCAGTTCGGCGATGCGCTCGGCGAGTTCGGCGAGGCCGAGTTCGGTGTCCGCCTCGGCGGCTTGTTCGCCGAGCAGTCCGCCGAGCAGGTCGGCGAGCGGCACGGTGGTCTCGGCCACCGATTCCGTGCGCGGGCTGTCCATCATGGCCAGCGTCGCGACGTGCTGCCCCTCGTCCTGCAACTGGATCGCGACGGCGTGCGCGAGAACGCCGCCGAGCGACCAGCCGAGCAGGTGGTACGGCCCTTCCGGTTGAACGGCGCGGATCTCCGCGACGTAGCGCCGGGCCCAGTCCTCGATCGAATCCGGCAGTGGTTCCGCCGAATTCAGCGCCGGGGATTGCAGGCCGTAGATGGGCCGTTGCGGGTCGATGTGCGCGGCCAAACCGGCGAACGACCAGGCCACACCGCCGACCGGGTGCAGGCAGAACAGCGGCGCCTTGCCGCCGCCCGGCCGCAGCGGCAGCAGCACGTCGAAGGCCGCCGCCGCGTCCACCCTGCCCCGGCCGGACCTGGTCAGCTCGAGCTGTGTGACAAGTTCCGCAGGCGTCGGCGCGGAGAACAACCAGACAACGGGGACCGGATCGCCGAGTTCCGCGCTGAGCCGGGTGGCCAGGCGCGTGGCGAGCAGTGAGTTGCCGCCGCGCTCGAAGAAGTTGTCGTCCATGCCGATTCGCTCCGCCTCCAGTACCTCGGCGAAGACGGCGCACACAGCGTGTTCCAGGTCCGTTGCCGGAGCATGGAACTCGCGTGCGGTTGGTTCGGGCCGGGGCAGTGCGGCGCGGTCCACCTTGCCGTTGGCGTTGAGCGGCAGCGCGTCCAGTCGAACGAGCGCGGCGGGCACCATGTAGCTCGGCAGCGCCTCTGCCAGGGCGGCACGCAGTGCGCCGATGTCCGACGCGGCGTGCTGCCCGTCGGCCGATCCGGCGTGCGGCTCGTCGGCGCGCAACCCAGCGTGTGGCGCCGTGGCGCCCAACCCGGCACGTTGTCCATCGGCCACCAACCCGGCCCGCGCACCCTCGGCTTCCGTCCCGACGTGCGGCCCGTCGGCGGCCAACCCAGCGCTCAGCTGTTCGGCGTGCACCCCAGCGCGTGGTGCATCCGTGCCCAACGCGGTGTGCGGCCGCTTGGTGTCGACCGGCGCTGCCGACGTGAAATAGCCGACCAGCATGGCATTTTCACCATCCGCCCGGTACGCGACCACGACGGCCTCCGCGATCTCCGGCCAGGCGCGCAGCGCGTGCTCGATCTCGGCCAGCTCGATGCGGTACCCGCGCACCTTGACCTGGAAGTCGCGCCGTTCGACGTAGCCGAGGTTGCCGTCGGAGCCCCAGCGCACCATGTCGCCGGTGCGGTACAGCCTGCTGCCCGGCGCGCCGAAGGGGTTGGCCACGAAGCGTTCCGCGCTCAGGTCCGGCCTGCCGTGATACCCGCGGGCCAGCTGCGCGCCGCCCAGGTACAGCTCGCCGGTGACGCCCGCGGGGACCGGATGCAGCCGGTCGTCGAGGACGTACACCTGATTGCCCGCCTCGGGCGTACCGATCGGCACGGTGCCGGTCAGCGCTGAGGCCGCGGAGCCGACGGCCGTCCGGTATCGAGTCACCGAAACCGCCGCTTCCGTCGGCCCGTACAAGTTGTCGACCCGAGCATCAGTAAGCGCTCCGACCCTCGCCAGGGTCGCGGCGGGCAACGCCTCGCCGATCACCAACAGCCTGCGCAGCGAGCGGGGCAGTCTGCGCCCGCCGGACACCTCGGTCAGCATGGCGAGTAGCGACGGCACGAGCGTCATCGTGGTGACCGACGCTCGACGGACCAGGTCGAGCACCCCCTCCGGGTCACGCTGCGCGCCGGTCGGCGCGAGGACCACGCGCGCACCGGTGCGCAGCGCCCACCAGAATTCCCACACCGAGAGGTCGAACGCGGCCGAGGTCATCAGCAGCGTGGCGTCGTCGGCGCCGAGGCCGTACTCCGACTGCATCCAGTCCAGTTGGTGCGCGACGGCGCGGTGCGGGACCGCGACGCCCTTCGGAACGCCGGTCGAGCCGGACGTGAAGATGACGTACGCGGTGTGCCACGGCGACAACGCCCGCACCCGTTCGGTGTCGCGGACCGGTGTGGCGTCGCCGCCCTCGGGGACCGTCGTGATGTCGAGCAGCACCTCGTGGTCGGACACCTCGGCGGGCAGCATCGGCCTGCGCGCGGAGGTGAGCACCAGCTCCGGATTCGCCGCGGCCAGCACGCCGGTGGTCCGATCGAGTGGATGCGCCGGGTCGAGCGGCACGTAGGCGCCGCCCGCCGTCACCACCGCGTACATCGCGACGAGCAGGTCGACGCTGCGCGGAATGGCCAGCGCCACCGGCGATTCCGGGCCGATACCGCGGCCGATCAGGACCCGGGCCAGCCGGTTCACCCGCACGGCGAACTCGGCGTAGGTCAGGGTGTGCGCGTCGTCCACGACGGCGATCGCGTCGGGCGTGCGCGCCACCTGCGACTCGAAGGCGGTGACCAGCGTGTCCGGTGCGAACTCACGGTCAGGGGCGTTCCACGCGACGAGCATGCGTTCGGTCTCGGCGTCGTCCAGCAGCGGCAGGTCACCGACCGGCACCCGCGGCGCGGCGCACACGGCTTTCAGCAGCCGCTGCAACCGGCTCGCGAAGCCCGCGACGGTCGCCTCGTCGAACAGCGCCGTGGCGTAGGTGATCGTCGCGGCGAGTCCGGCGGGCCCGCCCTGCGCGTCGTAGCGATCGGTGACCACCAGGTGCAGGTCGAACTGGGAGACCTCGGAGTCGAAGTCGACCGCGGTCGCGGTCAGCCCGTCCAGGGTGAAATCGGCCTCGGCCTGGTTGTGGAACGAGAAGCCGACCTGGAACAGCGGGTGCCGCGCGGTGGAGCGCTCGGGGTTGAGCACCTCGACCAGCCGCTCGAATGGAACGTCGGCGTGCGCGAACGCCGCCAGGTCGGCGGCGCGCACCCGTTCGAGCAGCGCGCTGAATCCGTCGCCCGCGTCCACCCGGGTGCGTAGTACGAGCGTGTTGACGAACATGCCGACCACGTCGTCCAGTTCGGCCGCGCCGCGACCGGCGACGGGTGTGCCGACGGCGATGTCGCCGGTGCCGGACAGCCGCGCGAGCAACGTGGCGAAGGCGGCGTGCACCACCATGAACAGCGTGGCGCTCGACGCGCGGCCCAATTCGACCAGCGCCGAGTGCGTTTCGGCATCGACAGCGAAATCGACGTGCTTACCCCGAGTTGACACGACCGCGGGCCGCGGCCGGTCCGTCGGCAGCGGCAGCTGCGCGGGCAGTTCGTCGAGCGCCTCGGTCCAGAACCGGAGCTGGCGCGCCACCAGCGATTCCGGATCGTCCTCCGAGCCGAGCAGTTCGCGCTGCCACAGGCTGTAGTCGGCGTACTGCACCGGCAGCGGCACCCAGCCCGGCGCGCGCCCCTGCTTGCGCGCCGTGTAGGCCAGCATCACGTCCCTGGCCAGCGGAGCGAGCGAGGAGCCGTCCGCCGCGATGTGGTGCACCACCACGACCAGCACGTGTTCCATTGCCGCCGAGCCGTTCTCGGCCTCCGGACGGAAGAGCCTGGCGCGCAACGGCACCGCGTCGGTCACGTCGAATCCCGCGCCGACGAAATCCGCGACCGCGATGGGCAGATCATCGATCGGCACCGCGATCGGTGCGAGCCCCGGCGTGCCCGCCGCCTCGACCGGCAGCACCACCTGCACCGGTCCGGCCGTGCACTGCGGGTAGACCGTGCGCAGCACCTCGTGCCTGGCGACTACGTCGGCGATGGCGGCATTCAGGGCGGCGATGTCGAGTTCGCCGCTGAGCCGCACCGCGAGCGGGATGTTGTAGGCGGTGGAGTGGCGGTCCAGCCGGTTGAGGAACCACATGCGCTGCTGTGCGAGCGAGAGCGGAACCGGCTCGTCGCCCCGGCGCGCGACCAGCGCGGGGCGGGCGGGCGAGGTGTCCGCGCCACCCAGTTCGGCGGCCATGGCCGCGACGGTCGATTGCTCGAACACGGTGCGCACGCCGACCGTGACGTCGAGCGCCGCACTTAGCCGCGCGGCGAGTTGCGTTGCGGTGAGCGAGTTTCCGCCGAGCGCGAAGAAGTCGTCGTCCAGGCCGACGTCATCGACTCCCAGTACGGCGGCGACGGTCGCGGCGACCGTCTGTTGCGTCACCGTGACCGGCGCGCGGTACGTGGCAGTTCGGAATTCCGGTTCCGGCAGCGCCTTCCGGTCCAGCTTCCCGACCGGCGTCAGCGGCAGCTGGTCAAGGACCATGATGGCAGCGGGCACCATGTAGGCGGCCAGCGAACGACCCGCGAAGGCGGTCAGCGCCGTCGTGTCGACGCTGTGCCCCGGCACGGCGACCACGTACGAAACCAGCGCGACGACACCATTGGCATCGGTGTGCCCGACGGTCACCGCGTATTCGACGGATTCGTGCGCGGCGAGCACCGCGTCGATCTCACCGAGCTCGATGCGCAAACCGCGCACCTTCACCTGATGGTCGGTGCGGCCGAGGTGCTGGAGGACGCCGGACGCTGGCCCACCCGTCGCTCGGCCACCGCCCCTCATCGAATCGCTTCGCGATGCGGGCACCCATCTGACCAGATCGCCGGTGCGGTAGATCCGCCCGCCTTCGGGCCCGTAGGGGTCCGCGACGAACCGGTCCGCCGAAAGTCCTGGCCGCGCGTGGTATCCGCGCGCCAAGCCGGGACCGCGCAGGTACAGCTCGCCCGCGACGCCCACGGGCACCGGCCGCAGCCGGTCGTCGAGCACGAGCGCGGACATGCCGGGGATCGGCGCGCCCATGTCGAGCGGATCGCCCGGCCGCATCCGCGCACTGATCGTGGTGATGACCGTGGTCTCGGTCGGGCCGTAGGTGTTGTACATCGCGCGTCCGACGCCCCAGCGCCGCACCACATCCGGCCCGTAGGACTCGCCACCGACGGTCAACTGCCGCAGCTCCGGCAGTTGCGCCGGATCGAGGGTTTGCAGGACCGCTGGTGTGATGAACGCGTGGGTCACCCGCTGATCGCGGATGAGCGCGGTCAGCTCGGCCCCGCCGTAGACGCTCGCCGGTGCGACGACCATGGTCGCGCCCGCCGGAAGCGCCATCAGAAGTTCCAGCATCGAGGCGTCGAAGCTGGGCGAGGACACCGTGAGCACTCGCGCGTCGGCGGTCACCGAGTACCGATCCCGTTGCGCGCGAGCGACTCCCGCGATCCCGGCGTGCGTCGCCACGACACCCTTCGGCACACCTGTCGAGCCGGAGGTGTAGATGATCCACGCCGCATGATCTACCCGCACCGGACGTACCAGCTCGTCCGCGCCGAGCGGCGTCCCGCTGATGTGCCGAATCCGCGCCACGGTGGCGGGCGCGTCCAGCGCGAGCCATTCGACGGCGCCGGGCAGCGCGGCACGCGCAGCGTCGATCGTGAGGCCGAAGGCCGCGCCGGAATCGGTGAGCATGTGCGCGATCCGGTCGGCCGGATAGGTCGGATCGACCGGGACGAACGCCGCGCCGGTCTTGGCCACCGACCACACCGCGAGCAGCGCCTCGGCCGACCGCGGGATGGCGATCGCGACGACGTTCTCCGCGCCGATGCCGTGCCCGGCGAGCATCCTGGCCAGGCGCGCGGACTGTTCATCGAGCTCGCAGTAGGTCAGCTCGCGGTCACCGCAGACCACAGCGACACCGTCCGGGTTCATGGCGACGGCCGCTGCCATCATCTCGGCCAGGGTCCGCTGCGGCACCGCCTCGGCGCCGCGCCTGGCGAGGAGTTCGGCACGCTCGGCGGGCGCGAGCAGCTCGACCGCGCGGATCGAACGTTCCGGTTCGGCGGTCAGCGCGCCGAGGACCCGACCGAACCGGCGCAGCAGCCCTTCGGCGGTGTCCGCGTCGAACAGGTCGGTCGCGTAATTCAGCTCGACAGCGAAGTGTCCGTCGGCGTCCATATCCGCGGACACGGTGAACTGGAGATCGAAACGCGCCACCGGCTCGTCGAATTCGACCGTCGAGAGCTCGAGACCCGGCACGGCGAAGGTGTCGTCCCCGGTGTTCAGGTAGCTCAGGGCGATCGTGAACAGCGGATGCCGCGCCTGCGTCGTGGTCACGCCGAGCTCGTCGACCACCCGCTCGAACGGCACGGTGGCGTGCGCGAACGCCGCCAGGTCGGCGGCGCGCGTCTCAGCGAGCAATTCGGTGAAGGACTGGTCGGGACGCGGCCGGGTGCGCAGCACCAGCGTGTTCACGAACATGCCGACCAGGTCGTCGAGCGCCGCCGCGCCGCGACCCGCGACGGGGGTGCCGATCGCGATGTCGTCGGAACCGGAGAGCCTGGCCAGCAGCACCGACAGCGCGGCGTGCACCACCATGAAGGGAGTCGCGTGGTAGGCGAGGGCGAGTTCGCGCACCCGTGCGCCGACCTCGCCGCCGATCCGTGCCCGAGCGTTCCCGCCGCGCTTGCTCGCGATGGGCGGGCGGGGGCGGTCGGTGGGCAGGGCCAGCTCCTCGGGCAGTTCGCGCAACGCCTCGCGCCAGAACGAAAGTTCCTCGGCCGCCGCATTTTCGACCGACGCCGTCTGCGAGACCGCGTAGTCCGCGTACTGCGCGGCCAGCTCGGGCCACACCGGTGCGGCTCCCAGCACGCGAGACAGGTACGCAGCGAGCAGATCTCGCAGCAGCGGCCGCATCGAGTATCCGTCGGCGGCGATGTGGTGCAGCACCGCGACGAGCACCCGGCTCGTCGGACTCTCGCGCAGCAACACCGCGCGCACCGGAACCTCGCTCGTGACATCGAAACCGGCGGCGAGGAATTCGGCGATCCGATCCTCGACGCTGCCCGCGCCGATCGATTCGACGGCCAGCCGCACGGGCGCGGACGCCACCGGCAGGATCACCTGGTGCGCGGTGCCGTCGGTCGCGGCGGGGTAGATCGTGCGCAGCACCTCGTGCCGCGCCACCACGTCGGCGAACGCCGCGCCGAGCGCCACTTCGTCCAGTTCGCCGCGAATCCGCATCGCGACCGGGATGTTGTGCGCGGCCGACGACGGATCGAGCCGGTTGAGGAACCACATGCCGCGCTGCACGGGCGCCAACGGCACCGGGTCAGGTCGCGGACCCGCGATCAGCGGAACGACCGAATCGGTGGCCTCCGCGGCGATTCCCGCCGCCAGCGCGCCGACCGTCGGCGCTTCGAACAGCAGACGCACGGGCACTCGCCTGCCCAGCCTTTCGCCGAGCCTGGCCAGCACCCTGGTCGCGCTGAGCGAGTTCCCACCCAGATCGAAGAAGCTGTCCTCGACGCCGACCGGCCCGCAACCGAGCACGTCCTCGAAGGCGGCGGCCACCAGGCGCTCGGCCGGGGTGACCGGAGCCGTGTAGGCGCGGCGATCGAACACCGGCTCCGGCAGCGCCTTTCGATCCAGCTTGCCGGAGGCGTTGAGCGGGAAGGCGTCCAGCACCACGAAGGCCGACGGCAGCATGTAGGACGGCAGCGTCGCCCGCGCCGCTGCGCGCAGCGCGTCTTGGAGATCGGCGGTGCGCTCCGGTGCCGGCACGACGTAGCCGACCAGGTGATCGCCGACCACCCGCGCCGCCGCTTGGGACACGCCTGCCACCCCGGCCAGCACCGCCTCGATCTCCCCGAGTTCGATGCGCTGGCCGCGGAACTTCACCTGGAAGTCGGTGCGTCCCAGGTACACCAGCTCGGCGGAGTCGCCGCCGGTGTCCCAGCGCACGAGATCGCCGGTGCGGTACATGCGTTCGCCGGGAGCGCCGAAGGGGTTGGCCACGAAACGTTCCGCTGTCAGGTCGGGTCGCCCGTGGTAGCCCCGGGCGAGCTGGGTCCCCGCCAGGTACAGCTCACCCGCGACACCCGGCAGCGTCGGCCGCAGGCGCGAATCCAGCACGTAGACACGGCTGTTCCACTCGGGGTTGCCGATGGGCATCACGGTGCGCTCGGTCTCGCCCGTCACGTCCCGGTAGGTGATACTCACCGCGGCCTCGGTGGGTCCGTACAGGTTGTGCAGCCGCGCCTCGCTCACCGCACCGAACGCGCGGACGGTCTCGGCGGGCAGCGCCTCGCCGATCACGAAGACGGTGCGCAGCGCGGCCGGGCGCTGCCCGGTGCCGTGCACATGTCCGGCGAAGACGCTGAGCATGGACGGCACGAAATCGGTGACGGTGACGCCGTAACGACCCATCACCTCCACGAGGTAGCCGGGATCGCGGTGCCCGTCGTGGGTCGCGAGAACCACGGTCGCGCCGACGCGCAGCGGCAGGAAGTACCCCCACAGCGAGACATCGAAGGTGGTCGCGGTCTTCTGCAGGTACACGTCGTCGGCGCGCAGCCGGTATTCCGACTGCATCCAGGTCATCTGGTTGACGATCGCCGCGTGCGAAACACTGACGCCCTTGGGTTTTCCGGTCGACCCGGACGTGAAGATCACGTACGCGGGGTTCCCGGGGTGGATCGGCACGCCGCGCTCCTCGGTCGCGATCGGATCGTCGGCGTAGCCGTCCAGCGCGACGCTGTCCACGCACACCGTGCGCCCGGTGTAGCCGAGTTCGGCACGGTCGCGTTCGGTGGTGAGCAGCGCGGCGGGCCGCGCGGTGTCGAGGATGTGGGCGATGCGCTTGGCGGGGTGATCGGGATCGATCGGCACGTACGCGCCACCCGCCTTCAGCACCGCGTACATGGCGAGCACCAGGTCGGTGGACCGTCGAATGGCCAAGGCCACCAGCGATTCCGGCCCGATACCCGCCTCGACGAGATGGCGGGCCAGCTGGTTGGCGCGCTGATCGAGTTCGCCGTAGGTGAGCACCGTGGCGGGACCGCCGTCCGGGACGTAGACCAGCGCGGGGTCGTTGGGCGTGGCCGCGGCCTGCGCCTCGAACTCGTCGAGCAGCATCTCCGCCACGAACGCGGTGTGCGCGGAGTCGTTCCATTCGGTGACCACCCTGTGCAGCTCGCCCGCGCCGAACAGGTCGATGTCGCCGACCGGCAGCTCCGGATCCGCGATCACCGCGGTCAGCAGCCGCAGGAATCGCTCGCCCATGGTGTGGATGGTCGCGGCGTCGAAGAGGTCGGTGGCGTAGGTGAAACGCACCGCGTCGTCGGAGACGGTGAGTTGCAGGTCGAAACGCGTTGTCTCGTAGTCGAACTCGTACTCCGCCACGCTCAGGCCCGGGAGCCGGACCCCGATCGGCGAAAGGTTCTGGAAGAACAGCGCGACCTGGAACAGCGGGTGCCGCGCCTGCGAGCGCGGCGGGTCGAGCACCTCCACCAGCCGTTCGAACGGCACCTCGGCGTTGGCGAACGCGTCCAGGTCCTCCTCGCGCACCCGCCGCAGCACGGTGGCGAAGGAGTCCGCGCCGGGCACCTCGGTGCGCAGCACGAGCGTGTTGACGAACATGCCGACCAGCTCGTCCAGCCGACGTTCGCCGCGACCGGCGATCGGCGCGCCGATGGCGATGTCGGCCGTGCCGGACAGCCGTGCGAGCAGCACCGCGAGCGCGGCGTGCACCACCATGAACGGCGTCGCGTCGTGCCGCGCGGCCAGCGCGGTGATGCCGGAGTTCACCGCCGGGTCCAGGAGCAGGGTGGCGCTCGCGGCGGCGTGCGAGGCGACGGCCGGGCGCGGGCGGTCGGCGGGCAGGTCCAGCTGGGCGGGCAGACCGCGCAGCGCACGCCGCCAATACTTCAGCTGACGGGCGGCGATCGACTCCGGATCGTCCTCGGCGCCGAGCAGTTCGCGTTGCCAGAGCGCGTAGTCGGCGTACTGCGCGGACAGCGGCGCCCAGTCCGGTTCCCCGCCGGTGACGCGCGCGGCGTAGGCGGTGGCGAGATCGCGGGCCAGCGGTCCCATCGAGAAGCCGTCGGCGGCGATGTGGTGCACGACGAGGGCGAGCAGGTGTTCGTGCTCCGACAGCTTCGCCAGCCCGATCCGCAGCGGCACCTCGGCCGTCACGTCGAACGGCGTGGCGACGAAGCCGACGAGGGCCGCTTCCGGGTCGGCGGCGTCCAGCTCGGTGATCGACGGGACGGCGGCGTCGAGGATCCGCTGGTGGCCGACGCCGTCGCGGTCCGGGTAGACGGTGCGCAGCGTCTCGTGCCTGGCGATCACGTCGGCGATCGCGGCGGCCAGCGCCGCCGTGTCCAGCTCGCCCACGAAGCGGATGGCGACCGGGATGTTGTTGACGGTCTCCGCGGGATCGAAGCGGTTCAGGAACCACATGCGTTGCTGAGCGGGCGAGAGCGGGATCGTTTCCGGGCGCGGTCCCACGGTGAGAGCGGGGCGGCGGGCCGCGCCCGTGCCCTCGACCGCGCGCTCGGCGAGTGCCGCGACGGTCGGCGCGTCGAACAGCATCCGCACCGGGACGTCGGTGCTCAGCTCGGCGCCGAGCCGCGCGGCCAGCTGGGTGGCGATCAGCGAGTTGCCGCCGAGCGCGAAGAAATCGTCGCCCGCCCCGACCCGTTCGACGCCGAGCAGCTCACCGAACAGCGCCGCGACGGTCCGCTCGGCGTCGGTCTCCGGTGCGCGGAAGACCGCCGCCGCCATGACGGGCGCGGGCAGTGCCTTGCGGTCCAGCTTTCCGGAGGAGTTGAGCGGGAACTCGTCCAGCACCACGAAGGCCGAGGGCACCATGTAGCCGGGCAGTTCGGCGGCCAGCCGCGCGCGCACGGCATCGATGTCGATCGACGCGCCGGTCAGGTACGCCACCAGCTGATCACCGCCGGACACCTGCCCGCCGCGAACGACCACCACCGCCTGGTCGACCGCGGCCACCGCGGTGAGAGCGGCTTCGATCTCGCCGAGTTCGATGCGCAGACCGCGCAGCTTCACCTGGAAGTCGGTGCGGCCCAGGTACTCCAGCTCGCCGTCGGCTGGCCCACCCGTCGCCCGGGCACCGCCCCCCATCGAATCGCTTCGCGATGCAGGCAGCCATCTGACCAGATCGCCGGTGCGATACATGCGTTCGCCCGCGGTGCCGAAAGGATTGGCCACGAAGCGATCCGAGGTCAGCTCGGGTCGCGCCACATAACCGATGGCCAGCTGTCCGCCCGCCAGATACAGCTCGCCAGGCACGCCGACTGGCACCGGCCGCAGCCGGTCGTCGAGCACGAGCAGCCGGGTGTTGAACACCGGCCTGCCGATCGGCACCGAGTCCGTGTCCGCGTCGGTGACCTCGTGATAGGTCACGTCCACGGCGGCCTCGGTCGGGCCGTAGAGGTTGTGCACTCTGACCCCGAGCACGCGCCGCGTGCGCTGTGCGACGGCGGCGGGCAGCGCCTCGCCGGACGCGAAGACCCGGCGCAGCGCGGTGCGCTCGCGCGCCAATGGCTCGTTGAGGTACACCGCGAGCATCGAGGGCACGAAATGCGCCGTGGTGACGCGTTCGGCCGCGATGAGCCGGGCCAGGTACGCGGGATCGCGGTGACCGTCATGGCGCGCGACGACCAAGCGCGCGCCGACCTGCAAGGGCCAGAAGAACTCCCACACCGACACGTCGAAGGTGGCGGGCGTCTTCTGCAACACCGCGTCGTCGGGACGCAACCCGTAGCGATCCTGCATCCAGACCAGCCGGTTGACGATGGCGGCGTGCGAGACCGCGACGCCCTTGGGGCGACCGGTGGAGCCGGAGGTGAAGATGACGTACGCGGAGTGGCCCGGCGTGAGCGCGCCGATCCGGTCGGTGTCGGTCAGCGGAGATTCGGCGAAGGCGGACAGATCCAAGCGATCGATCCGAACCTGCCGTGCCGCGGCGACTTCCAGATCCATCTCGGAAGTCAGGACGCACACCGGACGCGCGGTGGCCAGCACGTATTCGATGCGGTCGGCCGGGTGATCGGGATCGATCGGCACATACGCGCCGCCCGCCGCCGTCACCGCGTACATTCCGACGATCAGGTCGAGCGAGCGCCGCATGCCGAGTGCCACAAAGGAATCCGGGCCGACGCCCTGGGTGACCAACCAGCGGGCCAGTCGGTGCACCCGAGCGGCGAACTCGCCATACGCCAGGCTGGTTCCCTCGAAGGTCAGCGCCACCGCCTCGGGCGTGCGCGCGACCTGCTCCTCGAACAGCGACGCCAGCGTGTGCGGGCGGGCCGCGACCGGGTGCGCGGTGTCGTTCCACCGCTCGAGCACGAGCGAACGCTCGGCCGGGTCCAGCAGTTCGATGTCGCCTACTCGGAGAGCCGGGTCGGCCACCACGGTCTCCAGGATCCTGATGAATCGCGCCGCGAAGGACTGGACCGTGGCGCGGTCGAACAGATCGGTCGCGTAGCGCAGCAGCGCGCGCAGCGCCGTGCCCGCGCCCTGCTGATGCTCGACCAACTCCAGCGCCAGGTCGAACTGCGCGACGCGATTGTCGAGCGGGTAGGCCGACACCTCGAGCCCCGGCAGCTCCAGCACCGTGTCGTCGCGATGCTCGAAGGTCAGCAGTGTCTGCACGATCGGCGAATACGATTGCGAGCGAATCGGGTCGAGCTCCTCGACGAGACGCTCGAACGGCAGGTCGGCGTGGGCGAAGGCGCGCACGTCCACCTCGCGGACCTGTCGCAGCAGGTCGGCGAAGGGCGTGTCGGCGCGCACCTCGGTGCGCAGCACGAGGGTGTTGACGAACATGCCGACGAGCTCGTCCAGCGCCTGTTCGGCACGTCCCGCGACCGGGGTGCCGATCGCGACGTCCTCGGTCCTGGCCAGCCTGGCGAGCAGGGCGGCGAAGGCGGCGTGCACCACCATGAACGAGGAAACACCCTGTCGCCGCGCGAGTTCGGCGATCGCCGAGGTCAGTTCGGCGGTGACCGCGAATTCCACCGCGGCGCCCTGCCCGGTGGCGACCGGCGGGCGCGGGCGGTCGGTGGGCACTTCCAGCACCGGCGCCAGGTCGGCCAGCTCGGCGCGCCAGTGCGCGATCTGCTCGGCCAACACCGATTCCGGGTCGGAGGCCGCGCCGAGCACCTCGTGCTGCCACAGCGTGAAGTCGGCGTACTGCACCGGGAGCGGTCGCCACTGCGGCGCGGCGCCCGCACTGCGCGCCGTGTAGGCCACCATGAGATCACGGGCCAGTGGCGCGGTGGACACACCGTCGGCAGCGATGTGGTGCACAACGACCACCAGCACATGGTCATCCGCCGCGGCACGGAAAAGACAGGCGCGCACTGGAATCTGGCCGCGCAGGTCGAAGGGCAACGCCGCGAACACCGCGACGGACTCGGGCAGTTCCGCCTCGGAGACCGCCACCGGGTCCAATTCCAGGGCGGGCACTTTCACCCGCACCGACTGGAACGGGCCGCCGCCGTCGGACGGGAAGACCGTACGCAGCGACTCGTGCCGCGCGATCACGTCGCCGAGCGCGGCGGCCAGCGCCGCGGTGTCCAGCGCGCCGGCCAGCCGGATGGTGATCGGGATGTTGTAGACCGCCGACTCCGGATCGAGGCGGTTCAGCAGCCACATCCGAGTCTGCGCCAGCGACAGGGGAATCCGCTCCGGTCGCGGGACTGCCACCAGGGCGGGACGGGGGTCGTCGGCCGAATGGCGCACGCGCACCGCGAGTTCGGCCACCGTCGGCGCCTCGAACACCTCGCGCACTGTGAGCGCGCAGCCCAGCGCCGCGTTGGCGCGGGCGACCAGCCGCATGGCGAGCAGCGAATTCCCGCCGCGCGCGAAGAAGTCGTCGTCCGCACCGATGCGCGCCGACCCGCCGAGCAGATCGGCGACCAGGGCCGCGAGCACCGATTCCGCGCCCTCCCGTGGTGCGCGGTAGGCCACCGCGCCGCCGCTGACCTCGACCGTCGGCAGCGCCGCGCGATCCAGCTTCCCGACCGTGGTGAGCGGCATCTCGTCCAGCACGACCAAGTGCGCGGGCACCATGTAGCCGGGCAGCCGCTCGCGCACCGCGTCCAGAACGGCGTCGGCCGCGACCTCTCCGCTGACATAGCCGACCAGACATTCGTAGCCGGAGCTGTCCTTCGCGACAAGCACGGCCGCGTTGCGCACGCCGGGCACACCGGCCAGCGCCGATTCGATCTCGCCGAGCTCGATCCGCTGACCGCGCAGCTTGATCTGGAAATCGTTGCGGCCCAGATAGATCAGATCGCCCGAGCGGTTCCAGCGCACCAGATCACCGGTGCGGTACATCACCGCGCCGGGCACGCCGAACGGGTCGGCCACGAACCGCTCGCCGGTCAGCCCGGAACGGCCGTGATAGCCGCGCGCCAGCTGGTCGCCCGCCAGGTACAGCTCGCCCGGCACGCCGACCGGCACCGGGCGCAGTCGCGCGTCGAGCACGTAGACGCGGGTGTTCCAGCACGGACGCCCGATCGCCACCTCGCGACCGGAAGCCACGTCGGCATCGGTGAACTCGTGGTAGACCGCCGAAATGGCCGCCTCGGTCGGACCGTAGGCGTTGTGCACCGCGCCGTCGAAACTGCCGCGGATCGCGGCGAGCAGATCGGGTGTCAGCGCCTCGCCGCCGCAGTGCAGGTGCCGGAACGAGCGCAGCGCGTCGCCCATGCCCTCGCCGATGAGCGCGGCGAGCACCGATGGCACGTATTCGGCGATGGTGATGCCGTGCTCGCGCAGCAGTCCGGCGAAATAGGCGAGGTCCAGGTGCCCGCCGGGTCTGGCGATCACCAGCGGCGCGCCGACCGCGACGGGCAGGAAGCACTCCCACACCGAGACGTCGAAGGTCAGCGGCGCGCGCTGCAGGATGCGGTCGGCCGCGGTCACCTCGTAGCGATGCTCGAGCCAGCGCAGCTGGTTCATGATGGCGCGGTGGGTGACCGCGACGCCCTTGGGCCGTCCGGTGGAGCCCGAGGTGAACAGCACGTACGCGGTGTTGTCCTGGCGCAGCGTTGCGCGGCGCTCGGCGTCGGTCACCGGCTCGGCTGAGTAGCCGGACAGGTCCAGCTCGGCGGGGCGAAGCAGGCGCGCGTTCAGCGGCGGCAGTTCCGCTCCGCCGACGATCACTATCAATGCGGGATCGGCACTTTCGATCACCTGCGCCAGCCGGTCGGCCGGATGAGCCGGGTCGAGCGGCAGGTACGCGCCGCCCGCGCGCACGATCGCGAACATCGCCACGAGCATGTCCAGCGACCGCAGGGCGGCCAGTCCGACGATGGTCTCCGGGCCGACGCCCTCGGCGATCAGGCGCCGAGCCAGCCGGTTCACCCGCGCGGCCAGCTCGCCATAGGTGAGCGTCGCGTAGCGACTCGATGAGGGGTGGTGGCCGGGTGACGGGTGGGCGAGCGACTCGTTCTCGAAGGTCACCGCGCGACCGACCGGGTCCGCGGCGGCGCGCACCGTGAGCAGGTCGTCGAGGGTCTCGGCGGGCAGTGCGCGCGCAGTCGCGTTGCGGTCGGAGAGCAGCATCCCGCGCTCGGCGACCGACATCAGCTCGACATCGCCGACCGCGGTCCTGGTGTCGCGCGCCATCGCGCGCAGCACCCGCTCGAACGCGGCGAGGAGATCGGTGACCGTGTGCTCGTCGAACAGGTCGAGCGCGTAGTGCAGGTGCACGTCGATGCCCTCGGGCTCGCCGTCCGCGTCGTAGCGGTCGGTCAGGGTCCAGTCCAGGTCCAGCTGGATAGGAGCCGGGCCGATGTCGAGCGCGCCGATGGCGAGGCGCTGCAAACGGAAGTCGGGCGCGGTCTGGTTCTGTAGCGTCAGCGCCACCTGATAGAGCGGCGAATGCGCCTGTGAACGAACGGGATTCAGCGTGTCGACGAGTTGCTCGAACGGCACCGCCGCGTGCTCGAAGGCGGCCAGGTCGGCGGACCGTACCTCGGCGAGCAGCTCGGCGAGGGTGGCCTCGGCGCGCACCTCGGTGCGCAGCACGAGGGTGTTGACGAACATCCCGACGAGCTCGTCCAGCGCCTCGTCACCGCGCCCGGCCACCGGCGCGCCGACGACGACGTCGCCGGTGGCGGCCAGCCTGCTCAGCAATACGGCCAGCGCGGCGTGTAGCACCATGAACGGGGTGACGCGGTGCTCGGCGGCGAGTTCCTGGATGTCGCGGTGCAGCGCCGCGTCGAGCCGTCCGATGACAGCGCCGCCGCGGTTCGAGGCCACCGCCGGGCGCGGGTGGTCCGCAGGCAGCGCGAGCACCTCGGGCAGACCCGCGAGACGGTGCGTCCAGTAGCGCAGCTGCCCGGCCAGCACCGAGGTCGGGTCCTGTGCGTCGCCGAGCGCGTCCCGCTGCCAGAGCGCGAAATCGGCGTACTGGACGGGCAGCGGACGCCAGGCGGGCGCGGACCCCGCGCAGCGCGCGACGTAGGCGGCGGCCAGATCGCGGGTCAGCGGTGCGAAGGACCAGCCGTCGGCCGCGATGTGATGCACGACGAACAGCAGCACGTGCTCCTGCGGAACACCGCCGTCCTCGACTCGTAGCAGCCGAACCCGCAGCGGCACTTCGGAAGTCACGTCGAACCCGGCGTCGGCCGCGGCGGCGATCAGCGCGGGCAGCTCGGCCGCGGGCACCGGCTGCGGCGCCAGGTCGACCAACCGGGTGCCCGCGGGCAACACCAGCTGGGTGGCCGCGCCGTCGTGTTCGGGGTAGAGGGTGCGCAGCGTCTCGTGCCTGCCGATCACGTCGGCGACGGCCGCGTCCAGCGCGTCCACGTTCAGCGCGCCGGTCAGCCGCAGCGCGAACGGGATGTTGTAACCGCTTCCGGCGCTGTCGAATCGGTTGAGGAACCACATGCGCTGCTGGGCGATCGAGAGCGGGACGGACTCGCCGCGCTCCCGCGCGAGCAGCGGCGGCAGCGTCACCGGAGCTGCGGGGCCGTCGAACCTCAGGTACGGCGCCAGCTCACGTACGGTGGGCGCGTCGAACACGGCACGCACGGGCACCTGCGTTCCGGTCGCCTTGGACAGCCGCGCGGCGAGCTGGGTCGCGATGAGCGAGTTGCCGCCGAGTGCGAAGAAGTCGTCGTCCGCGCCGATCCGCTCGGTACCGAGCAGCGCGCGAAATGTCTCGGCGACAAGGGTTTCCGCGGCGCCGCTGACCGCGCGGAACTCGACTGTCCGCGGCGCGGGCGCGGGCAGCGCCCGACGATCCAGCTTGCCGGAGGCGTTCACCGGGAAGGCGTCCAGCACGACGAACTCCGTGGGCGCCATGTAGGCGGGTACCCGACGGGCGATCTCCGCGCGAACCAGGTCGAGATCGAGCGCGGTCTCCGGCACCAGGTACGCCACCAGCTGATCGCCGGTGCCGTGGTCGTCGCGCACCAGCACCGCGGCATGAGCCACCCCGGGAGCCGCGAGCAGCGCCGTCTCGATCTCGCCGAGTTCGATGCGCAGGCCGCGCACCTTCACCTGGAAATCGGTGCGGCCGAGGAACCGCACCTCCCCCGCCGCCGTCCAGCGCACCAGGTCACCGGTGCGATACATCCGTGCGCCCGGCTCACCGAAGGGGTTGGCCACGAAGCGATCACCGGTCAGATCGGCACGGCCGAGATAACCACGGGCCAGCTGCGCACCGGCCAGATACAGCTCGCCGGGCACGCCGACCGGGACCGGTCGCAGGCGTGCGTCGAGGACGTACATCCGGGTGTTCCACACCGGCCCACCCATCGGCGGCGCGCCGGTGTCCGCGTCGGTCACCTCGTGCGCCGACACCTCGACCGCCGTCTCGGTGGGCCCGTACATGTTGTGCACCCGCGCCGAGGTGAGCGCGCGCATCCGCTGCGCGGTGGCGGCGGGCAGCGCCTCACCCGAGCAGAAGACGTGCCGCAGGCTGGGCGTCTCGGGTTCCTCGGCGACGAACGCGGCGAGCATGGACGGCACGAAGTGCGCCGCGGTGACGCCCTCGCGCCGGATCAGCTCGGCCAGGTAGGCCGGGTCGCGGTGACCGTCCGGGCGGGCAAGCACCAGCCGCGCGCCGACCTGCAAGGGCCAGAAGAACTCCGGAACGGACACGTCGAAGGCGACCGGCGTCTTCTGCAACAGCACATCGTCGCCGTCCAGCGCGACATACGCCGACTGCATCCAGCGCAACCGGTTCACGATCGCGCCGTGACTCACCGCGACGCCCTTCGGTGTGCCCGTCGAACCGGAGGTGAAGATGACGTACGCGGTGTTGCCGGCGCGCAGCGTGGCGCGGCGTTCGGCGTCGGTGATCGGGGCGTCGGAGTAGCCGGACAGGTCGAGCCGGTCGATGCGGACCTGCGCCGCGGCGAGATCCAGATCCGTGCCGGAGGTCAGCACCGCGACCGGAATCGCGGTGGCGAGAATGTGTTCCGTGCGCTCGGCCGGGTGGTCCGGGTCGAGCGGCACGTAGCCACCGCCCGCGGCCGTGATCGCGTACATGCCGACCACCAGGTCGATGGAGCGCCGCATGCCGAGTGCCACCAGCGAATCCGGGCCGACGCCCTGCGCGATCAGCCAGCGCGCCAGCCGGTTGACCCGCGCGGAAAGCTCGGCGTAGGTACGGGTTTCGCCTTCGAAGGTGAGGGCGGGGCGATCCGGGGTGCGCGCGGCCTGCGCGGCGAACAGCGAGGCGAGCGTCGCCGTTTCGTCGACGGAATGTTCGGTGTCGTTGAACCGGTCGAGCACGAGTGCGCGCTCGTCGGCATCGAGCAGCTCGATCTCGCCGACGCGCGCCGTGGAATCGGCGGCCACCGCGACGAGCATCCGGCGCAGTCTGGCGACGAACGCCGCGACCGTCGCGGCGTCGAACAGATCCGTGGCGTAGCGCAGGCTGCCGCTCAGTCCGTCGGCGCGTTCGACGAGCACCAAGTGCAGGTCGAATTTCGCGCCGTCGTCCGGGATGTCGATCGGCTCCACGGTCAGCCACGGGACCTCGACGGCCGACAGCGCCCGCGGGGCCGCGCCGAAGCTGAGCAGCACCTGGAACAGCGGATGCGCGCCGGTGCTTCGCTCGACGTCCATCGCATCGACCAGCTGCTCGAACGGCAGCTCGGCGTTGGCGAACGCGGCGAGATCCGCGTCGCGCACCTCGGCGAGGAAATCCTCGAACGCGGTGGCCAAGGCGACCCTGGTGCGCAGCGCGAGGGTATTGACGAACATGCCGATCATGTCATCGAGTTCGCGTTCACCGCGCCCGCCGATAGGCGAGCCGACCACGATGTCGTCGGCGCCGCTCGAACGCGCCAGCGTGGCCGCGAAGGCGGCGTGCAGCACCATGAACAGCGTCGCGCCCGACCGGGCGGCCAGCGCGCGCAGCTCGGCGATCATGTCGGGATCGATCGCGAAGTCGACGGCCGCGCCGCGCATGCTCGGCCGTGCCGGGCGCGGACGGTCGGTGGGCAGCGGCAGTTCGGCGGGCAGGCCGTCGAGGACGTCGCGCCAGAAGCGCAGCTGCCGGTGCGCCAGATCGCCGGGCCGTTCCGGCGAGCCGAGCAGCTCGCGCTGCCACAGGCTGTAATCGGCGTATTGGACGGGCAATTCGGCCCAGTCGGGTCGCTGGCCGATCAGCCGGGCGCGGTAGGCGCGGATCAGATCGGCGACGAGCGGCGTCATCGAGAGAGCGTCGGCGGCGATGTGGTGAACGACGAACACCAGCGCGTATTCGTCGCCGGGCACGCCGTGCGCGTCGTCGATCCGGTCGAGGGTCAGCAGCGCGACTCGCGCGGGCAGCTCGGTGGTGACGTCGAAGCCGCCGCCCGCGATGGCCGCGATGGTGTCGGCGAGTTCGGCGCGTTCGACCGGCGCCGGATTCAGGCTCAGGCCGATGTCGTCCGCGTCGAGGATCGACTGGTAGGGGCCGTCCTCGCTCTCGGGATAGCTGGTCCGCAGCGATTCGTGCCTGGCAAGGACGTCCAGCACGGCGCGCTCCAGCGCGCGTACGTCGAGCCTGCCGGTCAGCCGCAGCACTACGGGCAGGTTGTAGACGCCCGGCGATCCGTCCTGGCTCTCCAGACGGTTGAGGAACCACAGCCGCCGCTGGGCGGGTGACAGCGGAATGCGGTCCGGCCGCTCGCGCCGCGCCAGGGGCGGCCGGGTCACGCCCGCCTCGGCCAGCTCGGCAACGGCCGCGGCGAAGCCCTCGACCGTCGAGGCCTCGAACAGGGTGCGCACCGGGACACGCGCGCCGATCGCGGCGCCGGTGCGCGCGGTGACCTGCGTGGCGTCCAGCGAGCTGCCGCCGAGGGCGAAGAAGTCGTCGTCCAGTCCGGCTTGCTCCACTCGCAGCACTTCGGCGAACACGGACGCGACAAGGCGCTGCGCCGAGTCGACGGGCGCGCGAAAACGTCTGGCCTGCAATACCGGAAGCGGCAGTGCGGCACGATCGAGCTTGCCGCTGGTGTTCAGCGGGAATTCGGGCAGCTCGACCAGCGCGGTCGGCACCATGTACCCGGGAAGTACCCGACCGAGACCGGACTTCAGCGCGTCCGGGTCCAGTTCCGCGCCGGGTGCCGCGACGACATACCCGGCCAGGTAATCGCCGGTCTCGGCGGAGACCAGCCGCACGGCGGCCTGACCGACCTCGGGCGCGGCGAGCAGCGCGGTCTCGATCTCGGCGAGCTCGATGCGCTGGCCGCGGAACTTCACCTGGAAATCGACGCGGCCGAGGTAGACGAGTTCGCCGTCCTGGCTCCACCGCACCAGATCGCCCGTGCGGTACATGCGTTCGCCGTTGCCGCCGAAAGGGTTGGCCACGAAGCGGTCCGCGGTCAGGTCGGCCCGGCCGTGATAGCCGCGGGCCAGCTGCTCGCCCGCCAGGTACAGCTCGCCGGGCACCCCGATCGGCGCCGGGCGCAGCCGCGAATCCAGCACGTAGACCTGGGAATTCCACTCGGGCTCACCGATCGGCACCAGCGGCGCGTCGTCGGCGGTGACCTCGCGGTAGGTGATGGACACGGCCGCCTCGGTGGGGCCGTACAGGTTGTGCAGCCCGGCGTCGCACACCGCGTGGAAGGCCGCGACGGTTTCGGGCGGCAACGCCTCGCCGATGACGAAGACGTCGCGCAGCGAACGCAATTCGTCGGCCTCGGCGTGCGCGGCGAACACCGCGAGCATCGACGGTACGAAGTCGGTGAGCGTGACACCGTATCCGGCAATGGTTTCCGCGATGCAGCGCGGGTCGCGGTGGCCGTCCGGGGCGGCGAGCACCAGGGTCGCGCCCGCGCGCAACGGCAGGAAGTAGCCCCACAGCGAGACGTCGAAGGTGGTCGCGGTCTTCTGCAAGTACACATCGCCCGTGCGGAGACGGTATTCGTCGTGCATCCAGGCCAGCTGGTTGGCGATGGCGCGGTGGCTGATCGCCACGCCTTTGGGCCGCCCGGTGGAGCCCGAGGTGAAGATGACGTAGGCCGGGTGCTCGGGGTGCAACGGCGACGTCCGGTGTCCGTCGGCGATCTTGGCGGCGGGGTGTTCGTCGAGGTCGAGTTCGTCGAGATGGTGCACGAGGACGGTCGGCGGCACAGTGTCGGGCGGTGTGAAACCGGCGGCGCGGGTGGTCAGGATGGTGTGCGGCGCGGCCGTGTCGATGATGTGTCCGATGCGTTCGGCAGGATGCGAAGGGTCCACCGGCACATACGCGCCGCCCGCGCGCAGCACCGCGTACATCGCGACCACGAGGTCGATCGAGCGCGGCATCGCCAGCACCACAAGCGTTTCCGGCCCGACACCGGTGGCGATCAGCAAGCGCGCCAACCGGTTGGCGCGGTGGGAGAGTTCGGTGTAGGTGAGCTCGGCGCCGCCGTCCGCGACGAGGGCGACCGCGCCCGGGGTGCGGCGGACCTGGTTGTCGAAGCCCTCGTGCAGGAAGCGGTCGGCGACCCGGTGGCCGCTGGCGTTCCAGCTCGCGGTCACGTAGTCGAACTCGCCCGCGTCGAGCAGTTCGATATCGCCGACCGGGACGTCCGGCGCGGTGACCGCGGCGCGCAACAGGCGGACGAACTTCGCGGCGAACTCCCGGACCGTCGCGGCGTCGAACAGGTCGGTGGCGTAGGTGAATTCGGCACGGTAGCCGTCGGCGGTGTCGGACAGCGTCAGCTGGAGATCGAACTTCGCGAAGCCGGATTCGAAATCGACCAGCTCCGTGTCGAGTTCGGGCATGGTCAGCGCGACCGGCGCCATGTTCTGCATGAACAGCGCGACCTGGAACAGCGGGTGCCTGCCCCGCGAGCGCACCGGGTTCACCGCCTCGACCAACTGCTCGAACGGAATGTCGCGGTGGGCGAAGGCGCGCAGATCACGTGCGCGCGCGTGCCCGACCAACTCGGTGAAACTCGCGGCGGCGGACACCTCGGTGCGCAGCACGAGGGTGTTGACGAACATGCCGACCAGGTCGTCCAGCGCGGGCTCGCCACGGCCCGCGACAGGGGTGCCGATGGCGATGTCGCAGGTGCCGGAGAGCCGGGCGAGCAGCGCGGCCAGCGCGGCGTGCAGCACCATGAACGGGGTAGCTCCGCAGCGCGCGGCGAGCCGTTCCACGGCGACGCGTAGGTCGGCGTCGAGGGCGAATTCGTGGGTGGCGCCGCGGTAGGACGCGACGGCGGGGCGCGGGCGGTCCAACGGAAGGTCCAATTGTGCTGGCAGTTCCGCCAATTCGGACCGCCAGAAACTCAACTGACGCGCGGCCGCCGAGTCCGGGTCGTCCTCGGCGCCGAGCACCGCGCGCTGCCACAGCGCGTAGTCCGCGTACTGCACCGCGAGCGGCGACCAACCGGGGGCCGTACTCTCCCGGCGCGCGGTGTAGGCAGTGACCAGGTCGCGCATCAGCGGGCCCAGCGAGACGCCGTCGGCGGCGATGTGGTGCACCACCAGCACCAGGGTGTGATCGCGCGGCCCGCTGCGCAGCAGGCGCACCCGCACCGGGATCTCCTCGGCGACGTCGAAGCCCTGGCTGGCCACGGCGCGCACCGCCTCGGCGAGCCGCTCCGCGGGAATGTCCGAGGGCGTCAGATCGAAGACGGCGTGCACCGGCCGCACCACCTGCGCCGGGCCAGCGTCGGTCTGCGGGTAGACGGTGCGCAGGATCTCGTGACGCGCGACGAGATCGGTGATCGCGGTCGAGAGCGCGGAGACGTCCAGCGCACCGCGCATGCGCAGCGCGACCGGAATGTTGTCCACCGCGGCGTTGTGCGCGGTCCGGTCCGAGCTCGAATCCGCGCCGAGCTGGTTGAGGAACCACATGCGGCGCTGCGCGGGCGAGAGCGGGACGTGCGCCGGACGCGGGCCCGCCGCCAGCTGCGGACGCGGCGTCGCCGAGCCCGACAGCGCGGCCACCGCCGCCACCGTCGGGCGATCGAAGAAGTCCCTGACGTCGATCGCGACGCCGAGCACGGCCGAGACCCTGGCGATCGCCCGCGTCGCGAGCAGTGAGTTGCCGCCCAGTGCGAAGAAGTCGTCGTCCGCGCCGACCCGCGGCGCGGCGACCAGGTCGGCGAAGATCTCCGCGACCAGGCGCTCGGCCTCGGTGGCGGGTTCGCGGTATTCGACGGCGGCGACGCCGAAGTCGGGTTCGGGCAGCGCTCGCCGATCCAGCTTGCCGTTCGCGTTGACCGGCATCTCGTCGAGCACCTGCACCAGCGTGGGCACCATGTACTCCGGCAGGTGCGCACGCGCGGTGTCCAGCACGGCCGCGGTGTCGATGACGCCGCCCGCCGCCACCACGTAGCCGACCAGGTGATCGCCGCCCGCGTGCCGGTGCAGCAGCACCGCGGCCTGGGCCACCTGCTCATCGCGCAGCAGGCCCGCCTCCACCTCGCCGAGTTCGATACGCAGCCCGCGCAGCTTGACCTGGAAGTCGGTGCGCCCCAGGTATTCCAGCTCGGACGGGCCGCCGTCCACCCCCGACGTCCAGCGGACCAAATCGCCGGTCCGGTACATCCGTTCACCCGGCGCGCCCTCGGGATTCGCCACGAACCGGTCCGCGGTGAGGCCGGGGCGGGCCACGTAGCCGCGGGCCAGCTGGACACCGGAGAGGTACAGCTCGCCGACCACGCCCGTGGGGACCGGACGCAGGTTGTCGTCGAGGACCAGCAGTTCGGTGTCGTCGGCGGGGACGCCGATCGGCACGCTCGTGGTGTCGGCGGCGGTCACCTCGTGGGCGGTCACGTCCACCGCGGCCTCGGTCGGCCCGTACAGGTTGTGCAGGGTCGCGCCGCTGACGTCGCGGAACGCGGCCGCGGTGGCCGCGGGCAGCGCCTCGCCGGAGGCGAACACCAGACGCAGAGTATCGACGGCGGTCTCGATCTCGGGTTCGGCGACGAACACCGCGAGCATCGACGGCACGAAATGCGCGACGGTGACGCCGTATTCGGCGATGGCGCGGGCCAGATAGGCCGGGTCGCGGTGGCCGTCCGGCTCGGCGATCACCAGGCGCGCCCCGATCTGCAAGGGCCAGAAGAACTCCCACACCGACACGTCGAAGGTGAACGGCGTCTTCTGCAACACCACATCGTCCTCGGACAACCGGTACAGGCGCTGGCGCCACCGCAGATTCGCCAGGATCGAACGGTGCGAGACCGCGACGCCTTTCGGGCGGCCGGTCGAGCCGGAGGTGAAGATGACGTAGGCGGTGTTGTCCGCGGAGGGCATCGGCAGCAGCTCCCCGTCGGGTCGCTGGCCGGGCTGTAGACCCGCTGCGCGGAGGGTGGCCTCGAATTCGTCGATGCGCAACACCCGGCTGTCGGCCAGCGAGTCCGGCTGGTCGGCGGTCGTGGTGAGCACGATCGTCGGCGCCGCGGTTTGGAGCACGTAGGCGATGCGCTCGGCCGGATGCTCGGGGTCGATCGGCACGTACGCGCCGCCCGCCTTCAGGATCGCGTACATGCCGACGAGCAGTTCGAACGAGCGCCGCACGGCCAGCCCGACCAGCGCGTCCGGCCCGACACCCAGCTCGAGCAGCCGCCGTGCCAGCGCGGTGGCGCGCGCGTCGAACTCGGCGTAGGTGAGGGTGGCGTCGCCGCATTGCAGCGCGACGGCGTCCGGCGTGCGCCGCACCTGCTCCTCGAATTCGCTGACCAGCGTCTCCACGGGGGTGAAGGCGGTCGGCAGCACGTCGGCGGCGATCAGCAGCGCGTCGTCGAGCAGTTGGTCGAGCACCGCGCCGAGCGCGCCGTCGCCGGACTCGAGCAGTTCGGGCAGCTGTCCGGAGATGACCACGGAGACAAGGACATCCGGGCTCAGGCCGCCGCCCATGGCCGCGCCGAGCGCCGCGATCTCGGAGGCCAGCGCCGCGTAGCCGATCTCGGTAGCCCCGTGCCGTAGCGCGATCCGGTCGGGCGCCAGGTCGGCCACGGTCTCGATTAGGCCGGGTAGGTCTTCGACGCCGTAGGCCCGGCGCAGCATGGCATGTCGGGGGTGGTTGCGGTTGCCGAGCCCGCTGGATGCGACCGATTCTGCGTGAGACATCAGCTAATTCCTTTCGGAGACCACGGCCTGAGCCTCGGCGAGGAGGCGGTGCAGCGCGGCGGCGAGGCCATCGCCGCCGAGCGCCGCGAGTACGCCGGGCACCAGCCCGGCGAGCGAGACGTTGATGAGGACTTCCGGTGTCGCCGCCGCGCCCATGGCCTTGGCCACGGTGGTCAGCTTCGCGGCGAGGTCGGCGTAGGACACCCGGTGCGCGCCGTGGCTGAAGGCGAGCGCGCCTGGAGCGACAGCGGCGGCCGACGCGATCAGCTCGGGCAGGTCGGCGACCGTTGCCGTCGGCGCTGCCGAGGGGTGCTGCTCGCCGTCGGTGCGGATGTCGATGGCGCGGATCGCGACGGTCGGGTCCGCCGCTACCGCGGCGAGCACCAGCAGCAGTCGTTCGGCATATCGCTCGACAGTCGCCGCATCGAAAATATCCGTGGCATAGCCGAATCGGAGCCCCATACCGGTGCGCGCACCGTCGGCGTCGAAGCGCTCGATGCCGGTGAGCTGTAGGTCGAATTTCGCCTCGTCCGGCGCGGGATCGAGGACTTCGACCGCGAGGCCCGGCAGTTCGACCCGGCCGGTGGGCATGTTCTGGAAGGTGAACATCACCTGGAACAGCGGCGTGTAGGCGCTGGATCTGGTGCGGCCCATGGCTTCGACCACCTGATCGAAGGGCACGTCGGCGTGCGAGAGCGCGGCCAGGTCGCGATCCCTGGCTTGGCGGAGCAGATCGGCGAAGCGGGAGCGCGGGTCGATCTCGGTGCGCAACGCGACGGTGTTGACGAACATGCCGATCAGATCGTCGAGTTCGGCCGCGCCGCGCCCGGCCACCGGTGCGCCGATGGTGATGTCGGACGTGCCGGACAGTTTGGCCAGCAGCACCGCGAGCGCGGCGTGCATCAGGGTGAACAGCGTGGTGCCGTGCTCACGCGCGGTCTGCTCGAGCGAGGTCGTCAACTCGGCGTCGACCTCGAAATCGACAGCCCCGCCGTGCATATCGCGGTGCGCCGGGCGTGGACGATCGGTCGGTAGCGCCAAGACTTCGGGCGCCCCCGCCAATTCTGTTGTCCAGTGGTCGAGTTGCCGTGCGTGCGACGAATCGGGGTCGTCCGCTGCGCCGAGCAGAGCGTGCTGCCATTCGCTGTAGTCGCCGTACTGGATCGCGAGCGGAGTCCAGCAGGGCGCGCGGCCCGCCGCGCGTTCGGCGTAGGCGCGGACCAGATCCCTGGTCAGCGGTGCGATGGAGTAGCCGTCCGCGCAGATGTGGTGTAGCACGACGACCAGGACGTGCTCGTCGGCGGCCGGTGCGAAGAGCGCGGCACGGACCGGAGGTGCGACGGTCACGTCGAAACCGAGGGCGACGAATTCGGCGATGCAGGCGTCGATCTCGGTGGGCGGTACCGGAATCGGCGTCAGGTCGAAGGACACCGCGGCGGCGTCCAACACGTCCTGCACCGGGCCTTCCGGCAGGTCCGGATAGCGGGTGCGCAGCGCCTCGTGCCGCGCGAGGACGTCCCGCGCGGCCGCCGTCAGCGCGTCGTGGTTCAGTGCGCCGGTGAGCCGGATGGCGGCGGGGATGTTGTACGCGGCGGAGTCCGGAGCGAGCCGGTTCACCACCCACATGCGCTGCTGCGCCGGAGCGAGGCGGGCCGGGCGGCTGTGGTCGCGCCGTACGAGGGCGGGTCGCGCTTCGGCGTCGTCCAGCTCGGCGAGCCGCAGGGCGAGCCCGGCCACCGTCGGCTCCTCGAACACCGCGGCGACCGGCACCCGTACGCCGAGTTCGGCGCCGAGCCGGGCCGCGAGCCGCGTCGCGAGCAGGGAATTGCCGCCGAGAGCGAAGAAGTCGGTGTCGGCGCCGATCCGGCTGGCCTCAGGGTCGTGCGCACCGTCGATCACCTCGCCGAAGGTGGCGACGACCAATCGCTCCAGTTCGGTGGCCGGTGCGCGGAAGGCCGCCTCGGCGAACACCGGCTCGGGCAACTTCGCGCGATCGACCTTGCCATTGGCGTTGAGCGGCAGAGAATCCAGCACGACGATGGCGGCGGGCACCATATAGGTCGGCAGCCGCGTCGCGAGTGTCGCGCGCAGGTCCGCTGCGGATTCGGCGTGCCCGTCACCCAGTACGACGTACGCGACCAGCCGCGCGCCCGCCCGCTCGTCCGTCTTGGCGACCGCCACCGCGGCCCGGACCTCGGGCAGGCGCAGCAGCGCCGACTCGACCTCGCCGAGCTCGATGCGGAAACCGCCGATCTTGACCTGGAAATCGGCCCGCTCCAGGTATTCGAGCTCGCCGTCGGCGCGCCACCGGACGATATCGCCGGTGCGGTACATCCGCGACGCCTCGGTAAACGGGTTCGCGACGAAACGGTCCGCCGTCAGCCCGGGCCTGCCCTGGTAGCCGCGCGCCAATTGCACTCCGGCCAAATACAATTCGCCCGCGACGCCGACCGGGACCGGCTGGAGTCTGCCGTCCAGCACGTACACCCGGCTGTTCCACGCGGGCGCGCCGATCGGCACCGTCCGGCTCGGCCGCGCGACCACCTCGTGCGCGGTGATCGAGACCGCCGCCTCGGTGGGTCCGTAGAGGTTGTGCAGCCGCGTGCCTGCCGCTCTATCGAGAAACTCAGCGGCGGTAGCGGGCGCCAGCGCCTCGCCGATGGCGAACACCTGCCGCATCCCGGCGGGCAGTGGGGCATCCGGCGTCGCGGCGAGCAGCATGCCGACCAGGGACGGCACCGCGTACAGCACCGTCACGCCGTGCCGCGCCATCAGCGCGCGCAACCGGTCCGGGTCGCGCTCGTCGCCGGGCCGGGTCACCACCAGCGCGCCGCCGGTGACCAGCGGGGACCAGAACTCCCACACCGAGAGATCGAAGGTCGCGGGGGTCTTCAACAGTGTCCGGTCGGTCGCGCCGAGCGCGAAACGCTCACGCAGCCAGACCAACTGGTTGACGATCGCCGCGTGCGGAACGGTGACGCCCTTCGGCCGCCCGGTCGAGCCGGAGGTGAAGACGACGTAGGCCGGGTGTTCCGGGCGCAGCGGCCGAATCCGCTCGCCGTCCGTGACGGGCGCCGCCGATCGGTGCGCCGCCTCGAGCCAGTCCACCTCCAGCACCCGCACCGAGGTCTCGATCGGCATGCCGTCGGCCACGGTGGTGAGCGCGCAAACCGGCGCGGCGGTGTCGACGATGTAGGCGATGCGGTCGGCCGGGTGATCCGGATCGACCGGCACGTACGCGCCACCGGCTCGCACCACCGCGTACATGGCGATCACCAGCTCGACGGACCGGCGCATGGCCAGCACCACCGTGCGCTCCGGGCCGACGCCATGACCGATCAACGCCCGTGCCAGCCGGTTCACGCGAGCATCGAACTCGGCGTAGCTCAGCGTCTTTTCGGTGTCGGCGTCGATCAGCGCGGGCGCGTTCGGCGTCCGTGCTGCCTGCCCATCCACCAGATCGGCGAGAGTCACCGGCTCGACCGGATGGGCTGTGGCGTTCCACTCCCCCAGTACGCGGGCACGCTCCTCGCCGAGCATATCCAGCTCTCCGACCAGTGTGGCGGGCTGTGCGACAACGCATTCCAGCACATCCACCAGTCGGCCGATCACCCGTTCGGCGGTCGCGGACTCGAACAGATCTGTCGCGTAGCCGAGCGTCAGCTCGATGCCCTCCGGCGTGCCGTCGGCGGCGTATCGGTCGACGGCGAACAGGTGCAGGTCGAATTGCGCGACCTCGTTGTCGAATTCGAGCTCATGCACCGTGAGGCCGGGCAGCCGCAGCTCGCCGCGCTCGTGGTTCTGGAACGAGTAGCCGACCTGGAACAGCGGGTGCCGCGCGGTGGAGCGCCGCGGCTCGAGCACCTCGACAAGTCGCTCGAACGGCACGTCGGCGTGCGAGAAGGCGGCGATGTCGGCGCCTCGGGCCTGCCCGAGCAGCTCGGCGAAGGTCTGCCCGCCTTCGACGCGCGTGCGCAGTACCAGGGTGTTGACGAACATGCCGATCACGTCGTCGAGTTCGGCCGCACCGCGCCCGGCGATCGGGGTGCCGACGGCGATGTCGCCGGTGCCGGACAACCGGGCGAGCAGCGCGGCGAACGCGGCGTGCACGACCATGAACAGCGTCGCACCGTGCGCGCGTCCGAGGCCGATCAGCTGCTCGTGCAGCCGCGGCGACACCGGCCGGGTCGTCTTCGCGCCGCGCAGACTCTGCCGCGCCGGGCGCGGATGATCGGTAGGCAGCGTGAGCTGATCGGGCAGTCCGGCCAACGCCTCGGTCCAGTAGGCGATCTGCTCAGCGGCGCGGGAGTCGGGGTCGTCCTCCGCGCCGAGCAGTTCCCGCTGCCAGAGCGCGTAGTCGGCGTATTGCACCGCCAGCGGCGACCAGCACGGCGCGCGGTCGTCCAAGCGCGCGGTGTAGGCCGTCATCAGATCGCGCACGAACGGCGCGACGGAAGATCCGTCGGCGGCGAGGTGGTGCAGCACGCCCGCCAGCACGAAGTCGGCGGATCCGATCCGGAACAACCTCATGCGCAAGGGGATCTCGGCGGTGACATCGAAGGCCGTGCTCGCCAGCTCCCGAACGCGCTCCGGCAGTGCGGCTTCGGACACGTCGACGGAATACAGCGCCGGAACTGCCTGCGTCGCGGGCAGAATGCGCTGCGTCGGCAGGCCGTCCAGCTCCGGGTAGGTGGTGCGCAGCGCTTCGTGCCTGCCGATGACGTCGGCCAGCGCCGACTGGAGCGCCGCGACGTTCACATCGCCGGTCAGCCGCAGCGTCAGCGGGATGTTGTAGGCGACGGACGCGCCGTCGAAGCGGTTCAGGAACCACATCCGCCGCTGCGCGGGCGAGAGCGGCAGCGTATCCGGACGCGCACCGGCCACCAGCGGCGGCCGCGCGGTTCCGGCCTCGCCCGCGCTCACGGTCGCGGCGAGTTCGGCGACCCGCGGCGCCTCGAACAGCGCGCGCACGCCGACCGGTTTGCCCAGCGCCGCGCCGATCCGGGCGGCGGCCTTGGCGGCGAGCAGGGAGCTGCCGCCCAGCGCGAAGAAGTCGTCGTCGGCGCCGACCTGGCGCGCGTCGGCGGCCAGACCGAGCACGTCGGCGTACACCCCGGCCACGATCTCCTCGACGGCCGTGCCCGGCTTGCGGTAGGCCGTCGACGCGAAGACCGGTGCGGGCAGCGCGGCACGATCGAGTTTGCCGTTGACGGTCAACGGGATTCGCTCCAGCGCGACGATCGCAGCGGGCACCATGTGCTCGGGCAACGTCCGCACCAGTTCTCCGCGTAGCGCGGCCGCGTCCACCGAGCCGTCGGCCACGACGTAGGCGACGATGCGCGCCTCGTCCACCAGATCGGTGCGCACCACCACCGCGGCCTCGCGGACCGCGCCCGTATCCAGCACGGCCGCCTCGATCTCACCGAGCTCGATGCGGAACCCGCGCAGGTTCACCTGCTGGTCGGCGCGGCCGAGGTATTCCAGGTCGCCGTCGGGGGTCCAGCGCGCCAGATCGCCGGAGCGGTAGGCGAGCGAGCCGTCCGCTGCGTAGGGGTCGGCGACGAAGCGGCTCGCGGTAAGCGCCGGCCTACCGAGATAGCCGCGGGCGAGCTGGCCGCCGGAGACGTAGATCTCGCCGGGCACGCCCACCGGGACCGGCCGCAGCCGCGCGTCGAGCACCCGCACCGCGAGGCCGGGAATCGCGCCGCCGATGACGCTGGCCGAGCCCGCGCCCGGCTCGATCGGACGATACGACACGTGCACCGTGGTCTCGGTGATGCCGTACATGTTCACCAGGCGCGGCCCGTCGGGATACCGCGCGAACCATCCGGCCAGCCGCTGCGGCTCCAGCGCCTCGCCGCCGAAAACGACATGCCGCAAGGCGAATTCGGCGGGCACGGCCGCGGCGTCGGCGGCGATGAGCTGGTAGAAGGCCGACGGCGTCTGGTTCAGCACCGTCACCCCGCGCTCGACGAGCAGGCGACGGAACTGCTCCGGCGAGCGCGAGGTGAAGTAGTCCACCACCACGAGTTCACCGCCGTGCAGCAGCGCGCCCCACAGCTCCCACACCGAGAAGTCGAAGGCATAGGAGTGGAACATCGTCCACACGTCCGACGGCCCGAACTCGAAGTGACGCCGGGTGTTGTCCAGCAGCCGCAGCACATTCCGGTGCGGGACGACGACGCCCTTGGGGCGGCCGGTGGACCCGGAGGTGTAGATGACGTAGGCGGTCTGCGCCGGGTGCAGCGGCGCGCGGCGGTCGGCGTCGGTCAGCGGCTCGGCGCTCACCGACTCGAGGTCGGCGTGCACGTCCAGCACCGGGCCGCCGAACCAGTCGCGCGGCCTGCCCGTCGCCGCGGAGCCGACCGCGCAGATCGGGCGCGCGTCGTCGATCATGTACTCGATGCGGTCGGCCGGATAGTCGGGGTCGATCGGCAGGTAAGCGCCGCCCGCCTCCAGGACGGCCAGCAACGCGACGACCAGCTCGACCGAACGCGGAAGCGCCACCGCCACCGAGGTTTCCGGTCCGACACCCGCGGCGATCAGCCGACGAGCCAGCCGATTCGCCTTGGCGGACAGCTCGCCGTAGGTCAGCACGTCCTCGCCCGCGCGCACCGCGACTGCCGCCGGGTCGAGCGCGGCGGCGCGGCGGAAGCGGTCCACCAGCGTCTCGTCGGTGGCCGCCAGATCGGCTCCGGTGCAAGCCCACTCGACCAGTGCCCGCCGCTGCTCCTCCGCGGAGAGCAGCTGGATGTCGCCGACCACCACCGTCGCGTCCGCAGCGACCGCGGCGAGCACCTGGGTGAAACGGCGGGCCAGCACCGCGATCGTCTCGTGGTCGAAAAGATCGGTGGCGTAGGTGATCTCGATGTCGATGCCGTCGGCGCGGCCGTCCGCGTCGTCGGCGGCGAGCACGGTGAACTGGAGGTCGAACTCGGCCGCGACCGCGTCCAGCTCGACCGGACGCACCCGGAGTCCGGCGAGCTCCAGCACGGGCACGGTGAAGTTCTGCATGGTGAGCGCCACCTGGAACAGCGGGTGGCGGTTGCGCGCGCGCTTCGGGGCGACCAGTTCGACCAGCCGCTCGAAGGGCAGGTCGGCGTGCGCGAGCGCCTCCAGATCGCGCGCCCTGACCTCGTCGAGGACGGTCTCGAACCGCGCGCGCGGATCGATGCGGCTGCGCAGCACCAGGGTGTTGACGAACATGCCGACCAAGCCGTCGAGTTCGGCCTCGCCGCGCCCGGCGACCGGGGTGCCGATGGCGACGTCCGCGTTGCCCGACAGCCGGGCGAGCAACACCGCGAGCGCCGCGTGCACGGTGCTGAACAGCGTCGTCTCCCGCTTGCGTGCCAGCTCGCGCAGTTCGCTGTGCAGGTCGGAATCGATGCGCAGCCGGTGCGTCGCGCCGCGGTGGGTGGACACGGCCGGACGTTTGCGGTCGGCGGGCAGCTCCAGCTGATCGGGCAGGTCGTCGAGGGCGCGCCGCCAGAACTCCAGCTGGCGATGCGCGCGCGACTCGGGATCGTCGGCGTCGCCGAGGATTTCGGACTGCCACAGGGTGTAGTCCGCATACTGCACGGGCAGCGGAGCCCACTGCGGCGCGCTGCCGTCACGGCGGGCGGCGTAGGCGGTCATCAGGTCGGCGGCCAGCGGGCCGAGCGAGAATCCGTCGGCCGAGATGTGGTGCAGCACGAGCAGCAGCACATGCTCGGCCGTTCCGGTTCCGGTCAGCGCGAACAGGTGAGCGCGCAAGGGCGTCTCTTCGGTGAGATCGAAAGTGACCGCGGCGCACGCGGCGAGGCGCTCGACCAGTGCCGACTCCGCCACCGCTTCGCGGCGCAGTACGGGCGTGCGGCGCGGCAGAATCACCTGCTCGGCGCCGTCCGGTCCGGCCGGATACACGGTGCGCAGCGCCTCGTGCCGTTCGACGACATCGCCCAGCGCCGCGGTGAGCGCCTCGGCATCGAGGTCACCGCCGAGCCGGAGCGCGACCGGGATGTTGCTCACCGCGTCGCCCGGCCCGTCGGCGTCGGCGAGAAAGCGGTTCAGGAACCAGACCCGCTGTTGCGCAGGCGAGAGCGGCAACCGCTCCGGCCGCGGGCGCGTGGTGATCGCGGGACGCCCGCCGCGACCGCGCAGCGCCTCCGCCCGCGTCGCCAGGGCATGCACGGTGGGCGCGTCGAAGAGCAGCCGGACCGGCAGCTGGGTGTCCAGCGCGGCGCCGAGCCGGGCCACCACCCGGGTCGCGGTGAGCGAATTGCCGCCGAGCACGAAGAAGTCGTCGTCGAGTCCGACTCGCGGCGCGCCGAGCACATCGGCGAAGACGCGCGCGACGATCTGCTGCGCGGGCGTCACCGGCGCGCGGAACGCCGCCGCCTCGAACACCGGCGCTGGCAGCGCCTTGCGGTCGAGCTTGCCGGAGGCGTTGAGCGGGAACTCGTCCATCGACACGAACGCCGAGGGCACCATGTATGCCGGAATGCGCTGCGCCAATGCCGCTTTCAGCGAGTCGGCGTCGATGGCGGGCGTGCCTATCAGGTATGCGACGAGCTGGGAATCGTCGCGCACCACTACCACGGCTTGGTCGATCTCCGGCAGCGCGGTCAGCGCGGCCTCGATCTCGCCGAGCTCGATGCGCAGACCGCGCAGCTTGACCTGGAAATCGGTGCGGCCCAGGTACTCCAGCTCACCGCGCTCGGGTCCACCCGTTCTACCGCTCCCCGTCGAATCGCTTCGCGCAGGAATCCATCGCACGAGATCGCCGGTGCGGTACATGCGCTCGGCGGAGGCGAACGGGTTGGCCACGAACCGGTCCGCGGTCAGGCCTGGCCGCCGGACGTACCCGCGCGCCAGCTGCGCGCCCGCGAGGTACAGCTCGCCCGGCACGCCGACCGGTACCGGACGCAGGCGCGAATCCAGCACGTACACGCGGGTATTGGCTACCGGAACGCCGATCGGCACGCTGTCGATGTCGGCGTCGGAGACTTCGTGGTAGGTGACGTCCACGGCCGCTTCGGTCGGCCCGTACAGATTGTGCAGCCGAGCGCCGGTCAGCGTGCGCAGCTGCTGCGCGGGGCCCGGCGTCAGCGCCTCGCCGGAGGCGAACACCATGCGTAGCGAATCACACCGCGCCGCTTCCGGTTCCGCGACGAACACCGCGAGCATCGACGGCACGAAGTGCGTCACCGACACCCGTTCCCGGCCGATGAGTTCGGCCAGGTAGCGCGGGTCGCGGTGGCCGTCCGGGCGCGCCACGGCCAGCTTCGCGCCGACCTGCAACGGCCAGAAGAACTCCCACACGGAGACGTCGAACGTCGCGGGCGTCTTCTGGAGGACGACATCCTCGGCCGTGAGTTCGTACTCGGCCTGCATCCACAGCAGCCGGTTGACGATCGCCGCGTGCGACACTGCGACGCCCTTGGGCTCGCCGGTCGACCCCGAGGTGAACAGGACGTAGGCCGCGTTGCCCGGGACGAGCGCACCGAGCCGGTCAGCGTCGGTCAGCGGGGCGTCGGAGTAGTCGGTGGTGTCGAACTGGTCGACGTCCAGCACCGCCCACACCCGCGAATCGCGGTCGGAAGGCGTGAGATCCAGGCCGTCGCCCGTGCGGCTGAGCACACACACCGGCCGCGCCCCGCGCAGCACGTGCTCGATGCGCTCGGCCGGATGGTCCGGGTCCACCGGGACGTAGGCGCCGCCCGCGGTCAGCACCGCGTACATGGCGACGACCAGGTCCACCGAGCGGCGCATGCCGATCGCCACGGTGCTCTCGGGGCCGACGCCGATGGACACCAGCAGCCGGGCCAGGCGGTTGACCCGAGCCGCGAACTCGGAATAGGTCAGCGTCGCGTCGCGACTCGGTGAGAGGTGGTCGGGCGACGGATGGGCAAGCGTCGCGTCGCGTCTCGACGAGAGGTGATGGTCGGGCGCCAGGTGGGCCAGCGACTCGCCATCGAAGCTCACCGCGACCGCGTCCGGCGTGCGTCCGACCTGCGCCTCGAACAGCGACACCAGCGTCGCGGCGGGGTCGAGGGCGCGCGCGGTGGCGTTCCAGGAGCCGAGCAGTCGCGTGCGCTCACCGGCCGAGAGCGTGTCGATGTCGCCGACGAGCACCCCTGGGTCGGCGCAGACCGCGTCGAGCACGCGCTGCAACCGGGCCGCGAACGCGGCGACGGTGTCGGCGTCGAACAGGTCGGTCGCGTACTCGAAGGCGGCGTCGAGGCCGTCGGCCGTCTCGGCGAGGGTCAGCTGGAGATCGAATTTGGCTGTGCGCGTGTCGATGTCGAGCCGATCGACGCGCAACCCCGCCAGCTCGACGGCGGCGCTCGCGGTGTTCTGAAAGTCCAGCATCACCTGGAACAGCGGGTGCCTTGCCGCCGACCGCTCGGGTTCGAGCGCCTCGACCAGCCGCTCGAACGGCACGTCGGCGTTCGCGAACGCGCGCAGGTCGCCGTCGCGCACGGCCGCGACCAGTTCGGCGAAGGTGCGGTCGGGGCGCACGTCGGCGCGCAGCACCAGGGTGTTGACGAACATGCCGACCAGCTCGTCGAGCGCCTGGTCACCGCGGCCCGCCACCGGGGTGCCGAGCGCGATGTCGTGCTGGCCGGAGAGCTTCGCCAGCGTGGCGGCGAAGGCCGCGTGCAGCACCATGAACAGCGAGGCGTTCGCGGACTCGGCGATCTCGCGCAGGCGGCTGTGGGTCGCGGCGGGGATGCGGAAGGCGTAGCGCGCGCCGCGCCCCGAAGCGGCTGCGGGGCGCGGCCGATCGGCGGGCAGGGCGAGCAGATCGGGCAGGTCGGCCAGTTCGGCGGACCAGAAGCGCAGTTGCTCGGCCAGCAGCGAGCCGGGATCGTCCGCCGAGCCCAGGGTTCGGCGCTGCCACAGCGTGTAGTCGGCGTACTGCACCGGGAGGGGCGACCAGTCCGGCGCGGCGCCGTCGCGGCGGGCGGCGTAGGCGCGCAACAGGTCCCGCGTGAAGGGCGCGATGGACCAGCCGTCCGCCGTGATGTGGTGCAGGGCGACGACCAGCACGTGTTCGTCGTGCACCACGGCGGCGCGGGCATCACGATGACCTCCGCCAGGGCCGGTGCGCCACAGATCGTCGGCGCAGCGCAGCAGCGTCAGTCGCACCGGCGGCGCTTGGGTCACGACGAAAGGTGTTGCGGCGAGGTCGCGTACCCGTTCGAGCAGATCACCGGCTTCGTCGTCGACCGCCAAGACGGGGCCTCGGTCGGCGGGCAGTACCTCTTGCCGTGCGATGCCGTCGACGGCCGGGTACCTGGTGCGCAACGCCTCGTGCCTGGCGACGACATCGCTGAAGGCGGCGGCGAGCGCCGCCCGGTCCAGCGGGCCGGTGAGGCGCACCGCGGCGGTCAGGTTGTTCGCCGTGGACGCCGCGTCGAACTGGTTCAGGAACCACATCCGCTGCTGCGCGTAGGACAGCGGCACGAAGTCGGGGCGCTCGGCGGCGACCAGCGGAAAACGGGTGCGTGTGGTCCGCGCGTCGGCGAGCGCGGCGGCCAGCGCGGCCACGGTGGGATGTTCGAAGAGCAGCCGGACCGGCACGTCGACTTCGGCCCGTGCCGCGAGCCGCGCGGCGATTCGGGTGGCCACCAACGAGTTTCCGCCCACCGCGAAGAAGTCGTCGTCCAGGCCGACGCGGTCGAGCTCGAGCACTTCGGCGAACACCTCGGCCACCGTCCGTTCGGCCGGGGTGCCGGGAGCGCGAAACTCCTTGGCCGCCAGAACCGGATCGGGCAACGCGTTGCGATCCAGCTTGCCCGAGGTGGTCAGCGGCATGGCCGTCAGAGCGACGTAAGCCGTCGGCACCATGTAGGACGGCAGCGCCGCGCGCAGCCTGCTCGTCAGTACCGCGGCCACCTCGTCCTTCGGGAGGTCGGTCACCACGTACGCCACCAGCAGCTCACCGGCCGGATGGGCGAAGACCCGCACCGCGGCGGCGCGCACATCGGCGGCGGCGAGCAGGGCGGCCTCGATCTCGCCGAGCTCGATGCGCTGGCCACGCAGCTTCACCTGGAAATCGCTGCGCCCCAGGTATTCCAGCTGTCCATCCCGGTTGCGCCGCACCAGATCGCCGGTGCGATACATGCGCGCGCCCGCGGGTCCGTACGGATTGGCGACGAACCGTTCGGCGCTCAGCTCGGCGCGGCCGTGGTAGCCGCGCGCGACCTGTATCCCCGACAGATACAGCTCGCCGACAACGGTTTCCGGCACCGGTCGCAGCCGGCCGTCCAGCACGAGCACTTGGCTGGCGCGCACCGGCCGCCCGATCGGGGTCGGACCCGCCGTCGCGGTGACCGGTGCGTGCGTGGCATGCACGGTGAATTCGGTCGGCCCGTAGAGGTTGTGCAGTTCGGCGCGGCTGACGGCGGCGAAGGACGCGGCGGCCTCACCGGTCATCGCCTCGCCCGCGACGAGGACGGTGCGCAGGCTGGCGAGCGAGGCGGCGGGCGCGGCCGCGGCGAACACCGTGAGCATCGAGGGGACGAAGGAGGTCATCGTGACGCCGTGCGCGGCGATGGTCGACGCGAGGTAGGCGCTGTCGCGGTGCCCGTCGTGCGCCGCGACCACCAGTCGCGCGCCGCTCGTCAACGGCGCGAACAGTTCCCAGACCGAGACGTCGAAGGTCGCAGGTGTCTTGAACAGCACCACATCGGCGGGGCCGACACCGTATTCGCCGACGATCCAGCAGATCTGATTCGCCATCGAGCCGTGCTGCACCGCGACGCCTTTCGGGCGCCCGGTGGAGCCGGAGGTGAAGATCACGTAGGCGGTGTTGGCGGCGCGCAGCGGGCGCTGGCGTTCGCCGTCGAGGACCGGGGCGGCCGGGTACTCCGTGAGGTCGAGTGTGTCCACTTCGACGACCGGGACTTCTTCCGACGCCCAGTCGTCGGCGGACCGGGTCAACACGCACGCCGGACGGGCGGCGGCCAGCACGTGGGCGATCCGAGCCGCCGGTTGATCCGGGTCGACCGGGACGTACCCGCCGCCGGCGGTCAGCACCGCGTAGGCGGCGATCACGAAGTCGGCGCTGCGCCGCATGCCGAGCACGACCAGCGTCTCGGGGCCTACCCCGGCGTCGATGAGGTGCCGGGCCAGCCGATGCGCCCGGGCCGCGAATTCCGCGTAGGTCAGCGTGCGGTGACCGTCGATCACGGCGACGGCGTCCGGAGTGCGGCTGACCTGCGCTTCGAACGCCGCGAGCACCGTTTCCCCCGCGGTGCGCGTCGCGGGCGCGGAACCCAGGACCGCCGACGAGCCCAGCTCACCCGGGAAGTCCAGCACCGCCGCCGAATTCGCCCCCGGAGCCGTCCCCAGCTCGATAGCCCAGCGCAATTCCGCGGTATCCAGCAGCGGCAGATCACCGACCGCCGTCTCCGGATCGCCGGTCAGCCCTTCCAGCACGCGCAGGTACCACCGCGCGAAATCGGCGACGCTCGCCTCGTCGAACAGATCTGTGGCGTAGGTGAATTCGGCCGGAACCCCCGCCGGTGCCGAACCTTCCCCGAGTCCGGCACCGGCGAAGCCTGCGGTGACCGTGAGCTGGAGATCGAACTTGGTCACCCCGGTGTCCAGAGTACCGGTGCGCACCGACATTCCGGGGAGCGCGAACTCGATGTCGGCGGCATTGTCGACCGAGAGCAGCACTTGGAAGAGCGGATGCCTGGCCTGGGAGCGCGGCGGATTCAGCGCCTCGACCAGTTGCTCGAACGGAACCTGCGCGTGACCGAATGCGGCGAGGTCGGCCGCGCGCACCGCGGCGAGCAACTCCACGCCGGTCGCCGCGGCGTCGACCCGGGTCCGCAGCACGAGCGTGTTGACGAACATGCCGATCAGGTCGTCGAGTTCACGTTCACCGCGCCCGGCCACCGGGGTGCCGATCACGATGTCCGCGCTCCCCGACAACCGGGCGAGCAATACCGCGAGCGCGGCGTGCAGAACCATGAAGTCGGAAAGGCCGTTGGCGCGTGCCGTCGCGGTGACGCGCTCGGCGATCGCGGCGGGCACCTCGAAGCGGTACACCGCGCCACGTCCGGTGGCGAACGCGGGACGCGGGCGGTCGGTGGGCAGCTCCAGCAGATCGGGGGCTTCGGCCAGCGCCTCGGTCCAGTAGGCCAGCTGACGGGCCAGCGGCGTGTCCGGGTCCGACGCCGCGCCGAGCGACTTTCGCTGCCACAGACCGTAGTCCGCGTACTGCACCGCGAGCGGCGCCCAGTCCGGCGCGGCGCCGGTCCGACGGGCCCGGTACGCCGTCGCCACGTCGCGGGCCAGCACGCGCAGCGAAAGTCCGTCCGCGGCGATGTGGTGCAACACGAGGGCCAGCGCGTAGCCGTCGGCGTCCACGGCGAACAACCGGGCGCGCAGCGGGATCTCCCGCTCCAGGTCGAATCCGGTGGCGGCGAAACCGGCGAGTACCGCGTCCAGCTCGTCCGCGCCGATCGGCTCGGCCGCCGCGAGCACGGTGACCTCGTCGTCGTGCAGCACGATCTGCTGGGCCGGGACGCCGGTCTCGTCGAGCACGGCGGGGAAGACGGTGCGCAGCACCTCGTGCCGCGCCACCACGTCGGCGACCGCCAGCCGCAGCGCGGTCACGTCCACGTCGCCGCGCAACCGCACCACGAACGGCATGTTGTAGTCGGCGGAGCGTTCGAATCGGTTCAGGAACCAGATCCGTTGCTGCGCGAGAGAAAGCGGAACCAGCGGCGGCCGCGGCACCACCCGCAGCAGGCGGGGCGCGGACGCGCCGCCGGTTCCGCCCGCCCGCTCGATCAGTTCGGCGAGATCGGTCACCGTGGTGGCGGTGAACAACTCGCGAACCCCGAGCGGGCAGCCCAAGTCGGCGGCCAGCCGGGCGGCCACCTGCGTGGCCACCAGACTGTTGCCGCCGAGTGCGAAGAAGTCGTCGTCGCGGCCGACCGATTCGCGGCCGAGCACCTCGCCGAACACGCGGGCGACCGCCTGCTCGACCGGCGTGACCGGCGCGCGGTATTCACCGGTGCGACGCTGCGGCGCGGGCAGCGCACCGCGATCCAATTTGCCCGAGGCGTTGACCGGCAGGGCATCGAGCACCACGTAGGCCGCGGGCACCATATAGCCGGGCAGCGCCGCGGTCGCCGCGGCCCGCAGCTGCTCGGGACGCACTGTGTCCGGCTCGGACTCGACCGCGTAGGCAACCAGCTGCTCGCCCGCGCCCGCGTCGTCGCGCACCACGACGACCGCGCGTACCACCGAGTCGACCGTGCCGAGCACCGCCTCGATCTCGCCGAGCTCGATCCGCAGGCCGCGCAGCTTCACCTGGAAATCAGTGCGGCCGAGGTATTCCAGCTCGCCGTTGGTAGGCCCACCCGTCGCCCGGCCACCACCCCCCATCGAATCGCTTCGCGATGCGGGTATCCATCTGACCAGGTCGCCGGTGCGATACATCCGGTCGCCCGGCGCGGCGGGGCCGTCCGGACCGGCGAACGGGTCGGCGAGGAAACGTTCGGCCGTCAGGCCGGTCCTGGCCACGTAACCCCGGGCGAGCTGTACCCCCGACAGATACAGCTCACCCGGAGCCCCGACCGGAACCGGCCGCAGCCGCGAGTCGAGCACATAGAGCCGGGTGTTGAACACCGGCGCGCCGATCGGCACCGAGAGGGTATCGGTATCGGTCACCTCGTGAAAGGTGACGTCCACCGCGGCTTCGGTGGGACCGTACAGGTTGTGCAGCCGGGCGCCGGTCAGCACCCGCAGTCGCTGCGCCAGCGACGCGGGCAAAGCCTCGCCGGACGCGAACACCGCTCGCAGGGTCGACTCGCGCGCGATGTCCTGGTGCGCCAGAAACACTTCCAGCATCGACGGCACGAAATGCGCGACGCTGACGTGATATTCGGCAATGACCTTGCGCAGGTAGGCCGGGTCGCGGTGTCCGTCCGGCTGCGCGAGCACCAGTTCGGCGCCGATCTGCAAGGGCCAGAAGAACTCCCACACCGACACGTCGAAAGTGGCGGGCGTCTTCTGCAACACCACGTCGGCGGGTGTCAGCCGGTAGGTCTCCTGCATCCACACCAGCCGGTTCACGATGGCGCCGTGGGTCACCAGCACGCCCTTGGGCTTGCCGGTGGAGCCCGAGGTGAAGATCACATAAGCGGGGTGGTCCTGTCGCAGCGCCGCGATCCGTTCGCGCTCCCACACCGGACCGTCCTGGTATTCGGAGAGATCCAGGTGATCCAGCCGCACCGTCCGCGCGCAGAGCTCCAGGTCCTCGGCGCCGAGGACACAGACGGGGCGGGCGGTGGCGAGGATGTGCGCGGTGCGCTCGGCCGGATGGTCCGGGTCCAGCGGCACGTAGGCCGCACCCGCGGTGAGCACCGCGTACATGGCGACGACGAGCTCCGGCGACCGGTGCAGGTGCAGCGCGACCAGGCTCTCCGGCCCGACACCGCGCTCGATGAGATACCTGGCCAGCCGGTTCACCCGGGCGGCCAGCTCGCGGTAGGTCAGAGTGGCTTCTTCAGCGCCCGCGAAACGAAGCGCGACCGCGTCCGGGGTGCGGGCGACCTGCGCCTCGAACATCGACACCAGCGTCGCGGGCGAATGCGCACCGGGGGCGCGGGCGGCGAGCAGCGCGTCGACGTCGCAGCCGGTGGCGTTCCAAATCCTGGTGCTCACCTCGATTTCCAGCTCGGTCGTCACGTCGATCGCGGATATCGGCGTTTCCAGGTCCGTGGCCACCAAGCGCTCCAGGTACTGGAGGAAGCGCGCGTGGTGGCGGGCCAGATCGTCGGCTGCGTAGAGGTTCGGGTTCGCCTCGAAGTCGACGTGCACGCGGTCGCGCTCGCCGTAGTAGACGTTCAGGCTCAGATCCTCCACCGGCCCGGTGGAGAGCACGTGGTACCGGCCGGTCGTGGTGCCGAGCGTGAGGTCGCTACGGAACAGCATCATGTTGGCCAGCGGCCCGAACAGCGCGCGCCGGGCCGGGCGGCCGTCGTGTTCGGCGTCGCGGCGGATGTCCTCGTGCCGGTACCGCTGGTGGCGCAGCGCACTTGCGACCTCGACGCGGGTGGCGCGCAGCAGGTCACCCCAGGTGGCCGCGCCCAACGTCATCCGCAGCGGCACGATATTGGAGAGCATGCCCGCCGAGCGCCGCATCGCGGCGGTGGTGCGCGCGGTGACCGGCAGACTCAGCACCACGTCGTCGCGATCGGTCAGGCGGCCGAGGTAGCCGGCGAAGGCCGCGAGCAGCACGACCGCGAGCGTCGAATCCTGGCTCTCGGCAACGGCGTTCATCCGCTCGACCAGCTCGTCGGGCAGGCCGCGTCCGACGACGAGGTTGGTCGCCGCACGCGGCGCGGTGCGCGGGTCCAGGCTCGTCACGCCGTCCAGCCCGGCCACTCGTTCGGCCCAGTGTGCGCGATCGGTTTGGTAGCGCCCGCTCTCCCGGTAGGCGATCTCGCCCTCGACCAGCGCTTCCAAGCTGCCCGGCCGGATCGCTTCCGGCTCGGTGCCGAGCACCCGCGCGGTGTAGCGCTCGGCGACCCGCATGGTGTTGGTCAGCGCGCCGTAGCCGTCGAGCACGATGTGGTGGGCGCGCAGGTACCAGAAGTAGCGCTGGTCGGCGACCCGCAGTACCGCGCCCGCGAACAGGCGGTCTCGCACGAGATCCACCGGGGCGCAGGCGTCGGCGCGCATCCATTCCGTCGCGGCGGCGATCGGATCCGCGTGTGAGCGGAAGTCGATCAGCGGGATCTCGATGGCCAATTCGGGATCGACACACTGGTACGGCGTGCCGCCGTCCTCGCCGAGCCGCACCAGCGTAGATCCGTAGTCGAGTGCCGCCTCGCGCGAAACCTCTTGCAGCAGAGCCGCGTCCAGCTCACCGCGCACATCGACGTATTGCGCGACGTTGATCGGGATCTCGGGCTCGAGCAGCTGCGCGTACCAGAGGCCCAGCTGTGCGGGAGCCAGCGAAAACGGCGTGGGGGACGGTGCATGGCTCGCCGCGTTCCCGTTCGGCCGCGCGCTGAACCCACCCAACTCCGTACCGTGCACCAGAGCCTCCTCGATAGCGAAACAACTGCTGGCCGAGCGCTTTTGGGCAGCACAAAGAGACGGCATGGGTGCCACCGGAAGGCGATTCGGCGAGAGCGCGGACGGTGACGACGTCACCGGCGCGAGATCCAACAATGGGTGAGAAGAGATCGGCGGCCGGAGCCACCGGGCCTAACTCTTGATCGTTCCTCCAACTCCGCTACCGGGGGGTCGGTCCACGCCCCCGGTGGTGTTTCCTACATCACACGGATGTCACCGCGCATTGCGAACATTAGGCGGTCGGGAAATAAAAAGGAACAAGTTCAGCTAAAAAAATCTGGACGCTTGTCCATCTCGATCTCGGGAGACAGTTAACTCCGAGCAGATTTGTGCGCGCGACCACAAACAGGGCCGCTATGTGAGCTACCGCACTTTCGGATGTGCAGACTATGAGCCGGAACGTTGCATCCGCGTTGCATCCGCGCCGAGGCGGCGATCGAGCACCCGAATCTTGGCTTCGATCTGCGCATACAGCGGAGAATCGCGATCTACTACCGACCGGTACGCGGCCCACGCCGCGGCGTCGTCGCGGCCCTCCGCACCGGCGGTCCACCGCCGCAACACCGAGGCCTCGCGCGAACCGAGAACCGCGGTGCGCAATCGGACGCGCAGTTCGTCACGAATATCGATAATTCCCGGAGCGGTGGAACGCGGCAGCACCGGGCCGGCATAGAGACGTAATGCGGAATCGACATCACCGGAATCCAACGCGGCCCGCAACGCCTCCACATCGGTTGCGACATGGACGCGCAACTTGTATGGGCGCGAGCCGAACACGGTTGGGCCGACCACCGAGCGCAACCGGGACATGGCGGCGCGAATCGTCCCGTTGTCCAGATCGGTGTCGTCCAGCAGCAGCGCGAGGTGGTCCGCGCCGAGTCCTTCCGGATGTTCGGCCAACAACAGCAGGATCTCGGCGTGCCGCTGCGACAACGGAACTCGATCGCCCGCGATGGTCAGCTGCGGCTGCCCGAGGCCGAGGACGTCGAGCCCGAGCCCGCGCGACTCGGCGGGCGCCGCGGGTTCGGGTCGGTCCCGCCCAGGCCCGCCGTGCCGTCCCGAGCGCATCGCACTGAGCACGAGGTCCATCTCCGCGGCGGTGGCGGTCGCCTTCACCAGCGCGAGAATCTCCGGCTTCGCCACCCGCACACCACCAGCTATCACCAGGACGCCCACGAGCCTGCCGTCCGGATCGTGCACGGGCGCTGCGGCGCCGGTGATCTGGTGCATGCGGTGCAGGAAATGCTCGGGCCCGTGGATCCAGGCGGCACGGCCGGTGCGGACCACCAAGCCGACGGCATTGGTGCCGACCCGGCGTTCGCTGAGATCGTCGCCCGCCCGCAAACCGATTTCGGCCGCGGCGGTGATTTGTTCGGGTTTGCCGTGTACCCAAAGGACCCGGCCGAATTGGTCGGCGATCAAAACGATCAAGCCCGTGCGGGCCGCGTCCTCGACGAGCAATTTGTCGATGAGCGGCATCAGGCCAGCCATCGGATGGGCGTCGCGGTAGCGTCGCAGATCGGCGCCGCGCAGGCCGCGCTCGCTGAGCACGTCCATCGGATCGACGCCGCTACGCAGGCTGCGCAGCCAGGATTCCAGCACGAGCGGACGCAGCAGACCGGCTAGCTGCGACAGCTGTTCGCCACCCGCGCTAAGATATCCGTGTGCTTGTGCGGCATAGGCTTCCAAAGCGCCGAGTTGCGTGCCGGGTTCGACGCCGTGCCGTGGGGACCGCCCACCTGCAAGATTGCTGACCATTTGCCTTTCTTTCCGACCCAAACTGTACCGGCGCGTATTCAGGGGCAAGGGCGGTTATTCCGCTTTGTCCGCCAGCTCACACCCGGGGCGGACCTCCTCATTTTGTGACCCAGTCGTCTTTCACTTCACGATGTGAGCCAGCCCGCAGCATGTTCGGCCAGCATCACCGCCGTGGCCTGCGGCCCCCGGCTCAGCGGCACCGGAACCACGGACAGATCCACCACGGACAGTCCGCTCACCCCGCGCACCGCGCACCGCGCGTCGACCACCGCTTGCTCGTCCCGCTCGGCGCCCATCCGGCAGGTTCCCGAGAGATGTTGCGAGGTGGAAAGATTCGCGCGAAGCCAGGCGTCGTCGCCGCCCTCCGGCGGCGGGTGAGACGGGTACGCACCCGGTATTCGTCGCAGCACATCGACAGCCAGTGCGACGGCCTCCCGCAATCGCGCGCGATCGGCGGCGCCCGCGAGGTAGCGGTGCTCGATTCCGATCGGGACGAGCGGCTCGGGGCCGCGCAACCGCAACACCCCCGCGGACTCGGGACGCATCAACGCGACGCCCATGCGGTGCCGGTCCCCGGCGAACGGGACTGTGTAAGGCCGGATTTCGATGTCGTCGAGACTCAGCACGTACTCCAGCGGCACCGTGGCGGGCGTCGGAGCGCCGAGCTGGTATTCGAGACCGATCTCGGGATGGTCGTCGAACCGCACGCCGACGGGCGACGGCGCCACGACCGGTATGCCGAGCGCCTGGAGCTGATCCGGCGGCCCCACCCCGGACCGCAGCAGCAATGCCGCCGACTCCACCGCGCCCGCGCACAGCACGATCCGATCGGCCGTCATAGTGCCGGTGGTCTCGCCGTGCTCGTAGTCGACGCCGACCGCCCTGGTACCGCGGAAAAGGATGCGCGAGACCACGACTCCGCCACGCACGGTCAGATTGGGTCGGCCGAGCGCGGGCAGCAGATAAGCCGACGCGGTGCCTACCCGCGCGCCACCGTCGACATTGCACGGCACCGGGCCGACGCCTTCGGCGGGACCTGTCCCTGGCAATGCGTTCAGATCGGGCACCTCGGCGAAGCCCGCGGCGCGCGCGGCCGTGGCGAACGCGCGGCTCACCGGCGTCGGAACGGCGGTGCGGCGCACCGGGATCGGGCCGCCGCGACCGTGGCCGGGCCGGTCGCCGTAGTCGCGGTCGTCCTCGAGCTTGCGATAGGCGGGCAGCACGGACTCGAAGGACCATTCCGCGGCACCGCCGAGCGCCGCGCTCCACGCCGCGAAATCGGCCGCGGGCGCACGCACGAAGTAGCTGCCGTTGATCGTGCTCGAGCCGCCGAGCACCCGCCCGCGCACCAGGTTCCCCTCGACGGCGCGATCGTCGTCCGAGCTCGCCGCCAGTGTCGCGGGATATCGCCACAGCCACCGCGACTCGGGCCCGATCGGCAAGCGCGTGGCATCGCGCAGCGGCGCGGGCATTTCGGCCACGGCCGACCACACCGGGCCCGCCTCCAGCAGGCGCACGGTGTGGTCCGGCTGTTCGCTCAGCCTTGCGGCGAGCACGCAGCCCGCGGTGCCGCCACCGACGATCAGGGTGTCGACCATAGGAACCAGCTCATCCGACGGGCGGGCCGTCGGCCCGGCAAGAAACGATCAGCGCGGCGGCGCGGTGGATTTCACCGCGACGGCGCCGTGGGTTTGAGCGCCTCGACGCTGCGCGCCCGGTAGGCGCCGAGCCAGAGCCCGGTGCCGTAGGCGATGTCGTCCAGACGCTTGTAGGCCAGGTAGCGGAACGGGTCGAGCCCGCCCGCGTCGCGATGGGTGAACCAGTCGGCGAGGCCGTCGGCCACCGCCATGGTCACCGCGATCCGCCGGACGCGCCGCGAGACCAGCATCGCGAGCACGGTCACCGGCCAGTAGTGCCTGCACATCGCCGACGCCAGCCGCCACAGCCCGGCGAAGAACCCGCGGGCGAGGTAGATGGCCGCGATGCGCGTCGGGTTGTCCAGCGCGGTGAACACCCTGCGCAGCCGCGCGAGCGCGGTGGCGAGGGTGACGATGCCGCCCAGCAGGCCCCATTTCGACATCGTCCCGAACAGCACGGCGGCGAGCACCGTCCAGGACGGCACCGACAGCGGCGAGACCATGCCGTCGCCGTGCCGCGCGCCGAGCGGCGCCGCACCGGTGCCGTAGAACAGCTTTCGCCCGAACCAGGACGGGAACGAGACGCGGTGATCGTGCGCCACGTGCGCGGCGGGCTCGTAGCGCAGCCGCCAGCCCGCCCGCTCCAGCCGCCAGCACAGGTCCACGTCCTCGGCGACCCGCATGGTCTCGTCGAAGCCGCCCTCGGCGAGCAGCGCCTGCCGCCGCACCAGCAGCGCGGCGCTCGGCACGTACGAGACCAGGCCGCGCGAGCGCACGGCGGCTTCCCGTCTGCCCAGGTCCAGCGAGGAGCGGGTGTGCTCGTAGCGGGCCAGCGCGTTGGACTCCGGATCCAGCGCCACGATGCGCGGCGCGACGAGGGCGACCTCGGGATCGCTGAAGTGCCCGAGCATCACCTCGAGCCAGCCACTGCGCGGCACCACGTCGGAGTCCAGGAAGGCGACGAATTCGCTTGTCGCCGCCCGCAGCCCGGCGTTGCGGGCCGCCGAGGGGCCCTGCCGCCGGTCGTGGCGCAGCACGGTGACCCGGCAACGGGTGCCCCGGGACTCGGGGATCCGCACCGGTTGGTCGGAGCCGTCGTCCACGACGATCACGTTGTGGCCGCGCAGCGTCGTCAACAGCCGGGCGAGGCCGTCGGCGTTGTTGTGCAGCGGCACGATGACGGTCACGTCGTCGGGCGAAGGCAGCAGTCTCGGCCGCGGGTTGGCGACTCCGGAATCGAGCAGCCGTCTGGCAACAACCGCCGACTTGGGGTCGGTGACCTCGAGGTACCCGTCGCCGATCATCTCGGCGGCCTCCGGGGCAAGTCGTAGCAACCTGGCGGGTGAGCCCCCGATCAGGATGCGTCCTCCGGAGTATGCGCGTACCCGTGGATCGATCCGTACCCCGAAGCCGTCGGGCAGTCGATCATGGCGCATTCCTGGCATGCTAGGCGGAGATTCGCGCGCGGGCATCATCGGTCCCGAAAAAAAGATCGAATTCCGCGCGAATAGGCCCGTGACCGTGCGCCCGTCGCGCCGCGGCGTGTTGCGGTGGAGTTGCGGACAACTCGGTCGCACAGTGCAGCAATTCGTTGGCTATTCATCGACGGACCTTCGATCCGCTGCGCTCGCCGGCTGGCAGCGCACGGCTGGCAACCGGCGGGCGATCATGCCAGGGGACTCTCGTCGCAGGCGCGCGACGGACGCCGGGCCGAGAGGGTGAGTGGGATCGGCCCCGCCTTGCGTGCCGCGCCGCCTCGGCGTGGCGCCGCCCGGCGCGAGTGGTCCACCGTGGAGCGGGGAATGGTCCGTCCGGTGTCGGCGAGCGCGGCCTCGCCGTAGCCCTGCACGCACTCCGGGTCGGGTCCGTCGGCGGGCAGTCCGGTGAAGAACTTCGCCGCCATGCAGCCACCACGGCAGGCGTCGTAGTGCGCGCACCCCGAGCAGGCGCCGCCGCCGCTGGGCGCGCGCAGCTCGGAGAACAGCTCCGAGGTCTGCCAGACGTTGCGAAAACCGCCGTCGGACACCACGTTTCCGGCAAGGAAGCGGTCGTGGATGGCGAACGGGCAGGCGTACACGTCGCCCAGCGGGTCGACGAGGCAGACCACACGACCCGCGCCACACATGTTCAGGCCGGGCAGCGCCTGCCCGAAGGCCGAGAGGTGGAAGAACGAGTCGCCGGTCAGCACACCCTCGCCGTTGCGCAACAGCCAGTCGTAGAGCACCCGCTGCTGGTCCGGGGTGGGGTGCAGCTCGTCCCACACGTCGGCGCCGCGCCCGGAGGGCCGCAGCCGAGTGAGACGCAAAGTGGCGCCGTACTTTTCGGCGATAGCGCGGAACTCGTCCAGCTGGCCGATGTTGTGCCTGGTCGCCACGACGGAGAGCTTCGCGTCACGGAAACCGGCGGCCGACAGGTTCTCCAGCGCCCGGATCGCCATGTCGTAGGAGCCGGGTCCGCGCACCGCGTCGTTGACCGCCGCGTCCGCGCCGTCCAGCGAGATCTGCACGTCCACATAGTCGCTCGCGGCCAGCCGGGCCGCGACCTCCGGCGTGATGCGAACGCCGTTGGTGGAGAACTTGACTCCCACGTGGTGCGCGGTCGCGTAATCGACAAGCTCCCAGAAGTCTGGGCGCACAGTGGGTTCGCCGCCACCGATGTTCACGTAGAACACCTGCATGCTCTCGAACTCGTCGATCAGCGCCTTGCACTGCTCGGTGCTCAGCTCGCGCGGATCGCGCCGACCCGACGACGAAAGGCAGTGCACACAAGACAGATTGCAGGCGTAGGTGAGCTCCCAGGTGAGGCAGATCGGCGCGGCGAGGCCGCTCTCGAAACGATCGACCAGCCGGACCGCCCGATCGGCTTGCGGCGCAGCGGTTGTGGCGGTGGACACGCTGCCGATGGGCGCAGCGCCGTCCGACCGCGGGACCACCCCCGCATCCGGCCGGACGGCCTGCGCCAGCGCGGGCTTGGCTCCCGCGGCGCCGGCCGAAAGCACCGGCGCGCCGATGATCATGTCACCTTCGGCCAGTTGCGCGAGCGCCCGCACGTACGGCGCGGCGCCTTCGTCGGCGACACCGGCGGCGCGCAGGGCCGAACGCGCCGAAGCGTGCTCTGGCAGCGACCGCACGATCTCGACGACGCGCGGACTCTTCAGGAACGAGAGCTTGCGCGTGCCGAAGTGGTAGAGCAGCGCACCGAAGGGCTCGGGCCGCAGCGCCACCCTCGGATGCAGTTGCCATCGGGCATCGAGATCGAGCATCCCGGTCGCCCCGTCAGTAGACGCCGCACATGCCGTCGATGGATACCTCTTCGATGAGGCTCTCCTCGACGAGCTCCGCTTCGTCGGTGTCGCTCGGTGCGATGAACTGATGCGGCATGAGAACCTCCGAGTTGACGACGGACCGCGACCACCTGTGTAGTCCCTGTCACACCATAGCGACAAGCCCCGCAAAAGTGAAACACGTTCCAATCGATGGGACCCGCTCTTCCGCCGTCGCGCGGCGCCGCCGCGGCAGCACGCCGCCACCGCGGGTCGCACGGGCACCGCCCGCACCGCCACCGGCCGACAACGCGGCACTCTAGACTTCGGGTGTAGCGCAGCTGAACAGAACGTGACGGGCGGCACATGCCCGCGGCAGTAGAGGTGGCATGGGAGTCGGTCGAATGCAGGCGAGCGGGGGCGGAAACACACTGTCGGAGTCCGAGATCGTGGAGGCCGCGCTGCGCGTGGTTCGCGCGGATGGCGTGGAAAAGCTGTCGATGCGGCGACTTTCCCGCGAACTCGGCGTCTCCCCCATGGCGCCGTACTACTACGTGGCCGACAAGCGCGAGCTGCTCGACCTCGTCGCCAGCGCCGCGCTCACCGGCGTGCGCAAGCCACCGCCGGAATCCGGGCCCTGGCAGCAGCGCCTGCGCGAACTCATCGATCAGATCGATGAGAAACTGCGCAAGCACCCCGGGCTCGGCGATGTGCTCATCGAGCAGATGCTGGGCAAACAGCTCGACCTGATCGCCGCCATCATGGAGATCCTGTTCGAGGCGGGGTTCTCCGACCGCAACGTGCTCGCCGCCTACGCGACGATCCACACCTACCTGTTCGGCCGCAGCCGGGTGAATCCCCGCGACCGGGCCCCGCTGTCGGAAGTCGCGCTGCCCGAGTCGGTGGAGCGGGCCACGAAGTACATATCCGACCTGCGCGGCAAGTACGCCTACGACTTCGGCATGGAGGTGCTGATCGCCGGTCTCGAGGCCCAGCTTGTCCACCAGCCGGACCGCGACGTACGATGAAACTGAAACACGTTCTAGTTTTGTCGGCGGCTGCTGGACCCGCGGTCGCCGACGGTGCCGGATTCGAGAGGACGTCATGACAACCGTCGAAGTTCCCCACGGCTCGCGCTCGGTCGTGCTGCGGGTTGCCGCGGTCATCGCCGAGACGGCCGACACCAACTCGCTGGTCTTCGACGTCCCCGACGAGCTGCGCGAGAAGTTCGAGTACAAGCCCGGACAGTTCCTCACGCTGCGCATCCCCAGCGACCTGACCGGCTCGGTGGCCCGCTGCTACTCGCTGGCCAGCTCGCCGCACACCGACGACCAGCCCAAGGTCACCGTGAAGCGCACCGAGGGCGGCTACGGCTCGAACTGGGTGTGCGACAACGTGAAAGCGGGCGATCAGCTCGAGGTGCTGCCGCCCTCCGGCGTCTTCACACCGAAGAACCTCGACGAGGACCTGCTGCTGTTCGGGGCGGGCAGCGGCATCACGCCGGTGATGTCCATCCTGAAGTCCGCGCTGGCCCGCGGCACCGGCAAGATCGTGCTCGTCTACGCCAACCGCGACGCGGAAACCGTGATCTTCGCCCGCGAACTGCGCGAACTCGTCGACAAGCATCCGCAGCGGCTCTCTGTGATCCACTGGCTGGAGCCGCTGCTCGGCCTGCCGACCGCCGACACGGTCGCCACCCTCGTCGCGCCCTACACCGGCTACGAGGCGTTCATGTGCGGGCCGAAGCCGTTCATGGACCTGGTGCACGACGCGCTCGGCCGGCTCGGCGTTCCACGGTCGCGCACGCACGCCGAGGTGTTCAATTCCCTTGCCGGAGACCCGTTCGCCGACCAGGCGCCGGTCGAGGTGAGCGACGAGGAGGCCGCCGACGCGGCGACCGTCGAGGTGGAACTCGACGGCGAGGTGCACGAGCTGAGCTGGCCGCGCAAGCAGACGCTGGTCGACATCATGCTCGCCAAGGGTCTCGACGTGCCCTACTCCTGCCAGGAGGGCGAATGCGGGTCCTGCGCCTGCACGGTGCTGGAGGGCAAGGTCGAGATGGAGAACGCCGAGATCCTCGATCCCGAGGACATCGAGAACGGGTACATCCTCGGCTGCCAGGCGCGGCCGGTCACGGATCGGTTGCGCATCCAGTTCTGAGGGGCGCTCGACCGCGCAGGTTCAGCCTGTGCCTCAGCACGCCGACCGCGCATCGCGGCATCCTGCCTGCGCTCAGCGCGCCGCCCGGGTGGGCGTTCGGAGCTGGCGCCGAGGCCGCCCTTGGCGTGGGGCCGGTCTTCGGACGCCGCGCCGATCGGCGCCCTCACCGCGCCGCGCGGTAGGCGGCTCGTTCGGCGGCCCCGAGATGTTCGGTGGCGTAGCCGAGCGCGGTGCGGCCCATCCGGGGCGCGTGCTCGTCCAGGAAGCCGGTCAGCAGCGCCCGGTCGATGCGCTTGCCGACCTCGCGCAGCATCCAGCCGACCGCCTTCTGGATGAGGTCGCGGCGGTCGGTGAGGAGTCGTTCGCAGAGCTCGAAGGTCGTGCTCGCATCGCCTGCCTTGATGAAGGCGAAGGTGGTCAGCAGGGCGACGCGGCGCTCCCACAGCGAATCCGCGGCGGCCAGCTCGAAGAGCAGATCCCGTGGCCGGTCCAGCAACCACGGGCCGAGGACGTTCTCGGCGGACACGTCGACGAGGTCCCAGTTGTTCACCCGGCCGCGCCGCACGGCGTCCAGGTACAGCCGCACCATCTTCTCCTGCCCCGCCACGTCGAGCGTGCGCGGCTTGGCCGCCTTGGCGAAGCGGGCGTTCAGGATGACGAGACCGGCTAGGCGCTCCTCGTGCACGGCGCTGTCGAGCAGGTCGTCGATCTCGCTGAGTTCCAGTGCGGCAAAGCGTTTGGCGACCGCGCGGGTCATGGGGACGCGCACACCGACGAACACGTCACCCTCGCCGTACTCGCCGGGACCGGTCTTGAAGAAGCGCTGGAGATGGATCGCGTCGGCGGGATCGGCGACCTCCGCGAGCGCCTGCCGAACATCCGCCGCGGTCGGCACTGTTTCGATCATCGACGGCTCCCGTCCCTCGGCGCGGCGCGGGATCCGTCCCGCACGCGATCATTCAACACCGCCGAGGGAACGAAGCAGGAAAGCCGGATCGAACCCGCGCGTTCAAATCGGACACGCGCGTTCAATCAGACCCGCGCGTTCAATCAGACCCGCGCGTTCAATCAGACACAGCGCCGAGGATGCGCCCCGATTCGAAGGCCGCGGCGCTCGCGGGCAGCGTGCCGGGCCGTCCGCTGTTCAGTACCCGAACCACTCCGTTGCCGGTGGTCGGCCTGCCGAGCGCGTCCATCCGCCGAATGGTCTGCGCGGCAACGGCTTGCGCGCTGTCGAACAGGCGGACGCCGACCGGCAGCGCCGCCACGATGGCGTCGATGACCAGCGGGTAGTGCGTGCAGCCGAGGACGACGCCCTCGACGTCGTCGGGCGTCTGCTCGGCGGCGCGGGCGATGGAATCGCGGGCAGCGACCAGATCGCCACGGTCGATGGCGTCGGCGAGGCCGTGACAGGCGACGCCGACCACCTTGGCGTCGCCGCCGAACTCCGCGATGAGGTCGGCCTGGTACTTGCTCGCGGTGGTCGCCGCGGTGGCCCATACCGCGACCGAGCGGCAGGCCGCGGCCGCGGGCTTGATGGCGGGCACGGTGCCGATCACCGGGACGCCCGGGCCGACGTCGGCGCGCACGTGTTCCAACGCGGTGACGCTGGCCGTATTGCACGGCAGCACGATCACTTCGGCGCCGGACTCGACCGACCTGCGGGCCGCGCCGACCACGCGATCGACGGTCCACCGCTCCGGCTTCGGGCCCCAGGGAGCGCCGTCCGGGTCGAGTTGCAGCAGCAGGTCCACGTCCGGCCGTAGCTTGCGCAGCCAAGCGGCCGTGGGCAGCAAACCCAGCCCCGAGTCGATGAGCGCGACGATCACATCGACCACCGTATTACAGGCGAACCCGCCGGCCGAACCGTCTCAGGTGGACGCGAGCAGGTCGGCGACCGGCGCCGCCGCGGCGATCTTCGCTCGGGCCTTCATCACCTGGCCCGTCATCCCCGCCCCGACGACGCCGGTGAGGACGCCGTTCCTGGCGTAGTAGGCGAGGAACTTGCGGCCGTCGTCGGTGACAACCGTGACCTCGTCGGCGGCGCTCGGGGTGCCGAGGGCCTGGATCTTCACGTCGTACTGGTCGCTCCAGAAGTACGGGACCCGCGCCGCGGTGGGCGGCTCCGCGCCGAGCAACGCGCAGGCCAGCAGCTTGGCTTGTTCGCCCGCGTTGGTCCAGTGCTCGACCCGCTTGCGTTGACCGGTCTCATGCCGCCACGCGGCGACATCGCCCACGGCCCACACCCGGTCCGCGGAGGTCCGGCCGACCTCGTCGGCGAGCACGCCGCCACCGTCGGCGGGTTCGGCGAGCGCGATCCCGGAATCGGTCAGCCATTCGGTCACCGGGCGCGAGCCGACGCCGATCACGACCAAGTCCGCGACCAGCTCGGTGCCGTCGGACAACAACGCGCCCCGCACCCGGCCCGCGTCGTCGGCGAGGAAGGTGTCCAGTCCGGTGTGGCAGCGCAGGTCGACGCCCTCGGCGCGGTGCATGCGCGCGACCAGCTCGCCGACCTGTTCGCCGAGCACTGAGGCCAGCGGCGTCGGCTGCGGTTCGATCAGCGTCACCTCGACACCCGCCGCGCGGAAGCTGGCCGCGAGCTCGCAGCCGATGAAGCCCGCACCGACCACGAGAGCCCTTGTGGCGATACGCAATTCGTCGCGCAGCGCGGCCGCGTCCGTGTGCCCGCGCAGCACGTGCACGCCGGTCAGCTCGGGCAGGCCGGGCAGGCGGCGCGGACGCAGGCCCGTCGCGATGACGAGCTGGTCGTAGTCGACGACGCTGCCGTCGGCCAGGGTGATCCGCCGCGCCGCGGTGTCCAGGGCGGTCGCCGCGGTGTTCAGGCGCAGCTCGATCCGCTTCTCCTCGAAGAATTCCGCGGGGCGCAGCGTCGTGTCGTCGGTCTCGCCGCGGACGAATTGCTTGGACAGCGGTGGGCGGTCGTAGGGCAACCGCGCCTCGTCGCCGATCAGGACCAGTTCGCCGGTGTATCCGGCGCGGCGCAGTTCCTCGGCGGTGCGCAGCCCGGCGAGTCCGGCCCCCACGATCACGATCGGCGCGGTCATGCGGCAATCCCTTCATCCGTCGGCACGATCCTCACCCTAGCGTCTGCTTGGTCAAGTTCGGATGTGTCGGCGGTCACTCTCGATGGGTCGGCTATCGCCACGCAATCGTGTCCGTACCGATATTGATCGGGCGGTCAATCAGGACTATACCGAGGTCAGAGCACAATTCGAGCCCTAGGAGGCACACCATGTTCACCGAGAGTCGCGCGCAGGACCTGCTTGCCGTCATACTCGGCGCCTTCACCGCCCTGTCCCCCATCTGGGTGGACACGAACGACCGGGCAATGTGGACGATGATCGTCCTCGGCGTCTTGATCGCCCTCACCGGCCTGGCCCAGATGGCCCGACCGGCCATGGCGATGGCCGACTACGCCATGGCGCTGTTCGGTGCGCTGCTGTTCATCGCGCCCTGGGCGATGGACTACACCGAGTTCCGCGGTGCATCCTGGACCTCGTGGATCGTCGGCGTGGTCACCGTAGTCGTCGCGGTCGCGGCGCTGCCCGCGGTCACGGCGCGCATGCACCGGACGACCAGCGGAGGAATGGCTCCGCACCTCTGATGCGTGACGTGCTAATCCCCCATCGCGCACCGGTCTTCGGCCGGACGGCAACGAGGACGCAGCACTGATGCAGATGCCCAAACCCGGTCGCCACCTGGTCCGGCGATCGGTGGATCCCACCCGGACCGGGCGCCGCCGCAGCGCCAAGATCGACGGCAACGCCCGGCAGCTCATCCTGGACGCCGCTGAAAGCCTCTTCGCGGCCCAGGGTTTCGACGCCACCGCGACGGCGGCCATCGCCGCGGGAGCCGGCGTGCCCAAAGGCCTTGTCTTCTACTACTTCCCCACCAAGGACTCGATCCTGTCCGCGCTCATGGCCGAGCGCATGCCCACGCAGCCGATCGACGACATCGGCGCCGTCGTCGCACCCGGCGACCCGGCCACCAGCCTGGTCAACCTCGACGCCGCGCTGAACCTGCGCGACCACCATTCCTCGGTGCTGCGGGTGATCATGTGGCGCGAGGCCGACACCCATCCCGACGTGCGCCGCCAACTCCGCCACCTGCGCGACCAACTCCTCGACGTGACCGCCCGCGTCCTCCAGGCCAGCGCGCCCGCCCCGGTCCGCCCCGGCACCTTGCGCGCCTGCGCCGCCGCCTGGGTCTCGGCCATGTTCGCCATCGCCAGCACCGACCGCCTGCACGCCCTCGACGGCATCCCCCTCCCCACCACCGACGAAATCCTCAACGTCGCCCAGGTCGTCGCCGCCGGAATGACCCAACTCGGCTGAATGGCGTCAATCCTCGTATTCCGTGAGGAATTCGACCACGTCGGGGGCGAAGCGGGGGTGTTTGACGGTGCCCATGTGGGAGGCGCCGGGGTAGATGTGGAGGCGGGAGTCGGGGATGCCGTCGGCGGTGCGGCGGAAGGTGGCGGTGGTGTAGAACTCGTCGCGTTCGCCGCCGATGACGAGGGTGGGCGCGGTGATCTCGCCGAGGCGGTCCGAGAGGTCGAAGGCGTCCTCGGCGCGGACGAAGGCGAGGGTGTCGGACGGGTTCGCCGGACGCACGAACGGATCGAGCAGCCACATGGCGCCCTTGGTGAGGCGGTCGGTGAAGGTGGTGGGCGACGGCATCATGTGGTGCAGCGCCCTGCGACCCTCGGCCGCCGCTTCGGCGTAGTTCAGCTGCGAGGTGCGCACCGCGTCCTCCAGGCGATAGCCCGAAGCGCCGATGACGAGCCTCCGGACGACATCGGGATGGTCGGCGGCCAGCTGCAACGCGAGCGATCCACCGGAGGAGATGCCGAGAATGTCCACGGGCGTGGCGAATTCGGCGCGCAGCGCCTCGGCGTGCTGGGCGGCGATCTCGGCCATCGTGGTGCCCTCGGCCATATCGGGCGCCCTGTTCACCGCGTACACGCGAAAGTGCCCGGCCAGTGGCGCGAGGGTCTTGATCTCGGACTCGCGCATCCATCCGGTGGGATTGGCGTGGTTCGGAGTGAACCACCGCAGGAACACCAGCGGACGGCCGGAACCCAAAGCGAGATAGGGCATTCCGTGCTGGAGCGCACCCTCGACGATATCGAGATCGGTGTGTGCGGACCTGCTCATGCTTCCCTCCGGTGGCGACGACGGCTCGACACGTCGACCGTATCGGCAGGCCCCGACAGATCCGCGCAGGTGCGGCTTCGCGTCGCCGCGCTCCGAGCGTCAGGACGACCGCACCACGCAGCCGCCGAGTCGGAGCAGTCCGGCGGCCGCGAGGACGCGGGTAGGCCGTTCGTTGCGACGGGACACGCGAACGGCGCCGTTCCGTACGGAACGGCGCCGTCTACCGGTCACCTGCCTTCGATGATCGCGTTCGCCAGCGCGGCGGGCACTTCGGCGTAGGAATCCAGCACCATGGCGTAGTTCGCCCGGCCCTGCGTCCGCGACCGTAGGTCACCGATGTAGCCGAACATCTCCGTCAGCGGAGCCAGCGCCCGCACCACTCGCGCGCCGCCGCGCTGCGCCACGGTCTGGATCCGGCCGCGTCGCGCGTTCAGATCACCGATGACCTCGCCGAGGTACTCCTCCGGGGTGACCACCTCGACCGCCATGACCGGCTCGAGCAGCGCGGGCCCGGCACGCACCAGCGCCTCCCGCACCGCCTGCGCGGCCGCGGTGCGGAACGCGAGTTCGGACGAATCCTGCACGTGCGCAGCGCCATCGAGCAGCACAACGCGCACGCCGAACACCGGATACCCGGCCAGCACACCGCTGCGCAGCGCGTCCTGCGCACCGGCGTCCACCGCGGGCAGGTACTCCTTCGGCACCCGGCCGCCGGTCACCCGGCTCTCGAATTCGTAGCTCGCGCCGTCGTCGGCCGCGAACGGTTCCACCGCGAGCACCACCTTCGCGAACTGTCCACGTCCGCCCACCTGTTTGCGATGGGTGTACTCGAACCGGTCCACCGAGACGGTGACGGTCTCGCGGTAGGACACCCGCGGCGCGCCGATGGTCGCCGTGACGCCGAACTCGCGCCGCATCCGGTCGAGCAGAATCTCCAGGTGCAGCTCGCCCATGCCGCCGATGACGGTCTGCCCGGTCTCGGCATCGACCCGCACCGAGAACGTCGGATCCTCGTCCGCCAAGCGCTGGATCGCCTCGCTCAGCTTTTCCTGATCGGATTTGGTTCGCGGCTCGATCGAGACCTCGAGCACCGGATCGGGGAACGTCATCGACTCCAGCACGATCTGGTCGTGCGGGTCGCACAGGGTGTCGCCGGTCGCGGTGTCCTTCAGGCCGATCACCGCGCAGATGTCACCGGCCGCCGCCGCTCCGATCGGGCGCTCGATGTTCGAGTGCATCTGGAACAGCTTGCCCAGCCGCTCCTTTCCTCCCTTCGTCGAATTGAGCACGGCGGCACCGGTTTCGACGCGGCCCGAGTACACCCGCAGATAGGTGAGCTTGCCGAAGTACGGGTGCGCCGCGACCTTGAACGCCAGCGCCGCGAACGGCGCGTCCTCCCGGGGCTCGCGGTGCACGAGTGTGTCCTCGCGGCCGGGCAGGTGACCGTCGACGCCGCCCGCGTCCAGGGGCGAGGGCAGATAGTCGACGATCGCGTCGAGCATCGGCTGTACTCCCTTGTTCTTGAACGCCGAACCGCACAGCACCGGATAAAGCTTCGAGGCGACCGTGCACCGCCGAATGGCGGCCTTGATCTGCGCGATCGTCGGCACAGAGCGCACGGCCGGAGCGAATGCGGAGGTAGGCGCATCTGCGAGATACTGCTCGAGCAGTTCCTCGTCGGTGTCGGCGAGGGTTTCGAGCAGTCGCTCGCGTTCGCGCTCGGCCCGCTCGCGCAGCTCGGCCGGGACGTCGGCGACGGTGTAGCGCGCACCGAGCTCCGTATCCTCGTGCCACACAATCGCTTTCCACTCCACCAGGTCGATGACGCCCGTGAATGCGTCCTCCGCGCCGATCGGCAGCTGCACGACGAGCGGTGTCACGCCGAGACGCTCCGCGATGGTGCGCACGGTGAAATCGAAATCCGCACCGAGCTTGTCCATCTTGTTCACGAAGCAGATCCGCGGCACGTCGTACTTGTCGGCCTGCCGCCACACCTGCTCGGACTGCGGCTCGACACCCTCTTTGGCGTCGAAAACCGCTACGGCGCCATCGAGTACGCGCAACGAACGCTCCACCTCGACGGTGAAGTCGACATGGCCTGGCGTGTCGAGGATGTTGATGCGGTGCTGTTTCCAGAAGCAGGTAGTGGCGGCAGCGGCGATCGTGATGCCGTGCTCTTGCTCCTGCACCATGCGGTCCATCGCCGCGTTGCCGTCGTGCACCTCACCGATCTTGTGAGTGACGCCGGTGTAGAACAGGATTCGTTCGGTAGTGGTGGTCTTTCCGGCATCGATGTGCGCCATGATGCCGATATTGCGTACCCGGCCGAGATCGGCCTGCGTCCCGCGAGTCATGGGATCCCCCAACTGGTTTCGTCGAAGATGTCGACGCTCGCCTAGTTGGTGCGCTCCGGTGACGGCACGAGCATCGTGTCGCGCGACGCCGACCGGCGCCGAAGACACGCCGCCGATCTACCCCCGCGCTCGCGGACCCGAAGTAACCATGTCCCATGTCTACCGCCCCACCCATCCGGCCGTCCACCGAATTACAGTTCCTCCCCGGAAACGCCGAACGGCGCCGCTCCTTGCGGAGCGGCGCCGTGGGGAGATCGGTGATTCAGCGAATCACTTGATGATCTTGGTGACGCGGCCGGCGCCGACGGTGCGGCCACCCTCGCGGATCGCGAAGCGCAGGCCCTCTTCCATGGCGACCGGCTGGATGAGCTTGACGCTCATCTCGGTGTTGTCGCCCGGCATGACCATCTCGGTGCCCTCGGGGAGGGTCACGACGCCGGTCACGTCGGTGGTGCGGAAGTAGAACTGCGGGCGGTAGTTGTTGAAGAACGGGGTGTGGCGGCCGCCCTCGTCCTTCGACAGGATGTACGCTTGGCCCTCGAAATCGGTGTGCGGGGTGGTGGTGCCCGGCTTCACGATGACCTGGCCGCGCTCGACGTCCTCGCGCTTGATACCACGAACCAGCAGACCGACGTTGTCGCCCGCCTGGCCCTGGTCGAGCAGCTTGCGGAACATCTCGATACCGGTGACCGTGGTCTTGGTCTTCTCCGGACGGATGCCGACGATCTCGACTTCCTCGTTCACGTTGATCACGCCACGCTCGACGCGACCGGTGACGACGGTGCCACGACCGGTGATGGTGAACACGTCCTCGACCGGCATCAGGAACGGCTTGTCGGTCTCACGGACCGGCTCCGGGATCGACTCGTCGACCGCGTCCATGAGGTCCTCGACGGCCTTGACCCACTTCGGGTCGCCCTCGAGCGCCTTCAGGCCGGAGACACGCACGACCGGCGCGTCCTCGTCGAACTCCTGGGCGGCCAGCAGCTCGCGGACCTCCATCTCGACGAGCTCGAGGATCTCCTCGTCGTCGACCATGTCCGACTTGTTCAGCGCGACCAGGATGTAGGGCACGCCGACCTGGCGGGCGAGCAGCACGTGCTCACGGGTCTGCGGCATCGGGCCGTCGGTGGCGGCGACCACCAGGATGGCGCCGTCCATCTGCGCCGCACCGGTGATCATGTTCTTGATGTAGTCGGCGTGACCCGGGGCGTCGACGTGCGCGTAGTGGCGCTTGTCCGTCTGGTACTCGACGTGGGAGATGTTGATCGTGATACCACGAGCCTTCTCCTCCGGCGCCTTGTCGATCTGGTCGAACGCGAAGGCCGCGTTCAGATCGGGGTACTTGTCAGCCAGCACCTTGGTGATCGCCGCGGTCAGCGTGGTCTTGCCGTGGTCGACGTGACCGATGGTGCCGATGTTGACGTGGGGCTTCGTCCGCTCGAACTTCGCCTTCGCCACTTTGGGTCCTCCTGGACTGTGTTGGTTCCTGCAGTTGCAGCAGTGCGGGGGTCATCCCCGCGAGTGCGGGAATTCGGGGTCTTGCTGACTCCCGGTGAGTTCCGGGGCAAGTGTGCCACCTGCCCCGGAGGGGACTACTCGCCGGTCGCCTTGGCGATGATCTCCTTCGACACGTTGGCCGGAACCTCCGCGTACGAATCGAACACCATGGAGTAGTTCGCCCGGCCCTGGGTCTTCGACCGCAGGTCACCGATGTAACCGAACATCTCCGAGAGCGGAACCAGCGCCTTGACGACACGGGCACCACTGCGTTCCTCCATGGCCTGGATCTGGCCACGGCGGGAGTTCAGGTCGCCGATCACGTCGCCCATGTAATCCTCGGGCGTGGTGACCTCGACAGCCATCATCGGCTCGAGGATCACCGGACCGGCCTTACGGGCCGCTTCCTTCAGGGCCTGCGCGCCGGCGATCTTGAATGCCATTTCCGACGAGTCGACGTCGTGGTAGGCACCGTCGAGCAGGGTGACCTTCAGGTTGACCAGCGGGTAGCCAGCGAGCACACCGTACTGCATGGCGTCCTGCGCACCGGCGTCGACCGAAGGGATGTACTCCCTCGGCACACGGCCACCGGTGACCTTGTTCTCGAACTCGTAGTGCGCGCCGTCCTCGCCGACGAACGGCTCGAGGGCGATGATCACCTTCGCGAACTGACCGGAACCACCGGTCTGCTTCTTGTGGGTGAATTCGAGCTTCTCGACCGTCTTGGTGATGGTCTCGCGGTAGGCCACCTGCGGCTTACCGACGTTCGCCTCCACCTTGAACTCGCGCTTCATGCGGTCCACGAGGATGTCGAGGTGGAGCTCGCCCATACCGCCGATGACGGTCTGGCCGGTCTCGGCGTCCAGCTTGACCGAGAAGGTCGGGTCCTCTTCCGAGAGACGCTGGATCGCGGTGCCCAGCTTCTCCTGGTCGGACTTGGTCTTGGGCTCGATGGAGACCTCGATGACCGGGTCCGGGAAGGTCATGGACTCCAGCACGATCTGGTTCTGCGGATCGCACAGGGTGTCACCGGTGGTGGTGTCCTTGAGGCCGATGACCGCGTAGATGTGGCCCGCGGAGGCCGCACCGACCGGGTTCTCCTTGTTGGAGTGCATCTGGAACAGCTTGCCCAGACGCTCCTTCTTGCCCTTGGTCGAGTTGATGACCTGGGCGCCGGAGTCGACCTTGCCGGAGTACACGCGGACGTAGGTCAGCTTGCCGAAGAAGGGGTGCACCGCGATCTTGAACGCCAGCGCCGCGAACGGCTCGTCGGCGCTCGGCTTGCGGGTCAGCAGCTCCTCTTCCTTGCCGGGCACGTGGCCGGTGGTGGCCTCCACGTCCAGCGGCGAGGGCAGGTAGTCGATGACCGCGTCGAGCATGGGCTGCACGCCCTTGTTCTTGAACGCGGAACCACAGAGCACCGGGTAGAGCTCGGAGGTCACCGTCAGCTTGCGGATGGCGCCCTTGATCTCCTCGATCGTGAGCTCCTCGCCGCCGAAGAACTTCTCCAGCAGCGCCTCGTCCGACTCGGCGACGGTCTCGAGCAGCTCCTGGCGGTACTGCTCGGCCTGCTCCTTCAGGTCGTCCGGGATCTCGACGACCTCGTACTGCTCACCGAGCTTGGTCTCACCGCGCCACACCTTGGCGTTGTTCTCGACCAGGTCGACGATGCCCACGAAGGTGTCCTCCGCGCCGATCGGCAGCTGGATGACCAGGGGCTTGGCGCCGAGGCGCTCCTTGATGGTGCGCACGGTGAAGTAGAAGTCCGCACCGAGCTTGTCCATCTTGTTGACGAAGCAGATCCGCGGCACGTCGTACTTGTCGGCCTGACGCCACACCTGCTCGGACTGCGGCTCGACGCCTTCCTTGCCGTCGAACACCGCGACGGCGCCGTCGAGCACGCGCAGCGACCGCTCCACCTCCACGGTGAAGTCGACGTGCCCGGGGGTGTCGATGATGTTGATCTGGTTGTCGTTCCAGAAGCACGTGGTAGCCGCGGAGGTGATGGTGATACCACGCTCCTGCTCCTGCTCCATCCAGTCCATCGTGGCCGCGCCGTCGTGGACCTCACCGATCTTGTAGGTGATACCGGTGTAGAAGAGGATGCGTTCGGTAGTGGTGGTCTTACCGGCATCGATGTGGGCCATGATGCCGATGTTTCGGACCTTGTTCAGGTCGGTGAGCACGTCCTGTGCCACGGAAATCTTCCCCGCTCGTAGCTAGTTGGGATCTTCGGGTTCCAGACCCTGTCGGGTCATCACTATGTCAACGCCGGGAGGGGCACCGAAGTGCCGCCTCGCGACTGTGAGCCTTCCGGCGCCGACACGGAGCGACGGGCCGGCCGGCAATCACCAGCGGTAGTGCGCGAACGCCCGGTTCGACTCGGCCATCTTGTGGGTGTCCTCGCGACGCTTCACCGAAGCGCCCAGGCCGTTGCTAGCGTCGAGCAGCTCGTTGGCCAGACGCTCGACCATGGTCTTCTCACGACGCGCGCGGGCGAAGTTGACCAGCCAGCGCAGCGCGAGGGTGTTGGCACGGCCGGGACGAACCTCGACCGGAACCTGGTAGGTGGCGCCACCGACGCGGCGGGGCTTCACCTCGAGCGACGGCTTGACGTTGTCCAGCGCGCGCTTGAGGGTGACGACCGGGTCGGTGCCGGTCTTCTCGCGCGCCTGCTCGAGCGCGCCGTAGACGATGCGCTCGGCGGTGGACTTCTTGCCGTCCAGCAGGATCTTGTTGACCAGCTGGGTGACCAGCGGCGACCCGTAGACCGGGTCGTTGATCAACGGACGCTTGGGAGCGGGGCCCTTGCGCGGCATATCAGCTCTTCTCCTTCTTGGCGCCGTAGCGGCTGCGGGCCTGCTTGCGGTTCTTCACACCCTGGGTGTCCAGCGAGCCACGGATGATCTTGTAGCGGACACCGGGGAGGTCCTTCACACGACCGCCACGGACGAGCACCATCGAGTGCTCCTGGAGGTTGTGGCCCTCGCCGGGGATGTAAGCCGTGACCTCGACCGCGCTGGTCAGGCGAACACGCGCGACCTTACGCAGCGCGGAGTTCGGCTTCTTCGGGGTCGTGGTGTACACGCGGGTGCACACGCCACGACGCTGCGGGCTCCCCTTGAGGGCCGCGGTCTTGGTCTTGGCGACCTTGTCACGGCGACCCTTGCGGACCAGCTGGTTGATGGTTGGCATAGACCGGCTTTCCTTGTTGTCTAACGCGGTGTCTGGAACTTATGTCTTGTGTTCATCGAGTCTTCACTCGCACGTCCAACCACGTTTCTCGCGTCCCGAGGTCGGGCGTGTCGTGCGTGAGACAGGACCCTGATTCCGGGCACGCCGGGGAGGTCGGCCGCTTTCGCTGGCCTACGTCGAACGCACGAACTTGCCCGCATGCTTCCGGGCACAGCGATCCACGATACTCGCGGGCTTCGCGAAGGGTCAAAGCGGGGTCCGGCGCGTGGCGGTTTACCTGGCCAAATTCAGTGTCAGCTCCACCAGCTGCTTGGCCGCGCCGCACGGATCAGGATGCGTCGAACCCGCGCGGTAGTTGATCCACCAGCCGACCACGCCACTGTCGGCCGCGCTCGCGCTGACGCCGCAGGAATCGGGGTCGCCGGGGCGGCGGGTCTGCAACGCGCGGCTGCTCTGCACGGTCGTGTTCTCCGACTTGTAGCCGAGCTTGTCGTTGGTCGCCTTCTCGTTGTTCAGCGAGCCGATCTCGTACCAGTTGAGGGTGACCATGGCCCGCCCGCCGGGCGCGTCCTCGACGTCCCACATGCACACCGCACCGTTGAACGAGCCCTGCACGAACCGCGCGTCGCCGACCGCCTTGCCGATCTTGTCGGGCTCCACGACCTCGCATTCGCGCAGCAGCTTGTCGAAATTCGTGTTGATCTGCTGACTGCCGCCCGCCGGAAACGCCTCGCCCTCGATGGTCCTGCCGCAGCCCGTCATCGTGAGCGCCAGCGCGGCCGCCGTCGCGGCGAGCACCACGTTCCGTGTCTTCGGATGTGCACTCATGCCCGTCCCCCTCACTTCAGCCGCTGCACGGTGAGCTCGGCGAGCTTGCGCGTCTTCTCGCACGGATTCCCGGCGGCCGCGAACGCCCCGTACGACATCGACCATTCGAAGAAGTCGTCGTCGAGTTGCACGGCGAGATCGCAGACCGTGCCGCTGGGATCCAGCGCTTGGAATCCCGGCCTGCCGCCCACCTCGATCTTGTCCGGCTCCCGGCCGACGCTCGCCACCCATGCCTTCTCCCGGTCGATCGGACTGCCACGGTAGGACGCGAAGGTGACGCTGGGCGAGGACAATCCGGCGGACTGGTAGTTGCAGCCGACCGAGTTCTTGAACACGGTCGAGAGCTGGCCGAGCCCGGCCAGCTCGCGCACCTCGTCGTCGGTGACGTGCCCGCATTCTCCGACGAACGGGCCGAGCGTCGCGACCTTGGGCGGCGGGCGCAGCGGGGTGTTCGAGGACCCGGAATCGTCGTCCGAGTCGCACGCCGACAGCGTCAATGTCAGGGCGAGACAAGTGATGAGCGCCGACGCGATCCGCATGATTCGAACTCTACTTGTTCGGCGGGCGCGACCTCCGGGTCAAAGATTCCCGCGGGCGGCCTGCTCGCGTTCGATCGCTTGGAACAGGGCCTTGAAGTTGCCCTTGCCGAAGCCGAGGGAGCCGTGGCGCTCGATCAGTTCGAAGAAGACGGTGGGGCGGTCGGCAAGCGGCTTGGTGAAGATCTGGAGCAGGTAGCCGTCCTCATCGCGGTCGACGAGGATGCCGCGGTGCTGCAATTCGGCGACCGGCACGCGCACCCGTCCGATGCGGGCGCGCAGTTCCGGGTCCTCGTAGTAGGTGTCGGGGGTGTCGAGGAATTCGACGCCCGCCCGGCGCAGGTTGTCGACGCAGGTCAGGATGTCGCTGGTGGCCAGCGCGATGTGCTGGACGCCGGGCCCCCGATAGAAGTCCAGGTACTCGTCGATCTGGGAGCGCTTCTTGCCGACGGCGGGCTCGTTCAGCGGGAACTTCACCCGGTGGTTTCCGTTCGCCACGACCTTGCTCATCAGCGCCGAGTACTCGGTGGCGATGTCGTCGCCGACGAACTCGGCCATGTTCGTGAAACCCATGACGCGGCGGTAGAACTCGACCCAGCGGTCCATCATGCCGAGTTCCACGTTGCCGACGACGTGGTCGATCGCCTGGAACAGCCGGGTCGGCGCCTCCGCACGCGGCTGGTAGCCGGAGCGGCGCGCCACATAGCCCGGCAGATACGGACCGTAATAGTTGGAACGGTCGACGAGGGTGTGCCTGGTCTCACCGTAGGTAGCCAGCGCCGCGGTGCGGACGGTGCCGTTCTCGTCGGTCTCGTCGTGCGGTTCGACGAGGACGGTCGCGCCGTGCGTGCGTGCCCACTCGATGCAGCGGTCCACGTCGGGCACCTCGAGCGCGATGTCGACGACGCCGTCGCCGTGCCGCTGGTGATGGGCGATCAGCGGGCTTTCCGGATGCACCGCGCCGGTGATCACGAACCGCGCCGCGCCGCTACGCAGCACGAACGCCTTGTGGTCGCGATTGCCGGTCTCGGGTCCGGAGTACGCCTCCAGCCGCATCCCGAACGCCGATTGCATGAAGTGCGCGGTCTGCGTCGCGTTGCCGACCACCCAGACCAGGGCATCCCAGCCGATGACGGGGAACGGGTCGACACTGTCGTCGTGATCCACGAGGCCGACGAGCCCGCGTAGCTCGCCATCGGTGGGCAGGTGCTCGATGGTCATGAATCAAGGAAATATCGGCCGCCAACCGGTAGGCAACCGCTCCGATTTTCTGTAGACACAGTGGCGGATTCGGCTAGCAAAGGCCGCGCGATGCTGGACAATTTGAATAGTACCGATGGGACACCACGCTGCCCTCGCCCGCGCCCCACAGGAGGTCGCCATGTCACGTACTCCAGCGAAGCTGGACGAACTCGACCTCGCCATCCTGACCGCGATGCACGAGCACCAGAAGGCCGGAATCCTGGAGCTCTCCCGGCGCACCCGCGTCGCGCGAGCCACCGTGCAGTCGCGCATCGGGCGCATGGAGGAGGCGGGCGTGATCGCTTCTTACGACCCGCAAATAGATGTCACCGCAGCGGGTTTCGACGTGCAAGCGTTCGTCACGCTGGAGATCGCCCAGGGCGCGCTCGACACCGTCGCCGCCGAACTCGAGGCCATCCCCGGCGTGCTCGAGGCGTACGCGACGACCGGATCGGGTGATGTGTTGTGCCGCATCGGCGCCGACTCGCACGCCGGGCTGCAAGCGGTACTGCTCAGCATCGACCGGACCAGTTCGGTGGACCGGTCGCACAGCGTCATCGTGCTGTCCACGGTGGTGCCGCGCCGGACGCTGCCACTGCTGCGCACGCTGACGCCGACCGGAAGCAGCAAGGCTCCCGCCTACCGCGACCCTCACTAGCCCATCTCACAGCCGCAGATCCGCGCCGACCTCGAGAATCTCCACGCTCGGCCGCTTGTCGTCCTCCAGGAAGCCGAGCAGCGCAAGCGCTTTCGCCTCGACCTCGGCTCGCTCGGCGGCCGACCACGCGCGGCTCGGGCTGATCCGCAGCCGCGCGACCCCCGTTTGCGGGAAGACCTTGTACACACCCGCGACGAAACCGTCGACCAGCACCGGAGACACCGCGGTCGCGTAGGCGCGCAGGGTCGGTGGCGCGCCGTTCGGCACGATCCGGCTCCGATCCTGGTGCGAGAGAACGGCATTGTCGTACCAACCGAGCAGCCGGACCGGCGCGGGCAGATCCGGGTCGGCCAGTTCGGCGTCGGCGAGGTCGTAGAGGGTGCGGCCGCGCTCGTCGGTGTAGGTGCGCAGCCGGTCGCCGAGCGCGTCGACGGCCTTCTTCAATCCGGTCAGCTTGGACCAGGTCTGCATGTCCATGGTCGTCGCGGGACCGAACGCCCGCAGATACCGGACCAGCAGCTCCGCGAGCGGGTAGCCGGGGTCGAGCGGCGCGCCGAGCCACGGCTCCACCCGCGACCACACCGGACGACTGCTGTCCTTCCACTTCCCGCGCGGGGGTGTCTGCAAGACCGGCAGCTGATACAGCCAGGTCTGCACCACCGCGCCGGGATCGCGGTCCGGCCAGAACGCGGCGGCGCGGGCCCGCAGTTCGGCGGCAGGCGTCGGCTCGTCACCGAGCGCCTCCTCGCCGCGGGCCCGCACCGCGTCCGGATCCAGGCCGACCATCGCGCCGTAGTTGAAGCCCTTGCGGAACGGGACCTTCTCCAACTCCGGCTGGATGTGCGGCGCGATGCGCAGCGCGTCCGGCGGCGTCACCAGGTGAATGGTGCCGCGCATCAAGGTGATCCGGACCAGCGAACGGTCCTCCAGGCCCGCCGAGACCACCTCGGGATCGAAATCCGCAAGGCGGCTCCACAATCCGACGAACGGCGGCGGCACATCCTGCGCCTGCAAGCCGACCAGGTGATCGCACATCTGCGCCACCGTCAGCGACGATCGCTCCAGCAGGTGCTGGCGCTGCAACAAGGTCCGGTTCAACACCCGGCGGGAAAGCGTCATGACGCGCGAGCAGCGATCAGCGCAGGGTGACGACGACCTTGCCGGTCGCGGTGCGATTGTCCAGCGAGGCGACGGCTTCGGCGGCCCGGTCCAGCGGGTAGAGCACCGGTTGCGGCGGCGCGATCTTGCCCGAGGCCAGCAGCGGCTCCACCTCGGCCCACTGTTCGGCCAGGTAGCCCGGGTGCGTCATGACCCATTCGCCCCACGCAGCGCCGGTCACCTCGACGTTCTTGAGCAGCAGGCGGTTCACCTTCACCGTCGGGATCTCACCCGCCGTGAAGCCGACGACCAGCAGCCGACCGGCCGAGGCCAGCGAGCGGATGCTGTCGGTGAAGCGGTCGCCGCCCACCGGGTCGAGCACGATGTCGACGCCGCGGCCGCCGGTCAGCTCCTTCACCGCGGCGAGCCAGCCGTCGGTGAGCACCACGTCGGTGGCGCCGTTGGCCTTGGCCACCTCGGCCTTCTCCGGCGTGCTCACCACCGCGATCACCCGGCCCGCGCCGAGCGCCGCGGCCATCCGCAGCGTCGAGGTGCCGATGCCGCCCGCCGCGCCGTGCACGAGCACGGTCTCGCCCTCGGCCAGCCTGCCGCGGTTGCGCAGGCAGAAGTGCACCGTCAGATCGTTGAACAGGATGCCGGCGCCGGCCTCCAGGGAGATGTTGTCCGGCAGCTTGAACACCATCTGCGCGGGCGCCACCGCGACCTCGGCCATGGCGTTGCCGAGCAGCGTCAACGCGACCACCCGGTCACCGGCCCGCACGTGCGCGTCGGCGGGCGCTTCGCGCACCACGCCCGCGACCTCGCCGCCGACGACGAACGGCAGTTCCGGCTTCATCTGGTACTGCCCGCGCGTCATCAGCACATCGGGAAACGCGACGCCCGCGGCGTGCACGTCGATCACCACACCGCCCGGATACGAGGCGGGCTCGGGGATCTCGACGACCTCGACCGCTTCCGGTCCCTCCAGCTTGCTGACCTGGGCTGCGCGCATGTGCCGACCTCTCTGTCCGATTCGACGACATCGGTCGTCGTCGATGACACCGTGACCAACATAACGCTAAGCTGGGCGCGACTTTCAGGTCGGGGAGAAGGGGGCTTTTCCATGGTCGACGGCGCACAGCCGCCTGCACAATTGCAGGTGAATCCGCAAGCGCTACAGACGTTCGCGAACGATTTGGGCGCCGAGGCGGGGGTGATTCGCGGGCTCAACATCGGCAATGGGTTCAATCCGGCTGTATCGGCCCTGCAAGGCACCCCCTTCGGTAACTCCGCGGGCCGCGCCACCGACCTGACCAACCAGTGCCTGCACCGCATCGCCGACCGGCTGGACAAGGTCGCCCAGAGCACCCGCACCGCCGCGGGCGCCTACGAGGTCGCCGAGGACGATTTCGCGGCCCGCCTCCGCACCATCGCACTCGAGCTGCCATGACGCTCACCATCGGGAACGTCTCCGCCTGGCAGCCCGACCAGGTCGGCACCGCGGGCGCGAACGCACGCAAGCTCTCCGAGCAACTCGACGCCGCGGTGCGCAAAGGCTCCGACGACACCGCCCGGCTCGGTACCGACAAGGTGTGGTCCGGCGCGGCAGCCGACGCCGCCAACCAGCGGATGGACACCGAGAAGACCCGCTCGGGCGCGGTGAGCGCCGCCCTGCTCGAGCTCGCCACCGCCTTCGAGGCCGAGGTCGGCAACCTGAACGAAGCCAAATCCAACGTCCTGCGGCTGCGCGACCAGGCGGCGAACGCGGGTCCCGTCCCCGGCGCGGGCATGGGACTGATCACCGGCTTCACCGTGAACGACAACGGCACCGTCGACGCCACCGCGCGCACCGACGAGTTGCTCCGCGGCCTCCCCGGCCAAGCCGCCGACGACCTGCGCCTGCGCATCCGCACCGACGCCGCGAACTGGGAAACCCAGATCACCACCGCGCTGCAGACCGCCGAGAACGTGGCCACCGAAGCACAGCGCAAGGTCGACACCGCGATCACCAAACTCCAGTCGGCCCTCGACGGCCTCGCCGACACCAACCTCATCCCACCCCCGTCGACCACCACTGCACCGGCCGCCACCACCCCACCCACGACGCAATCCCCGAGCAAGCCGAACTACGTGATGTCCGGCGGCAACAACAGCTACTCCGGCTCGTCCTCCGATTCGTCGTATTCGGGCAGCCCGTCGTCCTCGAGCGCCCCGACCGGGCCAATGCCGACCGGCGACAAGGCCAAGTGGATCCAGGAGGCGATCCAAGCGCTGCGCGCCAAGGGGTACGACATCAGCGACAGCGACGCCGCGATCATCTCGATGATCATCGACAAGGAATCCGGCGGAAACCCACACGCGATCAACCTCTGGGACAGCAACGCCGCGGCGGGCATCCCCTCGAAGGGCATGATGCAGACCATCGACCCGACGTTCAACTCCTACAAGCTGCCCGGCCACGACGACATCTGGAACCCCGTCGACAACATCATCGCCGGAACGCGTTACGCCATCGAACGGTACGGATCGCTCAGCAACGTTCCAGGCATCGCGGCGATGAGCCGGGGAGAGGGGTACGTCGGCTACTGATCACCAGCGGGTTCACGGCTCGGACGATTCGCCGAGCCGCCGGTCGGAGGACGATTCCGGATGCGGTGCGCCGGTTCGCATACCAGTGAGTACAGGCGGCTCGACGCGAGGGTGTGACGTACGCCCCGTAAAGTCGTCTCACAACAGCACCGCAAGAAGACGCGGCACAACGTGCAGCGCGAGGAGCACCAGTGTCACTCGATCAGCCACTCGCCCCGCTGAGCCAGGAGGGCATGGGCTATGCCTCGGCGTGGCCGGTACGGGCTGGCGATGTGGATCCGTACGACCGATTGAGGTTCGACGCCGTCGCCAGATACCTGCAGGATATCGCTTGGGAACAGTTGCATCAGACGTTCCTGCACCGGTCTGATCCGAGCTGGATCGTTCGCCGCACGGTCATCGACGTCATCCGCCCCATCGTCTGGCCGGACCAGGTGCATCTGCTGCGCTGGTGTTCGAGCATGTCGACCAGGTGGACGAATATGCGGGTACGGATCACCAGCGACAACGGCGGGCTGATCGAGACCGAGGGCTTCTGGATCAATATCAACGAGTCGACCAACCGGCCGACCCGGATCAGCGACGAGGGCCTGTCCTACCTGGCCAGGACCGCGGGCGAGCACCGGCTGCGGTGGCGGCCGTACCTGACCGATTCGACTCCCCCGGAATCGGACACCGACCTGCCATTTCCGGTGCGGGCCACCGACATCGACTCGTACAACCACGTGAACAACGCCTGCTACTGGCAGGCCGTCGAGCAGTTCCTGGTGGACTATCCGAAGCTGGTCGCGGGTCCGCACCGCGCGGTGATCGAGTACGTCGCCCCGGTGCTCGCGCGCCAGCACATCAGCGTGCGCAGCCGCTACGAACCGGGCGATCGCAACGGGCGGCCGGTGCTGCGGCTGTGGTTCGTGGTCGGCGGGACGACCACGACCGTCGTGCGCATCATGCCGCTGCCCGGCTGACACGCGACGACGGCCGATCCCCGCTCACCAGGAGACCGCCGGGCGGATCACGCGGACCCGTCCGACGGCCTCATGTCCCGGATTCAGCCCCGAGCGGCCTTCAGCAGATCCTCGCGAGTGGTGAACTTGACGCGCGGACGGCCCGCGGCCTTGCCCGCCGCCTTCTCCGCCTGATCGATCGACTTCCACCCCGCGCGGTCGACGAGGTCGGCCTGGCGCTGTGCGATCAGTGCCTTCAGCGCGGCGCGATCGCCTTGCGGCACAGCGAGTTTGCCCGAGATGAAGTCGGCGACGAGCTGCTCGACGGTCTCCTCGGAGTCGACGCGGTTCGAGCCGATGACCCCGCGCGGGCCGCGCTTGATCCAGCCGCTGACGTACACGCCAGGCAGCGGGACGCCGTCCTCGCCGAGCACCCGGCCGTGCTCGTTGGGCACCACGGCGCGGCGCTCGTCGAATGGCAGGCCCGCGACCGGCTCGCCGCGGTAGCCGATGGAGCGCAGCACCAGCGAGGCGTCCAGCCGATCGGTCTGGTCGGTCGCGCGGGCGACCAGCTGGCCGCCCTCCTCGACCAGTTCGTTGCGCACGAATTCGATGCCATCGACGCGCTCGGCGCCGGTGACCGCCGTCGGCGAAGCCAAGTAGCGGAAGACGATCCGCTTGTTGGCGGGATCGCGGCGGCCCGCGGCGTACTCCTTGGCCAGGGTGTACTTCAGCTGCAACGAGGGCTCGACGTCCGGGTCGTCCAGCAGCGCGCTGCTGCTCGGGTCGAGTTCGAGTTCGGCCTCGTCGACGATCACGTCGACGCCCTTCAGGTGGGTGAGCGCGAGGAACTCCGGCGAGGTGTAGGCCGCCTGCAGCGGACCGCGCCTGCCGAGCACGACGACTTCGCGGATATTGCTGCCGCGCAGGGCATCCAGCGCGTGGTCGGCGATGTCGGTCTTGGCGAGTTCGTCGGGGTCGACGGTGAGCACCCGCGCCACGTCCAGCGCGACGTTGCCGTTGCCGACGATCACTGCGCGCTCGCCGGACAGGTCGAACTGCCGTTCGGCGTAGTCGGGGTGGCCGTTGTACCAGGCGACGAACTCGGTGGCCGAGTGGCTGCCCGGCAGGTCCTCGCCGGGAATGTTCATGTGGCGATCGCTGGCCGCGCCGACCGCGTAGATCACCGCGTGGTGGTGCCCGAGCAGTTCCTCGTGCGAGATGTGCGTGCCCACCTCGACATTGAGGTAGTACTGCAGGGTCTCGCGGCGGAACGCAGACTCGAACATGCCCGAGACCGTCTTGGTTCCCGGGTGGTCGGGGGCGACGCCCGCGCGCACCAGACCCCACGGCGTCGGTAGCCGGTCGAACATCTCGACCTCGGCGTCGCAGCGGCGCAACAGTTCGTCGGCCGCGTAGCAGGCCGCGGGCCCCGCGCCGACGATGGCGACGCGTAGGGTGCCGAGTTCCTTCGGCGGCCGCTGCGGAGCCACGATCGGGTCGAAGTTGGATTCGAGCGGATGCCGTTCGAAGTAGGCCGCGTTGATGTCGCGGAACCGCGCGAGAGTGGCAGGCAGATCGTCCTCGGAGTAGATGGCCTCGACCGGGCACGCGTCCACACAGGCGCCGCAGTCGATGCAGGTGTCCGGGTCGATGTAGAGCATTTCGGTCGTCGCGAACTCCGGCTGGTCCGGCGTGGGACGAATGCAGTCGACCGGGCACTCGGAGACGCAGCTGGCGTCGTTGCAACAACGCTGCGTGATTACGTAGGCCATATTGTGCAGATCCTCGAAAATGTGCGTGGGCTGGTGCCACCCTGGGTTGCGGTGGTGGGCCGCGGTGTCACAGCGAGCGGATAGCGATATGTGACGCCGCTTTCAGTGTGCCTCGAGAGTGGCGTACGCCTCTCTTCGGACTGCCTACGTGCCTATCACACCCCGGTCACAGGCGGAGGCTTACGGTATTGCCATGGTTCGGACCCTGATCCTGATGCGGCACGGCAAGTCCAGCTATCCGGACGGCGTCGGCGATCACGAGCGCCCGCTCGCGCCGCGCGGCCAGCGGGAGGCCGGGTTGGCGGGCGACTGGCTGCGCGAGACCCAGCCGCCGATCGACGCGGTGCGCTGTTCGACCGCCGTTCGGACCCGCGAAACGCTGGCCGCCACCGGGATCACCGCGCCGGTCGTCTACGAACGCGGCATCTACGAGGCGTCGCCGCGGACCCTCATCGAACTGATCCAGCTCAGCGACGACGACGTCGAGACCTTGCTGCTGATCGGCCACGCACCCGGAATGCCGTGGACCGCATGGGAACTCGCGGCCAACCGCAATTCGAACCAGGCCGTCGAGCTGAGCAGGAAGTTCCCCACCTCGGCGCTCGCGGTCCTCGAATTCGACCGCCCGTGGTCCGACATCGACCCGGGCACCGGCGAACTCGTGCGCTTTCACGTCCCCCGCTGAAGCTATCTACCGTGCTGGGCTCCCGCGGTCACTTCAGCAGCCTGCCACCGACCACGACGACGACGCCGAGCAGGATCAGTAGCAGGAACGCGACGAATCCGTTTGTCAGCCACCAGACGACGCCGAGCGCGACGACGAACGGCGCCACCGCGATCGCGGTGATGACGGGACTCTCCTTGACCGTGGCCCAGGCCGAGCGGGCCCGGATCCGGTCGATTTCCTTTCCAGGCATGCCACCAGGGTAGGCCCGTTTCGACCCGCCGACCCGGAACCGCCGATATCGGCCATCAGTGTCGGTGGGCGGTGGGATGCTGACCCGATGGATTGGAAAATCGAACTCGTCGCGATTCCCGTCACCGACGTCGACCGGGCCAAGGATTTCTACACCCGCATCGGCTTCAACGCCGACCACGACCACTCGCCGAGCGAGGACATCCGCTTCGTGCAGCTGACGCCACCCGGTTCGGGCTGTTCGATCTGCGTCGGGCGCGGCATCACCGAGGCGGCTCCCGGCAGCGTCGAGGGCATGCAGATGGTGGTCGCCAGCGCCGAGAAGGCCTATCAGCAGCTGGTCGAGGCCGGTGTGGAGGCCACACCCGTCCAGGACATGGGCTGGGGCCTGTTCACCTTCTTCAGCGATCCCGATGGCAACAAGTGGGCCGTACAGGAGCTGCCGAAGTACAACTGACAGCCCTTCGCACACGTCGCGGGCGTTCGGCAGAATCAGTCTTGCTTGGAGTGCACTCCAGGTGACTAGCGTCGTCCGTGTTCGACGAGAGGGGCGAATTTCAGTGAGCGAGCGTCAGCGAGTGAGTCGTCTGCACAGTGCGCTCTCGGGCACAACCAAGCCGCGCGCCAGCGGGGCGAAGTCGTGACCGCGACGGCACCACGCGTCGGGGACAGCGACCGGGAACGGCCGAGGTACTCGATCGGCGAGGCCGCCGAGCGGTCGGGTCTGAGTCGCGACACACTGCGCTGGTACGAGCGGATCGGGTTGATGGACTACGTCGGCCGCGACCACACGGGCAAGCGCCGGTTCAGCGATCGGGACCTGGAGTGGCTCGCCCTAATCGGCAAACTCCGCACGACCGGCATGTCGGTCGCCGACATGCTCCGCTACGCGGAGCTGGTCCGCGCCGGTGACTCCACCTTCCCCGAGCGGCTCGCGATGTTCCGGGATACGCGCGCCGAAGTACTCGCCAAGATCGCCGAACTGCAACAGACCGTGGCCGTCCTGGATTACAAGATCGCCATCTACGAGGGCAAATCCGCCTGGACCGGACCGGCCGCGCTCGCCACGGACGACAGCGAAGGGATCAAGGCATGACCACCACCGACACGCTCCCCACCACCGCGCTCGGCGCGGGCGGCATCGAGGTGGGGACGCAGGGCCTGGGTTGCATGGGCATGAGCGAGTTCTACGGCGAGTCCGACCTCACCGAGTCGCGCGCCACTCTGGACCGGGCGCTGGAACTCGGTGTCACCCTGTTCGACACGGCCGACGTCTACGGCTCCGGACACAACGAGGAATTCCTCCGCGATTTCGTGCGGGCCAATCGCGATCGGGTGGTGCTGGCCACCAAGTTCGGCATCGTCCGCAAGGCCGACGACCCCACCTTCCGCGGCATCGACAACTCCCCCGAGTACATCCGCGCCGCCGTCGACGCCAGTTTGCGCAGGCTCGGCATCGACACCATCGACCTCTACTACATGCACCGCCGCGATGTGCGGGTGCCGATCGAGGACACGGTCGGCGTCCTCGCCGAGCTCGTGGCGGCGGGCAAGGTGCGCGCGCTCGGCCTCTCCGAGGTGACCGGCGCGGAGCTGCGCGCGGCGCATGCCGTGCACCCGATCGCCGCGGTGCAGTCGGAGTGGTCGCTGTTCTCCAGGGACGTGGAGAACACCGCGGTGCCCGCGGCCGCCGAGCTCGGCGTCGCCTTCGTCCCGTATTCGCCGCTCGGCCGCGGCTTCCTGACCGGATCGTTCAAGGCGGCGAGCGAATTGGCCGACGCGAACGACTTCCGCAGGGCGATGCCGCGCTTCACCGGCGACAACGCGGCTCGCAACGCCGAACTGCTCACCCCGGTGCGCGCCATCGCCGAGGAGCGCGGCGTCACGCCCGCGCAGGTCGCGCTGGCCTGGGTGCACAGCAGGGCGGCCGCGCACGATCTGCCGGTGATCCCGATTCCCGGTACCCGCAGCCGCAAGCGCTTGGCCGACAACGTCGCCGCCGCCGCGCTCGTCTTGTCCGCCGACGAGCTCGCGACGCTCGAGCCGATCGCGGCGCAGGTGGCCGGAAACCGGTACGCGGACATGTCTTTCACGTCCGCCGGACGGGAGTAGGACACTTCGCGCGATCGTCGCCCGGCCCGGAAACGGCCGGGCGGCGGTCGACTGCTCGGCATCAGGGTGACATGTCAACCAATTGCGACTACGATTCGACACCATGAACCTCGACAACCGGGTGTGGGTCGACAAACAAACACCAGTCGCTTACCGCGCCCTGCTCGCCACGGCGAAAGAGGTCAGGGCCGCGGCCGCGGCGGCCGGGCTCGACCGCAGGCTCGTCGAACTGGTCAACGTGCGGGTTTCCCAGCTCAACGGCTGCACGCACTGCCTGGACGTCCATCACCGGGCGGCACTGCGGGCGGGCGCCACCGAGCAGGAGATCGCGGTCCTGCCCGGCTGGCGGCGCGGCGGACCCTACTCGGCGGTGGACCGCGCCGCGCTCGCCCTCGCCGAGGTCACGGCCGTTCTGCCGGATGAAGCGACACTCGAGCGTGAGTACGCTTTGGCACGAGAGCATTTGTCGGATGACCAGATGTCGGTAATCGTCTGGGTAGCCACCACGATCGGCGCGTTCAACCGCGTGTCGATCATGAGCAAGCACCCGGTCCGGGCGCACAACGAGGAGGCAACCATGACCGATCTCGCGGAGATCAAGGTCGCGCGCAATGCCGAGCAGAACCGCTACGAGATCTACTACGGCGGCGAGCTCGCGGGCTTCACCGAATACGTCGAACGCGGCATCGACAGCGACTTCGTGCACACGGAGATCGACAAGACCTTCGAGGGCAAGGGCCTCGGCAGCAAACTCGCCAAGGAGGCGCTCGACGACGTGGTCGCGCGCGGCCGCACCATCACCGCGCACTGCCCGTTCATCAAGGCGTTCATCGAGAAGCACCCGGAGTACGGCCAGCACCTGACCGGCAAGAGCGGCGAGCAGTGAGCGATCTCGATCCACATCCGGCGGAGTCGGTGTGCGAACCGGCGCCGGGCCCCGGCCCGATCGCCGAGCTCTACCCCGCGCGCGAGGTACCACTTGGCGGCGTGCGCGGCGTTTTCGTGGAACGGGTGCTCCCGCAACGGGATCTGCCGACGGTCGGCGCCTGGTGTTTTCTCGATCATTTCGGCTCGCCGACGGTCACCAAGACCGACGCGCCGCCGGACATCGATCCGCACCCGCACATCGGCCTGCAGACCGTGACCTGGCCGTTCGAGGGACGCATCCGGCATCGGGACTCGGTCGGATCCGATGTCGAGATCAATCCAGGTCAGCTGAACCTGATGACCTCCGGCCGCGGCATCGCGCATTCCGAATACGGCGTTCCCGACGCCCCGGCCGGCCACGGTCTCCAGCTCTGGATCGCACTGCCCGGCGACCGCACCGGCATCGACCCGCACTTCGAGCAGCATCGGGACCTGCCGGTCTACGAAGCCGAAGGCGTGCGTGCCATCGTGCTGATCGGCTCGTTCGCCGGGCTGACCTCGCCCGCCAAGGCCTACACCCCGATCGTCGGCGCCGACGTCCGGATCGATCCCGGCACGGGGATCACCATTCCGCTCGACCCGTCCTTCGAGCACGCGCTGCTGGTGATCGAGGGCGAGGTGACCGCCGCCGACACCGAGGTCAAGCCGGGTCCGTTGCTCTACCTCGGTTCCGACCGCACCGAGCTGCGGCTGGCCAGCGGCACCGGCGCGCACTTCGCGCTGATCGGCGGCGAGCCGTTCGGCGAGGAACTGGTGATGTGGTGGAACTTCGTGGGGCGCAGTCACGAAGAGATCGTGGCGGCCCGCGAGGACTGGGAGAACCGCCGCGTCGAGCGATTCGCCGACATCGCCGGTCACTCGCCCGAGCAACGCATCCCCGCGCCGCCGATGCCCGCGTTGCACCTGAAGCCGCGCAAGCGGCGCATCGGCACGGATCGTTCCTGAATCAGGTTCCGCCCCGAGGCTCCGCGGAGGCCGTATCGGTCGGACTCGGCGACCCGCGCGCCGACCGTGCGTGACCCCAGACGAGATCGTCCGGCAGCCGAACCCCGCACGATCGCTGGACCCGCCGGGCGGAGTCGACAGGCAGCTCGACCCCGCCCGCGGGCGATCCGGCTCAGGCCGACTTGGCGAGCAGTTCGTCCAGCGCGCGGTAGCTGGCGTTGAGGCCCTCGGACATGCCCGACTGCAGCATGCCGTCGCGCTCTTCCGGCGTGTGGAACTGACTGTCGGTGACGACCTTGGTGCGACCGTCGCCGAGGTCGATGAACGTGGTCGCGTCGATGGCGACGTGCGCGGGCATGCCGTCCCACTCGAAGGACTGCACGATCCGCTCCTTCGGGGTGATCTCGCGGAACCGCCCCTCGAAGCCGTGCGAACCGTCCTCGGAGTTCTCCACGAAGCGGTAGTGGCCGCCCTTGCGGAATTCCCAGCGCTCCACGTCCATTCGATTGCCACGCGCCCACCACTGGACCAGCTGCTCGATCCGGCTGTAGGCGTCCCACACCCGGTCCAGCGGGGCGTCGAAGATCCGCTCGACGTGGATCTCCCGATCGACGGGAGTGGTGATGTCGGCATCGCGGGTTGTCGTGCTCATTGGTCTGGCTCCGTTCGTTCGAGGAATTCACCGAGACGGTCCATCCGGGCTTCCACCATTCGCCGATAACCCTGCAGCCACGCCACTTCGCGGTCGAAGACGTTCTCGCCGAGTCGGCAATACCTGACCCGGCCCCGCTTCTCCGTGACGATCATGCCCGCGTCCTCCAGCAGGCTGATGTGCTTCTTGATGCCGGTCAGGGTCATCTCGAAACGCTCGGCCAGTTCGCTGACGGTCGCGGGCCCGCGGCCGAGGCACTCGAGGATCCCACGTCGGGTGGGGTCCGCCAGCGCCCCGAACGAGGCGTCGAGGAAGTCATACTGAACCATCAGGTTCAGTATTGCGACCTGGCGTCCGCGAGTCAATACCCGCGCACGAATCCGATCGACTACCGCGCGGGCGCCGCGCCCGAAGTGGACAAGCCCGGTGGCGACGCGGTAAAACTGGAACACGTTTCAATTGCCGCGACCCGGTGGGAGTTCGGATGGACAGCGCGACCATGGGCAACCTGGTGATGGCCGGGTTCCAGAAGCTCGGGTTCATCCAGTACGCCGGTATCGAGGGCGTGGAGTTCGCCGCGGGGCGCAATGTCGTATCCATCGCCCCGCGCGCCGAACACCTCAACCACAACGGCGATCTGCACGCGGCCGTGCTGTTCGGCCTAGCCGAGACGGCCGCGATGGGCGCAGCCGTCTCGGGCATCGTGGACCTGATGGGCGAGACGTTCATCGTCGCCCGCGACGGCCGCATCGAGTATCTGGCGCGGGCCAAGGGTTCGGCCGGCCCCTTCCACGCCACCTCGGAATTCGACGCGGACACCCTCGAGCGCCTGCGCTCGGATATCGCGGGACGCGTGGCGGTAGAGCTCGAGGTGCCGGTCGAGATCGCCGACGGCTCCGGAAAGCCGGTTGCCGCAGCGGCTTTCACCGCTGTCATCAGGCCGAGAAGGAAGTAGGCGTACCTCCGCGTTCGCTCCGGCCATGCGCGTCTTGCGCACCTCCGCGTTCGCTCCAGCCGTGGCCGGGGACCGACGCCGCAGAGAAGAGGGAACTGCCGCGGGTCGTCGGGACGCAGGAGCTCACCCCTGCGCCCTCGAACGAGACGTGAGTCAGGGCTGGCCGGTGAGGTACGCCTGGGCCGCATCGATGGCAGGCTGACCGCCCGCCTGGTAGAGCCCGGCGAACGCGCCGATCACGCCGCCGACGACGGTGGTGATCGGGACCGTGATGAAGTCGAGAACGAACAATCCCAGCGGGAATCCGACCAGGAAGCCGATGCCCGCGCCGATGGCGGCGCCCGCGAGAATCTGCGGCATGGCCTTCTCGGCCTCGGCGAAGAAGCGCTCCTGCGAACTGATCTCGCGCACCGGGGTTTCCGGCATCGCGGTCGGCGCGAGGGTCAGCCGGGTGCCCGCCTCGTCAACGGTCGGGGTGAGATCGACGCGGTGGCCCTCGATGTGCAACGTCATCGGCAGGGCGGCGACGATCTGGCCCGCCCGGTCGGCGATGGTGACGATGCGATCGTCGTTGACCAGGCCGAAGGTGCCCTCCTCCAGCGTGGTCACGGTGGAGCGGCGGTCCTCGGCGACGGCCACGCGGTAGGCGATCTCGTGGAACGCGCCGCTGAGGTTCAGCGCCGCCGCGGCCGGTGCGGTCTGCGCGGGCGGGTCCGCGGGCTCGGCGTGCACGACGCCCGAGGAGAGACCGGTGGCCGCCAGTGCCAGCAACGCCGTCGCGGTGATTCTGCTGATCCTCATCCTGTGCTTCCTGTCGCGCCGTCCGGTTCACGATGTCCGGTTTGTCCGCCGACAACTTACCGGCCGACGGGCGGCTTCAGAAGAGCGTCAAGGCAATTGGGTGTGATCTAACAAACCGGACTCAGTCGCGTAGTTCGGCCCCGAGGCGCTGGAGGTAGCCGGCGAAGCGGCGGCGGTCGTCGGCGGACCAGTCGGCGGTGAGCTCGGCGAAGACGGTCCGCTGCCAGTCGCGGGCGTCGGCGAGCAGGCGTTCGCCGCTGGCGGTGAGGCGCAGGGCGGTGCGGCGGCGGTCGACCTCCGATTCCGATCGGGCGATGAATCCCGCCGCCGTCGCGTCGCGCACCATGCGACTGGCGCCGGACTGATCGAGCCCGAGTTGGTGCGCGACGGCCGTGACGGTGGGCTCACCGTCGCGCTCGGTCTCCGTCGCCACCGCCTCCACGACTTGGATGTGCTGCACGTGCCGCAGTTCCTCGGGCAGGCGCGCCGAGCTGCGGTTGATCCACCGCCGAGACCAGAACCGGACCACCTGGAACAGTGCGGGTCCGCCGTCGACGGCGGTGTCCGGGGTGGGGGTCCTGTTCATGAGGTTCAGGGTAGTCGCACGTCGGCAGTTACATGCGAATCACATGTAATATGTATGCGTATCGCATTCAATCGAGGAGGTCGAGATGTCCATCGTTTTGAATCACACGATCGTTCGCGCCACCGATCGAACCGCTGCGGCGGCGTTCTTCGCCGAGCTCATGGGTTTGCCGGTTGGTGAGTCCGCCGGGCCGTTCGTGCCAGTTCGCGTCAATGCCGATCTCACGTTCGATTTCGACGACCGAGGGCCGGTGACGCCGGGGCATTACGGGTTTCTGGTCGACGATTATCGGTTCGACGCCGTGCTCGCGCGGCTCGAGAGTTGGGCCGACGTGCCGTACGGGTCGGGGCCGGAGAACGGGTGGGATCGCGAGATCAATCGTTTGCGGGGTGGGCGCGGGTTGTATGTGCTTGCGCCGGATGGGCACAGCTACGAGTTGTTCACCGTGGTGCCGTAGGAGCGGTGTGCACTGATTCCACGCCGGGCGAAGTCGGACCACTGCGCACGCAAGGGCGAGCAGATCACGGCGGCGCGCCTGCTCGAGCGCTCACCCGGCGGCGCGGAGACGGATCTCGTTCACCAGGCTGAGCAGGGTGTCCAGTGTCGCGGGTGGGCCGGTCAGCCTGGCGAAGGCGAGGGTGTCGACGGGGCCGCCGGTGTCGGCGGCGAAGGCGTAGGTCATCGCGACTCGCACCCGAGGCTCGCCCTCGATGTCGGCCCGGGATTCGGTGAAGGCAGTCGTGGGATCGGTTGCGCGCCACCGTGGTTCCGGGCCGATGAGTTCGGTTCGGAAACCGGTCTGCTCCGCGTCGCGACAGGGCGAGAGGCAGGAGTGCACGCCGATCCAGCCGCCCGCCCGACTCCCACCGCGCTCGTCGGCGCAGGTCCACACCACATCGGCCCGCAATCGCTTGCTGCCGCCGATGCAGCCCCAGGTCTCCGGAATGTCGAAATCGAAAGGCATCCCGCGCAGTCCGCGCATCGGCGCCAACCGCGCACGCGGGCCGTACGTCGGCCCGACCACCGGACCGGGCGCACCGTCGCGCACCAACAGCACCGCGGGCCGCCGCGCCACCTCCCTCGGCAACGCGGCGGGCATCCCCTGCGCCGGCGGCCCGATCACCGACGTCGCGGGCCCGGAACTCGGCTGCTCCCCCTGCCGCTCCGCCTCCCACAAGGCCGCCGCCCCGACGCACAACGCCACGGACACAACCAAACTCACCAGCGCCCCCGCCGCCCGAGCCCGCGCCGCCCGCCCACGCACGGTCCCCCGCCGCAACGAACGCCACCCCACCGCACTGCCGCCCACGAACGCGCCCCCTTACGCACACTCAGCCGTCCGGGCCGCCCCGACACCGAACCAGCGCCAAGCCGTGCCACATCTTAACTGCGCCACCACCTTTCGGTCGCAACAACGAAGAACGCCGCCCAAACCCAAAGCCGACCTGCGCCCGCCCGCGCCCCGAATCAGCGCGCCCGCCAGCGGGGTCGATGCCGGACACGCCGACGGGTGGCGAGCCTAAGCCGAACACATGTATAAGCGTAGTTATAAGAAGTATAGTTATATAGTGACCACCAAGCGGAAACCTGAGCGGGTGTTCGATCGCGACCGAGAGTGGGACGGGTTGCTGCGCTTCGCCACTTCGCCCAGCTCGGACGTTCGACTGGGCATCGTCAGCGGCCGTCGCCGACAGGGCAAGACCTTCTTGCTCGACGCGCTGTCCGAGGTCGTGGGCGGTTTCTTCTTCACGGCGACCGAGGCGACCGAGGTCGAGGCCCTCGAGCGCTTCGGTCGTGCCGTCGCGCGCTACGCGGGGGGCGGGCGCTACGCCTTTCGCAATTGGGAAGAGGCGCTCGAGCGGTTGTTCGCGGTCGTCGGCAATGACCTCGTCGTCCTGGACGAATTCCCGTACCTGACCAAAGCCACGCCCGCGCTCCCTTCGCTGCTCCAGTGGGCGTTGGATCCACGCGGCCCGGCCCGGGTCGCGGGCTCGCGCATCCTGTTGTGCGGGTCGGCCATGTCGGTGATGGGCGGGCTGCTGTCCGGCAGTGCACCGCTGCGCGGGCGAGCGAGCTTGGAATTGGTCGTGAGGCCCCTCGGATATCGGGAGGCGGCCGCCTTCTGGGGGATCGACGACCCACGGCTGGCCGTGCTCGTCCATTCGATCGTCGGCGGCACTCCTGCCTATCGGCGCGATTTCGTAGCCGGAGATGCCCCCGAATCGCTCGCGGATTTCGATTCGTGGGTCTTGCGGACGGTGTTGAACCCGCAGGTTCCACTCTTCCGTGAGGCTCGCTACCTCCTCGCCGAGGAAACCGAAATCCGCGACGTGGCCCTGTATCACGCGGTGCTGGCCGCCATCGCCAACGGAAACACGACACGCGGCGGTATCGCGAGCGCCATCGGCCGTAGCTCAACCGATATGGCACATCCGCTTTCGGTATTGGAAGACTCCCAACTGATCGTTCGCGAGGCGGACCCTTTCCAGAAGGGCAAGCCCGTCTTCCGGATCGCCGAGCCGCTGATCGTCTTCTACGAAGCGATCATGCGACGTCACTGGACCCCGCTCGAACGAGGCAACCAGGCGGCGGCGTGGCACAGTTCGCAGGCCACATTCCTTTCCCAGGTCGTCGGACCGCATTTCGAGAACATCTGCCGTGACTGGGCGATGTCGGCGGGACCCGACGTTTTCGGTGAACTGCCGGGGCAAGTGGCCGGCGCGGTAGTCAAGGATCCGGATCGGCGAAGCCAGATACAGATCGACGTGGCGGTCCTCGCGCCCGAGGAGCCCGGACGCCGTCGGCGAATCCTCTCGCTCGGGGAAGTGAAGTGGGACCGCACGATGACGACCGGGCATCTGGACCGCCTCATTCGCGCGCGAGAGCTGCTGTCCGGCAAGGGTTACGATGTCTCCGACACCGTTCTCGCGTGCTACAGCGGTGCGGGATTCGATGACGGCCTGCGCTCTTCCACCGAGAAGCCGCTACTGATCGACCTCGAAACACTTTATGCGCGTTCGTGATTCGCGGTTCCCATTGCGGCGGAAGACCGCAGAATAGAGGGATGGGGCGGATCGACTACTTCGACGACGAGAACGCACCAGTCGCGCAGGGACGGGTGCCGGGTGTTGTGGCGGCGGTGCGAGATGACGTGGGACGCCTATTGCTGGTGCGGCGCTGCGACAACGGGTGGTGGGCGATGCCGGGCGGCAAGCTCGAGTTGGGCGAGACGATCGCCCAAGCGGCGGTGCGAGAAACGTTGGAGGAGACGGGAATCGACATCGAAGTGACCGGCTTCGCGGGTATCTACACCGACCCCGGTCACATCGTGGTGGTCGACATCGACCCAGGTGACCAGGTCGTGCTCCAGGAATTCACCGTCTGCCTGCACGGCCGCCACCTCGCTGGCACACCCCGCCCCGACAACCGCGAAACCTCCGACGTCCGCTGGTTCACCCCCTCCGAAATCGACGGCCTCCCCCTTCACCCCCGCCGCCCGAAAGCACATCACCGACGCCCTCACCAAACCCTCCCCCACCATCGCCTGATCGTCGCTGACATGCGTTGCCCAGCGCTGGTTGTGCCACCGGACGATCAGCGCCCCACTGTTCGTTTTCGACCCGGACCGTTCGGCGATCATTCTTGTCGCAGGAGACAAGGCGGGACGTTGGTCGCGGTGGTACGACGACGCGATACCGGTAGCAGAGCAACGGTATGCCGACTATCGGGCAGAGCAAGATCAGGAGTTGAAATCATGAGCCCCGCACGCAACTGGCGCGAAGTAAAAGCCGAAGCCCATCGGCGGCACCCCGAGCTGGCCGAACCAGAGGCCCAAGCAGCCGCCTCCGCACAACTGGACGCCTACATCGCAGGCCACCACCTGAAAGAGCTCCGCAAGGCGCTTGGAAAGACCCAGGCCGAAGTTGCCACGGCCCTTGGCGTCTCGCAATCACGGGTATCGCAGATCGAAAACGGAGATCTTGCCGCGATGGAACTCGATACCCTCCGCGCCTACGCGCACGCCCTCGGCGGCCACGTCGACATCACTGTCCAAGTCGGGCCACACAGCATCAAAGTGGCTTGAGCACAGCACTTTCGACTCCCACCATCGCCTGATCGTCGCTGACATGCGTTGCCCAATGCCGGTTGTGCCACCGGACGATCAGCGCCCCCGCCGTTGACGAGCCGCAGCAGGGTGGCGCGGCTTCTGGCACCATCCGAAACGCGAACGGCCCCCGCTCCGGAAGGGAGCGGGGGCCGAATGCCTATCGGTGCCTACCGATTACCGGTAGTCGCTGAATCCGTAGTCGTCCAGCGGAACCGCGGCACCGGTGGTGGTGCCGAAGCTGTCCGGGCTGTAGTAGGTGTCGTCGTAGGACGGCACCGCGTACGCCGCGGCACGAGCCTCTTCGGTCGGCTGCACCTGGATGTTGCGGTAGCGGTTGATACCGGTACCGGCCGGGATCAGCTTGCCGATGATCACGTTCTCCTTGAGGCCGATGAGCTTGTCGGAGCGGCAGTTGATCGCCGCGTCCGTCAGGACTCGGGTGGTCTCCTGGAAGGACGCCGCCGACAGCCACGAGTCGGTGGCCAGCGACGCCTTGGTGATACCCATCAGCACCGGGCGACCGGAGGCGGGCTCGCCGCCTTCGGAGACCACGCGACGGTTGGAGGACTCGAACTCGGAACGCTCGGTGAGCGAGCCGGGCAGGAACTCCGTGGCGCCGGAATCGATGATCGTCACGCGACGCAGCATCTGGCGCACGATGACCTCGATGTGCTTGTCGTGGATCGACACACCCTGCGAGCGGTAGACCTCCTGGACCTCGTGGACCAGGTGGATCTGCACCTGACGGGGGCCCATCACGCGCAGCACCTCGTGCGGATCCGCCGCGCCTTCCAGCAGCTGCTGGCCGACCTCGACGTGGTCACCGTCGGAGAGCAGACGCTCGGTGCCGTCGTCGTGCTTGAACACACGCAGACGCTGACGCTTCGAGAGCTTGTCGTAGACAACCTCTTCACCACCGTCGTCCGGGATGATGGTGATCTTGTAGAAGCGGTCGTCGTCCTCGAGCCGCACGCGACCCGAGACCTCGGCGATCGGCGCCTTGCCCTTCGGCACACGAGCCTCGAAGAGCTCCTGAACACGCGGCAGACCACCGGTGATGTCGTCACCCGCGACACCACCCTGGTGGAAGGTACGCATGGTCAGCTGGGTACCGGGCTCACCGATGGACTGCGCGGCGACGATGCCGACGGCCTCACCGATGTCGACCAGCTTGCCGGTCGCCATGGAGCGGCCGTAGCAGGTCGCGCACACGCCGGTGCCGGTGGTGCAGGTCAGCACGGAGCGGACCTTCACCTCGGTGATGCCCGCGTCGAGCAGCGCCTCGATGGCCGGGTCGCCGAGGTCGGCGCCCTTGTTCACCACGACGTTGCCGGACGCGTCCAGCGCGTCGGCGGCGAGCGTACGAGCGTACGCGGAAGTCTCCACGTGCGCGTCGCGGATGATCGTGCCGTCGAGCTGCTTCTCGGCGATCGGCACGACGATGCCGCGCTCGGTGCCACAGTCGTGCTCGCGCACGATGACGTCCTGCGAGACGTCCACCAGACGACGGGTCAGGTAACCCGAGTCGGCGGTACGAAGCGCGGTGTCGGCCAGACCCTTACGAGCACCGTGGGTGTTGATGAAGTACTCCAGAACCGTCAGGCCCTCACGGAAGGAGGACTTGATCGGCCGCGGGATGAACTCACCCTTCGGGTTCGTCACCAGGCCCTTCATACCGGCGAGGGTACGGGTCTGGGTGAAGTTACCCGTGGCGCCCGAGTCGACGATCGTGATGATCGGGTTGTCGGCCGGGTAGTGCGCGCGCAGCGCCTTACCGACCTCCTCGGTCGCCTCCTGCCAGATCTTGACCAGGGCGTTGTTGCGCTCCTGGTGATCGAGCGCACCACGCTGGTACTTCTTCTCGATCTGATCCGACTGCGCCTCGTAGCGCTCCATGATCTCGGCCTTCTCCGGCGGAACGAGAACGTCCGACATGGAGACGGTGACACCCGAACGCGTGGCCCAGTAGAAGCCTGCGTCCTTGAGCTTGTCGACGGTCTGCGCGACCACGATCATCGGGTAGCGCTCGGCGAGATCGTTGATGATCGTCGCCTGCCGCTTCTTCGGCATCTGCTCGTTGATGAACGGGTAGTCCGCGGGCAGCAGCTCGTTGAACAGCACCCGGCCCAGCGTGGTCTCGGTGGTCCACGCGTCGCCGCGCTGCCAGCCCTCCGGGAACAGCTCCGCTTCGACGTCCTTCGGCGGACGCTGGGTGGTGAGCCGCACCTTGATCATGGAGCGCACGGTCAGCTCGCCGCGGTCGACCGCCATCTGCGCCTCGGCGGGCGAGGAGTACACGCCGAACTCCGGCTGGCCGTCCGACGCGGGCTTGTACTCGCCCTTGGCGCCGTCGACCTGACGGGTCAGGTAGTACAGGCCGGTCACCATGTCGAGACGCGGCATGGCGAGCGGACGACCCGACGCGGGCGACAGGATGTTGTTCGAGGACAGCATCAGGATGCGGGCCTCGGCCTGCGCCTCCGCCGACAGCGGCAGGTGCACGGCCATCTGGTCACCGTCGAAGTCGGCGTTGAACGCCTCACAGACCAGCGGGTGCAGCTGGATGGCCTTGCCTTCCACCAGCTGCGGCTCGAAGGCCTGGATGCCGAGGCGGTGCAGGGTGGGCGCACGGTTCAGCAGCACGGGGTGTTCGGCGATGACCTCTTCGAGGACGTCCCACACCTGCGGCCGCTGCCGCTCCACCATCCGCTTGGCGGACTTGATGTTCTGCGCGTGGTTCAGGTCGACCAGACGCTTCATCACGAACGGCTTGAACAGCTCCAGCGCCATCAGCTTCGGCAGACCGCACTGGTGCAGCTTCAGCTGCGGACCGACGACGATGACCGAACGGCCCGAGTAGTCGACGCGCTTACCGAGCAGGTTCTGACGGAAGCGGCCCTGCTTGCCCTTGAGCAGATCGGACAGCGACTTGAGCGGACGGTTGCCCGGTCCGGTGACCGGACGGCCGCGGCGGCCGTTGTCGAACAGGGCGTCGACGGACTCCTGCAGCATCCGCTTCTCGTTGTTGACGATGATCTCGGGCGCGCCGAGGTCGATCAGTCGCTTGAGGCGGTTGTTGCGGTTGATCACGCGACGGTACAGGTCGTTCAGGTCGGAGGTGGCGAAGCGGCCACCGTCGAGCTGAACCATCGGGCGCAGCTCCGGCGGGATCACCGGAACGGCGTCGAGCACCATGCCCATCGGCGAGTTGCCGTTGGCCTGGAAGGCCGCGACGACCTTGAGCCGCTTGAGCGCGCGCAGCTTCTTCTGGCCCTTACCGGTGCGAATGGTCTCGCGCAGGTTCTCGGCCTCGGCCTCGATGTCGAAGTTCTCCATCAGCTTCTGGATGGACTCCGCACCCATGGCGCCGGTGAAGTACTCGCCGTAGCGGTCGGTCAGCTCGCGGTAGAGCACCTCGTCCACGATGAGCTGCTTGGTGGACAGCTTGGTGAAGGTGTTCCAGATCTCCTCGAGCCGGTCCAGCTCGCGCTGGGCACGGTCGCGGAGCTGGCGCATCTCGCGCTCGCCGCCGTCCTTGACCTTGCGGCGCACGTCGGACTTGGCGCCCTCCGCCTCCAGCTCGGCCAGGTCGGCTTCCAGCTTCTGCGCGCGGGCCTCGAGGTCGGCGTCGCGCTGATCGGCGACGGCCTTCTTCTCGACCTCCATCTCGGCTTCGAGCGTGGAGAGCTCGTTGTGACGCAGCTCCTCGTCGACGCCGACGATGACGTACGCGGCGAAGTAGATGATCTTTTCCAGATCCTTCGGCGCCAGGTCCAGCAGGTAGCCGAGGCGCGACGGCACGCCCTTGAAGTACCAGATGTGGGTGACCGGCGCGGCCAGCTCGATGTGGCCCATCCGCTCACGGCGCACCTTGGCGCGGGTGACCTCGACGCCACAGCGCTCACAGATGATGCCCTTGAAGCGGACACGCTTGTACTTACCGCAGTAGCACTCCCAGTCCCGGGTGGGACCGAAGATCTTCTCGCAGAAGAGGCCGTCCTTCTCCGGCTTCAGCGTGCGGTAGTTGATGGTCTCCGGCTTCTTCACCTCGCCGTAGGACCACTGGCGGATGTCTTCGGCGGTGGCAAGGCCGATCCGGAGTTCATCGAAGAAGTTGACGTCTAGCACGTAACTTCCTTTCCCCTGTGCGGGTCGAATTCGAGCAAAAGTTCACTAGTTGGTTGTTCGCGATGGGCGCGGATGTCGTCGGTGACCGAGTTCGTCCGCGCCCGACCGCCTAGTTCGCCAAATCGTCGACGGTGGCCGCTTCGTTCCTGGACAGGTTGATGCCCAGGTTCGCCGCGGCGCGCTCCAGGTCCTCGTCCTCGCCTTCGCGCAGCTCGATCGCGGCGCCGTCCGAAGACAGCACCTCGACGTTGAGGCACAGCGACTGGAGTTCCTTGAGGAGCACCTTGAACGACTCCGGAATGCCCGGCTCCGGAATGTTCTCGCCCTTCACGATCGCCTCGTAGACCTTCACGCGGCCCACGACGTCGTCGGACTTGATGGTGAGCAGTTCCTGCAGCGTGTACGCCGCGCCGTAGGCCTGCATGGCCCAGCACTCCATCTCACCGAAGCGCTGACCACCGAACTGCGCCTTACCACCGAGCGGCTGCTGGGTGATCATCGAGTACGGACCGGTCGAACGCGCGTGGATCTTGTCGTCGACCAGGTGGTGCAGCTTCAGGATGTACATGTAGCCGACCGCCACCGGGTACGGGAACGGCTCGCCGGAGCGGCCGTCGAACAGGGTGGCCTTGCCGTTGTCGTCGACCATGCGCTCACCGTCGCGGTTCGGCAGGGTCGAGGACAGCAGACCGGTCAGCTCCTCCTCGCGGGCGCCGTCGAACACCGGGGTGGCGATGTTCGAGTCGGCGGGCGCGCCCAACATCTCCTCCGGCAGGCTCTTGGCCCAGTCGGGGTTGCCCTCGACCTGCCAGCCCGCCTTGCCGATCCAGCCCAAATGGGTTTCCAGGATCTGGCCGATGTTCATACGACGCGGCACACCGTGGGTGTTGAGGATGATGTCGACCGGGGTACCGTCCGGCAGGAACGGCATGTCCTCGGTCGGCAGGATCTTGCCGATCACACCCTTGTTGCCGTGACGACCGGCGAGCTTGTCACCGTCCTGGATCTTGCGCTTCTGCGCCACGTACACCCGGACCAGCTCGTTCACACCCGGCGGCAGGTCGTCCTCGTCATCGCGCGAGAACACGCGGATGCCGATGACCTTGCCCGACTCACCGTGGGGCACCTTCAGCGAGGTATCACGCACCTCGCGCGCCTTCTCACCGAAGATCGCCCGCAGCAACCGCTCCTCCGGGGTCAGCTCGGTCTCACCCTTCGGGGTCACCTTGCCGACCAGGATGTCACCATCGCGGACCTCGGCACCGATCCGCACGATGCCCCGCTCGTCCAGATCCGCGAGCACCTCGTCGGAGACGTTCGGGATGTCGCGGGTGATCTCCTCGGCGCCCAGCTTGGTGTCGCGGGCGTCGATCTCGTGCTCCTCGATGTGGATCGAGGTGAGGACGTCCTCTTCCACGAGACGCTGCGACAGGATGATCGCGTCCTCGTAGTTGTGGCCTTCCCACGGCATGATCGCCACGAGCAGGTTCTTGCCGAGGGCCATCTCACCGTTCTCGGTGCACGGACCGTCGGCCAGGACCTGGCCCTTCTCCACCCGCTGGCCCTCGTCCACGATGGGCCGCTGGTTGGAGCAGGTGCCCTGGTTCGAGCGAGCGAACTTCCGCATCCGGTAGGACTTGCGGGTGCCGTCGTCGGCCATGACCGTGACGTAGTCGGCGGAAACCTCCTCGACCACACCGGACTTCTCGTTCACCACGACATCGCCGGCGTCGGTCGCGGCGCGCAGCTCCATGCCGGTGCCCACGATCGGGGCCTCGGAACGGATCAGCGGCACGGCCTGACGCTGCATGTTCGCGCCCATGAGAGCACGGTTGGCGTCGTCGTGTTCGAGGAACGGGATCATGGCGGTCGCGACCGACACCATCTGGCGCGGCGAGACGTCCATATAGGTCACCTCGGTCGGGGCGACGAACTCCATCTCCTCGTTGCCGCGGCGCGCGAGCACCCGCTCTTCGAGGAAGTTGCCGTCGGCGTCGACCGGCGAGTTCGCCTGGGCGCGGACCTCGCGGTCCTCCTCGTCGGCGGTGAGGTACTTGACCTCGTCGGTGACCCGGCCCTCGACGACCTTGCGGTACGGGGTCTCGATGAAGCCGAACGGGTTGACCCGCGCGTACACCGACAGCGAGCCGATCAGGCCGATGTTCGGGCCTTCCGGGGTCTCGATCGGGCACATGCGGCCGTAGTGCGACGGGTGGACGTCTCGGACTTCCAGGCCGGCGCGCTCACGGGACAGACCACCCGGGCCGAGCGCCGAGAGACGACGCTTGTGGGTCAGACCCGACAGCGGGTTGTTCTGGTCCATGAACTGCGACAGCTGGGAGGTTCCGAAGAACTCCTTGATCGCGGCGACGACCGGACGGATGTTGATCAGGGTCTGCGGCGTGATCGCCTCGACGTCCTGGGTGGTCATCCGCTCACGGACGACACGCTCCATACGGGAGAGGCCGACCCGGATCTGGTTCTGGATCAGCTCGCCGACGGTGCGCAGGCGACGGTTGCCGAAGTGGTCGATGTCGTCGACCTCGACCGGCACCTCTTCGCCGCCGGGCGCGGTCATGACCTTGTCGCCCGCGTGCAGGCGAACCAGGTACTCGATGGTGGTGACGATGTCTTCGCGCGTCAGCACCGAACCGATGACCGGCTCGTTGAGGTGGATGCCCAGCTTCTTGTTGATCTTGTAGCGACCGACGCGAGCCAGGTCGTAGCGCTTCTCCTTGAAGAACAGGTTCTCCAGCAGGGTCTGCGCGGACTCCTTGGTCGGCGGCTCGCCCGGACGCAGCTTGCGGTAGATGTCCAGCAGCGCCTCGTCCTGACCGGCGGTGTTGTCCTTCTCGAGGGTGGACATCATGATCTCGGAGAAGCCGAAGCGCTCGACGATCTCCTCGGTGGTCCAGCCCAGCGCCTTGAGCAGCACGGTGACCGGCTGACGGCGCTTGCGGTCGATACGCACGCCGACGGTGTCGCGCTTGTCGACGTCGAACTCCAGCCACGCGCCGCGCGACGGGATGACGCGCACGCTGTGCAGGTCCTTCTCGGTGCCCTTGTCGATGGTGTGATCGAAGTAGACGCCCGGGGAGCGGACCAGCTGCGAGACGACGACACGCTCGGTGCCGTTGATGATGAACGTGCCCTTGTCGGTCATCATCGGGAAATCACCCATGAAGACCGTCTGGCTCTTGATCTCGCCGGTGTTGTTGTTGATGAACTCCGCGGTGACGAACAACGGCGCCGCGTAGGTCATGTCCTTTTCTTTGCACTCATCGATCGAGGCCTTGACCTCTTCGAAGCGCGGATCCGAGAAGGACAGGGACATGGAGCCGGAGAAGTCCTCGATCGGCGACAGCTCCTCGAGCACCTCCTCGAGTCCACCGACAAGGCCGACGTCGCCGCGAGCGGCCGCGCGCTCACGCCATTCCGACGAACCGACCAACCAGGAGAACGATTCCGTTTGTAGATCGAGAAGACCCGGCACTTCCAAGGGTTCACGGATCTTCGCGAAGGAGACCCGCTTGGGGGCTCCAGGGATACCGGCAACTGCCTTGGTCTGGGTGGAGACTGCCAAGATGCGTCCTTCCAGCACCTCACGCGCGTCGCGTGGTGGTCCGCGACCGTCGCTTGCTTCTGCTACGAATTCCGCTGGTCACAACCCGAACGAAACCCGAACAGGCAACAACGGAAGTAACACCGGAAGGCGAAACTTACGTGTGCGAATCGAGGTATGGACAGGAGGCAGCCAGCGCAAAGTCCAAACCTACACCCCTGAACACGGGGGTGTCAAAGTACCACCCGTGTGATCCTCCACGCCGCTGGCGCGCCGTGGCCTTGGCCACCCTGGGCCGTGGTCGCACGCACGCCGCGTCGTAGACAAGCGGCCGGTCTGCCGACCCCGCGCGGGCGATATGCCCGGCACCCGGATCGCTGGCTGCGTCGAGGGCCACGGGGCGGCTGAAACCACTTGTGACAGCTGCCGCTGTTGTGAATAGCGTGACGGGTCGGGCGAAACTCGTCAAGTGCCCGGACCGACCTGCCCCCGCCGGAATACGGTCGCGCGGACCAAGATCACTGGTCGACGATGCCGCTGGCCAGCCAGCGACCGTCCACCTTCTGCATCCGCAGCACCACGGGACCCGCCACGCTCTGCTGGGCCACGCCGTCCTTGGTTGCGCTCACCACGAGATTCACCAGCAGTTCGGCGCGGTCCTCGGTGAGCATCGTCACCCCGATCGGGTCGGCCTTCGCGTCGGCGCTGGTCCGGGCCTGCCGGATGGCGTCGATCGTGGTGGCCGCGAACTCGTCGAGATCGGCGAGCATCTCGCCGGTGACGACTTGGCGCACCGCGGCCTCGTAGCCGTCGATGTGCGCGATGTCGTAGCCGTAGATCGTGCGTAGGGCGTGGTCGGCGGCGGCGCGCACCTCCTCGGTCGCGCTGGTGTCGAGGAGTGCCCGGTTCTCGTCGGGGACGCCGGGACGTTGCGCGGCGACGACGGCGAATCCGGCCAGCAGCACGGCCGCGATCAGCGCGGCCGCGACGGGCGCCCAGGAACCCGCCGACCGGAGGCGAGGGGGTGTGAACCGGCGCGGCCGACGCTCGGCGGCGACGGCCTGCTTTCCCCTGGTCGGGACGTCGCGCGGCGCGGTCGGGCGCGCCGAGGTGACCTTGGGCCTGCGCGTCGGACGCGCGGCGGGCTGGGCGGTGCGCCGTTTCGGCGTGACCCGGTTGACCGGGCGGCGGGTGTTCATCGCGGTCCCTCCTGCGCGGGCGCGCCCTCGGTCGGCGCGGGCGTCCCCGGCTGTCCGAGCCCGGTCGGGCCGGGCCCCTCCAGCAGCACCGGCTGGGTGAGCGAAGCGACCTGCTCGGCCTTCCAGACCTCGCCGTCCTTGCTCATGTCGAGGCTCCACGTGTACCGGTAGTCGGAGACCGACTTGTCCGGCTTCGACTCGGTCACCTGGAGCACCACCAGCGCCGAGGCCTTGTCCCGTTCGCTGTTCAGCGAGGTGAGCGCGGCCCCGAGCACCTTGGACTTCATGGCGACACCCGACTGCGCGGCCATCTGCTCGGACTGCTGCCGATTCTTCTCCGCCGACTCCAGGATCGGCCCGGTCATCGACGACCTGGCCAGTGCGAGCGAGCCGGGCACGTCGTCGAGGTTCATCGAGGTCATGTTGAGCGCGGCCTGTCGCGCGGCGTCCAGCGCGGAATCGCGCGCGTCGGCCCGCGGACCGTCGGTGAAGAACGCCGCGCGCACCCAGCCACCGCCGAACCACAGCGCGGCCACGAGGGCGACGGCGAGCGCGCCGAGCGCCAGCGCGCGCACCGCGACCGGCGGGCGGCCCGAACCAGACGGATCAATACTCACGACTCAGCACCATAACGTCATCCTTCCTGGTCACCGCTTCGGCGTGACTCCCATCAGGGTGGCGAGCTGCACGGCGATCGGGTTCAGGTTCAGCTTGTCCGGGTCGACTTTGGGGTTGTCGTCCCAGGGCTGCACGATGCTCGGATCGGCCAGCTCGGCCCGCTCTCCGCCCCGGACCGCGGTCGGATTGCCGAACGGCACAAGGCATTTCGCGTCCGTGTTGAACGGGAACTCGTCGCGGGTGTCGTCGAAGTCCGGGTTCTGCGCCTTCATCTGCTCGAGAATGCGCTGGGTGCCCTCGTAGCCGACGGTGCAGGCGGGCGGGTTGTTGGTCTCGAGCACAAGGCCGAAGTGGCTGGTCCCGTCGCCGGGCGCGGTCGCCGACGCGCCGAGGGACAGCTGCGGCAGCATCTGCAGCAGCGGACGCAGCGCGTAGAACTTGGGCGAGATGCCCTGCAGCAGCACCCGCAGGTTGGCCAGGTCCTCGGTGAGCGCGCCGCCGCTCTCGTCGAGCAGTGCGCCGAACTGTTCGCCCGCGTCGGCGCCGGTGCCGATCAGCCTGCGTATCGCGGGGTCGCTGGAGCGCAGCTGCGCGGTCAGCCGGTCGAGGCCGTCGCTGAAGCGCCGGATGGCGGCGGCCTGCTCGGCCTGGGTGCCGAACACCACCCTGCCGTCGCGGATCAGCTGGACGGTCTGCGGCAGCGTCTCGTGGAACGTGGTGGTGAACTCGTTGAGCGACTGCAGGAGGACGTGCAGGTCCTCGCCCTTGCCGTCGAAGGCCTTGCCCAGCTCGGTGACGGTGGTGTTCAACGCCTCCAGATCCACCGTCCTGGTGAAGTGGTCGACGCTGGAGACCAGCTGTTCCACCGGAACGGGCGTCTGCGCCCCGCTGATCACCGAGCCTTCCTTCAGGTACGGACCGCTGTCGATGTCCGGCCGCAGGTCGACGTACTGCTCGCCGATGGCCGAGCGGTTCGCCACCACGGCCTCGGCCGAGGCGGGGATGCGCGGTGAGTCCGAGTCGATGACCAGCGTCATGGTGACGCCCTCGTCGGTCAGCGCCAAGTCGCCGACCCGGCCGACCGGGACGCCGCGATAGGTCACCTCGGCGCCCTTGTAGATGCCGCCGGTCTGCTCGGCGTCGACGCGCACCTCGTAGTGGCCGAAGCCGAGCATGTGATCGAGCCGGATGTACTTCGCGCCGACGAAGATCACGCCGACCACCGCGAGAACCAGGAAGACGACCAGCTGGTTACGAACGAGACGGGTCATCGCGGCTCACCCCCTGCCGCGGGCGGCGTCACGCCGAGTTGTTCCAGCAGCGGGCCGAGCGGGTTCGGCACGGGCGCGCCCGGCGCGGGCAGCACCGCCATGGTCGGCGGCAGCGGAATCAGCGACACCGTCGGCCAGCCCGGCCGCGGACCGTTGCCGCCGTAGTACGGGTTGGACGGGTCCACGTTCACCGGCGGGCCGTAGGGCGGCGGAATGTACACCGGATCCGGTTTGCCGACGCCGAGATTGCTCAGCGTGACGCCGATCTGCTGGTCCACCGAGAGCCACGTGTTGACCTGGCCGCCGAAGGTGCCCTCCAGCGCGGAATCGGGGAACGGGTAGGTCGGAATCAGCGGGAACGCGGTCACCAGATCCGGCGCGGCGCGGCCGAGTTCCTGCAGCGTCGGGCGCAGCGAGTTCAGATCGCGGATCAGGTCGTTCTTGGCGGTATTGATGACGTCGAAGCCCGCCTGCCCCAGCCGGTCCAGCTGGGCGAGCAACGAAATCAACTCCGGCCGTTGTTCTTCCAAGATCCGTATGCCATCGGGCAGTTCGTCCAGAATCTTGCCGATCGACTCGGTCTGGGTGCTGACCCGGCTGCTGAGCGTGGCGAGACCGTCGATGGCCCGCGTGATGTCGTCCACCTGCTCGTTCAGCCCGCCGATCAAGGTGTTGGCCTGCTCGAGCAGCGAACGAACCTTGCCCTCGCGGCCGCCGAAGGTCTTGTTCAACTCGCTGACGATCGGTTGCAGTTGCGCGACGCCGCCGCCGTTGAGCAGCAGCGACATGGCGCCGAGCACCTGCTCGATCTCAGTGGCGTGCCTGGTGTGCTCGACCGGGATCACCGCGCCGTCGGTCAGCCTCGCCGGATCCGGGTCCGCGACGGGCGGTGCGAGCTCGATGAACTTCTCGCCGAGCAGATTCGACTGCCGTACCTCGGCCCTGGCATTGGCGGGCAGGTCGACCGAGGAGTCGATCAGCGCGCGAACACTGGCGGTCCAGCCGTCTCCCGCGAGCGCGATGTCCTCGACCCGGCCCACCGGCACGCCTTCGACCTTCACCGCGGACTGTGGCACCAAATCGAGCACGTCGTCGAAATGGATATCGATGTGGATGGGATGCGGGCCGACGTCGGCGCCGCCGGGCAGCGGCACGCTGTAGATGCCGTCGGAGGCGCACGAGCTGATCAGCGCGGCCGAGACCGCGAGCACTCCCGCGCTCAGCCCGCGGGCGATGGTCGTCCTCATCGCTCACCTCCCTGCTCGGACGGCGGCAACTGGTTCGACGGCGTGCCGGGCACCGTCCCTGGCACGGGGTCGCGCTGCAGGTTCTCCCCGGAGAGGATGCCGAACGGCAGGATCAGCGTGGGAGTCTGCACCCCCGCGGTGATCTGGTCGGTGATCTCCTTGCAGTGGTCGAGCAGCGGACGCATCTGACGGCCGAGCGCCTCGAAGCGCGGATCGCCGGGCATCAGCTTCGACAGGTCGAGCATCCGGCAGATCGTGCCGAAAGGATCCTGCAGATCGGTGAAGTTGGCGCGCATGTCGAGGGTGCCGGACTCGGCGTTGTGGATGTTGACCAGGTTGCTCAGCGCGACCGGAATCACCGGAAGGGCGGCGGCAAGGTCGTCGCGCTGGTCGGCCAGCGTCTTGGTGAGCGTGGTCAGCGCGGCGGCGTTCTCCGCGACCAGCGCGCGGTTGTCATCGATGAACCGGGCGACGTCGCCGAGCGCGATCGAGAGCAAGTGCAGCGCGTCGCCGAGGTTCTGCCGCTCGTCGGCCAGGAATCCGGCGAGATCGGCCAGCTGCGCGTTGAATTCGCGCACCTGCTGATCGTTGCGCGCCAGCATGCTCACGAAGTTCTGCAGGTTCTCGACGGTCTCGAAGATGTCGCCACGCGCCTCGGACAGGTACCTGACCGCGCCGGAGAGCTGACTGATGCTGTTGGCCAGCGCCTCGCCGTTGCCCGCCAGGTTGGCCGCCGAGGTGCGCACCAGCTCGTTCACCGCGCCCTCTTTGTTGGCGCCGTCCGGGCCGAGCGCTTCGCTGAGTTCGGTGATGCTCCGGTAGAGCTCGTCGACCTCGACCGGGGTGACCGTGCGTTCCCGCGGAATAGTCGCGGTGCGACCCATTTTCGGCCCGCCGCGGTAGACCGGCGTCAGCTGGACATAGCGGTCCGCGACGACCGACGGGGTGATCTGCGCGGCCTGCGCGTCGGCGGGCACGTCGTAGCCCCGGTCGACGCTCAGCACGACCTTCACCTGGTCGCCCATCGGCTCGACCGACTCGACCCGACCCACCGGCACGCCGAGGATGCGCACGTCGGAGCCCTCGTAGATGCCGACCGAGCTGTCGAAGTAGGCGGTGATCTTGGTGGTGGTCAGTCGGTCGAAGCCCCACCACAGCACCCACCCTGCGACGAGCACCAGGACGACGCCGAGCGTGATGCCGATCTTGGTGCCCCGCCCCGACTCCCGGAACGCGGTGAGCGGATCGCTGCGCCAGCTCGCGGCCACGTCAGTTACCTCCCATCTCGCGTACCGGATCCCGGTAGCCGGGGATCTCCGGCAGTGCGGGCGGCAGCAGGTTGACGATCACCGCGTCGAACCACCGGCCGGTGCCGAGCACGTTGGCGTACAGGCCGTAGAAGGGCGCCGCGAGTTCCAGCGTCTTGGAGATGTTCTGCTGGTTGTCGTTGAGCATCTCGATCGCGGCGGCCAGATTGGTCAGCGCCGGACCGATCTGCTCCGAGTTGTCCGCGACCAGCGCGCTCAGCTCGACCGACACCGACTTGGCGCCGACGAGCAGCTGGTGGATGGCCTGCTGGCGGATGTTCAGCTCGGCGAGCAGCTGACCGCCGGAGGCGAGCAGCCGCTCGAACTCGGCGTTGCGGTCGGCGAGCACCTCGGTGGTCCGGCGCGTGGCCTTGAACAGCCGCTTCAGTTCCTCGTCGCGCTTGGCCAGCGTCTCCGAGAGCCGCGCGACGCCGTCGATGGAGCCGCGGATCTCCGGCGGCGTCGTCTCGAACGCCTCGGAGAGCACCCGCATACTGGTGGCCAGCTGTTCGGTGTCGATCTCCTCGATGTTGGCCGCCGCGTCCGAGAACGCGTCGATCACGTCGTAGGGAGAAACGGTGCGCGACAACGGGATCGGCTTGTCCGGGTCGGCGGGACGGGAGCCGCGCGGATCGAGTGCGAGGTACTTCTGGCCGAGCAGCGTCTTGATCTGGATCGAAGCGGTGGTCTCGCTGCCGATCCAGGCGTCCTTGGTGCGGAACTCGACGACCACCCGGTCGCCCGCCAGGCGAACATCGGAGACCGAGCCGACCTTCACGCCCGCGATGCGGACCTCGTTGCCCTTCTTCAGTCCCGCTGCCTCGGAGAACTCGGCGGTGTACCTGGTGCCGGCGCCGATGATCGGCAGCCGGTCCAGCGCGAACGCCGACATCGTCACCAGCACGACCATGGCCAGGCCGAGCACGCCGAGGAAGACCGGGCTGCGCTTGCCGAGGAGGATGCGATCGTCCATCAGCGGGCCTTCCCGTGGCAGCGCGGCGCGGCGTTCGTGTACAGCGGCTGGTTGATCGTCGGCAGGCTCGCCGGCAGGTCGAGCTGCGGCGCGTCCACCGCGCCCGGGCCGACCACGATGTCGATGCCGCACAGGTAGAACTGGAACCAGGAACCGTAACTGCCCACCCTGCCGAGCTTTTCCATCTTCACCGGCAGCGTGGCCAGCGCCTGGTTCACCTCGTCGGAGCGTTCGTTCAGCGTCCCGGTGAGCTGGTTCAGTCCCGCGATCGTGCCCTGCAGCGAAGGCCTGGTGGGAACGAGCAGCTCCGAGGTGGCCGTGGTCAGATCGCCCAGCGAGCTGATCGAGCGGCCGACAGTGTCGCGTTCGGCGGCCAGGCCGGAGACCAGCGCCTCGGTGTTGACGATGAGCTCGTCGAACTGGTCGTCGCGCTCGTTGACCGTCTCCAGCACGGCGGTCAGATTCTCCACCAGCTGGCCGATGACCGCGTCCTTGTCGGCGATCTTGTTGGTCAGGCTCGCGGTGCTGGCCACCAGGTCGTGGATGGTGCCCTGCTCGCCCTGGAAGACCTGGATGATCTCGAAGGAGAGCTTGTTCACGTCCTCGGCGGTCAGCGTGCGGAACAGCGGGCGGAAACCGTTGAACAGTGTGGTCAGGTTCAGCGCGGGCCTGGTCTGCTCCAGCGGGATGGTGCCGCCCTCGTTGAGCTTGCGGCCCTGTTCGCCGGTGCCCTGCTCCAGCGCGATGTAGCGCTGGCCGACCAGGTTGCGGTACCGGATTGTCGCGGTGGTGGAGGCGGGCAGCCAATCGCGGTCGGTGAGTTCGAATTTCACCTCGGCCAGCCGCTTGTCCACGATCGCGATGTCGGTGACCTTGCCGACCCGCACGCCCGCGATGCGCACCTCGTCGCCCGGGTTGAGCGCGGTGACGTCGGTGAACCTGGCCTTGAACAGCGTGCCGCCGCCGGTGTAGTTGGCGATCGACAGACCGAGCAGCGTGGTGGCGAACAGCGTCACCGCGACGAAGATGATCAGCTTGGTCAGCGGTCCGCCGAGCCCGCGTAGCTTCTCGTTCATCGCACCGTCACCTCGCTGCCACGGAAGGCGGGCGCCGCGATCCTGGTCATCCAGCTCGGCACGTCGTCCGGCGAAACACCTTGCGCCGCACCGTAGATCGCGCCGAGCGACCGCTGCTCCCGCGGCGAGCCCGCCAGTGTCGGCACCTGCGCGGCCGGGTAGACGCCGAACTGCGGCACGGGCAACCTGCCGCTCTCCTGGTCACCCGGGTAGCGGCTCGGCACCGCGTAGGAGCCGTCGTTGTTCGGTCCGCCGGTGTATTGACCCGGGTCGACGTTCACCGGGTATTCGGGGAGGCACCAGGGCCCACGGGTGTCCAGCCAGCGCGGTTCGTCCTGGTTGGGCAGGTATCTACCGCGGGTGTTGGTCAACTCGATCGTCACCCGGGAGCCCGGCCGGTCGGTGCCCATGCCGAAGAGCTCGTCGATGCGCGGCTTCATCTTCGCGAAGTTGGCCAGCGCGCACGGGTAGCTCGGCGAGTACATGGCGAGCAGTTCCAGCGCGGGCCGGGAATCGGCGGAGACGTCGATGATGTTGTCGCGGTTGACGAGGAAGAAGTCGGCGGCGCTCGACGAAGTCGGCGTGAGCACGGCGTAGAGGGTGTCGATGTCCGAACGCCGCTGCACGATGGTGGCATTGGTGGTGCGCAGGTTGTCCAACGCGTCGATGATCTGCGGCGCGGCGTCGGAGTACACCGCGGCGGTCTCGGCGAAAGTGCGCAGACCCTCTTGCAGTTCCGGCAGCACGCCGTTGATGTCGCGGAAGATCGTGTCCAGCTTGTCCACGGTCTCGCCGAGGGCGAAGCCCTGACCGGACAACGCCTGAGAGAGCGCGCCGAGCGTGGCGGCAAGATCCTGCGGCGGGATCGCCTGCAGCAGCGGAAGCAGATCGTCGAGCAGCTTGCTGATCTCGATGGCGTTGCCGCTGGCGTCCTGGTACAGGGTGACGCCGTCGGTGAGGTGCTGCGGGCTGGGATCCTCGGGGATCACCAGATCCACATAACGCTCGCCGAACAGGGTCTTCGGCAGCAGCCGCGCGGTCGCGTTCACCGGAATTTGCTCGGCCTTACCGGGATCGATGGCCAGATCGAGGGTGACCTTGCCGCCCTCGGACCGGCTCGACCGCACCTCGCCGACCGGCACACCGCGCACCTTCACGTCGGCGTTCTTGCTCAGCACGTTGCCGACGCTGTCGGTTATCAGCTCCACGTCGACGGTCCTGACGAACTGCTTGTTGTAGATCGCGACGGTCGTCCACAGGAACAGCCCGACGATCACGAAGAACGCGATCCCCAGCAGCCGCACCCGGGTCTTCTCCGTGGACCGCCACGCGCGGCCACTCATCCCGCCACCCGCACGGTCGTGGTCGTCCCCCAGATCGCCAGGCTGAGGAAGAAGTCGAGGATGTTCACTAGCACGATCGCGGCGCGCACCGCGCGACCGACGGCGACGCCGACGCCCGCGGGTCCGCCGGTGGCGGTGAAGCCGTAGTAGCAGTGCACCAGGATGATGACGAACGCGAAGATCAGCACCTTGAGGAACGAATAGAGCACGTCCTCCGGTGGCAGGAACAGGCTGAAATAGTGGTCGTAGGAACCGCTGGATTGGCCGTTGAACCAGATGCTGACCGAGCGCGAGGCGAAGTAGGCGCCGAGCAGGCCGACGATGTAGAGCGGGATGACCGCGAGAAAACCGGCGATCACCCGGGTGGTCACCAGGAACGGCACGCCGGGCACCGCCATCACCTCGAGCGCGTCGATCTCCTCGGAGATCCGCATCGCGCCCAGCTGCGCGGTGAAGCCACAGCCCACCGTCGCCGAGAGCGCCAATGCCGCCACCAGCGGGGCGATTTCCCGGGTGTTGATGTAGGCGGTGAGGAAGCCGGTGAGCACGGAGCTGCCCAGCGCGTCGAGCGCCTTGAAGCCCTGCAGGCCGACCACGACGCCGACCGAGCCGGACATGAAGACGATGACGCCGATGGTCCCGCCGATCACCGCGAGCGCGCCGGAGCCGAAGGTCACCTCGGCCAGCAACCGCATGACCTCTTTGCGGTAGTGCACCGCGGTGCGCGGAATCCACGCGATGGCACGCGAGTAGAACGACATCTGCTCGCCCGCGCGGTCGATGACGTTCAGCGGCCCGCGCGCGATCTCGCCCGCCCGGCGGGCCGATTTGGCGAGCACCGGGCTGCGGTAGGAGGTGGCCATCTGTCAGGAGCCCTTGGCCGGGACGACCTGCAGATAGACCAGTGTCAGAACGAGATTGACGAAGAAGAGGACCAGGAATGTGATCACGACGGACTGGTTCACCGCGTCACCGACTCCTTTCGGCCCCCCTTGTGGATGCAACCCCTTGTACGCGGCGATCACCCCCGCGAGCAGACCGAAGATCGCCGCCTTGATCTCGCTGATCCACAGGTCTGGCAGCTGCGCCAGCGCGGAGAACGACGAGAGGTACGCGCCGGGCGTTCCGCCCTGCAGCAGCACGTTGAAGAAATAGCCGCCCGCGATGCCGACGACCGACACCAACCCGTTGAGCAGCACCGCGACCAGCGTCATGCCGAGCACTCTCGGAACCACCAGCCGCGCCACCGGATCGACGCCGAGCACCTCCATGGCGTCGATCTCCTCGCGGATGGTGCGCGCGCCGAGATCGGCGGCGACCGCCGACCCGGCCGCGCCCGCGATGATCAGCGCGGTCACCACCGGCGCGGCTTGCTGCACGGTGGCGAGCACGCTGGTGGCTCCGGTGAACGACTCGGCGCCGAGCTGCTTGATCAGCGAACCGGTCTGCAGCGCGACGACCGCGCCGAACGGGATGGCCACCAGCGCGCTCGGCAAGATCGAGACGCTGGCGATGAACCACGATTGCTCGATGAACTCACGCCACTGGAACGGGCGGCGGAACATCTTGCGCATCACGTCGACGAAGAGCGCAAAGACGTTGCCCGCCTGGGCAAACGCCGACTCGACTGGAGTCCGCACACGGGCCAGAGTCGAGTTCACGGGCGTATGTTACCCGTTGGTTGTGTTGTGGCGCACGGTGGTGTCGAACGAGTCGCCCTGGTAGCTGGCGACACTGGGGGCGTTGTACGACATCACTTGTGTGTCGTCGTTCTCCGCCATCGATTCGCGGATCGCCACCTGCGCGGCGTGCGGCAGGGTGTGCATGATCTCCATAACGCGCGCTTTGCGGCGGATCACCGCTTGGCGCACGGGCATCCCGGGCGTGGCCTTCATCTGCGGGATGATGCCCTCGACCTCTTCGGCGCCACCGTGATGGTGGCCCGCGTCCACGAGCGCCTGCTCGCGCGCCATCTGGGCCTCGTCCTTCTCCTCGGACATGCCGATCGGGCCGATCATGCGGCCGTTGAGGAACTGCTTGACCACCGGCTCCTCGGAGGTCAACAGCACCTCGCGGGGACCGAACATGACCAGCTGGCGGCGGAACAGCATGCCGATGTTGTCGGGCACGGTGCGGGCCAGGTTGATGTTGTGGGTGACGATGAGGATCGTGGCGTCGATCTGGGCGTTGATGTCGATCAGCAGCTGGCTCAGGTAGGAGGTACGGACCGGGTCCAGACCGGAGTCGGGCTCATCGACCAGGATGATCTGCGGGTCGAGCACCAGAGCACGGGCCAGACCGGCGCGCTTGCGCATACCGCCGGAGATCTCGCCGGGCAGCTTGCCCTCCGCACCGAGCAGACCGGTCAGCTCGAGCTTCTCCATGACGATCTTCTTGATCTCGGACTCGCTCTTCTTCGTGTGCTCACGAAGCGGGAACGCGACGTTGTCGAAGAGGTTCATCGAGCCGAACAGCGCGCCGTCCTGGAACAGCACGCCGAAGAGCTTGCGGATCTCGTAGAGCTCCTTGTTGGAGCAGGTGGTGATGTCGGTGCCGTCGATGAAGATCGAACCGCGCTCGGGCCGCAGCAGGCCGATCAGCGACTTCAGGAACACCGACTTACCGGTACCCGAGGGACCGAGTAGCGCGCTCACCTCGCCGGAGGGCAAGGTCAGACTGACATCCTGCCAAATTCGCTGCGAACCGAAGGACTTGGTTACACCCTCGGTCCTGACCTCGACGCCCACGCCAACCTCCACATTTCTCAGCGAGCAGCCCACCGGCGAACCGCGCTCGGTTATCGCGGTGCGTCACGTCACAGTGGGTTCGGTCACTGTAACCCATGTGGGAGACGGGGCACACCCCTACCTGACTCCAGAGTAAGCCGAACGCACTCGCACTTTTCCACAAAACCCGCTCGCATGTCTCCGGAAAATGCGAAACGGGCGGCCCCCAAATTTGGGGACCGCCCGTTCGAAGTAATTCGTGGAATTACTTGACCGAAACCTTGGCGCCGGCCTCTTCCAGCTTCGCCTTGGCGGCCTCGGCGGCCTCCTTGGCGACCTTCTCCAGGATCGGCTTCGGGGCACCCTCGACCAGGTCCTTGGCTTCCTTCAGGCCCAGGCCGGAGACGATCTCGCGGACCACCTTGATGACCTGGATCTTCTTGTCGCCGGCACCCTCGAGGATGACGTCGAACTCGTCCTGCTCCTCGGCGGCCTCGGCCGGAGCGGCAGCGCCACCGACGGCGGCGACGGCGACCGGAGCAGCGGCGGTGACCTCGAACTTCTCCTCGAACTTCTTGACGAAGTCCGACAGCTCGAGCAGGGTCATGTTGCCGAAGGTCTCGAGCAGTTCGTCAACGTTGGCCATTGTTGTTTTCCTTTCGGTAGTTGGTGTCCGTGGGGGCGTGTCGCCCGCGCACAGGGGGAATTACTCGGCGGCTCCGCCTTCGGCGCGCTTCTTCTCCTCCAGCGCGGCGGCCAGGCGGGCCACCTGCGAAGCGGGAGCGTTGAAGAGGCCGGCGGCCTTGGCGAGGTTGCCCTTGAGGGCGCCGGCCAGCTTGGCCAGCAGGACCTCGCGGGTCTCCAGGTCGGCGATCTTCTCGACCTCGGCGACGGACAGCGCGGCGCCGTCCATGTAGCCGCCCTTGATGATGAGCGCCTTGTTGTCCTTGGCGAAGGTCTTGAGCGCCTTGGCCGCGTTGACCGGCTCACCCTGGATGAAGGTGATGGCGGTCGGTCCAACGAACAAGTCGTCGAGGCCCTCCACGCCCGCCTCGGCGGCAGCGCGCTTGACCAGGGTGTTCTTGGCGACGGAGTACGTGGCCTCCGCGCCGAGCGCACGCCGCAGTTCGGTGAGCTTGCCGACCGACAGGCCACGGTATTCCGTGACAACGGTGGCCGTCGAGTTCCGGAACTGTTCCGCGATCTCCTCGACCGCGGTGACCTTCTCAGCCTTTGCCATACTTCGCCTCCTCTCTGGATGTCGGTTCGGGTACACGAACTACCGATCCAAGAGCCCGGCGACAAAACGAACGCCCCGGACGCAAGGCGTTCCGGGGCGCGAAGGAAAAATCAACACGAGCCACAGGACTCGAATCGACTCCCAGCCTCGGTTCTTCCCTGCGTGGGCCGCCGGCAATGTCGCCGGACCTTCGACCGAACCCATGCGGGATCGGCGACCAACGGTCTTCGGTAGAACGGATTGGGTAGCGATCGAACTCGTCGATAACTGTCGTCCACAGTACCTGGCGCCCCCCTCATCTGCCAAAACGGCCCTTGGTTCGGCGCGAATCGGAACCGTTCGGCGATCGAATCGTTGTGGCACACATCACTTCTCAGGATCGAATGTGTCAGACATCGCGCTCGACAACTGTTACCAAGAGTGACAGATACCTGCTTAGCTGCTGAACTATGGCAATCTCCATAGTCGATCCACCGGTGTTGCTGGAACGACGCAACCAGCGCTTTCTCGCTCTGGCAGTCATCTGCCTTGCCGAATTGCTGGTCGTCCTCGACAACACCATCGTCAACGTGGCCCTCCCCTCGATCGGTGTCGAGCTGGCCACCGGTGTCAGCGGCCTGCAATGGGTCGTCGACGCGTACACCCTGACTTTCGCTGGGTTGTTGCTCGCTTTCGGCAACCTCGGCGATCGCTACGGACGCCGGAAGGTGATGGTCATCGGCCTGATCGGCGTCGCCGTCATGTCCGTCGGTGGCGCACTGTCGGATTCGATGGGCGCGGTCGTCACGGCCCGCGCGGCCATGGGCGTGTTCGCCGCGGCCGTCTTCCCCGCCACCCTCGCCCTGATCATCAACATCTTCACCGACCGACGCGAGCGGGCGCTGGCCATCGCGGCGTGGACGGCCATGGCGGGCTTCGCCATCGCCATCGGCCCGATCTCCGGCGGTTGGCTGCTCGAGCACTTCAGCTGGCACTCGGTCTTCTGGATCAATGTGCCGGTGGCGCTGGTCGCGCTGGTCGCCACGCTGCTGTGGGTGCCGGAATCGCGCTCCGCGCATGTCGGCAGGCTGGATCTGCCCGGCATCGCGCTGTCCATCGCGGGCATCACGCTGCTCGTCTGGTCCATCATCGAGGCGCCGCACTACGGCTGGCTGTCGGTCACCACGTTGACCGCGGGCGCGCTCGGCGTCGCGCTGCTCGCCGCGTTCATCGCGTGGGAATTGCGCACGGCGGCGCCGATTCTGGATATGCGTTTGTTCCGCGATCGGCGTTTTTCGATGCCCGCGTTGTCGATTGCCGTCGGCTATTTCTCGATGTTCGGATTTCTGTTCCTGATCACCCAGTATTTCCAAGGGGTGCGCGAGTACACGCCGCTCGAATTCGGTATCGCCTCATTGCCCTTCGCGTTCTCGGTCGCCATCGGCGCGCCCGTCGCGACATTGCTCGCGCAACGCTGGGGCACCACGCCGGTGATCGTCTTCGGCCTGCTGCTCACCGGACTGGGGCTCTACTTGGGCGGCCAGGTGACGGTGGACAGCGGCTACGTCACCGACGTGCTGCCCTCGATGGTGTCGATGGCGCTCGGCCTGGCCATCGTCCAGGGCCCGGCCACCGAATCCATCATGTCCTCGCTGCCGTTGAACGAGGCGGGCGCGGGTTCGGCGGTCAACGACACCACCCGCGAGATCGGCGGCACCCTCGGCGTCGCCGTCCTCGGCTCGATCGTGGCCTCCTACTACACGACCCGCGTCTCGCCGCTGCTCGACCGCGTGCCGAGCACCCTGATGAACGAGGATCAGAAGAGTCTGGTCGCGGCCAGCCCACTCAGCGTGCTGGAACTCCGTAAACGCGAACTCCCCGCGTTCCTCGAATCCCAGCGCGAAAACCTCATCACCGCAATGAAAACCGCCGCGCTCCAGGGTTCCCACGCGGCATCGCTCGTCGCCGCGGGCGCGGTCGTCGTCTGCGCACTGCTCGTCGCCCTCTTCCTCCCGTGGGGCGCCCAAAGCGGCGAGTCCGTCCTCCTCGCCTGGCGGGAATCCGCTGGCTCCGATCAGGATTCGCCCGACTAGGGTCGACGACCTGATTCCGTGGTCCTGTTGTGGCCGGCCCACGGAATCACTCGTCGGACCCCTGCTCGCCGGGTTCGATCCGGGTGATCGTGCCGACCTTGTCGATCCCTCTGTCGAACGAGGCGACCCCGGAATCGGCGTCGACCTCTGCGAGCGCAATCAGGTACGCGTCCGCGAACGAGAGCCGGTGGTGCTCATAGACGTCGATCGTTCGCATCAACAGAGCGGGGTCATCTGTGACGATGTTCCGCGAACCGACCAGCGCCCTGGCCAATGCCGCCACCTCCGGCCGGGCAACTCGGTAGACGCTCTGGAGCACATACACGGTTTCCGCCAGGATCAAGTCCGCGAGATGCAGAGCATCGGCTTGTGCCAGAAATGAAGTGGCACGGCGGCCCATCTCCGGCGGATCCTGCGTTAGATGTCGGACCACGACATTGGTATCGAGGAAGACGGTCACGCGTCCCCTTCCCGCCATTGCGCGGCCCACGCCGCGTCTCGGATCTCGTCCCAAGATTTTCCCCGCACTTGGGGCGGAACCGACACACTTCCAGCCAGCTCCAGAAGGTCCGGAGTCCGAGCGAGCACCACGATCTGTCCCTCCACCCGGAAGTGGACGTTGTCACCGACCTGCAGATCCAGCGCATCGCGCACCGCCTTCGGGACCGTCAGCTGGCCCTTCGACGTCAATCGAGCTAGCGCGTCCATCATTTCTCCTTACCTACCCCTTGAAGTAAGGATACCTCCGGCCAGCAATGGTAAGCCCCCGGAAACGCGCCGAGGGCGGGAACGCGGTTGCGTTCCCGCCCTCGGCGGCTTGGTGAGGTCAGGGGACCTCGGTGCTGCTTACGCGTCCTCTTCGAGGAGGTTGCGGGTGCGGTTCGGGTCCACCGGGATGCCCGGTCCGGTGTTCGTCGAGACCGTCACCTTCTTGACGTAGCGGCCCTTGGCGGTCGACGGCTTGGCACGCAGGATCTCGTCCAGCGCGGCGCCGTAGTTCTCCACCAGCTTGGCCTCTTCGAAGGAGGCCTTGCCGATCACGAAGTGCAGGTTGGCCTGCTTGTCGACGCGGAAGTTGATCTTGCCGCCCTTGATGTCGTTGACGGCCTTGGTCACATCGGGGGTGACCGTGCCCGTCTTCGGGTTCGGCATCAGACCGCGCGGGCCGAGGACACGCGCGATGCGGCCGACCTTGGCCATCTGGTCCGGGGTGGCGATCGCGGCGTCGAAGTCCAGCCAGCCGCCCTGGATCCGCTCGATCAGGTCCTCGGCGCCGACGGCGTCCGCACCGGCGGCCTCGGCCTCAGCGGCCTTGTCGCCGACCGCGAACACGATGACGCGGGCGGTCTTACCGGTGCCGTGCGGCAGGTTGACGGTCCCGCGGACCATCTGGTCGGCCTTGCGGGGGTCGACGCCGAGACGAACGGCGACCTCGACGGTCGCGTCGGTCTTGGTGGTCGCGGTCTCCTTCGCCAGGCGCGCGGCGGCCAGCGGCGAGTACAGCTTGGTGCGATCGACCTTCTCGGCCGCGGCGAGATACGCCTTGCTTCGCTTTGCCATAATTCTCTGTCCTTAAAGTATTTGGTTCAGAAGTGGTTTCCGGGTCTGGCCGACCCTCCCACCGAGTTCTGCGGCTTACGCCGCTGCGCTCGACTGAAGCCTTCGCTTCGCTCAGGCCTCGACGGTGATACCCATCGAGCGCGCGGTGCCCGCGATGATCTTCGCCGCCTGGTCCAGGTCGTTGGCGTTGAGATCTTCCATCTTGGTCTTGGCGATCTCGCGAACCTGGTCCATGGTCACCTTGGCGACCTTGGTGCGGTGCGGCTCGGCCGAGCCCTTCTGCACACCGGCGGCCTTGAGCAGCAGCCTGGCGGCGGGCGGGGTCTTCAGCTTGAAGTCGAAGGTCCGGTCTTCGTAAACGGAGATCTCGACCGGGATGACGTTGCCACGCTGCGACTCGGTCGCCGCGTTGTACGCCTTGCAGAACTCCATGATGTTGACGCCGTGCTGACCGAGGGCGGGACCAACGGGCGGAGCCGGGTTCGCCGCGCCGGCCTGGATCTGCAGCTTGATGATCCCGGCGAGCTTCTTCTTCTTGGGGGGCATCTTTCTTCCTTGGTTTCGGGTCCTTACGGTTGCCGTAAGCCTGTTGCGGGCTGAGCCCACATCCGGGCACGCGGCCCGGCGCTCGCGAACGAATCCGGCTGACGCTGTTCGGATCCGCGCACGAACCCATACACCTTACCGGGGGGCCTGCCCTCGTCCTTCGGGTGGGGCCGGTTGCCCGCGCCATCCGGTCGGACGCACTCCGCCCTCGGTCCCGGCGGCCGGGGCGAGGGCGGAGATCGGATTAAATCTTGGCGACCTGGGTGAACGCGAGCTCGACCGGCGTCTCGCGACCGAAGATCGAGACCAGCACCTTGAGCTTCTGCTGCTCGGCGTTGACCTCCGAGATGCTGGCGGGCAGCGTCGCGAACGGGCCGTCCATGACGGTGACCGACTCGCCGACCTCGAAGTCGACCTCGATGACCGGCTTGGGCGCCACCTCGGCGGCGCTTTCGGCGCTCGCGGCAGCCGCGGCGGCGGCCGGGGCCTTCTTCTGCTGCGCGGCCGGGACCAGGAACTTCACCACGTCATCGATGGACAGCGGCGAGGGCCGCGAGGTGGCGCCGACGAACCCGGTGACACCGGGGGTGTTGCGCACCGCGCCCCACGACTCGTCGTTGAGCTCCATGCGGACCAGGATGTAGCCGGGCAGCACCTTGCGATTGACGTGCTTGCGCTGGCCGTTCTTGATCTCGGTGACCTCTTCGGTCGGCACCTCGACCTGGAAGATGTACTCCTCGAGGTCCAGGTTCTGCACGCGGGTCTCGAGGTTGGCCTTCACCTTGTTCTCGTAACCGGCGTAGGAGTGGATGACGTACCAGTCACCGGGGGCGCGCCGCAGCGCGGCCTTCATCTCGGCGACGGGATCCGCCGGCTCGGCATCGATCGGGGTAGCGGGTGCGGATTCCTCGACCACAGCTTCTTCGACGGCCGCGGCCTCTTCCGCCTCGTTCTCGGCGGGCTCCACCACTGCGTCGTCGACCGGGAACTCGTCGTTTGTGTCGTTCTCCGGGGTGCTCACTAGGGCACTCGCTTCCTGTGTCGTCACGTACATCCTCTGCGTGCCGGGCCGGGCGCGGCGGATTGCTCCCGCCGGTCCGCCCCCGGGATCGGCTACCGGCGTCGGCGTCGTACTACTAGCCGAACAGCCAGTCGACACCCTTGACGAACGCCAGATCCATCCCGCTGATGAACGCGACCATGAAGACCACGAACACCAGAACAACGCTCGTATAGGTGACCATCTGCTTCCGGTTGGGCCAGATCACCTTGCGCAGTTCCGCGATGACCTCTCGCAGGAACTTGATCAAACGCGAGAACGGATTGCCCGATCCTTCGCGCTTGGCCTTTCCGGCAGTCTTGTCCTTCTTGGGCGACGTCCGGTCGATCGTGGCGATCGAGCCGGTGTCGACCGACGTGGAGCCAGAACGGGCCCGCCGCGCGGACCGCTTTCCGCTCGGCCGACTCACCGCGGCGGTGCCATCGCCTTCGTCGGCCGCGCCGTGGCGAGGTTCCCGCTCGTCACTCACGTCGATCCTCTCTCCGTCGCTGGCTTAAGGGCAGGGGCGACAGGACTTGAACCTGCAACCTGCGGTTTTGGAGACCGCTGCTCTGCCAATTGAGCTACGCCCCTTTGGTTTGGACGGTGGAACTCGGTGCCCGAACCATTGTCTGTATTCAGTTGTCGCTCTGGTCCACACAACACGCGCGCTGCTTCGGCGGTTGCCGGCTCCCATGGGCAGTCCTTCGGAGATCGTCCTCCGGACCGCCTGGAACCAGCCCCACAGAGCAGCGCGCAGCGGCTGGTGACCCCAGAAACCTGAGTGTACGTTACCGCCTAGGCCAATAGCCAATCAGGGTCGATCGACCAGGTCAGGCCAGTTGCACGGTAGCCGTCGCGCGGCCGAAGATCTTCTTGCCCGCCGACTTCGCCACGATGGCGACGACCGCGGTCCGGGTCTCCGGATCCACGGATTTCACCTTACCCGTGTACTCGATTTCGGCCGCCTCGTCGGAGCCGACATAGACCGGGCTGGTGAAGCGGACGTTGTATTCCTTGACCGCGCCGGGATCGCCGAGCCAGGAGGTGATGAAACCGCCACCGAGGCCCATCGTGAGCATGCCGTGCGCGACCACGTTGTCCAGGCCGACGAGCTTGACCACGTCGTCGCTCCAGTGGATGGGGTTGGCGTCGCCCGAGACGCCCGCGTAGTTGACCAGATCGCCGCGGGTGAGGCGGACGATGCGGGTGGGCAGTTCGTCGCCGACGGAGACGTCCTCGAAATTGATCGCGTGCTTGCTCGGCGCGACCTCCGGGATGACGGCGATCGGGATGGGCTGCTCGCTGCGCGCGGCGGTGCGCGGGTGGTGATCGGGCACTTCCTCGCCGATGCCGTGCATGAGCACGTTGCGGACCGCGTCGGCGAGGTTGGGGTCGATGTCGGCGCCGCTGCGGCCGACGAGCGTGGTGTAGGTGGTGAGCACCAGCTCGTCGTTTTGCCCGGTGACGATGTTCTTGGTGACGATGATGTCGCCACCGAAGGCCTGCCGGAAGGAGTGCAGGTAGACGTCGCAGGTCAGTTGGTCGCCGACCCGGATGGGCCGGTGAAATTCCAGGATCTGGTCGGTCTGCATGATCTGGCTGAGGTCGTAGCCCGTGACGATCTGCTCGAAGAGCTTGCGCTGGGCCAGGATGCCGACCAGGGAGATGAAAGTGAGGGGCGCGAGGAGGCCGTCGTAGCCGTATTCGGCGGCGACGTCCTCGTCCCAGTGCACCGGGTGGTAGTCCTGCACGGCGCGGGCATATTCGCGGACCTTCTCGCGGCCGACCTCGTAGTAGTCGTCGACGCGGTAGTGGTGACCGACCATGGCCGCGGCGTGGGTGGCGGGATCGAGATCCGCCTCGCTCACCTGGACCGCTTCTTCAGTACCGGTGTTGATTGTCACGGGAAGAATGTACCTATCTGACCCCGCACCCCGGGGTCGGCGAGCGTTCACCACCGCACCCGACCGTAGAAAGCGCTCAGGGCCGGACGGATGTCCGGCCCTGCACAGCTTCACGGTTCCGAGATCCCGGGATCAGCGTCCCGGTTGCCCTGCACGCGGCGATTTCACGCGTGGATGGGATCAGCGGGATTCGCGGTGCGCCCGGTGCGTGCCGCAGTTCGGGCAGAACTTCTTCAGCTCCAGCCGGTCCGGGTCGTTGCGCCGGTTCTTCTTGGTGATGTAGTTGCGGTGCTTGCACTGCTCGCAGGCCAAGGTGATCTTTGGCCGGACATCGGTGGACTTCGCGGCCACGACTTTCCTTCTTTCCGGTACCTGATGGGCGTAATCGGTTTTGGTAGCGATGGCCGGACTTGAACCGGCGACACAACGATTATGAGTCGTTTGCTCTACCGACTGAGCTACACCGCCACGGCGTCGCATTGCAGTGGTGCGAGCCCAGCCCCACGACCATGGGTGCGATGCCGAGTCGGTCACCACCGGCAATCCGGCGAGCCCCCTAACGGAATCGAACCGTTGACCTTTTCCTTACCATGGAAACGCTCTGCCGACTGAGCTAAGGGGGCATGACTACTTCCGCACCGTGATCCGTCTTCTCGACCCCGGAGCGGCGAAGTCTTGAACGAGATTACACACCCAACGCTCACACTTCCAAATTCCGAGGTCAGAGCCGGTTTTTGCACACGAGCAAACACCCCGAATGCACCCCTTGGAGCACCACGGCACAACCGACTTCGTCTCGAAGCAAAGCCGTCGAGCCAAACCCGCGAACGGAGCGCTCCACAGCACACGCGCCCTTAGGCACTCCAGTCGACGGCGCGTTCAGCGGTACGGCGCTCTCGCCCCTGACAGCATCCACTCGTCCGGAGTTCTTCCGCAGCCATCTCTCGACTGGAGAAGATCCACCCGCAGGAAGCGGTGCGACCACCGACCCCGCCAAGATTCACGCCCACCCAAGCGCCTCGAAGTGCAAAGAGCATCCAAGATCACAGAATCCGCTCCGACGAAGCCCGGTCACACCGGAAAGCTCAGGTCCACCCGAAATCACCCCTCATGACGAGCAGTCCCGATTAAACTCCCCAACGGAATCACGTGGTCGAACCTGCTCGCCGAGCAGCCCCGCGTCGGAACCGCCTCGAAATTCAACCAGCCACCAACCGCACTTCCCCACAAAACGCAACCACTGCAAGGGGGGTCCGGGGGGCGAAGCCCCGCCGGGCGGGGCGTGGGGGTTGCACCCCCACAAGACATTACGAAGCGAGCCCCACCTGCGCTTTCTGCAGGTAGGGCTCGCTCATGAGCGGAGTGGCAGGTGTAGGATTCGAACCTACGTAGGCTTTCACCGACAGATTTACAGTCTGCTCCCATTGGCCGCTCGGGCAACCTGCCTTACGTGCGCTTTTTGGCGCGCAGTGAGAATACAACGAACCCCGGTGCCGAATGCAAACCGGCTGGCCAACGGCCCTGCGACGGGACTACGGTCGGGCTTCCGGGTAGAACTGACGATGCCGGTTGCACCGGTGTAGTGAGCCCGTCGGACCGTCAGGAACAGGAGCGTAGTGTGGCCGATTCGTCTTTCGATGTCGTCAGCAAGGTCGACCGGCAGGAGGTCGACAACGCTCTGCATCAGGCGGAGAAGGAGCTGAACACCCGCTACGACTTCCGCGGCACGGGCGCGAAGATCGAGTGGTCCGGTGAGGAAACGATCGTGTTGACGGCCGAGGCCGAGGAGCGGGTGAAGGCCGCGCTCGAGGTGTTCAAGGAGAAGTTGATCCGCAGGGACATCTCGTTGAAGGCGTTCGACGCGGGCGAGCCGGTGGCCTCCGGCAAGACGTACAAGATCACCGGCAGCCTGGTGCAGGGCATCGATGCCGAGAAGGCGAAGAAGATCTCGAAGAAGATCCGCGACGAGGGCCCCAAGGGCGTCAAGGCGCAGATCCAGGGCGACGAGCTGCGGGTGAGCAGCAAGAAGCGCGACGATTTGCAGGCCGTGATCGCACTGCTGAAGGGCGAGGACTTCGGTATCGCGCTGCAGTTCGTCAACTACCGATAGCTGTTGCGCCGCAATGTTTTTCGCGGCGGTGCACTAGCTGAACGAGCCCGTCGGCCGGATGGTCGGCGGGCTCGCTTCATTGCTCGCGCTCTGCTGTTCGCCTGATTCGCGGCAGACTCGCAGCCGTCGGCGCACCCTCAGTAGTTGCGCGGCCCGCCCGCCATTTCCTCGAGCCGGGCGATGCGCTCGGCCATCGGCGGGTGCGTGGAGAACCAGCGTGCGGCCCGCTCGCCTGCCCGGAACGGGTTGGCGATCATCAGGTGTGACTGGGAGGTCAACTGCGGCTCAGGAGGCAGCGGAGCGGCTTGTACGCCGCGTTCCAGCTTGCGCAGGGCCGAGGCGAGCGCCAGCGGGTCGCCGGTGAGTTCGGCGCCGGATTGGTCGGCTTGGTACTCGCGGGAGCGGGAGACGGCCAGCTTGATCAGGGTGGCCGCGATCGGGCCGAGCAGGGAGACGAGCAGCATGCCGAGCATGTTCGGGCCGCCGTTGCCGCGCCCGCCGAAGGCCGAGGCGAAGAACGCGAGGTTGGCGAGGCCGGAGATGACCGCGGCCAGCGCGCCCGCGATGGACGAGATGAGGATGTCGCGGTTGTAGACGTGCGAGAGTTCGTGGCCGAGCACGGCGCGCAGTTCGCGTTCGTCGAGGATCTGCAGGATGCCGCTGGTACAGCAGACCGCGGCGTGCCGGGGATTGCGGCCGGTGGCGAAGGCGTTGGGCGCGTTCGTCGGGCTGATGTAGAGCCGCGGCATCGGCTGCCGCGCCGTCGTCGCGAGTTCCCGCACGATCCGATAGATGACCGGCGCCTCGAGCTCGCTGACCGGCTGCGCGTGCATCGCCTTCAGCGCGAGCTTGTCGCTGTTGAAGTAGGCCCAGGCGTTCATGCCGACGGCCAGCAGGATGGAGATGACCAGGATCGTCGGGCTGCGGAACATGGCCCCGGCGAACACGATGATGGCCGAGAGCCCGACCATCAGACCGAATGTCTTCAATCCGTTCGCATACCCGTGCCCGTGCATAGGTCTCCTTGCCCACTCCCCCGTCCATCGAGTTCGTTATGCGAGATCAACGATAGGGCCCCCGGCGAAAGTTCCTGGTAGCTCCGGCTCCGACGGTAGTCGATCAGATCACTCTCGGACTCGGCCCTGACGATCACCGCCGCACTCGGTCACCGACCTCGGGCCGCTCCCGGACTCGGCCCAGAACAATCGCCAACGCACGGTCCACACCCGCACGACCACCTCCGGAGCGAGCCCGACGAGCGACCGTTCGCGGCCGTCTCGCTTCCCAGCGCTCGAAGCGCATGCGCCGAAGGCGCGAGTCTCGAGCGCTGGGAAGCGAGACACAAAGGCCGCGAACACGCGCGCGCCAGCGCGCCAAAAATTCAGCCGACGCGTTCGATGGTGTAGCGGACCAGCTGTTCGAGCGCGTCGTTGGCCGGGCCCGCGGGCAGCGCCGACAGCTCGGCGTGCGCGAGGTCGGCGTAGCCCTGCAGCTTCTCCTTGGCGAGCACCATGCCGCGCGAGTGCGCGAGCAGTTCCAGCGCCTCGGCGACCTCCTCGTCGGTCTCCAGCGGACGGGCGAGCAGCTTGCGCAGCCGGTCGCCCTCGGCACCCTCGTCGCGCAGCGCGTAGAGCACCGGCAGAGTGTGCACGCCTTCGCGCAGGTCGGTGCCGGGGGTCTTGCCGGATTGTTCGGAGGCCGAGGAGATATCGATGATGTCGTCGGAGATCTGGAAGGCGGTGCCGACCGCGTCGCCGAGGCGGGCGAGCCGCTCGATGTGCTCGGGGTGCGCGCCGGAGAAGGTGCCGCCGAAGCGACCGGCCGCGGCGATCAGCGAGCCCGTCTTCTCCCACACGACGCGCAGGTAGTGCTCGACCGGGTCCTGCGAGTCGCGGGCGCCGACGGTCTCGCGCATCTGGCCGGTAACCAGTTCGGCGAAGGTCTCGGCGATGATGCGGACCGCGTCGGGGCCGAGCGTCGAGGTGAGACGGGAGGCGTGCGCGAACAGGTAGTCGCCCGCCAGGATCGCGACGTTGTTGCCCCAGCGCGAGTTCACGCTCGGCGCGCCGCGGCGCATCGGGGCCTCGTCCATCACGTCGTCGTGGTACAGCGTGGCCAGGTGCACGAGTTCGACGACGGTGCCCGCGGTGATCAGGGCGGGATCGGTGGGACGCGGGCCGAGCTGGCCGGTGAGGATGGTGAACAGCGGACGGAACCGCTTGCCGCCCGCCCGCGCCAGGTGCAGCGCCGCGTCCTGCAAAAAGTCCTCGCCGTCGGAGAGTTCGGCGATCAGGAGTTTCTCGACCTCTTCCAGGCCGTTGCGGACGCTCGCCGCGAGTTCGGGGTCACCGAGTTCGACCCCGGCGACCACCGTGCTCTCGTCACTAACAGCCGATGTGCTCATCTCATCTCCCAGCGCCGCGTCCGACCCCACGGTAGAGAACCTAGCGTGTTCGGCCCGTGCGGCCCATGAACACCGTCACTATGCGGTGTATCAGACACTTTTCCACACTTCGGCGGGGCCGGATCGGCCGACCTGGCGCGCGGTCCTGCGTCGACACCGATCCGACTGTCCTGCAAGTATTGAGCGCATGGGTGCACCGGATGTCTCAGTCGAGGACCGCGGGGGGAACCCGCTGCCCGATCGTGCCGAAGTGCTCGTCGTCGGCGCAGGTCCGGCCGGTTCCGCCGCCGCTGCCTGGGCCGCGCGCGCGGGCCGCGACGTGCTGCTCACCGACGCCGCGGTCTTCCCGAGGGACAAGACTTGCGGCGACGGCCTGACGCCGCGGGCGACCAAGGAGCTCGAACACCTCGGTCTCGGCGAGTGGCTGCGCGCGCACACGGTCAACCACGGCCTGCGCCTGACCGGTTTCGGCAGGGAAGCCCTGCTCAACTGGCCTGGCGGCGGGTTTCCGAGCTACGGAAGCGCCGTCGCGCGAACCGAACTCGACGACAAGCTGCGCGAAACGGCGGTGAAGTCCGGCGCGCGGATGCTGGACGGCGCGAAGGTGGTGGATGTCACCCGCGCGGGTGACCGCGTCACGGGTGTGACGGTGCGAACAGCCGAGGGGTCCCGCGAGATCGCCTGCGACATCCTGGTCGTCGCGGACGGCGTTCGCTCACCGGTCGGCAAGCTGCTCGGCCGCGTCTGGCACCGGCGTTTCGCGTACGGCACCGCGGCGCGCGCCTACATCAAGTCCGGCCGCAGCGACGATCAGTGGATCACCTCGCACCTCGAATTGCGCGATGCCGACGGCCAATTGGTGCCCGGTTACGGCTGGGTGTTCCCACTCGGCAACGGCGAGGTGAACATCGGCGTCGGCTCGCTGGCCACCGAGCGGCGGCCCTCGCACATCGCGCTGAAACCGCTGCTGCGCCACTACACCTCGCAGCGTTACGAGGAGTGGCAGTTCGAGGGCGAGCTGCGTGCGGTGGCTTCGGCGCTGCTGCCGATGGGCGGCGCGGTGTCGAATGTCGCGGGCCGCAACTGGGTGCTGATCGGCGACGCCGCGGGCTGCGTGAACCCGCTCAACGGCGAGGGCATCGACTACGGCCTCGAAAGCGGGCACATGCTCGCCGACCTGCTGGACGCGCCCGATTTCACCGGCCTGTGGCCGGATCTGCTGCGCGCACGCTACGGCCGCACGTTCTCGGCGGCGCGCCGGATCGCGGGCCTGGCCACCCATCCCCGCATGGTCCCCACCGGCGGCCCGCCGGTGATGCGCTCGAAGTATTTGCAGCGCACCGCGGTTCGTGTGATGGGCAACCTGGTCACCGACGAGGACCTGGACATCACCGCGCGCGCCTGGCGGCTCGCGGGACGGGCGTCCATGCGCTACGACGACCTGCCGCCCTTCACCTGAGGCGCGCGACGGGCTCGACCGGAATCGAGCGCCCGAGGCGGGCGCCCGATTCGACGGACGAGATCAGGCGGTGGCCTCCGCGGCCAACCACTCCTCGAAGAATTTGCGCTCGCTGTTGAGCACCCGGTGGAACAGTTGCTCGGCCAGCGGCTCGATGGCGCCGCCGACCAGCGACACCTTCACCGAGACGGTGCCGACGACGTCGATCTCGCACCCTTCGGCGGTGGGGCGCAATTCGAAGGAGCCCGACATTTCGCTCGTGACGCCCGTGGTGCTCGCCCGGAAGACGCCCTTGGCGATCTCGCCGTCCAACGTCTGCCAGTCGTCGGTGCGCGAAAGCACCAATTCGTTCTTCAGTACCTTGCCGACGATGCTGGGAATCTTGTCCCGACGGGCCTTTTCGGTCATATGGATGCGGATGGTGCCCGCGCCGCCCGGGTGCGACAGCTCGAGCGTCGCGGTCTCGGTGCCGGCGAAGCGGGAGCGCCAGGCGTCGTCGGTGATGAGTGCCCGGTGAAGATCTTCGACCGGGACGGCGTAGGGCACGGTGAAGCTGAATTTTCGGGACATGGGCGCACACGCTAGCCGAGGTGGTCGGTAGCCTGTGGCGGTGTCGGAAACCAGCCAGGCCGAAAGGCGGACCGTCCGCCTGCGGCGGGCGAGGATCGGCGTGCTCACCGCCGCGACGGTCGTCAGCGTGCTCATGGCGTTGCTGGTGCTCGCCGCTTGGCGCAACGACTACCTGATCAGTTCCGACAAAGGCGTGACCACCGGCGAGGTGCTTTCGGCGGGCCGATTGCGTTCGGCGGTCATCTATGTCACACCCGACGGCGAGACGCACAATCCGAAGGTCGGCGTGCTCTACCCGACCAACCTGACCGCGGGCGAGCGCATCAATGTCGAGTACAGCCGCAGCGATCCCGATCTGGTCCGGGTGGCGGGCCGCGACGTCCGTGTCGCCATCCAGCCCGCCCTCTCGGTGATCGTGGTGGTGTGGGCGTTGGCTTTGCCCGCGCTGTTGTTGATCGTCCGCGCGGGCAGGCGCGAACCGAAGGTCACCGCGGCGCGCTGAGCCGGTCCGCCTTCGCGGGCGGATTCACTGCGCCCACGGCGGGCTGAGCTTGCTGCCGTCGGCCATGGTGGCTTGGAATCCGGCGGCGATCGCGACGTGCGCGACGGCCGGTTCGTCGCCTGGATTGCCCACGGCGATGGGCGCGCCCGCGGGCACGATCGCGACATCGCCCGCGCCGAGCCGCTGACCGCTGACCTCCAGCACGCCGGAAAGCACCATGAAGATCTCGTCGCGGTCCAGGACGTGTGCCGCGTCGCTGTCGCGGTGCGGCGCGACGGTGAGCCGCCAGGTACAGACGTCCGCCGAACCGCGGCTGGGGGCCGCCATGGCGCTGAATTCGACGCCGGGGAGCTCGAAACGCTGCGCTTCGGCGGCCTTGATGACGTGCATTGACACTCCTCGAAGACTGGAAAATAGACAAGCCAGCTTGATCAAGTTGGCTTTTCTATCATGACGGCATGGCATCCACACCGCAAGACCCGGATCTCGGCATCCTCCTCGGGCTCGCCTACGAACAGTTCGTCATCGAATTGCGAGCGTCTTTGGCGGAGCGGGGTTTCGACGACAGCGGCCGCTCCGACGGCTACGTCTTCCGCTGTCTGTCGAAGCGGCCGATGAACGTCAGCGAGCTGGCCGAACGCCTCGGGATCAGCAAGCAGGGCACCGCGCAGATCGTCGACGACATGCAGGAACGCGGCTACGTGGAACGCCGCCCCGATCCGGCCGACGGCCGCGCGAAACTGCTCTACCTCACCGAACGCGGCAACGCCGCCCTCGCCGCCGCGAGGCGATTCCACCGGAATCGGGAACAGCGCCTGGTGCGCGAATTCGGTCCGGACGCGCTGCGCACGCTACGCGCGGTGCTCGGCGCGGTCGCGACCGAGGAGCGGCTGGCGGATCCGCAACTGCGGGCGCTGTACCTCTGAGAACCACTGTCTGCGACAGCGCGAGGAGTTCGCCGGAACTTTCCGCGCGCTTCACGTCCGCGTGGCTGCGACGCGCGCTGCGCGGGTCACGCTGAGGTGGTGCGCGTAGCCATCGTTTCGGAGTCCTTCCTGCCGAACATGAACGGCGTCGTCAATTCGGTCCTCCGGGTGCTCGATCACCTGGACAAACACGGACACCAGGCGCTGGTGATCGCGCCGGACACGCCCCGCGGACTGCCCGCCGCGGCGAGTGAATACGGCCGTTTCCCGGTGCACCGGGTCCCCGCGGTGATGGTGCCCAAGGTCAGCTCGCTGCCGGTCGGGTTGCCGCAGCCGGGGATCACCGCCGCGATCGCCGAATTCGACGCCGACCTGGTGCATCTGGCCTCCCCGTTCCTGCTCGGCGCGGGCGGTCTCGGCGCGGCGCTGCGGCTGGACCTGCCGACGATCGCGGTGTACCAGACCGACGTGGCGGGCTTCGCGCAGAGCTACGGGCTCGGGCTGGCCAGCCGTGCGGCCTGGGCATGGACGCGGCGCATCCACGAGGGCGCGACTCGCACGCTGGCGCCCTCCCGCGCGGCCGCCGAAGACCTGGCCAGGCATGGCATCCCGCGGGTGCGTCGGTGGGGTCGCGGCGTGGACATCGCCAGGTTCACCCCGTCGGCGCACCGCGCGGAACTGCGCGAGCGCTGGCTCGACGGGCACGAGCGACTCGTGGTCGGGTTCGTCGGCAGACTGGCGCCGGAGAAGCACGTCGAGCGCTTGGCCGTGCTGGCGGGCGACCCCACGATTCAGCTGGTGATCGTCGGCGACGGACCGGAGCGGAACCGGCTGGCCCAGCTCATGCCGGGCGCGGTGTTCACCGGCGAACTCGGCGGCGCCGAACTCGCGCAGGCGTACGCGAGCCTGGATGTGATGGCGCACGCGGGCGAGCACGAGACCTTCTGCCAGGGCGTGCAGGAGGCGCTGGCCTCCGGCGTCCCGGTCATCGGGCCCGATGCGGGCGGTCCGCGCGACCTCGTCGCGCACTGCCGCAACGGCTATCTGCTCCCGGTCGACCGGTTCACCGAACTGCTGCCCAGCGCCGTGGCCGCGCTGCGCGACCCGGCGCTGCGCGCCCGATTCGCCGGCGCCGCACGCAAATCCGTACTGCACCGAACCTGGCCAGCCGTGTGCGACGAGCTGATGGGTCACTACGCCGACGTCACCGGACAGGATTTCCGCCTTTCGAACACGGCGTAACCCGAACCCGACTCCTGCGGGTCTGTGATCGGGTACACGCGAGTCCGTAACGGACAGTCGCTTAAGGTCGTTGGCGTGGCGCAAACGCATGCAGGTCGAGCCTCCCTGGACAAGCGGCCGAGCGAGGTCGCAGCGATGTTCGACGGGGTCGCCAAGCGATACGACCTCACCAACACCGTGATCTCCGCGGGTCAGGACCGCTACTGGCGCTGGGCGACCCGCAAGGCGCTCGGGCTCCGGCCCGGCGAGCGGGTGCTCGACCTCGCGGCGGGCACCGGCGTCTCGACACTGGAGTTCGGCAAGTCCGGCGCCTGGTGCGTGGCGACCGACTTCTCCAAGGGCATGCTCGCCGCGGGCCGGTTCCGCAATGTGCCGATGGTCGCGGGTGACGCCACGGCCCTGCCTTTCGCCGACGACTCGTTCGACGCGGTGACCATCTCCTACGGTCTGCGCAACGTCTCGGATCCGGATCTGGCGTTGCGCGAGATGCTGCGGGTCACCAAGCCGGGCGGGCGGCTGGTGGTCGCCGAGTTCTCGACGCCGATCGTTCCGGTGTTCCGCACCTTGTACATGGAGTATCTGATGAAGACGCTCCCGCAGGTGGCGCGGGCGGTCAGCAGTAATCCGGACGCTTACGTGTACCTGGCGGAGTCGATCCGGGCGTGGCCGAATCAGCGGCAGCTGGCCATGCGGATCGCCAAGGCGGGGTGGTCTACGGTCAAGTGGCGCAATCTCAGCGGCGGGGTCGTCGCCCTGCACCGGGGATACAAGCTCGGCTGAATTCCACCGGCTGCGGGCACTAGCGACCCGCTGACCTGCGCAAAGGTGACGAACAACACACCTCACAGCCGAGAATGGGAGCGGTGAGGAGAATTGTCACCTGGCGATAACGTTGGGTAAATCCCGCGCAATCGACGTTCCGCATGATCGGTGACATGTCGGACGCAGCCAGCAGCCCCGCGCCGGGCACCGCCAGAACGGCGTGCTCGTACTGCGGCGTGGGTTGCGGCATCACGGTCGAGACCACGCCGGGCGCCGACGGCGCGCCGGTGATCGCCAAGGTCAGCGGCGACAAGCTGCACCCTGCGAACGCGGGCAGGCTCTGCACCAAGGGCGCCACCCACGCGGAGCTGATGCGCACGCCCGGCCGGATGACCACCGCCTACCGGCGACCCGAGCGCGGACAGGAGCCGATGCCGATCGCCGTCGACGCCGCCGTGCGCGAGGCCGCCGACCGGTTGCGCGCGATCCTGGACGAGCACGGGCCGGACGCCATCGCGCTGTATGTCTCCGGCCAGATGACGCTGGAGGCGCAGTACCTGGCCACCAAGCTGGCCAAGGGCTACCTGCGGACCGTGCACATCGAGGCCAACTCGCGGCTGTGCATGGCCAGCGCGGGCACCGGCTACAAGCAGTCGCTGGGCGCCGACGGCCCGCCCGGCTCCTACGACGACTTCGAGCACGCCGACCTGTTCTTCGTCACCGGCGCGAACATGGCCGACTGCCATCCGATTCTGTTCCTGCGGATGGCCGATCGGCTGAAGGCGGGCGCCAAGCTGATCGTCGCCGATCCGCGCCGCACCGACACCGCCGCGCGCGCCGACCTGTTCCTCCAGCTGCGCCCCGGCACCGACCTCGCGCTGCTCAACGGCCTGCTGCACCTGCTCGTCGCCAACGGCGACATCGATGAGGAGTTCATCGCCGAGCACACCGAGGGCTGGGACGCCATGCCCGAGTTCCTCGCCGACTATCCGCCGGAGCGGGTCGCCGAGATCACCGGCCTCGCCGAACAGGACATTCGCACCGCGGCGCGCTGGATCGGCGAAGCGCGCGAGTGGATGACGCTGTGGACGATGGGACTCAACCAGTCCACCCACGGCACCTGGAACACCAACGCGATCTGCAACCTGCACCTGGCCACCGGCGCCATTTGCCGTCCGGGCAGCGGCCCCTTCTCGCTGACCGGTCAGCCGAACGCCATGGGCGGGCGCGAGATGGGGTACATGGGCCCCGGCCTGCCCGGCCAGCGCTCGCTGCTCTCGGCCGCCGACCGCGCCTTCGTGGAGACGGCGTGGGGCGTGACGCCCGGCACGATTCGCACCGAGGCCGGGCCGGGCACCATCGAGATGTTCCGCGGCATGGCCGAGGGCGACATCAAGGCGGCGTGGATCATCTGCACCAATCCGGTGGCGTCCGTATCCAATCGGAAGACGGTGATCGCGGGCCTGGAGGCCGCCGAACTGGTGATCGCGCAGGACGCCTACACCGACTCGGCCACCAACGCCTACGCGGATCTGCTGCTGCCCGCCACGCTCTGGGCCGAGGCCGAGGGCGTGGCGGTGAACTCCGAACGCAACGTCACCCTGATGCAGCGCTCCGTCGACCCGGTCGGCGACGCGCGGCCGGATTGGCTGCTGATCGCGCAGGTCGCCACGGCCATGGGCTTTCCCGGCTTCGAATACTCCTCGAGCGCCGAGGTTTTCGCCGAGATCCAGGGCTTCGCCAATCCCGCGACGGGGTACGACCTACGCGGCATGAGCTACGAGGCGCTGCGCGACGGCCCGATGCAGTGGCCGTGCGCCGAGCCGGGCCAGCGCCGCAACCCGATTCGCTACCTGAACGACGGCGTCAGCCAGGAACTCTTCGTCGACGACGCGGGTCACCGTCCGCGGCTCGCGTTCGCCACCGCGAGCAGGCGCGCGGTGTTCTGGCCGCGCCCGCACCTGCTTCCGGAGGAGATGCCGGACGACGACTACCCGTTCGTGCTGAATACCGGTCGCCTGCAACACCAGTGGCACACGATGACCAAGACCGGCAAGATCGCCAAGCTCACGAAGTTGAACGGGCAGCCGTTCCTCGAGGTGCATCCGCGCGACGCCGAACGGCTCGGCGTGCGTCCCGGCGATCAGCTCGAAATCGCTTCCCGCCGTGGCCGAGCCGTGCTTCCGGTGCAGATCAGCGACCGCGTCCGCCCCGGCGACTGCTTCGCACCGTTCCACTGGAACGACGAACAGGGTGAGTATTTGACCATCAACGCCGTCACCAACGACGCCGTCGATCCGGCGTCCCTACAGCCCGAGTTCAAGCAGTGCGCCGTCTCGCTGCGCCGCGTCGCGCCGATGAAACACGCCGAAACGCCCGTCCCCGAGCCTGTTTCCGCACCGTCCGGCGCGCATCCGCTCGCGGTGATGCTCGGGCTGGACAACGGTGTCGCGCCGACGCTCAGCGACACCGAGCAGATCTACCTCAGCGGGTATCTGGCCGCGCTGCAGTCGCTTCCGGTGGTCGGCCAGCCGGTGCTGCCGGAGACCGCGCCGCTGTCCACCCGCAGCAGGCTCTGGATCGATGGCCTGCTGGCTGGCATGTACTCGCGCGGCGCGCTGACGGCCGAGTCCCCGGCGCCCGCCGCCGAGGAGCGGCCGGTCACGGTGCTGTGGGCCTCGCAGACCGGCAACGCCGAGGAGTTCGCCGCCGCGACGGCCGAGCGGCTCGCCGAGTCCGGTTTCGCGCCGCGGCTTTTCGACATGGATTCCTGCGATCTCGGCGCGCTGACCGGAGACGCGCTCTTCATCAGCAGCACCTTCGGCGACGGCGGCCCGCCTGACAACGGCGCGGACTTCTGGGACAGGCTGAGCGACAGCGCGACCCGGCTGACCGGCCTGCGCTACGCGGTCCTCGCGCTCGGCGACTCCTCCTACGACGACTTCTGCGGGCACGGCCGCAAGCTGGACGAGAAGCTGGCCGAGCGCGGCGCCACCCGGCTGTTGCCGCGGGTGGACTGCGAACCCGACTACGAGGAGCCCGCGGCGCGCTGGCTCGATGCGGTGCTCGGCGCGTTCGGCGGCGGGAACGACAGCGGTGGCGGCGGGAACGACGGCGGCCCCGACAACGACGGCGGTCCGGCTCCCGAGGGCGGTTCTGGTCCGCGCCCGGCCGTCCGCGCCGCGAGTTCCGGCGCCACCATGGTGCTGACCAGACCGGCGGCCGCGGCTCCCGCGCGCTCACTGCGCGCCGCGCCCGCGTCGTTCACGCGCAACGCGCCGGTAGCCGCGCCGCTCGTCCGCAACGAACAGCTCTCGATCGCCGGATCGCCGAAAGAGGTGCGCCAGTTCGGTTTCGACCTGCGTGGCTTGGACGCGGGCTACGAGGTGGGCGATTCGCTTGGTGTGTGGCCGTCGAACTGTCCGTCGCTTGTCCAGGAGTGGCTCGCCGCCACCGGCCTGGACGGTCGGCGCGTGGTCGAGGTCGACAATCGGGAGATGCCGTTGGCCGAGGCGCTGCGCACCCGATACGACATCACCAAGGTCAGCCACGACCTGTTGGGCTTCATCGGCGATCGCAATGCCAGCAACCAGCTCGCCAAACTGCTGCGCAGGGACAACCGCAACGAGCTGGACAGCTACCTGTGGGACCGCCAGGCCGTCGACGTGCTGCGCGACTTCCCGGTGCGCGCCGACCTGGTGGAATGGCTCGGCGCGCTGAAAAAGCTTCAGCCGCGCCAGTATTCGATCTCGTCGAGCCCGCTGGTCAGCCCGGACGAGGTGCAGCTGACGGTCGGCGTCGTGCGCTACGGCGAACCCGCCCGGCGCGGCGGAGTCTGTTCGACCTACCTCGCCGACCGGGTGGGCGATGCGGCGGTGCCGATCTTCCTCCAGCGCGCACCGCATTTCCGGCCGCCGCTGGACCCGGCGGCGCCGATGATCATGGTGGGACCGGGCACCGGCATCGCACCGTTCCGCGGCTTCCTCCAGGAACGCCGGGCGCTCGGCGCGACCGGCCGCAACTGGCTGTTCTTCGGCGAGCAGCACGCGGCGCAGAACTTCTACTACCGCGCGGAACTGGAGGACATGTTCCGCACCGGTTTCCTCACCCGCCTCGACCTGGCGTTCTCCCGTGACCAGCGGGAGCGAATCTACGTGCAGCACCGGATGATCGAGCACGGCGCCGAGCTGTGGTCGTGGCTGCGCGACGGCGCCCACTTCTACGTGTGCGGCGACGCGGCGCGGATGGCCAAGGACGTCGACGACACCCTGCTCGCCATCGCCCGCATCCACGGAAAGCTGGACGAGGAGGGCGCGCTCGCGTTCCGCAAGCAACTCGTCGCCGAGAAGCGTTACGTGCGCGACGTCTACTGAGCTGGTTACACCGCGGGCGGGTTGAGGCGGGTGAAGTCCGGCAGGCGGTAGTACGGGTAGTACGGGTACGGCGGCGTGGTGGCGCTCGCCTTGTCCAGGCGGGCGATCTGGTCCTGGTCGAGGCGCCAGCCGACCGCGCCGAGGTTCTGGCGCAGCTGTTCCTCGTTGCGCGCGCCGACGATGACCGTCGCGACGGTGGGGCGGCCGAGCAGCCAGTTGAGCGCGATCTGCGGGACGGTCTTGCCGGTCTCGGCGGCGATCTCGTCCAGCACGTCGACCACGTCGTAGAGCAGCTCGTCGTCGACGGGCGGGCCCGCCTCGGCGGTCTGGTGCAGCCTGCTGCCCGCGGGCAGCGGTTGTCCGCGCCGGATCTTGCCGGTGAGCCTGCCCCAGCCGAGCGGGCTCCACACCACGGCGCCGACGCCCTGGTCCTGCGCGAGCGGCATCAGTTCCCACTCGTAGTCGCGGCCGATCAGCGAGTAGTACACCTGGTGCGCGACGTAACGGGTGAGCCCGTTACGGTCCGCGGCGGCAAGGGTTTTCATCAGCTGCCAGCCCGCGAAGTTGGAGGCGCCGAGGTAGCGGATCTTGCCCGCACGCACCAGGTCGTCCAGTGCGGCGAGGACCTCCTCGACGGGGGTGTGCGCGTCGAAGGCGTGCAGCTGGAACAGGTCGATGTGCTCGACGCCGAGACGGCGCAACGAGCCCTCGACCGCGCCGATCAGCCTGGCCCGGCCCGAGCCCGCGTCGTAGGGCCCGGGTCCCGTCGGCAGGCTCGCCTTGGTGGACAGCAGCAGCCGGTCGCGCCTGCCTTTGATGGCCGCGCCGAGGACTTCCTCCGAGGCGCCGTCGGAGTAGACGTCCGCGGTGTCGAACATCGTGACGCCCGCTTCCAGGCTGATGTCGACCAGCCGCCGCGCTTGCTCGGCATCGGTATCCCCCCACGCGCCGAACAATTCGCCGCGACCGCCGAAGGTGCCCGCGCCGAAGCTCAGTGCCGGGACGAGCAAACCCGATGCGCCGAGCCGCCGGTACTCCATGGGTGAGTCCATGCGCGTATCCCATCCATTCTTCACAGGACGACCCTCCTAAGGGGTCTATAGTTCCGTTAACACTTCGAACTGTACACCCCGTTCGCCGCAAATGAAACTGGAGTCCCGTTATGCCCTTCGAAGAGCCCGCTCCCGGCTCGGTCCGCCCAGGTGGGCGTACCGCGCGCATCCGTGCTGCCGTTTTGCGCACCGCGGGTGATCTCCTCGTCGAACGCGGTTTCGCCACACTGGATCTCGCGGAGATCGCCGCCGCGTCCGGGGTCGGCAAGACCACCGTCTATCGGCGCTGGGGCACCCCGGCCGGGCTCGTCGCCGACCTGCTGGCCGACATGGCCGAGCAGTCGGTGCCGCGCGCCGACACCGGATCGCTGCGCGGCGATCTCACGGCCAACGCGCGCCTGGTCGCCGAGACGCTGACCGATCCGCGCCAAGGCCGCCTGTTTCAGGCCGTGATCGCCGCCGCCACCGGCGATCCCGTCGCCGCCGCCGCGCTGCGCCGCTTCTACGACGTCCGCCTCACCGAGTGGGCGCCGTGCGTCGAGGACGCCATCGCGCGCGGCGAGGCGCCCAAGGGGACCGATCCGCGCGCGGTCCTGTCCGCCGTTTCCGCGCCGCTCTACTACCGGCTGCTGGCCAGCGGCGATCCGATCGACGAGGCGGTCGCAGATTCCGCGGCCCAGGCGGCACTGGACGCCGTGGCGGCAGGCACTTTCGTCACGGACCGCTCCGCCGACTGACCCGACCGCTCGTGCGGTCACATCCCAGGTAGTCGAACCACCGGGTCGAGACTCCGCCGAGCACGTCTGCCGGTGGGCACGGCGACCGGACTGTGCTCGGGCCTTCGAGAGACGCGGCGGCGACTACGCCGACCAGTTCGGGTCGCGACCCGTCAGGCCGATCACCCGGTCGACAAGCTCTGCGTCGGCGGGCACCTCGACCACCGGCCCGAAAAGGCCCGGGGTACCGGAGAGCGGGGTCTCGCGGAGGAAGTCGAACAGGATCGCCGCGTGCGATTCGGCGCAGCCGAACGGTTGGCCGGTGGCCTTGGCCAGGTCCCAGCCGTGCACGACGACCTCGTCCAGCGCGATCACCGCCATCACGATCGCGGCTTCGCGCACGCCGCCCGCCTCGGTCTCGCCCTCCCACGCCTCCGGCTCCCGCCAGGCCGCGACCAGTGCCTTCAGCTGGGCGGGGATACGCGTGCGCCAGTCGTCGGGCAGCTTCGAGTCGTGCTCGAGGGCGGGCGAGGTGCTGTTGCCGACGGATTCCTTGGTCGCGGCCTGCCGGAACGCCTCGGTCAGTTCTAGGACGTGATCGAGCAGCGCGGCCACGGTCGTGTCGGCGCAGGGCGTCGGCGCGGCGAGCTGGTCGTCGGTGATACCGGCGACCACGGTCTCCAGTGCGGTGGCGGCGGGCTCGAAATCGAAGGTGGGGGTCATCGGGTCTCCATAAGCCGGATGTGCGAGGTCTGCGTGAGTTGAGACTCGGCGGGCGCGCGGAATTCATCGGTGCCGCGCGACGATGCCCGCGATGCCCTCCGCGACCAACTCGTAACGGCGAAAAGCCCTGGAAAAGGGGAGAATTGGTAGATGAAGGGTGATCGGGTGGAGATCGTCGTCGACGTCGGTGACGGCTCTCGAAGTTACGAAATCGCGGCGACGCGCGCGGGGCGGCGGGTCGAGGTGCGCATCGCGCGCGGAGTGGTCGAGGTCAGCGAGGTGACGCGGACCGGCGTCGCGGTCCGCACGGCGCGGTTCATGGCCGGGCGAACCCTCGCGCTCGTGGAGCATCCGGCAGACAGGGGCGCGGCCGTCGAGGGGGAATGAGGGCATCGACCGCACCGATCGCCGGGCGCGAATCTCGACACCGCTGGACTGTTGACCGCGCTGCCGACTGGGTATACCCCCTGCGGGAGAGCACCAGCGGAGAGGAGCACACGATGATCGATCGCAGCACGCCGCGCACGTTGGACGACGCGCCGGAGGCCGACCGCGTCGAGCAGTCCACGCCCGCTTACCAAACGGACGACGCCGACACCGACGACCGGGCCGTCGCGGAAACCGCCGTCGCACGCGAGGCGAGCACCGCGGTCGATCGCGACGTCTGGTCCGCGAACGAGGCCGACCTCATCGAGCAGGCCATTCCCGTGCCGCTCGACGACGAGGACCGCGACACCGAATAGCCGGTCGCGGCGGCGGACTCAGGTCGCGATCTTGGCCCGCACGGTGGCGTGCAGCTCGCGCAGGCTGGATCGTTCGGTGGCCACCTCGAGCACGCGCAGGCCGTGCGCGCGCTCGGCCAACTCGGCCGCCAGCTGCTCGGTGTCGACTTGCCGGTGCGGGATGCGGTAGGCCGCGCACAACGCGGCCAGATCCATGCCGTGCGGTGTGCCGAAGACGCGCTCGAACACGCCCGCGTACTGCGGGTCGCCCTGTTCGAGCAGCTCGAAGATGCCGCCGCCGTCGTCGTTGGCGACCACGATCGTCAGGTCGGCGGGCCGCGGCTCGCCCGGCCCGATCAGCAGCCCGGACGCGTCGTGTAGGAAAGTCAGATCGCCGATCAGCGCGACGGTGCGGCCGTCGTGCGCCAAGGCGGCGCCGACCGCCGACGACACCGTTCCGTCGATGCCCGCGACACCGCGGTTCGACAGCACCTTGATACCGGGGCGCGGATGCGAGACGAGCGCCGCGTCGCGCACCGGATTGGACGCGCCGAGCAGCAGCTGATCGCCCTCGTGCAGCGAATCCATGACGACCGCCGCCACATGCAGGCCGGTCGGCTTCGGGTGCTTGGCCAGCGCCTCACGCACCACTTGCTCGGCGTTGGCGTTCACCGCGCGGCAGTGCGCGAGCCATTCCGCGCGCGGCGTTCCCGTCGTGATCGCGCGGGTTCCGGTCCCGACCACATTGCCGGACACATCGGGCCAGCGCGGACCGGTGGTCAGCGCGAAGACCGTGACGGACGGGTCGGCGAGCACCTTGGACACCTGCCGGTGCAGGGTCGGCCGCCCGGTGATGATGGCCTGCTTCGGCTTCAGCAGCGGCAGGGCCAGCGGATGCAGCGCGGGGCCGTGCATGGGGGCGGTCGGCTCCGCGACGGTCGGCAGCTCGGCGAGTTCGGGACGCAGGCCGGCGCCGTGTCCGGAGATCACCACGGTGTCCGGGGTCAGATCGATGTCGAGCGGCACGTCCAGTGTCGCGTACTGCGTCGCGGTCCAGGGCCGATCACCCGCGCGTCCCTCCGGACCGGCGTCGGCGGCCGGATCCGGCACCAGCGGCTCGCGCAGCGGAATGTCGAAGTGGACCGGACCCGCGTTGCCCGAACGCGTGCCGCGGGCCGCGGCGAGCACCCGGCACACCGCCGAGCGCCACACGCTGTTCTGCTGGCCGTACGGGCCGCTTCCGTTACCGCTCGGCTCGCCCTCCGCCAGCCCGAGGCTGATGGTGGCGCGCACCTGGCTACCGAACAGGCCGAGCTGCTCGACGGTCTGATTGGCGCCGGTTCCGAGCATCTCGTAGGGCCGATTGGCGCTCAGCACGATCAGCGGAACCCGCGCGTAGTTGGCTTCCAGCACCGCGGGACCGAGGTTCGCGACAGCCGTGCCGGAGGTCATCACCACAGGGACCGGATTGCCGCCCGCGATCGCCAGACCGATGGCGAGAAAGCCCGCGGTCCGCTCATCGATGCGCATGTGCAGCCGCAACCGCCCGGCCGCGTCGGCGGCTTGCAGCGCGAAGGCCAGCGGAGCGTTGCGCGAGCCGGGGCACAGCACCACATCGCGGACACCTCCGCGCACGAGTTCGTCGACGACTACTCGAGCCTGAGCGGTAGACGGGTTCACGCCACCAGCCTCTCAGACAGTAACCCCGCCGTCTCCGTCACCCTGGTCACAGTGTTGGTTGGCGCGCTGGCGCGCGCGTGTTCGTAAGACTCGCCCTCGGGGTGGTTGGGAGGGCGGGATCGAGCGTTCGGGTTGGAGTGCACGCCGTTCGGGCGTTCGGCGCGGCGCATCGATGCGCGGCGGGGCTGTGCAAGGGACGCGGTCGCACGCCGAGTTCTAGCCGGAACTCGGCGTGCGGGGGTCGCGCGCGATCAGTTCGCGTGGCGCTGCACCAGGTCGCCGAGGCGCGGCAGGGCCTCGATGACGTTCTTCTTGGCCGAGGAGCGCATCGAGGAGTAGACCTTCTGCAGCGCGGGGCGCGAGGAGGACTCGGCGCGAGCGTCGGTCACCTGGAGCAACGCCTCGGCGACCTCGTCGGACTTGGCAACGAGCAGGTCGGCGAACTGGCCCGAACCCGAAGCCTTGTACTCCTGCCAGAACGGCTCCAGCTGCTCGACCAGCTTGGGGGCCAACGACTCCAGCGCGTCCGGGACGATGGACGGGCTGATCTTCTTCACCGCCGCGTATCCGCCCTTGACCGCCAGGCCGGACGCGCCACCCTTATCCGACACCTCGGCGTCCAGAACCTCCTTGGCATCGGCAAGGAAGGCCGAGCGCTTCGCGTCGTCGAGCAGGGATTCAGACAGTGCTGCAACCACTTTCAGGTTCCTCCGAAATAGATGTCGATGAACGAGCGCACGCCACTATACGCACTGGTGCGCGCGGTCACACGAGCTACTTCCGCTCACGACTCCTCCTCGCTGGCGCCGGTTCGCTCGCCGACGCTCGCTCACGGCTGCCATGGCAGCAACTGGACCATCAGCCCTTCACAATCGGCGAGCAAATCGCCCTGCTCATCGCGCAATTCGGCGGTGATGAAGGTCTTGCGGCCCTCGATGCGGTCGACGCGTCCGCACACCGTCAGCGTCCGCTCCAGCGGAGTTACTTTGCGGTAGTTGACGTGCAGGTAGGCCGTGCGGCTGATCGGCCTGCCCGCGTAGTGCACGATCATGCCGAGCAGGTCGTCGAACAGCAGCGGAAGCACGCCGCCGTGCGCGGCGCCGTTGCCGCCGAGGTGGAATCGGCGGAACTCGCCCGTCATGGTGATGCCGTCCGGCCCGGCCGAGACCACCTGCCAGGGCAGCAACAACAGACTGCCGCGTCCGGGCAGCTCCACCGCGCGTCCGGCTGGACCCTGCAATTCCGGTGCGCGATACGGCTCGAGCAGCTCGGCGAGTTCCTTGGCCTTGGCCAGCGCTTCGCCGAACACTTCGTCCGGCGCGTCGACGGAAACCGCCAGATCCTGCAAGGTCCGCATGGCGTCGACGAATGGCCCGAAATTCGAGCCGATCTGCGCGCGGGACACTTTCGGGAAGCCGCCGTGCTTCTCGTACCGGTTCTCGTCCACCGCGCTGCGATCGATGCGCGGGCGGATCGCCGTCCCGTTGGAACGCTGCGCACCCGATTCGGCTGCGGCCGCGGCACTATCTGGAACAGGTTTCACACGCTCGCTCATACCTGCACGGTAACGCGTAGTTTTACACCGTCAAGTCCTCGACGCCGCAACGCACCGAAGTCGCTGGCACCGGATCTTCGGCCGCGGGCAATAATCACAAGCGTGACGTTCAATCCCAAGCTGTGGCGACCGGTCCCCGGATTCGAGAACCTGACCGACATCACCTACCACCGCCATATCGAGCAGGGCACGGTGCGGGTGGCGTTCGATCGCCCCGAGGTCCGCAACGCATTTCGCCCGCACACCGTCGACGAGCTCTACCGGGTGCTCGACCACGCGCGGATGACCTCCGACGTCGGCGCGGTCCTGATCACCGGCAACGGCCCGAGCCCCAAGGACGGCGGCTGGGCCTTCTGCTCCGGCGGCGACCAGCGCATCCGCGGCCGCAGCGGTTACCAGTACGCCAGCGGCGATACCGCCGACACCGTCGACCAGGCGCGCGCGGGCAGGTTGCACATCCTGGAGGTGCAGCGCCTGATCCGCTTCATGCCCAAGGTCGTCATCGCCCTGGTCAACGGCTGGGCCGCGGGCGGAGGACACAGCCTGCACGTGGTCTGCGACCTGACCCTGGCCAGCCGCGAGCACGCCAGGTTCAAGCAGACCGACGCCGACGTGGGCAGCTTCGACGGCGGCTACGGCAGCGCGTACCTGGCCAAGATGGTGGGCCAGAAGTTCGCCCGCGAGATCTTCTTCCTCGGCCGCCCCTACACCGCCGAGGAAATGCACCAGATGGGCGCGGTCAACAAGGTCGTCGACCACGCCGAGCTCGAGGACGTCGCGCTGGAGTGGACCGCCGACATCAACGGCAAGTCCCCGCAGGCCCAGCGCATGCTCAAGTACGCGTTCAACCTGCTCGACGACGGGCTGGTCGGCCAGCAGCTGTTCGCGGGCGAAGCCACCCGCATGGCGTACATGACCGACGAAGCCGTCGAAGGCCGCGACGCGTTCCTGGAGAAGCGCAAGCCGGACTGGACGCCCTACCCCTGGTACTTCTGACGAAGGGACTGGCCCACATGGAAATCCTCAGCAGCAGGGTGATTCTGCGGCCCGGGAACTACGCGAAAACGCTCGAGTTCTATCGCGACGGGCTCGGTCTCGCGATCGCCAGGGAATATCCAGGTGGAACCGTTTTCTTCGCTGGACAGTCGCTGGTCGAGGTCGCGGGGCACGGCGGGGCCGGTACCTCGACGGCTTTCAACGGCGCGATCTGGTTGCAGGTGCGCGATGTCTCCAATGCCGCGGTCGAGCTCGCGCTGAAGGGAATTCCCATCGATCGGGCGCCCGAGCGGGAGCCGTGGGGCCTGATCGAAATGTGGATACGGGACCCGGACGGCGTGCCGATCGTGCTCGTGGAGATTCCGCCGGAACATCCGATTCGCCGGGATTCCCGCTGGTCGGACGACTGATCGCGGCGTCGCGAGCGGACCGGGGTCCGAATGCCGAGTTGCCAAGGGCTGTCCCGGCGAGGACGATAGCGCTCTGACGGCCGCCCGGCCGCCGATGTCCGGGCGAGTGCCGTCCGCGTCCCGTCCGACGAGTGAATCGCAGTCTCGATGTCTGGCCTATCCGAGCCCCATTCCTTCGGGGCGGCCGCACTCCGCGCGCGCCGCCCCAGCAAACCGACCCGTTCCGCGCGCGGCGGCGCGGGCATGACACGATCGCTGTCGTGATGGAACCGAGCGACGGCGAGGTGCGGTCGTGACCAATACGCTGCGGACGCTGCCGATGCCCACCGGATCCGGCCTGGGCGACGTGCTGCCGCATCTGCGAGAAGCGCTGGAAGGCAACGGCCCCGCGTGGCTGCCCATTCCGACCAGCGACCGCAGGGAGGCCCGTCGGCTCAGCGACGCGCTCTCGCCCGGCGAGACGATCGACGACGACGTGGCGCTGGTGGTCACCACCTCCGGCACCACCGGCGTGCCCAAGGGCGCGATGCTCAGCGCCTCCGCCTTGCGCGCCAGCGGCACCGCGACCCACGACCGGCTCGGCGGCCCGGGCGCCTGGCTGCTCGCGCTGCCCACCCACCACATCGCCGGTATCCAGGTGCTCTTGCGCAGCATCCTGGCGGGCACCGAACCCACAGTGCTCGACGTCTCCGGCGGTTTCCTGCCCGAGGCGCTGGCCGGCGCGGTGGCGGGCATGCGCGGCTCGCGCCGCTACACCGCCCTGGTGCCGACCCAGCTCATCAAGGCTCTCGACGCGCCCGGCGCGGCCGAGGCGCTCGCCGAACTCGACGCGGTGCTCGTCGGCGGCGCGGCCACCCCGGTTCCGGTCTACGAGCGCGCGAAAGCGGCCGGTATCAACGTCGTTCGCACCTACGGCATGAGCGAGACCTGCGGCGGCTGCGTCTACGAAGGCGTGCCGCTGGAGGGTGCCGAGGTGCGCATCGAGGACGGCCGCGTCCTGCTCGGCGGCGCCATGATCGCCCGCGGCTACCGCGGCCAGCCAGACCATCCCGCCTTCGCCGAACCCGGTTGGTTCCGCACCGAGGACGCGGGCACTTTCGAGAACGGCGTCCTGCACATCACCGGACGGCTGGACGAGGCCATCATGACGGGCGGGTTGCTGGTCATCCCGCAGGTGGTGGAGGCCGTGCTGGTCACCCATCCGTCCATCAGCGAGTGCGTGGTGCTCGGCCTGCCCGACGAGCGGCTCGGCCAGCGCGTGGCGGTCGCGGTGGTGCCCACGGCAGGCGCGACACCGACACTCGAGGAGTTGCGCGACCACGTCGTCCGTGAACTCGACGCCATCGCCGCGCCCCGCGAGTTGGCGCTGCTGGACGAACTGCCGCTGCACGGACCGGGGAAGCCCAATCGGGCGAAGCTTCGTCAGCTGTTGATCGCTCAGTCCCCCAACTGAGGTCCTCTTCGTACGCCTCGCAGCGCGGGGAACCCGCGAGGCGTACGTGGAGGTGGTCGGCCTCTCTGCCCAGCGACAAGGGAGTGACTGCCGCTGTGGGAGAGGGGCAGGTCAGGGCAGCGATTTGAACAGCACGGTGGCGACGCGGTTCGCATCGTGGCATGGGTTGCCCACATCGGTCTGGACGCGAATGTTGCGTACCGCGAGCACGATGCTGCCGAATTCGGCCGGGGTGGCGATATCGCAGCCCCACCCTCGATTCAGGCGAAGCCGAGAGCCAGCGCCGTCAGCGTCGACCAGGCCAGCAGGGCGAGGCCGGAATCACGCAGTGCCGGAATGAGTTCCAGGCCGTTGCCGCCCGAGCGCACGGGCGCGTTGGCGCGCACCGCGAGCGGGACGGCCAACAAGCCGACCAGGGCGAACGGAGTGCGGATCACCAGCAACAGGGTGACCACGAACGGCACCGCGAGCAGCGCGAGGTGCAGGGTGCGCGTGCGCGGATCACCGAGTTTGACCGCGAGCGTGGTCTTTCCGGACTCGGTGTCGGTGGGGATGTCGCGCAGGTTGTTGGCCACCAGCACCGCGCTGGAGAACGAGCCGACCGCCACCGCGAGCGCCGCACCGACCCAGTCGACCCGCTCGGCCTGCACGAACTCGGTGCCGAGCACGGCCACCAACCCGAAGAACACGAACACCGCGAGCTCGCCGAAACCGCTGTAGCCGTAAGGCTTGTTGCCGCCGGTGTAGAACCAGGCGCCCGCCAGGCAGGCCAAGCCGACCAGCAGCAGCCACCAGGCCGTAGTCGCCACCAAGACCAGGCCGAGGACGGCGCCGATCGCCAGGCTCAGGATCGCGGCGTTCTTGACGGCGGCGGGCGAGGCGAGCTTCGACCCGACCAGCCGCAACGGGCCGACGCGCTCGTCGTCGGTTCCCCTGATGCCGTCGGAGTAATCGTTGGCGTAGTTGACGCCGATGATCAGCGCCAGCGAGACCAGCAGCGCCAGAACGGCTTTCCACCACACCGCGGCGTCGAGCGAGGCCGCTGCCCCGGTGCCCGCGATGACCGGAGCGATAGCGTTCGGCAGGGTGCGGGGCCGTGCGCCCTCGATCCATTGCGCTGCTGTAGCCATGAAAGCAGCCTAGTCGGCGGGGTCGGGCGTGGCCCGTCGACAGCCCGCGCCCGGCCGCTCAGGCTTCGGCCGTGGCCTTCAACCGGGTGAGTCCCTTGTCGAAGTCCTTGCCGACCAGCCGGTCCATCGAGATCACCTTGCCGAGCAGCGCCATCAGGCCCTGCTGCTGACCGCTCATCCGCCACACCACCTCGGTGGCGCCGGTCTCGGTCGGGTTCAGCTCGAAGACGACGTCGTTGGTCGCCTTGAAGGGCTTGAGGAACTCGAGCCGGACCCCGATCTCGCGTTCGTCGTCGGCGACCAGCTCCATGCTGCCCGCGCCCGCCTTGCGGTTGCCGCTCCAGGCGTAGTGCGCGCCGACGCCGGATTCCGCGCCGGAGTAGGTGCGCTGTAGCTGCGGGTCGAGGTCCTCCCACGGGGACCACTTGGTCCACTCCCGGAAGTTGTCGATGAGCGCGTGGATGCGCGCGGGCGGGGCCGAGATGACTATGCGCCGGACCACTTCGAAGTCAGCCATGCGGACAGAGTAGTGCGCGCTGCTGGACGTAGCCCGCCGACAGACCGCGCAGGAACTGAGCACGTGCGCGAGGTACAGATAGCGACACTCCTGCGCAGGGGGGTACCGGAAAACGATGTCGGCCTCGACGGAGCGCTCGCATACGATGACCACGGCATGTTTCCAGATCGGCGCGGCCCTGACGGCCCGAATCCCCTCGCTACGCCAAGCGGCGCATCGGTCGTGGTGGCCCTCCTCGGCGAGGTCGCGCTGCGCCGCGACGACGCGCTCACACCCGTACCCGGCACCCGCTCCCGCCTGCTGCTCACCGCGCTCGCGCTGCGACCGGGCCGCAGCCGCAGCGCACCGGCGCTGATCGAGGACGTGTGGGCCGAGCAGCCGCCGCGTTCGCCGATGAACGCGCTGCACACCCAGGTCTCCCGGCTGCGCTCGGCGCTGCCCGACGGCGCGCTGGAGATCGGCCCCGCGGGCTACCGCCTCACCTTCGCGCCGGAACAAGTCGACCTGACGCTCGGCGGCGAATTACTGACCCGCGCCCGCCGTGCGCTCGCGGCCGCGGACTTCGCCGCCTGCCTCGATTCCGTGCGCACGGCACGAGAGCTGTGGCGCGGCGAGCCCGCTGCGGATCTGGCCCCAGGCGAACTCGCGGAGGAACTACGCCGGACCGCGGGTTCGCTGGCGACCGAACTGGACGCGATCGAACTGACCGCGCGCGAATCCGGCGGCGACATTCGCGGCGCATTGGACCTCGCGCGCCGCCGCTGCGCCGCCGAACCTTTCGACGAATCCGCCCAGCTGAACCTCATGCGTCTGCTGGCAAGGGCCGATCGGTCGAACGAGGCGCTGGAATCTTTCGCGGCTTTCCGCACCCGCCTGGCCGATCAGCTCGGCGCCGATCCTGGCCGGGCGCTGGTCGAGTTTAACACCGCAATCCTGCGCGGTGCGGTCATCGGCGGTCCGGCCGCGATCGGGTCGGACGGTGCGGGCGATTCCGTCGCTGCCGTGCTCCGGGCACCGAACACGATCACGACCCATACGCAGCTCCGCACCGACACGCCGCACGAGGCGATCGGCTTGCGCGCCGCGCCGAACGCACTGCTGGGCAGGGACACCGATCTCGACGCACTGGTCGAACTGCTGCGCGCCGCCCGCGTGGTCACCGTCCTCGGAACGGGCGGCACCGGAAAGACGCGGGTGGCCAATGAAATCGGGGCCAGGGTGGCGCGGCACGGATCCGTGGTGCTCGTCGAACTCGCCTCGGTGCGGTCGACCTCTGTCGCGGACGCGCGCGCCGACATCGAGTCCGCGATCAGTACGACGCTCGGTATCGGCGAGGTGGTGCGCGAGCCGGGACTGTTGCGGCCAGGACGAATCGACGCCGGTCAGCGACTGCGCGAGGCGCTGTCGGCCCGACCGATGCTACTGATCCTGGACAACTGCGAACATCTCATCGATGCCGTGGCCGAGGTCGTCGCCGACTTGATCGGCGGCTGCGAGCAGCTGACGGTACTGACCACCAGCCGCGCCCCGCTGGCCATCAGCGCCGAGAGCGTCTATCCCCTGGCGCCCTTGGCCATCGACGCCGCGGGCTCGCCCGCCACCGACCTGTTCAGCGCGCGGGCCCGCGCGGTGCGTCCGACGGTTCGCTTGGATCCGGACGCCGTCGCCAGGCTGTGCGCGATGCTCGACGGCCTGCCGCTGGCCATCGAATTGGCCGCGGCTCGCGCTCGAACCATGAGTGTGGAAGAGATCGAATCCCGGTTGGAGCACCGGTTCGCGCTGCTGCGCGGTGGTGACCGCTCCTCACCGGAACGCCACCGCACGCTGCACGCGGTGATCGCGTGGAGCTGGAACCTGCTGGATCCGCCGCAGCAGGCGACGCTGCGCCGAATGTGCCGATTCCCAGCGGGTTTCACGCTCTCCGCGGCGGAGTCGGTAGCGGGCGGACCGGACGTTGGCGACGTGGCGGCCGCGGTGGACGGTCTGGTCGGCCAGTCGCTGCTCACCGTGCTCGAGGACGAGGACGGCACGCGCTATCGCATGCTGGAGACCGTCCGGGAATTCGGCGAGGAACAGCTGACCGCCGTGGACGAGGGCGAGCTGGTGATGCGGCGCATGTCGCACTGGGCGTCCGAATACGCGGTGACGGCCGCCCGGCGCTACCGCACCGACGAGCAGGTGAGCACGGTGCTGTCGGTCGCCGCCGAACTGGACAATCTCACCGCCGTGCTGCGGTACGCGCTGGACCGGGGCGATTCCGCGACGGTGTATCGGGTGTTTCCGGTCGCCGCGATGCTGTGGATGATTCGCGGTGCGCACCTGGAGTTGACGTCGTGGGCGCCGCGCGTGTTGCGCCTCACGCCCGAACCAGGACCCGCGCGCGGTGTCGTCGCGGATCTACGGATGCTGGCGGGCGTGGTGATCGGGCTGCACATGATCTACCTGAACTCCAGCCTGCGCCCGCTGGCGGCGGTGCGCGCGCGGGCCCGCGCGCTGCTTGGTACCGCGGTGGACATGAATCCCGGGCTGCGCCTCCTCGGCGACCTGCTCGTCGCGGACGTCTCGGGAAAGGGTGTGGCACGCAAGCTCGCCGAAGGCGCGCGTTCGCCCGATCCCGACGTACGGACGGCCGCCCTAATCGCGCGGGCGAACATCCGGGAGAACGCGGGCGACGTGCACGGGTCGGCGCGCGACGCGCTCGGCGCACTGCGGCTTGTCGAGCCCGCCGATCTGTGGGGCACGGCGATGGTCTGCCAGCACCTCGGTCAACTCGGCGGTCAGAGGGCACGCTACGCGGAGTCGGTGAACTATTACCGCCGTGCCGTCGAAGCGCTGCGCACCCTGCGCGCGCACGAGGAGATCGTGGAGATTCGCAGCTACCTCGCGGTCGCGCTGATCGGCATCGGCCGGGTGGATCAGGCGCGCGTGGAATTGTCCTTCGCGCTCGGATCTTCCGACGATCCGGCCTATCTCGCGCCGCTCGACGATCCGAACGTCCGGCGCAATCACCGGCTGGCCACGGTGTCGGCCGGAGTCGCGGAACTCGCGCTCGCCGAAGGCGATATCGATTCCGGCATGCGGTACTACCGGCGGTCGCTCGAATTGTTGGGCTGGCCCGAGGACGAGCTGACGCCTGGACCCGGCGGGCTGATGTTGGCCGGCGCCATGGTCGCCGCGCACGTGCTCCACAGACGTGTCGACGCCGCGACGGAGCTCACCGCCGAATTGGCCGCGGGCGCGGCGTGCCGTCTCGCCCAGCTCTACGACTTGCCGCAGATCGGCGCGGTGGCCTGCGGGGTCGGCTCGTATCTACTCGCCATCGATCCGGGCTCCGACCTCGGCATCGAACTGCTCGCGCTCTCCGCGAAGGTCGTTGCCCGACAGGATTATCCGTCGATGGTGGTGCAACGACACCTGGACCTGCACAAGCCGCGGGTCGGCGCGGAGCGATTGAGCGCCGCCCTCGGCTCGGCCGCCGGAATGCGCCGCAGGATCGGAGCCGCACGGATTATCGCGCTGCTGCGAGAGTTCAGCGGAACGCTGGACGCTTAGAAGTCACAAGTCGGTCCGCGAACCGCGCATCGCAGCGAAGGCGGAGGTACGTACAAGGGCCGGAACCCCTTTCGAGGAGTTCCGGCCCGCGGGCGTCGATCATGCCCTGCGCATGTACGCCTTGACCGTCAGCGGCGCGAAGATCGCGATCACCACCACCGAGCCGACCAACGACCACGCCAGGTTGCTGCTGTACACATTGCCGTTCATCAACTCTCGGGCCGCGTTCACCATGTAGTACACCGGGTTCGCGTGATTGATCGCCTGCATCCATCCCGGCATCGTGCTCACCAAGGCGAACGCGCCGGACATGAAGGTCAGCGGGAACATCACCATCATCGAAATGCCCTGCACCGAGGCAGCGCTCTTGCCGGTGACGCCGACCAGCGCCCAGATCCAGCTGATCGCGAACGAGCACAGCACGATGACCACCGTGGCGACCAGCACGCCGAGCACCCCGCCGCCGGGACGGTAACCCAGGCACAGGCCGACGATCACGGTGAGCACGGTGGCGATGCCGTAGCGCACCATGTCGGCGATCAGCGCACCGGCCAGCGCCGAGATGCGCGCGATCGGAAGGGATTTGAAGCGGTCGAAGACGCCCTTGTCCATGTCCTCGCGCAACTGGGTGCCGGTCACCACGGAGGTGAGCACCACGGTCTGCACCAGGATGCCCGGGATCAGAATCGGCAGGTAGTCGTGCACGTTGCCCGCGATGGCGCCGCCGAAGATGTAGGTGAACAGCGCCGTGAACAGGATCGGCTGGACGGTCACGTCGAACAGCTGCTCGGGCTTGTGCTTGATCTTGAGGATGCCGCGGTAGGCCATGGTCAGCGAGGTGGATACCGTCTGGCGGATGCCGATTCGGTTGTGCGCCTCGGGGATCCGGATCGGCGCTGCGGTGTGGTCGGTCGGTGGTGCGGTCAGTGTCGTCATGCCACGCTCCGTTCGTCGTCGTCGGCCGGGTGGCCGGTGATGGTCAGGAAGACCTCGTCCAGGCTCGGCTTGCTCACCGTGATCTCATCGATCGCGACTTCCCATTCGCGCAGCCGGATCAGCAGGTCGGTGGTGACGCTCGCGTCCGGGAGCGGCGCGGTGAGACGGCCTGCCTCCGGGGTGATCTGGGCGTCGACGCCGAGGAAATCGCCGACGATGCGGCGAGCTTCGGCGAGCTGGTCCCGATCGACCAGCGTCAGATGCAGCGAAGAGCCGCCGACGGAGGCCTTGAGTTCGTCGGCGGTGCCGTCGGCGATCACCTTGCCGCGGTCGATCACGGCGATCCGGTCGGCCAGCTGATCGGCCTCGTCCAGGTACTGGGTGGTCAGCAGGACCGTCGCGCCCTCGCGGACCAGACGGCGGATGGTGTCCCACATCTGCGCGCGGGTGCGCGGATCGAGGCCGGTGGTGGGTTCGTCGAGGAACAGCAGCGGCGGGGTGGCGATCAGGCTGGCCGCGAGGTCGAGGCGGCGGCGCATACCGCCGGAGAAGTTCTTCAGCGGCTTGTCCGCCGCCGCGGTGAGGTCGAACTCCTCGAGCAGTTCGCCTGCCCTACGCCGGGATTCGGCCCGGCTCAGGCCGAGCAGGCGAGAGAAGACGAACAGGTTCTCGGTGGCGGTCAGATCCTCGTCGACCGAGGCGTACTGGCCGGTGAGCCCGAGCAGCGACCGGACCGCGGTCGGCTCGGCGACCACGTCGTGGCCGAAGATCCTGGCCCGTCCGCCGTCGGGCCGCAGCAGCGTCGAGAGCATCCGGATGGTCGTGGTCTTGCCCGCGCCGTTCGGCCCGAGGACCCCGTACACCGAGCCCTGCGGCACCGCCAGGCTCACCCCGTCCACGGCCCGCTGCTCCCCGAACACCTTGACCAGAGCGTCCGCCTCGACAGCGAGCGCCGCATGTGGTGCGAAAGATTTCATACCCCGAACTCTGTCGCCCCACGCTTGCACCACCCTTGCACCACGATTGCGCGCACTCTTGCAGCACGCCGCCACGGCTTTCATCCGTGCCTCATCGGCACCTGCCAATTGCCCACGGCCAGCCGGGGCTGGTGACGATTCGCCGGCCGCGGCTCGAGACGAACGATGCGGCCGATCCCGCGGCGCCTCGATGACCTCTCCGCTCGAAGCCGACTTCTCCCGAGCTCGTTTTGGTAGATTTCGTTGCCGAACGAACCCTTCGGCCAGGAGGTTCGCGATGTTCTGGAATACAACCGACATCCCTGATCAGCGCGGCCGGAAAGCGGTGGTGACCGGGGCCAACAGTGGGCTCGGGCTGGAGACGGCCCGGCAACTGGCGGCGAAGGGCGCGCATGTCGTGATGGCTGTGCGCAATCAGAACAAGGCCGCGACCGCGATCGAAAGCATCCGCGCGACGACGCCGGACGCCTCCCTCGAGCTGGTGGCGCTCGATCTCTCCGCGCAGGCATCCGTCCACACGGCGAGCGAACAGATCCTCGGCGCACATCCGCGCATCGACCTGCTGATCAACAACGCGGGAGTGATGGCGACCGGCGAGGCGAAGACCGTCGACGGTTTCGAGATGCAGTTCGGTGTGGACCATCTGGGGCATTGGACCCTGACCGCGCTGCTGATGCCCGCGCTGCTGCGCGGCGCGCACGCTCGGGTCGTGACCGTGACGAGCACGGCCCATCACATGGGCCGCGCCGTAGATCCGGCCAATCCGCACCTCGAAGGTCGGTACGGGCCGTGGCGCGCGTATGGCCAGGCCAAGCTCGCGAACTTTCATTTCGGCCTGGGACTGCAGCGCGAGTTCGAGCGGGCGGGCGTGGGCGCGGCGAGCCTCATCGCGCACCCGGGCCTGTCGAACACCAACCTCCAAGCAGTCAGCGTGCAGGAATCCGGTGGCGGCGCGACGCAGCGGTTCAGTCGCTGGGCCGCTGTGCACACCGGTATGTCCGCGCCCGACGGGGCGCTGCCGCAGCTGCGCGCCGCGACGGACCCGGCCGCGAACGGCGGTGAGTTCTACGGTCCGCTGTTCGTCAACAACGGGCCGCCTGTGCGCAAACCGATCCTCCGCAAAATCGGCATGAGCGGCGCCATCGCCAAGCTGTGGGAGGTCTCCGAGCGTGAGACCGGAGTGCCGATCGACGTGTCCACCTCGGCGAGTAGGTGACTCAGGCCCTGAGGTTCCGGGGCAGGCTCGCGGGGGATTCCCTACGCTCAGTGGCGTGAAAGCCATGGCGCAGCGAACCTGGAAGGCCGGAGAGCCGCTGGAACTCCTGGAACTGCCCACACCCGAGCCGCGTAAGCACGAGGTCCGGGTGCGGGTCCGAGCCATCGGGGTCAATCCGGTCGACTGGAAGATGCGTAGCTACGGTCCCCTGAGGCTGGCGGCCCGCCTGCTGGGACCGAAGCCACCGGTCGTGGTGGGGGTGGACTTCGCGGGGGTGGTCGAGGCCGTCGGCCCGGGCGTGACGCGGGCCGTCCCGGGCGATCGTGTGGTGGGCGGCACCAACTTCTCGCGCGGCCAGCGCGGCTCTTACGCCGACACGGTGCTGGTCCGCGAGGACCAGCTCTGCCATGTCCCCGATTCGGTGGACATCGCCGAGGCCGCCGCCCTGCCCATCAGCGGCGTCACCGCCCGGATGGCGGTGATCGACCTGGGCCGCATCCGCGAGGTGCGGCCCGCCGACCGCCGAGTGCTGGTGCTGGGCGCCTCCGGTGGCGTAGGTCAGCTGGCGGTGCAGCTCGCCGAATCGGAGGGCGCCTTCGTTGCCGGTGTCTGCTCGACGAAGAACGTGGAGATGGTCGCCGGTCTCGGGGCCGACGTGGTCCTCGACTACACCCAGGGCGATGCGCTCGCCCAAGCCAGGGCGCACGCACCCTTTCACATAGTCGTCGACTGCGTGGGCAGCTACTCCGGCGCCGACTGCCGAGCCCTCCTGTCCGCACGCGGGCGCCACATCATGGTGGCCGGCGACAGCCCCGCCGCCGTTGTGCAAATGCTGGTGTCGCCGTTCAAGTCCAAAACCATCCTGGGCAAGCCCACCGGCGAGCGACTGGAACCACTGATGGCCGCGGTCGCCGCAGGCGAATTGCGGGTAGCCGTCGCTCAGAAGCTGCCGCTCACCAGCGCCGAGGAGGCGCACCGGCTCAGCCGGACCAGCCGGATGACCGGCAAGCTGATCCTGGAGCCCTGAGATCCGGCCCAGCACAGCGCCTTTGCGTAGTGCGCCTGGTGCCGAAGCATCAGGTCGTGGGATCAGTCGTTGTCGGGGACGAGGACGCCGAGCACCCAGTTCACCAGCGAGATGATGATGCCGCCGAGCACCGCGGCCCAGAATCCGTTGACCTGTAGGCCGAAATCGGCATTCTCGGCGAGTTCGGTGATCTCCGCGGTGAGCCAGAGCATGAGGGCGTTGATCAGCAGCAGGAACAGGCCGAGGGTCAGCATGATCAGCGGCAGCGAGAGCAACTTCACCAGCGGCTTCACCAACGCGTTCACCACCGTGAAGATGGCCGCGATGACGAGCGCGACGACGACCTTCCCCGCGGTGCCGTTCTCCTCGGGGCTGAGGATGTCGATACCGCTCACCCAGGCGGCGGCCAACCAGATGGCGACCGCGTTGATGATCAACCGAAGCACAAGCTGCATGCGCACATGCTAAGTGCGCGCACCGGCCGCCGCTGGGGGAGAAACCGATTTCGCGACGCCTCAGGCGGCTCGGTCGAGCAGCGCGTGCACCTTCGGTCGCAGGTCCTGGATCGGACCGGAACCGCCGAACAGGCCGACGGTGGTCTGATTCGGCGCGCGCAGGATGCCGAGCAGCACGTGCCCCGACTCGATGCTCTTGTCCTTGCGCGCCAAGGCTTCTCGCAACGAGAGCTCGAGCACCTTCTTGGCGTCCTTGGTGAACGGGATGTGGTTGCCGCTCCACCGGGAACGCCCGAAGAAGCCGCGCCGCTCCTCCGGGATCGGCCGGTCCAGCGCGTCCGCGCCGAAGCCCGCCTCCAGTGATTCGCGGACCGCGTCGAGGTCGATGCCGATCGAGCGCAGCGCCTCCGCGTCCTCGGGGCCGAGCGGCTCGCCGCGCCCCTTCGCGTTCAACGCGTTCAACGCACTCTCGTGGGTGAGCCCGGCCTCGGCGAGCAGCGCCTTGAGCTCCGGTTCGCCCTGCGCGAGCAAACCGAGCAGCACGTGCTCGACCTCGATGTTCGGCGACCGCAGCTCGCGGGCGTCTTCCTGCGCGATCACCACGGCCGTCCGCGCCGCCCTGCTGAACCGTTCGAACATCAGCCCCTGCCTTTCCGGTTGTACTTCTGGTGGACCGCCTGCTTGCTGACCTCGAGCGCGTCGGCGATCGCCTGCCAGGACCAGCCCTGCGCGCGGGCGTTGGTCACCTGGATCGCCTCCAGCCGTTCGAGCAGCCGACGCAGCGCGAGCACGGCGCGCAGCCCGACCTTGGGGTCGGGACTGCCCGCGGCGGCCGCCAGGGTGGTTGCCTCAGTCATGTCGTCAATTTTGATTGACGCGAGGGGCGCATGTCAACAAAAATTGACGATCGGGAAGGGCGTACAGCGCGCGGGACAAACCGCGCACGAACCGGAAGCGGAGGTCCGCCTAACCGTTCCAGATACCGGTGGCATGGAACTCATCGAGGACGGCGGTCGGCTCGGCCAGGCTCATGCCCTGCGCGGTGACCCACTCGTCGTCGAAATACGTTCCCGCGTAACGGTCCCCACCATCACACAGCAGAGTGACCACGCTGCCGCTGCGCCCGGCGGCGAGCATCTCCGCGATCAGATGGAACACGCCCCACAGATTGGTGCCGGTCGACCCGCCGACGCGGCGGCCGAGCACCCGGCTGCCATGCCGCATGGCGGCGATGGAGGCGACGTCGGGAACCTCGATCATCCGGTCCACCACCTGCCCGACGAAGGAGGGCTCCACCCGCGGGCGGCCGATGCCCTCGATCCGCGAGGGCATGCCCGTCTGATATCCCGCGTCGCCGGTCTCGTAGCCGCCGTAGAAGGCGGAGTTCTCCGGATCGACCACGGCGAGCTTGGTGGCGTGCCTGCGGTAGCGGATGTAGCGGCCGATGGTGGCGCTGGTGCCGCCGGTGCCCGCGCCCGCCACGATCCACTCTGGCACGGGGTGCGTCTCCAGGATCATCTGCTCGAAGATGGATTCGGCGATGTTGTTGTTGCCGCGCCAGTCGGTGGCGCGCTCGGCGTGGGTGAACTGGTCCATGTAGTGGCCACCACATTCGGCGGCCAGGCGCGCCGCCTCGGTGTACATGTCCGGCGGACGCTGCACGAAATGGCAACGGCCGCCCTGCGCTTCGATCAGCGCGATCTTCTGCGGCGACGTGCTCGCGGGCATCACCGCGACGAAATCCAGCCCGAGTAGCTTGGCGAAATAGGCCTCGCTCACCGCGGTCGAACCGGAGGACGCCTCTACCACCGTGGTTCCCTCGGTAACCCAGCCGTTGCAGATCGCGTAGAGGAACAGCGAGCGGGCCAGGCGGTGCTTGAGGCTGCCGGTGATGTGGGTGGACTCGTCCTTGAGGTAGAGCTGGATGTTCCACTCGACCGGCAACGGGTAGCGAAGCAGATGCGTGTCGGCGGAGCGTTGCGCGTCGGCGTCGATCAGCCGCACCGCGTTGTCGACCCAGTCGCGCGGGGTGCTGCGATCGCAGTACTTCACTTGCCCGCCTCGGGCCCGTCCTCACCCCGTAGGCGCGCGCGCAGCTGCGCTTTGTCCCTGCGGCGCTTCTCGTCGACCACCGCGATGTCCTCGTTGACCTTGGCGCGCAGCTTCTTGAACAGCGTCAGCGACAGCGGCATCGCGATGATCAGCGCGAACAGCGCCGCGACGACGATCGGGATCTCCACCGAGATCAGGTCAGCGGCCAGCCAGATCAGCGCGGTGATCGCCGCGACCAGCGCCAGCCTGGCCAGGGTGTACAGCGCCAGGTTCACGGCCAGTCTGCGGCCGGGACGCGCGGTGGACTGGGACGATGCACCGTCCGGACGAGGGGAGTCGCTCACGAGAACCAGCGTATGCGAAGCTGTTGCCCGCCCTCGGCCCACACCCGTTCCCGAGGCCGGACGACGATCCGTTTTGTCCATTACTTCGCCTTTACCAACTGTAGGTGGTTCGCGTACCTAGGGGTCGGGGTGCAACGATGGCGCTCATCTGATGAGGGAACTGTCGAGAACGGAGAGGTTTGCTATGACTGCGATCACCGTCGGCGGCCAGGACACTCTGCTGACACCCGGCCAAGTGGCTGCCCTGTTCCACGTCGACCCGAAGACCGTCACCCGCTGGGCCCACGCCGGGCGCCTCGGCTCGCTGCGCACTCCGGGCGGGCACCGCCGATTCCGGGAATCCGAGGTTCTCCAGCTGCTGAAGTCGCTGACCACGGAAGCAACCCCCACCCGCTGAACGACCGACCGAGGCGCGGGCGTCGATGCCCGCGCCCGGTCATGTCGAGGTATTTCGTCTCCGCGGTGTGCTCCGACGTCGCGCGCGGCTACCCTCGATAGCAGGAGGTGAGCGAACGTGACGTACCTGTTGGCACTCATCGCCATAGTGGCTGTCGCGGTGTTGTGCTGGAAGGCGTTCGGCCCCGTGCGGGAGAGTGGACTGAATCCACGTTCACCCCAGCGGAAGCGGATTCTCGGCCCCGACGACGATCCCGAGTTCCTCTGGCGGATCTCGCGGCAGGAGCATCCCGACAGCGACGGCACCACCGAGCGCTGAACTGGTCGGTGCCGAGGGGGCGGTAGTCGCGCGCCCGGTTGCCTTGTTCACCCCCCGAGACAACGTGCCCCCACCGTCGCGCTTCGGCGCATGGTCACGGCTCTGCTCGCCTGTCGCCGCCATCCGGAAACGCGCGGGGTTCGCAGGATGTGCGGTGTCAGGGCTGATCGACCGGTGCTGCGTGGCAGATATCCCGACGCTGCTCGGGGTTCGCCAGATAGTGCCGCAGCAGGTGGTACGCGATCAGGGGGTTCATGAGCAGAGCGTTGTCCTGCACCTTCAAGAGGGCGGAATCGTCGCGCCTGCGCGCCAGCCGCCGGAGGGCCGGGTTGACGGACTCCCAGACCGGTGCGGTCGGGTGCGCTTCGATAGCGATGAGGTTCGAGTAGCTACTTCCACCCTGCTTCAGGATTCGCGGCTCGATTGCGGAGACGTCGTGCCAAGGGATCGCGACGACGTCGCCCGCGTTGTCGCGGCGCAGGATTCGGGTCGGCGTGACGAGCACTCCGGGGACCACCCCGCGGCGTCCGCGCAGAATCAGGTACGCCGACAGCAGCGCCACCACGCCCAGCGGGCCGACGACCACCAAAGCACCCAGGCCGAACCAGGTGCGCTCGACGACCGCGGCTACCGCGTTCCCTCCGGCGGCCGCGAGCAGAACCATGCCCAGAATCGCCGCCAGCACGCCGACGATTTTGTGCGTCTTTCCGAATGCCAGAAGCAGCCCCGATTCCCGCAGGCCGTCGTGCTCGATGTCCTCCACCCGAACGCCCGCCCAGCCACGACGTCGATAGTCCCGCTCCCGCTTCTCGTCCCATCGCCACCGATCGGGCCAAGACTGTTCCGCCCCCAAGGCGTTCTCCCCACTCACCCGGCCGATCCTGCCACAGCGGAGTTGATTCTTCGGTCGTCGTGACACGCGCGTTGCCCGAGAAGCCATGTGTCGCGGGGCGATTCGAGGCTCGCGGTCAGGTCCGCGCCGCGTGGACTGTCAGAGTTCGGCGGGTGCGGCGTTACGAGTCGCGATGATCTGCACAACGGTCGGAAGCAGCAGATGTTCGGCGGCCAATACTCGCTCGGCAAGCGACTCGGCCGTGTCTTCCGGCAGCACCGGCACTTCGCTCTGCGCGATGATCGCGCCCGTGTCGTACTCCTCGGTCACGAAGTGCACCGTCGCGCCCGACACCTGGTCGCCCGCGGCGAGCACGGCCTCGTGAACAGCATTGCCGTACATGCCTTTTCCGCCGTGCCGCGGCAGCAGCGCCGGATGGACGTTGATGATGCGCGAGTCGAACTCCCGGCGCGTCCGCGGCCCGAGCTTCTTCATATAGCCCGCCGTCACGACCAGCCCGGTACCGTGCGCGACGAGCGCCGCCCGCATCGCCTCATCCAATTCGTCCGGATCCGGATGCGTGCGCCCGGACAGGTGCACCGCCGGAATCCCGACCTCCCGCGCATACGCCAACGCCCCGGACCCACCGTTGTTCCCGATCACCAGACTCACCGCGAACCGCGCGTCCCCCTCGAGCGAAGCCTCGTGCAGCGCCCGCAAATTCGATCCCCTGCCCGACGCCAACACCGCAACCCGAACCCTCGCCATATCCGCAGTCTCGCACACGGCAGCGCCTGGCCACAGGTCCGCTACCAGTCCTGCTCGACGTCCAGCAGTTCGGCGGGATCGAAGGCGTTGGGGAACGGCTTCTCGATATCGAGCCGGTGTCCCGCGTATCGGCCTCCTCGGCGCGAAAAGAAAGGCACTGGGGCGGATCGGGTCCGCCGCAGTGCCTTTCTCGGATTTCAGTTCAGCAGGTCAGTCGCTGGTTGTCAGGGCAGGACCTGCGGGATGACGTCGGGCATGGCCGTACCGACGAGCGCGCCGATGATGGCGCCCATGACGCCGGTGGTCACCACGCCGACCACGGCGCACAGCGCGTAGCCGACGACGAAGATCGCCAGGGTCGGAACGCAGGTGATCAGGGCGAGGACCGCACCGACGCCCGCGCCCGCGGCCGCACCGTTCTGGACCGGGTCCGGGTACTGCGCGTGCGGGTTGGTCGCGATGTCCTTCAGCTCGGCGCCCGTCGCGGCCGAGACCTCGGGGGTCTTCACCGACAGGGTGTGGCCGTCTTCGGAAACCGCGGCGTCCAGCTCGATCTTGGTGCCGGACGGCGTGGCCAGCTCGAGCGGAAGCTCGCTGACCGCCGCGCCCGCCTTGTCCACGACCTTGATCGAGGACTCACCGAGCTGGAACGTCCCCGCGTCCAGCGTGGCGGAGACGGTGCTCAGATCCGGCGCCACGGTGGTGCGGTAGCCCAGCTCCCCCGCCGTGCCCGACGTCGAGATCGCCGCGGCCAACCGCGCCTGCTGATCGGCGTGGTTGTCGGCCGACGCGGCTCCGGCGCCCGCGAACGTGGTCGCCACGACCAGCGGCAGCGCACCGATGAGCGCCTTCCGACCGACCCGCAGTGCAGCGTTGTGCAACATTGAAATCATTTCTCCCTCCCAACCCCCGACCCACCCCCCACGTGGACGAATCGAACGTCGTGTCGTGCGATGTGAACGCCCTATTGGTAGCCGTTCCAAGATCGGCGAGGCAACTCTTGTGAGATTGTGAACAATAGGGAACCGATTGGGGGGCAAGGTTTTTGAGGGTCGCGCGCATTCCCGGCAATTTCCGAGCGCATTCCGTCACCGCCGCTGCCGCGATACACGGCGACCGTCGCAATATCCCGCATTTCCGCTGGTCCAGCGGGGACAACCGCCAGACGACCAGACACCGAAGCTCAGCGCGTCCCGAGTCCATCCACACGTTCCGAAGTCGCCCAGCAGCCCGCGCGAATCCGGATTCCCCACCCCCGAGACCACGCCGATTCCGGCGTTTCGGTCGCGACCAGACCCAGGTCAGCCCACCGGCCCAATGCCTACCCACCTCCGCAAACGTCCAGGAGGATGTTCATCATCAACTTCGTCATCTCGGGTCTGCACTCGTACGCCGGACTGAACTGACCGGAATCGCATAGCGCCCGTCGGAAGGCGGGCGCTATCGGCGTGCTCTCAGGGCTGGCAGCGTTGGCGAAGAATGGTCCCGAGTGCGGGCGCTGCGTACCGTCTGCGTTCCGGTCCGACACCTGCTCTCCCCCGCTTCCCATACTGGCCGTCCTGTGCTGAGGGAGGGCTAGTCAAGGGTGCCGTAGGCATCACGTAGTGACGCGTAGCGCCCGTTACTCGCCCGGACTGAAGTCAGACCATTGGGCCATGAGTGGCGGGGAAATCGGCCGATAAGCGGCAACATAGTGCGTCCAGGTACAGGTACTGCGGCAAGGGCTGAACCGATTCCACTCCAGATCAACCCGTTTGCCCGGATCTCGATGAAAGAGGCAGTATCGGCGACTATGCAACCGAGCGGACACTCTGGTCATCGCATCTACAACACCATTTACGGTGTCGACTACTGGCGAGAACTCGAGTGGGACGCCAACTCGGACACGACCGCAATCGAGCGAGAACGCGAAGCCGCTCGAGCTGCCGTCACGGCATTGGTGCAGTTCTCCCAGGACTTCGTCCTGTTCCAGGAATTCGGACTCACCAAGCGGGTGATGCACCGACCGGACGACGTGTGGCTAAAGGCCGAGTCAGAACTGCCGGAGTGGCATTGGTACCTCAAACGCCAAGATGCAGCGACCGATCCGGTGTACAACGGCGCGATCATCACTGAGGTGGAGACGATCGATACAGCTGCCATGCTCGAACTGGTCGACACGTTAGCTGCCGCGCCGTGTGAACTCGCTGCCGATCAATGGCCAGCTTGGGAGGAAATGTATGTGTGGAACACCTCGGTCCGCGTGCCGGACAACCTGATTCCCGAGCAGGTCGATTACCTCATCGTCGATGACGACGACAACAAGGTGCGGGACCTTCGGATACCGCTGGTCCGTCGACAGGACACTGCGTGGGTGAGCCGACCGGATCTCGGATTTTGGACACCGCTGACACTGCATGTCGACCGTGATTTCGGATACTCCGACACTCACTTCCACTACGACCAACTCAGGTTGTCGGTTTCAGTGCACTGGTCGCTGTGGTGGGAGGAAGACGCCCCGGGTCGAACCATGCTCGATGCGGCATTCGACCACATCGAGGCGGAGGGCTGGCAACTCCAGACCGATTAGCGCGGCTGATACCGCGTAGGTCCTCCATCCAGCGGCTGTCGGTGCATCCAGAATGCCGTCGCACCGCGTCTGGCGACGCGCTCATCGGCAGGAGAGGGCGTTGCCGCGCCTATGTATCCAGTTCGATGAACGGGAAAACGTCCCGGAATCGCTGCAGCACATCCGGTCTGGCCTGCAACGCGCGCTGCGCTGCCGTCCGGCTGAGGGGAGGGTCGAAAACATCCCGGCCGCGGCCAAAGGCGATGCCGTACAACGCGCGGTCCTCCTGTCGCGATACCTCGCCAGGCAAGAAACCGATGATGTCCAGGATCTCGCCGGGCGAGTCGACATTCACCAGGTCGAACATGTAGTGAGGGATGTCCTGCATCTCGTTCGTGATGATTACGTGCTCACACCACTTGCGGAGCTCGGCAAGTTCGATCACATCGTTGTACCAGCAGCTCACCACGAACCCGATGGTCTGCCCATCCTCTTCCGTCAGGCCCGTAATGGTCTCAGTCACGAACATCCACCCTTCGACTCGGCCAGGCCACCTTACGAGTCGGTACCGACAGTCTGTAATCGGCATTACCACTACGCGCACCTGTGGCCGGATGCGGATGAGACAACTCGTACCGCCGTCGGTGCGGCGATCCGGGAGTGGCCCGGTTCCACTGCGTACTCACTGCGTACCGAGGCCGGTGAGCCGGGCGCAAGTGATGACGGAGAGACCTGAACGCACAGGTAGAAGCTGTTTAGTTCAGCCCGGCGTAGCTGTGCAGACCCGAGATGACGATGTTGATGATGAAGAGGTTGAACAGCATCGCGACGAAACCGGCGACGTTGATCCAGGCCGCTTTGGTGTCGCGCCAGCCGGAGGTGGCGCGGGCGTGCAGGTAGGCGGCGTAGAGGACCCAGGCGATGAAGGAACAGGTTTCCTTGGGGTCCCAGCCCCAGAAGCGGCCCCAGGCGGCTTCGGCCCAGACAGCGCCGAGGATGACGCCCGCGCCGAAGAGCGGGAAGCCGATGATGGTGGTCTTGTAGGCGAGGCGGTCGAGGGCGCGGGCGTCGGGCAGCCTGCGGGCGATCTTGCCGAGGAGGTTGTCGGACTCCTGGCCCTCGGGCTGGCGGATCCGGTACAGGAAGAGCAGGCTCGCGACGCCGGAGAGCAGGAAGATGCCGCTGCCGACGCTCACCACGGTGACGTGGATGGGCAGCCAGAACGACTTCAGGGCGGGCACCACCGGAGCGGCGTCGGCGTAGAGCACCTGCCCGGCCAGGAACATCAGGACGAGCACCGGCGCGAGCAGGAACACCCACATGGCACGGAACTTCTGCTCGTACAGGAATCCGAGCCCGACGATCAGCGCCGCCGCGCACGCCATCGTGATGAACTCGTACATGTTGCCGAGCGGGAAGCGGTGGGTCGCGAAGCCGCGCAACACGATCGAGGCCAAATGCGAGAAGATGCCGACGAGCAGTACGGCGAACGCCATGTTGCCGAACTGTTCGGCGCGCGAGCGGCGCGGCGGCGGCGCCACCTTGCCGGGGACGCCGGGGCCCGCTCCGCCGCCGACGGTGACGAGTTCGCGCGCCTCGGCCTTGCGCGTCTGCACCGACGCGTACTGCGCGATCAGCAGGCCGAGCGCGAGCACGTAGATGACGAACGCCGACTTGAAGGCGAGGTTGCTGTACCCGGCGAGGGTCTCGTCGATCGGCATGTTCACTCTCCCGTGCTTGCGCGGTCGGTCTTCACGTCGCCCCCAGCGTCCAGCAGGCGCGCGCGGAGCCGGTCGAACTCGCCGCCCCAGCCCGCCTGATCGGTTCTGGCGAGCCCGCCCATCTCTACTACAGTGCGTCGTTGGTCAACGGTACCGGCAGACTCCTCGGCCGGGTAGACCCGCACCCAGATCCGCCGCCGCTTCACCAGCAGCGACACCAGCAAGCCCGCCATCATGGCCAGCGCGCTCACCAGCACCCACTGCTGCGCCGGGTCGTGCGAGACCTGCAGGTTCACGAATTCGTGTGCGCCGTCGAAGGTCACCTTGGTGCCGTTGGGCAGCGTCGCCGACTCGCCGGGGCGCAGGTTGACTCGCGCTTCCTTGGTCAGCCGTCCCTGCCGCACCATCTCCTGGTCCAGCGAGAACAGATCCTGCGAGCGTCCGGTGTCGAGGCCGGTGTCGCCGCGGTAGATGTCCACCGCGACGGCCGGGTCGTCCATACTCGGGAACACCGAGGTGAGCAAGTTGCCGTGCAGCATGGCGGTCGGCGCGAACAGGCCCTCGATGGCGATCTGGTTCTTGCGGCGCTCCTCGTCGGTGGCGTACAGGCCGCCGGGCGGGTCGATGCGCAGCACACCGCTGGACAGGAAGGTCTGCGCGTCGTCGGGCCGCCACTGGATGGTCTCGGTCCTGGTCTGGCCGTCCGGGAAGGTGACCGTGAAGGTCGGCGCGTAACCGTGGCCTTGCAGGTAGAGACGGTCGCCTTCGACGCGCAGCGGATGGTTGACCTGGAGGGTGGCGTCGCGCCAGGTGTCGGTCGTCAGATCCGATCCGGCCTGGTAGCTGATGTTCGAGGTGAACATCTCGGCCTGACCGGTGCGCAGGTAGTCGGCCTGGAAATCCTTGACGCGCACGCAGATCGGCGTCATGCCGGTGCCGTCGTTGACGTTGCCCGCGCGGAAGGAGTCGAACACCGCGGGCGAGGTGGTGCAGAAACCGGGACCGTTGTTGGCGATCACGATGACGGTGCCCTCGTAACCGAACAGCTTGCCGACCGCGATGGCCACCAGCAGGCAGACCAGCGCCAGGTGGAACACCAGGTTGCCGAATTCGCGGGTGTAGCCCTTCTCACCGGAGAGAGTGAGTTCGCCCTCGCGGTTGCCCGGCCGCACCTCGGTGCGCCAGCCGCGCAGCTGGGCGCGCGCGTGCTCGATCAACGCCTCGGGGCTGTTCGTCGACTCGCCCGAATAGTGGTGCGGCAACCGGGCGAGGTTGCGCGGCGCGCGGACCGGCGGGGTCCGCAACGCCTTGTAGTGATCGAAGGTGCGCGGCAGGATGCAGCCGACCAGCGAGACGAACAGCAGCACGTAGACGGCCGTGAACCAGAAGCTGGAGAACACGTCGAACAGCTCGAACCGGTCCATCCACGGTCCGAGCGTCGGACGGTCGGCGATGTACTCCCTGACCTTCTGCTCGTTCAGGTTCCGCTGCGGCAGCAGGGCGCCCGGGATCGCGGCCAAGGCCAGCAGGAACAGCAGCACCAGCGCGGTGCGCATGCTGGTGAGCCCGCGCCAGGTGTTGCGCACGAGCGCCCAGGCGCGGCCCAACAGCGACTGGCGGGGCGGGCGGGGCGATTCGGTCACCGGATGGTCGGTCACGGTCATATCGGCAGGGTCACCTCGGAGACGAACGCGTCGCGCACCCAGGCCACGAACTGATCCCACGCCCCCGTGACCAGCGCGACGCCGACGGCCATGAGCAGGATGCCGCCGACGATCTGGATGGTTCGCGAATTGCGGCGCAGCCAGCCGACACCGCGCAGCGCGCCTGCCGAGCCGAAGGCCAGGATCACGAACGGCAGACCGAGCCCGAGGCAGTAGGCGACGATGAGCGCCACGCCGCGCACGGCGGTGGTGCCCTCGGTGCCCGCGGCCACCGCCATCACGCCGGACAGCGTCGGTCCGAGGCACGGCGTCCAGCCGAGCGCGAAGACGCCGCCGAGCAGCGGTGCGCCGACGAGGCTGGTCAGGCGGCGCGGCTCCATCCTGGTATCGCGCTGCAGCGCGGGCACCAGACCGACGAACACCAGACCCATCAGAATCGTGACCACGCCGCCGACGCGTTGCAGCAGTTCGCGATTCACGTTGAGGGTCTGGATCACGCCGAACACGGTGGCCGTCGCGAGCACGAAGACCACGGTGAACCCGGCGACGAACAGTCCGGCCGCACCGGCAACACGCAGCTTCGCGCCGCGCTGGGCCACCGCGACCGCCGACTGGCTCTTCGCGGATTCGGCGGTCGCGGGCGGAGCCTCGGCGCCGACCAAACCCGCCAGGTACGACAGATAGCCGGGCACCAGCGGAACGACGCACGGTGAAGCGAACGACACCAGTCCGGCGAGCAGGCACGCACCGAGCGCCAGCAGCAGCGGCCCGGTCGCCGCCGTCTGCTGGAACGAATCTCCCACGCTCGCGAGCACCGTCACCGCACGCACCGCGAGGTCACACACCGCGTCACTGCTGGGCCTCCCCGGCGAGTGTCTCGATGATCGGCCGCAGGTCGTCCGCGATCAGCGACCGCAGGTAGACGGCCGCGACGCGGTGCTGCCGGTCCAGGACGAGAGTGGTCGGGATGACGCTGGTCGGGAAGTTGCCGCCGAGCGCGAGCAGGGTGCGCATGGACGGGTCGTAGATGGACGGGTAGCCGACCTTGTTGTCGGTGACGAAGTCCTGCGCCTTGTCTCGCTGCGGATCGCGGACGTTGATGCCGAGGAAGGCGACGCCCTTGTCCTTGGTGGCCTCGTAGACCTGCTCCAGCGCGGGCGCCTCCGCGCGACACGGCCCACACCACTGGCCCCACAGGTTGATCACGACCACCTTGCCGGGGAAGTCGGCGACCGAGATCGTCTTGCCCTCGGTCATCAGATCCGGGCCGGACAGCTCGCCGATGGTGCCGCGCGCGGCGGGCGGGTTGTAGAAGATGTCGGTCTTGCCGCCGGGCGAGACGAATTGGAAGGTGCCGCCGGTGGCCACCGCGTCCGATCCGGTCGAGCAGCCGGCGAGCGCGGCGACCAAGGCCACGCACGCGAGGAGCACCGGCACGACCCGCCCGGCCAGCTTCCGTGCGGAGGCCGGCCGGGTTGTCGCGAATGACGCGGTGGAGCGGATCATGCGCCGTGCACCGTGGGATCCGAACCGCCCGCGGGCTCGGAGTAGACGATGTCGACCAGCGTGTCGCCCTGGTAGACCAGCGAGGTCAGCGAGGCGAGCGAGCACTGCCTGGTGCGCGGGTCGTGCCAGAGCCGCTGGCCCTGCAGGAAGCGGCGCAGCGTCCAGACCGGCAGCTGGTGCGAGACGAGCACCGCCTCGCGCCCGGCCGCCTCGACCCGAGCCTTGTTCACGGCCGCGAGCATCCGGTGGGCGATCTGCAAGTACGGCTCGCCCCAGGACGGGGTGAACGGGTCGCGCAGCTTCCACCAGTGCCGCGGCTTGCGCAGCGCGCCGTCGCCGACGGACACGCGCAGGCCCTCGAAGGTGTTGCCCGCCTCGATGAGGTTCTCGTCGGTGCGCACGAGCACGCCGTGCTGTTCGGCTATCGGCGCCGCGGTCTCCTGCGCGCGCTGCAGCGGGGAGGCGATGACCACGGCGATGTCGTGATCGGACAGCGCCCGCGCGACTGCGCCCGCCTGCGCCCGACCTGCGACGGACAGGCTGAAGCCGGGCAGGCGGCCGTAAAGGATGCCCTTCGGGTTGTGCACCTCGCCGTGCCGCAGGACATGCACGATGGTCTCGACGTCGGGGCCTGCCTCGAACTCGGGTTCGGCGGAGCGGGGCTTGGTGGTGACGCGCGCGGTGGTTTCGGAGTCCTTGGCGACGGCGGGCGGCTCGTCGGCGACCGCTTGGGTAACGGTCGCGTCGGCGGTGCTTGCGGTCGTGGGCAGCTCGGATGCGGAGTCGGTGGCGTCGGCGTTCTCGACTCCGGTGGCGGCGTTCACGTCAGCGGCAGCGCTCTCGGCCTCAGCGGCGGCGTCGGCGGCGGCCAGTTCGTCGATCTCGGTCCGAGACTCGGCACCGGAAGGCTCGTCGGTCTCAGCGGCGGCGTCACCTTCGGTCGAAGCGGGCGCATCCGCGACGACCTCGTCGACCGGCGAGACGGGCTCGGCCGCGGCGGCCGCCGATGCCGCGGCGCGGGCGGCGGCTTCCTCGGCGATGTCGGCCTCGGTGAGCGCGCCGACGGCCTCGGCCTCACTGAAGGGCGAGTCGACGTTCGGGGGGACGTCGGTCGTTTCGTCCGGGTTGTTCGGTAGTTCGCGGCGGGCGGCGCCGGGCTGGTCGTGGTCGGAACTCACGCGCGGGATCCTTCGGGGGTTGCGGCCGCGGCCGCGTTCGCGGCGGCGGGCAGAGCTGCGGCGATTCGGTCGAATGCGTCCTCGTCGAGCGCCGCGGAGACGAACCACGCCTCGAACGCGCTCGGCGGCGCGTACACGCCGCCGTCCAGCAGCGCATGGAAGAAGGCTGGGAAACGCCAGGTCTGGCTGGCCTTGGCGGTGGCGTAGTCGGTGACCGGACGGTCGGAGAAGAACACGCTCACCATATTGCCCGCGAACTGGACCTGGTGCTCGACCCCTGCCGCGCCGAGCGCCTCGGCGAGCAGCCCGCCGAGCCGTTCGGCGTTGCGATCCAGCGCGGCGTAGACCGCGTCGTCGGCGGCGCGCAGCGTGGCGAGACCCGCGGCGACGGCGACGGGGTTACCCGAGAGCGTGCCCGCCTGGTAGACGGGGCCGAGCGGAGCGAGCTGGTTCATCACCTCGGCGCGTCCGCCGAACGCGGCGGCGGGCAGACCACCGCTCATCACCTTGCCGAAGGTGTAGAGATCACCGGTGACGCCGTCGCGGCCGAACCAGCCGGAGCGGCTGACCCGGAACCCGGTCATGACCTCGTCCATGATCAGCAGCGCGCCGTGCTCGGCGGTCAGCGCGCGCAGCCCTTCGTTGAAACCGGGCAGCGGCGCGACCGCGCCCATGTTGCCCGCGGCGGCCTCGGTGATCACGCAGGCGATCTGACCGGGGTGCGCCGCGAAGGCCGCCGCCACCGCCTCGAGGTCGTTGTACGGAAGCACGATGGTGTCGCTCGCCTGCGCGCCCGTGACGCCGGGCGAGGTGGGCAGGCCGAGTGTCGCGACGCCGGAGCCCGCGTCGGCGAGCAGCGCGTCGACGTGGCCGTGGTAGCAGCCGCTGAACTTGATGATCTTGGTGCGGCCCGTGTAGCCGCGCGCCAGGCGCACCGCGCTCATGGTGGCCTCGGTACCGGAGTTCACCAACCGCACCCGTTCGACCGGCGCGACGCGCTCGACGATCAACTCGGCGAGTTCGATCTCGGCGGCGGTCGGCGCGCCGAAGGACAAGCCGCCGACCGCGGCCCGCTGCACGGCCTCGACCACCGCGGGATGAGCGTGCCCGAGAATCATCGGGCCCCAGGAGCACACCAGGTCGACGTAGTCGTTGCCGTCGGCGTCGGTGAGCGTGTATCCGTTCGCGGACGCGATGAACCGCGGCGTGCCGCCGACCGACTTGAACGCCCGCACCGGCGAGTTGACACCGCCGGGGATCACCGAACTCGCCCGGTCGAAGAGCTGAGCGGAAACCGGCACCGATGCCCTGGTCACGCGCGGAGAAGAACTCACGGCCTCCAGTGTCGCAGCCCCGGCGAACCCGGTCGACGACAGGGTGTAGGAGAGTGACGCGCGCCGCAATCCGGGACAACACGCCGAGCGGGCGTTTGCGGCGATATCGGGCGACTCGTCCGTAATCTCGATTGGTCGTCGCAGCAGCTACCCTCGGGAGGCTCTTCATGCGGTTCGCACTCGTCAGCACGGCTACCTTGGCCGTATTCACCACCGCGACAGCGGTATTCGGCGCGGGAACCGCCGCGGCGGCCGTACCGGTCGCCGATCCCGCGCAGGGTCGCGTCGGCGTCCGGCTCAGCCACGAGGAGACGGTCGCGCTAGCGGCCGGCCCGGTGCCCGCGGTGGTCACGATGTTCGTGCCGTTGGACCGCATGGGGGCGGGACTACACAAAGACACCGAACTCCACCGCGATCAGCACGGCGGAGTGCACGCCTCGCTGCGCCAGGTGATCGCCGAGACCGCCAGACATTCCGACGGCACGGTGACCGTGTACGTGAACGCCCCCGGCACCCGCAACGGCCGGATCCTCGACGTCTTCCAGAGCTGGACGGACTGAACGAAGGAACTCGCCCGCGGACCGGAGTCCGCGGGCGAGCGTAAATCATTCGGCTACAGCGGTTTCGGGTCCCAAGGGACGCGGCCGGACGAAGTCCGCCCGCAGACCGCGCATGACCGGAGGCGGAGCTACGCCTATGTGTTGATGCAGGGAGCCGAGGCGGACAGCGTCTGCAACGAGCACATGAGCCCGTTCAGCGCGCCCGCCGACCCGGTCTCCGGCACCAGACCGGCGACGGGAGCCGTCGGCTCCAAGGGCAACCCCGCGCCGTCCGCCATGGCGGGCGCGGCCGCCAAACCGATCGCCGCGAACGCGACAAGGGCCGCACCGAACCTCGCACCGAGAACCTTCACGAGCAACACCTTCCATTCGATAGGCTCACCGGCGAATACCGGTGTGCCACAAGGCGTATCGGCTCTCGAAGCGAGTACGTTTCAGATGCCGGGCTCAGGTGATGCCCACGCAGAACAACGCGAACCCGGTGGTGGCCAGACAGGCCAGTGGCGGGGGCAGCAGCTTCATCAGTCCGGGCGGCTCGGTCGCGGTGAACGCGGGTGTCACCGGCACCGGCGGCGGCGGTGTGTATTCGACGGGCGCCGCGGCTGCCGGGACCGCACCGGCCGCACCGATCAGGCCACCGGCCACAACCCCGATGGCGATCTTCTTCGCGTGGATTGTCGGCTTCATGGGGTGGATGTTCCCGCCCCCGCGCAGGTGAAACGGGGCGGCTATCCGTGTCGACCGGGTTGTCCGGTCGATGTCATTTCTCCGCGGCGGACCGCAGCACGCGGGTCACGGCGTCGATGCCGAGCAGGCCCGCCACCGCGACGAGGAACGCCGCGAGCATCAGCCACGGCCCGACATAGCGGGTCGCCTCGAATGCGGGCATCTCGCCGAGCGGCGCGAACACCGTGGCGACGGTCCCGCGGTTCCAGCTCAGCACCGCGAGCACCAGCGCGACGACGGCCGCGAGGGCCTCGCCGACCGCCACCTCCATGTCACGTCTCACCGGTCCGCTCCGTTCTCGCTGTGCCGTTCTTCGCTGCTCTCGGACTCCCGCACTGCGACGCCCTCGATCTCCGTCGCCACGGTGTCCTCGGACCGCTGCGCCGCAACACCCTCGGACTCCGGCGCCGCGACCCCCGCACGATCCAGCACCGCGGTGAGTGCGGTCCGCAGGCCGCGGTGATCGCGCGCCCACGCTTGCACGAGTCCGCCGTCGCGCAGCCGCAGCCCGATTCCCTTGCGTCTGCGCGGCACACCGCTCAGCTCGCCGAGCGCACGCGCGGACTCCCAGTCCTCATCATTCCAGGAGTGCTCGTCGCGCTCCGGCAGCACGCTCGCGATGCCGGTCAGCGGCAGGGTCTCGGCGCCTTGGCGCAGGGTCGACTCGGTCAACTCGACGCTGACGTGACGGCGGCCCGCGAAAACTTGCAGCGCAACGAAAGCCGCGATCAGCGCGCCGCAGAAGATCAGCGCGAACCAGTGCGCCGGACTGGACGTGACCAGTTCCAGCACGAGGACGAGAAGACAGAGCAGCGGGCCGTAGGCCACCGCGCGCCACCGCGCACCCGGCTCCGCGAACAAGACCGCGTCGCCGTCGCTCACGCCGCACTACCCATCAGATCGCGCATCCGAACGCGCGGGGCTCCGGCTCGCACCGCCGGTGAATTCAGCCGACCAGCCCCGGCAGCAGCAGGACCGCGACGGTGACCACGCCGAACAGGATCAGCAGGCTGAGGACGAGCAAATCTCGCCGAATGCTCTGCGGCTGTTGGATCACCACTCGCATCTATGCCTCCGATCTCCCGGAGCTCACTGGATGACGCCCTCACGCAACGCAAGACAACGCATGACCAATAACTACCGGTTCCCATGTCTACTGTGACAACCCTCACCATACATGTCTGCACTACGGCGACAAACTCGGTGACGCCGCGGTCATCCGTTCAGCGGCGGTTCGGCTGGAACCAAGTCGTGGACTCCGGACGGTAGCTGAGATACAGCGCGCCACCGGCCAACACGCCCTGCACGATAGCCGCGCCGCCCGCCACCAGCGAGGCAACACCGGTGACCGCGTCCAGGGCGAACAGGGCCGCGACGGCACCGAGCACCAGCCAGATCGCGACGACGGTCAGGACCGTGCGCGCCCAGAGTTTGCCCCGGCCGAACTGGTGCACGACGGCGAACGCGCCCGCGGCCAGCGCGAGACCACCGAGCACCATTCCGACGAGCATCAGGGACACCACCAGTTCGGCGGTGGCCATGGCGAAATTCGGGTCGCCCGCCTTGCCCTGGTCGAACATCCGCTGGTCGAGGTCGTCGCGCTGCTGCAACGAGGTGAGCACCGTGCCGACCAGCTGCACCACGCCGAATCCGATGATTCCCCACCACACTTGGCGGGCCGTACGGATGTCTTCGGGCATCGGCGGCCGCTGCGGGAACGGCGCGACGCCCATCGGTCTCGGGTAGTTCGTCACGACAACCAGTGTGCGGCCTCGGTCGCCCAGTAGGTGAGCACGATGTCCGCACCCGCCCGGCGAATGCCGACCAGCGATTCCAGGATCGCGCCGCGGCGGTCGATCCAGCCGCGCTGCGCGGCGGCGGTGATCATCGCGTACTCGCCGGAGATCTGGTAGGCCGCCACCGGCACCGTCGACCGGTCGGCGACGTCGCGCAGGATGTCCAGGTACGACATGGCCGGCTTGACCATCACGATGTCGGCGCCCTCGGCCAGGTCCAGTTCGAGCTCGCGCAGCGACTCCCTGCGGTTGGCCGGGTCCTGCTGGTAGGTGCGGCGGTCGCCCTCCAGCGAGGAGCCGACTGCTTCGCGGAACGGGCCGTAGAAGGCCGAGGCGTACTTCGCGGCGTAGGCGAGGATGCCGGTGTCGGTGCGGCCGACCGCGTCCAGGCCGCGCCGGATCGCGCCGACCTGACCGTCCATCATGCCGCTGGTGCCGAGCAGGTGGGCGCCCGCTTCGGCCTGGGAGATCGCCATGTCGACGTAGCGGTGCAGGGTCGCGTCGTTGTCCACCGCGCCGTTGGTCGCGAGCACGCCGCAGTGGCCGTGATCGGTGAACTCGTCGAGGCAGGTGTCGGCCATGATCACCGTCGCGTCGCCGACCTCCTCGGACAGCGCGCGCAGACCCCGGTTCAGAATGCCCTTCGGGTCGCTGGCCTGACTGCCGGTGGCGTCCTTGTCCTCCGGCTTGGGCACGCCGAACAACATGAGCCCACCGACGCCCGCCGTGACGGCCTCCACCGCCGCCTTGCGCAGCGAGTCCATCGAGTGCTGGTGGACCCCCGGCATCGAGCCGATCTCGCGCGGCTCGTCCAGTCCGTCGGCCACGAACATCGGCAGCACCAATTGCCGTGGTTCCAATGTGGTTTCGGCCACGAGACGGCGCAGAGCGGGAGTACGGCGCAACCGCCGCGGGCGGTCCATTCCGGTCATGAATCGCACGATACGCCTGCTGAGCGGAGGTGTCGCGAGCGCATGGGGCGGTGGTGATCCGGCCCACCGCCCGACCGACGCGTGGCCGCCGAACCGGTCGACGGAATCGATGCCATGGCGACCGAAAGCGAGATTTCTGCGCGATCCTGAAGATGAGGTTTCTCGACGACGGGGCACCTCTCGGCGAACCGGATTCGGAGGCAGAGCGATGACGGGTTACGACCGGTACGGACAGCGCGTGGCGGCGCTGCGGCGCTTCGCCGACGGCGGCGACGTGTGGGCGATGGAGCGGCTGGCCGAGGCGCTGCGCGAGGTCGACGACGCGGGCGGTGCGGAGCACTACCTACGGCGGGCCGCGGAACTCGGGAGCGTGTCGGCGCTCGGCCCGCTCGGCGAGCTCGCCGAGGCGGACGGACGCGTCGCGGAGGCCGTCGGATGGTGGGAGCAGGCGGCCGCCGCGGGTTGCGCGGGCGCGGATCTGCAACTCGGTGCGCTGTATCTGGAGCGCGGGGAACTGGATGCGGCGGAGCGCTGGTTACAGCCCGGGGCCGCGGCCGGGGACGCCGAGGCGATGGCGAACATGGGCGTCATCGCGCACCGGCGCGGAGACGACGAAACGGCCGTGCGCTGGTACGAGCGCGCAGCCGAAGGCGGAAACCCCACGGCCATGCGCAGTCTCGGCGTGTACTCGGCCCGCGCGGGTGAATTCGAGCGCGCCGTCGGATTGCTCACCGAAGCCGTGCGCCGCGGCCGCCGCGACGCGATGGCGGTGCTCGGCGCCCTGTATCTCGACCTCGGCGACACCGATCGAGGCGAGCACTGGCTGCGCCGAGGGGCGGCGTCCGGCGACCCCGACTCCATGTTCCACTTGGCAATCGCCCTGCGGGACGGCGGAATTCCCGCCACCCTGGACTCCCCCACCGCCGACGAGTCGACCTCCTGGCTCCGTCAAGCCGCCGACCTCGGCCACCCCGAAGCCCTCCGCCTCCTCCTCGAGCCCTGACGACGACCACATCCTCGGGACGTAGGGGTTCGAGGTGTTAAGGAATCGTTCGGAGGACGGTAAGCAGGCTCGATAGGGTCGATTCGACGCGGCAAACGAGCTGCCGGACAGATCTTTTGGGGGATCCCGATGAAAAAGCTGACCACCACCGTATTGCGCGTGACGCTGACCGCGGCCGTCGCCGGAACGCTGCTCAGCGTCTCCGCGGGACCGGCCGTGGCGCGTGCGGACGAGTGGGGCGCCATCGCCTACTCGCCGTCGACCGGGGCCACCGGCGGCGCGCGCAACTACAGCACGAAGACGAGGGCCGAACGCGTCGCTGTCGACACGTGCGGCAAGTCCGACTGCCGCGTGCTGGTGAACTTCGTCGACAAGTGCGGCGCCGTCGCGCGAGCCAAAGACAACAGCTGGTCCTGGGGCCGGGGTCCGACCAGGGCCGACGCGACCGCGAACGCGATCGGCTCGGCGACCGGACGCAACCCGCAGATCAAGCAATCGGTGTGCACCGACTGAGTGCGAAAAGGGTTGCGGCCAGCGGTTTTTGTCGGTGGGTGCGGGTAGAATCGAAGCTGTGTTCGAGGGGATCCGCCGGGTTCCCGATCGCGAGGGGAGGACGCAAGTGCCCGCGACCGCAGCCGCCCGAAAGTCCACGATCATCACGCCCTACCGGCCGCTGGAAAAGCGTCCGCTGCCTGCTGGACGTCCACGCAAGTGGTACGTCACGCACAACCGCAGGCTCAAGGCGATGCGGCTGAGCATCGCCCTTCTCGACTCCGGGATCTACCTGCCGACCCAGGCGAGCAACGAGAAGATCCGCCACACCGCCGAAGTCGTCGGCATCCGCCCGCCATCGGACACCACGTGCCGCCTGGTGCGCACTCTGCTGCGCTACAGCCGCTGACGACGTCCGGCCCAAGGCCGGGCGCGAAAGCGAAACGTCCACAACGCGGTGGGCGTTTCGCCGCGCGCGAGACCCCGAAACGCGAAACGCCCACCATGGGCGGGCGTTTCGCTGCGCCGATCACACCCGGGCGCGGAGCGGACGGCACTTACCGGCTACGGCGACTCTTCTTTCGCGGCGGCGGCAGCAGACCCTCGGCGCGCAGCCGGGCGGCGTGCTCGGCGAGCGCCTCGACCAGCGGGCCGACCTGCGCGGTCTCGGGCTGCACGTCCACGCGCAGACCGAACTCGATGGCCGTCTCGGCGGTCTTCGGGCCGATGCAGGCCACGATGGTGCGCGCGTGCGGCTTGCCCGCGATGCCGACCAGGTTGCGCACCGTGGAGGACGAGGTGAACAGGACCGCGTCGAAACCGCCGGTCTTGATCATCTCGCGGGTCTCCGCGGGCGGCGGCGAGGCGCGCACCGTGCGGTAGGCGGTCACGTCGTCGATCTCCCAGCCGCGGTCGCGCAGACCCTCGGCCAGCGTCTCGGTGGCGATGTCGGCGCGCGGCAGCAGCACCCGGTTCACCGGATCGAAAACGTCGTCGTAGGGCGGGAAGTCGGCGAGCAGGCCCTCGGAGGACTGCTCACCCGAGGGCACCAGCTCCGGGTTGATGCCGAACGAGCGCACCTTGTCCGCGGTGGCCTCGCCGACGCAGGCGATCTTCACGCCGCTGAACGCCCGCGCGTCCAAACCGAATTCGGCGAACTTCTCCCACACCGCGCGCACCGCGTTGGTGGAGGTGAACACCACCCACTGGTAGCGGCCGTCGACCAGACCCTTGACGGCGCGCTCCATCTGCGCCGGGCTGCGCGGCGGCTCGACCGCGATGGTCGGCACCTCCATCGGGATGGCGCCGTGGGTGACCAGCCGCTCGCTCATCTCGGCGGCCTGATCCTTGGTGCGCGGCACGAGCACGGTCCAGCCGTACAGCGCGCGCGACTCCCACCACGACATCTTCGACCGGGTGGCGACCGCCTTGCCGATGGTCACCACCAGCGGACCGACCAGCTCGGAGGCGGCGCTGTTCAGCGTGGCCAGCGTCGCTTCGATGGTGCGCTGCTGGCGGGTGGTGCCGCGCACGGTCACCGCGACCGGAGTCTGCGGCGCCATGCCGTGCTCGACCAGCGCGCTCGCGGTCTCGGCCAGGTGGCCGGAGGTGGCGTGCAGGACCAGCGGGCCCGGCGCGGCGGCCAACGCGGCCCAGTCGACCTCGCCGCGCACGTCGGCCTCGGTGTGGCCGGAGCCGAGCGCGATGCCCGCGTAGCTCGGCACCGCGGAACCGTTCGGCAGGCCGGGCAGCACCTCGAAGACCATGTGCGAACGGGTCACCGCGGTGACCTCGGTGATCACCGAATCGGCGGTCAGCGGATCGCCCGCGACGACGCGGACCACGTCGTGGCCGTTGCGCGCCTCGGCGATGAGCGTCTTGGCGACCTCCGCGGGCTCACCGAGCGCGGGTCGCACGTCGACCGGCCGGGTGCCGTCCTCGTTCTCCTCGACGGCGGTGCCGATCAGCGCGAGCACACCCTTGTCGACATCGGGATCGGTGAAAGCCAGTGTCGCCCGCCCGAGCACCTCGCGCGCACGCACTGTCAGCAGCGCCGGGTCGCCGGGACCCGACCCGACGAACAAGATCCGACCGGGGTGCTTCTTGGTGGCTCGGCTCATTGGTTGTTCTCCATTGGGCTGGGATTGCTGATACGACCTTCGGCCGCGCCCGGTCGCGACCGCTGCGTGTTCGGGACGTCACCGTCGGATCTCGCATCGGTGGCGTCGTCTGGTCCGGGGTTACCGAGCAGCTCGCGCGCCCCCAGCTCCAAGAGCTCTTGCGCGAGCGTGCGGCCGAGCCGGTCGGCCTCGGCGGGTGCGCCGACCACCGAAGCGCGTAGCACCTCGGATCCGTCGGCGGCGGCGGCGCAGGCGCGCAGCGAGAGCTCGTCGACGATGCGGCCGTCGTCGTCGAGCGACTCGACGACCTCGGCGAGCGCGCCGATCGGCGCGGTGCACCCGGCCTCCAGCTCGGCGAGCAGCGACCGTTCGGCGATGACGGCGGCCCTGGTGGCCGCGTCGTCGAGCCGGGTAAGCGCCTCGATGGTCTCGGCGTCGTCGCTGCGGCATTCGACAGCGAGCGCGCCCTGCGCGGGAGCGGGCAGCATCTGCACCGGCTCCAGTGCCTCGGTCACCGCGTCGAGCCTGCCGATCCGGGACAGACCGGCTCTCGCCACCACCACCGCGTCGAGTTCACCGTCGGTGACCTTGCGCAGGCGGGTGTCCAGGTTGCCCCGCAGCGGCACGATCTCCAGGCCGAGGCCGAGGGCCGCCAGCTGAGCCGCGCGGCGCGGCGCCGAAGTGCCGATGCGGGAACCGGCGGGCAGTTCGCCGAGCACCAGTCCGTCGCGGGCGACCAAAGCGTCGCGCGGGTCCTCGCGCGGTGGAATCGCGGCGATGGTGAAGCGGGAGTCCGGCGCGGTCGGCAGGTCCTTGTAGGAGTGCACCGCGATGTCGATCGTGCCCGCGGCCAGCTCGTCGCGCAGCGCCGAGGTGAACACGCCGACGCCGATCGTCTGCACCGGATCGGAGGAGAGATCGCCGGGCGTCTTCACCACGACCAGCTCGGCCGGATGCCCGGCCGCGATCAGCGCGTCGCGCACGGTGCCCGCCTGGGTCAGCGCGAGCAGGCTGCCTCGGGTGCCGATGCGCCACGGCGCGCGGGTGCCGTCGGCGGTCATGTTGTCCTCTTCCTGAACGACGGTCATGCCGACTTGCCCTCCTCGCCGAGATGTCCCGCGGTGAAATCGTCGGCGAGGCCGAGACCGAGATCACCGGTGAGCGTGCTGATTTCCATCGGAGCGGCAACCGCTTGCGCCGCACCTGGTTTGAGTTCGAAAAGTTCGCGTAGCGCTTCGGCGTAGCTGTCGCCGCCCGGCGTCGACGCGAGTTGCTTCACCCGCACGGTCGGCGCGTGCAGCAGCTTGTCGACGACCCGGCGCACGGTGCGCGCCACCTCGTCGCGCTCCGGATCGGCCAGGCTCGGCAGCCGCGAGTCCAGCCGCAGCAGTTCGGCTTCCACCACTTCGGCGGCCCGCTGGCGCAGGGCGGCGACCGTCGGGGTCACCTCGGCCATGCGCTGACCCGCCAGGTATTTGGCGAGTTCGTCGGCGACGATCGACCGCGCGGCGGCGGTGTCGTCGGCCGCGGCGCCCGCGGCCGGATCGCGCTGCAAAGTCTCGATGTCGATCACCGCAACACCCGGCAGACCCGCCACCGCGTGCTCGACGTCGCGCGGCAGACCGAGGTCGCAGAACACCAGCGGACGCTCGGTCGCCGGGAATTCGACGCGATCGCGATCGGCCAGCGCGCGGTGCGTGTCGGCCAGCGTCACCACGGCGCCGACCGCTCCGGTACAGGTGACCACCACGTCGGCGGCGGCCATCGCCTCGGTGAGCCGGGAGAGCTCCAGCGCCGAGGACTCGACGCCGTAGGAACCCGCGGTCTCGGCGAGTCTGCGCGCCCGCGCGATGGTCCGGTTCACCACCAGGATGCGGCCGATACCCGCGCGCGACAGATGTGCGACGGCCAACCCGCCCATCGCGCCCGCGCCGACCACCACGGCCGTGCGGCCGGCCAGATCGCCCAGCACCTGCTTGGCCCGGTCCAGCGCGACCGACACCACGGACGCGCCCGCGCGGTCGATGCCGGTCTCGGAGTGGACTCGCTTGCCGACGCGCAGCGCGTGCTGGGCCAGCTCGTGCAAGGTGCGCCCGACAGCCTGCTGAGCGTCGGCGGTGGCGTAGGCGCCGCGGATCTGGCTGAGCACCTGCTGCTCGCCGACGACCATCGAGTCCAGCCCGCTGGCCACCGCGAACAGGTGCTCGGCGGCCGCCTCGCTGTAGCGCACATAAGCGTGCTTGGTCAGATCGGGCAGCGGCAGCCCGGAATGCTTGGTGAGCAGATCGCCGACCTCGGCGAGACCACCGTGGAAGGCGTCGACCACCGCGTACACCTCGACGCGGTTACAGGTCGAGACGATCATGGCCTCGGAGATGTGGCTGGAGGCGAGCATTCGATCGATCAGCTTGGGACGGTCGGCATCGGTGATGGCGACCTTCTCCAGCACTGCGACGGGAGCGCTCCGATGCGAAATCCCGACGAGCAGAATACTCATGGTGTGACCACCGATCCCTTGCTGCTTGGCTCCGTTGCCGAATGCGAGGTCGTCGAGTGCGTGAGGGCCGGGTGCCCGGCCGGGGAGTGCGGAGTCGGCACGCGGCGCGCGATCCGGCCGGACCCCACGTGCGCCACCTCGGGCAGCGGCTCCGGCTCGGCGTTACGGGTCCGTTCGAACGACAACATCTGCATTTCGACCGCCAGGTCCACCCGGCGGACTTCCACCGCGGGCGGCGCGATCAGCCCGCACGCGGAGAAGCTCAGAATCGACTGCAACCCGGCGGCGACCAGCTGGTCGCACACGTCCTGGGCCGCGTCGTCGGGCACCGCGATGACCGCGATGGTGGGTTCCAGTTCGGCCACGCCCGCGGCCAAGCCCGCCACATCGCGCACGGTGAGTCCGGCCACCGACCGGCCGACCACGTCGGGATCGGCGTCGAAGAGGCCGACCACGCTGAATCCGCGGCGACGGAAGCCGCCGTAGCCGACCAGGGCCCGGCCCAGATTTCCGACGCCGACGAGCACCACGCGATGTCCACCCGACAGACCGAGCACGTCCTCGATCCTGGTTCGCAACTTCGCGACGTCATAGCCGACGCCCCGGACGCCGTTGGGGCCGAGGAAGGACAAGTCCTTGCGCAACTTGGCCGAATTGACACCCGCCGCGACAGCGAGTTCCTCACTCGATACGATGAGCACACCGTCGTCGGCCAACATGGCGAGGACCCGGAGATAGGTAGCCAGCCGCGCCACAGTGGCCTGCGGGATGTCTTTCTGCAGAGCCCTGGAGACGCCGCCCGGCGCCTCATGCTGCTCTGTCACGTCGTCGGCTCCTCGTTCCGGCCTGCGCACAGGTCCGGTTCGTCGTTCGACCTCGAGCCCGGCGGCGGTCCGGTGCCATGGTCGAAGTATCGGATTTCAAGGCGTCCGCAGCCTCGGCATGCGGGTCGCGTTGCCACCACCGTAACCGCTTGTGAAGCCCTGCACAAAGTCGGTGAAATTGGCCTCATTTTCCGCCGCGACCAGCGCGGCGGCCAAATCGGACACGGATCACACCGATCAGCGACCCAGATCCGCCCGCAAACGCGCCTCGTCGACGTCGAAGTAGCTGTGTTCGCGGCCGTCGAGCAGTACGACAGGAAGCCTGTCGCCGTACTCCGCGCGCAGGCCAGGGTCGGTTTCCGCGGCGATATCGACGTCGAGGGCGCCCGGTTCGATGCCGAAATCCGCGCATATCGCGCGCAACTGCTCCAGTGCCTTGGCACACAACCCGCAGCCGGCTCTGGTCAGCAAAATCACTTCGTGTTCGGACGGCGCGGCGGCGCCATCTGTGGGATTGGTCATGGCGGATATTAAATCCTCTCGCCACCGCACCCGCGGTGCGCGTGGTCTCCGGGTGACTGTCGCCGAAGCCAGTTACTGTGGACGTGGTTCGCGCGAACGGGCGGAGGTACTGGTGCCGGAACGATCGAAGGTGGAGAGGGCCGGGTTCATCGCGGGCCGGTTCGGCGAGTTCCCGGTGCGGTGGCACCTGGGCCCGCTCGGCCAGGGCCTGCAGGATCAGCTCGCCCGCATCTCCCGCAGCCCGTTCGGACCTACCGAGGAGGAGGTCCGGGCGAATCTGGCCGGTGAGGCCAGTGCCGACGCGGCGCTCTCGCTGCACGAATCGGAGCTCGCGGCGGCCGAGCCGATAGGACCGGAGGTGCCGCGCGACCTGACCGCCGCGGCGTTCTTCGACGTGGACAACACGATGGTGCAGGGCGCCTCGATCGTGCACTTCGCGCGCGGTCTGGCGGCGCGCAAGTACTTCAAGACCTCCGACCTGGTCGACGTGGCGTGGAAGCAGGTGAAGTTCCGCGTCACCGGCAAGGAGAGCAGCACCGACATGGCCTCCGGCAAGGAGAAGGCGCTCTCGTTCATCGCGGGCCGCCCGACCTCCGAGCTGGCGGCGCTCGGCGAGGAGATCTACGACGAGATCATCGCCGACAAGATCTGGCCGGGCACCAGGGCGCTCGCGCAGATGCACCTGGACGCGGGCCAGCAGGTCTGGCTGGTCACCGCGACGCCGGTGGAGCTGGCCCAGGTGATCGCCAAGCGGCTCGGCCTGACCGGCGCACTGGGCACCGTGGCGGAGAGCGTCGACGGCAAGTTCACCGGACGCCTGGTCGGCGACATCCTGCACGGACTCGGGAAGGCGCACGCGGTGCGCACGCTGGCCGTCCGCGAGGGCCTGAACCTCAAGCGCTGTACCGCGTACTCCGACAGCCACAACGACGTGCCCATGCTCTCGCTGGTCGGCACGGCGGTCGCGATCAATCCCGACTCGGACCTACGCGAGGTCGCCAAGAACCGCGGCTGGGAGATTCGCGACTTCCGCACCGGACGCAAGGCGGCCAAGATCGGCGTGCCGACGGCGCTCGCTCTGGGCGCAGCAGGTGGGGCCGTCGCGGCGGCGGTCACCAGGCGACGCGAACACTGACCGCGGCTTAGCAGACCACCACACACAACGTCGGCACCCGATCACCCCGCACGGAGCGAGCCCGACGAGCGACCGTTCGCGGCCGTCTCGCTTCCCAGCGGTCGAAGCGCATGCGACGAAGTCGCGAGTCTCGACCGCTGGGAAGCGAGACATAGAGGCCGCGAACACGCGCGCGCCAGCGCGCCAAAAACACAGCCAACTATCCCGTGAACGGGTTGCGGCGCTTGGTGAGCAGCTTGTAGAGCGTCTGCTGGATGGTCTCGCGGACCTGGTCGGTGACCTCGAACATGGTCATCGGGTCGTCGGCGGCCTCCGGCTCGTAGGACGTGGTGGCGATGGGCTTGCCGAATTCGATGTACCACTTCGAGGGCAGCGGCAGCGCGCCGAGCGGGCCGAGGTGCGGGAACGTCGGCGTCACCGGGAAGTACGGGAGTCCGAGCAGGCGGGCGAGCGGCTTGATGTCGGCCAGCTTCGGGTAGATCTCCTCGGAGCCGACGATCGAGCACGGGATGATCGGCACGCCGGTGCGCACCGCGGCCGCGACGAAACCGCCGCGCCCGAAGCGCTGCAGCTTGTAGCGGTCGGAGTACTGCTTGCCGACGCCCTTGAACCCCTCGGGGAAGACGCCCGTCAGCTCGCCGGAGCGCAGCAGGCGTTCGGCGTCCTCGCGGCAGGCCAGCGTGTGCCCGGCCTTGCGGGCCAGCACGCCGAGGAACGGCAGCTCGAAGATGAGGTCGGCGGCGAGCAGGCGCAGCGCCCGCTGCTTGGCGTGGTGGTCGTGAATGGCCAGCTGGAGCATCAGGCCGTCGAGCGGAACGGTGCCCGCGTGGTTGGCCACCACCAGCGCGCCGCCCACCTCGGGGATGTTCTCCATGCCGCTGACCTCGACGCGGAACCACAGGTCCGACAGGGGGCGCAGCGCGGGCAGGATGACCGACTCGAGCAGGTGCTCGTCGAAGCCGAACTCGTCGACCTGGTAGTCGCCGGTGACGCGGCGGCGCGCGAAGTCGGCGGTGCGGCCGATCTGCTTGCCGACCTCCTTGCGGATCAGGTCGGACAGCGACTGCGGCGTCTGCGGCACGGCCGAGGCGAGCCGATCGGTCAGTGACGTGACGCGGCTCGGCTTCGTCTCGCCCTTCGGCGCTTCGGGCCAGCGACGAGTGCTGGTGCGCTGCCTGGTTTCGATATTCAGATCATGAAGTTGGATGACTTTCGCCACGTCGTTCATTGGTGTGCTCCCGTACCGGCCCCGATGAGGCCGAGCAGTTTCTTTTCTGCGGCATCGATCCACGCCGGATCGAAGACGGGCCGCAACGCTGCGCCCCCGATGAAGTCGTCGAACGCCTGAACCGTTGTCCAGCGCGGCTCGAAACCGAGTTCGTTTCGCATCCGCGTGGTGTCCAGGCCACAGCCGAAATGGAAGTAATCGAGTTGTTCGCCGGTGAATTCCCGCATCACCGGCCCCATCAACGCGCGACCCGCGGTGCGGAACACCGTGAACGGCACCGGCAGTTCGATGCGCCCCGCTCGACGCACTGCCTGCGACAGCGCCAACGCACCATCACCCGCGACGTTGTAGGTACCACCGGGGGCCGCTTGCGCCCCGTGTGCGAGCGCGGCCACCGCATCTTCTTCGTGCAACAGCTGCATTCGAGGGTCCCGGCCGAAGACGGTCGGGGTTACCGGTGAACGGAGATACTGTACGCCGCGGCCGGCCAGTCGCGGGCCGACAATGGGCGCGAAACGCAGAATCGATGCCGCGATATCGGGGCGGCGGCGAGCGAGGCCGCGCACGAAACCCTCGATTTCGATCATGTCGCGCGCGAACCATCCGCGCGGCGGCGTGCGGGCACTCATTTCCTCGGTGAATTTCGCCGGATCCTTGGCGCTGCACCCGTAGATCGCCGAGGTCGAGCGGACCACGACGCGCCGCACCGAAGGCGACTTCTGACAGACGGCGAACAACTGCATGGCGCCGAGCACGTTGAGGTCTTTCATCACCGCGCGGCCACCGCCGGCGGGCGGCTTGGCCAATATCGCGGTGTGTACGACGGTGTCGACCTCGTGGCCGCCGATCACCTTGCGGATCAGGGGATTTCGAATGTCGCCGCGGACGAACTCGGCGCGGCCCATGCGGCGCCGTAGCTCCCGGCTCGGGGTCATGGTGTCGACGGCGAGGATACGCTCGACGGCCGGATCCTGGGCGAGCTTGGCTACCACGGCGCTGCCGAAGAAGCGGCTGGCGCCGGTCACCATCACGACTTTGGGCGTGTGCCCGTCTCTTATGTCAGATCCCACCGCAGCACCCGATCCCACCTACCAGGCCCCCATTTACGTTTTTTCGGCGGTTCCAGAGTAGCCGCTGCCGTCTGGGTCGCCGAGGGTATTAATCAGGTTCTAACGATGACTTCAGTCACCGGTTACATGAAAATATTTCAAACTGAACCGTTTCAAAAACAGAGGCCCGCCACCGGTCTGGTGACGGGCCTCATCTCGCGCCAAGGGCGCGCATGCTCACTTGCCGAGTTTGCGCCGCTGAACACGCGTGCGGCGAAGCAGCTTGCGGTGCTTCTTCTTCGACATGCGCTTGCGGCGCTTCTTGATCACAGAACCCATAGGGTGTCCTCGCGTTCTCTCTACTCGGCGCGCACGCCGTCGCGTACGCCTAGCTGATTTCGGCATCCGCGCCGCCAGCGGCCACCGGACACCACGAACTGGCGCCGCAGGCAGGCGAACACGAACCGAGGGTTCATCCTACCGGTATCCGATGGCGGCACGAGCAACGGCCCTCGCGGGCACGCACGCCGTCATTCGCGGGCTCCCGCATGCCACGCGGGGCCCGTTGGTGGTCGAAACCGCCTCAACCGGCGTCGAAGTAAGACGTCTCCAGGTAGTCGTGCACGGCCTTCGCGTGCACCCGGAACGACCGGCCGACTCGCACCGCGGGCAGCTCGCCCGAATGCACCAACCGGTAGACCGTCATCTTGGACACTCGCATCAGATTCGCCACTTCGGCGACGGTGAGGAATTGCGTACCACCGCCGAGTATCGATTGGCCCGACGATCCCGAACTGCCTTGCGCTCGGCCACCGCTACGGCCACCTGATGGGCCGGACGAACCTGGCGACGTCCCCGAGCTATTTGCAGACATCTTGTTGGAAGACATCATTGCACCATTGACCTCCGGCACGTCCGCGCCGCCGGCTTCCCCACCGGCGGAACAGACACGCACGTGCTCCTTGAAGCTTAGCGGGGCTAGTGGGATTACTGCGACGTGTGTGAGAAATCAGCTTCTGACGCCCGGTTTGCCCCAATGCGAACGCTAGATGTACGCGTTGTGTGTTATTCCGCCGACGCGCCTTGCTCGGCGGAACGCTCTTTGGCCGCGTGCAAAGCCTCGAGAAACGCCGATCGAACGCCGCCGCGCTCGAGTTCGCGCAACGCCGCCGCGGTGGTGCCAGCGGGCGAGGTGACGGCCGCGCGCAGGTCCACCGCGCTCTGGCCGGACTCGTCGAGCAGCGCGGCCGAACCGACCATCGTCTGCACCACGAGCTGGGTGGCGACGTCCCTGGTCAGGCCGAGCCCGACGCCTGCGTCGACCATGGCCTCGACGACCAGCAGGAAGTAGGCGGGGCCGGAACCGGACACGGCGGTGACCGCGTCCATCTGCGACTCGGCGACGGTCACGACCTTGCCGACCGCGCCGAGCACGTCGGTGACCAGCTCCAGCTGCTCGGGCTTGGCGTAGCGCCCCGGCGCGAGCACGCTCATGCCTTGGCCGACCAGCATCGGGGTATTCGGCATCACCCGCACCACGGGGAAGCCCGCGGGCAGCTTGGCCTCCAGCCGCGTTGTCGGCACCCCTGCGGCCAGCGAGACGAGCACCTGGTCACGGTCGCCCGCGTTCAGCTCGGCCTTGCCCAGCTCGGTCAGCACCGTGTCGACGTCACCCGGCTTGACCGCGATCACCAGCAGATCGGCGCCCACGGCCGCGTCGGCCGCCTCGCCCGTGACGCGCACGCCGAACCGGCTCGCGATCAGCTCGGCCCGATCGGCGTGCGTCTCGACGACGACCAAATCCTTGCTCGCCCTGCCGGACTCCAGCAAACCGGCGATCAACGCCTCCCCGATCCGGCCTCCACCGATCACCGCAATTCTCGTCATGGTGGTCAAGGTTAGTGGGCGCGTCAGCGGCGCTGGGGAATCAGTGCGAGTTGACGGCTCTGCGCGACCACCGCGCCGGTGCTGTCCAGGATGAGCTGATCTTCGTCGAACATGCGGCCGCCCACCTCGTGCGAGGTGGCGATGACGCGCAGCCAGCCCGGTGCGGGCCTGCGCCGCAAGTACGTGGTCATCTGCACGGTGGGGGCCCAGCCGAAGTGGCCGAGGTTCATCGGCACCGGCGGGCTCATGTCGGCCGCCATCATGGCGAAGTACATCGACACCTCGGGGTCGCGCTGATCGCCCTCGAACGGGCGCATCCACAGCCGCAGCCGCGGCTCGCCCTTCGCGCCCTCGAGGAACGGCGCCCACGACCGGTCCAGGTAGAGGTCGGCGCCCTTGGCGACGTTCACGATCTTGCCCATCGGCGAACCCTCGTAGCCCATCGCGCCGGCGGGCGGTTCGGCGGGCATGTCGCCGTGCTCGGGCGCGTAGAGCGGCTCGATGTCGTCGAGGTGGCCGAAGGTGAACGCGGTGCGCACCATGGCGCGGCCGTTCTGGGTGAGGGTCGTGTCGGCCAGGCAGATCTGGCGGCCGATCTTGCGGACGCGCACCTCGTACTCGACCTCTCCCGGCTCGGGCGCGCCGAGGAAGTCCGAGCTCGCCGCGATCGGGGCCATGTCGGCGAGCGCCGGATCGGAGGCGCGCAGCCAGCGGGTGGCGGCCGCGGCGCTCGCGGCGACCATGGTGCCGCCGTGCACCTTCGGCCCGATGGTCCAGATCTTGTCGATGACGCCCGCGTACCGGCCGAGCTCGGGGTCGGCGGAGAGCAGTTCGGTCAGCGCGCACACCTCGCCGAACGGCGCGTCGGCCGCCGTCGGCTCGACCGCGTCGGTGGTCAACTCCAGCGTCATCGTCACTCCTGTCCTGCCGCCTGCGAGCGTTCGTACAGCGTACAACCCGCGGTAGCGGCAGGGACATTCCCCGCGGGGAGGCCGATCGATATCACACCGAGCGAAGCGCTCGCGTCATGCCCGATTCGCCTGCGCCGAGGCGGGCGCGGGACTGAGCGCGACGCCGTTGAGATGCAGCCGGGCGAAGGCGAGCGTGCGGTGCAGCATCGCCGCGCGATGGGCGGTGGTGCGGGCGTTCTGGGTGTTGATCTCGGCGACGGCGTGCCCCGTGAAACCGTTGCGCACCAGCTGCGCGCAGAGCTCGACGCAGGGCTGGGTGCCGTCGCCCGGGACGAGGTGCTCGTCGTGGGCCGCGCCGCGCCCGTCGGCCAGGTGCAGGTGGGCCAGGCCCTGTCCCATCCTGGCGGCGAGGGCGAGCGGATCCGCTCCAGCGGTCGCGGTGTGCGAGAGGTCGAGGGTGTAGTGCCGGAAGCCGGTGTCGGTGGGGTCGTAGGACGGACTGAACGCGGTCAAGCCCCAACCGGGACCGCCGCGCCGCTCCAGCCGCTTCGCCGCGTTCGCGCCGCGGCCGAACAGCGTGTCCGCGCGCATCGGGAACATGTTCTCCACCGCGACGACGACCGGGCTGTGCTCCTCGAGCTCGGCGACCTGCTCGGCGAAGCCCTCCGCGTAGCGGCGCTGCCAGCGGAACGGCGGATGGACGACCACCGTGTCCGCCCCGAGCGCCTCGGCGGTGCGCACGCTGCGTTCCAGCTTGGCCACCGGGTCCGCGCCCCACACGCGTTGGGAGATCAGCAGGCACGGCGCGTGCACCGCGAGCACCGGAACGCCGTACTTGCGGGTGTAGTTCTGCACGGTCGCGATGCTCTGACTGGCGGGCTCGGCCCAGACCATCAACTCGACGCCGTCGTAACCGAGATCGGCCGCGTACCGGAAGGCCGCCTCGGTGTTCTGCGGGTAGACCGACGCGCTGGACAGCCCGACCAGAATGTCGCGGCCCGGAGGGCTCCCCGCCCCGCCCGGCGTCCCCCCGTCCGGTTGTCCGCTCTGATCAGGCGCCGGTCCCCCGACCGCGCTACCGATCCGAGTGTCGTCCGCCTGCCCGATGTTCCCCACAGCCGCTCCCTACTCAGTTCGTACTGAGAAGAAAGGCTAGCGGTCCCAGCGTGACGAAGATGCCCACTACGACGGCGATCACCGTGCTGAGGATGTCGTCGGTCCGGCGCAGAATCCGCACCAGGGCCACCAGGCCGAGGATCACGATCATCGCCAGCGCCAGCGCCACCCAGGGGAGCATCTCCCACATTCGCTCGAAACCCTTGAACAGCAACATTCCGGCGACTGCCGCGCCCGCGCTCTGGCCGCCGAGGATCATCCACTGCTTGCGGTTGGCGTCGTACTCCGCCTTGCGCGCGGCGCGGGAGCGGCGCTGTGCCGGACGCGCGGCGGGCTTCCGCTGCGGCTCCGGTGCGTCGTCCTCGTCCTCGTCGTCTTCGAGCAGGAACGGGTCGTGCACATCGGTGAAGCCCTCGTCGACCTCGACCTGGGCGCGGCCGCCGCGCGACCGACCGCGACCGCCCGCGCGCTCGGCGCGCTCGACACCGTCGCGTAGCAGGTCGCCCGCCACCGTGGAGCCGGAGAGCAGCTGCTGATCCTGGCTGGCCAGCGACCACGCGGCGGTCGGGATGCCGCCCGACTCCGGCTCGGAGACGGACTTCTCCGGCTCCGGCTTGTGCCTCCTCGCCGACCACGCGGGCACCGCACCCTCGGCACGAGCTCGCAGCGTCTCGGACCGGGAGGATCTTCGCTGCTCCTCCCGCGGCTCCTGGCTCGGCGCGCGGCCGGACGGCTTGGCGCGTTCCGGCAGCGGAGAGAGCGGCAAGGGCGCGGAATCAGGGGCGAAATCGTTCGACGGCGGCGCCCACGCCGCGGTCGAGGGGCCTGCCTCGTCGGCCTCCGCCGCCCTTCGGCGCGCGGCCCGGCCACCGCGGCCCCGCTCCTGCCGGTCCGAGCCGCGCGGCTCTTCCGGGTGCCCGTTGCGGGGGATGTCGAAATCGACCGGATCGCGCAGCGGCGGGCCGACCACCATGGTGACGTCGTCGTCCGGGTCCGGCTTGCGCCTGCGGCCGCCGCGACCGCTACGCGGCGCCTCCGACAGCTGATCGGCGTAGGAAGCCGCGGATTCCGTCTGGTCCGGCGCGCTGTGCCGGGAGCCGGAGGACATGTCGCGTCCCGGCATCACCAGGTTGGAGCGCCCGGGCGGCGGATCCGAGTACGACGGCGTCGCCGGGTAGGGCGTCGGCTCGGGATAGGACGTCGATTCCCGGAACGGCGCCAGCGGGTCGTAGCGGGTGATCGGGCCCGACATCGGCGAGTGGCTCGGCAGCTCCGCGACGGGGTCCGGGGCGGTGTACGAAACCGGCTCGGGCGCAACCGGTTCGAATGCGGCGGGCTCGTAAGCTGCCGGTTCGTACGAGGACGGCTCGAAAGACGGTGGCTCGAACGATGTCGGCGCGTAGGCAGCGGGCTCGTACGACGGCGGCGCTTCGGCGACCTCGTCGTCGGGCGCGGCGTGCGCGGAGTGGCTGCCGCCATCCCGGATGACCGGCAGATCTCCCGTCAGCTCGGCGACGGAAATGCCGCGGCCACCGCGTCTGCGGCGACCGCCGCCGGAGGACGACGCGCCCTGCTGCCCGTTGCGGGCCAGCAGCTCGGCAACGGATAGCTGCTTGGACTCATCACTCATGCCCGCGCCTCGCTGACACTCGGCTCCGGCATGCGCGATGCACGCTGGCACATGATTCGCTCACTGCGTTCGCTCATGCCTGCGCCTCGCTGACGCTCGGCTCACTGCGTTCGTTCATGACGACACCGTTTCGACCGGACCGGAAAGCCCCGCCCCACCGTCGGACGCCGGCTTGCCTGGTTCGGCCGCCGGTCCCGTCAGCAACGACGCTCTGGGTCCACCGTTCATATCGGTATCCAGTTTGCGCAGGATCAGTCCTTCCCGCAGCGCCCACGGACAAATCTCGAGCGTATCCAGCGATAGTGCCCGCATACTCGCCTCCGCGACCAATGCGCCAGCCACCAGTTGCTGTGACCGATCGGAACTTACGCCTTCCAATTCTGCACGGTCCGACGCCGTCATCCGCGAGATGAACGCGATCAGCTGGCGCAGGCCCGAGCTGGTGAGTGTACGGCGCACCCGCGTGCCCGCCGCCGACGGTGCGGCTCCGGTCAACCGCGCGAGCGATCGGAAGGTCTTCGACGTACCGACGGCGAGGTCGGGCTTACCCACGTCGATCAGCTGTTTGGCGGGGGCGACGAGTTCGGCGTCGAGCCAGTCGCGCAACACCGCGACCCGGCGCTTGCCCGGCGGGTCCTCGCGCAGCCACTCCCTGGTGAGCCGGCCCGCCCCGAGTTGCAGTGACAGCGCGACATCGGGCTCCTCGTCGCCGCCGTTGCTCATCTCCAGCGAGCCGCCGCCGATATCGAGGTTGAGGATGCGGCCCGCGCTCCAGCCGTACCAGCGGCGCACCGCGAGGAAGGTCAGCCGGGCCTCGTCGACGCCGGTGAGCACCTGCAGATCGACGCCGGTCTCGGCGCGCACCCTGGCGAGCACCTGTTCGGAGTTGGTGGCCTCGCGCAGCGCGGAGGTGGCGAACGGCATCAGCTCGACGCAGCGGGAAGTCTCGGCGATATTGGCGAATTCGGCCACTGTCTTGATGAGTCGCTCGGCGCCCTGGACGGTGATCCGCCCCTCTTCGTCCAGGTTCTCCGACAGCCGGAGCGTGGCCTTCGTCGAGCTCATCGGCATCGGGTGGCCACCCCGGTGGGCGTCCACCACGAGCAGGTGAACGGTATTGCTTCCGACGTCGAGTACCCCAAGCCGCACATGAACACGGTACTGGGTCGACCACCACTTCAGGCCAGGCGATCGAACTGTTAGCGTCTGCAGATGTGACGGTAGGCGCAGCGGCGAACAGCCGAACCCGGCCCCGACCAGCGGCGAAGATCGACCCGGCACCCGAGGTCGATCTGGACTTTCCGCGCGAATGGATCGAGTTCGTGGATCCAGCAAATGACGAGCACCTGATCGTGGCCGACCTCACCTGGCTGCTGTCCCGGTGGACCTGCGTCTTCGGCACGCCCGCCTGCCAAGGCATCATCGCCGATCGCCCGGACGACGGCTGCTGTTCACACGGCGCTTTCCTCTCCGACGAGGACGACCAGGAGCGCTTGCGCAACGCTGTGAGAATGCTCACACCGGCCGACTGGCAGCTGATGGGCGAGGCCCAGAACGCCAAGGGCAAGATCACCAAGAAGGGCTATCTCGAACTCGACGAGCTCGAGGACGAACCCGCCCTGCGCACCCGCCGCTTCGAGGGCGCGTGCATCTTCCTGAACCGGCCCGGCTTCGCGGGCGGCGTCGGCTGCGCGCTGCACACGATGGCGCTGCGCCGCGGTATGGAGCCGCACACGGTGAAGCCGGATGTGTGCTGGCAGTTGCCGATTCGGCGCACCCAGGAGTGGGTGGACCGGCCCGACGGCGTGCAGATCCTGCGCACTGTGATCACCGAGTACGACCGGCGCGGTTGGGGTCCAGGCGGACTCGATCTCGATTGGTACTGCTCGGGTTCGCCGGACGCGCACGTCGGCGCGCGGCCGGTCTGGCAGTCCTACGCGCCCGAGCTGAAGGAACTGCTCGGCGAACCGGCCTACGAGGAACTGGCCAGGCACTGCAAGCGCCGCGAAGGGCTGGGGTTGATCGCGGTGCATCCCGCGACGGTGCACGCGCAGCGCAATGCGGAGCAGTCGGCGCACGGCGCGGCAGAGTAGAGCCGGGCTGGGCGCGGCACAGCGCGAGAGAGATAACCCCTAGCGGACGCTTGTCCAGTTTTGCGAAACGTCCACATTTCACACATTCGGTCGCTTACTGTGCGGAGGCCCACATCCAGTGGGCAGCACAGGGAGCACACCATGAGTTACACCACCTCCGCCCTGGTCGGACGCCGGATCGGCGCCGGGCTCGCGGGTTTCGCCGCGGCCACGGCCGTCGCCGTCTTCGCGGCGCCGCAGGCCCACGCCACCGTCGACTCGATCACCGTCTCGGGCGCCGACCACACCATCAACACCACCTACACGCTGCGCGCCAAGCTGAGCGGCGCGGGCATCGGGCTGCTCGTCTACTGGTCGGACAATGGCGACGACATCTCGGGGCCGAAGGTACCGTGGCCCGTCGGCGAGTCCTCCGCGAGCTGGACGCCGACGACCCCGGGACAGCACCTCATCACCGCGTCACAAGGTGGTAGCACCAAGACGATCGTCGTCCAGGTGAAGGACCCGAATGATCCCGGAGATCCGGGCGACCCCGGAGATCCTGGCAATCCCGGCGATCCGGGCGGCGGCACCGGCAGCGCAGGAACGGGCAGCGCGGGCAAGCTGCTCGGCAGCCTGTTCGGCAACGGGAGCTAGGCGTACCTCCGCCTTCGCTCCGGCCGTGCGCGGCCCGCGTCCGGCTATGCCCATCAGGCACAACTCGCAGGCGCCGTCGGAAAAGTCCGCGCCGCACGATATTTCGACTCGGCGAACTCGAGCCGAAATCTGAAACATCTCCGCTTCAAAGAGTAGGGTCCAGTCGATCGCATGGTCGGCACAGGAGGAGCACCATGACATCAACAAGCAGCATCCGGCGCGGGGCGGGCGTCGGACTCACGGCATTCGCGGCCGCCACCGCCGTCGCCGTCCTGACCGCGCCCTCGGCATACGCGGCCGTGCAGTCGGTCTCCGTCGACGGCAGCAACCACAAGGTCGGCAGCACGTACACGATCACCGCCGACGTCGGCGGCGCCTCCGGCGGTCTGCTCGTCTACTTCAGCGACAACGGCGAATTCATCGGCGGCCCCAAGGTGCCGTGGCCGCCGGGCACCGCGACCATCGAATGGAAGCCGAGCACGCCGGGCGAGCACATCATCACCGTCGAACAGGGCGGCAGCACGAAGTCGATCATGGTCGAGGTGTCCAAGGCGAGCAGCGGCGGCACCGGCAGCTCGGGCAGCGCATCCGGCAGCGGGACCGGCAGTGCGGGACGTTTGCTCGGCGGGCTGCTCGGCGGCCTGTTCGGCAGCAGCTGACGCGCGCGGTGTGCGGGTCGTCACTCGGCGACCCGCACAGCGGCCGACCAGCTCGGGTGCGCCGAACGCACCCGGCAGGTCATCTGCTCGCCATGCGGGCGTCACCAGTTTCGGGTTTGATCTCGGGTCATGAAGAAAGCGCTCACCCTCGCAACACTCGTCATCGGCGCGACCCTCTCCATGGCAGGCGGCGCGCACGCAGAGCCGGACGCGGATCCGACCAAGTTCGCGGACTTCACCGCCACCTTCGTGCCCGCGACCGATCCGGCCGCGGTGAACGCCGCCAAAGAGGGCAAGAACGTCATCATGAGCCCCTACGGCGTCAGCCGCACCATCGCCTGCCGCGGCAACGGCACCACCGTGCCGCTCTACGACTGCATGCAGGAAGACGACCTCGGCTGGATCACGTTGCGCAAGACCGATGTTCCCGCCATCGGCCCGACCTGGGTCTATTTCCCCTAAGGGGAGTCCGCCGGGGGCCGCTCACGTACCTACGACGAACGGGCCCCGGTTCCGCGCTCGGGGTGAGGAGGCGGAACCGGGGCTCGTTGTCTGTTCGGTCGACTACGCCTCGAGCTTGTAACCGAGGCCGCGCACGGTCACCAGGTGCTCGGGCTTGGCCGGATCGGCCTCGATCTTGGAGCGCAGCCGCTTGACGTGCACGTCGAGGGTTTTGGTGTCGCCGACGTAGTCGGCGCCCCAGACCCGGTCGATCAGCTGGCCGCGGGTCAGCACCCGGCCGGAGTTGCGCAGCAGGTACTCGAGCAGATCGAATTCCTTGAGCGGCAACGTCACCGGCTTGCCGTTGACCATCACGGTGTGGCGGTCGACGTCCATCCGCACCGGACCGGCCTCCAGCACGCCGTTCTCGCTGCCGCCCTCCATCTCCTCACCCGCGCCGCGGCGCAGCACCGCGCGGATGCGCGCGATGAGCTCACGCGAGGAGTACGGCTTGGTGACGTAGTCGTCGGCGCCGAGTTCCAGACCGACCACCTTGTCGATCTCGCTGTCTCGCGCGGTCACCATGATGACCGGCACGCCGCTGCGGGTGCGCAGCTGCTTGCACACATCGGTGCCGCTCATGCCGGGCAACATCAGGTCCAGCAGGACGATGTCGGCGCCGGAACGGTCGAATTCGGCGAGCGCGGAGGGTCCATCGCCCACCACGGTGACCTCGAAGCCCTCCTTGCGCAGCAGGAACGCGAGCGGATCGGCCAGCGACTCCTCATCCTCGACGATAAGAACACTCGTCATCTGCGTGCCTCCACACCATTGGGTCTGCCCGGCCCCTGGGGACGCGGGCCGGTTTCCTTCGTGCTCACCGTGGGACTCTCGGCTTCTTCCTCGCCGTCGGTCTCGAGGTGGGCGGGTATTCGCAAGGTGAACGTCGATCCGGTGCCCAGTTTGCTCCACAGGGTGATCTCACCGTTGTGGTTGGCCGCCACGTGCTTGACGATAGCGAGCCCGAGCCCGGTACCACCGGTGGCGCGCGAGCGCGCCTTGTCGGAACGGAAGAACCGCTCGAACACCCGCTCCTGGTCTTCTTTCGGGATGCCGATGCCACGGTCGGTGACCGCCATGGCGACATGATCGCCGCGCAGCGAACGGCTCACCGAGACGTGGGAGCCGGTCGGCGAGTAGGCGATCGCGTTCTCCACCAGGTTGGACAGTGCGGTGACGAGCAATGTCTCGTCGCCGAGGACCTCGAGTCCGCTCGGCCGGTCGGTGCTGACGGTGATGCCCGCCGCCTCGGCCGCGGTGCGGGAGCGGTCCACCGCCTGCATGACGACCGTGTCGACGTCGACGACCTCGAGCTCGGGCAGCTTCTCCGCGCCCTGCAGGCGGGAGAGCGCGATCAGTTCGGTCACCATCTTGCCGAGGCGGCGGGATTCGCCGAGCACGCGCTCGCCGAAGTGGCGCACGGCCTCGGGATCGTCGGCCGATTCCAGCAGCGCCTCGGCGAGCAGGCTCATCGCGCCGACGGGGGTCTTGAGCTCGTGGCTCACGTTCGCGACGAAGTCGCGGCGGGTGGCCTCCATGCGGGCCTGCTCGGAATCGTCGTCGGCGAACAGCACCGTGAAGCCGGTCTCCTCCGGCGAGAGCGGCCGCGCGACGCCGCGCACGGCGATCCTGCTGCGGCCGGGCATGGGGTTCTTCGCGGTCAGGTCGAATTCCGCGGACTCGCTGGTGTTGAGCACCTTCTCCACGGCCGCCCAGGCGCGTTCGTCGAGCAGGCGGTTGCGGACCAGGCCGAGCTCCTCGGCGCGCGGGTTCACGAGCACCACGTCGCGGTACTGGTCGACCACCGCGATGCCGCTCTCGGAGGCGAGCACGATCAGGTCGAGCACCTGCGACATGGTCAGTCCGGAATCGGCCTGTCTTCGGGCGGCCTGGCGGGCGTTCACGTACGGAATGAGCAGCCCGCCGACTGCCAGGCCGACGACAGCCGCGAGGACTGCCAACAACACGGCCTGCGGAACACTCACACTTGAATCGTACGGTCGCCGACCGACTGACCAACGCCGGGTACACGAAGTTTCACGCAGGTCATGGGGCCTTCCAGGGCCGTTAGCCGTGTGTTTACGCGTTGTTCGGACTCGAGGGTGCCGAGGAGGGGCGACGCCGGGAAGATCGACTTCGAAGTGTTGCCGTCAGCCTCGCGAAGATCGACTTTCGGCGGCGCTGAGTGCCCGTCGAAATCGGCTCGGGTCGCCGAGATCGATCGGGAAAGACTGGGCCGCACGGTCAATCCGCATCTCCCGCGAGCGCCGCGTTCACCGCGCGCCCGTGCTTGTCGACCCACTCCCCCAGCGCGTAGATCGGCCCGAGCAGATCGCGGCCCGCTTCGGTGAGTTCGTACTCGACCCGCGGCGGCGCCTCGGCGTAGCGGCGGCGGTGCACGAGGGTGAGCTGTTCCATGCGGCGCAGCGTTTGGGTCAGCATCTTCTGGCTGATCCCGCCGATCGCGGTGCGCAGCTCGCCGGGACGCATCGGCCCGTCCCGCAGCATGTAGACGATCACCGGCAGCCAGGAGTTACCGAACAGGTCGACGCCCATGCGGGCGGGGCAGTCGGATTCGTAGTCGCCGTAGGGCGGGTAGGTGACGAGATCGGGGACTTGCCGTGGCGAACCGTAGGATGCCTGGGTCAGGGCGGGCGCGTGCAGTTGGGTGACCGGAGTAGGGGCGTGCCGGGGCGAGCTGTCGGATACGCGAGTCAAGGTAGGCACCGGCAGCTGGGTGACCGGGGTAGGGGCATACCGGGACGAGCTGTCGGATGCCCGGGTCAGGGTAGGCGCGTCCGCGTGGGCGACCAGGGGGTCTTGCTGCGACGAGCCGTGGGATACGCGAGTCGGTGCGGGTGCGTGCGGTGGAGAGACCGGAGTGGGGGCATAGCGGGGCGAGCTGTGAGGCGGGCGGGGCGGCGCGTCCTGCTGGGCCATCGCGGCCGAGTCTCCTTGTGGTGAGCCATAGGTCGCGCGTGGCAGCGCGTCCGGCTGAGAGTCCTGGGTCGGGGCTTGTCGCGAGCCGGGCGACGGGCAGGTCGGCGCGGGCGCGTCCGGGTGGGGTGGCAGAGGCCGCGAGGCAGCGAGCCGGTGTTTGCCGAAGAGGCGTGGGACGCGGGCATGGGTTCAGCATGGCATCGGCGTTGGGCACCCGGAGGTGCCTATCGAATTCCCTAGCGTCGGAAGCACATTCGACAGTGAGGAGTTGGACATGCGGATCGGGATCATCGGGGCGGGTGCGATGGCACGGGCCTTGGGCGGTGGTTGGGCCGCGGCGGGGCACGAGGTCTGCTTCGGCGCGCGGCGGGGTGCGGCGGCGGCCGAAGTCGCTGCTGCCGTCGGGTATGGCGCGCGGGGCGGAAGCATCGAGGAGGCGGCCGGGTTCGGTGACGTGGTGTTGCTGGCGGTGCCGGTCGAGGCGTTGGACGACATCTTGCGGGGGACGCCTGGGCTCGACGGGCGCGTACTCGTCGACTGCACCAATGCGTTCGAGCCCGATGCGGCGTCCGACGGGACGGAGAACTTCGTGCTCGGGGAAGACGCGGTGGCCGAGCGGATTGCCGGAACCGTTCCTGGCGCCCGGGTGGTGAAGGGGTTCAACCTGTGTGCGGCCGAGGTGTGGGCGGCGGAGATACGCGAGTTCGAGGGCGCGACGTTGTCGGTGCCTCTGTGCGGCGATGATCCGGCTGCTGTGCGTCTCGTCGCGGAGTTGGCCGAGGATTTGAAGCTGCGACCGTTCCTCGCGGGTGGATTGCATCGGGCTCGGTATCTGGAAGCGGCTTCGGTTCTGGCGGTGGGGCTTTGGTTCGGGGGGTATGACGCTCGTGCGATGTTGCCGCCGTTGGCTGGGGCGTTCGCTACGCGGGATTGATGGAGGTTGTCCGGTTGGGCGGGTTCGCCGGTTTGGTTGGTGCGTTCTGGAGTGGGCGGCCACGGACCGTGAGCCTGTCAAGGGGGCTACGCAATCGACGGTAGTCAAGAGGTGGCTGTTGAAGATCAACTTGCCACCATTTGACCACCGTCGATTGGGCCCAACCACCATTTCTCTATCGACGGGAGAGAAATGGTGGTTCGGGCTGACCGGCAAGGGGTTCCGGTGCCGGATGCGAGGGGGTCGCCGAGCCTCTTGAGCGAGAACGGGTGTCAGAGGACCGGATTCACCAGCCGTGGTTGCCGCGGACCGGGATGTTGACGAAGCTCGGCCGCGCCGGGTCCAGCTGGACGTGCTGCGGCTTCAGTTCCGTGTCGAGCAGCATCGGCAGGACGGGCAGTCCCTTCGGGAAGTTGCTCGCGAACACGTCCACCCGCAGGCGGTGGCCGGGTTGCAGGATCGCCTCGGTGGCGCTGAGCGTGATGTCCAGCGTGGTGGCCTCGCCGGGCACCGTCGGCTGCCGCTTCTCCAGCGAGGTGTAGGGGCGCGGGTCGGTGTAGTCGCCGTTGGCCGAACGGCTGCTGTTCGCCTCGTCGATCTCGCGCAGCGAGGCCATCAGCTGACCGGAGGTGAGCACCGTCGACTGGCCGTCGGGCGCCACGTCGTTGACGGTCACCGTCCAGTAGCCGTCGGCCGCGTCCTGAACGGTGTTGAGCCGCACCGCGATCGGGCCGGAGATGGTGGTCGCCTCGGCCACCGGCGCGCTGGTGAAGGTGAGCGCGTTCAGCTCGGCTACCCGCGAGTCCTTGGCACAGCCGTCGATGATCGACAGCACGCCCGCGCTGCCCTGCGCCGCGTCGTTGGAGCACAGGGTGGTCAGGCCGGGCGCGACGGTCAGCCGCGCGGTGTCGGCGTTCGCTTCAGCGGTGAGCGAGCCGTCGTAGACGCTCTGGGCCGTGCCGCTGGGCGCCGCGGACAAGTACATGCGGCGGTGCCGCGCGGCAGCCTCGCCGACGGCCGAATCGCCGAAGCCGTTCTGGGTGACCCAGCCGCCGCCCTGCTGGCGCAGGGTGACCGGACCGTAGCTGTCGACGCCGTTGTCGATTCCCTTGAGCCACTTGTCGAACCACGCACGCTGCAACACGTCGAGCCGCGGCGGCAGGCCCGGCTTGCCGTACTCGTTGCCGGAGTTCACGTGGTAGGTGTTGCCCATCAGCAGCTGCTTCTGGCCCGCGGGCAGCGGAATCTGGTTGTAGATCTTGGATTCCGAGTAGGTGAACAAATCGTGCCAGCCGCCGACGACGAAGGTCGGCACCCGGATCTGCGTGGGATCGCTGACGTAGTCGCCGCGTTCGGGGCTGCTGTGTGTGAGCAGGTCGAGCAGGCGCGGGTCCGCGTCCTCGAAACGCGTCGCGGTGTAGGCGTTCAGGAACACGTCCATGAAGGTGAGCGGGGAGGCGGCGCGATCGTTGAGCCACTCCCAGTCGAACTTGCCGTTCACGATGGACTGCACGTCCGGCACCCACTTGAGGGTGTTGATCGCGGTGAGCCACAGCGGGATGAAGTTGAAGCCGAAGCCGCCGCCGGGAGCGAGAACGTCGTTGACCAGGTCGCTGCCCGGCACCACCGGGAAGATCGCCTTCAGCGCGGGCGGCTGCTTGGACGCGGCCTGCACCTGGTTGATGCCCGAGTAGGAGATGCCGTTCATGCCGATCTTGCCGTCCGACCACGGCTGACGCGAAGCCCAGTCGATCACCTCGAGGGTGTCCTGCTGCTCCCGGGAGCGGAGCATGTCCCATTCGCCCTGCGAGAAGCCGGTGCCGCGCACGTCGACGACGACCTGCGAGTACCCGCTCTTGATCAGCTGCCGGTCCACGGTGAAGTTGCGCAGCTCGCCGCCACCGAAGGCCTTGGTGAGATCGGTGACTCCGGAGAGCGGGGTGCCGCTGAAATCGATCTGCCGGAACAGGTTCAGCAGCGCTTCGGACAGCACCGGAACGGACTGCGCGTGATCGGCGAGGTTCGACACCAGCTTGGTGTAGGGCGTCATGTTGACGATGGTCGGCGTCGGCGCGTCGATCGGGCGGCCGGAGGCGTCGGCGGGCCGGTAGACGTTGCCCTTCAGCACCGTGCCGTCGCTCATGGTGATCGGCACATCCCACTCGATGTGCACGTTCGGGTACTGCTGGACGCCGTCCTCGGTGGCGACCCACGCCGCTCCGGCCGCGCCGCCGTCGGGACCCGTGGCGACAGGTGCGGCGGTCGCACCGGTGGTGAGGAATGGAACGAGCACGGCGGCGGCGAGCGCCGCGACTGTGGCCCGTAGCGCGTACTTCATCGGACGTGATCCACCTCTCGGACTGTCGAACGTCCGGAAGCATACACAACTTACCAGTCGGTAAGTACCCCCGGATTCGCGAAGTTCGTCTGGAATACCCATTCACATATGCTTGACGGCTCGCAATAACCGCTGAATATGGAGATCTTCGCGGGATCCGAGCGCCAGAACGAAGGTTTACCGTATCGACCGCGCCGAGACCCGTGTACACGCCGGAATGCAGGCCAAAATCGGGCGGATTCGCGAGTTCCGCAGCCGGATCGCGCCGGGCGGTGTTCTCCGGCGTGGGGGCGAGTGGGTCGACGCCCTCGGCCCGAGGCGGCCCGGCAGCCCGACGGCCCAGCGGCCCAGCGGCCCAGCAGCCCGACGGCCCAGCGGCCCAGCAGCCCAGCGGCGCAGCCGGATCGCGTCGGACGGCGCTCCTCGGCGCACGAGAGCCCGAGTGGCCAACGCCACCAGCTCGGGGCGGTCCCGCAGTCCCGCGGCCCCGCAGCCGCGCAGCCCCGCGGCCCAGCGGCGCGGCGGTCCAGCAACTCGAAGGCTCCGCAGCCAGGCAGTTCAACAGCCCAGCGGCCCGACGGCGCAGCAGCCCAGCAGCCCAGCAGCCCGACGGCGCAGCAGCCCAGCAGCCCAGCAGCCCGACGGCGCGGCAGGTCAGCGGCGCAGCCGGATCGCGTCGGACGGCGCTCCTCGGCGCACGAGAGCCCGAATGGCCAACGCCACCAGCTCGGGGCGGTCCCGCAGTCCCGCGGCCGCGCAGCCGCGCAGCCTCGCAGCCCGCGGCCCAGCGGCGCGGCGGCCCAGCAACTCGAAAGCTCCGCGGCCGCAGTTCAACCAGCCCAGCGGTCCAGCGGCGCGGCAGGTCAGCAGCGCAGCCGGATCGCCTCGGACGGCGCTCCTCGGCACACGAGAGCCCGAATGGCCAACGCCACCAGCTCGGGGCGGCCCCGCAGTCCCGCGGCCCCGTAGCCGTGCAGCCCAGCGGCGCAGCGGCGCAGCGGCGCAGCGGCCCAGCGGCCCAGCGGCCCAGCGGCCCAGCGGCCCAGCGGCCCAGCGGCCCAGCGGCCCAGCGGCCCAGCGGCCCAGCGGCCCAGCGGCC
>NZ_JBEXKI010000001.1:833585-1092963 GCF_040609595.1 Nocardia sp. NPDC004654 | reverse complement strand
CAGCGGCCCAGCGGCCCAGCGGCCCAGCGGCCCAGCGGCCCAGCGGCCCAGCGGCCCAGCGGCCCAGCGGCCCAGCGGCCCAGCGGCCCAGCGGCCCAGCGGCCCAGCGGCCCAGCGGCCCAGCGGCCCAGCGGCCCAGCAACTCGAAAGCTCCGCGGCCCGGCAGTTCAACCAGCCCAGCGGCCCGACGGCGCCGCAGGTCAGCGGCGCAGCCGGATCCCGTCGAACGGCGCTCCTCGGCGCACGATAGCCCGAGTGGCCAACGCCATCAGCCCGGGGCGGCCCAGCGGCGCGGCAGCTCAGCGGCCCAGCGGCGCGGCCGCCCAGCAGCCCAGCAGCCCAGCAGCCCGACGGCCCAGCGGCGCGGCAGGTTAGCGGCGCAGCCGGCTCGCGCGTCGGACGGCGCTCCTCGGCGCATGAGAGCCCGAGTGGCCAACGCCACCAGCCAGCGGCCCAGCGGCCCAGCGGCCCAGCGGCCCAGCGGCCCAGCGGCCCAGCGGCCCAGCGGCCCAGCGGCCCAGCGGCCCAGCGGCCCAGCGGCCCAGCGGCCCAGGACGCATTGTCATCGGCCGGGCGGGTCGGGACAACCTCGCGGCACTCGGGGTTTCGACTCAGTCGGATAGGTCGGCCACCTAACGGCGCTGCAGGTGCGCACTCGGCCGACGCATCGGACCACCCGCAGCGCTCCAGGCCTGGGGCACTCGGCGGAACCGCGCTTCAACTGGGTGACGCCGAGGCCGCCCGAAAACGGCGATGCGCCGCGGCCGATCAACCGGCCGCGGCGCATCGAACTACGTACTACTTACCGCCCTGGCTCGCGACCGCGGCCGCTCCGGCGGCGGCCGCCTCCGGGTCCAGGTACTCCCGCGGACGCACCGGGCGCAGGTTCTCGTCCAGTTCGTAGCGCAGCGGGATGCCGGTCGGGATGTTCAGGCCCGCGATGTCTTCGTCGGAGATGTTGTCCAGGTGCTTGACCAGCGCGCGCAGCGAGTTGCCGTGCGCGGCGACCAGCACGGTCTTGCCGGTGAGCAGCTCCTTGGAGATGGTCGACTCCCAGTACGGGACCATCCGGTTCACCACGTCGAGCAGGCACTCGGTCTTGGGCACCTCGATGCCCGCGTACCGCGCGTCGCCTTCCTGGCTGTACTCGTTGGCCGGGTCGATCGGCGGCGGCGGGGTGTCGTAGCTGCGCCGCCACAACATGAACTGCTCGTCGCCGTACTTGTCGCGGATCTGCGCCTTGTTCTTGCCCTGCAGCTCGCCGTAGTGCCGCTCGTTGAGCCGCCAGTCGCGGATCACCGGGATCCAGTGCCGGTCGGCCGCGTCCAGCGCGATGTTCGCGGTGGAGATGGCCCGGCGCAGCAGCGAGGTGTAGACGATGTCGGGCAGGATGCCGTGCTCGGCGAGCAGCTCGCCCGCGCGCTTACCCTCGGCGATGCCCTTGTCGGTCAGGTGCACGTCCACCCAGCCGGTGAACAGGTTCAGGGCATTCCATTCGCTCTCGCCGTGGCGCAGCAACACGAGGGTGTACGTCATGACGGCCATCCTGCCACGCGCGGACCGCGCGCCGGAGCCCTGGTCAGGATGCCGGAGCGAGCGCGGTGAGCAGTCCGGCGCCGACCAGGGTGGCCTGATCGCCCAATTCCGAAGGGACTACGTGCAGGTCGCGCAGGAACTCGATGCGGGCGTGCGCGCCGAGGGCCTCCTGTAATGGTCGCCACAGTGGCTCACCGGACTGCGCGAAGCCGCCGCCGATCACCACCAGATCCACGTCGAGCAGCGCGGCCGCCGACGAGATCACCTGGCCCAGCGCGATTCCCGCGCGCCGCAGCGCCGCCTTGGCGATCCGGTCCCCCGCTTCGGCGTCGGCGGCCAGCTCGATACCGGTGGTTCCGTGCCAGCCGCGCTCGCGCGCCCACCGCACCGAGGACGGGCCGCTGGCCACCGCCTCCACGCAGCCGACCCCGCCGCAGGCGCACGGGTCGGTCGACCCCGGCACGATCATGTGACCGATGTGCCCCGCGTTGCCGGTGTGCCCGACCGCGACCATCCCGCCGACGATTACACCGCCGCCGATCCCCGAGGACACCGTCATGGCCAGCGCGTCCGGCGTCTCCCGCGCCGCGCCGAAATGCCGCTCGGCCAGCGCCAGGCACACCCCGTCGATGGCGAAGCGCACCGTGGCGCCAGGAAACAGTTCCTGTACCGCGGGCACCAGCGCGAATCCGTCGCGCCACTCCGGGATATTGAGCGGGGTGGTGATCCCCGCGGGTGCGTCCACCGGACCGCACGAGCCGATGCCGACCAGGTCCACGTCGGATCCGTTGGCCGCGGCGAGCAACAGCCCGCGCACCGCCTCCCACACGCCGGTCGGCGGCACCTGGATGCGGCCTACCTCGTGCGTCATCCCGTCGGCCCCCACCAAGCCGACCGCGATCTTGGTCGCGCCGATGTCCAGAGCGAGAACGGTCATTCGAAACCCCCACTTCCCAACGCCACCGGACCGCCGCGTTCGCGCGACGGTCCGGTGCCGAATGATCTTGCTGTGCGGTCGCCAACGGTAGTTGCCCGGCGGCAGCCGAGCACCATCAGGGCAAGCGCCCGGCGGCAGCCGAGCACCATCACGGAAGGCACCCGACGGCAGCCGAGCACCATCACGGAAGGCGCCCGACGGCAGCCGAGCACCATCAGCGCAAGCGCCCGAAGGCCGCTCGGCATCACCAGCATCAGCACCCGGCGGCCGCTCGGCATCTTCAGCATCAACGCCCGGCCGCCGCTCGACCCCACTGGCTCAGCCTCTAAGTCGCCGGGCATCCTCGAGCCGGGCACCTGGCGGCCGCTCGACACCTCCAGACCCATTAGGCGGGAGCCACTCGCAGCAATCGAGTTCGTCGGCAACAGTCGGCCGCTCCGCACGTCGGGCTCGTCGACCGGCGACCCGTTCGCACCGCCTCGGACACGCGGCATCCGTTCGGACTCCGGACGGAAGGCCAGTCGGTTGCCCCGCACCTTCGGACCGTCCGCTCGATGGCCGCTCGGCACCATCGAGTGCAGCAGCCGTGTCCGCCGGGAATCTCCGGATTGAGCACACACTCCAGCCGCTCGACACCGCGACCCGAGTCTTCGAGTCAGCCGGAGCGCCTCGGGATCGCTGGGCCGAACGCGCACCATCGGGTGCGAAAGTCAGGAGTTCTCGGAAGACTCGACCAGATGCTCGAACGGGAGCAGATTCTTCAACGACTCCCCGCGCGAGACCCGCCACTTCCATTCCTTCCGAATGGATTCCGCGAAGCCGAGTTCCAGCAGCACGTTGAAGTCGGCGTCCACCGCCTCCAGCACCTGGCCGAAGATGCGGTCGAGTTCGTCCTCGGTGACGGCGTGCGTGGCGATGCGGCCGACGAGGTAGATGTCGCCGACCCGGTCCAACGTGTAGGCCACGCCGTAGAGGCGGCGGTTGCGGCGGAGCAGGAACTTGTAGACGCCCTCGAAGTTCTCGTCGGGCTTGCGGCAGACGAAGGATTCGATACGCACGCCGTGTTTGCCGACGGTGAGCATCAGCGTCGTCTTCAGCTTGCGCTCACCGGGCAGCACGACGACGAAGACGTCCTCGCCCGGGCGGGTGTACTCGATCTCCCGATCACGCAGCGTCTCGTCGATCAGCCGCACGGTCGACTGGATCTCCGTCATCGGTGCACTCCCATCCGGCGCCGCCACAGCGCCCGCGATCTGGCCTGACCGCCCTCGCCGAGGAGCGCGGCACCGGACAGGTTAGTGCGTTCCGCGCCCGCCGCCACCGGTCCACCGCCCAGTTCGGTCTCGGGGAATCCGGCGAGCGCCGCGGCGTAGCTGGCGAGCAGCCCGTCGGCGGTGTGCTCCCAGGAGAAGTTCGTGGCATGCGCGACCGCGCGGTGGGCCATCTCATCCAAACGCCCCGGCGCGTCCAACAGCGCGCCGAGCGCGGCGGCCCAGTCGGGAGTGCGGTGGCCGGGGACGAGCAGTCCGGTCTCGCCGTGCCGGACGGCGGTGCCGAGTCCGCCGACGTCGGCGGCGAGGACCGGGGTGCCGCTGGCCTGCGCCTCGATGGCGACCAAGCCGAAGGATTCGTTGTAGCTCGGCACCGCGACCAGGTCCGCGGCACGGTAGACCTGCACGAGACGGTCCGGCGGCTGCGGCGGCAGGAACGTCACGCGGTCGGTGATGCCGAGTTCGGACGCCAGCTCGATCAGCGCGTCGGGGCGCTTCAGTCCGCTGCCGGACGCGCCGCCGACGATCAGCACACGCAGATTGCGGTCCGGATCGGTGCGCAGCAATTCGGCGGCCGCGCGGACGAGCACGTCAGGGGCTTTGAGTGGTTGGATGCGGCCGACGAAAGCGACGATCCGCTCATGGGCGGCAAGGCCGAGCTCGGCGCGGGCCGCGGCCTTGTCACCGGGACGGTAGCGGGCCAGGTCGGCGCCCGGCGGCACCACATCGATGCGCTCGGCGTCGGCGCCGTAGAGCTCGACGAGCTGACGCGCCTCTTCCGCGGTGTTGGCGACCATCCGGTCGGCCTCGGCGATGACCTGCTTCTCGCCGATCTCGCGGGTGACGGGCTCAGGGCAGTCGCCATCGGCCAACGCGGCGTTCTTCACGGCGGCGAGGGTGTGCGCGGTGTGGATCAGCGGCACCCGCCAGCGATCCCTGGCCAGCCAGCCGACCTGGCCGGACAACCAGTAGTGCGAGTGCACCAAGTCGTAGTGACCCGGCTGATGACGCGCCTCCTGGCGCAGCACCTCCGCGGTGAACGGACACAGCTGGGTGGGGAGATCGTGCTTGTCGAGTCCCTCGAACGGTCCGGCGACCACGTTGCGCACCAGCACCCCGGGCGCCGCCTCCTGAACCGGAGGGACGTTCGACGAGGTGGCGCGGGTGAAGATCTCGACTTCGGTCCCGCGTCGCGCCAGCTGGAGAGCCGTTTGCAGCACATAGACGTTCATGCCGCCCGCGTCACCGGTGCCCGGTTGCGCGAGTGGCGACGTGTGCACCGACAGCACGGCGATCCGGTTCGGCCGTTGGTCCGCACGTTGACTCACAACATCCATAGTGCACGGTGGATAACCGCCGCCGACGCCGCCTACCGGGCAAGTGAGAGTCATCACACAGCAAAAGGTGAGAGGGCTCACGAACCGCGCTGACCTGCGATTCGAATGTATGTGCGTACGTTCGCATCCATTCCGGCCATGCGCGGCCCAAGGGCGGGTCGCCACCCGCAGTACGCGCGTCGGCCGTGCGCGGTTGGCGAGGTCTCGCGCGCCCGCGACTACTGGTGCGAGCTCCCGAGCGTCGGATCGAGCCGGTCGAGCTTCGCCAGCGTCTCCGCGTTGTGGGCGGCGCGGGCGTCGGCGCTCTGCTTGGCGAGCAGGTCGCGGATCTCGATGAGCAGTTCGGTCTCGGTGGGCTCGGCCGCCTTGGTGGTGCCGAACCGGTTCTTCAGGGTCTTCATCGGCATGATGAGCACGAAGTAGAGGACCGCCGCGATCATCACGAAATCGATGAAGGCGGTGACGATCGGGCCGACTGCGATGAAGGTCGCGGGCTTGCTCGGCACCAGGTGGAAGCCGAGGCCGAGCTCGTTGGCGTTGCCGAAAACGGCGAGCAACGGATTGACCACGCCCTTCGTCACCGCGGTAACCACCGCCGTGAACGCGGTGCCCATCACCACAGCCACGGCGAGGTCGATGACATTGCCGCGCATCAGGAACTCTTTGAAGCCCTTGAGCATGAGTCGAACAACTCCAATCCGGTGTAGCAAAGTTTCAGAAAACGATCCGATGCTAACCGCCACTCCGCAACTCAGCGAATCCCCAGCAAACGATCAAGCGGAACCTCACACCCACAACACCGGAATCCCCCGCTCCCACACCCCCACCACACGCCCCACACAGCCACCGCCTATGTGTCGCGTGTGGAAAGTATGTGGCACGGCCGACCAGACCGCAGAGCACGGCTCAGGAACGGCGTGCGAAGCGTCCGGGGTCGGCCTGGTCTCGCGGCTTGACGATGATTTGATCCAGGTTGACGTGCGGCGGTCGCGAGGCCACGAAACCGACGATCTCGGCGATGTCCGCCGCGACCAGCGGATCGATACCCTCGTATACCTTCGCCGCCCGCTCCGCGTCGCCCTCGAAACGCACCAGAGAGAACTCGGTCTCCACCGCGCCTGGCGCGATCTCGGTGAGCCGCACCGGCTTGCCGAGCAGTTCGCCACGCAGCGTGCGGTGCAGCACAGCCTGGGCGTGCTTGGCCGAGGTGTAACCGGAACCGTTGTCGTAGGCGTGGAACGCGGCGACCGAGGTGATGGTGACGATCAGGCCGTCGCCGGAGGCGATCAGCTTGGGCAGCAACGCCTTCGTGACGCGCAGCGTGCCGAGCACGTTGGTCTCCCACATCCAGCGCCAGTCGTCGAGGTCGGCTTCGCTCACGGGTGCAAGGCCTTTCGCGCCACCCGCGTTGTTGACCAGCACATCGACCGACGGCACGGCGTCGGTGAAGGCCGCGACCGACTCCTCCGAGGTGACGTCGAGTTCCAGTGCGGTGCCGCCGATCTCGTCGGCCAGCGCGCGCAGCCGGTCGAGCCTGCGCGCGCCGACGTATACGTGATAGCCCTGCGCGGCGAGTTCCCGCGCGGTGGCTTCCCCGATGCCGGAACTGGCTCCCGTGACGACGGCGGTGCGATTGCTCATGGGGGCGAGTTTAGGGCGTGCCTGCGTCGTCGCTCCGGCCGTGCGGGGTCTGTCGACGGGCTTCGCCCGGCAGCGCCGCTCGAGTGCGGGGTGTTTGCCGGTGTCACGCGCTACCGCACGGATCACCCGCGCGGAGCATCGGCGCCCGGCCTTACGCTGGGTGGCATGGCACTTCGGGAAGCGGTCAGCGCGGATGGCACCAGCATCGTCTATCGAATCGACGGACCCGCCGACGGACGGCCACTCGTCCTGGTGCACGGCTGGTCGGCGAGCCTGCGCTGTTGGGGCAGCGCGGCCGACGATCTGGCCGGTCGGTTCCGGGTGATCGCGATGGATCTGCGCGGTCACGGCTATTCCGGCGTCCCGGAGAACGGCTACGACGATCCCAAGAACTGGGCCGCCGACCTCGCCGCGGTCCTCGCGGCCGAGGGCATCGAGTCCGGCGCTGTACTGCTCGGCTGGTCCTACGGCGGCATCGTGATCAGCGACTACCTCACCGCCTACGGCGCGGGCGCGGTGTCGGGCGTCGTATTCACCGGCTCGATGGCCAATATCGGACGCGACGTACCCGGCGCTGCGACCGGACCCGCGATGCAGGAGGCCATCCCCGGCGTCTTCGAGGCGAGCGCGGGTCGCGCCACCAGGGCCTTCGCCGCGTTCGGCAACGCCAACACCGGCCCGGGCCCGGACAAGGGCGTGGACGCCCAGCGGCTGTTCGGCATCAGCCTGGCCACCCCGCCCGCGGTGCGCAAGGCGCTTTTCTACCGTTCTGTCGACAACACCGAAACCCTTCGCGCCCTCGACATTCCGGTCCTCGTGCTGCACGGCGACGCGGACCCCGTCGTCCCCATCGACAACGGCCGCTACATCGCCGAGAACACCCCGCGGGCGCGTACCTCGTTCTGGCCCGGTGCGCAGCACGGGTTGTTCATCGAGGACCGCCCGCGCTTCGTCACCGAAGTCACCGAGTTCATCGACAGTCTGTAGAGACCGGCGTGAGCGCGACCGGGCCCTACCGGGGCGGCCCCGGCGAGACCGGGGTGGCCGAGACGACCGGTGACGCGGACCCGTCCAGCGCCGACATCTTCTTCCAGGTCGCCCAGTCGATGGTCCAGTCGTAGAGGTCGCCGTCGGCCGCGGACAGCGGGATCGCGGTGCCGGTGACCTCGACCGGGTCGCCGTAGCGCGCGGTCGGGAAGTACGCCTGGGCGTCGGCGGGCGAGAGGTTGATGCAGCCGTTGGTGACGTTCGCCGAGCCTTGCGCCGCAAGGGATTCCGGGTTGGCGTGGATGAATTCGCCGTTGTTGGAGATACGCACCGCCCAGCGTTCCCTGACGTTGGTGTAGTACGGCGGATTCGACATCAGGAAATCCTCGTACTTCTCGGTGACCACGTGGATGCCCGAGCGCGTCACGTTGCGCGGCTCGTTGCCCTGGCCGTAGCTCACGGCGAAATCGAAGACGGTCCGACCGTCCCGCACCACTCGCATGCGGTGGCTCGGCGCGTCGGCCTGCACGATCTGGCTGCGGCCGATGCGGAAGTCCGAGGTGAGGTCGGAGTAGCCGTAGTTCCCGCCGCCCAGGTCCAGTCCGTAGAGGTCGGCGGCGACGTGCACGGTGGTGCCCGGCGTCCAGTACTGCTTGGGCCGCCAGTGCACACGCGAACCGCCGTTGTCGTCAGGGAACCAGGCCCACGCGCCCTCGGTGGGCGGATCGGTGGTGACGGTCAGCGCCTTCTCCACCTCGGCCTTGTCGGTCACCGGGGACTTGAACTGGAGGATGATCGGCGCGGCGATGCCGACCTCTTGGCCGTCGCCGATGTTGACCGTCGCCGGGACGGTGCTCTTAGGCGCCAGCGTACGGAACGAGCCGTCGATCGGGACCGGCTTGCCGTCGGCGCCGACGGCGGTGCCCGACCATGTGTAGGTGGCGTCGTAGCCGAGCGGTTCGGTGATGCGGAAGGTGCGCTTGTCGGGGCTGAGCTCACCCTGCACCTGTTTGCCCGCCGCGTTGGTCAGCGCGACCTGGGCGATGGTCCCGTCGGCGACCGTCACGGTGACGGGCGCGACGGGGTTGACGTTCTCGTCGGCGTCGCCGGGGCTCATGGTCACTTCGGCCACCGGACCGGACGCGCCGCCGGACTTGTCGTCGCTGGAACAACCGGCCACCAGGGCGACCACGACGAGCAGGACAGCCGACACGGCGGCCACCGGTCGGCGGATCACGGGACGCTTGCTCACCGCATCGAATTTACGCCTGGCGAACGACCCGACCGGCCCGTTGCCTGGCGCACCGCCCATTTCGTGCGGTCAGGCGTATCTCCGCCTCGGCTGTGCGGTTCGGTCGTCCGACACGTCAGAGCGTGACGCCGACGGTGACGGGCTCGGGCTCGAGCCGAATGCCGAAACGCTCGGCCACGCCGTCGCGCACGGTGCGGGCCAGTGCGACCAGGTCCTCGGCGGTGGCGGCGCCCCGATTCGTCAGTGCCAGCGTGTGTTTCGTGGAGAGCCGGGCCGCGGCGTCCGGGCCGGGGAAGCCCTTGGCGAAGCCCGCGCGTTCGATCAACCAGCCCGCGGAGAACTTCACGCCGTCCACGGCCGGGTAGGTGGGAATCGTGACATCACCCACGTGCGCCGTGATCGCGTTCTGCACCTCGTGCACGCGCGCGTGCGGGACCACCGGGTTGGTGAAGAACGAGCCCGCGCTCCAGGTGTCGTGATCGGCGGCGTCGAGCACCATGCCCTTGCCCCCGCGCAGGCGAAGCACCGCGTCCCGCACGTCCGCGGCGGGTCTGGTCTCGCCCTCGGTGGCGTCCAGGACTCTGGTCAGTTCGCCGTAGCGCAGCGGTGCGCTCGCCGCGCCCGCGTTCAGCGCGAAATCCACGTCGAGCACGACCGCGTCGTCGCGGTGCTTGAGCACGCTGGTGCGGTAGCCGAAGCCGAGTTCGGCGGGCTCCACCCAGCGAATCTCGCCGCTCGCGCGGTCGAGCAGCCGCACCCGGCGCAGCAGATCGGCCACCTCGACGCCGTAGGCGCCCACGTTCTGCACCGGCGTCGCGCCCGCGGAACCCGGTATGCCGGAAAGACATTCGAGACCGCCGAGACCGGCCGCCACGGTCGCGGCGACCACCGCGTCCCAGTTCGCGCCCGCCTCAGCGACGACGCCGTCCGCGCCGATCTCGACGCCCGCGGTCGCGATGCGCACCACGACGCCGTCGAACCCGTCGTCGCCGATGAGCAGGTTCGAGCCGCCCGCGAGCAGCAGCACCGGGATGCCCGCCGCGTCCAGCGCGCGCACCGTCGCCACCAGGGACTGCGTCGAGGCGCACTCGGCGACCAGCGCGGGGCCGCCGACCCGTAGCGTGGTCAACTCGGCAAGCCGCACCTCGTCGCGCACCAGCGCACCGGTGTCGGCCAGCACGTCGCGCGCCTGATCGGTCGCCACCACACGTGAAGTTCGCACGCTCCAGACGGTAGCGTGTCCAACCATGGCTACACCCTTGGCGTACACGGCCCGCTACTCCCACCCGGTCGCCGCCGTGCGCGCGGCCTTCGCCGACGAGCAGTACTGGAAGGACCGCATCGCCGAGGTCGGCGGACCGAACGCTCGCCTCGAGTCGGTCACCGTGGAGGGCGATCAGGTCCGCGTCGAGATGGTGCAGGCCATCGCCGCCGAACTGCTGCCGCCCGCCATCACCGCGGTGCGCCCCGGTGACCTGATCATCCCGCGCACCGAGAACTGGACCGGCGACACCGCCGCCTTCGACGTCCGCGTCGAGGGCGCCCCCGCCACCATGCGCGGCACCATCACCCTGACCGGCGACGACACCGCCGCCACCGCCACCCTCGACGGCAACATCGAGGTGAAGGTCCCGCTCTTCGGCAGCAAGATCGAAGCCGCCATCCAGGAACGCCTCACCGAACTCCTCCAGTCGGAAGAGGAGTTCACCAACACCTGGCTGTCCCAGCACTGAGGATCGTGTGCTGACCGTCACCCAGTAATCTTTTTCGAATGGCACGCCGACTGGACTACTCCGCCCGCTACCCGCTGCACACCACCAAGGAGCTGTACGAGGCGCTGTCGACCCGCGAGTACTGGGAGGCGCGGGTCGCCGAGATGCGAAAGTACACGCCGGCCAACGAGGTGGTCAGCCACGAGGTGAGCGATTCCGGGATCGACGTGGTGCTGCATCACACCCTGCCGCGCGAGATGCTGCCGGAGATCGCGCAGACCGTGATGCGCAAGGACATGGTCATCACCCGCAAGGAGAGCTGGGGACCGTACAACGGCGAGGAGACCGTCGGCAAGTTCTCGGCGTCGATTCCGGCCGGGCCGGGCAGCCTGAGCGGCACCATCAAGCTCTTCCCCACCGAAACCGGCTGCACCGTGCGCTTCTCCTCGGAGGCGAAGGTGTTCATCCCGATGGTCGGCCCGCGCCTCGAGCAGTTGATTCTGGTGAACCTCGTCGATCTGTTCCGTGGCGAGGCCGAGGAAACGGTGAAGTGGCTGGAAGAGCGAAACCCGACCAGCTGAGCAGACCTATCGGCACGATCACCAGGGGGACCACCGGCGTCAACCGGCTGCGGCGCAGCGACCGTTGGCTGATGCACGACGAGCTGGTCACCGCGCGCCTGTCGGCGGCGCCCGATCCGCTGGTGGTCGACCTCGGTTACGGCGCGAGTCCGTGGACCACCTTCGAGCTGGCGGGCAGGCTGCGCAGGGTGCGGCCGGACGTGCGGATGGTGGGTCTCGAAATCGATCCGGAGCGGGTGGTACCCGGTCGCGACGGCGTCACCTTCGCCAGGGGCGGTTTCGAGCTGGCCGGTCTGCGTCCCGTGCTGGTGCGCGCGTTCAACGTGCTGCGCCAGTACCCCGAGTCGGCCGTGCCGGACGCCTGGTCGACCATCCTCTCCGCCATGGCGCCCGACGGCCTGCTCGTCGACGGCACCTGTGACGAACTGGGCCGCCGCAGCGCCTGGGTGCTGCTGGACCGCACCGGCCCGCTCTCGCTGACGCTGGCGTGGGATCCGTTCACCGTCGAGCGCCCCTCCGACATCGCCGAGCGACTGCCTAAGGCGCTCATCCACCGGAATGTGCCCGGCGAACCGATCCACACCTTGCTCACCGCCGCCGACCGCGCGTACTCGCACGCCGCGCCGCTCGCTCCGTTCGGACCTCGGGTCCGCTGGCGTTCCGCCGCGGAACAGCTACGTGCGCAAGGGTTTCCGGTGCGGCAGTATCGCCGACGGATGCGCGACTGCGTGCTGTCGGTTCCGTGGTCGGTCGTCGCGCCCCTGGGTTGAGCCGGAACCACGTGCGAATGACCGGCGTTCGATCACCTCTGATCCGTGGGTCTTCTCCCGAGCACTCGGCAGGTTTCCGTCGGCGCGACATGTCGCGCCAACGCGGGCGGTGTTCGATACGCGGGGCTGACACGACCCCATTTCGCGAACTCGGCTTCTCCGGTAATTCGTTACGGCAGTCGCGGATTCACATCGAAGTACTCGATCGTGGGAGGGAGCGATCGTGGGGTCCTCACACCGAAACGGCGGGATGTTAGCCTGTATTGCTCTGTCCGCCATAACATTCCGCCAAGGGTGCGGCACAAAACATGGGATGAGCAAGGGGGAAGCCGGTGGCTGAGCAGAATCCGACGACACCGGGCGGCAACGGACTATCGGTGATACTCGAACCGGCCGCGATCGCCGCCGTGAACGCGGAGAGTCCGAGTAGAGCGGCCACCGAGAATCTCGGCAGAACTCAGGAGCACGTCTTGTTCACCAACGCGGTGGAGTCGGGGCCAGAGTCTCGAAAGATGATGTCGGACATGGCTCGATCGATCGAATTCGCCGCACCCGGTACCCCGCCGAGGGCGCTGCCGTTGGAGCTGCCATGACCTACCTCGCGCAACCGGCAGGAACGTCGGACACCACCGGTCGTCCAGCCATCGAATGCGACGCAACACGATCCGCGATCAGCGGCTGGGCCACATTGTGGTCCTACGTAGGAACGGCGGCAGGCATTGCGAGCCTGCCGCTGGTCGTAGTCTGCATCGAACTCGGAGGGCCCGAGTATTCGCAGACGACACGGCAACTGGCCAGCCTCGGAACCACCTTTTCGATTCTGATGTTCACCATCGGAGGAATAATCGGCGCAACCATGTTGTGGACTGGTCGCCGCCTCCGAAAATCGCTGCGCAGGTATGCATGGACGGAATGGCAAATCGGCTATCTCAACCTGGGCAGTGGGTATGTGGAGCTTCGGGACTCCTCGGGATCCCCTGTCTCGCAACTCGTTCTGAGCACATTCAGGCGAGGCACGATCGCGAACTATGAAACGCAGACCTGTTGGTTCGCGGGCGATCCGATGAAATATGGAGCCATCTCGCGGCCGGGAGGCGGGACACCCCGTTACGCGTACCGATCCCCGATTTCGAAATCCGACCTCGAGAAGGCCGGACTTCCCGCGGAGCAGGCGGCAAACGGGTTATGGAAGCTTCCGACCGGTCACCGCCCGAAAAGAAGCACCACTGAGAACAAGCCGCGAACAAGCACCACCGAGCACAAGCGGCACGGTGGCATCGATGATCCCGATTTCCCTTCACCGCGCCGTCTCCGGCGCACGCTGGCCTATCTTCTCGACATCGCGATTCACATTGCGACCGGGTTTGTCATCACTGGTGTCCGGAGCGGGGCGCTCTCGGCAGAAGTGAGCCCTCCCGACTGGTCACTCACCACGGTGAATCCATTCGAGGTGTTTCTATGGTTCCTGGTGGCCTCCTTCATCGACCGGGTCATCCTCCAAGCGATCTGGCACACCACGATCGGCAAGGCGCCGTTCGGACTGGTGGTCATCGATCGGGAGACCGGCCGCTACCCCCGGCTGAGCAGATTGATCGGAGGCTGGTTCGCCATGTCCTACATTCTGCTCGAGTTCGTGGACAATCCCTCGTTCTATCTTCTTCCCGCGGTCCGGCGTCGAGATCTGCGCGAGCGACACAATTCTCCGTCGACACCAGATACTTCGACCGTCGAGGCGAATCCCGGGAGAACCGCTATTCCGTAAGTAACCGCTCGCTTTACAGGGTTTTGCACGGCAAGCGCCGAACGGTGATCTGACCAGAGCCCGCTGGTTCAAGAGCAGCTGTGCGGCGTGCGGGGAAGTCGCCTACCTCGACAACGGCATGATCGGCGTCCGCGACTCCAAGAACCCGACCGGCCCGGCCCTGCTCTTCCCCCTGCCGAATGGGACTCCTTCACCGCTGGCGCCCGAGACGGGGAGTTCAACCGCCTGGACGTACCGGTCAGGCGAAGACGTCCTCGACAGAGGCGGCAGCCAGGACCCGGCCGATCCAGACTCGCACCTGGGCCGGATCCGCAGCGCGGACCGTGTCGACAACCCCCGTTGATACCGGACCGAACTTCAAGGTCAGCAGCTCGACAAGAGTATTGGCCCGTTCCTCGGCACGCCCCTCGGCGCGCCCTTCAGCACGTCCTTCGGCGCGGAGGCGTTCGGCGGTGGTCACGATGGCCTCCTTCGCTCGGGGACCGAGTCGGTGCCGGTCAGGCGAAGACATCCTCGACAGAGGCGGCAGCCAAGACCCGGCCGATCCAGACTCGCACCTGCGCCGGATCCGCAGCCCGGACCGTGTCGACAACCCCCGTTGATACCGGACCGAACTTCAAGTTCAGCAGCTCGACAAGGGTATTGGCCCGTTCCTCGGCGCGCCCTTCGGCGCGCCCTTCGGCCCATCCTTCGGCGCGCCCTTCAGCACGTCCTTCGGCGCGGAGGCGTTCGGCGGTGGTCACGATGGCCTCCTTCGCTCGGGGACCGAGTCGGTCGATGAGAGGGTCGAAGTCGATTGTAGCCATATCTCCGACGAGGAACAGGTACCTCGTGACGCAGTGAAATTCGTCCTCACCGCGGGGGCCGTCGAGGATCGCTTGCAGGTCATCTGTCAACGCCAGCAGGTCGACACCGAGCCGAGTATTGCCGGGGGTGATCTTGTGCAGGATCAGCATGACCCGGGTCGCGGGAGTGAGGTCGCGATTTCGCAGGGCCCGCAAATCCAGCGCGGCGAGATCATCGAGCAGGAAACGCAGGCGCGGCAGATACGGGTCGAGCGCCGCGCGGGCTGCCGGGTCGAGATCGATGAGGTCGGCCAGTTCGGTCGGGGTGTTCCAGACGCGACCGGTGCCGTTGCTGTGGACCACCAGTGGAATCACCGCGGGCAGGGTGCTGGGCTTGTGGTGCGTGTCCAGATGGTGATTCCAGACTTTGACGAGGTAGTCCATCATCCGCAACGCCATGAATTGGTCGGGCCTGCTCTGATGTTCGACGAGGATGTAGATGTAGGCGTCGTGGTCGTCGAGACGGGTGCGGTAGAGGATGTCGGTGTAGCGGGAACGCAACTCCGGGGAGACGAAGCTGCCCGGTTGTAGTTCCAGCCGATCCCAATCGAGGCGGGTGGCAATGTCTTCCGGCAGTGCCGCGCGGATCTCACCGGCAGCGTCCGCGGGGCGGGACAAGACATGCCGGAAGTAGGCATCGTGTGGGTTCGACGGGACGGCGGGCATGGCAGCGAAACTACCGCCCGAACGGTCCCGCCGACCGGAAATCGCAGCGACACTTGGGAGGTCGGCTGTCCAGGTCGATCCACGTCGAGGAAGCTCTCCGTAGTCACGCTCCGCTGCCGAGTCCGGTCCGGGCAGCGGAACCGACATCGGCACACAACTCTGGCGGTGTGTCCACCGTCAGGGCACGGTGCCCCGCATAGGTCGGTCGCCCCGAACAGGCGGCGCACCAGCCTGGATGGTCCCAGCTGTATGGAGCGCGGCGAACGGCAAGCCCGCCGTTCACTCGCGGCCGAGCAGCCCGCGTAGCTGCCCGGTCGCCATGGCGATCGGCAGGATGGAGCGCGGCTCGAACGGCAGCGACCAGAGCCCGCCATGCGCGGCGCCGCCCGCGAACAGCGATTCCGGGTTCGGATCGGCCGGGGCCGGATCGTTGAGGTCGGCGACCAGTTTGGCGGCGAGCAAGGTGCGTGCGGTGTCGGGTTCGAAGATCTCGATGCCGAAGCGATGCGCGCTGCGACACGCGGCGGCCAACGAGCGCTGGGACGACACAGCGCGTGTCCAGGTCGGCGGCGCGACGGTATAGGAGACCGTGTGTCCCGCATCGTGTGCGGCGATCGCGCGCCAGCGCAGAATCCGCTGGGCGAGAGCGTGATTCGGTCCTTGCGCCGGGGAGAGCGCGTCGGCGACCGACCAGCACGCGCCCGCGGCGTCGGTGACTCGCGTCCGGTAGTTGGGCCGATAGAGCGCGGATCGGGTGAGTGCGCGCAGCGCGTCTTGGGCGAGGCCGCGCGGCCCGCGACGGTGTAGCCGCGAATGCGCCTGGGCGACTACGGATTCCGGCACGGCGTAGCAGTCCGTCGGTGATCCGACTCCGGCCAGCGCGGTGTCGGGGCGCGCGCCGAGCAGATCGGCGGCGAGCAGGTCGAGGGCGACGGCGAGCCGGACACCGCCCGGCCCGCGTCGGGTGACGTACCCGCCGAACACCGGAAAAGTGTCCCCGCCGAGGTGTTCTCGAATCCAGGGCACGAGGGCGGGAAACTGGGTGGTGACGTCGGCGCCCGGCTGCCCGTCGATCAGCGGATAGCGCAGGACGCCCCCGCCCGCTTCGGCCTCCCCCACCAACTCGCGCCAGCGGGCGGGCCCCGGCCGCGCCACCGCGAGCACGTCGGCGCCCCAGCGCAGTAGCGGGCGCAACGGCGTCAGCTCACCCGCGCCGGCGACGACGACCCGAAACCCTGGCAGCGCCAACCACTCCGGATGATCGATCACCCGCTCCACCGCGGCCGCGAAACCCGGCTCCACGATGCCGCGCTGCCGCCAATCGGTCAGCTCGCGTTGCAACGTCTCCTCGGCGAGCACGGCGCCACGGAACGGAATCGCCAAGCGCCGTGCGGGTTTTCCGGTGCCGCGCGCGGTTCCCGTGTCCGGCCCGTCGGCGGCGACCGAGCCGATCTCCACACCGCGCAACGGTTCCACCGTGTATCCGGTGACGAAGCGCAGCAGATTCCGCGCGGCGCGCAGTCCTTCGCGCGCGCTGCCCACCGACGCGTCGGGCGAGCTGGCCGCCAGCGCGGTCATCCCGCGGAACACCGGGCGGTATTGACGCGACCAGTCGCGGCAGGTCTCCACCCATTGCGCGAGATCGGCGTCGTAGCGGCGCACGGCGTCGGCGACCACGGCGGTCGCGAACATGTCGCCGACCCGGTCGGGCGCCCCGGACGGAAAGACGAGATCCCACCTACCCGCACCTACCGACCCCATGATCAGTCACCCTGCCACGATTACGCGCCCGGCAAAACCGGACGGACCTCGAATTCATAGCCGGAACGGATCACCGCGCCTCACAGACCTTTGAGCGCGCGGTGCACCCTGGCGGCGGCTCGCGGCGGCAGACGCACACTGGCCGAACGGATTTCCGCGCCCGCGCACCGATTGATGGCGACCGCGTCGCCGACAACCTCGTTCAGCGCCACCTGCCCGATATCGGCCTCGGCCAGGTCGAGCACGGTGCGCACCGGCGTTGTCACCAGGAAGGCGCCCGCCGATTCCACGTCCGAGCCGATCAGTGGTCGGCGCAGCACCACGAGGCGCGGGGTCACCGGCGGGCGTCCCGCGCCGACCGACAGGTGCAGGAAGCGTGGGCGCAACCGGCCCAAGCCGTGCAACTCGGCGGCGCTGTGGTGTGAGACAGCGGCGGCGCCGTCGAACCAGGCCGCCCACATCGCGTATTCGTCCAGCGGTCCATCGGGCCATTCGGTCAGCCGCAGCATCCCGACTCCGGCCCTGGTCACCGAGCCATCCCCCAGCCCGGCGCGAACCTTGGCCTCACATCCCGTGCGCAGCACCTGGCGGGTGGTGAAGAATCCGGCGTGCCGACCGGCCAGCCTGCGCAGCACACGCCACCCTTGATCGAGGGATTCGGGTGCGCGGCCCGCCGCATCGCCAGCCATGCAGACCAGGCTACGCTCGAATTCTGTGTCACATGTCACATTCGAGACCCTCAACGCGCCCACAGAACCCGCACAGAAACGTCGGGAAGAATCGTCCGCATGACTACGAAGCCGCCCACCAAGTTGTCCGTCAGCAGGCGCACGCTGGTGATCGCCCTGGTCGTGGTCGCCACGTTGCTGGCCGCCGTCCTGGTCGGCGGCGAGGCGTACGCGCGCCACGTCGTCTCCCGTTGCATCAGCAGCCAGTTCGAGAAAGAGATGGGATCTCGGATCGATGTCGGCTTCGGCGCCAAGCCGATGCTGATCACTTGGCTGGACGGGAAGGTCTCCTCGGTCACCGTGGACAGCCAGGACAACAAGTTCGGTCCCGCCGTCGGCATGGTGGTGCACGCCGAGTTCAACGATCTCGAGGGCGTGAACAGCGGCAACGGCGGCGGTGTTGTCGGCAGCTCCTCCGCGCACGTCACCTGGAGCAACGAGGGCATCCAGGAGTCGCTCGGCGGCATGGTCAGCGGGGTCCGCTCGTCGTCGGCGAGCGGCATGATCACGCTGGACGTGCTCGGCGGCCTCGCTCAGCTCCAGGTGCACCCCGAGGTGCGCAACGGCGTCGTCGAGGTGCAGACCAAGTCGGCCGAGCTGCTCGGCATCGGTCTGCCGACCGATCTGGTCGAGGGCATCGTCGACATCATGACCGAGAGTCTGCAGAGCTACCCGATGGGCCTGAAGGCCACCGAGATCAAGGTGACCGACGACGGCGTCGTCGCGCAGCTCGCGGGTGGTCGCACGGAACTGCCCGCCGCCGAGAACAACGCCGAAGTGCGCTGCTGATCCCCGCGCGATGCATTCGCGAAAAAGTCTCGGGCCCTGCCGTTTTCCACTCGGCGGGGGCTCAGGCGGGGAAACCCTCCAGCACCGCACGCGATTTCGACAACCCGAGGCGCGTCGCGCCCGCCGCGACCAACTCGGCCGCCGCCTCCGCCGTGCGGATGCCGCCGCTGGCCTTGATCCCGAGCCGCCCGCCGACCGTCTCGGCCATCAACCGCACCGCGTGCACACTGGCCCCGCCCGCGGGATGGAATCCGGTGGAGGTCTTCACGAAATCGGCGCCCGCGCGCTCGGCGACGCGGCACACCTCGACGATCGCCTCGTCCGGCAGCGCGGCCGATTCGATGATGACCTTGAGTACCGCGCGATCTCCGACGGCCTCGCGCACCGTGACGATATCGGCGAGCACGGCGTTGTATTCGCCGTCGAGCGCGGCGCCCACATCGATGACCATGTCGACTTCGGCCGCGCCCTGATCCACCGCGAGCCTCGCCTCGGCGCCCTTCACCAGCGAATGGTGTTTGCCCGAGGGGAATCCGGCGACCGTGGCGACCACCAGACCCGGCGCGCGCACCGGAAGCATGGACGGCGAGACACAGATCGCGTAGACGCCGAGCGCACGCGCCTCGTCGACCAGCGCGGCGATCTCGGCGGGCGTCGCTTCCGGCGCCAGCAAGGTGTGATCGATGACGGCGGCCACTTCGGCCCTGCTCAGCGACGCGGAATCTGCCATGTTTCGAGAGTCTGGCACACGCGAGGCGAATTCCGTTGCGTGCCTGGCGACGCGTACCGCACACTCGTATCTGTCGGTGGATCCGCGGGCTTCGGGAAGCTCGGCCACCTGACGAGCGTTGTGCGGATGGCCCAACTCGTTCGGGAGGAGACGACATCGTGCTGATCCGTCGCGAACGCGCCGAGGACGCCCCCGCCGTCGCGTCGGTGCATCGCAGTGCGTTCGGCGCGCTGTACGCCCGCGAGACCGCCGCGGCCGGACTCGCCGCCGCGCCACCCGCCGAACCGCCCGAGGTCGATCTCGTCGCGCGGTTGCGCAGCGACGCCGGCTGGATTCCCACCCTCTCGCTGGTCGCGGTGGAGTTCGACACCGTGATCGGGCACGTCTGTCTGACCCGCGCCGCCGTCGGCCCGTTCCCCGCGCTCGGCCTCGGGCCGCTCGGTGTACACGTCGAGCACCAGGGCACCGGTGTCGGCTCCGCGTTGATGCACGCCGCGCTCGGCGCCGCCGACGCGCTCGACGAACCCCTGATCGGCCTGCTCGGCAGCCTCGACTACTACCCCAGGTTCGGCTTCGTACCCGCCGCCCGCCTCGGCATCGCCCCGGACGAACCGGACTGGTCCTCGCACTTCCAGGTCCGCCCGCTCACCACCTACGAAGCGCAGATCACCGGCGAATTCCATTACGCCGAACCGTTTTACGACCTGTGATCGGCTCCTGCCGGTCTTGGCGCGCACCCGCGCGGATCGTGATGTCCGACCGAAGGCGCCCCCGAACGAGTCACACCGACCGAATGTCACCTTCGATCGGGATACGCCCGCGGGCGGGCACCGACCAGAGGCGGCCTCCGGTCGTGCTGGGCGGCTGACGGTCAGCGCCGGTCGTCAGCTGCGACAGGCGCAGCCGGATGGATGTGCGCTGGGCGAACGGCGGGCATCCGAGAACCTCCACCCCGGAACATCCGGTCCTGGTGCGGTGCGCGAAGCATCACCTGGGAGGATGGGCCGATGAGTTCCGCTCCATCCGCCTCGGACGATCGCCGTTTCGTGTTGACGCTGGGCTGCCAGGACCGACCCGGCATCATCGCGGGGATCACCTCGTTCATCGCCGAGTTCGGCGGGTCGATCGTGGAGGCCGGTTACCACTCGGACACCGAAACGGGCTGGTTCTTCACCCGGCAGGCGATCAAGGCCTCGACCGTGCCCTTCGGCATCGCGGAACTGCGGGAGCGCTTCTCCGAAGTCGCCGCCCGGCTCGGCGCGGCGACGGAATGGCAGCTGCACGACACCGGCGAGCGGCGCCGCGCGGTGCTGCTGGTCAGCAAGGACGGTCACTGCCTGCACGACCTGCTCGGCCGCGCCGCCTCGGGCGAGCTGCCCGCGACCATCGAAGCCGTCATCGGCAATCACCCGGATCTGGCCGGAATGACCGAGGCGCACGGCGTGAAGTTCCACCACGTGCCGTTCCCGAAGGATCCGGCCGAACGCGGCCCCGCCTTCGAAGAGGTGCGCAACCTGGTCGACGCGCACGACCCGCACGCGGTGGTGCTCGCCCGATTCATGCAGGTGCTGCCCGCCGAACTCTGCGAGCACTGGGCGGGCCGGGCGATCAACATCCACCACAGCTTCCTGCCCTCGTTCGTCGGCGCCCGCCCGTACCACCAGGCGTTCGCCCGCGGCGTCAAGCTGATCGGCGCCACCTGCCACTACGTGACCGCCGAACTGGACGCGGGCCCGATCATCGAGCAGGACGTGATCCGCATCGATCACGCCGACGAGGTCCGCGACATGGTGCGCCAGGGCCGCGACATCGAACGCGTGGTTTTGGCCCGAGGACTGCGCTGGCACCTGGAAGGCCGGGTGCTGGTGCACGGCCGCCGCACGGTCGTCTTCAACTGACCGCGTACCCACGCCGCGACCCCGATCGGAGACAACGTCGGCTCCGGTCGGGGTAAGCGGGCGATCGGCTCGGATCAGCCGACCGCTTCGGTGCGCGCGGGCGCGTACACCGAGTCGAGCACGCCGGCGAGTTCCTCGTTGAACCGCTCGTACATCTCGACGTTGCCGAGGTGGCCGGTGTTCAGCACCTCGTAGCGCACCAGGCTGCCCACCGATTCGAGCATCTCGGCGATGAGTTCGGAGTGCAGCGGCGGCGTCATGTCGTCGGCGGAGCCGGCCAGGATGGTGGTCGGCACCACCAGGTTCTTCGCGGACTCGCCGAGGTCCATGATCGCGAGCAGCTTGCCGAATTCGGCGCGCACCACCGCGGGGCAGGAGCGCACCACGGCCATGCTGTAGTCGACCAGGTCGCCGGTGGATTCCAGGCTCATGATCTGGCGGGCGAACACCCATTTGACGGGCTTGATCGGCGGAAACACGATCGGCGTGCCGAGACCGAGCTTGCCGACGACGTGCGGCAGCGAGACGCCGGTGCGCTTCCACGGCAGCGGCCGGTTGAAGAACGGCACCACGGTGGTCGTGGCGACGAGGCCGTGCGGCGCGGTGTTGGTCAGCAGGACGGCCTCCGCGCGCCGGGTGACCTCCTCGGGGTAGCGCCCGGCCCATGCTTGCAGCGTCATGCCGCCGAGGCTGTGCCCGACGAGCACGGCCTTGCGGCCCGCGGGCAGCGCCGCTTTCAGCACCGCGGCGAGGTCGTCGGCCAGCAGTTCCATGGTCAGCTTCGAGGAGCCGCGCTCGCTCTCACCGTGTCCGCGCACGTCGTACGCGATCACCCGGTATTCGCCCGCGAAGGCGTTGATCTGGGCATTCCAGTACTCGATGGCGCAGGTCCAGCCGTGTACGAGCACCATGGCGGGAGCGTCGGCCGGACCGTACGCGTGCACCCGCAGCTTCGTGCCGTCGGGCGCGGTCACGGGGATGACGTCGTGTGGAACGGTGGGCGGGTTCAGCGCAGGGGTCGAGTAGGTACGCGCCCGGAGATTGGCGCGATGTACGTCGAGCAGGCCCCGAGCCTTTCCCGGCAGCTCGCCCAACGCGGTCTGCAACTGTGCACGCATCGGACACTCCTTTGTGTTACTGATAATTACAGTAACCCGAAGTACCGTCTGCTAGCTAGTGCAAGCACAAAAAAGGCGCCGCTGCCCGGTACGGGGCAGCGGCGCACAGATGGCACTACCAGCGCGAACGCCTAGTCCGCTTGCTGTGGCAAGCACAAGAAATTTTGCTACGGCAGCCCGTAGATGGGCTCGCGATCAGCGGCTCACCAACGCGGACCGCGCTGGACCTCGTCCACCTTGGGCCGCACATCGGCCAGATAGATACCCGTGGCGATGATGGCCACGAAAGCCAGCAGACCCAGCCCCGCGGGCGAGAGCAGCAGAAGCAGCAGCGACACCCCCAGGATCGCCAGCCAGATCGGCTTGGTCTGCTTGTCCACCGCGGTGAAGGCGTCCGGCCGCTGGCGGATGGCGTGAATCAGGGCGAAGATCGTCGCGCCCAGCGCAACGAGCCACAACACCAGCAAAATCAGTCCGGTCAACCCGTGCACGGTATTCACCTGACCCATGATACGAGCGACGCCCCCGCACAGCAGGCTGTGCGGGGGCGTCGAGGCGTGTCCGACCGGCGCGTGTCCACGGACTACGTCCGGCCATCACCCAACTAGACCTTCTTCGGCGCGGCCTTCTTCGCGGCCGGGGCCTTCTTCGCGGCGGGAGCCTTCTTGGCCGGAGCCTTCTTCGGCGCGCCGTTCTCGGCGACAGGCGGCGTGGTCTCGGTGGTCACCGCGACGACCTCGGCCTCGACGACCGGCTCGGCGACGGGCTCCTCTTCGGCCTTGCCGCCGCGGCCGATCAGGCCGTTGACGCGCTCCAGAACCTCTTCGGCGCGGCCGGCCGCGTCCTTGTACAGGGTCTCGACGCGGTCGATCTGGTCCTCGACCAGCTGGTTGGCGCGCAGCCGCTCGACGGTCTCCTCGCCGCGGACGGCCAGGTCGGCGTACAGATCGAGCACCTTGTTGTAGTACTCCTCGGCCAGCCTGCGCAGTTCCTCGGAGGTGAACTTCTCACGCAGCTCGGCGAGGTCGTCCGGCAGCTCGGCGGGGAGGCCGGACAGCCGCTCGCGCAGCGTCTCGAACTGGGCCTGCACGTCGGCGGGCACGTTCGCGAAGCGCTCGCGGGCCTCTTCCACCCGGCCCGGCACGTCGGCGGAGGCCGCACGCTCACGCACCTGGGTGACGACATCCACGGCGGCGGTGTAGACGGCATCCCCGGCGCCGACGGCGGCGAACAGAGGCTTGCTGCTGACTGTTGCGGTCTTCTCGGTCATATTTTCTCGTTCTCCTGGCGTGGCGGAGTATCGGTTGTCGTGCGCGGAACGTCGCTGTCCCATTCCCCCCCTGGCTCGTTCCCTCCGTTTTCCCGGCGAAACGATTCATAGATCTCCAGGAGCACCTGCTTCTGCCGTTCACTGATCTCCGTGTCGGCAAGCAGGGCATCCCGGACCGGACTGTGCGGCCGCTGCTCGAGATAGCCAGCCCGTACGTACAGCACCTCCGAGGACACTCGCAGCGCCTTCGCGATCTGCGCGAGTACCTCGGCGGAGGGATTGCGCAACCCGCGCTCGATCTGACTGAGGTACGGATTGCTCACCCCCGCCAGTGCGGCGAGCTGACGCAGGGAGACTTGCGCCGCCTCACGCTGCGCCCTGATGAAACCTCCGATGTCGTGCGCCGCGTTCGCGACGCGACCCCCTCGTTCACCGACGCCCGCCGATTGCTCGGACGGACCGTCGGTGTACTCGGCGGAAACCTCGGGATGGTCTGCCATCACTCACCTTCTGGCGGTTGTACGGATTCAATTCTAGGGCAGGGTGCTAACTCTTGCAAGCACGCTGTTAGCACGCTTCCGGCAAACCGCCGGCGTGCCGTTTTCTCAGCCTTGGAACAACAGGTGCGAAACCGTGTAGATCGCCAGCCCGGCCAGCGATCCGACGACCGTTCCGTTGATCCTGATGAATTGCAGATCGCGCCCGACCTGCAATTCGATCTTCTTGCTCGCCTCTTCGGCGTCCCACCTGGCAACCGTGTCGGTGACCAGCGTGGTGATCTCGCTCGCGTAGTTCGACACGAGGTAGCGCGACCCTCGATCGATCCAGCCGTCCACCTTCGCTCGCATCTCGGCGTCGTCACGCAGCCGCTCACCGAGTTGCTGCACATTCTCCCCCACTTTGCGGCGCAACGTACTGTTCGGATCGTCCGCGGATTCCAGGATGAGCCGCTTGGCCGCGCGCCAGGTCGCCTCGGCCATACCGGTGATTTCCTCGCGACCCATGATCTGCGATTTGATCCGCTCGGCCTTCTTGATCATCGCGTCGTCGTACTGCAGGTCGTGCGCGAAATCCTCGAGGAAGCGATTCGCGGCCAAGCGCACCTCGTGCTCGGGATTCGACCGCACCTTCCAGGTGAACTCGACGAGCTCGCGGTAGATCTTTTCTGAAAGCAGAATGTTCACGAATTTCGGAGCCCATTGCGGCGCGTCGCGCAAAACAATCCGGTCGATGGTCTCCTGACTACCGAGTGCCCACTGGTGCGCCCGCTCGGCGAGCATGTCCAGCAGGGGCAGCTGCCGGTTGTCGGCGAGCAGTTCGGCGAGCACCCGGCCGATCGGCGGACCCCACAGCGGTTCGGCGATCCGCTTGACGATCGTGTTGTCGATGACCTGCTCGACGTCCTTGTCGCGCAACACCCCGACCACCGCGCGCAGAATCGTCGAACTCTCCTCGGCCACCCGCGCGGCATGCTGCGGGTCGGCCATCCAGCGCCCGACGCGCAGCGAGATCTGAGCCGAGTTCACCTTGGCCGAGACCACCTCCGGCGCGAGGAAGTTCGTGCCGACGAAGCTGCCGAGGCTGGCGCCGAGCTGATCCTTCTTCTTGCGGATGATCGCGGTGTGCGGAATCGGCAGGCCGAGCGGATGCCGGAACAGCGCCGTCACCGCGAACCAGTCGGCGAGCGCGCCGACCATGCCCGCCTCCGACGCGGCGCGCACGTACCCGACCCAGTCGCCGCCCCCGCCGCGCGATTCCAGCCAGCGACAGAACAGGTAGACCACCGTCGCGAAGGCGAGGAAGCCGGTGGCGACGGCTTTCATCTTCCACAGGTCGCGTCGTTTGGCGGCCTCGTCGACGAAGAACCCGGTCGGCCCCGACGGGGTCGGCGGGGCCATGACCGCCGTGTCGGACCGGCGGAGTTCGCGGGTCCCTGTGCGGTCACGCTCCGCTGCCGCCTCCGGGCCCGTCGCTCGCGCCGCTGTGTTGCCGGGAGCTTTCTCCATGTCTCCATTCTGCTGTGCCGCGGGCGGGGGGCACCGATGTGTGGTTCCTGCCGCATCCGGCACCCAAACGGACCTACGCTGGGTGGCCTGCACCTAAGCTGAAAGTCCACGACCATTACGAACGAGGGAGCCCACGCTGTCCACCGAAGACCTTGTCGACATCGGTGAGCGCGCCGAGCGACCGGCTGCGGTGCGCACCGGCCGGATGGACGGCCGCAAGCGCCGATGGCGGCAGCACAAGATCGACCGCCGCGAGGAGCTCGTCGACGGCACCCTTGCCGCTGTCCGCACCCGCGGCAGCAACGCGGGCATGGACGAGATCGCCGCGGAGATCGGCGTCTCCAAGACCGTGCTCTACCGGTACTTCTCCGACAAGAACGACCTGGTCCACGCGACCATGCAGCGGTTCATCGAGACCACGCTGATGCCCCGCGTGTACGGCGCGATCAGCCTCGACGCCGACGAGTTCGAGCTGGTGCGCACCGCGCTGGCCGCCTACGTCGGCACGGTCGACGAGGACCCCGAGGTGTACCGCTTCATCATGGGCAGCGGCTCGGACGCGTCCTCGCTCGCCGAGTTCGAGAAGCTGTTCGCCGAGGTGGTCTCCGCCGTCATCGCGGACAAGGCGGACGCGCTCGGCCTCGACACCACGGGCGCGATGCTGTGGTCCTACGTCCTGGTCGGCGGCATCCAGCTGGCAACTCACTGGTGGACCACCGACAAGACGATGTCGCGCGAAGAGGTCATCGACTACCTGACGATGATGGCCTGGAGTGCCATCGAGGGCATGGCGAAGGCGGGCGGCTCCAGGGAGAAGTTCAACGAGCAGCCGCACGTGCTGCCCACCCGGGACGCCGACGCCTCCAAGTAAGAACCTCCGCCGACCGTACGCCTGTCTGTGACGGTCGGTTCGACAATGCCGCGCGGTTGGTTACTCTGAACGCGAGCGGTGCCACAGTGGGGTTGGTCACCGCCCCCAACGTGGTCACGCGAGCCCGCGCCTGCGCGTCACGTCGGCTACGACCGCGGCACCAATGGAGGTACCTCGATGGCGAAGCAAGTACCGACTTCCCGGCTTGCTCGTGGCACCAAGCTGGGTGCCGTAGCCGCCAGTTCGGTCTTGCGGACGCAGCGCACGAGGCTTTCCATGCGGGGTAGATCCGAGGCCGTGCGCGCCAAGATGGCCGAGGAATCCATGATCCGCACCACCGAGCAGGTGGTCATGGTGCTGGGCACCATGAAGGGTGTGGCCATGAAACTGGGACAGATGATGTCGGTGCTCGATCTGGACCTGGTGCCCGAGGATCATCGCGAACGCTTCCAGAAGCGGCTCGCCGTGCTGCGCAACGCCGCGCCGACCGTCTCCTTCGACGCCATGCGGCAGGTCGTCGAGGAGGATTTCGGGCAGCCGCTCACGGCGATCTTCGCGGAGTTCGACCCGGAGCCGATCGCGGCCGCCTCGATCGGCCAGGTGTACCGGGCCGAGCTGCGCGACGGCCGGGTCGTCGCGGTGAAGGTGCAGTACCCGGGTATCGACGCCGCGGTGCGCGCGGATCTGAAGAACCTCAACATGTTCCGCAAGGTGCTCACCTCCGCCATGCCGTGGGTCACCCCCGCTGTCCTCGACGAGCTGCGACTGAACATGGAGGGCGAGCTCGACTACCAGACCGAGGCCGTCACCCAGCTGCAGATCGCGGAACTCTACGCGGGACACCCGTTCATCGCGGTGCCGCGCTCGCTGCCCGAGCTCAGCACGACTCGGGTGCTGGTGAGCGAATATCTGCCCGGCAAGGGTTTCGAGGAGCTACGCCAGTTCCCCGAGGACGAGCGCAACCGGATCGGCGAGATCATCTACCGGTTCTACGTCGGTTCGCTGTTCACCTTCAACGAGTTCTGCGGCGACCCGCACCCCGGCAATGTGCTGCTCGTCGACGACGGCCGCGTCGGCTTCCTCGACTTCGGACTGTTCAACCGGATGGATCCCGAGCACGTGCGGTTCGAGACCATCTGCCTGCGCGCGGCCGCCGAGGACCGCGCGGAGGACCTGCGCGAGTTGATGATTCAGCGCGGCGTGATCGACTCGCCGGAGGAGATCGGCGCCGAGGAATGCCTGGAATACGTGCTGGCGGCCTCGGAATGGTGTCTGGTCGACGAGGAACTGACCATCACACCAGAGCTGGCCAGCGGCGCGTTCCTGCTCGCGGTGGACCCGAGGGCCAGCGAGTTCGCGGGCATGAAGCAGCAGAACCTGCCGCCGGAACACCTGTTCTCCCGTCGCGCCGATTTCCTCACCTTCGGCATGCTCGGCCAGCTCAACGCCACCGCGAACTGGCATCGGATCTCCCGCGAGTGGCTCTACGACGAACCACCGGTCACCGAACTGGGCAAGGCGCACCAGCAATGGCTGGCGGAGAACCCGCCGCCCGCGCCGACCAAGACCGCGCGGCCGCGCTCGGCCGCATCCGCGACAACGACCACACCCAAGAAGACCGCGGCGAAGAAGGCGCGGCAGCCGAGGGCCGGGCGCAAAGCCTGAGCCGCACCGCACGCCACGGCATCGATCAGGAGTGAACAGACACATGGCAGACAACCGCGAATTCGACATCGCCCTGTTCGGCGCGACGGGTTTCGTAGGCAAACTCACCGCGGAGTACCTGCTCGACGCGGCGCCCTCGGACGCCCGCATCGCGCTGGCGGGCCGCTCGCTGGACAAGCTGACCAAGGTGCGCGCCGAGCTGGGCCCGAAGGCCGCGGCGTGGGATCTGGTGGTGGCCGACTCGACCGACCAGTCCGCGCTCGACGCGCTGGTCGCGCGCACCAAGGTCGTGGTCACCACGGTCGGCCCGTACCTGCGCTACGGCCTGCCGCTGGTCGCCGCCTGCGCGAAGGCGGGCACCCACTACGCCGACCTCACCGGTGAGCCGCTGTTCATCCGCGAGGCCATCGACACCTACCACGACGAGGCCGCGCGCACCGGCGCGAAGATCGTCAATTCCTGTGGCTACGACTCGATTCCGTCCGATCTGAGCGTGTACCAGCTGTACCGCAGCACGGTCGCGGACAACACCGGCGAGCTGACCGACACCACGCTGATCGCCTCGCTCAAGGGCGGCGTCAGCGGCGGCACCATCGATTCGGGCCGAGCCATGATGGAGGCCATCGCCGCCGATTCCAGCAAGGCCTCGGTGCTCTCGCACCCGTACTCGCTCAGCCCCGACAAGTCGATGGATCCCGACGTCGGCCGCCAGAGCGATCAGGCTCTGCAGCGGGCGAGCAGCATCGACCCGAGCCTGGACGGCTGGGTGGCCACCTTCGTGATGGCCGCGCACAACACCAAGATCGTGCGCCGCAGCAACGGCCTGCTCGGCTGGGTGTACGGCAAGAACTTCCGCTACCGCGAGGTGATGAACGCGGGTAAGTCGGCGGCGGCGCCGCTGGTCGCGGCGGGCATGGCGGGCGGCATCGTGGCCACCATGGCCACCGGCGCGCTGCTGTCGCGGGTCTCGGCGGGACGCAAGCTGCTCGACCGGGTGCTGCCCAAGCCCGGCACGGGACCGAGCGAAGAGGCCCGGCGCAGCGGCTGGTTCACCATGAAGACCTACGCGCGCACCACTTCCGGCGCGAAGTACGTCGCGACGTTCGCCGGTCAGGGCGATCCCGGGTACCAGGCCACGGCGGTCATGCTCGGCGAGGCCGGGCTGTGCCTCGCCTTCGACACCGACAAGCAGCCCGAACTGGCGGGCATCCTCACCCCGGCCGCGGCCATGGGTGACGCGCTGACCGATCGGCTGCGCGCCGCGGGCATGACGATCGAGGTCGAACGGTCCTGAATCGTGCTGCCGCACCACGATTTCCACGTCTAGGAGCTTTGCTGTTGCACGAGTGCGTGAGGGCGGCGCGTTGAACCTGGCGCGCCGCACCATGAATCACCCCGCGCTGGCCGCCGTCTACGAACGCGCGTGGCGGCCGACGCTGTTCTACCTCGCCAGCGGCCGCAGCACCGCGTCCGATCGCCGCGACGCGGTCACCGCGCTGCGGCTCGGCGGAGATCAGAAGGTGCTCGACATCGCTTGCGGTCCGGGCAATTTCACCAAGTACCTGAGCGAATCGCTGTCCGAGGGCGGCTACGCGGTCGGCGTGGACTATTCCGAGCCGATGCTGGCCCGCGCGGTGGCCGACAACGCCGGACCGCGGGTCGGCTACCTGCGCGGGGACGCCCGAACGCTGCCGTTCGCCGACGGAGCCTTCGACGCGGTGTGCTGTTTCGGCGCGCTTTACCTGATCCCGGATCCGCTGACCGCCACCAGGGAGATGGTGCGGGTGCTCGCTCCCGGTGGCCGCATCGCCATCACCACGAGTCACCGCGCCGATACGCCGTTCGGGCGCGCGAGCCGATTCGTGGGCGGCCTGAGCGGTCTGCGGGTGTTCGACGATTCGACGTTCCCCGACCTGTTCCGCGAACTCGGGCTCGTGGAGATCGATCAGCGGGTGCACCGGCTTTTGCAGTACGTCAGCGCCACCCGCCCGGCGTGAGCGAAAGGGCGGGCGGCCTGCGGTTTTCGGCTCCTCCGCGACGGTTCTCACTGAGGGAAAGGTCGTTTCAGCCGAGCCGAGTCCGCTGAAACGCACCCCGCCCGGCACACCGCAGCGCCCGGCACGCGTTCTGAGCGGTGCTCGGAACCGGACCCGATCAGTCGGACGACTCGTCGCCGGACGGCCGAGCTTCGCTCAGCTCGACCATCCGGCGCAGCACGGCGGGCGCGATCGCGAAATCGAGTTCGGTGCCGCCGTTTTCGAAGACGTAGGTCAGGTAGTCGTCGCAGCGCAATGCGGCACGCCGGACCGAGCAGTGCTCCCCGACGACTACCCAGCCACCGATGGTCAACTGGTCGAGCATCGCACCTCCCACCCTGCGGACTAGGCCATTCCCTCGCGCGCCGGACTATTCCAGGCGCGATGCCGCCTTGTCAACGGATTCGCGGCGCGTCATCGAGCGCGTGTCACACGCCTGGAACGGAATATTCCTGGCGGAATAACCACGATTCGGGCGGATAGACGCCCTCGTCGAACTGGAGCACCGCGCCATCGGCGTCGATCGCGGTGAGCTGGTACACCAGCACCGCCGACGTGCGAGCCAACCGCAGCCGCTTGCGCTCCTCCGTTGTCGCCATGCGCGCGCTGACCTGATCGGACACCGACGCCACCCGGCGACCGGTCACCGCCTCGAGGTAGGTGGCGGTACCGCCGGGCAGCCGCTGGGTATTCAGCAGGCGATCCGCGACATCGGCGAGGTCGCCGGCGAACCAGGACGTCGAGAGTTCGGCATCGCCGTTCTCGCCGATGAGCAAGCGTCTGCGAGCGATCACCTCGCTACCGAGCTCCAAGCCGAGCGCGGAGGTCACGTACTCCGGACCGTCGACGAGTTCCGCGGCCAAGATGTCCATCGGCTCGCGTTCGGCGTACATCCCGCCGTACTGCCTTGCCCGCCCGGCGGATTCGCGCACCAGCGGTACCGCGTCCGGCCCGCGCACGAAGGTGCCCGAACCGCGTCGGGATTCCACCAATCCTTGCTGGCGCAACGTGTTCAGCGCCTTGGCCGCCGTCGGCCGCGCGACCTTCCACGCCGCGGCGAGCTCGCGCTCGGAGGGCACCTCGGCGCCCGGTGCGAGTTCGCCGCGCTCGATCTGGTCGCGGATGTACCCCGAAATCTGCTGATATTTCGGGAGTACTTCTTCGATGTCGGGCACCGAACGCCTTCCGCTCCGGGATCTGCCAATACTTCGGGCCAGTGTAACCAGCCCGCGAACTCCGCCCCGCCGCCGACCGTGCGCCACATCACAGCACGCGGGCGAGGTCAAGCGGGCAACGGCGGTGGTTACCGGGCGGTAGAGTGCCGACCAGTACGCGTACCTCCGCATCCGCTCCGGTCATGCGCGGTCCAGGGACGGACTGCGTCCGGCAGTGCCTGTTCCGCGTACCTCCGCCGCCGCCGCGGCCACGCGCGGATTGTGGACGGACTTCGGGCGGTGGGTGTGGACCGAACAGAAGGGGGCGACCGGATGGCGGTGCCGGATACCGGACAGGGGCTGGCCAGGGGGTTGTACGCGGCGGCCGTCGGCGCGGAGGGTGAACGTTTCGAGCTGGCCGAGGATGTGGCCGAGAATCTCGCCGCGGCGTGCGACCGATTGGTCGACGACCTGCGAAAGGCCATGGCCACAGGACATTTGGTGACCGAGGTGAGCGGATTTCCGGAGTTGCCTTCCGGCCACGGCCTCGCCGCGGGGTTCGGCGACAAAGGCAGGCAGTTCCTCGATACCGTCGCCGCGTTCCAGGAGACCGCGCTGCTCTTCAAAGCGGCCTACCTCGCGGCGGGCCGTAAACTCGCGGACGCGGAGGCCGCGAATCGGGCCGCGCTCGAACTGGTCACCGAGTATCTGGATCCGCGATGACCGCGCGCGTATCCGAGATGCGGAGGTGGTGACCGTGGTGGACGCCGCGGCGCGCGCCGCCGCCGACGAGATCAGGGTGCAACAGCGCGCGCTCGCCGCCTCGGCCGGAACATCCAGCGGTGGAACGGATCCGGCCTACGCACCGGAGCGGGAGCGGTTCGGCGCGTATACCCACGTGGAGATCTGGGACCGGGTGCACGAGGCGCTCGATCCCGGCGCGCTCGGCGAGACGGCCGCGGCGTGGCAGGCCAATGCCGACGCGGTCGCCGACGCCTTCCAGCACTTCGCCGATGCCGCCAATCGCGAATTCGCCCGCTGGTCAGGTAGATCCGGCGAGGCGGCGCAGCGGGCGACGCGGGAGTTCATCCGGGCCGGCGCCGAGGCGCACGACGTGTGCCGCGCGGTGCAGCGCCTCATGGAGCTCAATCGCGATGCGGCGCAGACCATTCGCGCCGCGATTCCGGAGCCGCAGCGCTACGTGCCGCTGGACGACCCTGCGGCGGAAGCCGTTTACGGCGGGCGCCGCAGGATGGAACACGACTTGGCCGCCGCGGCGGCGCAAGCCGACGTCCAGGACACCATGACCTACGTCTACACACCGACCATGCCCGCCTCGGGCGACAGCGTGCCCCGATTCACACCACCGCGCGCACCCTCCGACAGCGGGGGCGGCGCACGGTGAGATGGGTACTCACCCCGGACGAATTCACGCATGTCTGGGAAAGCGAAACGAACCTGGACAGGCGACCGTATCCGATCAACATGATGCCTTCGTCCACCGTGCGCACCGAAACCGAGTACGCCGCACTGCGTTTGCCGCAGCGCTTCGCCAGACAGGCCGACCCGGACCTGGCCGCGGCGCTGATGCTGTGCGCGCGCACCGACGCCACCACCATCACCATCTCGGGTGAGCGCAGCACGCCCGGGCGCAACGGCAGCTCCCCCGAAGGTGACCGCGTCCTGGCGTTCGCCGCGGTGGTGCACAATCACGCGGGCGTGCTCGTCGCGACGCCGGACAAGGTGACCGTGCAGATGTGCCACGCGCGCAACCTCGGCCAGCGCCTTGTGCAGGTGATCGGCTCGGCGCAGCCGGGACGGCTCGGCGCGATGCGCGAGCCGCAGGACGCGGTGCTCACCATGGAGACGGCCGATACGCCCTCGGCCAACGGCCAGCGCGGCGCCGCCCGCTTCCGGCAGACGTTGCGCAAACCGGTGGACTGCCGCGGATTCATCACCGTGACCGTGGACCCGGACAATCCGATGTCACCGCCGACGCGCCACCGCACCTGGCTCGATTTCACCGGCGACGGCCGCTACCTGCTGACCACCTCGCACGACCTGATCCTCACGCCGGTCTCCGACGACGACTTCGCCGTGCAGTTGCTGCGGCTCGCGCAGATCCGGTGACGCCGAACTACCTTCCGGGCGCCCGCGGACGTGGTAAGTCTGGTCGATGGCGAAGCACTGGTCCGTCCCGGTCACCGAGGCCCTGAAAGCGGACGGTCTGCGGATCGCGGAGCTGGCGACCTCGTCGACGCCCGGATTCACCGGGGACAAGCAGCTCGCTCAGGAGTTGCTGATCCAGCGCGGCAGGGCGCTGTCCGTGCTCCAGGAGAAGCTCTACGCCAACGGACGCTCCGGCGACAAGCGCAGCGTGCTGCTGGTGTTGCAGGGCATGGACACCGCGGGCAAGGGCGGCATCGTCCGGCACGTCATCGGGTCGGTGGACCCGCAGGGCGTCGACCACGCCGCGTTCGGCGTCCCCACCGAGGAGGAGCGGCGCCACCACTACCTGTGGCGCATCCGCAAGGAGCTGCCGCGCGGCGGGCAGCTCGGCGTGTTCGACCGCTCGCACTACGAGGACGTGCTCGTGGTGCGGGTGCACGAACTCGTGCCGCGCGCCGAGTGGGAGCCGCGCTACGACGAGATCAACGAGTTCGAGCGCGAGCTGATGCGCGAGGGCATCACGCTGGTGAAGGTCGCCATGTTCGTCTCGCTGGACGAGCAGAAGAAGCGGCTGCGCCAGCGGCTGGAGCGGCAGGACAAGTACTGGAAGTTCAACTCGTCCGACATCGATGAGCGCGCCTACTGGCCCGCCTATCTGGACGCGTATCAGGCCATGCTCGACCGCACGTCGACCGCCGACGCGCCCTGGTACGTCCTGCCCGCCGACCACAAGTGGTACGCCCGGCTCGCGGTCACCGAGCTGCTCATCGACGCGCTGGAGAAGTTGAATCTGGACTGGCCACCGGCGAATTTCGATGTAGCCGAACAACTTCGCCGGTTGGACGAGTCCTGAAGTTCGGACCCGATCCCGCTCGCGCAGCGGGAGCTTGCGGGTCGCCGATTCGAGCACACTGCTGCGAAATCGGCGTCCGCGGAGATAACAGAGCAGCCGAGGTTGAATCGGGCCGCCGTAACGCTTCACCTCGGTGCCCAACGCGGCCCCCGTCGGTCCCCTCCCGGCGGGGGTCGCCTCTGTGTGGGTGCGGGTCGAGGCGTTCACGAATCGGTCGAGCGGTCCGCTGATCGCGGGCAGCGCCGGTCCAGGTCCGCCGCGACTCGCGCGTCGACGGCGCCTGTCGAGATTCCTTGGTGTGCGCACTTTTTCGTAACGGCGGAGCTATTGCGACCGATCGGTCAAATATGGAACACTTCGGGCCGCCATCCACAACCACAGAACAGGACACCTGATGAAGAAGTTCGTAGTTGTCGCCGCCGTGCTCGCAGGGCTCGTAGCGCCCGCGGGTTCGGCCGCCGCGGAAACCGTTGCCGCGCCTGCCGCTACGACGTCGGCCGCGTCTCCGGTGGGTTCCTCGTCGGCGGATGTGTTCTGCGCCGTTCTGAAGTTCCTGAAGGGCGGCTGGGCGGGCCGTCCCGCCGACTGCTCGTTCTGACGGAATCACTACCCCCCAACATTTCAGGAGTTTCGAATGTCCGCACTGCGTGGAATCTTCGTCGGCGCGCTGATCGGTGCCGCGACACTTGTCGGCAGCGGCGCCGCTACGGCCGAACCGCTTCCGCTCGAACCGTTCACTCCGGCGGCGACCGAGTCCGTCGCGGGCGGGCTTTGTGACGCCCACCCCGCTATCGGGCTGTGGTGCTTGATCAGCCAGTCGGCGTAGTCGTACCCGCACCACGGCTGCGCGCGGGAACGGCCTCTGCGCGGGTCGATCCCCGCGCGGGGGCCCGCGCGCGTCAGATCCGGCGCATCACCGAGACGACTTTGCCGAGGATCACGGCCTCGTCGCCGTCGATGACGTCGTAAGCCGGGTTGCGCGGTTCGAGGTAGACGTGACCGTTGCGGCGGCGGTACACCTTCACGGTCGCCTCCTCACCGATCATGGCGGCGACGATGTCGCCGGAGTGCGCCTCGTTCTGCTGGCGCACCACCACCGTGTCGCCGTCGCAGATGGCGGCGTCGACCATCGAATCGCCGCGCACGCGGAGCGCGAAAACCGTTCCTCGACCGACCAACTCGCGCGGCAGCGTCAAGGTGTCGTCCGCGTGCTGGTCGGCGAGGATGGGCGTGCCCGCCGCGATGTCGCCGACCACCGGCACGGTCACCGAGGCATCGGAGGTCTCCGCCCGCGACGTGCCCTGGAGGAACAACCGCACGTCGATCGGACGCGCCATCCCGGAGCCGCGCCGCAGAAATCCCCGCTCCTCGAGGCTCTTCATGTGCTTGGAGACCGTCGACGCCGACAGCCCGACCGCGTCACCGATCTGCCTGCCGTTCGGCGGATACCCGTACTCGACCACCCAGTCCCGAATCACGGCCAGGATCCGCTGCTGGCGCGGCGGCAGCGTCGAAGTATCGAGATGCTCGAAGTCGTATCCGGTCACCTCGGGAATGCTAGAGGCGCGCTCGGACAATTCGGCTCGCGACTCGGTCGCCCTCTACGGTTGGACTATGTCCGGAGATGCGGCGCGGGACTTCTACGACCACTTGGCCGACGAGTATCACCTGCTCTATCAAGACTGGCCCGCGGCGGTCGCGGGGCAGGGGCGGGCGTTGGATCGGGTATTGCGGGGGCGGTTGGGGGCGGGTCCGTCGACGGTGCTCGACGCGGCGTGCGGGATCGGCACGCAGGCGATCGGGTTGGCGGCGTGCGGGCACACCGTGGTGGGGATGGATCTGAGTCCGGTGGCGGCGGCGCGGGCGGCCGAGGAGGCGCGGACCAGGGGTTTGCGCTTGCCGACCGTGGCGGGCGATATGCGGGCGCTGCCCTTCGCGGGCGGGTGGGCCGACGCGGTGGTGTGCGCCGACAACGCGCTGCCGCATCTGCTCACCGCCATCGAGGTCGGCACCGCGCTCGGGGAAATGTGGCGGGTGCTGCGACCAGGCGGTCTGCTGGTGCTGACGACCCGCGACTACGACGCGCTGCGCGCCGCGAAACCCGCTGGGATGCCGCCGAAGTCGATCCATTCCAGCGCGGGACGCACCGTCACCTTCCAGCTCTGGAGCTGGCACGAGGACGGCGAGCGGTACGACTTCGAGATGTTCCGGCTCACCGAGGGCGGCGACGGCTGGGCCGTCCGGGTCGGCGGCGCGCGCTACTGGGCGCTGACCAGGGCACAACTCACGGAGTTCGTCACGGAGGCGGGCTTCGTCGAGCCGACCTGGCACACCCCCGAGGAAACCGGCTTCTTCCAGCCGGTGCTCACCGCACACCGCTCGGGACCGGCCTGAGATCCGCCGATTTCGTCCGCACGACAGTCGACCGGACAGAGCGGAACCGTAGCGAGCGAGCCGTGACGAGTTGATACCCTACGTAGTACCCTACATTGCATGAAGACCAAGACGAGCGTGTACCTCGAATCCCAGCAGGCGGCCCGTCTCAAGCAGGTCGCGGAGGAATCGGGCCGATCGGAAGCCGATCTCATCCGAGAAGGGATCGACCTCGTACTGCTCCGCACACAGAAGGTCCGCCGAACTCGACCGTGGCCGTCGTTCGACTCCGGCGATCCGAGTTTCGCCGCCGATAGTGAGGAATCGCTCGGCGAGGCCTACGGGCGGTGAGCTTCTTCATCGCCGACACCTCGGCGATCCTCGCGGCCTACGACCGCGCCGCCGAAATGCGAGAGCGTGCCCGCGACTTCCTTGCCACCTCGGTGGCCGTTGTCTCGCCGCTGGTGCTCGATGAGATCGATCACCTGTTGATCGCCCGATTCGGCAAAGACCGTCGCGTCGCCGATCTCGTCCTCGACGACCTCCTCGCCTCCGCTGAGGAAGGCGCGGTACTGATCCCGGCGATCGACCGCGACGATCTCCGCGTGTCGCAAAAACTCATCGAGCAGTACCGCGGACTGCGACTCGATCTCGCCGACGCGGTCAACGTCGTGCTCGCCGAGCGCTATCTCACCAACGACATCCTGACGTTGGACGAGAAGGATTTTCGTGCCATCAGGCCCCTCACGCCTGCCCACGTCTCATTTCGATTGCTCCTCCAGGACAGCTGAGCCTGCCGCGCGCTCGGTGCCGATCAAGTCGAAGAGTTCCGCCGCCACGCGGTCCGGGAGTTCGATGCCCGGGAAGTGGGTGTGACCGTCGAGGCGGGTGTAGCCGAACCACGGGTGGGTGCGGCGGAATTCCTCGTGCACGGCGTCGTAGTCCAGGGACTTCGGGTGCGAGAAGACGTGGCGCACCGGGCGCGGCTCGGTGAGTTTGTCGAGGCGTCCCATCGGCGAACCCCACGTGGCGTAGGCGTTTTCGATGACGCGCCCCGAGCGCGCCCACATGTCGAAACCGTGGCCGCCCGCCTCGTAGCGCACGTGGTCCAGCACCGACTGGTCGACGCTGCCCGCCAGCCAGCTGTCCACCAGCGCCTGTTGGGCGGCCCGCCAGGTCTCCTTGCGCTGGAGCGCCTGGAGTCCGGCGGCGAACTCCGGTGGCGGCGGGGTCATGATGAGGTCGAGCAGCAGTAGCGCGGGAACCCGTTCGGCACCGAGCTTTTCGGCGATGTCCATCGCCGCCCAACCGCCGTGCGCGTGCGAGAGGGGGATGAAAGACTCCACCTCCAGCGCGTCGAGCAGGCCGATGGTGTCGGAAACCTGTTCGGCCACGCCGAAATCACCGACGAGCGTGCGGTCGACGCCGTGGCCGCGCCAGCACACCCGCACCACCCGGTGGTGCGGGCGCAGGTACGGCAGCAGCCGGTCGAAGGCGCGATGGTCGTGGCCCCAGCCGGGCAGCAGCACGATCGCGGGCCGCCCCGGCGCGTAACCCTGGTCGTCGAAACCGATCTCGACGCCGTTGATCCGATAGGTGTTGAGCATTCTCTTCTCCTGTTTCTTGTTCGGCGAGCGTTCTCACGAAGCGGTCGGGCGCAGCTTGGTCGCGGCCAGCTGACTGTCGGTGAACCCGGAGGTGCGCCCGACCAGGCTCAGCAACGGGTCGCGCACCGCGTCGGGCACGGTGTTGAGCAGTCGCATCCGGTACGAAGTCCGCTGTGTGCGTTCGACATCCGGCCGCTGCTCGCGCTCCCAGGCCGCCAGCGCGTCACCCAGGGCAAGTCCCGGCCTGCTCACCGTCGCGGCCAGCGAGACCGCGTTGGTCATCGCGGTGCCGCCGCCCTGCCCGAGGTACGGCGGCTGGGCGTGCGCGGCGTCGCCGAGAAATGCGACCCGGCCGCACGACCACGAGCGGAGGCGAATGTATTCGAAGGTGTCCCAGCGAATCGGAATGCCCTCGGCCCGCCGCAGCAGGTTCTCCAGGCCGGGAAAGCTACGCGCCCAGGACTCGAAGTCGATGCTCGAGCCGCGCGTCGACGGGTCGTCCACATCGGAAACCAGTGCTAGATAGACGTGTTCGGGGGTGCACGGCGTGTAGAGCAATCGGCGCCGCCCCTGGAAGTACTCGAGGTGCTGGACCAGGTCCTCGGCGGGAAAGTAGTCCGCCGACGCGGGCACCATGAGCCGCGCCGCTCCTTGGCGCATCCGCACCCACCGGGTCGCCATGTCCAGCCGGTCGCGCAGCCGGGAGTGCACACCGTCGGCGGCGATGACGAGGTCCGCTGCCTCCGTGCGTCCGTCGTCGAACGCGACGGTACCGTCCGGGTCCGCCGACACCGCGCGGGAATCGGTGACCAGTTCCACGCCCGCACGCTCGGCCGCGTGCACCAGAGCATCGATCAGCCGGTCCCGGAGCAGCGTGTAGCACCGTGGCTGACCCGGCCCGTTGATGCCGATCCGGTAGAGCGTGCGGCCGGTCCGCGAGCGCGCCTGCACGGCCGGTCCGATGTGCGCGCCGAACGTGGCTTCGCGATAGGCGCCGATCGCCTCCAGCGCGGACAAACCGTTGTCCCACACGTAGATTCCGGCTCCGACGGCGCGGATCGCGGACTGCCGCTCGTGCAGCCGCACCGTCCATCCGTCCATGGCCAGCGCGGTGGCCGCGGTGAGCCCGCCGATGCCTCCGCCGATCACTTCCGCATGTCGTCCCACCGACCGGTTCCGCTCGCGTCCTTTCACGGGAGCTCCAGAACGGCAGGCGAACCGGGGCGATGACGCGGCTGGTCGCCGAGACTTCCGGTTCGCACGAATTCGCCCCAGTAGCGGCGGGTTCGGGCGCCGAGCTCGTCGAGACGAGCCGGGTCCAGCGGGCGCACCATGGGCGCCGCGCGCCAGTCGTCGGCCGCGCCGAACAGCAGCGGCAGTTCGACGCAGTGACACGCACCGAACGGGCCGTCCGGATGCAGCGCGCCGAACCGGTAGCAGAAGACCGTGCCACCGGATTCGGTCAGCAGGTCCGCGAACTGTAATACGCCGTCCTCGAAGATCTTTCGGCCGACGATCCGCTCGGCAGCGGCCGTGAGGCGCGCCCCGACGACCGGCATGCGCCGCACCCTGTCGAACACCGGGTGCGGCCCGCCGTAGAACGCCCGCATCTCCGCCGCCGTACTGCCGACCAGCACCGGCGTCCGCGCCGCGCGCTCGCGGACCAGCCGACGCCAGTCCTCGTCACCGGGCAGTACCTCGGTCTCGCACACCGGAAGGAAGGGCGGCGCCGAGTTCAGGCCGCCGAGTCCCGCCAGACGCATCGCTGTACGTCCTTGTGCGGCAATAATTTCCGCAACGGCCGCGGACCGTGGATCGCCGCCGAGCTCGCTGAGAAACACCGCACCGACCCGCTCGGCGTCAGCGGGCCGATGGAAGCCGACGCCGAACGGCGCGCTCTGCACGATCGCCCGCCCGAACAACCCCTCGGCCCGGACGATGCCCAACAGCGCGACGACCGACTGCGCGCCCGCCGACTGACCGGCGACGGTCACCCGCGCGGGATCACCGCCGAAGGCGCGAATGTTGTCGCGGACCCATTCGAGCGCCGTCAGCTGATCCAGCAGGCCCAGGTTGCCCGGCGAAACCCCCGGTGCGCGAGCGTAACCCAGCACGCCGAGCCGATAGGACACGGAGACGACCACGATTCCGGTCTCGCGCACCAGCCGGTCCGCGTCGTAGAGATTCCATTCGCCGCCACCGGTCAGGTACGCCCCACCGTGCAACCAGACCAGCACGGCACAGCCACCGGGTACGGCCCGGACCGGCGCGGTGACGGTGAGCGTGAGGCAGTCCTCGGACTGTTCGAACGGCGCGGGCGTGCCCATCACCGACGCGAGCCGGGCGGGCAGTTGCGGCGCGCTCGGACCCCGGCTCGTCGCGTCACGCGTCCCGTCGTGCGCCGGTACCCGCTCGGGCGGCCCGAATCGCTCGGCGCGCGCGTACCGGATGCCCCGGAACGCCACCACGCCGTCGGCGCTTTCGCCACGCAGACCCCCGCGGACCACATCGTCCATGTCACTCTCGCCTTCTAACGCAAGTCGACTTGCGTTGTGGGTACACGGTAGGACCCGCATGGAAATAACGCAAGACGACTTGCGATAATCGAGATATGGCGAACCCTCAGATCCGCGGCGCGCGATTGCGGCAGGCCGTGCTCGACGCCACGCTGGCGCGCATCGAGTCCGTCGGCATCGAGCAGGTGCGCGTCGCCGACGTCGCCGACGCCGCGGGCGTGCACGAGACCTCGATCTATCGCCGCTGGAAGACGCTGCCCAAACTGCTGCTCGACGCACTGCTCGCGCGCTTGGACGCGGAGGTGCCGATCGCCGACACCGGCTCGGCCCGCGCCGATTTGGAGGCTTTCCTCGCCGATCTGATCCGGTTCGCCGAGACGCCCTCCGGCGCCGCGCTGATTCGCGGCACCGCCATCGCCGACAACGATCCCGAGGTGGCCGAGGCGCGCAGGCAATTCTGGGTGGCTCGGCTCTCCGCCTCGGAGGAGATCGTGCGCCGCGGGATGGCACGCGGCGAACTCGTGCCGACCACCGACCCGAGGCTGATCATGCTCACGCTCGGCGGATTGGTGCACTTGCAGGTCACCCACCTCGGCGGCGCGATTCCGGCCGCCTGTGCCCGCGACGCCGTCGATCTGGTGCTGAGCGGAGCCGCGACGCGCTGAGCAGGCCCGCGCCCCTTCGCACGCGCGCGTGAAACTCCTGACCGCGTCTGTGAAACTTCCGAGCCCGCCCGCGCGAATTACTGAGTGGGCCAGTGGGAAATTTCGGAATCTCTCAGGTTGACCCACGATGATGTGGCCGTGCCCGACCGCTCCGCGAACAGTTCCGGAACTACGATCGTGGCGGCAGGCGAAACCGGCAGGCGAGCGAAAGGCGTGGTGAACGCACGGTGAGCAACAACCCGGGACGGAAGAATCCGCTGCTGAATGCGGAGCGCGCCGACCGTAACCGCAGGATCCTCATTCAGGTGGCGGTGGCCGCCGTGCTGATCGGCCTGATCGCCGCGATCGGCATCGGAATCGCGATCAAGAAGGCGGAGAAGGACGACCCGGGCCCCACCCCGAGCATCGCCGCCGCGCAGGCGCCGGGGGCCGTCACCGGATCCCTCACCGACAACGGTTCCATCCGCGTCGGCAAGCCGGAGGCCAAGGTCACCGTCCGGGTCGTCGCCGACCTGCAGTGCCCGGCGTGCAAGGCCTTCGAGGCCGCCTACGGCAAGGTGCTGGAGGACGCGGTCGCCAACGGCAGCGCCGCGGTCGAATACAACATCATCTCGTTCCTGGACAAGGCCTCCACCACGGAGTACTCGACCCGCGCGGCCAACGCCTCCTACTGCGTCGCCCAGCAGGACCCGACGAAGTACCAGGCGTGGCTGAAGGCGATGTTCGCCCAGCAGCCGCCGGAGGGCGGCAACGGCCTCACCGACCAGCAGCTCATCGATATCGCGAAGTCGGTCGGCTACACCGACGAGGTCGCGAGCTGCATCACCGACCGCACCTATGACAAGTACGTTGCGTCGACCACCAACCAGGCCTTCGACAGCGGCATCCAGTCCACGCCGACGGTGTTCGTGGACGGCAAGCAGGTCAACCCGAGCGCGCTCGAGCAGGCCATCGCCACGGCGGCCGCGGGACAGTGATCGCCGCGCCACCCCGGTCCGCCTGGCTGCTGCTGATCTGCGGCCTGGCGGGCTGGCTCGCTTCGATGGCGCTGACCATCGAGCGGTTCAAGCTCTTCACCGATCCCGACTACCGGCCCTCGTGCAGCATCAATCCGATTCTGTCCTGCGGCTCGGTCATGGTGACCGATCAAGCGTCGGTGTTCGGATTCCCGAATCCGCTGATGGGCATCGTCGGCTTCTCCGTGGTCGTCACTCTCGGCGTCCTCGCGGTCGCCGGGCTCGGGTTCCCGAAGTGGGTCTGGGGTGGCCTGTGGCTGGGCACGGTGGTGGGCATCGGCTTCGTCTGCTGGCTCGTCTTCCAGAGCCTGTATCGGATCAACGCGCTGTGCCCGTACTGCATGGTGGTCTGGGCGATCATCACCCCGCTGTTCGCGGTGGCCACCGATCAGCTGTGGGGTCGTTCGAGCGGCCCGCTCCACGTGCTCGCGGAATGGCGCTGGACCATCGTCGCGCTCTTCTACGCGGTGGTGCTGCTGCTGATCTTCCTGCGTTTCCAGGACTACTGGCTGAGCCTGTTCTGAGCCGGGTCAGTTCGGCGCGCCCTTGCCGAGCACCACGGTCACCGTCCGCTCGACGCCGCCGGGACCGAGCACACCGAGGCGCACCGTCTCGTCGGGTTTGCGCACGTTGATCGCCGCGCGCAGGGCGCGGGCGCTGGTGATCGCCCGGCCGTCGATCGAGGTGATCACCTCGCCGTCGGCGAGTCCCGCGGCGTGGGCGGGGCTGCCGTAGATCGCGACATCGATGCGCGCGCCACTGGGTCTCCCGTCGGAGATCAGCACGCCGAGCGTCGCGGTCGGGCCGATGTGCACCGTGTCGGTCGGCGTTCCGGAACGGATCTGGCGCACCACCCGCATGGCGGTGTCGATCGGCACCGCGTACCCGTTGGGGCTGTCGACCTCGGGGTCGTGCTCACCCGACGCCGCGGTGATCACGCCGATGATCGCGCCGCGCCAATCGGCGAGCGCTCCCCCGGACTGCCCGGAGGTGACCCCTGCGGCGACCTCCAGCATCCCCGACAGCGCCTTGCGGGACAGATCGGCGGAGTTCAGCGCGACGATCGTGCTGTCGAGATCCGTGATGTTCCCGGTGATCGAGGTCGGCGTGCCGCCCGCGCCGCCCGCGTTGCCGATGGCGAGCACCTCGTCGTGCAGCCGCACATCGGCGGAGCTGCCGAGCCGGGCGACGGTGAGTCCGGCGGCGCCGGGCAACTCGAGCAGGGCGATGTCGACGCCGGAGTCGTAGCCGAGCACGGTCGCCGACCAGATCTGCCCGGTGCCGACCGAGGTCACGGTGACCGTATCGGCGCCTTTGACCACGTGATGGCTGGTCAGCACCTGGCCATCGGCGCTGAGCACGATGCCCGATCCGGCCGCGCCCTGACCGAACGTCTCGGTGGCGGTGCTGATGTGCACCATGGCCGGTTCCACCGCGGCCGCGACCGCCGCACGGTCCAGCGGCGGCGTCTGCGCGGGCGGCATCGGCGCGATGGCGGTGCCCGGGCCGGTGAACAGCGGCCAGCCAGGCAGTTCACCGCGATAACCGAGAAAGCCCGCCAGACCGAGCACGGCGACGACGATCAGCGTGAGCGCTCGCCCGCCGCCGCTACCGCGCCGTCCGTCGTCCATGGGCACTCCCGCCTTGCTATGCCTGACGAATTCCATTGTGGCCGGAGATCTTCTTCGTAGATCAGGAATTCCGGTCCCCGCTGCGGATCGGAGAACCGGACGGTATGGGCATCCCCGGCGCTGGGCTCGACAAACCTCTGGGCTCGACAAACCCGAGCATGCGACGGTAGGCATGTATCCATGAGCACCGCTGCCGCCGCCTACGCCCTGCCCGCTCCGGACGGAGCCTTCGAGAAGGTCACCATCGAGCGCAGGGAACTCGGTCCGCACGACGTGCTGATCGACGTCAAGTACGCGGGCATCTGTCACTCGGACATCCACACCGCGCGCGACGAATGGGGCGGCACCCGCTACCCCTGCGTGCCCGGCCACGAGATCGCGGGCCTCGTCGCCGCGGTCGGCTCGGCGGTGACCAAGTACAAGGTCGGTGACCGAGTCGGCGTCGGCTGCATGGTCGACTCCTGCGGCAAGTGCGCGCCGTGCCTGGCCGACGAGGAGCAGTACTGCCAGGTCGGCGCCACCATGACCTACAACTCCACCGTGGACCCCGCGGTGCAGCCAGGCGGCTACACCATGGGCGGCTACTCCACGCAGGTGGTGGTGACCGAGAACTTCGTGGTGGCCATCCCGGAAGGCATCGGCCTCGACGTGGCCGCGCCGCTGCTGTGCGCGGGCGTCACCCTGTTCTCGCCGCTGCGGCACTGGCAGGCCGGGCCGGGCAAGCAGGTGGCGATCATCGGCATGGGCGGGCTCGGGCACGTCGGCGTGAAGATCGCCGCGGCGATGGGTGCGGAGGTCACCGTGCTCAGCCACTCGCTGAGCAAGCAGGAGGACGGCAAGCGGTTCGGCGCGCATCACTACTACGCCACCGGCGACCGGCAGACCTTCCGCGACCTGCGCGGCCGCTTCGATCTGATCCTCAACACCGTCTCGGCCGACCTGCCGCTGGACGACTACATGAAGCTGCTGAACCTCGACGGCACGCTGGTCATCCTCGGCCTCCCCGAGAACCCGATGACGGTCAAGCCGTTCACGCTCGCCGGCTACCGCAGGTCGCTGGCGGGCTCGATGATCGGCGGCATCGCGCAAACCCAGGAGATGCTCGACTTCTGCGCCCAGCACGGCATCGGCGCGGAGATCGAGCTGATCTCCGCCGACGAGATCGACAGCGCCTACGACCGTGTCGTCGCGAGCGACGTGCGGTACCGGTTCGTCATCGATACGGCGACGATGTAAGGCGAGAGTTGTCCACAGGCTCCGTCCGACGGGGCCGGATCAGCGCACTCGCGGCGGCCGTGCACCCATCCCTCGGCCCACAGCGTGGCATGTTGCGGGCGCGGGTTCCTCTCGCGTAAGTACCGTGGATTTGTGTCCGCGGATGACGAAGACTCGACCAACCCGAAGTCCGATGCGGGAGATTCCGCCGCGCGCGGGACCGGTGCGCCACGTGCCGGAGCACCCGGCTCGAAGGAGCCGGGCCCCGGGGCACCCCGGTTCGAGAAGCCGCGTTCGGAGGCAGTGAAACCCGGAGCGCCGAGATCGGCGAAGCGCGAGCCCGACTCGGATCGCGGCGGCGGGGTGCTCACCGACCTCTCGGCCGGTCCGCCCCCGTGGCTGCTGCGCGCCTTCCTGCTCGCCGCCGCGACGGTCGCGGGCCTGATCTTCGGATTCTGGGTGTTGCAGCGGCTCCAGGGTCTGCTCACCGTGCTGATGGTCTCGCTGTTCCTCGCCTTCGCCATCGAACCCGCGGTCAACTGGCTCGCCGCGCGCGGGGTGCGACGCGGACTCGCGACGGGCGTGGTGTTCCTCGGCCTGCTGATGATCGTCGTCGGGTTCGTCTACACCCTCGGCTCGCTGCTCGTCGACCAGGTGACCACGCTGGTGCAGAACGCGCCCGAATACGCCGACCGCGTCGTCGACTGGGTCAACCAAACCTTCAACACCGAGCTCTCCGGCACCGACATTCAGAAATACGCGACGGAGTGGAGCGACCAGCTCGAGGGCTACCTGGTCGGCTTGGCCGAAAACGCCTGGGGCATCGGCACGGCCGCGATCGGGGCGCTCTTCCAGATCCTCGGCGTGCTGCTGTTCACCTACTACTTCGCCGCCGACGGCCCGCGCTTCCGCAACGCCATGTCCTCGCTGCTTCCGCCGCACCGCCAGCGACATGTGTTGCGCGCCTGGGACATCGCGGTCGACAAGACCGGCGGCTACATCTACTCGCGCGGCCTGCTCGCCGTCTGCTCGACTCTGGCGCACTACGTGGTGCTGCGCGTACTGGACGTGCCGTCGGCGTTCGCGCTGGCGCTGTGGGTCGGCGTCGTCTCCCAGTTCATCCCGACCGTCGGCACCTACCTGGCCGGCGCCCTTCCGGTGATCGTCGCCCTGGTGAACGGCGGTCCCGGTGACGGGCTGTGGATCCTCGGATTCATCGTCCTCTACCAGCAGTTCGAGAACTACGTCCTGCAACCGCGCATCACCGCCACCACCCTCGACATGCACCCCGCCGTCGCCTTCGGCGCGGTGATCGCGGGCGCCGCGCTACTCGGCCCGACGGGCGCGCTGCTCGCCATCCCCGTCACCGCCACCGTGCAGGCCTTCGCGGGCGCGTACATCCGCCGCTACGAGGTGGAGACCGACGTGGAATCCCCCGCACCCGAACCGACCAAGCCGAACGGCCGGAAAAGAATGCGCGAACTGATGCTTCGGCTCACCCGCACCCAGCACTGACCAGTTTTCCGCGAGTCATGGCGCCGGGCGATCGGCTTGTCACGACCGGAACGACTCCGCGTGCCGGAGCGACCCGGTTCGCGTCGAAGCAACCCCGTCCGCGCCGAAACGACCAGGTTCGCCGGAAGCGACCTGGGTTCGCGTCGCAACGACCCTGATCGCATCGAAGCTACCGGGTCATCCGGCCGGGACGATCAGGCGCAGGACGGCGTCGACCGAGGACTCGGCGAGTTCCTCGTCCAGTGGCAGGTGGCCGAACAGCGCGCGGAAATAGATAGGCGCCGCAACGGCGTCCAGCACGAAGTCCATGTCGATCTCGGGGCGCACCTCGCCGCGGTCGATCGCCGCGCGCAGCGCAGTCTCGGTGGTCTGTCGTCGCGGCTCGAAGACGACGGCAAGGAAATGCTCGCGCAGTTCGGGGTCGTTGGCGAGATCCGCGAGCAGCGCGGGAAGTACCCGATCGAGCGACGTATCGCGCAGGGCGGCCACGAGATCGCGCATCGCCGCGAACAGATCGGCGCGCAGGTCGCCGGTGTTCGCGGTGGGCCGCAGACCGAGCAAGTCGGCGACCACCGCCACGACCAAGTGCCGTTTGGACGGCCAGCGCCGATAGATCGCGGGACGGTGAATCCCTGACCGCGTCGCCACACCGCCGATCGTCAGCTCGGCATATCCGTTCTCGTCCAGCAGTTCTCGCGCGGCCGTCAAGACCGCGACATCGATCCGATCGTCGCGCGCCCGCCCCGCCATCAGAACACCGGCCGCGGCATCAACACGACCAACCAACCGTCCGGATCGGGAAAGCCCAAGCCGCCGTTCGCCGCCCAGTACGGATTCTCGAGCGGTACCGGCTCGATACCGTATTCGCCCAGCCGCTGCACCACGTCGTACATCTGCGCTTCGCCCTCGAAGTAGAGGACCAGCAGGTTCTCGGAAGTCGGTGCGTCACCGGGACTTCCGTCCACATGGGAAGTGAACTCCAGGTGATAGTCGGCGCCGGGCAGCCCGAGCATCACACCGTCGTACCCCGCGTGGTTCTCGAATCGGTACAGCTCGCGCAGGCCGACCCCGTCGACGTAGAACCGCACCACCTCGTCGAGCCGATCCGTCGGCCGCGCGACCCGCACCTGGGCCACCCGTAGCGAATCTGGCCACGCTCGTTCATCCACAGTCATGCACAAATAATACGGTACGAACCGTACCGAAATGACAGACGTACTGCACCCGCCGCCGATGAGGCGCCTGCGGCGCTGCGCGGGCCGCGTCTGAACGAACCCGCCTTCGTCCGCGCGTTCCTCATCGCCCACCCGGTCGGGGACCATACGACAGCCCATCCTCCGACGGCTGACGACGCCGGGAGCCAGGCCTCAGCCGCTCAGCCGCTCAGCCGCTCAGCCACTCAGCCACTCAGCCACTCAGCCGCTCAGCCGCTCAGCCGCTCAGCCGCTCAGTACGGATCGTCGACGGCCGACCGACACCGCGCGCAAGTCGCACCGAAAACAACGGGCCGCCTTCCCATTTCGCAACGGAAAGGCAGCCCGTGCCGATCGGACTATTCGGCCGTAGGGATGCGCCGACGGATACGCCGGGCAGCCGCGACCATGTTGCGCAACGAGGGCTCCAGCTGCCAGTAGTGGCGGGTCTTGAGTCCGCCGTCCGGGTTGGCCCACAGCCGTTCCGGGGTGACGGCCGCGGCCGCGGCCGTCAGCAGCTCGTCGAGTTCATCGATGTCCGGGATACGGGCCGATCGGCTCTCGTACACACCGGGACCCACGCCGTGGCTCAGGCCGTGACCCGAGGCGCAGTCCTCCTTGAGCGCCTTGAGCACCCACTCGATGGAGCGGGTCGCGACGATCGCGGTGACGTCGGCGTCGAGTTGTTCGATCGCCTCCACGACCTCGGCGCGGCCGGAATAGCCGATGTGCGTGTGGATCTGGGTCTCCGGCCGAACGCCGGAGGTGGCCAGCCGGAACGCGCCGACCGCCCAGCGCAGGTACTCCGCACGCCCGATGTTCCGCAGCGGCAACATTTCTCGGATCGCGGGCTCGTCCACCTGGATGATCGAGATGCCCGCGCGCTCCAGATCCACCACCTCGTCACGGATCGCCAGCGCCACCTGGTCGGCCGTCTCGTGCAGCGGCTGGTCCTGGCGCACGAACGACCGCGCGATCATGGTGACGGGACCCGTGACCATGCCCTTGACCGGCTTGTCGGTGAGCGACTGGGCGTAGGTGATCCACTCCACCGACATCGGCGCGGGACGCGAGACGTCGCCGTAGATGATCGGCGGGCGCACACAACGGGATCCGTAGACCTGCACCCACCCGAAGTGGGTGGTCGCGAAGCCGTCCAGCAGCTCGGCGAAGTACTGGATCATGTCGTTGCGCTCGTGCTCGCCGTGCACCAGCACGTCGAGGCCGATGTCTTCCTGCAGCCGGATCGTCGTCTCGATCTCGGCCTCGATGCGCTTGCGGTACTCCTCGTAGGACAACCTGCCCTCGCCGAGTTCGTAACGGGCCTGGCGGATCCGGTCGGTCTGTGGGAACGAGCCCAGCGTGGTGGCGGGCACCGGAGGCAGATTCAGCTTGGCCTGCTGGGCGATTCGGCGCTCCGCGTAGGGTTCGCGCTCGCGCATCTGCGGCGTGATCGCGTAAACCCGTTGGCGCACCGCGTGCTTCTGCTTGAAGTGCACCTCCGTCGGCCGCTTGCGCCACTTGTCCGAGGGGCCCTCGGTGAGCGCCTTGGCGAGCGAAACCACCTCACCCACCTTCTGTTTCGCGAAGGCGAGGCGGTCGGCGACGTTGCCCTCGATGTCGTATTCGACGAGCAGGTCGTAGGGCACGTGCAGCAGCGTGCTACCGGTGGAGACCACCAGATCCGGGCACACCTTGGCCAGTTCGTTGAGGTATTCCAGCGTGACGTAACGGTCGGCGCGCCACACGTTGCGGCCGCTGATCACGCCCGCGTACAGCCGCTTGCGTCGGATGCCCGGCACCTCGGCGAGATCCTCCGGGCGGATCCGGTGGCTGGCCAGGTCCAAGCCGATGGCCTCGACATTGGACGCGGCCAGAATCGCCAGCGCCGGACCGAAGTCGCCGTACTGACCGGTGACCAGCATGCGCGGACGCAGCGGCGCGTGGGACAGCCGCTGGTAGGCGCGCTCGAAGGCGGCCAGCTCGGCGTCGCTGCGCTCGCTGGTGAACATCGGCTCGTCCAGCTGGACGCAGGTGGCGCCGCGCTTGGCGAGAATCTCGAACAGCTCCTCGTAGACCGGGAGCAGCTTGTCCAACAGGGTGAGCGTGTCGAACTCCGGCTCGCCGGGCACCTGCCCTGCCTTGGAAAGCAGCAGCAGCGACAGCGGACCGAGCATGACCGGCCGCAGCTCGATGCCCTGTGCCTTGGCGCGGTCGAATTCGTCGAGCAGGGCCTCGGGATGCAGCGAGAACTCGGTCTCGCCGTCCAGCTCGGGCTGGCGGTAGTGGTAGTTGGTGTCGATATAGCGCACCAGCTCCAGCGGCGGCAGATCGGGCCGCCCGCGCGCCATCAGGAAGTAGAAGTCCAGCGGCTCCATCACGTCGTGGTAGGGCTGGAACCGCTTCGGCACCGCGCCGAACATCAGCGCGTTGTCCAGGACGTGGTCGTAGAAGGAGAAGGTGTTGCCGGGCACCTGGGTGAGTCCGGTGGCCGCCAGCTCGCTGAACTGCTGCTCCTGGATGTCCCGGCCGACCGCGAGCAGCTCCTCACGCGAGAGCGAACCGCGCCAGTAGGACTCCAGTGCCCGCTTGAGTTCCCGGTGCGGCCCGATCCTGGGATAACCCAGAATGCTCGACCCGTAGCCATCCGTGACGTTGACCATGCGCGGGAACTCCCTTTCGATCACCTGCGCGATATCCGCTCCGCACGGCGGACGACGCGCAGCGCTGCGCTTTCGGTGTCCCGCCGAGCCGCGTCAACGACTCGGCGTCCTTGCAGCTTATGCCGTTACTACTGGTATCACTGCGAAGCGATGAGCAGCTGCCCCCAGCTCAGCCGGCCCACCTGTCGATCATCTGAACACTCCCAGCCACCCCCTGGGCGAGTCTTACGAGCCCGCTCGCGGCCGTCTCGCTGCTGAGCGTCAGGGACGAAGGCCCGGCGAACTCCTTCGCCCGACGCGACAACCGATCTCGCGAGGGCCGGACAACTCGCCGGGTACGACCGAAATCGGTTCGACACCCAACCGCCGGCACCGGCGCCCGACGCCGACGGCTTCGCGCCGCCCGCTAGTTACGCGGCGAGGCGGGGGAGTTGTACTGGTAGAAACCGGCGCCGGTCTTCTTGCCGAGCAGGCCCGCCTCGACCATGCGCATCAGCAGCGGGGGCGCGGAGTAGAGGGGTTCCTTGAATTCCGCGTACATCGAGTCGGCGATCGACTTCACGGTGTCCAGCCCGACCAGGTCGGTCAGCGCCAGCGGGCCCATCGGATGGGCGCAGCCGAGCACCATGGCCTTGTCGACGTCTTCCTTTGTCGCGAAACCGGATTCGACCATGCGGATGGAGGAGAGCAGGTACGGCACCAGCAGCGCGTTGACGACGAAGCCGGAGCGGTCGGCCGAGCGGACGACCTGCTTGCCGAGCACGTCACCGGCGAAGGCCTCGGCGCGCTTGGCGACCGCCTCGCTGGTCTTGAGCGTGGTGACCAGCTCGACCAGCGGCAGCACCGGCACGGGGTTGAAGAAGTGCATGCCGACGACGCGCTCGGGGTTCGCGGTCGCGACGGCGATCTTCATGATCGGGATGGACGAGGTGTTGGAGGCCAGCACCGCGTTCGGGTCGGTGACGACCTTGTCGAGCTCGGCGAAGATCGAGGTCTTGACCTCTTCGTTCTCCAGCACGGCCTCGACGACCAGCTGACGATCCGCGAAATCGCCGAGGTCGGAGGTGAAGCGCAGCCGCCACGCGGCCTGCTCACGCTCGCGCTCGGTGATCTTGCCGCTGCTCACACCGCGATCCAGCGAGCGGAGGATGCGGGCGCGGCCGGCGGCCGCTAGTTCCCGGGTCTGTTCGTAGACGAGCACGTCGACGTGCGCCCGGGCGCACACCTCCGCGATTCCGGCACCCATCTGTCCGGCGCCGATGACGCCGACACGCTGAATCTTCTCGCTGCTCACGTCCCGCTCCTGCTGGTCTGGTGTGGCTGGGATGGCTTGGGGGTTCTGGTCCAAGTTATAGGGATGCCCTCCCCGCCGGGGCTGTTCGGCGGGGAGGGCGGTACACCCCTACTCGAGTAGAGGATTGCGGGCCTGCATCACTGCGGGCTGGTCAACTCAGTGGAACTGACCCTCTTCGGTGGAGCCCTTGAGCGCCGCGGTGGAGGTGTTCGGGTCGACGGTGGTGGCGATGGAGTCGAAGTAGCCGGCACCGACCTCACGCTGGTGCTTGATGGCGGTGAAGCCACGCTCGGCGGCGGCCTTGAACTCGCGCTCCTGCAGGTCGACGAACGCGGTCATGCCTTCGCGGGCGTAGCCGTGCGCCAGGTCGAACATGCCGTAGTTCAGCGAGTGGAAGCCGGCCAGGGTGATGAACTGGAACTTGAAGCCCATCGCGCCGAGCTCACGCTGGAACTTCGCGATGGTCGCGTCGTCCAGGTGCGCCTTCCAGTTGAAGGACGGCGAGCAGTTGTAGGCCAGCAGCTGGTCCGGGAACTCGCCACGGACGGCCTCGGCGAACTTGCGGGCGACCTCGAGGTCCGGCACACCGGTCTCCATCCAGATGAGGTCGGAGTACGGGGCGTAGGCCTTGGCACGCGCGATGCAGGGCTCGATGCCGTTCTTCACACCGAAGAAGCCCTCGGCGGTGCGGGTGCCGTCCAGGAACTCGCGGTCGCGCTCGTCGACGTCGGAGGTGATCAGGGTGGCGGCCTCGGCGTCGGTGCGGGCGATGACCACGGTCGGCACGCCGGCGACGTCAGCGGCCAGACGCGCGGAGGTCAGGGTGCGGATGTGCTGCTGGGTGGGGATCAGCACCTTGCCGCCCAGGTGGCCACACTTCTTCTCGGAGGCCAGCTGGTCCTCCCAGTGCGAACCGGCGACACCGGCCGCGATCATGGCCTTCTGCAGCTCGTAGACGTTGAGCGCGCCACCGAAGCCCGCCTCGCCGTCGGCGACGATCGGAGCCAGCCAGTTGGCGACCGAGGTGTCACCCTCGACCTTGGCGATCTCGTCGGCGCGCAGCAGCGCGTTGTTGATGCGGCGCACGACCTGCGGCACCGAGTTGGCCGGGTACAGCGACTGGTCCGGGTAGGTGTGGCCGGAGAGGTTCGCGTCACCGGCGACCTGCCAACCCGACAGGTAGATCGCCTTCAGGCCGGCGCGCACCTGCTGCACGGCCTGGTTGCCGGTGAGGGCGCCGAGGGAGTTGATGTAGTCCTCGTTGTTCACGAGATCCCACAGGATCTCCGAGCCGCGGCGAGCGAGCGTGTGCTCCTCGACGACGGTGCCCTGGAGCTTCACCACCTGGTCCGCGGTGTAGTTACGGGTGATGCCCTTCCAGCGCGGGTTGGTGTCCCAATCCTGCTGGATTTCCGCAGCGGTCTTCGGGGTGCCGGTGGTCGACATCTCTGACTCCACTTCTTTGGTCGGTCGGTGCCGCGCTTGCCGAGATTTCACTCGATCTGCTGGAGCGGCGATTTGCAGGGTTGCTAGGCCCTTGGGGTGTACTTCCACACGATGGCACACCGGGAAATAGCCGTCTACCTGTTGCTAATGTGAATCTCAGCTAGGTTTCGCCTACCGTTTGCTAACTCTGCGAAATTTGCGGGCGAATTGCAAGCATTCAACCTACCCGCGGGTAGCCCTGACGTGGGGTTTTAGCGTAACGCTTGTACTGTTTGCGTTCCGCGTCCGCCCCCTCGGCAACACGCCGGGGCGATCCGGTCTGTGAGTCGATTCACAGGGTGGGGCGGCCGCCCTCCGTGTGGGCCAGGACACCCGCGCCGCGGGAATGCGGCAGACTTGGGCGGAGAGCCATTCTCGAGCAAGCGTCCAACTCCACCGAGGTGCCCCACGCGCGTCGAAGGGTAGAGAGGGCGCCCAATGAACACATCGGCGTGTACACATCCAACGTGTCCCCACGCTCAGCGAACAGGAGCCCCATGCGGAAGCTATGCCTCGCGGCGGCTGTGACGGCCTGCGCGACCGCCCTGCTGTACCCGTCCACCGCGAGCGCGGACCTCGCGGCGGGCACTTTCGAATCCGTCGCGCCGCTCGCCGCGGTCGCGACACCGCCGGACGCCGCCGACGCGGCCCGCCTCCTGTACCGCTCCACCACCGCGGGCGACGCTCCGACCACCGCCAGCGCCGCGGTCTACTTCCCGGCCGGAACGCCGCCCGAGGGCGGGTGGCCGGTGATCGCGTGGGCACACGGCACCGTCGGTCTCGGCGACGACTGCGCCTACAGCATCGCGGGCCCAGGCGCCCGCGAACGCGACTGGGCCTACCTGGGCACCTGGCTGAAGCAGGGGTACGCCGTGGTCGCCGCCGACTACGCCGGACTCGGGACGCCGGGCGAGCACCCCTATCTCAACGGCAAGGTCGAGGCGCACAACGTCGTGGACGCGGTGAAGGCCGCGACCAGCCGGTATCCCTCGCTGGCAAGGAAGTGGGTCGTCGTCGGCCAGTCCCAGGGCGGCGGCGCGGCCGTCGTCACCGCCCGCTACGCCACCGAGTTCGGCGGGCCCGACCTGGACTACCGCGGCGCCGTCGGCACCGGCGTGCCCGCCTACATCGAGGACATCCTGCTGCCGCTCGGCCCCGGCATGCCGCCGCTCGAACTGAGCGCGCACAGCACCGCCTACGTGCTGTACATCCTCAACGGCCTGCGCACCACCTACCCCGAACTCGACATCGAGTCCTACCTGACCGACGCGGGCCGCGACTGGCTCGTTCGCGCCCGCACCGCGTGCATCAACGAATTCGGCGACGAGCTCGGCGCGGCCAACGTCGTCCTCGGCGACCTCTTCACCCGCCCCCTCGCCCAGATCCCCGACCTGCGCGGCGTCCTCACCCGGACCATGGGTCTCCCCGAATCCGGCTACGACCGTCCCCTCTTCCTCGGCCAGGGCCTGCGCGACACCGACGTCATCACCCCCGCCACCCTCGCCTTCGCCGCGGCATTGCAGGCCAACGGGCAGCCGGTCACGTTGCGGACTTACCCGCAGGACCACAGCGGAACGGTCAACGCCTCCCTACCCGATTCCCTACCATTCGTGCGAAACCTGTTCTCCTGACTCGAACCGAGAGGGCACGGCGCCGCGCGAGACCGGCAAGCGCCGACTACTGCGATTGCTGCGGTTCAGCGGTTTCACTGCGGCACCCGTCCCCTATTTGTCCGAATTCGCTGTCAGCGCAATAGAACTGAGGACATTCGGGTGCCGAGCGACACCGGTCACGAGTAGTTTGCGGGCATGTCCGCAGCGCCGCGATCGAACTCGCATGACGCGTACTTCCGGCACGTCATGGGCCGTCCCGCCGATGCCGCCTCCGAGTTACGCGGGGTGCTGCCGAAAGATGTTGCTGCACGGGTAGATTGGAATGGACTCGAACTCCAGTCCGGCAGTTTCGTGTCGAAGCACCTGCGTTCCCGCTACAGTGATCTCCTGTTCCGGACCCGTCTGGACGGGCACGACGCCTACCTCTACCTGCTCATCGAGCACCAAAGCCGCAGCGACCCGCTTATGCCACTGCGCATGCTGGACTATCTCGTCAACATTTGGAACCACTACGTCCGCCAGCACCCCGACACTCGCACCCTGCCCGCGGTGGTCCCGCTGGTCGTACACAGCAACCACACCGGCCGCCGATGGAAAGCGCCCACCGAACTGACCGAGCTCATCGATCTGGATTCGACCACCCGAGAGGCTCTGGATCCATACCTGCCGCGTTTCAGGTTCCTGCTGGACGACGTCGCCGCCCTCGACCTGCCCGCATTGTGTGCCCGCGATCTCACCCCCGCAGCCCGCGTAATGCTGGCCTTACACAAGATCGTCCCCGGGAACACCCACCTCGGTGTCGATCTGTTGCCACTGATCGAGGATCTGCACGCCATCCTGGACGGTCCTGGCGGCACAGATGAATTTCAATGCGTCGCGTCGTACATTCTTATTGTCGGCGACACCCAGCAAGCCGATCTGCAACCGCTCATCGACCGACTCGGTCCACGAGCCAAGGAGGCCATTGTGACCACCGCCGAACGGCTCCGCGCCGAAGGTCGCGCCGAAGGTCGCGCGAACGCCTTGATCGATCTGCTGACCAGCAAGTTCGGACCGATCCCGGCCAGGATCGCCGACACCATCCACGCCGCGGACCCGACGCAGGTACGAACCTGGACCGTCCGCGTCCTGACCGCCACCACCCTCGACGAGGTCTTCGCCTGACCGCTGTGCCCGCGTTGTCATCATCGCTGGGTGCGATCGCCGATTGAGAACGTGTTACGGGGCCGCCTTGGCCGACCAGCCGTAGAACGTCGCGACCGCGCCGGGCGCCACGGTCGCGATGGGTTCACCGGTGCAGTCGTTGGAGGAGAAGACGAGGAAGTTGCGCGCGCTGCGGTTGTGGAAGTAGATGTCGCGCGGGAAGCCGCTGGCCCAGCACTCGTCCAGGTTGCTCAGCTCCAGCTTGTTGTCGATGATCACCACTTGTCGCCCGTCCCCGCCGCCGAACGAGCCGGTGGGGAAAGCGGCGGCCGTGGGTGCCGCCACGGACGCCGCTGCGACGGTGAGACCGCCTATGCAAGAAAGCATTCCGAGTTTCACAAGCCGACCCTACAAGCTTCGCGCGCACAGCAGCCCATGACATGGCGTCGTGGTCTACTCGACATGGGCCAGGGTGGTGCGCATCCAGTCGATGGTGGTGTGTAGTCCGTCGGGCAGACGCGCTCTGAGTTGAACGCTTGGGAGTGGGCAAGTTTCGGTTGTCGCGCGGCGGTCGCTCGTCGCCCGCCACGCCGCTTCGTAACCGCACGCACCGCACGATTTCTGCCCGGTGAAACTACGGCAACGGGTGACTGCCTTCTTTTCCAGATATGGATCTCGGTCGACACGAGCGCTTCGCGAGCGGCGCCAAGGCCCGCGATTCGTTCCTGCTGGCCCGATGCTCCTCGCACAGTTGCCCATTCCCGCGCCGGATGTAAGCCGGGTCCAGTCGCTGCGCGAAAGTCAGGTTCTCGCGGCGCCAGCAATCGCCGCAGGCGAACTCGCTCATATCGGCCTCCTCGTTCCTCCGCTCAGCGTGTTGCCCAAGAGTTCCCAATTACAAGGGGAATCGAAGCCGTGTATCCATACCATCGCCGTTTGGCGGCCATACCGTGACCGATCCGGGCGACGGGTGGGGCGGAGGTCGTTCGTTCGGCCATCGAGGTGCGACACACGAGTAGTCGGCCGCCGCGCCCAGCCGACCTACGAGGAGAGCAAGCCTGCGGACGAAATGAGCGCTCTCCGAAGCCAACTAGATTGGCTCTGGAGGCGCCTGGCAACAGTGTTCTACGGGGCCGCTTTGGCGGACCAGCCGAAGATCGTCGCGACTCCACCCGGAGCCACGGTTGCGGTGGGCTCGCCGGTGCAGTCGTTGGATGCGTACACGAGGAAGTTGCGCGCACTGCGGTTGTGGAAGTGAATATCGCGCGGGAAGCCGCTGGCCCAGCACTCGTCCAGACTGCTCAGTTCCAGTGTGTTGTCGATGATCACCACTTGTCGCCCGTCCCCACCGCCGAAGGAGCCGGTGGGGAAAGCTGCGGCGGTAGGAGCGGCTACGGACACCGCGGTGATGGTGAGAGCGCCTATGCAAGAAAGCCTTCCGAGTTTCACATGTCGAGGCTACAAGCTACGCGCACATCACATCCCAGGCCTGTCACCGCGTTCGCTGCGCATGTCGACGTCGACATGCGACACCCTGCTCTGTCCGAGCGATCGAGCGCCCAAGGAAGTGACTACGTGAAGCGAACATCCGCGGTGGCAAGACCGAATATCCTGCGTCCCGCCGACTTCGCGACGATGACGACGACAGCGCTCTTGGTCTCGGGATCGATCGACTTGATGCGCCCGGTGAACTCGACGCTCCCGGCGGCGGAGGCTTCGACGACCGTGTAGTTCGACAGCCGGACCCCGTACCTGGTGATCGCGCTGGGGTCACCGAGCCACCCGGTCACAAATCCGGCCCCCAGGCCCATGGTGAGCATGCCGTGGGCGATCACATCGGGAAGACCCGCGAGAGCGGCGACCTCGTCGTGCCAGTGGATCGGGTTCGCATCACCGGACACCCCTGCGTAATTGACCAGATCGTTGCTTCCACCAAGCCGCTCCTCGCTGGGGTGTTGGGTCAGGATGGTGCGCATCCAATCGAGTGTGTGATGCAGTCCGTCGTGCAGGGGTGTGGTGGGCCGCCAGCCCAAGAGCGACTGGGTGCGGGTGAGATCCGGGTGTCGGGTGACATTCGCGCCGCCCGCCGGAGCGACCTCGACCCAACCGCTGCCGGCGATGTCGACGGCGGTACGGGCGAACGCCGCGGTGGTGAGCGGGTACGGGCCGCCGATGTCGACCGGTCCGAATGCCGCACTGTCGAGCATGGCGATCACGGCCTCGACGGCATCGGTGACGTAGACGAACGAGCGCCGGTCGCCGTCGGCGAGCTCGAGTGTTTGGTCGCGCACCGCGGCGGCACAGATCGTGGAGGTGACGCGGCCGTCGCCGGGCCACAGGTGCGGGCCGTACACCTCGAACGGCCGGACGATGCCGACGTTCGCACTCTCGCAATAGCAGGCGGCCGCCTCGGCTACGATATAGCCTGACGCAGTAGCATCGAAAGTGACTGCCAGACAGTTATTTTCGAGATCACGATGGCCCAGCACATAGGACGCGACAGCTGGCGCGGTCAACGCCTCCGGGACGCCGGTGACGATGACGATGCGGGCATCGCACCGCGCTGCCAGATCCAGAGCGGCGAGGGTACCGGTCGACGCCGCCCGCAGCATCTCGATCGGCCGCCGGGCGGCGGAACCGCCCGAGCCCGCAACGTACGCGATGTGGGTGACGTCTACGAGGTCGGCGAAGACACCAGGATCGGTTACGTCGGCGAGGTGGAGCGTGAATTGCGGTTGCGCCGTGAGCTTTTCGACGGACGCCATGCGGCCGGTACTGATGTTGTGCCGGAACGTTCCGGTCTCGCGCGATCATGACCGCGTACTCCTCGGTCAACACCGGGTGGAAGATCGGCTGATCCGGCAAACGAGGCGGCCACGCATGCCGCCCCGAGTCAGCGACCAGCCCAACTCCTCGAGCCCGGTCGGACGCCACAGGGTCGTAGTCGTCAGTTCCCGACTCGTATCCAATTTCCCTGCCTCCAATGTATTTGCCAGGCCAGTAGCATGCAGGCACTCCAACGGGGTCAATGACCGAATTCCCGCCAGGCGCGGCGGAAAGCGGTTGCTACAACCACGTCGTCAACCGCCTCGAATCCCAGGGCGACGACATGTACCAGGAGATGCACGATAGACCTGTCAATTTCTGTACGATTGAAATCCTCAATCGACCTCAGGCAAGAGACGAAAATTTCGTAAATCGGATCCGCGAGAGCGTGGCTGTCGACGTCGCCGACGACTGGGCCGTACGAAGGAGTTACGACGATGAAGTCCGGAAGTCCGTCCACTCGGTGGTTCTCCCGTATTTGCGCGTCGGACCTGGGACGTCCGCCGTATCGATCGAGAGCGAGATACGACGGCACGATCGCCGCATCACAACCATCGGCGGCAGCAGGCATCTTAGCGATCCGGAACTCGATCCCGGGAACTCCCTCGAGCACTTCACGCCATGGTGAAATAACCACCTCCGATGGTGCGGCGATCACGCTGACAGCAATCATTTAGTCTCCCGTCAAACCATGCGGCAAAATTCTCGGTCTGCCCAGCTTCGACAGAACCTCGGTCGGCAAGGCAACCGCTTCTCCGACACCTTTGTCCGACAACTCTACCCGGCTGATATCAGGAATAAGACTTCTATCGATGGTGGTACGGACGATCGTGTACGGACCCTCGCCAGGCCAGTTTCGGAATGCTTCTCTCGCATAGGAATTCGCAGCCTCCTCGGACAAGGCGAAGTACTTCGTCTCGATGCCCGGAGGATTATCAAACGCCCGATTCTCGAGTATCTGGGCGAGCTCCCTTTGCTGCACCGCGCGGTACAGGTAGATTTCGTTTTCCTTGAGGCATTGCAGCCCAGAGGGATCCATCCACACGGTGGGGTTGTGTGGATAAGTGTTGGGGTTCGGTGCCGGCGCCAGCCCGAGCGGGTCTTGGGTAAGAAACCGCCCTGTGCATGGGTCATAAGTCCGGTGGAGGTTGTAATTAAGTCCCGTCTCGGCGTCATGGAACTGCCCGGGAAAGCGTAGCGGTGTATCGGCCGATCCCTGCCAAGTGACGTTTCCCCATAATCCTGGCGTGGCGCGCCCCACGCTGTGCCCGACAGCCGGATCCACCAGTTCGAGCGGTGTGCCGACGAGATCGGTGATGATGCCGAAGAATGCGCTGTCGATCTCGGCCTGATCAGTTGCCTGAGTGATCGGGGCAAAACTATCGGGCTCGTAATTCCAGCGCATTACCGATTGCGGTGCACTTTGTTCGATCAGCTGGGTGCGATCCCAGGTGTAGTCGGTTCGTTCGCGGATGGTGCCGTCATCAGCGAGGAGTTGTTTGGTCGTACGGCGACCGAGTGCGTCGTAGGTGTAGTGCCACCATTGTCGGTCTGGTGTGTAGACGTCGGTGAGTTGGTCGAAGGCGTTGTAGCGGTAGTGCCAGATGTCGGGTTTGCGGGATAGGCGGGTGGTTTCCTTGCGAACGAGGCGACCGGCTTGGTCGTAGTGGTAGCGGGTGCGGCCGTCTCGGATGAGCAGGTTATTGCGGTACTCGCGACGGCCGTCGGTGATCAATTCGGTTCTGTCGGCGACAGCGGTAGCGGTCGGATCAGGTGTGGTCGAGATGTTCTCGGGTAGTTGGCTGTTGGTGATGTTGCTGAGCGCGTCGTAGGTGTATCGCTCGGTGGTTTGCCCGTTGGCGGTGATGGTGGTGATGCGGCCGATCGCGTCGAGGGTGTAGTCGCGGACGAGGGGGCCGGTGTCGGGGCGGGTGGTGGTGTGGGTGGTGATGTATCCGTCGGGGCGCCAGGTGTAGTCGTCGCGGCGCAGCAGGCTCGGATTGTGTGGGGTCGATGAATCGTGGGTGGGCGCCGGGTCGGCGTGTACCTGCTGCTGGGTGACGAGGCCGTGGGATGAGAGCGTCTGCTCGACGGTGATGGCGCCGAGGCGCCAACCGGTGCTGCGGCCGACCGCGTCGTGGGCGAAGGCGATGGAGTGGCCGTCGGTGATGATCCCGGTTGTGCGGCCGGTTGGGTCGTACTGCCAGGTGGTTGTCGCGCCGGATGGGTTGGTTCGACCGATGCGGCGACCGAAGTCGTCGTAGTGGAAATGCATCGCGGCGCGGTCGTCGACTCGTTGAGACGCGAGGCGGCCTTCGGCTGTGTAAATGGATTCGACGGTGTGCGTGCGGTCGTTGCCGACGCCGGATATCGCGGTGAGCGGCCGTCCGACCAGATCGTGGGAATACCGCACCCATTCGCCGGTGTCGGCGCGCGATTCGACAAGCCGTCCGAGAAGGTCATAACGGTTGCGTCTGGTGACGCCGGTGGCCGCGGTGATGGCCGTGACCCGCCCGGCGGCGTCGAAGTCGTATCGGGTCTGCGCGCCGGTGTAGTCGACTTCGCTGACGATTCGACCGGCCGGGTCGTAGGTGTAGCGCCAGGTGTGGCCGAGTGGGTTGACCACCGCGACCATCTGTCGTTCGGTGTCCCAGGCGTATTGAGTGACGGTCTGATCGGGCTCGGTGCGCGCGGTCAGTAGGTCGAACCCGCCGTAGGTGAAGCTGGTCTGTCCACCCGCGCGGTCGATGTGAGTGAGCAGGTTGCCTTCGCCGTCGTATTCCCAGGTAGCGGTATAGCCGTCGGAGTCGGTGCGGCACAGCAGCTTTCCCTCCGGCGACCATTGATAGCGGGTGATCGCGTTCAGGGCGTCGATGACGGTGACCGGTCGGCCGAAATGGTCACGAACGATCCGGGATACGCCGCCGTGCGGGTCCACGATGGTGATCGGCAGGCCCGCCGCGTTCACTTCGATCACCGTGCGTGCGCCGGTGGGTTCGGTGATCGAGGCGACAGCGCCGGACGGGTGGTGGCTGTGCACGGTGCGCAGACCCGCGCTGTCGACGATCGCGGCAACATTGCCCCTCTCGTCGTACTCGAAGCGCCGGACCGAACCATCGACATCGCTGATCGCGGCGGGCCGGTTCCGGGCCTGGTATTCGATGGTGATCGATGCGTCGTCTGGGCGAGTGACCACGCTGAGGTCGCCGTCGTCGGTGTACTCGTATCGGGTGACCGCGCCATCGGCGGCGATCACCCGGACCGGCTTGCGGTCGTCGTTGTAGTCGGTCTGGGTGCGGGCTCCGGTCGGATCGATTGTGTTCCGTAATCGCAGATCGGCGTCGAACTCGAAGACGGTGACCGCGCCGAGGGAATTGGTGTAAGTCGTGCGGGTTCCCGACCCTTCGGGAAGGGTGTCGTAGTCGAATTCGGCCGACATGATGCCGCCCGTGCCGTGCTGGCGGATGACACGTCCGGCCCAGTCGTAGACGTTGTGCATCTGGTTGCCGTTGGAGTCGGTCCACGACAACATCCGATGCTGGTCGTCGTAGGTGTAGCAGGTCGTGGCGCCGACGCCGTTGGTGACCGACACCAACTCGCCCGCTTCGTAGCCGAATTCGCGGACGCGGGTGACGATTTCGGTGCCGTAGGCGTCGCGCCCGAGCACCGACAGCGAGGTGACGCGTCCGTCGGCGGTGTCGACTCGTAGTCGATAGCCACCGGAATGAATGACTTCGGTTGGGGTGCCGTCGGTGTCGTAGTGGAAGCGGATCTCGTTGCGGTGGCGGTCGGTGATCGCGGTGATCGGGTAGTCGCCGAGCAGCGTGGGCAGGGCGGTGTGTGTGGGCTCGGGTGTGAAGTGCCAAGTGATTTCGCGGTCGGGGTCGAAGACGCGGTACCCGCCGGATTCGGTTCGGGTCATCGTCCAACGCGGTCCACGACCCGCAGGGAGCACGGCGATGTCGGGTGCGGTGTGCGGGTAGGCCAGCAGGATTCCGTCTTCACCGACGAAACTCACACCCTGCTGGTCGACTACCACGCGCATGTCGAAACTCGCCGACCAGGACGGGCCGAACCAGCGTCCGAACCGGTAGCTCGACCGATGTCTGCGCCGCAACACCAGGCTCAGCACACCGGTCAACTCCACATCGGTTTCCGGAAGCAGGAACTCACCGGTCGCGGCATCGACCGGGTCACCGCAGGAGTTGACGTCCTCTGGCTTTTGGGTGTCCTTCGGATTGTTGTTCCGCGCTTCATCACCCACACCCTCGTTCGACTTCGACGGACTGTTGGGCTTGTCGGTGTTGCTGGGAGAGTTGGTGCCCGCCGGATTGGTGCTGTCGGGCGAGTTACTAGGCGTATCAGGCTGTTTCGATGGATTATCGGTGGGCTTGGTCTCGGTACCGGCAGGCTTGGTGTCGGTGTTGGCCGGTTTCGTATCCGTGTTGGCCGGTGTGGTGTCGGTGTCGGTGGTCTTCTTGGATGGACGAGCACCCGCTGGGCTGGTGCCCTTCCCGGTCAGCTTCTTCATGATCGCGGCGAACGCATCGGACAGCTTCCGCAACAGCGGGGTCAGCTTCGCCATCGTCGAGGCGAGTTTGCGGAACAGCTTCGAGATCGTGTTCATGGTCTTGGCGACGTAGACCGCGGCCTGCGTAGCCACCACCGGTGTGCCGAGACCGAGGGCGAAAATCGCCTCCGCCGCCCACACGGCCAGGCGCCCGACGGTCTGAGCGACGATGTCGCGCACCACCATCCGCACCGCGGCCACCACACCACCGGCCATCTGGATGGCCTGCGACGCGGCCTCGGCCGCCTTCGTCGCGGCAGCCAACGCATCAGCGGTCTCGGCCGCACGCGCCCGATAGGCGGTGGCCGTCGCGCCCTGCCACTCGGAAATATCCTGTTCGATGGCCTGCTTGTGCGCCTCGGCTGCTTCGTTGATCTTCTCCGAAACGTTGCTCCAAGTCTTGGCATACGCCTCGATCTGATCCGGGTCACCGGCGACCCAGTTCAACGCCTCCTGCAACGGCTCGACATGCTCGATCAACCAGCCGACACCGAAACCGGCCAGCGTGCCGAACGGGTCGACCACCACAGCGGCGACCTCGAGTCCGACACCGACGATGCCGAGCCCCGCCTCGACCCACGAACCGGACGAGATCGCCTCGTAGGTATCCGACACCGTCTCCAACAGCGTGACACCCGAGTACCACTCGGTGGAGTCCTCCACCTGTGCGATCAGCGGATTGGACTGGCCATCACTCACGCGGCAGGCCCGTTCGGCTCAACCGCCTTCAGCTTGCTCGCATTCGAACTGTCGGTGCTCTCGTATCCATCGGCCACCGTCCGCAACTTCCCCGCGTCCACACCGACAGCCGCCACCGCGGCCTCCAACGCCGCGATCCCATCGGACTCGACCGAATCGACGAACAACGGCGGCAGAAACGCACAAATCTTCCCGAACGCCTCCGTCGGAGCCGACACCGCCTTCGCCGCCTCCAACGCCTGCCCCAACGGCGCCGCCAACTTCTCCACGTTCGATGCGTGCGCGCGGACACACTCCGGATCGACGTTCAAGTTCTCGGCCACGACGCACCACCTCCCCCACCCGGGCACACCCAGGTCGAAACGCTTTGCAGCACCGCGCAAGTGCCACGATCAGCATAGCCAGACGCCGATATTGCCCGAGGCGCCCGACAAACCCTGCGCGGCAGCAGCTGTCAGCTACTGTTTTCGACGCGCTGGTAGGCCGGTCGTTTCCATCGAATTCTTCGGCCGCTGACAGGTTACGAGCGCTGTCGCCGGGTAGGGGTCACATAGGGTGGCAACCACTTGACGTTTGGGCTGTTGCCGAGGACCTGGACCGACTCGCGAGGGGCTCCGACACTCCCCTGGTGAATCGGTTCGGTCAGCCCGGCACTGGCTGCTCTCGGCGCCGGACACGGGAACGATCCGCGACGTCGTGGTCGACGTGATTCGCCGGCCTCCGGTGATCAGGTGAAACCAGAGGTCGGCGGGATGTGTGGAGTTCGGCACGGAGGTGTGGCACGGCGCGCGAGCCAGGCGGCTCGGCGCGACAAACTACGTCCGCTTCACCAGCTGCGGCTGCTGAGCACCCGACTCCAGCCGGTAGTCGACGAGACCGTCCAGACCCGATTCGAGTTCGCTCGGCAGCTCGACTTCGTAAATCGACTCGTCCTCGGACTGCAGCTCGATGGTCATCACCGAATGCTCGTTCTCCGAATCTACTTTCGCCGCGGCCTTGACTGTGCCGTCGTTGTCCGCGACTACCAGAAGCTTGCTCATCTCCCTTTCCTTTCTTTACCTAGACGAACGTCACGGTCTCGATGGTGAACGGTGTGTTCACCTGGGGATCGGCGACCTGAACGGTCACCCAGTAGATCACCAGTTTGTGGGCGGGAAACTCGCCGCCGGTCCGGCCTTCCGTGTGGACGCCGTGCATGATGGTCCACAGGGACTGTTTCGTTCCCATCGGCCTGCTCGGAAACGCGAGGGAAAAGACCGCGGTATTCAGTGTCCCGGCCGGCAATGTCAACGCGAATCCGCGCGGCGTACCGGGCGCCAGGAATATTTCCGGCGAACTCAAGACTTTTATGTTGGCCATGGTGGCGCTCCTTACTTGTGGCAGTAGGAGCAATCCTCGATACAGAGAAACCGGGTGACTAGAGTAGTCGGCTACTCGATGGGGGTTCTGCCGGACGGCCTTATCGTGTGCTCGGCGAACGAGTTGTCGGCGATCGCTTCGGGCACACCGCGCGCCCACTCGGTCTCCATGCCCAGAGCACACGGCGCTGATCCGCCAGCATCGAACCAGCCGACGTCACGCTGCTGCATCGGTTCATCATGAGCAAGCTCGCACGCGAGCGGCCTCAACCCCTCCGAGCAGCAAAAGAGTGCTTGTGGTGGGCGCTACCCACCGATGACCAAGCCGCGGTACTCGACGCGTTCGGGCTGTCGGATCCGGTCCCGGCAACCGTCGCGATGGGCGCCGTTGTGGCCGCGGAAAACCGACGACATCCGATCGAGGAGTGTGAACGGGTCTACGTCAGCGCTGTGCTCGATGGCTGGACGCTCGTATTCGGGGATCCGGCGTCGCACTACCCCCGCGACGAGCATCGGATCCAGGAGTCGCAGGAATCCTATTTCTGGGAGACGCTCATGGTGAACGAGCCGGATGACGTCAAGCAGGCATGGCTCACACGGATGTCGCGCCCGTCCAGGGATGAACGTTGCGCCGAGCTGAGCGGTCGATTCGGCGCAGCACACTGGTACAAGGAAGCGGGTGACTACGAATGGGGTGGTTGGGGGATCGCGGAAAACGGCGAAACGATTCGTAGTGCCCACCTCGACGATTGCGTCTACGAGGAGCTGACCTTGCATGGCGACCCCCACCCGTCCGAGGAGGGTCTGCGCGCCGAGCCGGTGTCGGAGTGGTTGCTCGACCACGGCTTCGCACCCGACGCTTGGGACGACATCGTCGACGGCATCTTCATGGACCGCATCGGCAATCTGTCCGACGGTGTCCCTTTCGCCGAGATACGGGACGCGCAGTGGGCGGAGTTCCAGCAGCGAACCGCAATTCCGGATGCGATGACCCCCATGCGTATCGCTGAACGCGCATCTGTGGGTCCGCTCACCCTGGGTCCGCACACCCGGATGGCAGGCCACGGAGTAGTCGCGCTGACCGAGCGTGGGCGGCAAGGCTGCGGACACCGAGGCGCGCTACCCATCTGATCGTGTCGGACCCCCGGATCGCTGGTTACCTGGTATTCGAACGCGCGCGACCCGCGCGGTCCGGCCCGTTCTATTCCGGCGGATGGACCGATCTCCAGTGCTCGGCGATGTCGATGCGCCGGGTGATCCAGACCCGGTCGTGGGATTGCACGTGGTCGAGGAAGCGGTCGAGGGCGGCGGTGCGGGCGGGGCGGCCGATCAGGCGGCAGTGCAGGCCGATGGAGAGCATTTTCGGACTTCCCTCGGCCCCTTCGCGATACAGGACGTCGAAGGCGTCGCGGAGGTGGGCGAAGAACTGTTCGCCGCTGGGGAAGCCCGCCGGGGAGGCGAAGCGCATGTCGTTGGTGTCCAGGGTGTAGGGCACCACGAGGTGGTCGTGGCCGTGCACGGTGACCCAGTAGGGCAGGTCGTCGGCGTAGGAATCGGAGTCGTAGACGAAACCGCCGTGCTCGACGACCAATTCGCGGGTGTTGGGCGAATCGCGGCCGGTATACCAGCCGAGCGGCGGGGCGCCGGTCAGTTCGGTGTGGATGCGCACGGCTTCGGCGAGATGGGCGCGTTCGGTTTCGATGTCGACGAGCTGGTAGGACTTCCAGCGCAGTCCGTGACAGGCGATCTCGTGCCCGAGCTCGGTGAAGGCCGCCACCGCCTCCGGGTTCCGTTGCAGTGCCCTGGCCACCGCGAACACCGTCAGCGGAAGGTCGCGCCGTTCGAAAATTCGGAGCACCCGCCACAATCCGGCGCGGGAACCGTATTCGAAGAGCGACTCCATGCTCATGTGCCGGTTCGGAAACGCCTCGGCCGGAGTCATTTCCGAGAGGAACGTCTCCGAGCTCGGATCGCCGTCGAGCACACAGTTCTCCCCGCCCTCCTCGTAGTTCAGCACGAACTGGACCGCGATACTCGCCTCGCCGGGCCAGCGCGGATCCGGCGGATTCGGTCCATACCCGACGAAATCCCTCATGCGCCCAGCTCCCCGTACAACCGCAACCGGGCAAGTCCACCGTCGGGATAGATGTCCAAGCGCACCTCCTCGACCGACGCCGCCATCGGTGCGATCGGGAAGCGATGCCTGGTGTCGGGCAGCAATTCGGTGCGCGGCAACAGCTCCACGTCGGTGCCGTCGTTGGTGCGCCCCGACAGCCGCGCCGAACCGGGACTGTTGCCGAGGAAGTAGGAGGTGTCGATCTCGGCGAGCCGGATGAGCCCCGGCCCGGCGAGACGGATTCGCACCCAGTCGTTTCCGTCGTCGCGGCGGCGCGCGGTCTCCCAGCCGTCGCCCATCGACCGCGCCGATCCCGGGTAGAGCAGCTGGTTGGGCGAGCTGTAGAAGCGGTTGGAGCAATCGAGTACCAGCGCGCCGTTCTCCAGCGCCGCCAGATCCAGCGGGCCGAGGCCGAGCAGCGCGGGATCGGGCCGACCCTCGCCGTGGATCCGAAGTCGAGCGACCCCGCCGTCGGGGTGCATGGTGAGTTTCACGTGGGTCCAACGGTTTTCGCTGTCCACCGGAAACGGATTGCGAGCGTCTCCGGCGACCGGCGCGCGGTCGATCAGCGTCGCCCAGTCGGTTCGAGCGGCGAGCGACTCGGCGGTCGGATAACCCTCGACCTCCAGCGCCGCTACCGACACCGAGGGTGGATAGTTGCCGCGAAACCAGGCGGTGTCCACCACGATGCCGCGGATCACCCCCGGCACGCCGAGCCGCACGATGGCCGCGTCGTCGCCTGGCATGCCGCGGCGCCTGCGGGTCTCCCACCCGTCGTAGACCTGCCCTTTGTGCCCGAAGGTGGACGGTCGATACTCCGGCACGCCGGGGTCGATCAAGTTCTCCTTCTCCGCGAAGAACTCGTCGTTCGCCCAGATCACCGCGCCGCCGAGCGGCCGGACCGCCAGATCGGGCAGCAGCGTGAAGTGCCCGTCGGACTCACTCATGACTGTGCCTCGCCAGCGCTCGGCTCCGGCACGCGCGCGGCACACCGGCACAAGAATCGCTCACCGCTTCTCCTTCACACCGAGATCACCGATCGGCTCGCGCGCCGCAAGCGCTTCCAGCACCTCCCTGGTCAGTTCCGGCGCCTCGGAACTCAATTCCGCCTCCGAACGCGCTCCGCAGCGCAGGCCGCGCAGCACCGTCGCGGCGAGCGCCTCGGCGGTGGCGGGTTCATCGACGACTCCCGACTCGGCGTCGTGCCGCTCGAGGTACGCCAGCAGCCGGGGAACCGCGACGTCCATCGCGCCACGGAAGAATTCGTAGGTCGCCAGCCAACGGGTGATCAGGTGTCCCGGGTGCATGTCCCAGCCCTGGTAGTAACCGCGACGCAGCGCGCGGGCGACCAGCCGATGATGTTCGCGCAGCGCCGCTTCCGGTTCCACGTCCGGCACGATCTGGGTGGAGCCGTCGCACACCCAGACGCCGGTCTGTGCCGCGGCCGCTTGCATGACGGCCTTGGCGTGGTCGGCGGCGGGATGGTCGAGGGCCTGGTCGGTGGCGGCGATCCCGCACGCGGCCGTGTAGTCGTAGGTGCCGAAATGCAGTCCGGCACAACGGCGCCCGGCGACCTTGATCATCTTCGCGACCGGCACACTGCCGTCGGCGCCGACGATCGCCTGCGGGCTCTCGATCTGCAACTCGAAGCGCAGCGTGCCGTCGGCGAGCGCGGACCCGCGCTCCAACCCCTCGCACAACGCGACGAGCGCCGAAACCTGCTCGGCGGCACGAATCTTCGGCACGGTGAAGACGAATCCCTCCGGCACACCGCCCGCGGCGTCCAGCACGAGTTCGAGGGTGCGCACGGCCCTGCGACGCTCGAGGCCACCGAGTCCTTTGACCCGAATGCCGAAACCGGCCGGTCCCCCGCCGCCCGCGGCCCACCCGGCGAGTATTTCCCCCGTCGCGGTGGCGGCCGCGTCCTCTTCCTCGTCGGAGCGATAGCCGTAGCCGTCCTCGAAATCGATCCGCAGATCCTGCACCGGCTCGCGCAGCAGCCGCTCCCGCACCGCGGGCAGCGCCGACGCGGTGTCGAGTTCGGCGAGCGACTCGCGGTGGACGTCCAGCAGCTCGACCGCCGCCGCGCCCCATTCCGCCGGTGTGTCGGCGCTCGCCCGGTCGGCGGGCACGTAGACGGTGTGGATCGGTTGCGTCCGGTCCCCCGACCCGGGGTAGCGCGCCCGCAGATCGGCGTCGACGGCCTCGAGCATGGCCTCGATCCTGGCCCGGACGTTCTCCGGCAGCCGTGTCGCGGTCACCGTTCCTCTCCCTCCTGCATGGCGCGCCAAACCCGGTCGGCCGTCATCGGCAGTCGATCGATGCGCACTCCCACGGCGTCGCGGATGGCGTTGGCCAGTGCCGGGGCGACCGGGTTGTACGGTGATTCGCTCATCGATTTCGCGCCGAGCGGTCCGAGTTCGTCGGCGGTGTCGGCGAAGTAGACCTCGGTCGAGGGTAGATCGGCGAGCTGCGGAATGTGGTAATGCCGCAATGTCCGGGTGGTCACGACGCCGTCTTCGGAGCGCATGTCCTCGTAGAGCGACGTGCCGATGGCCTGGGCCACCCCGCCCTCCACCTGCCCGCGGCACTGCACCGGGTTGAGCACGGTGCCCGCATCGGCGGCCTGCACCGACTGCAGAATGCGGACCCGGCCGGTCGCGCGCTCGACCGCGACGCGGAAGGCCTGCACGTTGAAGCTGACCGAGCGCGGGAGGCCCGTGTGCTCACCGTGCGCCACCAGCTCGCCCGCCGCGGCCAGCTTCGCCGGGGGGACCAGCTGGTCGCCGCACCGCACCCCGTCCGGGCCGAGGACGCAGTCGCGAACCGGTGTCCCGGTGAGCTCGGCTGCCCTGGCCAGCATCGAGTCCTTCAGCGCGAGCGCGGCGCGGTAACCGGCGCTACCCGCGACCACGATGCCGGTCGAGCCGAACGCTCCGGTGTCGTAGTCGACGAGGTCCGTGTCCGATTGCCGGACAACGATCCGCGCGGGCTCGGTAGCCAAGGCCGTCGCCGCGAGCTGCGCGTGCACCGTGGTGGTTCCATTGCCGAATTCCGCTGTACCGACTCGAATTTCGTAGCGCCCGTCGGTTCGCAATACGGCGACGGCTGTCGAGCGATGGCCCCGCGGCGGGATGGTGGCGATCATGGACAACGCCATCCCCTCGCCCACCGACCACCCCGGGCCCGGAGCAGTTGTCCCGTTGCCGCGCAGCAAAGCTCGTTGCGCGAGGTCGAGGCACTGGTCCAATCCGTAGCTGCCGAACACCAGATCGCCAGCCTCCACCTTCGCGCCGGTGAACGGGTCACCCGGCACGACCACGTTGCGCCTGCGGAATTCGAACGCATCGATGCCGAGTTCTCGGGCCAGTTCGTCGAGCGCCGACTCGACGGCGAAGATGATCTGCCCGAGGCCGTAGCCGCGGAACGCGCCGGAGGGCACGTTGTTGGTGTAGACCGCGCTGGCGTCCACGCGCTTGTTCGCGCACCGGTACACCTCGATGGACTCGCTCACCCCGTGATACATGACGCCCGCGCTGTGATTGCCGTACGCGCCCGCGTCGGACAGCACGTCGATGGCCAGTGCGGTGAGCACGCCGTCCTCGTCCGCGCCCGCGGTGACGGTGACGCGCATCGGATGCCTGCTGGTCGCCGCGATGAACTCGTCCGAGCGGGTGTACTCGTACTGCACCGGACGCCCCGTGCGCAGCACCGCCAGCGCGACGAGATCCTCCACGAGCATTTCCTGTTTGGCGCCGAACCCGCCGCCGACCCGGGCCGCGAAAACCCGCACCCGCTCCGGCGCCAGCCCGAAGATGTGGCACAGCTCCTCGCGGACCAGGAAGGGCACCTGCGTGCTGCACCGGAGGACGAGCCTGCCCTCCTCGTCCAGCCAACCTATGCCGCAGTGTGTTTCGAGGTGCACGTGCTGTCCACGCGGCGAGTGCCACGTCCCGCGCACCACCCGCGCCGCGGCGGCCAGACCGGCGTCCATATCGCCGACGCCGCCGTGTAATTCGGCGACCAGATTGCGGTCACGATCGGCGATCCGCGCCGAATCCGGCTTGTCGCCGTGCAGTTTCGGCGCGCCCTCGGTGAGCGCCTCCGCCGGATCGAACACGGCGGGCAGCGGCTGGTACGAGACGCGCAGGGCGCGGCATCCCGCCGACGCGATCTCCATACTGTCGGCGACCACGGCGGCCACGCGCTGGCCGACGAAACGCACCGTGCGGTCGAGGACGAAGGTGTCGTCCGGGTCGTCGGCGCGCCACTTGTGCCTTGCTGTGGAGAACGGCACGGCGGGGGCGTCGGCGTAGGTCAAGACGGCGTGCACGCCCGGAATCGCCTCGGCGGCGGCGGTATCGATGGAGATGATGCGCGCGTGCGGGTGTGGACTCGGCAGTACCGCGATGTGCAGTGGTGCGGTCGGAGGCGCCGCGGGGTCGTCGGCGGAGGGGAGGACATCGAGAGTGAACGGCTCGGCGCCGGTGACGATTCGAGGTCCGGCCGGAGCGCCGTAGCCGCGCCCTCCCGGTCCACCCCCGCCGCCGTCGACCCGCCGAAGTCGATCGGGCGCAACCACTTCGGCAGCCTCGACTTGCCCTTCGGTCAGGGCCGCACGAATCGGCCTATAACCGGTGCAGCGACACAGATTTCCCTTCAACAACTCCGGCAGGTCTTCGGGATCCGGCCCGGCCTCGGTCCCGCATCCCAATCCCGCGGCCGTCACCACCATGCCCGCCGTGCAGAACCCGCACTGGAACCCCGCTTCCTCGATGATTCGCCGCTGCACCGGGTGCAATCGATCCGGCGCACCGAGCCCCGCCGCCGTGATGATCGACAGGTCGGCCGCGCGGTAAGCCGGAATCAGACACGAGTGCACCGTCTTTCCGTCGATCCGCACCGAGCACGCACCGCAATCGCCCGCGTCGCACCCCTTCTTCACCGCGAAGAACCCGTGCTCGCGCAGTAGCGTGCGCAGGCACTGTCCCGGGCGGGGTTCGGCGTCGACGGTGCGGCCGTCGATCTCGAATCTCACGGCTGCCCACCGGATTCGGCGCGCAGCTCCGCGGCGACTTCCACGGCGAGCAGTCCCGCGACATGTCTGCGCCAGTCCGGCGACCCGTGCGGATCGTCGAACCACAGCGCCGAATCGATCCCCGCCACCGCCGCCACCACCTCGCGATCCTCCGGCACGGCGTGGAAATCCAGCACGACCGGACGGGTAGTCGCCGCCGTGAGCGTCAGCACGCACCGACCGTCGGCCTCGCGCCGCCCCATCAGCAGCGCACCGGAGCGCCCGAGCGGCGCGAGCGCAATTTTTCGAATGGCCGTGCGCGCCAGCAGCGCCCGCTCTGGCACGACGACCGAGCGGAGCACCTCGCCCGCCCGCAGCGCGGAAAGTCCCGGCCCGATCGCGAACTCCCGCAGCGGAATCCGGCGCTCGCCGCCGTCGGCCGCCCACACCAGTGCGACTCCGTCGAGCGCGGTCAGCGCGGCGAGCACCGCACCGGCGGGCAGGGCGAGACACACGTTCCCCCCGACGGTCGCGCTGTGCCAGATCTTGTGCGAGGCCACCAGCGCCCGGCAGGCGGGTGCGAACAGCGCGGTCCCCGGCCACCGCGGCCACCGCGCGTCGCCACCGAGCTCGCGGCCCGGCGCGGCACCGGCGAACTCGGCCAACGTGCAGGTCGCCGCGATTTCCAACCCTCCGGCGGTGGGGGTGAAGGCAGGCCAGCCGAGCGCGGTGATATCCACCAACCGGTGCAGCTGCGGCTGCGGCTCCGAGAACAGGAACGTACCCCCCGCCAGCACCCCGGTCGCCCCGCCGACACTCGCCAGGTCGGCCCGCTCCCGGGCCACCACCACCGCACGGATCGTGTCCAGGTCCACGTCTCACCTCGCTCCACAGCACCTGCCGCCACAGTAAGCGCCCGGAGTTGCCGCGGTGTTGCGCGACACCCGTCTCGGATTGCGCGGCCGTTACCTCGATGGTCCTCCGTGGGCGCGGCGAAGGCGCACGCGGCGGCCGGATCGCGGCGCGACCGGCGGCGACGTACTTGACCATGGGAAAAAGCCGCTGCTACCAAGGAGTTGTCCGGATCGGCGACACGCGCGAAAGCCTTACGGTCCGGGCGGACACCTACAGCAGCGGGGAGGTGCTCGGTGGACCGAGCCGTCCGACCGGAACCACGGCCAGGAGGCGGGTACGGCGCCGCCGAACGCCGCCGGATCAGGGCCTTTCTGGCCGGTCTCGGGCTGACCGAGCATCAACTGCTGGAACCGCTGGCGGCGGAGCTGCGCCAGCGCGGCTGCCGTCCGCGCCAGGCTTGGCGACTCGCCAACGAACTGACCCAGAGCGCCGTCGCCGACCACTACAACCGGATCACCGACAACCCCCAGGCCACCATGCGGGCGAGCCGGATCTCCGAGTACGAGGCCTGGCCCGCGGCCGGCGCGTCCGTTGCCCGGCCGACTCTCCGCGTGCTCGAGGTCCTCTCGACCATCTACGGAACCAGCTGGGAACAACTGGTCGATCTCGCCGATCTCGAACTGATGCCCGCCGCCGAACGCCTCGAATTCCAGAAGGCCGTCGCCCGTCGCTCCGACGACCGGACGCGTCCGTCGGTCAGCACCGGCCTACCGCCGGAGGTCCCGCATTTCACCGGCCGCGCGGGGCCCAAGAAGGAGCTGCGCGATCGTGTCCAGCGGCATCTGCGCGGCGAGGGGCCCGCGGTGCACGTCATCGACGGACTCACCGGCATCGGAAAGACCGCGCTGGCCCGCTATGCCGTGGTGGCCTTCGCCGAGCACTACCCGGACGGCACGATCTGGGCGGACCTGCACGGCCATACGGTCGGGCGCGATCCCCGCCTGGCCACCGACGTGCTGGAACAGCTGCTGCTCGAGATCGAGATCCCGCGCGAACGGATCATGGACGATCTCACCGGCCGAGCCACGCAGTGGCGGGCCGCCATGCACCAGCGCCGCATGCTCATCGTGTTCGACAACGTGCTCGACAGCGCGCAGGTGCGACTACTGCTGCCGCAGGCCCCCGGCTGTCTCGTCCTGATCACCAGCCGCGGAAAGCTCACCGGTCTCGCCGAGGCGGCGCCGCTCCATCTGGACGTGATGGGCTGGCGCGAAGCCGAGGAATTGCTGGTGAAGCTGGGCAATCTGCCGTCGCGATACAACCGCGACGCGGTCCGCCAGATTCTGGAGACATCGGGCCGACTGCCGCTGGCGATCCGACTGATCGGCGGCCAGATCGCGCACCACGGCGTGGATCTGCTCGCCGAGAGCGCGGCCGAATTCGCCACCAGGGCAGAGGAACTCAAGGCCACCCAGGGCCCGCAAGAATTCGGGGAATCGGTCGCCGCCTACATCCTGGACCGGTTCGCCGCCGAGGACGAATCCCTGCGCGCCGCCTTCGAGACTTCTTACCAGCGACTGCAAACACCTGCGCAGCGCCGCGGGGTGCGGATGCTCGGCTGGTTCCCCGGGCCGGAGATCACAGCGGAATCGCTGGCCACGATGGCGAAAACGACACTCGGCGAGGCCAAGACGCTGATCAGGCAGATGTTCGAAGCGGGGTTCCTCGACCCGGCCGAGGGCGGGCCCGGCGGCTCGCGCTACCGGATGCACGACCTGACCCGGCTGCTCGCCCGGCTGCACGCGGAACGCGACGCCGCGCCCGGCGAACACGCGGTCGTGCTCGAGCGCCTGATCGCCGCGGGCCTCGCGGTGGCCCGCCGCGTCGGCCCGCAGCGTTCGTCCGTCTCGCGGTGGGGTCCCACCTATCCGGCCGCGAACGGGGGCGGCAGTGCGGTGGAGCAGGCGGTGGCCTGGCTGACCAGAGAGCGGGAAATGCTGCTCGGCTGCATCGGCGCCACCGGACCCACCGTCGCGGCCGCCGAACTCGCCATCCTGCTCGGGACCGATCTGTTCGGCGAGGGCCACTGGTCGGACGCGCAGTGGCTCTACCTTCGAGCGCTGGACATGGCCACCGCACTCGCGGACCCGGCCATCGAGTGCGACGCGCTCAACGGCCTCGGCCACGTGGAGCGAATGGCCTGCGCGTATCGCACCGCGCACGACTATTTCGAACGGGCTCTGACCATCGCGCGCGACCTCGGCGATCCGGAGCGGCTGGCCGTGACCATCTGGGGCTATGCCGAAGTGATCCGGCGTACCGGCGATTTCGAACGGGCCAGGCAGAACTACTCCGACGCCGCTGTCATCGCGCTGCGCACCGGGAACGCCAAACTGCACGGCGACGCGGTGCGGGGCCAGGGACACATCGAACGAATGACCGGGAACCATGTCGCGGCGCAACGGCACTATCAGGAGGCGCTGCGGATCGCGCGGCGGATCGGCGACCGCGCTGGCGAATGCTGGTCGCTGTGGGGACTCGGCAATATCGCCCGGAAGTCCGGTGAATACGACTCCGCACGTGGGGATTTCATCGACGCGTACCGCATCGCGGCGGACATCAACGATGCCCTCTGCCAGGTCGACACGCTACGCGGCCTCGGTCACGTCGAACGCCGTTTCGGCGAATACGAATCGGCGCGTGACTATTACGCGAAATCGCGCGAACTGGCCCAGCGGATCCGCGACCCGCACGGCGAGGCGGACGCGTTGCAGAGCCTGGGGAATGTGCTCGCCGACATGGGCAGCGAAGCGGAAGCTCGCGACAACCTCTGCGCCGCGCTGGCACTGTACGAACAATTGGGTGTACAACTGACCGAACGAACTCGCGCCGATATCGGCAGGTTCGACTGCCGGTGAACGGCTCCGCTCGAAGGACGCGAACGGCAGAGCTGCGGTCACCGTTGTGATATTTCATTATCTTCAGCCCTGTTTCGCCTGGTCAGCACGATGAGTCGGCCGGAAGAATCCGCCCGCGGAAATGGATCGCTTCGCATGGCCCGCCCGTGACATCGTTGAGGGCAGTGGACGAAAGGAGCCGCGGCGACCGAAAGGAGTTCGCGCGATGGCGATTACCGCTACCGAATGGCTGATAACGAGTGACGTCGCACTGGAGGCGGCGTTCCGGGTGGACGTTCCGGAACCGAGCAGGGGTCGCTGGGTGTTGTCCTACCTCCCGACCGACTGGCGGGTGACCAGGGAGCAGGCGCTGGTCGGCGTCGCGCTCGCGGAGATGATCCTCTTGGACCAACCGCATTCGGGGGAGTACTTCGACCTCGAAGTAGGCCGACTGCACGCCGCGCAGCTCGGGCTGACGCTGCACGAGGTCATGTGCTTGCTCGCGCTGCGTGCCGACGGGAACGCCGACGCGCTGTGGTGCCCGCCCAACGACGCGGGCCATTGCGACTCCGCGCCCACCGTCGCGGAGGGGACGGCAGTGTCCGCGGTCTGACGACGGGATCGGGCAGCCCACCCGATCCCGTTGTCGCCCAATGCTTCACCGAGCCTTGGCGATGAGGGCGGTTTGGGCGCACGCCACGGCGCGGCCCACCGCTTCCTCGTCCACCGTGCGCACCTTCCCGTCGCGCACCACCTCGCGGCCGTTCACGATCAGGGCGGCCAGCGGGGGCGGGGAGCCGAGGATCAGCGCGGTGACGGGGTCGTCGATGCCCGCGTGGGCCGGGGTGTCCATGCGCCAGAGGGCCAGGTCGGCGAGCTTTCCGGGTTCGAGCGAGCCGATCTCGGCGGCGCGGCCGAGGACCCGCGCGCCGCCCATGGTGGCCAGCTCGAGCGCGGTCCGCACGGTCATGGCGCGGGGGCCGTTGGCGACGCGGGAGTAGAGCAGGGCGTTGCGTGGCTCCTCGATCATCGAGCCCGCCTCGTTGCTCGCGGCACCGTCGACGCCGAGTCCGACCGCGACGCCCGCGGCGAGCAGATCGGGAACCCGGGCGATGCCCGCGCCGAGGCGTCCGTTGGACGTGGGACAGTGCGCGACGCCGGTGCCGGTGCGGGCGAGGGTGGCGATCGCGGCGTCGTCGAGGTGGACGGCGTGCGCGTACCAGACGTCCGCGCCGATCCAGTCGAGCCGCTCCAAATACTGTGCGGGAGTGCAGCCGTGGGTGGCGGCGCAGTAGTCCTGTTCGTCCATGGTTTCGGCCAGATGGGTGTGCAGGCGCACCCCTTCGGCCCTGGCCAGTGCGGCGGACTCGCGCAACAGGTCGGCCGTCACCGAGAACGGTGAACACGGCGCGAGCGCGATCCGGACCATGGCGTCGAAGGAGGGGTCGTGCCAGCGCGCGATCGCGTCGGCGCTCGCGGCGAGTATGGCGTCCAGCGATTCGACCACGGAGTCGGGCGGCAGACCGCCCGCGCTCGCGCCGAGGTCCATGGCCCCGCGACAGGGATGGAAACGCAACCCGACCGTCGCGGCCGCGGCGATCTCCGCGCCGAGCAGGTCACCACCGTCGCGCGGGAACAGGTAGTGGTGGTCGGCGGTCGTGCTGCACCCGGTGCGCGCGAGGGCGGCCAGCGCGCCGGTGGCGGCGATCCGCACCGATTCCTCGTCGATGCCCGCCCAGATCGGATAGAGCGCGGTCAGCCAGTCGAACAGGCTCTCGTCGGCGGCCAGACCCCTGGTGATCCACTGGTAGAGGTGGTTGTGAGTGTCGACAAGGCCGGGAGTCAGCAGGCAGCCGCGGCCGTCGATGCGCGGGGCGTCCACCTCGGGCGCGTCGCCCGGCCCGACCGCGCCGATCCGGTTGCCGTGCACCACCACGTGGCCGCGCCGATACTCGGTGCCCGCCGCGTCCACGGTGGCCACCGCGCAGCCGTCGATCACCAGGGTCGCCGCCTGGCTCACGGCGCCCACGCCTGCCCGGCGTCCGGCGCGTCCGCGCGCGCCACGGTCGCCTCGATGAGGCCGTACGGACGGTCGGCCGCGTAGTACACCTCGCCGCGGTTCTCGATGCCGAATCCGGCCAGGTCGTAGTCGAAGTGGTGCTTGTTGGGCGCGCTGAGGCGGATCTCGGCCAGTACCGGGAACGCCTCCAGCACCGCCTTGCCCATCTCGAACAGCGTCTGCTGCAAGGCTTTCGAATAGTGCGTGGCGAAGACCGCGACCAGCCGCGCGCGAATACCGGTGTAGGCCGCGTCCCAGTCCACGCCCTCGGTGTCGGCGAAGCGCCAGCGCGCGAACAACGAGGTGGCAAGCATGCGATCGCGGGTCGGCTCCAGCACGGTGAACTCGTCGGTGAGGAAGTCGGCGAATTCCGAATCCGTCGACTTCAGGATGATCAGATCCTTGACGCCGCCGATCACCCAGGCGCGCTGCGAATCTCCCGTACCGGCCACGGTGATCCGCGCGGTGCGGACCTCGGGACCCTGCCGCGTCCAGGTGAAGTCGTGCTCGGCGCCATCGACCGAGACCCGTTGCCAGGCATATTCGTCCACCTCCACGGTGGCGCTGTCGACCGGCTCGATGTCGTCGACGAAATGCCGGGCCAGCGCCAGCGCGTAATCCTCGACGGGTTGCAGGCCGGGCTTCTTCGCGTAGGCGTAGGCGGTCTGCTTCTGGCTGTCGGTGGGCAGCACCTTGGACTGGTCGCCCGCGGTGTAGGCGGCGGCGAAATCACCGCGCAGCACCGTGGAGACGTTCACGTCGCGGATCTCGTGGCGCGGACCGTCGCGGTAGATCCGGACGATCCGGTTCTCCGCCTTGCCGTATCGGTTGTCGGACAGCACGATCGGGCCGGACAGTGTCATGTTCAGCTCCCTCGGTAGGTGGAGAAGGCGAACGGCGAGAGCAGCAGCGGGACGTGATAGTGCCGCTCTTCGGCGACCACGAACGCGATGGAGACCTCCGGGTAGAACGTGTCGATTCGCTGGTGCCCGAAGTACGTTCCGGTGTCGAAGACGATGCGGTAGACGCCCGGTGCGAGATCGGCTCCCAGGCCGTCGATCCGGCCGTCGTCGTCGGTCGCGCCCGCGCCCAGCAGCGCGTCGCCGGAATACAGGGTGACCGCCAGGTCGACTGCTGGCACACCGCGCACCGCGTCCAGCACGTGCGTACTCAAAGTACTCATGCCTGCACCTCGCCCAACAATCGCCGCAGCCGGATTCGGTTGATCTTCGCCAATTCGGTTCGCATCACAGCCCTTTCGGTAGCCGGATCGTTGTGCAGCCGAGCGGTGAGCAGGTCGAGCAGTTCCGCGCCGGATCTGCCGGTCGCGCAGACGAGATACCGGTGACCGAAGCGCTGTTCGTAGGCGCGATTGCCTTCGGCCAGCGCCGCGCGCACCGAATCGGCCGCCTCCGCCACCCCGGACTGCTCCCGGGCCGAGTCCGCGCTGTCCGTCCGGTCGCCGATGCGCGGATGCCCGGCAAGCGCGCGGTCGATCTCGTCCTCGGGAAGGGTGGCGAGCACGGCGTCGGCTGTCTCGTACAGGCGCTCGGCGCTGCGGTACGGCCGCCCGGCGAGCACTCCGCGAACCCAGGCGGGCGAGGCACAACAAGCCAGCAACGCGTCGGTGGCCGCCGCGTTGGACAGCGCGTCGAATCCGGTGATTCCGGCCGCCTCGTCCGTCACCGAACCAGCATCGAATACGGCGAGCCCGCGCGCCACCAGAAGGACGGAGATCACCGTCGGCGTGTCGGACGACCGCAGCCGCCGTCGCCGTCCGAGCGAAGGGGCGGGCTCGCCTCTCGCGGTTACGCCGCACCCCAGCTGTCCGGCACTTTCCGGTAACCCACCGGCAACTCGCGCGGTCTAGCGTGGGACTCGTGGCTGCATCGGATCACGCCGGGAACGCTCCGGTCGCCCGCGCGGGTTGCGCGGGCATCGTGCTCGCCGCGGGCGCGGGCACCCGCTACGGCCGCCCCAAGGCGCTGGCCGAGGGCGGCGCCTGGCTGCGCGCCGCGGTGCGCGCACTGCGGGACGGCGGCTGCGATCCGGTCATCGTGGTGCTCGGAGCCACCGGACCCGCACCGGAGACGGTCGATCTGCCCCCGGACGCGGTGCCCGTCTGGGCGCCCGACTGGGCGACCGGCATCGGCGCCTCACTACGGGCCGGGCTGCGCGCTGCGGAGCGGACCCGGGCGCGAGCCGTCGCGATCATGCCGGTGGACACCCCCGACGTCGGCGCCGACGTCGTCGCGCGGGTACTCGCGGCGGAGCGGGCGGCGCCGAGCGGGCTGGCCCGCGCTGTGTTCCATACCACACCCGGCCACCCCGTTGTGATCGACCACAAGCACTGGACCTCGGTGCATGCGGAAGCCGTAAGAGATTCGGGAGCGCGTACCTATTTGTCCAGTAGAGACGATATGGTGTGCGTCACGTGCGACGATTTGGCGACGGGAAGGGATCATGACTTCCCGGCCTCGACGCACGCTGATCGGAGCGGAAACTGATGCGCGACATCGTCGATGACCTCATGCGGGTATGGCACTCGGGCCGGATCGGTGGCCTGGCCACCGTCGTGCGGACCGTGGGTTCGGGGCGGCTGCCGGTGGGCACAGCGATGCTGGTCGACGCCAACGGCGCCGTCTACGGATCCGGACTGGGCGGCTCGGTGGAGGCCGCGATGCACGAGGCCGCGGTGACCGCGGCGCGCACCGGGCAGCGCGCCATGCACCGCCTACCCGTGCCGCCCGGCGAACCAGGCATGGAGGCGGGCGGCATGATCGACGTCTTCGCCGAGCCGTTCTCCCGGCGGGACTTTCCCGAATTCCCCACTGTCGCATCCGAAATCGCGGCGCACCGGCGAGTTACGGTGTTCACCGTGGTATGGAACCCAGACCCCGACGTGATCGGCCAGCACCTGATCACCGGCCAGCGGCACAACACCGAACTGGTGGCGCTGCCCGAATCGGACGTGTTCATCTCGTCCTTCGCCCCGCCGCCGCGGCTGATCATCTTCGGCGCCAACTCCTACGCCGCGGCGCTGACCGTGCAGGCCCGACTGCTCGGCTACCGCGTCACCATCTGCGATTCGCGCGAGGAGTTCGCCACGCCCGACGCCTTCCCCGGCGCCGAAGTGGTGGTGGACTGGCCGCACCGCTACCTGAACACCCTGTCAGCAGCGGGCGAAATCGACTCCACCACAGGCATTGTCGTGCTGGCGCACGATCCGAAGTTCGAAATCCCGTTGCTCACCGTGGCTTTGCGCTTGCCGGAGCTCGGCTACCTCGGTGCGGCGGGCTCGTACTCGGCGCACGCACGGCGCCTGGACGACCTGCGGGCGGGCGGTTTCGACGAGACGACGCTGTCGCGCCTGCACTCCCCCGCGGGCCTGGACGTCGGCGCGCGCACGGCGGCCGAAACCGCCGTGGCCATCGCCGCCGAACTGCTGGCCGCCCGATCGGGGCGATCGGGGCGTCAGCAGTCCGGGAACGCCGAGGTGATCCACGCAGAGCAGGCGTTCGGCGCCAGGGCCACCGTCGGCTTGTGACGGGCGCTCAGCCCTTCAGTCCGGGGTTCTCCGCGTAGACCTCGCGCAAGACCGAGAGGTCGAACAGCTGGTCGGCCTCGATGTCGATCTTCGCGGTGCGCAGCGCGGCGATGTTCTGTTCGATCAGCGCGTCGGTCATGGTGAGCAGACCGTTCGCGGCGGTGTCGGCGGAGACCACCAGGTCGTTCTGCGCGATGGCCTCCTCGGTCTGCTCGGCCAGGTCGAGGTTCAGGTCCTTGCCGTACGTCTCGACCGCGAGGCGCGCCGATTCGGCCGGTGCGGCGACCGCGTCCTTCCACCCTCTGATCTCCGCCGTGAGGAACGCCTTCAGCTTCTCGCGCTCGTTGTCGATGGTGGACTGCTTCACCGTGAGCGTCTCCGCGACCAGCGGCAGGCCGAAATCGGCGAACAAGAAGTGCGCGTTCGGAAAACCTTTGGCGGCGAGCGTGATCGGCTCGTTCGTCACGTAACTGACCCAGCCGTCCACCTCGCCGTTGGCCAGCGGCGTTGGGTCGAACTGCGCGGGCACGATGGTCACATCGCCCGGCTTCATGCCATTGGCGGTCAACAACGCGGTGAAGATGAGCTGATTGGTGTCCTGCACGCCGATCTTGCGGCCCTTCATGTCCTGCGGGGAGTTGATGGGCTTGGCCGCGGAGCTGACGATCGCGAACGGATTCTTCTGGTAGGTGGTCGCGACGATCTTGGCGGGCAATCCCTCGAGGATCGCGGGCGCGGTGGTCTGCGGCGCCGAGAGCCCGAGCCACACCTTTCCGGTGTCGAGACCGGCCTCCACCGACGTGCTCGCCGCGCCCCCCGCCAGCAGATTCACCGAGCCGAACCCGGCCTCCCGGAAATAGCCGCGGGAATCGGCGAAATACTCGCCCGCGAATTCGATGTTCTTGATCCAGGACAGCTGGATCGCCACGGTGCCGAAGCGGGAGCCGTCCGGGATGGAACCACTCGACGAGCCGCCCGCGTCGTCGCCGCAGGAGGCGAGCGCGCCGACGCCGCCGAGTGCGGCTCCCGTGAGTGCCGAATAACGAAGAAAGGACCTGCGGTTCAGGTTCGCCCCGAACGAAGAGCGTTGCGCGGGTGTCATGGGCTGAATTTAGGGGGATTCGGTTTCGTTTTCTTTGCTTTCAGGTTCCCAATACCGAATCGCGACGATCAGTCGCGTCCGGCATCGGGGCCGAACCGGGCCAGCACCAGGTTCTCGACGACGCCCACGATCGCGTACAGCAGCACCGACACCAAGGTGACGATCACGATGGACGCCCACAGCTCGTTGTACCGGAACGTGGGTATCGCGCGGATCAGGCTCGCTCCGAGACCTGTTCCGCTGCCGAGCCATTCGCCGATCAACGCACCGATGAGCGCCCCCGGCACCGAGATTCGCGCGGCCGCGAACACGGCGGGCAGCGCCGCGGGCATTGCCACCATCCGCAGCGCCGTCCAACGCGAACCGCCGTACGCCGCAATCAGTTCCATCGCCTGGCGGGGCGCGCTGCGCAGTCCGGTCGTGATCATCACCAGGGCCGGGAAGAGCACGACGATCGCGGCCATCACGGTCACCCCGCCCACCCCGCGGCCGAATACCAGCACGATGATCGGCGTGAGCGCCACCAGCGGCACCGAACGCAGCAGCATCGCCACCGGCATGAACGTGTGCTCCACGGTGCGGAACGACACGAACAGGGCGGCGAGCGCGATGGCCGCCGCCATGCCGACGCCGAAGCCGAGCGCCGCGTCGCGCAGCGTGATCTGGAGGTTGTCGAGGATGGCCGCGCGCGCTTGCGGTGCGCCGGGCGAGGTGACCAGATAGCGCCACACATCGCCGGGAGTCTTGCCCACCCGCGGACCCACCTGCGGGAAGGCCGCCAGGAACGCCCACCAGATGACCAGCATCAGCAGCAGCGAGGTGACGAGCGGGAACAGGAACGCGCCGAGGCGACGCAGGACGGTCATCGCACCTCCTCCCCGGTCCATGGCGTGACCAGCCGCGCCACCAGCGCCACGATCGCGTAGCCGAGACCGGCCAGCGCCGCGGCGGCCAGCGCCATCCCCCAGGTACGCGGCACGTTGTAAGCGGTCTGCGCGGCGGTCAGCGCGACGCCGATCCCGCTGTCCACGCCGCCCAGATACTCCCCGATGATCGCGCCGAGCACGGCCGAGGGCGCGGCGATCTTCAACGCCGCGAACGTATTCGGCAGCGCGGCGATCAGCTGAACCCGGTACAGCCGTTGCCAGCGCCCGCCGCCGTAGGCGCGCACCAGCTCCAGGCTCGCCCGATCGGCCGAGCGCAGACCGGCGAGAGTGCCGACCATCGTGGTGAAGAAGCAGTACATCGCGGCGAGGAACACTGTTGGCGAGCGTCCACCGAAGACGACCAGAATGATCGGGCCGAGCGCGAGCAGCGGCGTGCAGTAGGACAGGATCGCCAGCTGGGTGGCCAGCGATTCGAATTGCGGGATCAGCGCCACCGTGACCGCGAGGCCGATGGCCAGCGCGTTGCCCCAGAGGAAGCCCTTCAGCGCGCCGATCGCGGTGATCTCGAAGTTCGGGCCGTACAGCTGCCAGCCGTCGACATACATCGTGTGCACGACCCGCCACGGACTCGGGATGGTGCCGCCCGCGAGGCCGAGCGCCGCGGCGAGCCACCACACCCCGACGAGGCCGAGGATGCCGAGCAGCCCGCCGAGCCGCTTCACGACGCACCGCCCGCGTCGGGGGCTTGGACGCCGCGTTCGAAAGCGACGCCGCCCGCACCGGTCTTGCCGAACAGCAGTTCGGAGAGATAGTCGGACAACTTGTGGAATTCCGGGGTGCGCATCATCTCCGGCAGGCGCGGCCGCGGCAGATCGATCTCCACCAGCTCGAGCACGCGGCCCGGGCGCGGGCTCAGCACCGCCACCACGTCGGAGAGGAAGACCGCCTCGGCGATGCCGTGCGTGACCATCAACGTGGTCGCGGGCTTCTCCGTCCAGATCCGCAGCAACTCCAGATTGAGCTTCTGCCTGGTCATGTCGTCCAGCGCGCCGAAGGGCTCGTCGAGCAGCAGCACAGTCGGCTGCACGACCAGCGCACGCGCGATGGACACGCGCTGCCGCATGCCGCCGGACAGCTGCGCGGGTTTGGCCTTCTCGAAGCCCTCCAATCCCACCAGCGCGACGAGGTCGGCGATCTGCGCGGGATCCGGTTTCAGACCGGCCACCTGCAACGGCAGCTTGATATTGGATTCCACCGAGCGCCACGGCAGCAACGCCGCATCTTGGAACGCGATGCCGAGTTCGTGGCGGCCACGCAGTTGCGCGGGCGTCTGGCCGTCGATCAGCGCGGTGCCCGCGGTCGGCTTCTCCAATCCGGCCAGAATCCGCAGCACGGTGGACTTTCCGCAGCCGGAAGGACCGAGGAGCGACAGGAACGTGCCCTGCTCGGTGTGCAGATCCACGCCGTCCAGCGCGTGCACCGTGCGCCGCCCGGCACGGAAGGACTTGCTCAGCCCGCTGATGTGGATACCGGTCCCCCCGGCGTGCTCGGTGTTCATTCGGTCACGATAGAAGGGCTCGATTGCACCGACATTGCGATTCGCGTGGCCAGATTGCGCAATCGTTACGCGCCGAGGGTATTTCGCGGACGGGTGCGAACCGGTGGCCGACCGTGCGCCAGACGAGCGCCGCCCGGGTTGGGACCTTTCGTATCACGCCGAGCGAAACCCGCTCCTCGCGGATGAGATCGCTCCTCCCGCTCGTTGCACACCAGGTGGACCCGCTCAGCACCCTGCTCGACGCCGAACTGCACATCGCGGGCTCGGCCATCCTCTGGCGCGAGATCATCGGCAACGGGTTCGGGCTGGCCGCCGCGGTGGGCGGCATGCGGCGGCGGGTGTGGGCGTGGCCGGTGGGCATCGCGGGCAACGCGCTGCTTTTCACCGTCTTCGTCGGCGGCGTCTTCAACACACCGCAGCAGTTGAACATGGCCGGGCAGGCGGGGCGGCAGCTGATGTTCATCGCGGTCAGCGTGTTCGGGTGGTGGCAGTGGCATCGGCACGCCCGCCTCGAAACCGGGCTGGAGCACCGCGGCGTGGTGCCGCGTTGGGCCAGCGCCCGCGAACGATGGCTGCTTGTCGCCGCCATGCTCCTCGGCACGGCCGGTTTCGCGCAGCTGTTCGCCTGGATCGGCTCCTACGGCCCGTGGGCGGAGGCCTGGATCTTCACCGGCTCGGTGCTCGCCACCTACGGCATGGCCCGCGGCTTGGCCGAGTTCTGGTTGATCTGGATCGCCGTCGACATCGTCGGCGTCCCGCTCCTGCTGAGGGCGGCCTACTACCCCTCCGCCACCCTCTACCTCGTCTACGCGGGCTTCGTCGCCTGGGGTTTCGCCGTCTGGGTCCGCACCATGCGCACCGAATCGCGGCCCGCCGCATCCGTACCCGTGGCGGCGACACACGTCCCGTCCGACTGATCACGCGGGAATCGCCGCCCTGGTTCAGGGCCAGTGCAAGCACGACGTCCGTGGCGGCGTGCTGGGCGCGGAGAACTCATCACGTCCGCATGCCGCACCGAACTACACGAGGTCCACGCGGACGCCTGCGGCGCGGATGGCGGCGACGGCGGAGGCTTCGGCGTGGGTGTCGGTGACGAGGACGTGGACCTGGTCGATGCCGCAGATGCGGGCGAGGGCGGAGCGTTCGAGTTTGTCGGAGGTCGCGACCACCATGACGTGGCCGGAGCGGCGCACCATCTCGGTGGTCACGCCCGCCTCGTCGATGTGCCTGCACTGCGCGCCGCCCTCGGCGGAAATCGCGTTCACGCCGAGAATCACCGTGTCCAAACGCAATTCGGCTAGGGCGCGCTCGGCCAGCGGGCCGTGCAGTTCGTAGGACTCCCGGCGCGCCACCCCGCCGAGACAGATGGTGCGCAGGTGCGGGCGCAGCACCATCTCGCCCGCGATGTTGAGCGCGTTGGTGACGATGGTGAGCTGATCGTCACCGGAATTGGCCAGATCCGTGCGACCCGCGAGCGCCCTCGCCACCGCCGTGGTGGTGGTGCCGCCGTTCATGCCGACCACCGCGGTCGGGTCGACCAGCGCGGCGGCGTGCTCGGCGATGCGCTGTTTGGCCTCGCCGCCGGTCTGCCGGTAGCGGGCGGGCAGGTCGTAGGCGACCGTCGTCGCCACGACCCCGCCGTGGGTCCGGGTGGCGAGCTGCTGTTCGGCCAGCGCGGTGAAATCGCGGCGCACGGTCGCGGGCGACACCTGGAGCCGCTCGGCGGCCTCCTCCACGGAGAGCCGCCCCGATTCGGCGAGCAGCTCGAGCAGCCGGTTCCACCGCTGCGGACGATCCGTCGGTCCGGTCATCTCACACCGCCCCGACCCGGACGACGTGCCGTTTCTGCATGCACGCGAACAATCTGACCACAGCCACGATGCCAAACCGTAGAGATTCCACGCGCCGGTTGCCAACGTGGACCGCGCGCGGACTCACGGCGCGGCGAGTCCGGAATTGACCACGTAGGCGATTTCCTCGCAGATGTCGTCCAGCGAGATCCGCGCGTCCGGCTGGGTGGTCTGCACCAATTCCTGCGCCAACGAGTTCACCGCGCCGATCACCGCGAGCGCGAACAGGTCGAAGCGCCGTGGTTTGGTCTCGCCGCGCTCGACGGCGCGCTCGGCCTCGGCCATCAGCATCGAGGAGATACGCCCGCGCTGTTCCCTGCGCCATTCCTCCACCGCTTCGCTGACCCCGACCACTTCGACGTAGCAGACCCGCGCGGTTCGCCGGTCGGCGCAGGTCACTTCGAGGTAGGCACGGAAACCGGCGGTCACCCTGCTCGACAGCGGCTCGTTCGCGGTGCGCGCCAGCGCCTCCGCGGCACGGTCGATGGCCTGCATGGTGACTCGATCCACCAGGGCGATCAGCAGCGCCTCGCGGCTGCCGACATCCTCGTAGAAGCTGCGTGTGGAGACGTTCGCGAGGGTGCACAGGCGCTCGATGGAGGTGGTCGCGTACCCCTGGGTGCCGAACAATTCCAGGGCCGAGTCGATCAACCTGGTCCGCCGCTGCGCCACCCGCTGCTCCTTGGACAGGCCCGCGTAATTGCGGCCGTCCTTGGGAGCGCCGTCCTGCCGTGCCACCAATCGATGCTACCGCCGCGGGGGCCTGCCGGCGGGGGCTCGAGAGTAGGGCGATGTCGGTGAGCGGCGAAGAACTGCCAGATGGTCTCCGCCGCGTCGATCTGACGGCTGACCGGGCCGCCAGCAACTCGGGCAGACGCTCGTGGCCGCCGGGCCGACTGTGCCCGCCGTTGGTCACGGGGTAGCGGACGACGTCGACATCACTTGGGCAGGAGGCTGTTTCGATAGTGCCCGGCGTACCTTCCTCGACGCTCGGCTGCGTGACAACTGCTCACTTCACGCTGCCCGCGGTCAATCCCGCGACCAACCGCTTCTCGATGAGCGCGAACAGGATCACCACCGGCACGATGCCGACGGTGGAGATCGCGAACACGTACTGCCATGCGGTGTCGTACTGGCCGACGAACTTGGTCAGCGCCACCGAAAGCGGCTGATTCTCCGGCGTGGTCAGCACCACCAGGCTGGCCGCGAACTCGTTCCAGCAGGCGACGATCGTGAAGATGGTCGCGGTGACGATGCCCGGCCAGACCAGCGGCAGACTGACCTTGGTCAGGATCTGCCAGCGGTTCAACCCGTCGAGCTGGGCCGCCTCCTCGATCTCCACCGGGATCGCGGCGAAGAAGCTGTGCAGGATCCACACCGCGAACGACAGGTTGAACGCGGCGTTCACCAGGATCATGGCCAGCCAGGTGTCGTTGATGCCCAGCGCGAAGAACTGCCGGATCAGGCCGGTCACCAGCACCGTGGGCTGCAACATCTGGGTGATCAACACCAGACCGAGGAACACCGCGCGTCCCGGAAAACGGTGCCGCGCGGTGTGATACGCGGCCGGGATGGCGACGAGCAGCACGAGCACCGTGGCGCTCACCGCGATGACGACGGTGCTGACCATGTTGAACGGCAGCGGCGTCTCGGGGGTGTCCCACATCGTCGCGTAGTTGTCCGGATGCCAGGTCTGCGGCAGATAAGTCGGTGGGATGCGCAGGATCTCGGCCCGGCTCTTCAGCGAGCCGAGCACCATCACGACGAACGGCGTCAGGAAGATCAGCGCGATCACGACGCCGATCGCCGTCAACTCCCAGCGACGGCGCTTCGCCCTTACCGGCGCTTCTTTCGTCGCGGTGGTGGTGTTTCGGTGCGGCACGCGAATCTCGGTCTCGGCGGTCATGCGTCGACCTCCCGCGTCGGCCGGACCAGTTTCACGTAGATCGCGATGATCACCACGATCAGCGCGAAGTTCAGCACGCTCATCGCGGCGGCGGTGTCGATCTGCTGGTTCTGCCGGATCAGCTTGAACGTCAGCGTCGTCGTGGTGTCCGCGGAGAAACCCGCGATGCTGCCGGTGATCACCTGCAGAATCGGCAGCGAATTGAACACGTTGATGATGTTGACGACGGTGGCGACCGCGATGGCCGGGCGCAATTGCGGCAGCGTGAGGTGGCGGTACCGCTGCCACGGACCCGCGCCGTCGACCCGGCCCGCCTCCTCGATCTCGGCCGGAATCGATTGCAGCCCAGCCAGAATCGTGTAGGTGGTGAACGGTATCGAGACGAACACCGCGACGCCGATCGCCACCAGGAAGGCCTGCGTCGGCTGCTTGGTGAACCCGTAACCGCGATCGAGCAGCCCGATGTCGACGAGGAACCGGTTGGCGATGCCGACGTCGGGATCGAGCATGTAGTAGAAGATCGTCGTCGTCATCACCACCGAGGCGGCCCACGGCACCAGGATCGCCATCCGCACGGCGGTGCGGCCGGGGAAGTCCTTGTTCAGGAACTGGGCGAGCCCGGCCGAGAGCACCAGGGTGATCAGCACGACGCTGACCACCCAGACCACGGTGTGCGCGAGCACCGTGCCGAGTTCGCCGATGTCGAACAGGGCGCGGAAGTTCGCCAGCCCGGCGGGCCCGCGGTCCTGACCGTAGGCGCTGAGGTCCCTGGTGCTGGTCCACAGCATGTAGCCGACCGGGAACGCGACGATGGCCACGATCAGCAGCAGGGCGGGCCCGAGCCACGGGACCGCCCTCAGCATCGCATTGCGCCGCACGCTATTTCGCGGCTTCCTGAATGCGGGTCAGCACCTGCGCCGGGTCCGCGCCCTGCGCGATGGTGCCCATCTGCTGGCGGATGGCGCCCTGCGCCGCAGCCCATTTCGGGTTGTTGCTCGGGTAGAACTTGGCCACCGGAAGCGTCGCGGCGAACGCCTTGGTGACCGGGTCCTGCGCCAGTTCGGCCGCGCCGCTCTGGGTGATCGGGATGAAGCCTTCGTGCTTCACGAAGTTCGCGTACACGCCCGCGGAGTAGAAGTGATCGAGGAACTTTTTGATCGTCTCGGTCTTCCCGCCGTCCTTCTTGAAAGCCATCAGGTGATCGGCGACGCCGAGGGTCACCGGCTGGCCGGACTTGGTCGGAGACGGCGCGGTCGCGTACTTCAGCTCCGGATTCTTGGCGGCGATCTGGCCGATGGTGGGCGGCAGGCCCTCGATCATCCCGACCTTGCCCTGGATGAAGGCGTTGATCACGTCCTTGCGGTCGGTCGCGCCCGGATTAGGTTGTGTCGCATTGGCATCGATGAGCGTGCGCATGGCGCGCACACCCTCCAGGTTGGCCGGGGTATCGACGGTGATCTCGCCGCCGTTGGACCAGTCGCCGCCCGCGCCGAAGGTCCAGATCGAAGTCTCGCCCTGCGCCTCCTCGCTGCCGAGCGGCAGACCGTAACCCGAGACGCCGTCGCCGAGCGCCTGGATCTTCGCCGCGGCCTCGGTCAGTTCGGTCCAGGTCTTGGGCGGCGCGGCGACACCGGCGCGCGCGAACAGGTCGGTGTTGTAGAACAGCGTGCGGGTGGAGGCGAACAGCGGTAGCGCGTACTGGGTTCCGTCGAGCGAGGCGTTCTTCGCGAAGCCGGGCTGGATGTCGGCGAGCACCTGCGGCGAGACGATCTCGGCCGCTGGGTACAGCATTCCGTCGCCCGCGAAGCTGGCGTAGGCGTCGATGTTCAGGATGTCGGGCGTGGTGGACGGTGACTGGAGCTTGGTCCGCACCACGTCGTTGATCGAGTTCCAGGATTCCAGCTGGAGATTCACCTTCAGGCCGGGATTCTTCCGCTCGAAGTCGGCGATGATCCCGTCCCAGAGCGCCTTGGTTCCGGTGGCGCCGTCGCTGTAGACCGGGGCCAGGAAGTTGATCGTGGTGTCGGAGTCGGCGGAATCGTTGGAGCCGAAGCCGCACGAGGCGACCGCGACGGCGAGGCCGGTGGCCAGCGCGGCGCCCGTGAGCAGGCGGCGGAGTGGTCGTTTCACGAAGCGAACCTTTCGAATCTGCACCCCCGGCGCCTACCGACCGCCGATGATGAAGCAAAACGTGTCGACCGGTTGAATCTAGCGCGAATAGTGATCGAACATGACCATTTCGCGCAGATATTTGACATGAACGATCATCGAGACGATTCTGTTGTCGTGCCGTCCGCTGACCACGCCCCCGCATCCCACCTGGCCGTCGAAGTCGCCACCCAGCCCGACGACTGGGCGCGCTCCGCCGCGATCGCCGCCGAACACCGCGCCCTGCTGCCGCAACCCGGCGAACGCGTCGCTGTGATCGGCTGCGGCACTTCGCTGTTCATGTCTCGGGCCATCGCCGCGCTACGCGAGGAGGCGGGCCAGGGCCTGACCGACGCGTGGCCTGCCAGTCAGGTGCGCGGCGGCCGGGACTACGACCGCTATCTCGTCATCTGCCGATCGGGCACCACCACCGAAGTGGTGTCGGCGATGCGCGAGATCCCGTCGCACGTCCCGCGCACGGTGATCTGCAGCAGCCCGGGCACCCCGGTGCTGGAGCTGGGCGATCCGATCCTCATCGACGAGGTCGACGAGAAGTCCGTGGTGCAGACCCGCTTCGCCACGACCACGTTGGCGATCCTGCGCTGGCATCTCGGCGAGGACCTCGGTCCCGCCGTCGAACAGGCGCGCGCCGTCCTGGCCGAAGATCCCGCCGAATCGCTGGCCGGGGTGCGCGGGGCCGAGCAGATCACGTTCGTCGGCATGGGTTTCGCGGGCGCGCTGGCCGAGGAGGCCGGGCTCAAACTGCGCGAATCCTGCCAGTCGTGGGCCGAGTCCTACCTCGCGACGGAGTACCGGCACGGCCCGATCAGCATCGCCGCCCCCGGCCGCGCGGTCTGGGCGCTCGGGCCGCTGATCCCGGATTTCGCCGCCGACGTCGCCGCCACGGGAGCGCACTTGGAACACCGCGACATCGATCCGATGGCGGAACTGGTCCGCGTGCACCGCCTTTGCGTCGCGCGCGCCGCCGACCTGGGCCTCGACCCCGACCACCCGCGCAGCCTGAACCGCTCGGTCGTCCTGGACCAGTGACCGGTACGCCGCCGTGTCCGCGCCCCCGCCCCGCATTCCGGAGCCGCCGACGACAAGGTTGCTGAGAGTAACTACGCTCCCGGAGATGGACACGCATCGCGTCGGCGGCAGCGCACCCGCGCCTGCGCCCGGCGCGGACTGCCGTGAGGCGGGCGGACGCGCCCTCGGTTCGGATCCGGCAGGTTCTGATGCCCTGACATTGGGCTTGGACGTCGGTGGCACCACCATCAAAGGCGAGATCGCCGACGCGTCCGGCACGATCCTCGCGTCGGGCACGGTGCCGACCCCGCGTGGCGAGGCGGCGTTCGAGGCGATGGGCGATCTCGGCGACAGCTTGCTCGCCGAATTGCCCGCGGATCTGCGCGACCGGCTCGGCCGGGCCGCCGTCCTACTGCCCGGCATCGTCGACACCGCACGATCGATCGCCGTCTTCAGCGGCAACGTCGGCTGGCGCGACGTGCACGTCGGCGACCGCTTCACCGGGCGCTGGGGCGTTCCGGTGTTGATCGAACACGATGTGGCCGTGGCGGGTTGGGCCGAATGGCGTTTCGGCGCGGGGCGCGATCACGGCGACGTTCTGGTGATCGTGCTGGGCACCGGCGTCAGCGGCACGCTCTCCGCCGGCGGCCGGTTGGTGCGCAGCGCCTTCGGGCAGGCGGGCGAATACGGCCACATTCCCGTGCGGTCCACCGACGGGTTGCCTTGTCCCTGCGGGAATGTCGGCTGCGTCGAAACTCTCGCCTCCGCCGCGGCCATCGCACGCAACTACGCTCGGTTGTCCGGGCGCGAAGTCAGCGGCGCGGCAGCCGTTTTCGGACGACTGCCGGACGATCCCGACGCGGTGCGTGCGGTGGACGACGGCGTGGCCGCGCTCGCGGACGGACTGCTCGGCGTCATCCATGCCGCCTGCCCCGAGCTCGTCGTGCTCGGCGGCGGGTTGGCCGGTGCGGGCGCCGCGCTCAGTGAACGATTGCAGGCGGCATTGGCGCAGCGTCTCCGGGTGGTGCCGGTGCCGAAGGTGGTGCTCGGCGAATTCGGCGCGCGCGCCGGGCTCGCGGGCGCCACGCTCTTCGCCCGGCACGGAGCACTGATATGACCGGGAGGCGCGACCCGGGACGCCCGGCCGAGACGCGATTCCGCCGGACACGAAGCACGCGACGCGGCCCGGGACGCCCAACCGACATACGATTCCGCCGGGCACGAAGCCCTCATGCGAGCGGGCGCGGCCCAGCGCTCTCGACGGAGACGCGATACCTCCGGGCACGAAGCCCTCATGCGAGCACCACGGTAGGTACGGACCAACGGACGGAGGCTCGATGACTGACAACTCCACCGGCCTGGAAATCCGCGGTCGTATCTTGTCGGCGTCGTTCGACTTGACCGACGGCGTGATCTCCGTACAGGGCGACCGGATCGTCGCGGTCCGGCCGATGACCGAATGGCTTGCCTTCCACCCGGATTCGGCCCCGCCGAAGTTCTCGGGCCTGATCGTCCCCGGCCTGGTGGACATCCACAACCACGGCGGCTTCGGCCATCGATTCGACACCGTGGACGCGGACGACGCGCGCGCGGCCGCCGAGTTCCACCACTCGCGCGGATCGACGACGGTGCTCGCCAGCGTGGCCACCGGTCCCGCGGCCGACATGGTCGCCCAGATCGCGACACTGCGCGCGCTCGCCGCCGACGGCACGATCGGCGGAATCCACGCGGAGGGACCGTTTCTCGCGGTCGCCCGCTGCGGCGCCCAGGACGTCCGCTACCTGCGCGACCCCGACCCAGGACTGACCGAAGAACTGCTGGCCGCGGCCGACGGATACCTGCGCGTCTGCACGATCGCGCCGGAGTTGCCCGGCTATGACGCGGTCGCGCGGCTCCTCACCGACAACGACGTGGTGATCTCCCTCGGCCACAGCGACACCGATTTCGCGCGCTTCCGGCAGGCGCTCGCCCCGACCGGATCGGCGCGGCTGGTGGCCCACCTGGCCAACGGCATGCCGCCGCTGCACCACCGCAACGCGGGACCGGTCGCCGCGGCGCTGACGGCCGCCGTCCATGGCCACGTGGTGGTCGAGCTGATCGGCGACGGCGTGCACGTCGACGCCGGTTTCGGCGCGATGGTTTTCGCGGCGGCTCCGCGACAGGTCGCGCTGATCACCGACGCGATGCAGGCCGCGGGCATGCCGGACGGCGAATATCGGCTCGGGCCGCAGTCCGTCCGGGTGATCGACGGGGTGGCCAGGGTGGCCAACCGGTCGATCGCGGGCGGCACGGCGACTCTCGCGCAATGCCTTTCGTGGGCGGTCCGGGACTGCGGTGTGCCGCTGCCCGACGCGGTGCGCGCCGCGACCGCCGTACCAGCCGCCGCCGCCGGCCTGACCGACGTGGGCGATCTCCGGACCGACCAGTACGCCGACCTGCTGATTGTCGATGACGACCTGCAGTTGCGCCGGGTGCTCAGACGTGGACAGTGGTTGACGTGATCCTCACTGTGACAATGAATCCCGCTTACGACATGACCTACCGGGTCGAGCGCTTCGAGCGGGGGCAGGCGCACCGTGTCCGCTCGGTCGAGCAGCGCATCGGCGGCAAGGGCATCAATGTGACGCGGGTGCTGAACCAGCTCGGCAAGTACGCGAGGGCGACCGGCTTCTCCGATCACGCCTTCGCCGCGGCCGCCGAGCTGGAGATGCCGGTCGACTTCGTGCACGCGCTGCCGTGGGTCCGGCGGACGGTGGTGATCAGCGAGTCCCGTGACGGCACCGCCACCGCGCTCTGGGAGCCCGGCGCCCGCGTCTCGAACCCGCACGCCGCCGAGCAACTAGCCATCCGGGTCGCGGGCCTGCTGCCCGACATCAACGGCCTTGTCGTCTCTGGATCGCTACCGGGCGGGATAGATCCCGGCCTACCCGCCGAGCTCGCCCGATCGGCGGTCGCGGCGGGGGTCCCGACCATCTGCGATGTGGACGGCGAGGCGCTGCGACTGGCGGCGGAGGTTCCCGGTGTGGTGTTGATGCCGAATACCGAAGAGCTGGAGCGTCTTTCCGGTCGCACGCCGACTACGCCGGAGGAGGTGGTTGCGGCCGCCCGCCCGCTGATCGATCGCGGCGTGCGAGCCGTCGTCGCCACCCGCGGCGTCGAGGGCATGATCGCGGTGACGGCCGACGGCGCGTGGTTCGCGACGCTGCCCGAGCCGCTGGCCGGAAACCCCACCGGCGCGGGCGATTCCGCCGCCGCGGCGGTGATCGCTGCGCTGTCCACCCGCGCGGAACCCGACTGGGCGGCCATCCTCACCGACGCCGTGGCCACCGCGGCGTCGGCCGTCGTCATCCCGGTCGCCGGTGAGATCGACCGCTGCCTGCGCACCCGCCTGGCACCGACCGTCCGGGTCGACAAGCTCGCCGCCCCGGAATCCGAAGAGACCACGCCATGACCGCGGAGACCCACCCATGCCGCTGACCCCCGTACCGGACTTGATCGCGGCCGCGAGACCCGGCGGCCTCGGCGCGTTCAACGTGATCACCCTGGAACACGCCGAGGCCATCGCCGCGGCCGCCGAGTACGCGGAACGTCCCGTGGTCATGCAAATTTCGGAGAACACCGTCCGCTATCACGGATCCCTCGCCCCGCTCGCGCTGGCGTGCCTGCGGATCGCCGCGGACAGCTCCGCGTCCATCGCGGTGCACCTCGATCACGCCACTTCCACCGAACTCGTCACCGCCGCCGTCGAACTCGGCATCCGTTCGGTCATGTTCGACGCGTCCACGCTCGACTACGCCGCCAACGTCGCCGCCACCGCCGAGGTCGCGCGCCGGTGTCGCGAGCGCGGCGTGTTCGTCGAGGCCGAACTGGGCGAGATCGGCGGCAAGGACGGCGCGCACGCTCCCGGTGTCCGCACCGACCCCGACGAGGCCGTCGAATTCGTCGCCGCGACGGGCGTCGACGCACTGGCCGTCGCGGTCGGTTCCGCCCACGCCATGCACGACCGCACCGCCGAACTCGACCTCGAACTGATCGCCAAGCTGGCCGCGAAAGTCCCTGTTCCGCTGGTTCTGCACGGCTCGTCCGGCGTGCCGGACGCCGGCCTGCGCGCCGCTGTCGAGCACGGTATGACGAAGGTCAACATCGCGACCCGGCTGAATGTGCTGATGACCGAGGCGGTCCGGTCCGCCGTCACGCGCGATGCCGCCCTGTCCGACCCGCGCAAGTATCTCGCTCCCGGCCGCGCCGCCGTGCGCGCGGAGGTCGAGCACTTCCTCCGTCTCCTCGCGGACCGACCACGCGACCCTCACCGGCACGGGCCGCCGAGGTAGGGCAGCCGACGAATACCGGCCGAGACCTCGAGCGCCAAATCCTGGTAGCCGAGCGCTAATTCGGCAAGGCGCTCCCAGTCGTCGTGCACTATCCAATCCGGTTCCGACACCAGCGAGGCGAAGGCGCGGGCGGAGAACTGGGCGAGGCGATCGATCACCATGCCGACGGATTCGGTGTGCATGTGCGCGCCGCCGTGCGCGGGCGGCAGCTCGGTGGCGACCCAGCGATCGATGCCGAGCACCAGGTGCACTCGGCTCTGATCGATGTCCCCGGTCGCGTCGGCCTCGGTGCGCAGTCGCCGCACGTGCAACTCACCGAGCGTATGTGCGGATTGCAGAACCGGATGTTCCTCGCTCGGCTTGGCGCGAAACGCCTTGAGCACTTGCTTTTTCGATGGCAGTGGTTCCACCGCGCATTCCCCTGTTCGAATCGTGGTGCAGGACAACGCTCTTACCGGGCGTATCGCCCGAAACGCGGTAACGCTTTCTCCCAAGGCCTTTCGTTGACCGCGAGGCCGATGGCCTCCAGCGCGGTGAGCCCGACCCGCGCGGCCAGATCGTCCATCAAGGCGACGGTGTCCGCCGCCTGCATCGCGGCGACCGCTTGCTCGGTGGTGAACATCCGGCCGCGCAGATAGGACACCACCCAGGTGTCGTCACCGACCCGCCGCGCCTGATGCGGCGTCCGGTCACCGACCATCAAGCAGTTACCCACAACATGCACAGACATCCACCCCTCGATCCCGCCGGGCGGGACCGGCCGGAACATACCCCGCGATGTGACATGAGACACAAGGAGGCTAGGTTAGCGTCGCGTTGTACGTCAAGTTGACAAAATGAAACGGCGTTGTGCGACCCGGTCACCGCGGGGAGTACGGTCATCTCCACGCATCGCTAGAGCTGGAAGGACACCATCCAACGATGGCACCACTCTCGCCGACGGTCGCGCGTCGGGAACTGATGCTCCGCATCGGGCGGAGGCGTAAGCAGAACGACGTCAGCGTGTCCGCGATCGCCAAGGAGCTCGGCTTCTCCATCTCCTACTGGTCGAAAGTGGAGAAGGAACGCGTCCTAGCCGAATCCAAACTCGACGAGCTGATGAAGCTACTCGACTTCGACGCGGCCGAACGCGAAGAGCTGCACGAACTTCGCGACATCGCCAGGCAGCGCGGGTGGTGGACCAGCTATTCCGGCTTGCTTTCCGACGAGATCGGCCGCCTGTACGGACTCGAACACGGCGCCGACAGCGTGCGCACCTACGAAAGCATCCTGATCCCCGGCCTTTTGCAGACCGCCGACTACGCCCGCGCGCTGATCGCGAACGATCGCGCGCGGATTCGCCAGGTCGAGATCGACCGGCTGGTGGAGATCCGGCTGCGCCGCCAGCAGCGCCTGCAGGGCCCAGATCCGTTGCGTGTCACCGCGATCGTGAACGAGGCGGCGCTGACTCAGCAGATCGGCGGTCCCGAGGTCATGTTCGATCAGGTTCGCCACCTGACCGCGCTGCTCGAGGAGCACATGGAGACCATCGACCTGCGGATCATTCCGTTCGAGGCGACCGGGGGCGGCTTGCTCGGCGGCGCGACGTTCCACCTGCTGGGCTTCGACAAGTCGGTGCTGCCGGATGTCGCGTGGACCGAGACGCTGGTCCACCACGGCGTCATCGAGGACACCGAGCCGGTGCGGCATCTCAACACGTTGTTCGCCAACGCCTTGGCCGAACAAGCGCTTTCGCGCGAGGAATCGCTTGCCGCGTTGGAACGCAAGATGTCCGAGGCGCCCGGCCGGTAGCATCGCGCTATGAGCAGCGTGTCGTCAGCCGAGACGGGCTGGTTCAAGTCGTCGTATTCCAGCGATTCGGTGGCCTGCGTGCAGGTCAAGTTCGAGCCGGGGCGGGTGCTGATCCGGGATACCAAGTACCGGGGCGAGGCGAGTGCGCGGCCGATGCTCGCTTGCTCGCCCGCGGACTGGGCGGCGCTCACCGCGGGCATTCGCGCGGGCGAATTCGACAGCCCCTGAGTGCTCGTCGGCGCGGACACTCTTCGGCGGACCCGGTCGGCGCGAAGCTCTCCTCGGCGCGGATGCCGACCGGCGCGAGCCGGGTTCGGCGCGGATCGCCATTGGTGGGCACCCTGCTCAGGTCGAGTCCTGTTCGGCGGTCGGCCCACATTCCCCACCTAATCCTCCCTAGCAGGTCCTCCTGTGCGGAGACAGCACACGAGCAGCCCCTGCCTTCCCGTTGCCGGTGCTAGTGCGGAGAACCCCAGCCATGAAAAGGCTCACCTGCCTTCGCTTCGACGCGGGCGCGCACCCTGGCGACGTCGTCCTCCGAAGGCATCTCGTTGGTCACCTTGGTGATCATGACCTGGATGTCGGTCTCGTCGGCGGGCAGCGCACCGGTGATCGCCAGCTCGGTGGCGATCTGCCTGACCTCGTCGTCGGACAAGCGGCGGCGCAGCAGCGCGAGCAGCGGGATGTAGTCGGACTCCGGGACACCGTCCGGATATCCGGCCCGCAGCCACTCGATGATGGCGTTCAGGAAAGGCGGCATCGCGGAACGCTTTTCGATTCAGTCGTCGGTCAGCGGTTCGGCGAGCGGCCAGCCGCCCGCCTCGAGCTGCGCGGCGACCCTGGCGACGTCGTGCTCGTCCGGCTGTTCCTTGGCGACCCTGGCGATCGCGGCCACGATGTCCTCGTGGCTGATCTCGGAGTCGGGATTGCCCGCTGCCAGTTCCTGGGCGACGGCGGCTACCTCGTAGTCGGTGAGATGGCGGTGCAGCACCGCGAACAGCGCGACGTAGTCCGACTGCGGGATGCCCTGCGGATATCCGGCGCGCAACCAGCCGAGGACGCGGCCGAGGACCTTGGGGCGTGAGCTTTGGGTGTGGTCGGTCAATGCAGCGCCCTTCAGGACTGTCCGAACAGGTGGATGCCGAACTTGGCGGCGAGGAACGCCTTCGCCGTGTAGAGGATCCCGGTGACGATCGCGACGACGATCAGCGCGAAACAGGCGTACGCGCCGGCCAGCGCCGGATAGTTCCGGCGGGCGACGCCGCCCTCGCCGTCGACGGTATCGGCGGCGGACCACAGCCGCACCCCGACGGCGAAGACGATCGGCAGCCCGGCGCCGAGCACCAGGGACACCGCGACCACCTTCCAGAGGGAGTTCAAATTCGTGACGAGCGTGTGCACGGCGGCTCCTCTACAGCTGGGCGGAACGGGTGGGCGGATGCGCCTGCGCCGGAGGTCCCGCGTTGCGCGGATCGGTGCCGAGCGCTTGATCCCCGCGCGGATCGTCGGTAGAGCGCGGTCCGTGGTCGGCCTTGGCAACCTCGGAGGCAGCCGTCGGCGTGTCGGAGGACCGATCCGCGTCGCCGCCCGGCCACTCGTTGACGTTGGTGGTGTCGACCGGGTTGCGCCGGGACCGCAGCCACATCAGCGCGGCAAGGACGATCAGGATCCCGAACACGACGAGGACGCCGGGCAGACCGCCGATGAAGTGCGCGATGGCCCAGCAGACCGCGCCGGCCAGACCCGCCATCGGCAGCGTGAGCAGCCACGCGACCACCATCCGTCCCATCACCGACCAGCGCACCTCGGCGCCCTTGCCGAGCCCGCTGCCGAGGATGGAGCCGGTGGCCGTCTGGGTGGTGGACAGCGGAAGACCGAAGTGGGCGGAGGTGAGGATGATCGCGGCCGACGACGATTCGGCGGCCAGGCCCTGCGGCGAATCGATCTCGACCAGCCCCTTGCCGAGGGTGCGGATGATCCGCCAGCCGCCGAGGTAGGTGCCCGCGGCGATGGCCACGGCGCAGGCCGCCATCACCCACAGCGGCATCTCGTCGTTCTTGGTCAGCGTCCCGTGCGCGACCAGCGCGAGGAAGATGACGCCCATCGTCTTCTGCGCGTCGTTGGTGCCGTGCGCGAGGGAGACCAGCGAAGCCGAACCGATCTGGCCCCAGCGGAAGCCCTCCCTGACCTTGCCTTCCTCGGACTTCGCCGTGATCCGGTAGACAGCGCGGGTGCCGATCGCCGAGACCAGCGCGGCGACCACCGGGGCGAGCACGGCGGGCAGCACGATCTTGGTGAGCACGCCGTCGGAGCCGGACGCCCAGATCACCCCGCCCCAACCGAGGGAGGCGATGGTCGCGCCGATCAGACCGCCGAACAGCGCGTGCGAGGAACTCGACGGCAGGCCGAACAGCCAGGTCAACAGATTCCAGAGGATGCCACCGACCAAACCGGCCAAGACGATGATCAGCAGATCGTGTCCGTCCACCGCACCCAGCTGCACGATGCCCTTGGCCACCGTGGCCGCCACCTCGACCGACAGGAACGCGCCGACCAGGTTCAGCACCGCCGAGAGCGCCACCGCGACCCGCGGCCGCAGCGCACCCGTCGCGATGGAGGTCGCCATCGCGTTGGCGGTGTCGTGGAAGCCGTTGGTGAAATCGAAAGCGAGTGCCGTGACGATGACGATCAGCAGAACCAGTAATTCGACGGTCACGCCTCCAGTGTGCGGCACCGCTCCCGCGGATTGCCATGCGGTAACCGCCTGCCGGACAGACTTCGCGGTGCGCTAGCGTGGACGCCCGAGGTGGCGCCCGGTGCGGTGCGAGGCTCGGTCACCTCGCATTCACGGCAGCAGGGCGCGGATGGTGTCGATGGTGTCGGCGTCGGCGGGGTTCTTGTCGGGGCGGTAGCGGACCACGCGGGCGAAGCGGAGGGCGACGCCGCCGGGGTAACGGGGGCTCACCTGGACGCCGTCGAGGGCGATCTCCACGACGAGTTCGGGCCAGAGGTAGACGGTGTGCTGGTCGCGGGAGCGTTCGTGGCGGGGGAACTCGGCGGTCTGCCATTGCAGCAGCGCGTCGGTGAGGCCTTTGAAGGTCTTGCCGACCATGACCGGTTCGCCGGTCGCCGGATCGCGCGCGCCGAGGTGCAGGTTCGACAGGTAGCCGGTGCGGCGGCCGTAGCCCCATTCCGCGCCGAGCACGATCAAATCCATGGTGTGCGTCGGCTTGATCTTCAACCAGGCGCGGCCACGGCGGCCCGCGGCGTACGGCGCGGACAACGACTTGACCATCACGCCCTCGTGCCCGGCGGCGAGCGAGCCATCGAAGTATTCGGCGGCGGCCTCGGGGTCGGGGCGGATCAGCGCGGGGATGGTGTGCTCGCCCGCCACCTGTAGCAGCGCGGCGCGCCGTTCCGAGAGCGGGGCGTCGAGCAGGTCCTGGCCGTCCAGGTGCAGGCAGTCGAAGAAGTACGGGTGCAGCAGCAGTTCTCTGGTCGAGCTCACCGCCGGAACGAGCGGACCCGCGGACGCGCCGGGCGGCAGCTTCGCCTCCTCGCCGGGCTCGGCCGTGGCGAAGCGGCTCATGGTCTCCTGGAACGGACGCGGCCGCCCGGAATCGGTGAGCGCCAGCGTCTCTCCGTCCAGCACGACGCTGCGGCACCGCAGCCCGGCCACCAGCCGGACCAGTTCGGGCACGCCGGAGGTGATGTCGCGCAGGGTCCTGGTGAAGACACGGACCTCGTCGCCGTCGCGGTGCACCTGGATGCGCGCGCCGTCCAGCTTGTGCTCGACGCTGACCTCGCCGTCGAACTCGTCCATCGCCTCGTCGAGCGCGGAACCCGGCGAGGCGAGCATCGGCTGGATCGGCCTGCCCACCTCGAGCCGGAACGCGGCGAGCGCCGCCGAACCGCCGGTGAGCGCGGCGGCGGCGGTGACGGGCAGCTGCCCGGAGAGCATGTACGCGCGCCGGACCTGCTCGACCGGCACCGCGGCGGCCACCGCGACCGCCTCGGCGACGAGCGCGGTCAGCGCGCCCTGCCGGAGCTCCCCGGTGAGCAGGCGCAGCAGGAACGACTGCTCGGCCGAGGTCGCGGCGCTCCAGAGCGCGGTCAGCAGTTCTTTGCGCCGGTTGGCCGAGCCCTTTCCGGCGACGGTGGCCAGTTCGTCGAACACCTTGTCGACCGCCGGAACCGACAGTGTCGCAACGGGAGACGGTGTGCCTTCCAGCCCGGTGATGGTGCGCCATCCGGTGCCGATGCGACCCTGGCGCAGCTCACCGGAAACCCACGCCACCACGGGCGTGAGTTCCTCCGGCGCGGCCGCGCCGAGCAGTTCGGCGAGCGCGGCGATCTTCGTCTTTCGGGACCTTGTCGCGCGAACGGTCTCCGACGTCTGCACGACTTCCGAGAACAGCACCCCTCGACGGTAACCCGAGGCTGTGACATATAGCTCAGCTGCCCTGTTAATTTCCCATTGGCAGGGCTGCGAAAATCCCCATAAACTGGACACATGGCCAAGACTTATGTCGGCGCGCGGCTTCGTCAGCTGCGTACCGAACGTGGGCTGAGCCAGGTCTCGCTCGCGCAGAAGCTGGAGATCTCGGCCAGCTACCTGAACCAGATCGAACACGACGTGCGCCCGCTCACCGTGCCGGTGCTGCTGAAGATCAGCGAAGTGTTCGGTGTGGACGCGACCTTCTTCTCCTCCGCCGACGACACCCGGCTCATCGCCGAGCTGCAAGAGGTCGTCATGGATCAGGAACTCGGCATCGAGGCCGACACCCAGGAGATCGCCGACATGGTCTCGGCGCACCCGAGCATCGCCCGCGCGATGGTCGCCATGCACAACCGGTATCGCAACACCAGCGCCCAGCTCGCGGCCGCCACCGAGGACCGCTTCGCCGACGGCGCGGGCAGCGCGACCATCAGCAAGCCGCACGAGGAAGTGCGCGACTACTTCTATCAGCGACAGAACTACATCCACGAATTGGACACAGCCGCAGAGGAACTCACGGCCCGCATCCGTTTCCACGGCGGCGACGTGCCCAGCGAGATCGCGCGCAGGCTGCGCTCGCACGACGTGAAGATCGTGGAGCGCATCGATCTCGGCGAGGGCGTGCTGCACCGCTACGACACCGAGTCGCGGGTGCTGGAGATCGCGCCGCACCTGTCCGGCGGCCAGCGCACGTTCAAGCTCGCCGCCGAGCTCGCCTACTTCGAATGCGGCGATCTGCTCGAAAAGCTGGTCGAAGAGGGCAATTTCGCGTCCGAGGACACCCGCAAGCTGGCCATGCTCGGTCTCGCCAACTATTTCGCCGCGGCGACGGTCTTGCCATACTCGCACTTTCACGAGGTGGCGGAGGACTACCGCTACGACATCGAGCGGCTCTCGGCGTCCTTCAGCCAGAGCTACGAGACGATCTGCCATCGGCTGTCGACCCTGCAACGGCCCAAGCTGCGCGGCGTCCCGTTCTCCTTCGTCCGGGTCGACCGCGCGGGCAACATGTCGAAGCGCCAGTCCGCCACCGGTTTTCACTTCTCCTCCAGCGGCGGCACCTGCCCGCTCTGGAACGTGTACGAGACCTTCGCCTATCCCGGCAAGATCATGACCCAGATCGCGCAGATGCCCGACGGGCGCAAGTACCTCTGGGTCGCCCGGACCGTCGAGCGCCGCGCCACGCACTACGGCCAGCCGAGCAAGACCTTCGCCATCGGCCTCGGTTGCGAGCTGCGCCATGCGGGCCGGGTCGTCTACGCCGACGGCATCGACCTCGACGTGGTGCAGCCGACGCCCATCGGCGCCGGCTGCCGCGTCTGCGAGCGCGCCAACTGTCCCCAGCGCGCCTTCCCTCCGCTCGGCAAGGTTCTCGACATCAGCGAGCACCGCAGCTCGGTGTCGCCGTACGTGCTGAAGTGAATTCCGCGCTCGCGGTGCCGGTCGGTGTCATCGTGGCAGGACAGTGACCACGCAGACCACCACCCTCAGAACGCCGCCTCGTCCAACTCCATGATGTCGTTGTCGATCCCAGCCAACACCTTCCGCGTAGCCGTCAACTGCGGCAACACGTTCCGCGCGAAGAACTTCGCGACCGCGACCTTCCCGGAATAGAACGCCCGATCCTTACCGTCCGCACCCTCGCCCAACGCCGCGGCGGCGATCTCCGCCTGCGCCAACAGCCGCCACCCGATGAGCAGGTCACCGACCGCGAGCAGGAACCGCACGGAACCCAGCCCCACCTTGTACAGCTCGGCGGGCGACTGCTGGGCCGCCATCACGAATCCGGTGAGTGTCGCCGCCATCGCCTGCACGTCGGCCTGGGCGGTGCGCAGCAGTTCCCGTTCGGTCTCGAAGCGTCCGGTCGGGGCGGCGAGGAAGGCGGTGATCTGGCCGGCGACGTGGGCCAACGCAGCGCCCTTGTCCCGAATGATCTTGCGGAAGAAGAAGTCCTGCGCCTGGATGGCGGTGGTGCCCTCGTACAGCGAGTCGATCTTGGCGTCGCGAATGTACTGCTCGACGGGATAGTCCTGGAGGTAGCCCGAACCGCCCAGTGTCTGAAGGGATTCCGTCAGCAACTGGTAGGCGCGCTCGGAGCCGACGCCCTTCACGATGGGCAGCAGCAGATCGTCCACGCGGTGCGCCAGTTCGGCATCGGCACCTGAAACATGCTGCGCCACATCGGCGTTCTGGTGCGCGGCGGTGTAGAGATACACCGAGCGCAGCCCCTCGGCGTACGCCTTCTGCATCGCCAGCGAGCGGCGCACGTCCGGGTGGTGCGTGATGGTGACGCGCGGGGCCGCCTTGTCCGACATCTGGGTGAGGTCCGCGCCCTGCACGCGCTCCTTGGCGTACGCGAGGGCGTTCAGGTAACCCGTCGAGAGCGTGCCGGAGGACTTGACGCCGACCATCATCCGGGCGTTCTCGATCACCTGGAACATCTGCGCGATGCCGTTGTGCACGTCGCCGACCAGCCAGCCCTTGGCCGGAACCGGGCCGCCGCCGAAGGTCAGCTCACAGGTCGGGGAGGACTTCAGGCCCATCTTGTGCTCGACGCCGGTCACGTAGACTCCGTTGCGGTCGCCCAGCTCCAGCGTCTCGTGGTCGAACAGGAACTTCGGCACGTAGAACAGCGACAGCCCCTTGGTGCCGGGGCCCGCGCCCTCCGGGCGGGCGAGCACCAGGTGGAAGACGTTCTCGGCGGTGTCACCGACGTCGCCGCCCGAGATGAACCGCTTGACGCCCTCGATGTGCCAGGAGCCGTCCTCCTGCGCGATCGCCTTGGTGCGGCCCGCGCCGACATCCGAGCCCGCGTCCGGCTCGGTCAGCACCATGGTGCCCTGCCAGCCCTTCTCGTAACCGACCGTGGCCCAGTGCTTTTGCTGCTCGTTGCCGACGTTGAACAGCACCGCCGACATCACCGAGCCCATGCTGAAGAAGCTGGCCGACGGATTGGCGCAGGTGATCATCTCGTTGACCGCCCAGACCACCGCGTTGGGCGCGGGCGTGCCGCCCATGCCCTCCGGCATGCCCAGCCTGCCCCAGTCGGCGTCGCGCACCGCCGCGACCGTCTTGCGCAACGGCTCGGGTACGGAGATCTCGAAGGTGCTCGGGTCGTAGACGACTGGCTCGCGGTCGGCCGCGGCGAAGGAGTCCGCGATCGGGCCCTCGGCGAGGCGCTTCACCTCGGCGAGGATTTCCCGCACGGTATCGGAGTCGAGGTCGCCGTAGGCGCCGGTATCGAGGAGTTTGTCCAGGCCCAGCACCTCGAAAAGGTTGAATTCGATGTCACGCACGTTCGCCTTGTAGTGCCCCACCTGGTCCTCCTCGACTCGCGGCCGCGGCCCGCCGCCACGACGCTCCGGCGCTTCTGACGATGTACAAATCGCAGCCTGCCGCACCGGGAATCGGCTACGCAACCGTAGGGAAGATCGGACCGGAACAGCCGCCGACGACCAGGCGAAGTCGCGCGGCCGGGTACGCGACCGTAGACGTAGCTACGGACCAACTACGGACCTCACGCCGGTTCACCGATCGATAGCCGAAAAGGTTTCACACGCCGGAAACATCGGCAACGGACTCGTCACCGAGAGATATTCCGGCGCAACAACTTCTGTCTACTCTTCGCACCACGAATATGCGGTTGTATACACCCCGGTCGACAGCGTTGACCGGGGCAAATACGGCGTATTCGCGTGCGGCGCGGCCAGCGCCGCCGAACACCTGATGAAGTGAGAGGGTCCCGCCCCATGTCAGATTCCTGTGCCGCTCATCGGCATCGTTCCCGCCTGACCAGAGCGCTCGTCGCGCCGACCGCGCTGGCGCTCGCCGGCCTGTTGCTGACCGCCTGCGGCGCCAAGGACGACGCGACGACCGGCTCCAGCGCCGCCTCCTGCGTCGACACCTCCACCGACACCATCAAGGTCGGTTCCCTGCACTCGCTGTCGGGCACCATGGCCATCTCCGAGGTCACCGTCGCCAACTCCACCAAGCTGGCCGTCGACCAGATCAACGCCGCGGGCGGCGTGCTCGGCAAGAAGATCCAGCTGGTGCTCGAGGACGGCGCCTCGGACCCGAAGACGTTCGCGGAGAAGGCCGAGAAGCTCATCAGCTCCGACTGCGTCGCCGCGGTGTTCGGCGGCTGGACCTCGTCCAGCCGAAAAGCCATGAAGCCCAAGTTCGAAAGCCTGAACTCGCTGCTCTACTACCCGGTCCAGTACGAAGGCCTGGAGGACAGCAAGAACATCTTCTACACCGGCGCGACCACCAACCAGCAGATCGTGCCCGCGCTGGACTACCTGAAGCAGAAGGGCATCACGTCCCTCTACCTGGTCGGCTCCGACTACGTCTTCCCGCAGACCGCCAACCGCGAGATCAAGGCCTACGCCGCGGCCAACGGCATCGAGATCAAGGGCGAGGACTACACCCCGCTGGGCTCCACCGACTTCTCGACCATCGTGAACAAGGTGCGAAACGCCAAGGCGGGCGCGGTGTTCAACACCCTCAACGGTGATTCCAACGTCGCGTTCTTCCGCGAGTACACCAACGCGGGCCTGAAAGCCGCCGAGATGCCGGTGGTTTCGGTGTCCATCGCCGAGGAAGAGGTCGCGGGCATCGGCGCGCAGAACATCGCGGGCCAGCTGACCGCGTGGAACTACTACCAGACCGTCGACTCTCCGCAGAACAAGGCGTTCGTCGACGCGTACAAGGCCGCCTTCGGGGCAGACAAGCCCACCTCGGACCCGATGGAGGCCGCCTACGCCTCGGTCTACCTGTGGAAGAACACCGTCGAGAAGGCCAACTCGTTCAAGACCGAGGACATCCAGGCCGCGGCCGACGGCGTCAGCTTCGACGCGCCGGAAGGTCTGGTCACCATCGACGGCGCCAACCACCACATCACCAAGACCGCGCGCATCGGCGAGATCCGCGCCGACGGCCTGATCTACACGGTCTGGGACTCCGGCAAGCCCATCCAGCCGGACCCGTACCTGAAGTCCTACGACTGGGCCAAGGGCCTGTGACAACTGTTCGTCCGTTCGACGCGGGACGGCCGGTTCGCCGGCCGTCCCGTATCGGCCTGCTATCGAGGTGATTACTGATGGACGTGTTGATCGGCCAGCTCTTCACGGGGTTGAGCCTGGGATCGATTCTTTTGCTCGCCGCCCTCGGCCTCTCGCTCACCTTCGGCCAGATGGGCGTGATCAACATGGCGCACGGCGAATTCATCATGGCCGGCTGCTACACCACCTACGTCGTGCAGAAGGTGATCTCCTCGGCGGGCGTCTCGCTGCTGGTGTCGCTGGTGATCGGGTTCCTGGTCGGCGGCGCGCTCGGCGCGGCGCTGGAGATGGGCCTGATCCGCTGGATGTACGACCGCCCGCTGGACACCCTGCTCGTCACCTTCGGTGTCGGCCTGGTGTTGCAGCAGTTCGCCCGCGACATCTTCGGCGCTCCCGCCAAGAACGTGCTCGCGCCGGAGTGGCTCAGCGGCGGCGTCACCATCTTGGGCGCGGTCGTGCCCAAGACGCGCATCTTCATCCTGGTGCTCGCGGTACTCGCGGTGACCGTGTTGGCGATCGTGCTGAAGGCGACGCCGCTCGGCAGGCGCATCCGCGCCGTCGTGCAGAACCGCGGGCTGGCCGAAACAAGCGGCGTCTCCAGCCGTTTCACCGATATCAGCACCTTCTTCATCGGCTCCGGCCTCGCGGGCGTGGCGGGCGTCGCGCTGACGCTGATCGGTTCGACGAGTCCGACCATCGGCCAGAGCTATCTGATCGACGCGTTCCTCGTCGTGGTGATCGGCGGCCTCGGCCAGATCAAGGGCACCGTGATCGCGGCTTTCGCGCTCGGGCTGCTCAATTCCTACATCGAATACGAGACCACCGCGTCCATCGCGAAAGTCGTCGTCTTCGTGCTGATCGTGATCTTCCTTCAGGTCCGTCCACAGGGCCTGTTCACCGTCCGGACAAGGAGTTTGGCATGACCACGCTGATCGGACGCGTGCGTGAGCACTCCTCGCTGACCGCGCTCGGCGGTTTCGCCGTCGCCGCGATCCTGCTGTTCGCGGTGGCCCCCGCGGTGCTCAGCGACTTCCGGCTGAACCTGCTCGCGAAGTTCCTGTGCTTCGCCATCGTGGCGGCGGGCATCGGCCTGGCGTGGGGGCGCGGCGGCATGCTGACCCTCGGCCAAGGCGTGTTCTTCGGCATCGGCGCGTACCTGATGGCGATGCACCTGCAGATGGCCGACGCCGCCCGGCTCGGCAACGACGTTCCGGAGTTCATGGAGATCGCGGGCATTCGCGAATTGCCGGGATTCTGGCAGCCTTTCGGGTCGGCGCCGGTGGCGATCCTCGCGATACTCGTGCTGCCCGCGCTGGTCGCGGCACTGCTCGGCTACGGCGTGTTCAAGCGCCGGGTCAAGGGCGCCTACTTCGCGATCCTGAGCCAGGCGCTGGCCGCGGCGCTCGCCATCCTGCTCACCGGGCAGCAGGCGCTCGGCGGGTTCACCGGACTCTCGGATTTCCGCGCCTTCTTCGGCTTCAAGCTCTCCGACCCGGTCAACCGGCAGATGCTGTTCTTCATCGCGGCGGGCACGCTGCTCGTGGTCGTTGCGCTGGTCCGCCAGCTGATGCACAGCCGCTACGGCGAACTGCTCGTCGCGGTGCGCGACCAGGAGGAGCGGGTGCGCTTCCTCGGATACGACCCGGCCAACATCAAGATCGTCGCGTACGTCGTCGCCGCCTTCTTCGCGGGCATCGCGGGCGCGCTGTTCACGCCGATCGTCGGCATCATCTCCCCCGCAGACATCGGCGTGGTGCCCTCCATCGCGTTCCTGATCGGCGTCGCCATCGGCGGCCGCACCACCCTGCTCGGTCCGGTGCTCGGCGCGATCGGCGTCGCGTGGGCGCAGACCGCCTTCTCCGAACAGTTCCCCTCCGGCTGGACCTACTTGCAGGGTGTGCTGTTCATCGTCGTCGTCGGGTTCATCCCGGCGGGGCTCGCGGGCGTATGGCCAATGCTGAAGGGGCTAGCGGAGAGCAGGTTTCGACGCGGCGGCTCGAGCGTTCCGGTCGTGGCGCGCGAGACCGCGCCGCCCGAGGACGCCCCCGCCCGACAGCAGGTCGCCGAGGAGAAGGTGGAATCCCGATGACAACCGAACCCAAGCTCGGCGGCAACGCGGGCATGGACAGCGAGTACCTCGAAATCCGCGGCCTCTGCGTGAGTTTCGACGGATTCAAAGCGGTGACCGACGTGGATCTGACGGTCCTGCAAGGTGACCTGCGCTTCCTGATCGGCCCCAACGGCGCGGGCAAGACCACGCTCATCGACGCCATCACCGGCCTGGTCCCGGCGACGGGTTCCGCGCAGAAGTCCGGGACCGAACTGCTCGGCAAGAAGGTGCACCAGATCGCCCGCCTCGGCGTCGGGCGCACCTTCCAGACGGCCAGCGTGTTCGAGCAGCTGAGCGTCTTGCAGAACCTGGATATCGCGGCGGGCGCGGGCCGTTCGCCGCTGTCGCTGCTGCGCAGGCGCAAGTCGGTGCTGCCGAGTATCGAAGAGGCGCTGGAGACCACCGGTCTCACGGCGCTGCGCGACAAACCGGCGGGCCTGCTCGCGCACGGCCAGAAGCAGTGGCTGGAGATCGGCATGCTGCTTGTGCAGAACGCCGCGGTGCTGTTGCTCGACGAACCGGTCGCGGGCATGAGCGCCGAGGAGCGCGAGGAGACGGGAAACCTGTTGCGCCGCATCGGCGCCGAACGCGTCGTGGTCGTCGTCGAGCACGACATGGAGTTCATGCGCTCGTTCGCCACCTCGGTGACCGTCCTCGCGGGCGGCCGGGTGCTCAGCGAGGGAACGGTCGAGCAGGTGCAGGCCGATCCGAAGGTGCAGGAGGTCTACCTCGGCACCGCGGCGGCCATCGGCACCGAACTCGAAGACGAAACCACCGCGCACAACGCCGAAACACGAGCGCAGAACAAGGAGTCCGCCGATGCTTGAACTGGTCGACGTCCACTCCGGCTACGGCCGGACCGAGGTGATTCACGGTGTGTCGCTGACCGTTCCGGACGACAGCGTGGTCGCGATCATGGGGCACAACGGCGCGGGCAAGACGACACTGCTGCGCACCGCTGTCGGGTTGGTCGCCACAAAATCCGGGCGGATCACCTTCGACGGCGACGTGATCACCAAGCTCTCGCCCTCGCGCCGGGTCAAGCGCGGCATCGCGTATGTGCCGCAGGGCCAGCAGAGTTTTCCGCAGCTCACCACCGCGGAGAACCTGCAAGTGGTGGCCGACGGACGCAAGCGGGGCAAGGCGCTGATCGACGAGTCGCTGGATCTGTTCCCGGCGCTGCGTGAGTTGCTGAGCCGCAAGGCGGGTCTGCTCTCCGGCGGCCAGCGTCAGCAGCTGGCCATCGCGCGAGCGCTGATCACCGAGCCCAAGCTGCTCATCCTGGACGAGCCGACCGAGGGCATCCAGCCGTCGGTGGTAGCCGAGATCGAGCGCACCATCGTCGAATTGACGGGTCGCGGCGGGTTGAGCGTGCTGCTCGTCGAGCAGCACATCGGTTTCGCGCTCCAGGCGGCACAGCGGTATCACGTGCTGCAATCCGGCCGCGTCACCTCGACCGGCGCGGGCGGGGCGGGTGCGGAGACCGAAGTCCGTGCGGCGATGGCGATCTGAGCTGGTTCAGCAGTCGGTCTGGAACGGATAGCAGTCGCGGGGCCTCGACGGCGACGGGGTCGGGTCCACCGTGGTGGAGGTGGTCTCCCGGCTGGGATGCGGATCGTCGCGCGCCACCGCCGTGGCGACGACGCCGAACACCACCAGCATGCCGATCAGGGCCACCGCGACGACGGCCCAGGTCGCGGCGTGCTGGCTGCGCGACGGCGGAAGCGGCGGTGGTGGGGTGCGCGGCGGTGGCGCGACGGGAACGGCGACTGGCATGTGCGAGTGCGGTGCGAGTTCGTCGAAGCCGTCGGCGATCAGTTCGGCTCGCGACGGCGCGGTCACGCCGAGCGCCGTGGCCGCCGAGATCACCTTGTCGGCGCTCCAACTGCGCGGTCCCGCCGCGAAACCCTCGATATATATTTGCAATTCGGTGGAGTCGGGCACGTTGGCGACGACGACGTCGATACCGGAGCGCAGGTTCGTCCGCGCGGGCCGCACCACAACGCCGCGCAACGGAACAAGCGCGACCACGCCGCACACGTGGCCCGGATCGAGCAGCGCCCGTTCGAGTTTGCTCTTGACCGCGTACACGCTCTGTTCCAGGCGTTCGGCCGGATTCGCGTTGCTCTCGTCGTCCAGCTCGGCGAGATTGTCGCTGATGGTCCACGGCTCGTCGGCCGACACGTGCAGAATGCCGCTCTGCCGCCGCCGGAAACCCCTGACCTCGGCCACCGTGATGCCGCGCGGAGTGATCAGCACCGCGTCGATCTGACGGGTTCCGTTGTCCCCCACGTGCGCATCGATCGCGGCGAGACCGGTCGTCGGAAAGGACCGCAGGCAGTCCACGAATTCCTGTTCGGCTCCGGAGAGCTGCGCTCCGGGCCTGATCTTCACCAGCATGTGCCTCGACCCCTGCTCAACCTGTTCGCCCTCGCGGCGCGGCCCGCCCACGGCCCCGGCGATCCGCACCGGTACTGATGATGCCGGTCCGCACCCGGGAAAACCACTGGAAAGGCGGAAAGCGCGGGTAGGCTCGGCTCTCGGTCCGGCGCCGGCGCCCGGACCCCAACCACGATGGCGCGGCGCACGGGGAGGCGCTCACCGCGCGGAAGGCGGGAAGCATGGTTTCGATGTCGCAACCACGGATCGCACCGGGACGGCTCAAGGAACTCGGTCCGGTGAATTGGGCTGTCTGGCAGGTGCTCTCGCGGGCCGCGGGCACTCCCGACGCGCATCTGTTCAGCACGCTCGGCCGCACCAAGGGACTGTTTCGCGGCTGGCTCCACTACTCCGGTCGCCTGATGCCGGGCGGACGGCTGCCGAGGTACGAATCCGAGCTGGTCATCATTCGCGTCGCCCACCTGCGCAGCTGCGAGTACGAGATGGACCATCACATCCGGCTCGGCCGCCGCGCGGGCGTCACGCAGGAGATCCTGGAACGGCTGCGCAACGGACCGGCCGATCCCTACTGGAACGACAAGCACCGCGCGCTGCTCGAAGCGGTCGACCAGCTCGTCACGACCCGCGACATCGACGACACCACGTGGACCCGGTTGGCCGAGCACTACGACGAGCGCGGCCTCATCGAGATCGTGCTGCTGGTCAACCAGTACGAGGGATTGGCGTCGACCATCACCGCGCTGCGTATTCAACGCGACGGGATCTGAGCGCCTCGGGGCGATCCAGCGCACGGCCGACCCGACGCGACAGCTCCTCGCGCGCCCGACCATGCAGCGCACGGCCATCCCGGCGTGACGGGATCTGAGCGCTCACACGATCCAGCGTGCCCGGGTCGTCGGGTGCGCGGGCGGCGGTGAACTCGACGGCGCGGTGATGCGCGTCCGAACACGAGTGATCCAGCTCATAGTGCAGACCCGCGGAAATTTCCCTACAAAGTACAGCGTACTAAGTAGAGAGTTTTACCGAGGAGGACGTATGCACATCACCGCTTCCGCCATTTCGCTCAACGTCGCGGACCCGCAGGCCTCGGCGAAGTTCGTCGTCGACCACCTCGGGTTCACCGAGAAGATGTCCGCCGACGGGTTCGTCTCGCTGGAGCGGCCCGACGCCGGAATGAACCTCATCTACCTGCGCACCGGGCTGAAGTCCTTCAAACCGGCGAGCGCGGCGGGCAGCGCGGGCGACGGGTTGCTCGTGGTGTTCGTGGTCGACGACATCGACGCGGAGTACGCGCGCCTCCAAGGCGAGGGCGTGCCGATCGTGACGCCCATCGAGACCGAGGAGTGGGGCGAGCGGTACTTCCAGATGTCCGACCCGAACGGGATCATTCTTCAGCTCGTGCAGTGGGTCTGACCCCGTTCGGGTAACTCCTCGCACACGTCGCACAGAGCCGACAACTCTGTGCGGCGTGTGACGGGCTCGGCCGCGACGCGGGAACACCACCCGCACGCAAGACAGGCTTTCGGCCACCAGCCTCGGTCGAGCGAGGACTGCGTGGTCCTCGGGTCAGCTGCGGGCCGAGCGATTCTCAGCTCGGGCGAAGCGCGGCGCGGAAGACCTCGACAGCCGGAGTCGCCGGGCGGTCCAGGAGTTTTCGCAGGTCGCCGGAGTCGACGTCGAGAATGCCCGAGGCGATGCCGGTGTCCGCGTCGGCCAGCGCCTCGGCGTACTGGGCGGGCAGTCCGGCCTGCACGAGCACAGCCGCGTAGTCCGCCTCGGCAAGGTTCTCGTAGCGCACCGGCTTACCCGCGGCCTCCGAGATCGCCTGCGCTAGTTCGTCATACGTGAGCCGTTCGTCACCGCCGAGCTCGTAGACGCGACCCTCGTGGCCGTCGGTGGTGAGCACGTGCGCGGCGGCCGCGGCGTAGTCGGCGCGGGCCGCACCGGCCACCCGCCCCGCACCCGCCGCGCCGTGCAGCACGCCGGACTCCACCGCGTGCGCGAGTCCGCCCAAGTAGTTCTCCCAGTACCAGCTGTTGCGCAGCAAGACGTAGGGCACGACCGACTCGCTCAGCACCGCCTCGGTGCCGCGATGCTCCTGCGCGAGAATCAGCGGGTTCTCGGTGGCGCGGGGAATGCTGGTGTACGCGAGCAGCCGGAGACGCGCGCGTTCTGCCGCGCGAATCACGTTGGTGTGCTGGTCGATTCGCTTGCCGAACTCGTTGCCGGAGATCAGTAGCAGCCGGTCGACGCCCGCGAGCGCGCGGTCCAGCGCGGCGGCGTCGCCGTAGTCGGCCTCGCGCACGTCGACGCCGCGGTCGGCCAAGTCGGCCACCTTGCCCGGATCGCGCACGATCGCGACGGGCGAAACGCCCGCGCGCAACAGTTCTTCGACGACGAGCCTGCCCAGCTGTCCGCTTGCCCCGGCGACGGCGACGGTCATGATTCCTCCAAGTGCTGATTCTGCACGTACTAACTATTAGTAAGCACTATGCATTCCACAGCCACTGCGGTCAAGGCGCGTACCATCGACGCCATGGACACCCAGCGCATCTCGGCCGAGGCCGACGACCCGACGCTGGAAGCCGATGTATTCGCACGAAACTGCACGTCGCGGCCGGTTTTGCAGACAGTGGCGAGCCGGTGGGGCATCCTCGCCCTGGTGGCGCTGCGGGAGGGGCCGTACCGCTTCAGCGCGCTGCGCAGACGGGTCGACGGTGTGAGCGAACGCATGCTCTCGCAGACCCTGCAGGCGCTGGAACGCGACGGCATGGTGCACCGCGAGGTGCAGGAGACCATCCCGCCGCGCGTCGAATACACCCTCACCGAACTCGGCGCCGAGGTGGCCGACCAGCTCGAGGGGCTCATTCAGGTGGTGGAGAAGAACATGCCGCGGGTCCGCGAGGCCCAGGCCGCCTACCACCGCGAGTGATCGGGAACGACCGCGCCCGCCGATCGGTTGCAGGTGACATGGAACTCTCCGAAGCCGTCGATTTCGCCCGCTCCGCTCGCCGTTCCGTGCTGACCACCATCCGCCGCAACGGCAGGCCCCAGCTGTCCAATGTGCTGCACGTCGTCGGCGACGACGACATCATCCGCATCTCCATCACCGCCGACCGCGCGAAATACCACAACCTGCGCCGCGACCCCTGGGCCGCGCTGCACGTCACCCGCGACGATTTCTTCGCCTACGCCGTCCTCGAAGGCACCGTCGAACTCACCCCCGTCGCCACCGACCCCGACGACCCCACCGTCGACGAACTCGTCGCCTACTACCGCGCCGCCTCCGGCGAACACCCCGACTGGTCCGACTACCGCCGCTCCATGGTCGAAGACCACCGCGTCATCGCCCGCTTCACCCCGGACCGCGCCTACGGCATGCTCTGAACCCGAGACCGGCGCGACTCCACCATCACGAACCCAGCCTCGTCCCCTCGATAGGGTGATGTATGGCCACGTTGGACTCGGACGAGGAGCTCGCCGCCGCCACCGTCGGCAAGCTGACGCCGTACGCCGTCGAGATCGTCATCGAGGACTACAACCCCGAATGGCCCGCCTGGTACGCCGAGGACGAAGCCGCGATACGAGCGGCGCTCGGTCCGCTCGCGTTGCGGATCGAGCACACCGGCTCGACCTCTGTGCCCGGGCTCTCGGCCAAACCGCTGATCGACATCCTGCTGGTCGTCCCAGACGCCGCCGATGAGGTCGCCTACGTTCCGGCCCTCGAAGCCACCGGCTACGCATTACGGATCCGGCAGCCGGACTGGTACCAGCATCGCTGTCTCGTCCGGCGAGTGGAGGACGGCGCGCAGTGGAGCGTGAATTTGCATGTCTTCGACCAGGAATCGGGCGCACCCGAGATCGAACGCATCGTGGCCTTTCGCGACCGGCTCCGCACGCATGACGACGACAGGGAGTACTACGAGCGAGTCAAACGGGAACTGGCCCGGCGTAACTGGAAGTTCGTCCAGCACTACGCGAATGCCAAGAGCGACGTCGTCGAGGAGATCCTCGGCCGAGCGCTTCCCGGTCGTACGTCACCGGGTGAGGAGTTGGGAGATGGGGAGGAAGGTGTAGCCGTCGGCGCGTAGTTCCTCGACTATGCGCGGGATGGCGGCGAGGGAGTCCGGGTTGCTCATGACGTGCAGCAGGATGATCGAACCCGGCCGCACCTGAGCGACGGTTTCGCTGACGATCTCATCGGTGGTGGCGATCTTGCCGGAGTCCGGTTCGACGTCCCACATGACGGTGGTGCGGTCGTGGTCGGCGAGGTATTCGGGCAGCGACCACAGTTTCTTGCCGTAGGGCGGGCGGAAGGTGATGGGTCCGCGATAGCCCGTCTTCGCGATCTCGGCGTCGGTGTCCTCGATTTCGGCGCGTACGGTCTCGTCGGAGACGAACACCATGCGGCGGTGGTTGTAGGTGTGGTTGCCGATCTCGTGACCGGCGGCGGCGATCGCCCTACCGGCCTCGGGCCGGGCCGCGAGATCGCGCCCGTTCAGGTAGAACGTGGCCGGAATGCCCGCGTCCGCAAGAACTTTCAGCACTTCGGGCGCGTTGTCGGAGGGTCCGTCGTCGAGCGTCAGCGCGACCACCTTGTCCGCGGTGTCGACCCGATCGACCAGCCGCCCCGCCACCTGATAGGTGCGCGAGTTCATCAGGAAATAGGTGCCTGCCCCCAGCAGCACGACGAGGACCAGGGCGAGCGCGGTCCCGACCAGCAATCGGCGAAGCATCTTCGCTGTATACCAAAAACAATGGCGCCCGGCCCTTTCGGACCGAACGCCACCGTTTCGCGCGGCTCAGAAGTTGATCATGTGGCCCGCGAGACCGTGGATGGCCTCCTGCAGCGCCTCGCTGAGCGTCGGGTGGGTGTGCACGTTGCGCGCGAGCTCGTTGACCGTGAGGTCCCACTTCTGGGCCAGGGTCAGCTCGGGCAGCAGCTCCGAGACGTCGGGTCCGATCAGGTGGCCGCCGATCAGCTCGCCGTACTTGTTGTCGGAGATCAGCTTCACGAAACCGGTCGCGTCGCCGAGGCCGTGCGCCTTGCCGTTGGCGGTGAACGGGAAGGTCGCGACCTTCACGTCGTAGCCCTCGGCGCGCGCCTGCTCCTCGGTGAGACCGAAGCTGGCCACCTGCGGCTGGCAGAAGGTGGCGCGCGGCATCATGCGGTAGTCACCGAGGGTGACGGTCTCCGCGCCGCCGATGGTCTCGGCCGCGACCACGCCCTGCGCCTCCGCGACGTGCGCGAGCTGCAGCTTGCCGGTGACGTCACCGATGGCGTAGATGTGCGGCACGTTGGTGCGCATGTAGTCGTCGATGGCGATGGCGCCGCGTTCGATCTGCACGCCGGTGTTCTCCAGGCCGTAGCCCTCCACCCGCGGCGCGAAGCCGACGGCCTGCAGCACCTTGTCGACGGTGACGGTCTCCACCGCGCCGGACTTGTTGTCCTTGATCGAGACGGTGACCTTGGACCCGTCGTCGTCGATGGACTGCACGGCCGCACCGGTGGTGATGGTGATGCCGAGCTTCTTGTACGCCTTGGTGATCTCTTTGGAGACGTCGGCGTCCTCGTTGGGCAGCGCGCGGTCCAGGAACTCCACGATGCGCACGTCGACGCCGTAGTTCTTCAGGACGTAGCCGAACTCCATGCCGATCGCGCCCGCGCCGACGATGAGGACCGAACCGGGCAGATCCCGGGTCATGATCTGCTCTTCGTAGGTCACCACGTTGGCGCTCAGCTGGGTGCCGGGCAGCAGCTTGGTGACGGTGCCCGTCGCGATGATCACGTTGTCGAACGTGACCGTCTCGGTGCCGCCCTTGGACAGCTCGACCGACAGCGTGTTCGCGTCGACGAAGGTGCCCTTGCCGTCGAACTCGTCGATCTTGTTCTTCTTCATCAGGAAGTGGACGCCCTTGACCCGGCCGTCCGCCACCTTGCGGCTGCGGTCGAACGCCGCGCCGAAGTCGAAGCTCGCCTCACCGGTGATGCCGAAGGTCTTGGCCTCTTTGGTGAAAATGTGCGCGAGTTCGGCATTGCGCAGCAACGCCTTCGACGGGATGCAGCCCACGTTCAGGCACACACCGCCCCAGTATTTCTGCTCGACGATCGCTGTTCGCAGGCCGAGTTGAGCGGCGCGGATCGCGGCGACATAACCGCCGGGACCAGCGCCGAGAACGACGACATCGTAGTGGGAAGTCACGCCACCGAGCCTAACTCCGTTGCCGGGAGTTCACCCACCGTGGTCCCGGTTCGGTGAGATGCGGGGCACACGCGACATCGTCGGGACCGGACGAGCGCCGCCACGGCCGCGCCGACCTGGGCGGAAGCGGCCTCACCCGCGCCGCCGGACGCAGATGTTCGCGCATGGCCGAGCGGATGCGGAGGTATGCGCTATCCACGCAGGCGGACGCAGTCCGACCGAAGCCCGCGCACGGCCGGAGCCAATGCGGAGATACGCCTACCCTGGCGTCGTGACGAACGGCGGATCGAACGGTGACGACGGGGTCCGGCCGCTCGATCCGATCGACGGCACCACCTCGACGCATCTCGTCCGCCTGGTCCGTGATGTCGTTCGGCTATCGGACGTCGACCCGGCGCGGCTGGCCCGCATTCCCGCGATCGACGACGCCGCGCTGGCCGGTGAGCTCAACCGGATTCCGCTGCGCTCGCTGGTCGACCTGTGGGAATTGCTCGCGCGGGCGAGGCCGGAGCCGGGAGCCGGTCTGGCCGTGGCGCGGGCCGCCCCGCTCGGAACCCTGACCACCTGGGACTATCTCGTCACCACCGGTCCGACGCTGGCCGACGCGCTGCGGGCGGCCCAGCCCTATCACCGGGTGGTGACCGCCGCCGCCGAAGGCTTCGAGCTGGACCACCCCGGCGAACTCACCGTCGGCTACCGCACCACCGCGGGCGATCCCGACGTCGCCGCGGTGGTCAACGAGTACGTGCTGGCCTACTACCTGCGGCGCGCCCGCGAGGCGACCGGCCGACGCGTCGTTCCCGCCCGACTCACCTTCAGTCACGCCGCCCCGGCCACCCACGAGGTGTTGACCACCGCCTTCGGCACCGACCGCATCGAATTCGACGCACCCGCCGACACCATCACCTTCACCGCCGCCGACGCCGCCGCACCGCTCCCCCGCGCCGACCCGATGCTCGCCGACCTACTGCGCAGCCACGCCGACCTGGTGCTCGCCACGGCCAAGCCGGTCTCCAGCCCCCTCGAAGTGTTCCGCACCGCCCTGGACGCCGCCCTCGACCAGGGCGAACCTTCCCTCGCCTCGGTGGCCCACCGCCTGGCCGTGAGCCCGCGCACCTTGCAACGCCAACTCGCCGAGCACGACACCGGATGGCGGCGCGAGGTCGACCTGGCCCGCTACGAACGCGCGAAAAGGCTTCTCGACCAAGGACTCACCACCGCGACCGTCGCCGACCGCCTCGGCTTCGCCGACGACCGGGCGTTGCGCAAGGCCTTCCGGCGCTGGACAGGCAGCTCCCCTTCGGCCCGTCGACACTCCTGACGCCGCCCAACTACCGGCGACGCGCACCGAGCAGTAGGGGGTTGCCGCTTCAGCCGACGGGCGTACCGGGCGGTGGCGTGTTCGGACCGGTTGGTGGCGGCGCAGGACCTGGGAAGCCGTCCGAGGCGCTCATAGCGTGATCGGTGCCGGATGGAACAGTCCGGATCGTTCTCCGAGGAAGTGCGAAACAGATGACTGCACAGGCAATTTCGACCACCACATTGCCGGTCACGACGAGGGAGATTCACTTGGCGGCCCGGCCCGAGGGTGCGCCGACCCCGGCGAACTTCGAGCTGGTGACCCGGCCGATGCCGGAACTCGCCGAAGGGCAGATCCTGGTGCGAAACACCTGGATGTCGGTCGACCCGTACATGCGCGGGCGGATGGACGACCGCCCGTCCTATATCGCACCGTTCGAGGTCGGCGCGGCGTTGGAGGGGTCTGCGGTCGGCGAGGTGATCGCCTCGCGGTCGGAGCGGATTCCAGTGGGCGCCACGGTGACCCACTTCGCGGGGTGGCGGGAACACTCGATCCTCGACGACGCACTCGCGACACCGATCGATACGTCGGCGGCCGAGCCCGAGCACTTCCTCGGCGCGCTCGGCACCACCGGGCTCACCGCGTACGCCGCGCTCACCGACGTGGCGCCGGTCCGGCCCGGCGACACCGTCTTCGTCTCGGCGGCGGCGGGCGCGGTGGGTAGCGTCGCCGGTCAGATCGCCAAGGCGCTGGGGGCGGGCCGGGTCATCGGCTCGGCGGGTGGCCCGGCGAAAACCGCTCTGCTACTGGAGGAGTTCGGTTTCGACGCCGCGATCGACTACCGCGCGGGCGACCTGGAAGGGCAGCTCGCCGCGGCCGCGCCGGAGGGCGTCGACGTCTATCTGGACAGCGTCGGCGGCGAGCACCTGCGCGTCGCGGTGGCTGCCATGCGGCCGAACGGCCGGGTCGCGCTGGTCGGCGCGATCAGCGGATACAACGGCGCGACCGGCGAGCAAGGCCCCGACCTGTATCTCGCTGCCACCAAGGAGATTTCGCTGCGCGGCATGCTGGTGAGCAGCTACTTCCCGGTCTTCGGTGAGTACATCGCCAAGGCCGCCGCTTGGCTGGCCGACGGCACCCTGCGCACCAGGCAGACCGTGTACGAAGGCTTGGAGCAGGCGCCCGCCGCGTTCCTCGGCGTGCTGTCGGGCGCGAACACCGGCAAGATGCTCGTGCGCCTCGGCTGAATCAGTTTCGCCAGACCTGCTCGGCGACCCTGCGGAAGTTCTCGCCGAACACCGCGGCGCGCTCGTCTTCGGTGAACCCGCGCGCGGCCAGCTCGGCGTCCAGTCCGGGGCCGACGCCGATCCCGAGCAGGTCCTCAGGCGGAACCCATTGCAAAGGACCCCATTTGGTGTACGAATCGGAAAAGGCGCCTGGGTTGGCGAACAGCTCGGCGTTGAAATCCTCGCCGTCGAAGGAGTAGTCCGAGCCGATGCCGATGTGCTCCACACCGACGAGTTCGACGCCGTACTGGATGTGATCGGCCATGGCCGCGACGCGCCGGGCCCGATCGTCGGGTTCGTTGCGGCCCAAGAAGATGCCGACGCCGTTGACACCGATGACACCGCCGGTCTCGGCGCACGCCCTGGCCTGCTCGTCGGTGATATTGCGCGGGTGATCCCACAGTGCGGCGAAATTGGCGTGGCTGTAGATCATCGGCACGGCGGTGCGCGCGGCGAGGTCGAGCCCGGTGCGCCGCGAGCAGTGCGCGCCGTCGACGAACACGCCGACCTCGTTGAGTTTGCGCACCAAATCCTTTCCGTAGGGAGTGAGTCCGGTGTCCTCGGTATCGAGGCAGCCGCAGCCCGCCGCGTTGGCGTGGTTGTAGGTCGGCAGCAGCGAGCGCACGCCGAGTTCGTGGAACACCTCGACGTTGTCCAGATCGCCGCCGAGCGGCTCCGAGTCCTCCAGATCGAAGGCGAGCGCGATGCGTTCCGGATCGCCGAGGTCCTCGAGACCGACAACCAGGCGAAACCGTCCGTCCGCCAGCGCATCCCGACGAAACTGCCGCACCAGCGCAAGCGAATCGGCGGTGCTCTGCCTGGAGTAACCGACGTTCACCGACAGGTAGGAGCCCAGCGGGTACCTGGCCAGCTCCGTGATGTCGGCGGTGGGCAGCAGCGGCAGACAGCAGTGCTGTTCCCACAGGAAGGCGGCCAAGGTCGGACTCCTGTCGTTCGGTACGGAATTTCGATCTTAATGAGCGCGGGCAGCGACGAATTCGAGACGCATCCGCGACACAACGGTGCCTAACGAATTGTCGGATCAGACCGATTTTCCGTGTGCTTCATCCCAACTGCCCCAAGGCGGTGCGACGTGCGTCGCTTCCTCGTCCTGATTTCCGCGCTTGCCGCCGGAATCGCACTCTTGATCATTCCCAACTCCGCCCACGCGACCCCCTCCTATTGCGGCTTGGTCTGGGGCTCGCTCGAGAAGACCGAGCCGAACCATTCGTCCGCGCCTGTCACGAACGTGCGCTCCGGTCGCCACCAGTGTTTCGACCGACTCGTGATCGACGTCGCCGGTCCGGTCACCGGCTACCGGGCGACCTACGTCGATTCGGTGAGCATGGACGCCTCCGGCGCGCCCGTGCCGCTGCGCGGCGGCGCGTTCCTGAGCGTGACGGTGCACGCTCCGGCCTACGACAACGCGGGCGATCTCACCTACGCCCCGGCCGATCGCGGCGAACTGGCGAGAGTCGCCGGCTATCGAACCTTCCGACAGGTCGCCTGGGCGGGCTCGTTCGAAGGTCAGACCACCTTGGGCGTCGGCGTGCGCGCGCGGCTGCCGTTCCGGGTGTTCACGCTGGACGGCCCCGGCGGCGGATCGCGAGTCGTACTCGACGTCGCACACTTCTGGTAACCGCGCACGCAGGGAGGACGCCGCTCAGCAACAATAGTTGACATGAGGGAACGCAGTGACCGAATCATGTGCCAGCGCGCCTCGCGCATGCCGGAGCCGAGCGCCAGCGAGGCGGAGGCATGAGCGGCGTCGAGCAGAGAATGAACGATCCCTACCTGTGGTTGGAAGAGGTGACCGGCGATCGGCCACTGGAGTGGGCGCGCGCCCACAACGAGGTCGTCGGGGAGCGCTTCGCCTCGACCGAGCGGTTCACCGAGCTGGAACGCCGCATCCTCGACATGCTCGACACCGACACCAAGATCGCCTACCCGGGTCGGCGCGGGCGCTGGCTGTACAACTTCTGGCGCGACGCCGAGCACCCGCGCGGCCTGTGGCGGCGCACCACGTTCGCCGAGTACGCCAAGGAATCGCCGGACTGGGACGTGCTGATCGACCTGGACGCGCTGGCCGCCGTCGAAGGCGAGAACTGGGTGTGGGGCGGCGCCGCGGTGCTGCGGCCGGAACAGTCGCGCGCGCTCGTCAGCCTGTCCCGCGGCGGCGCCGACGCCAAGGTTGTTCGCGAATTCGACATCGAGCGAAAAGAATTCATCGAACAGTCGGACGGCGGTTACTTCCTGCCCGAGGCGAAATCGGAGATCCGCTGGATCGACGTCGACTCGGTGTACGTCGGGACCGATTTCGGACCGGGTTCGCTGACCGAATCCGGATACCCGCGCATCGCAAAGCGCTGGCGGCGCGGAACCGAACTCGCCGACGCCGAAACGGTTTTCGAGGGATCCGAGGAGGATGTCGCGGTCTCGGCGGGCTACGACCGCACCCCCGGCTACGAACGTCATTTCGTCGGCCGCGCCACCGATTTCTTCAACGAAGAGGTCTACCTCATCGAAGACGACGGCACGCTGCGCCACATCGACGTGCCGACCGACGCCAGCGAATCCTGGTACAAGGACTGGCTGCTGGTCCGCTTGAAGTCGCCGTGGGAGGTGGGCGGCGTGACCTACCCGGCAGGTGCGCTGCTGGCCACCGACTTCGAGAGCTTCCTCTCCGGCGCAAGAGATTTCGAGGCGCTGTTCACACCCGACGCGCACACCTCGCTACACGGCTACGGCTGGACCGAGAACCACCTGCTGCTCATCACCCTCCAGGACGTGCAGACCAAGCTGCACGTGCTCACCCCCGGCCCCGGCGGGTGGGCCGTCGAGCCGCTGGCCGACACGCCCCCGATGGCGACGACTAGCGTCATGAACCTGGACCCGCTGGAGGGCGGCGACGAGTTCATGCTCACCACAAGCGGTTTCACCACCCCCGCCACGCTGCTGGCCAGTGCGGTCGGCGGCAGCACCGAGCAGCTCAAGCAGGAACCCGCGTTCTTCGACGCCGACGGCGTGGAGACCGAGCAGTTCTTCGCCCGGTCCGACGACGGAACGATGGTGCCGTACTTCGTGATTCGGCACCGCGACCGCAAAGACGAGCCGGGCCCGACGGTCATGTCCGGCTACGGCGGTTTCGAGGTGTCCCGTACGCCCGCCTACAGCGGCGCGTCCGGTATGGGCTGGCTGGAGCGCGGCGGCACCTGGGTGATGACCAACATCCGCGGCGGCGGTGAGTACGGCCCGGAGTGGCACACCTCCGTGCAGAAGGCCAACCGCCACAAGGTGTACGAGGATTTCGCCGCCATCGCGAGGGATCTCGTCGACCGGGGCATCACCACCCCGCGGCAGCTCGGCGCGGTGGGCGGCAGCAACGGCGGTCTGCTGATGGGCGTGATGCTCACCAGGTACCCGGAGCTGTTCGGCGCCATCGTCTGCCAGGTCCCGCTGCTCGACATGAAGCGCTACCACCTGCTGCTGGCCGGCGCGTCGTGGATGGCGGAGTACGGCGACCCGGACAAGCCGGAGGAGTGGGAGTACATCGGCAAGTACTCGCCGTACCAGAACGCGCGCGCCGACGCCGACTACCCGCCCATCCTGCTCACCACCTCCACCCGCGACGACCGCGTCCATCCCGGGCACGCGCGCAAGATGGCGGCGCTGCTGGAGGAGCAGGGCCACACGTTCTGGTACCACGAGAACATCGAGGGCGGGCACGGCGGCGCCGCGGACAACAAGCAGATGGCGTTCCAGGCCGCGCTCATCTACGAGTTCTTCACCCAAATGCTCATGGAGAAGGGCGAATAGGACTCACGCGGTGGCGTGCTCGAGCTCGGCGAGCCCTGTCTCCAGGTGCCGGAGAATCCGCTGGAGGTGGGGCACGCTGCGGCGGCAGCCGACCACGCCGAAATCGAGGTTGCCCGCGTTGGACGTCACGGTGATGTTGAGCGCCTGGCCGTCCAGAACGATCGACATCGGGTAGTTGCCGTCCAGCCGCGCGCCGTTCCAGTACATCGGTTCCCGCGGCCCCGGCACGTTCGAGATGACGATGTTGAACGGCGGGCGCGTCACCGAGACGAAGCCGGGAACGGTGGACAGGCCGAGCGGCGCGATCATCAACGCCGACACCGCGAGTGCCTGCGTCTTGGGCATCTGCGCGAACAACCGCTTGCCCTCGCTCATGGACTCGCTGATCGTCCGCAGGCGCTCGGCCGGGTCGGGCAGATGAGTGCCCAGGTTGCACAGGATGGTGCCGACGCTGTTGCCGCTCTCCTCGTCCGCGTCGTCGTGGCGCAGCGACACCGGGACCATCGCGATGAGCGACCGATCCGGCAGCGCGTCGTGCTCGAGCAGATAGCAGCGCAGCGCCGCCGAGCACATCGCGAGCACCACGTCGTTGACCGTGACGTCGGCCGCCGCCTTCACCGCCCTGATCCGCGCCAGCGGCCAGGACTGCGCGGCGCAGCGCCGCGCTCCCCCGATCCGCACGTTGAACATCGAGTCCGGCGCGTCGAACGGGAGGGCGAGCCGGTGTTCGGCGAGCGCCTGCTTGGCCAGCGCCAGGGTCGACGGTGCGATGCCGCCGATACCGCGCAGCGCGCTCACCGCGCGCCCGGCCAGCGACGGACCACCGCCGCGTCGGCCCGCGCCGGAGGAACTCCACGGCACCTGGACGTCGGTCGCGTTCGGGTCGGTGCTCAGCGTGCGCTGGAGCAACAGCTGCGCCGAGACGCCGTCGATCAGCGCGTGGTGCACCTTGGTGTAGACCGCGAGCCGACCGTCGTCGAGACCCTCGATCAAACGCTGCTCCCACAGCGGGCGGTGCCGGTCGAGCAGACTGCTGTGCAGCCGGGAAGTCAGGTCGAGCAGTTCCCGCACCCGGCCCGGTGAGGGGAGCGCGGAGCGGCGCAGGTGATAGTCCAGGTCGACCTCGTCGTCGTAGGACCAGGTGAGGCTGGAGATGCCGCCGAGCACGGTGCCCGGACGTTTGCGGAACAGGCGCTTGCGCACCGGCATCGCGAGCATCTGTTCGTGGATGGTCCTGGCGAAATCGGGACCCGCGTCGTCCGGCGGCTGGAACAGCTGGAGCGAACCGACGTGCATCGGATGCTCCCGCGACTCGTTCACCAGGAAGATCGCGTCGGGTGGAGATATCAACTCGACCATGTGCCCGTCCCTTGCCGAACCCGAGTCGAAGAAATGTACCGCTTTCGTCCTCCGCCCTCGGCCGGATTCGGTCGCACCGTTGCGTGTTCGCGGTCATCGCGCGGCAAATGTCTACGCCGTAGATGTGATCTACATCGTAGATGGGAACGGTCGACGTCTACCATGACCCGCATGCCCGCCATGTCCTCACCGGCTATCCCGGTGCGTCGGTCCCCGGCGTGCATCGTCTCGCGGCAGGTTTCGCGGCGGCTGGTCGCCGGATGACGCCGCGCAAGAGCACACCGCCCACCCGCACCGCGCTGAACCGCGACTACATCGCGGCGGTCGCGCTGACGGTCATCGATGAGACCGGGCTCGACGGGTTCTCCATGCGCAAACTCGGCGTCGCGCTCGGCGCCGACCCGATGGCGGCGTACCGGCATTTCACGGATCAGCAGGATCTGTTCGACGGGATCGCGGCGGCCATGTTCGCCGAGCTGGAGATGGAAACCCTACCGTGGCAGGAGGATTGGCGCGACCTGCTGCGCGCGTACGCCCGCAGGCTGCGGTCGACATCGCGCAGGCATCCGAACGCGGTGCCGGTCTTCGCCACCCGGCCGGTGCGCAGCCGCTGAGGCGATCAGCGGTCGCGCAGCCACTTCTCGATGCGGTCGACGGTCGAATTCGGATCCGGGATCCAGCCGTTGTGCCCCAACCGTTCCGGCTGATGCCAGGTGGTCAGCTCGGCGGCGGGCATCTTGCCGAGCAGATGTTCGGCCGAGCCGCGCGGGGTGAGCTCGTCGCCCGCGATGGTGATCGACAGGACCGGCAGCTTCAGCCGGGCGATGCGCTCATCGTAGTCGATATCGGCGCCGACCGGCACGAACCTGCCGGTGCGCGCCAGCCGCGCCCAGTCGGAGATGAGCACCTTCGACTGCGGTCCGAAGCCGCCGACGGTGATCCGGTCGCCGGGCCAGAAACCCGCGAGGCTCGCGGTCAACGAGGCGGCGGCGGTGCCGAACAGCATGCCGGGACTGAACAATCCACGATAGCCGCGGTAGTACGGCGTGCCCGAGGCGACGAGGATCAGCCCGCCGAGCCTGCCGCGGACCCGCGCCGCGTACATGGCGGCGAGCTGACCGCCCATGCTGTGCCCGAGCAGGTACGGCGTGCTCGCCGGAAACCGGTCGCGCACCACTTGCAACATGGCGGGGAAGTCCACCGAGACCAGCTCGTGGTAGCCGTAGGTGCTGGTCGGGCTCGGCCGCGGGCGGCTGTCGCCGTTGCCGCGCAATTCGCCGATGGCGGCGTCGAATCCGCGCGCGGCGAATTGCTGGGCGACCAGTTCGTAGTACGCGCCCGGCACGCCGAGCCCGGGCACGATCACCACGACGGGGCGCGGCGCGTCGGGCGTCACCGGATGTCGGTGCTGACCCTCGGCCGGAATCAACCGCACCGGAATGGTGCTGCCGTCCGGCACCTGGATCGGAACTGTCTCCATGCTGCGCACGCTACCGCGCGGCGTCACGTACCGCCGCGTCGGCAGCCGACCACCCGGTCTGCTAGGCAGGGCCTATGCGCCGACCGCGCCCATGATCACCCGGCTCAGCACGCGGATCACGTCGTCCAGCGGCGGGCGCGGATCCGAGCCGCTCCACGAATCCACCACGTAGTTGACCGCGCCGATGATCGCCAGCACCCGCATTTCGTAGTCACCCGGCGGGATTTCGCCGTGCATGGCCGCGTCCTCCGCGGCGCTCGCCAGTAGCGAGCCCCACACGCGGCGTAGCTCCAGGCGGAATTTCTCCACCTTCGGCCCGGCGCCCACCACCTCGACGAGCGCGACGCGTGCCTTGCGCGGATCGGCGCCGATGGACTCGACGTAGGCGCGCACCGCGGCGTCGATGAGCTCCAGCGCGGACGCGTCGGTCTTCTTGTCGAGCGCGACGGTCACCGCTTCGCGCGACTCCTTGTCGATTTGCTCGTAGAGCTCGAGTAGGAGTGACTCGCGCCCGGTGAACTCCTCGTAGAACTGTCGTGAGGAGAGCCCGGCGTCTTTACAGATGGCGCCCACCGAACTATTGGCGTATCCGTCGCGCGCAAAGACCGTCAGGCCCGATTCCAGAAAACGCGCACGCCGCTGGCGTTGCCGGTCCTCTACGGGTTGCCCGGCATACATTCGTCCCGTATTCGCATCCTGTGACATTGGGGCAGACAATACCGAAGGGCCCGATCCCCTCGTCATGGATCGGGCCCTTCGTCTCAACCTTCGACCGACCGCGCGTTAGCCGAAAGTTGGCAGCCTGGTAGCTAGATCAAACATTCCTCCGATCCGACCATCGCAACTCCATTGTCACTGGCTGTTTGCCGACACGGACGATACCGAGCAATCCGCCGCGCCGGAAGGCTTTTGGAGGAATTTCGTAGAACTTTTTTCGAACGGACCGGTCCCAATCTTCACCCGGCGACGCCGCTGGTCGACAGCAGTTCCGGCAATGCGGCCACGGAGTCGATCACGTGGTCCGGCGCGAGGTCCGAGGCGGCGAGCACGCCGGGCCGGAACTTTCCGGTGCGGACGAGCACACCCGTCATGCCGACCGCTTGCGCGGCCAGCACATCCGAATGCAGGTCGTCGCCGACCATCACGATCTCGGCGGGCTCCAGACCCATGAGCTGCGCGCAGGTGCGAAACCCCGTCGGTGCGGGTTTGCCGATCACTTCGATCTCCGCGTTGCCCGCCGCCGAGAGACCAGGGAGATACGCGCCCGCGTCGATACGCAGGCCGTCGTCGGTGGCCCAGGTGAGGCCGCCCTGCATCGCGACGACCGGCACGCCGTCCAGCATCAGCTCGACCACCCTGCTGAGCGCGCGGTGCGTGAATTCCGTTCCCGCGCCGCCGATCACGACAACGTCGGGATCTTTCTCGACCAGTTCCAGTCCGGCGAGATCCGCTTCGATGTCGCCGTGATTCAACACCCAGACGCGGGCATCCGAATAGCGGCGCCGCAGGAATTCGGCGGTCAGCCTGGCCGCCGTGACGATTTCCGCCGTATTGATCTCGAATCCGGCCGACTTCAACCGACTGCCGATCTCGGCGCAGGTACGCGATGTGGTGTTGGTGAGAAATGCTCGGCGCAAACCCTTTTCGCGCAATTCACGCACGGCGTCGCGCGCTCCCTCGATTGCGCGCCAGGAGGTAACCAGTACGCCGTCGATGTCGTAGAGCACGCCTTCGATCTCGCCGCGTGACATGAATTCAGCCTACGGCTGGAGTGGGTGGTATACCCGCGGAACGGGCGGACGGGGTGCTGACGGCGGGACGACCGACACCTGAACTCGAGTCAGCGGATCGGGGCGGGGTCTGGGACGGGTTCGATTGCGGCGGAGCGGGACAGGGCGAGGGTGGCGGTGATCATCGCGGCCAGGGCGAGGGCCAGCAGGACGACCTGGGGGCCGTCGACGTCGAAGTACTCGTTCAGCAGCAGGATGCCGAGGGCCGCGGCGACGACGGGTTCGGTCACCGTTGCGGCGGGCAGCGAAGCTTGCAGTGCCCCTGCCTGATAGGAGTCCTGCTGGAGGACCACCGCGGCGCCACCCACCACGACGAGGGCGTAGGTCTCCGCGGACCCGAACACCGCGGCGGGCCCTTCGCCGACCAACGCGACCAGACCTTTGGTCAGCACCGCCGCGACGCCGAACAGCGCGCCCGCCGCGATGCCGAGCAACAGCGCCCGCCGCCCGCCCGGACGTCGTCGCGCACCGAGCAGACAAGCCGCGAGAAGCGGTAGCCCGATCGCGGCCGTGAGCGCCCAATGCCAGCCTGCCGCATGCTGTTTCCCTTGCCGTGGATCGCCGACGACCAGTAGCACCACGATGGCGACGCTGAGCACCAAAGCCCACAACCATTCCGAGCGCCGAATCACGCGCCCGGCGAGCGTCGCCGCCAGCGGCAACGCGAACAGCAGCGAACTCACCAGAAGCGACTGCACCAGAAGCACCGATCCGCGACCGAGCGCCATCGCCTGGAAAACGTAACCGCCCGCGCCGACCGCCGTCCCGAGCCACCACAGCGGCCGACGCACCAGGCTGCCGATCGCGCCGAGACGCCCGAGATCCCCGTCCGGCACCCGCGCCGCCTCCCGCTGCCGCGACACCGCGCTGAACGCGATGCACAGCGCGGCGACCAGCGCGAATCCGATCGCATGCAGGTGCGCCATCACCGCAGACTACCGACGTCGGGCGCGGCGCCGGGCCGTTCGCACGTCGCTCTTTGCTGCACCGCGGACGGAAGCGAGCGTCGACGAGCAGCACCCCACTATCGGCCCGCCGACACCGGTAGGTCGGCATCGTCACGACGACTACTTCGGCGCGGGCGCGTCCTCGGGGCGGGCCGCGTCGAAGGCGTCGGCGCAGCGGGTCAGCAAATCGATGAGGGTGTCGCGTTCGGCGGCGGTGAACGCGGCGGCCACCGAACGCTCGACCCGGATCGCGCGGGCATCGGCGTCCTTCATCACCGACTCGCCCAGCTCGGTGAGGCGGGTCTCCAGGACGTTCTTGTGCCAGGCGTGCGGGGTTCGCTCGATGAGACCGCGCTCCTGCAGGTTGCCGAGCACGGTGTTCATGGTCGGCGGGGTGACGCCGCAGAGTCGCGCCAAGGCCGCCGCCGAGATGCCTGGGTTCTCGGCGAGGAACAGCAGCGCGGAGTACTGGGCGACGGTGACCCCCGCGGGCTTCAGTGCGGCGTTCTTCGCCGTGGCCAGGGCCTGCTCCGCGCGCTTGACATAGGAGCCGATGCGTTCGGAGGCGGGCATAGGGGTCATGCCTGGCATGGTATCCGCTCGTCACATCGTTCGAGTCTTGACGGATATTAGAACTCTAATCTACGTTCGTTGACGTTCTTCAATATGGATACATTCGAAAGGTTCTGGCATGTCCCGCACGCGCACCCTTCCGATCGCCCTCCTCGCGCTCGCCGCGCTGACGGCCTGCGGCTCGCCCGACGAAGCACCGCGGGTGACCACCGCCTACGAATTGCCAGGCGAGCGCGCCTATCCCGAGGGCATCGCACTGGACGCCCGCACCGGCGACACCTACGTCGGCTCCTACAGCACCGGCGCGATCTACCGCGCCACGGCCGACGCCGAGCGGGCCGAGGTGTTCCTGCCCGAGGGCGCCGACGGGCGAAAAACCGCGAACGGATTGAAGGTCGACGGGTCGGGCCGCCTGTGGGTGACCGACTCGACCGCGGGAGTCGCCGTGTACGACACCGGCTCTCGCGCACTGATCGCCCGCTTCGACGTGCCCGGCGCCGAACCGCGCTTCGTCAACGACGTCGTCCTCACGCCGGACGGCACCGCCTACCTCACCGACAGCGTGCGCGCCGTGGTCTACCGGGTGACTCCCGAGCAGGCGCGCGCAGTCGCCGCGCAGGGCGGACGCGGCGAGCTGACACCACGATTCGAGCTCGGCGGCGTCATCGAACCGCGCGAACCAGGGGGTTTCAGCCTCAACGGCCTGGTCGCGGACCCGTCCGGGCGGTACCTGCTGGTGGTCGACATGGTCGGCGGCGACCTCTATCGCGTCGACCTCACCGCCGACGCGCCGATCCGGAAAGTCGAATTGCACGGCGGCGATATGACCAACGGCGACGGCCTCGAGCTGCGCGGCGACACGCTGTGGGCGGTCCACAACACCACCAACACGATCTCGCGCTGGACGCTGACCGAGGACGGTGCGTCCGCGCGGCTCGACGAACGCCTCACCGACGAGACATTGAGCATTCCAACCACTTTGGTGCGCGACGGCGAGCGCACGCTGGTGGTCGCCTCGCAGTTCGACAAGGGCGGGCCGATGGGTCCCGGCACGCCGAGCGCCTTCCGCGTCGTCTCGGTCGCCGGCATCTGAGCGAGTTGCCTTGTCCGGGCGCTCGACTGGCTCGGACGGCGCAGGCGCGAAGCCGAAGCGGCGATTTCGCTTATGGTGAGGCGCATGCTGAAGGCACTGCTCTACGGTCTCGGCACCGCGGTACCGCTGCTGATCGGCGCGGCCATCGGGCTGCGCTGGTCGCTGCCGAGGCCGCTGCTCGCGTCGCTGATGGCGTTCGGCGCGGGCACCATGATCGCGGCGGTGTCCTCGGAACTGTTCGAACCGGCCTTTCACCAGGCGGGCGCGGTGATCGCCGGGGCGGCGCTGTTCGCGGGCGCCGGGGTCTACGTGGTCGCCAACCATCTGATCGAGACGAAATTGGGCGCGGCGGCCATCGGTTGGGCGCTGATGCTCGGCACCATCCTGGACGGCGTGCCGGAGAACACCGCGCTCGGCGTCTCACTGACCTCGGGCGGCGGGCTGGTGCTGCTGGTCGCGGTGGCCGTCGGCAACGTGCCAGAAGCCATCGGCGGCGCGGCGCTCATGCGCAGCCAGCACGGATTCGAACAGGCTCGGGCGTTCGGGCTGTGGGCGGCGACCGGCGCGGTTCTCGTGCTCGTCACGGTGCTGGGAAACAGTCTCTCGGACAATCTCTCCGACACCCATATCAGCACCGTGCAGGCTTTCGCGGGCGGTGCGACCATCGCGGTTTTGGCCGATTCGCTCATGCCGGAGGCCTATCGGGAGGGCGGCTGGTGGGTCGGAATGGCCACGGCGGCAGGTTTTCTGGTCGCCTTCGTGCTGGCGGGGTGAATACGCGATGACACCGGCGCGCCAATTCACCAGGGGTTGCGGTAGCGATATTCGGTCCGGTGGAATACGCTTCGCGCGGATGAAAACCGCCTCATGGAGGGACTATTGACCACTCCGAGCATGCCGGAGGACGGTGAAGGCGGAACCGGCGTCCGGCGCGCCATACCGTTGTCGCAGCTGATACACCTGATGGCCGAGTACGAAAAGCTCGGCACACACCGCCAAACATTTCTCCCCGCACCGGTGAGCGACACCTTCGTGCGCGGGTGCGGGATCGTCGCGGGCGGACTCGCGGCCGTCGGTGTGATTTGCGCTGCGGTCGGATCCTTCGCGGGTGGGGTCGCGGTCGGCGTCGTCGCACTGCTGCCCGCCACGCTGGCCTCGGTGCGCGGCCGGCAGAACCAGCAGAACCGCTCGGCGCGGCTCGATCTGTTCGACCACGGCATGACCGTGTACCGATCCGGTGAGCAGATCGCCGGATTCCGCTGGGACACCGCCGAAGTGCGCCAGCAGGTCATCCCGTTCCAGAACACCTCGCGCGTCGAGTATTCGCTGGAGATGAGCGGACCCAACGGCGCGCACGCGGCTTTCGACGACACCGAGTTCGCCGACGCGCGCGAATGGGGCAGGGCGATCCAGTCCGCCGTCACCGGCACCCAACTGCCGCGCGCGGTCCTCAAAATCGATAACGGCGAAACCGTCCACTTCGGCGATATCGGCCTCGATTTGGTCGCCCTGAGCTTCCGCAATCAGGTCTATCCCTGGGACCGCATCCAGCTCATCGATGCCCGCAGCGGACTGGTCCGCATCAAAGTCGACGGCACCTGGATCTCCCTCACCCCCGTCGCCGCCATCCCCAACTTCTACATCTTCAACGAACTAGCCGAACGCCTCCGCCTCCCCGCCACCACCTGAAAGGCGCTGCCCGGGGTGCCCTCGGCTTACGTACCGTCGGGTGCCGTCCGGCCAGTGCCCTCGGACGTCCGGACGAACCGACAGCGCCCAACGGCGGTCCTAGACGTCGAGCGCGCTGAACTCGACCTTCAGGGGATACGGTTCGTTCAGGACGAGCACCTCTTGGTGTGGCTCCGCGCGGCGGTAGGCCGCGCTCGCCCAGTCGAGGCGGTATTCCTGGATGATCTTTACCCGCAGTTCGTCGTCGAGATGCACGACCAAGTAGACGGGTATGCCCTCGGCCGCGTATTCGGCGCGCTTGTCGACGGTGTCGACGTACTCGGAGCCCGGTGAGACCACCTCGACGACCAGCAGCACACTGTCGGTGCTCAGCTTGCGGCCCCGCTCGATGCGTCGGTGAACCACGACATCAGGCCTACGGAACGAGAACCCGGGCGTATGCGGCCGAATTCTTTGGTAGTGCATCTCGAAATCGGTGACGACGCGAATGCACGGCTCCTGCGGACGGGCCGCTTCGAACGCATTGGCCAGCCTGCGGGCCACTATGTTGTGTTCGGAACTTCCACTGCGGCAGAGAATCACTCGTCCGTCGATGACTTCGATCTGCTTCTGCACCTCGTCGGGCAGCGCGTCATAGCCGTCCTCGGTGATGAGCAGCATCTCCGGATCGTTCGCCCAGGCGGGCAATGTGGTCATGGAGTCCCCTCGCTCTCGAGCAGGCGGCACCGCAGATCTTATGCGGAAGGCCGGTCCACCCGAGGGTGGACCGGCCTTCGTGACTAGCGGGAACTCGCTGATCCGGGGATCAGAAGTCCATGCCGCCCATGCCACCGGTCGGGTCGCCGGCGGGAGCGGCGGCCTTCTCCGGCTTGTCGGCGACGACGGCCTCGGTGGTCAGGAACAGGGCCGCGATGGAGGCCGCGTTCTGCAGGGCCGAGCGGGTGACCTTGACCGGGTCGGCGACGCCGGCGGCCAGCAGGTCCTCGTACTCGCCGGAGTCGGCGTTCAGGCCGGAACCCGCGGGCAGGTTCGAGACCTTCTCGGCGACCACGCCGGGCTCGAGGCCGGCGTTGAAGGCGATCTGCTTCAGCGGAGCCGACAGCGCGACGCGCACGATGTTCGCGCCGGTGGCCTCGTCACCGGTGAGGTTCAGCGCGTCCAGCGCCGGAGCCGACTGCAGCAGGGCCACGCCACCACCGGCGACGATGCCCTCTTCGACGGCAGCCTTCGCGTTGCGGACGGCGTCCTCGATGCGGTGCTTGCGCTCCTTGAGTTCCACCTCGGTGGCCGCGCCCGCCTTGATCACCGCGACACCGCCGGCCAGCTTGGCCAGACGCTCCTGCAGCTTCTCACGGTCGTAGTCCGAGTCGGAGTTCTCGATCTCGGTGCGGATCTGCGCCACGCGGCCCTGGATGGCCTCCGCGTCGCCCGCGCCCTCGACGATGGTGGTCTCGTCCTTGGTGACGACGACCTTGCGCGCCTGGCCGAGCAGCTCGACACCGGCGGTCTCCAGCGAGAGGCCGACCTCTTCGCTGATGACCTCGCCACCGGTCAGGATGGCGATGTCGGCGAGCTGGGCCTTGCGGCGGTCACCGAAGCCCGGGGCCTTGACGGCGACGGACTTGAAGGTGCCGCGGATCTTGTTGACCACCAGGGTCGACAGGGCCTCGCCCTCGACGTCCTCGGCGATGATCAGCAGCGGCTTGCCGGCCTGGATGACCTTCTCCAGCAGCGGCAGCAGGTCCTTGACGGTCGAGACCTTCGAGCCGACCAGCAGGATGTACGGGTCCTCGAGGACCGCTTCCTGACGCTCCGGGTCGGTCACGAAGTAACCGGAGATGTAGCCCTTGTCGAAGCGCATACCCTCGGTCAGCTCCAGCTGGAGGCCGAAGGTGTTGCTCTCCTCGACGGTGATGACGCCTTCCTTGCCGACCTTGTCCATGGCCTCGGCGATCAGCTCACCGATGGACGCGTCGCCCGCCGAGATACCGGCGGTGGCAGCGATCTGCTCCTTGGTCTCGACCTCCTTGGCGGTGTCGAGCAGCTTGGCGGTGACGGCCTCGACGGCCTTCTCGATGCCGCGCTTCAGACCCAGCGGGTTCGCGCCGGCCGCGACGTTGCGCAGGCCCTCGCGCACCAGCGCCTGAGCCAGGACGGTGGCGGTGGTGGTGCCGTCGCCCGCGACGTCGTCGGTCTTCTTGGCGACTTCCTTGACCAGCTCGGCGCCGATCTTCTCGTACGGGTCCTCCAGCTCGATCTCCTTGGCGATGGAAACACCATCGTTGGTGATCGTGGGGGCGCCCCACTTCTTCTCGAGGACGACGTTGCGACCCTTGGGGCCCAGCGTCACCTTGACCGCGTCGGCGAGGCTGTTCAAACCACGCTCGAGGCCGCGGCGAGCCTCTTCGTCGTACGCAATTGTCTTGGCCATGGCGTTGTTGAGATCCTCCATGTATATGGCTGACACACAGGACGACCGCTGGTTGGATCGCCCCAGTTACGCTGGCCAGGTTCGGTGCCCGCGACGGACGACCGGGGGTGTCGATGAAACCCGGTCTCACCGTCCCGACCCTGGCACTCACAGGTCGAGAGTGCCAAAGCCATTTCTAGCACTCGAGGGTGCCGAGTGCAAGGTCCGAGCCTTCCCGGTGCGCTCCGCGGTCCGCGTCTCAGTGCCGGTCGTCGATGCGCAGGAACAGCGCGACAAGCGCGTCGGTGCGACGATCCTCCGGTGTCCTGGGTTCCTCGTTGTCCACGGTGACGAGCTCGGCGTCGTGCAGCAGCAGTTCGGCCTCGATGCGCATGACGGCCCGAATGAACGGTGGCGCCACTTCGGGCGGAAGATCACCGTTCACGATGTACTCGCCGTCGGGTCCGGATTCCGTCGACACATAGGACAGAGCGCGCAACAAGTCGGCGCGGCGTTCGCCCGCGACTAGGTCGGAATCCGTATCAGTCGATTCATCCGCCATCGCTATAGCTTAGCGGTCGGCGGTGACACACCCCGGTAGAGCAAGCGACCAGCACATCGCACCCCGGCCTCGTCACCGGCAATCGGTGGCTGGGGGCGGAGTCTGCGGGAATTTCCTTCTGCGCCGACCCCCTAAAGTGACCGGGTGAGTGTTGGACCCGGCCGGGATGCGATCGATGGCGCCCTGGCACAGCTGTACGGCGAGCTACAACCGGTGCACTGGACGGTCGGGCACCCCTGGTCACTGGGCGGGCCGGACCCGCTGGAGGGGGTCAGCGCGTACCCGCGCACCGATCCGGTCCCGCATTGGCACTACGTCGGGTACGGCATGAGCGAGCTCGGCACGAAGGAATGGGACGATCCGGACGTCTCCGGGTGGGGGTTCGAGTTCACCTTCCGGCTGGCGGGCGATCCCGCCGAGGCGCAGGCGCCGATCTGGCCCGCGCACTTCTTGCAGAACCTCGCCAGGTACGTCTTCCAATCGGGCAAGTGGTTCGAGCCCGGCCACACCATCAAGGCCAACGGTTCCCTCGCCGCGGACCGGCCGGATTCGGCGATCCAAGCCGTCGGCTTCGTCGCCGATCCGGAGCTCGGCACCATCGCGACCCCCAACGGCCGGGTCGCCTTCCTTCAGATCGTGGGTCTGACGATGACCGAGTACCAGGCCGCGCTGGGCGGGAAGCTGCTCGCGCTGCTGGACGGTCTCGCACCGCGGTTACCGCTGTTCGTCACCGACATCGACCGGCAATCGCTGATCGCCGCCCCCAAACCGCAGGCGCAGTGGCCGCGGTGGGGCGGCGGGTTGCGCGGGCGGGCGTAGGTCCCGCGGACGGGTGGCCCGCTCCCGTGCGGCGCTGTCGCGCATGGGCGGGCATAGGTCCCGACCACGGCGGGCCGCCGCGCGGACGACGCGGCGGCGGCGCACACGAGCGGCAGACGCGTACCGAAATGCTCTCAGCGACAGAATCATTCGATCCGCACACGGACCGCGCTTCGGCACGACCGTGCGGAGCGCCACGGCGACGAGGGCGGCGAGCACGATTCGGACGCCGGGACGCCCCGGCTTCACGGCTTCTGCGCGGCGATCACCGAAAGCAGTTCCACCAGGTGCGCTTCGGTTTTCGCCTTGTCCATGCCGAGGTCGGTCAGCAGGCCGGCGCCGTTCTCCTGTTCGAGGATGGCGAGCAGGATGTGCTCGGTGCCGATGTAGTTGTGCCCCAGGCGAAGTGCCTCGCGGAAGGTCAGCTCGAGCGCCTTCTTGGCCTCGGAATCGAAGGGCACCAGACCGGTGGGCGCCTCGTCGCCGGATTCGGCGGGCGGCAGCGCGGCGGTCGCGGCGGCGTGCACCTCCTCCAGGTCGAGTTTCGCCGTCAGCATCTCTTTGGCGGCAAGGCCTTCCGGCTCGCTCAGCAGCCCGAGCACCAGATGAGGCAGCCCGATGAGCTTGTTGCCCGCGGTGAGCGCGGCCTGCTGGGAGGCCATCACCGCCGCGCGGGCGCGGGGGGTGAACTTGGCGAATCCCGCGTTCGGATCCATCGCGGCCGCGTCGGCCGGATCGCCGGGCCCCTTCGCGACGAACCGCTTCTGCGCGGCCTGCTTGGTGACGCCCATGCTGGCGCCGATGTCGGTCCAGGACGCGCCGGAGCGGCGAGCCTGGTCCACGAAGTGGCCGATCAGGTGATCGGCCACTTCGCCGAGGTGACCGGCGGCGATGACCGCGTCGGAAAGCTGTTCGAGCACGTTGTCCGGCCGAGCCTTCTTTATGGCGGAGATGAGGTCGTCGAGACGAATCGAAGAAGTCATGCGTCAACCATAGGTTGACGATACTTCTGCGTCAACCATTAGTTGACGATCTTGGTCCGGCTTCTACTGCTACTCGCCCCGCCTCGCCGCCTGGTCGGGCAGCACGCGATCACAGGCCGCGCCGTCGCAAATCCGGCTCAGCGGCCGCTACCGCAACCCAGCGGCGGCCGCCGCGCCGCGCACGATGAGCTCCTTCACCCCCGCCCCGAGCCGACCGCGCAGCACGGTCCGAGCCGGTGTGTCGTCGGCGTGCACGAACTGGACGACCGCGTCCCGCCGCCCCAGGCTGATGCACTGCAAGACGTAACGGAACCGCAGGTCACGCGGGTCCCGCCCGCGCATCCGCGCCGCGACCACGTCGGCCGCGTACTTGCCGGTCGGCAGCGCCGTCGCGCAGGCCATCCGCAGCGACCGTCCGCCGGGGCCGGCGACCACCGCGCTGTCGCCCGCGGCGTAGATGTCCGGATGCGAGAGCGAGCGCAGCGACTCGTCCGTCAGCACCCGGCCCGCACCGTCCACTTCGAGACCGGCGCGGGCGGCGAGATCGGGCACGCCGAACCCGGTGGTCCAGACCGTGGTGTCGGCGGCGACGAATTCACCGTTCACCAGCCGGACCCCGTCCGCGGTCACCTCGACCACCTTCGCGTCCGTGCGGATCTCGACACCCAAGCGCTCCAACACCTTCCGGATGTGCGCGACCGCAGTCGCCGAGAGCCAAGCGCCGGGCTCGTCGGGACTGAGCAGCAGCACGCGCGAATCCGGCTGGGACTCGGCGAGTTCCGCGGCCAGCTCGATGCCGGTGGCGCCCGCGCCGACGACGGCGACGGTTCCCTTCGCGGTCCATGCCGAATCCTCCGGCGTGGCAACGGTCTTGGCGAACTCCGCCGCGCCGGGGACGCCGACGGGATCGGCGAGACTGCCCAACGCGTAGATCAGGATGTCGTAGTCGGCGGCGGCACCGCGATCCAGCTCGATCCGCTTGCCGACCGTGTCGATGCCCGTAGCCCGCGCCCGGACGAATCGAATGCCCTTGCGCTCCAGGAGTTCCGCCAAGTCCCAGCGACGTACCCGCTGCCCGGCGACCTGCTGATGCAACCGCACCCGCTCCACGAACTCGGCGCGCGCGTCGACAACCGTGACCCGCGCGTCACCGGCGGCCGCGGCCAGCCGCTTGGCCGCGGCAAGACCCGCGTACCCGGCTCCCAGAACGACGATGTGCTGATTCCCGGTCATGATGGTGGCTCCTCTCGTAGGCCGACACCACTCAGACCGGATAGGCCCCCGTTTCCTGACAGTCCGCGGCATGAGCCGCGTCACACCGGAGAACGGCTACGCCCGAACGGCGGCGAGGTAGGCCAGCTTGTCCGGATTGACGACGAGGTACAACTCGCCGACGAGTTCGCCGTCGAGCTCGAAACCGACCATCAGCATGGGATTTCCGGCGACCCGCACGACCACCGCCAGTGCGCCGTTGACCTCTTCGATCCCGATCTCCATGCCGGGGACCGCCCAGCGGAACAGACCGGCGAGGTAGCGCGCGACCCGGTCGGCGCCGTGCACCGGCCGCCGCGCGGCGTTGATCCGGCCGCCGCCGTCCGCCGTGGCGGTGACGTCGGCGGCGAGCATCCGGCCTAGCTCATCGATCTCGCCGGAACGCGCCGCGTCCAGGAAACGCTGGATCAGCGCTCGCGCGTGGGCGGGTTCGATCGCGAATCGGGTCCGGCCGTCGCGGACGCGCTGACCGGCCCTGCGGTAGGTCTGCTGGGAAGCCGACTCGGTGAGGTCGAGCATGTCGGCGATCTCGCGGTGCGCGTACCCGAACGCCTCGCGCAGCACGAAGACCGCGCGCTCCACGGGATTCAGCCGTTCCAGCGCGGTGAGCAGCGCCAGCGAGACCAACTCGCGTTCCTCGACGGTCTCCAGCGGACCCAGTTCGCCGTCCGCGGTGGGCACGGGCTCGGGCAGCCACGGGCCGACGTAGGTCTCGCGCCGCGCCCGCGCCGAAACCAGCCAGGTGCGGCAGAGATTCACGACGGCGGTGGTGAGCCAGGCCTCCGCGGAGCGGATGGTGGCCCGGTCGGTGCCGTCCCAGCGCAGGAAGGTCTCCTGCACCGCGTCCTCGGCCTCGGTCGCCGAGCCGAGCATGCGGTAGGCGAGCGCGAACAACCGCGGGCGATGCGCCTGGAATTCGCGCAGTCCGTCGGGTTCCACGCCTCACCTTCCTCCGCGCTCGCCGCTCGCGTCGCCGTCAGTCTTCGGCCAGCGCGCGGTGCCTGTGTCAGCGCAGAACGTCGTCGGCCTGTTCCCGGCGTCCGCCGGGCCTGCGCAGCCGAAGCCGCGCGGTCGAACCGCGGAAACCGGAGGGGATCGCCGGACGACGCCGTTGCGCCCGGCGCTGCGCCCGGCGTTCGGCGGGCTTGTGCTGCCAGGTCTCCGGCCGCGCGGCCACCCAGCGCTGCGAGTGCCAGGCGAACGGGATGTGGCCCAGGTACAGCGCGACGAGGATCAGCAGCAGCACGATCGGGTAGGTCACCAGCAGGGCCGCCGCCACCGCGACGAGCACGAGCAGCCCGGCCGCCGCCTGCGGCGCCACCGACACCGACTTCATCGCCAGCGTCGGAATCGTGCTGACGCACAACGCCGCCGCGAACACCGTCCAGGCCGCGACCTCGTAGAAGCCGACCCACCAGCCGTCACCGAACTGCACGTACAGCCCGATCGGCACGAGCGCGATCAGCGCGCCCGCCGGAGCGGGCACGCCGACGAAATACTCACGCGACCAATCGGGCCTGGTGTCGTCGTCCATCAGCGTGTTGAACCTGGCGAGGCGCAGCACGATGCTCACCGCGAACAGCAGCGCGACGATCCAGCCCGCGCTGTTCTGGTCGAGCAGCGCGATGTACAGCACGAGCGCGGGCGCGACGCCGAAAGAGATCGCGTCGGACAGCGAATCGAGCTCCGCGCCCATCTTGGTGGTGGCGTCGAGCATCCTGGCCAAGCGGCCGTCGAGGGTGTCGAGCACCGCTGCGGCGCCGACCATGGCCAGCGCGATATCGAGCTCGCCGTCCAGCGCGAACTTCACCGCGGACAGACCCGAGGCCAGCGCCAGGATGGTCACGATGCTCGGAAGCAGCCGGACGCTGCGGCGCCTGCGCCGTTGGGTGGGCACAGCCGCTTCCATCATGACAACACGGCCAGAACGGTCTCGCCGCCGATGGTGCGCTGCCCCGGCTGCACCAGCAGCTCGGTGCCCGCGGGGAAGTAGGTGTCGACCCGGGAGCCGAAGCGAATCAAACCGTAGGTGTCACCGATGGTGAGCACGTCGCCGACCTGCGCGTCGCACACGATGCGCCGGGCAAGCAGACCGGCGATCTGGACCACGACGAGCTGCTTGCCCGCCGGGGTCTCGAGCAGCATGCTGTTGCGCTCGTTGACCGAGCTGGCTTCGGGCAGATCGGCCGAGCGGAACTGACCCGCCTGGTGGTGCACTGCGCGGACAGTGCCGGAGACCGGCGTGCGCTGCACGTGCACGTCCAGCACGGAGAGGAAGATGCTCACCCGGGGCAGCGGCTGATCGCCGAGCCCGAGCTCCGCGGGCGGCGCGGCCGTGTCGACCAAGGCGATCTCGCCGTCGGCGGGGGCGACCACAGCGCCCGCCCGGTTCGGCGGGACACGCTTCGGGTGCCGGAAGAAGGTGGCGCAGGCCGCCGCGGCGACCAGACCCGTCCGGCGCACCCATTTGCGCTTGCCGCCCACCACCGCGACCGCGAGCGGCGCGGCGACGAAGGGCAGACCCGCGGGATGCAGCGGGGGAATGGCGGCCCTGACCAAGTCGACGACGTGGCCGACTCCGGTGGTTTCGGGCGTGCCGGGCGGGGTGGGACGGCGTGCCACAGGCTCCTCTTTCGTGCTGGATGCATTCGGTTGCGCCCTTCAACGATAGGTCGGGCGCAAGCGATCACACCTTACGGGAGGAGCCTGTGACTCGTCCGGTCAGCGCAAGGCCCGGCGGCCGGTGACCAGGCCGACGAGGAACAGCAGAATCACCGCGCCCCCGAGGCAGGTGAAGAAGCTGAACCACAGCCCGCCACCCTCGACGTCGACGCCGAGCAACTTGAGCAGGAAACCGCCGAGCAAACCGCCGATGATGCCGACGACGATGTTCAGCAGGATGCCCTGTTGAGCGTCTGTTTTCATGATCTTGCTTGCGATCCAGCCGGCAAGACCACCGATGATGATCCAGCCGATAATCCCGAGACCGAGCATGGTGACCTCGCATCACTAGTTGGGATGCACGCCGAGCAGTAGAAGGACGTGCTTTCGGCGATATACCCGGCGATTGTGAGAATACGCACTCGCGCGCCAACCCTCGGGTAATATGAGGGAGCCTCATGTCTAAGTTCGTAGCCATGGCACATCGATGAGGAGTTCGAGGCTCCGCCGGATCCCCGGCTGCAGCGCCGCAGGTATTAGGAGACGCATCATGTCTGCTCGAATCGCCCAGACCACCGGGGCTGAGCACACCGCGATCCTCGGGCTCGGCGTCTATCGCCCGGCCCGTGTGGTCACCAACGACGAAGTTGCGGGACCGATCAACTCCAGTGACGAGTGGATCCAGACCCGGTCGGGCATCAAGACCCGACGTTTCGCCTCCGAGGACGAAACGATCCAGAGCATGAGCGTGGCCGCCGCGCAGAACGCGCTGGCAGCGTCGGGCGTGGATTACGACGAGGTCGACTGCGTCATCGTCGCCACGTCGACACATCTGCTGCTGACACCCGCGGCCGCCCCGCGTATCGCCACCGAACTGGGCATGAACGGCGTGGCCGCGTTCGACGTCTCCGCGGGCTGCGCGGGGTTCTGTCACGCGCTGGCGCTGGCGTCGGACCTCGTGCGGTGCGGCACGTCGAAGAACGTGCTGGTGATCGGTGTGGAGAAACTGACCAACACGATCAACATGAGCGACCGCTCCACGGCGTTCCTGTTCGCCGACGGCGCGGGCGCCGTGGTGGTCGGCCCCTCCGAGGAGCCGGGCATCGGCCCGACCGTCTGGGGCTCGGACGGCACCCAGCACCACGCGATCCGCCAGGACAAGGACTGGATGGAGTACTTCGCCGAGATCGACGAGAAGGGCCTCGACGCGGTCCGGCCGTACCTGACCATGGAGGGCACCGCCGTCTTCCGGTGGGCCGCCCACTCGCTGGAGAAGGTGTGCCGCGACGCGATCGACCGCGCCGGACTCACCACCGACGACATGCAGGCGATGATCCCGCACCAGGCCAACGGACGGATCATCGAGATCATGGCGCGCGTGCTCAAGCTGCCGGAGAACTGCGCGCTCGCGCACGACATCGAGGAGACCGGCAACACCTCGGCCGCGTCCATCCCGCTCGCGATGGAGGCGCTGCTGCGCAACGGCGAGTCGAAGCCGGGTGACACCGCGCTGCTCATCGCCTTCGGCGCGGGGCTTTCCTACGCGGCGCAGGTCGTCACGCTGCCGAACTGGAAGTAAGGCGTACCTCCGCCCTCGCTCCGGCCCTGCGCGGTCCGAGGGCGGGCTACCGTCCGGCAGCCTCGCCTGTGCGCACCTCCGCGGCGGACTACGTCCGGCTGCGCCTGATGACTAGCGTCAACGCCCTCGTCCCGCTCGGGGCGAGGGCGTTCGTGTGCCGCCCGCCGATCGAGCGAAGATCAGGCGCCCGCCTCGGCCGTGGCCTTGATCTTGGCGAGCGTCGCGTTCATGCCCCGAACCAGGTTGGCCTCGAACGCCTGCTCGCCGCCGAGCATGGTGTCGATGGCCTTGCGCACCGCCCAGGCGACGCCGTTGGACACATCGCGCCGCTCCACCAGCCGGGTGCCGGTCGCCGTCGGCTCCAGGGTGTAGCTCCAGACCGTGTAGTTCTCGTTCATCCGGAAGGCGAAGGCCTGGTTCGGCTCGAACCGCACGATGCGGGACGTCGTCGGCCAGCGCTTCCAGCCGTCCTTGTTCCAGTTCACCGTCCAGGTGCCCGCCTTGGGCGTGCCGAGCGGAATCATCCGGACCGTCATCGGGCTGAACTCGGGCATGCGCTTCAGGTCCGAGACGATCTGCCACACCCGCTCCGGCGGTGCGGCGATGTCGACGGACGCTTCGAGGTGGTTGGGCAACGCTGCCTCCGGTGTTGCGCGGTCCGGACAAACCGGACACATGTGTACGACGAGTAACAGACATCCTAAACGGGCGCCGTTGGAAGACAACTGTGTCACATTTTGGCTTTTTGGTTACCTCCCGTCGTAATGGGCCGCGCACAATGGCGGATAGACGAAGCACAAGCACAGCCACCAACTTTCCCGTCCAGCGTGAGGTGATCGGCCGTGAATCTTCGCTCGCTTCTTCATCGTCGGCAGCCGGACCAAGTCCCACTGCTTCCCTCGCTAGAACCCGACGACGGGCCCGCGGCGCCCGGTTCCATACCGCGCCGAGCCGCGAAGGCGCTCGCCCAAGAGGAACGGCTGGAGCGGCTGCTCACGCCGAGCGAACTCGAGATGGTGCTCCAACACCGGGTGTGACCCACACCTCGGGGGTGATCAGGGGGACGGGAAACTTCGGCGACACACCCGACGCCGAGGCGAGATACTTCTGGGGTGACTTCACCCGCTGCTACGAAACCGGCAATCCTGAGCGTCGACGACGATCCGGGCGTCTCCCGGGCGGTCGTCCGCGACCTGCGCCGTCGCTACGGCGCCGACTACCGGATTCTGCGCGCGGAATCCGGCCCGCAGGCGCTCGAAGCCCTGCGTGAGATGAAATTGCGCGGCCAGTCGGTCGCCGTGCTGATCGCCGACTACCGGATGCCCGGCATGGACGGCATCGAATTCCTCGAGCAGGCCATGGATCTGCACCCGTACGCGCGCCGCGTCCTGCTGACCGCCTACGCTGACACCAACGCCGCGATCGACGCGATCAACGTCGTCGACCTGGACCACTACCTGCTCAAGCCGTGGGATCCGCCGGAGGAGAAGCTCTACCCGGTCTTGGACGGCCTGCTCGACGCCTGGCGCAGCAGCGAACACCGGCCGGTGACCGAGACCAAGGTGGTCGGCAACCGCTGGTCGCCGCGCTGTTCGCAGTTGCGCGAGTTCTTGGCCCGCAACCAACTGCCCTATCGCTGGTACCTGGCCGACGAGCCGGAGGGCGCCCGGCTGCTGGAGGCCGCGGGCGCCGACCCGAACCGATGTCCGGTGGTGATCACCGCCGCCGGTGACGCGCTGGTCCAGCCGACCGACAGCGCGCTGGCCGAGAGCGTCGGGCTCAACGTCACCCCCACCGGCGATTTCTACGATCTGATCGTGGTCGGCGGCGGTCCCGCCGGGCTCGGCGCCGCGGTCTACGGCGCGTCCGAGGGCCTGCGCACGGTGCTCGTCGAACGCACCGCCACCGGCGGACAGGCCGGGCAGAGTTCGCGCATCGAGAACTACCTCGGGTTCCCCGACGGGGTGTCCGGCGCGCAGCTGGCCGACCGGGCGCGGCGGCAGGCCGCCAAGTTCGGCGCCGAGGTGATCACCACGCGCGAGGTGGTGGGGCTCGAGGTCAACGGTTCCGCGCGCACTGTGCGTTTCGCCGACGGCGGCACCCTGTGCGGCCACACCGTGATCATCGCGACGGGCGTCGACTATCGGCGCCACCCCGCGCCCGGCGTCGACGAATTCACCGGTCGCGGCGTGTATTACGGCTCGGCGATGACCGAGGCGTCCGAATGCGCCGACCACGAGGTCTACATCGTCGGCGGGGCCAACTCGGCCGGACAGGCGGCGGTCTTCTTGTCCCGCAACGCCCGCACGGTGCACTTGGTGGTGCGCGGGGACTCGCTGGAGAAGTCGATGTCGCACTACCTGATCCAGCAGATCGCGCAGATCCCGAATATCAAGGTGCACACCAACACCGAGGTGAGCGCCGCGGACGGCAACGATCACCTGGAGTGGATCGTGTTGCGCGACAACGTCACAGGCACGGAGGAGAAGGCCGAAGCCGAGCGTCTCTTCCTCTTCATCGGCGCGGCGCCGCAGACCGACTGGCTCGACGGCGTCGTCAAGCGCGACGATTCCGGATACGTGCTGGCCGGTCCCGATCTGATGGTCGACGGCGCGCGTCCGTCGGGCTGGGAATTGCCCCGCCCGCCACACCATTTGGAAACCAGCGTGCCGGGCGTGTTCGTCGCGGGCGACGTGCACGCCGAGTCGGCCAAGCGGGTCGCCTCGGCGGTCGGCGAGGGCGCGATGGCGGTCATGCTCGTGCACCGGTACCTGGCGTGATCTCAGGAGGACAGTTGTGACCATCGAAAACGCGGCGCGCCGTTCGCATCTCGTCTGCGACCCCGCCGAGCTGCGCACCCTGTTCCTGTTCGAGAAGCTCGACGACGACCAGCTGGCCTGGCTGTGCGCGGACGGGCGCATCGAGTACATCGAGCCGGGACTCGTCTACCGCGAGGGAGACCCGGCCACCTGCTTCTACGTCCTGATGGACGGCGAAGTGCGGCTGACCAAGCTGTCCAGCGGCACCGAGATCGAGCTGAACCGCACCGATCACAAGGGCGTCTACGCGGGCGCGTGGAGCGCGTACCTGGGCGACAAGGCCGATCCGAACTACACCGGGTCGATGTACGTCACCCGCAAGTCCCGGTTCTACGTGCTGGACGCGGGCACCTTCGCGCGGATGATGCACGAGTGGTTCCCGATGGCGGTGCACCTGTTGGAGGGCGCGTTCTTCGGCAACCGCAACACCGCCCAGCGCGTCGCCGAACGGGAGCGCCTGCTCGCGCTCGGTTCGCTCTCGGCGGGTCTGACCCACGAGCTGAACAACCCGGCCGCCGCTGCCGTGCGCGCCACCTCGGGCCTGCGCGAGCGGGTCGCGGGTATGCGGCACAAGCTGGCCATGATGGCCGACGGGCGGTTCCAGCCGGAGGTGCTCGTCACCCTGGTGCGGTTGCAGGAGGAGGCCGCTGCCCAGGTGGCCAAGGCGCCCGAGCTGACTCCGATGGAAGCCGCCGACCGGGAGGACATGCTCGGTGAATGGCTCGAGGAGCACGAGATCGGCGACGGCTGGGCGCTGGCGCCGAACTTCGTGCAGGCCGGATTCGACGTGGACTGGCTGGAACGGGTCTGGGGCACCTTGGAGGGCTGCCCGAACAAGGTGTTCGAGGGCGCGATCCGCTGGCTCAACTACACCATCGAGACCGAGCTGCTGATGAACGAGATCGCCGATTCGACCACCAGGATCTCCACGCTCGTCGGCGCCGCCAAGCAGTACTCGCAGATGGACCGGGCCCCGTTCCAGGTTGTCGACCTGCACGAGCTGCTCGACAGCACCCTGGTCATGTTGAACAGGAAGCTCGGCGACGGCGTGAAAGTGGTCAAGGAGTACGACCGCAGCCTGCCGCCGCTGCCCTGCTACGCCGCCGAACTGAACCAGGTGTGGACGAACCTGATCGACAACGCGGTCTACGCCATGCGCGGCGAGGGCACCCTCACCCTCCGAACTGGCAAGGAGAACGACTGCGCGGTCGTCGAGATCGGCGACACCGGCCCCGGCATGCCCGAGGACGTCCGACGCCGCGTCTTCGAACCGTTCTTCACCACGAAACCGGTCGGCGAAGGCACCGGCCTCGGCCTCGACATCTCCTTCCGCATCGTCGTCAACAAGCACAACGGCGACATCCGAGTCGAATCCGAACCCGGCAACACCCGCTTCACGGTCCGCCTCCCGCTGCACCGGCCGGAGCACAATGAAGACGCGCTGGAAGCCCCATGACCGAACGCACCGCCACAGGAGGGAATCCATGACGGAAGCCATCGAAGGCATCAATCCGGTTGTCCCGCCCAGCGGGCCGGGCTGCCTCGAGTGCGAAGAGAATCAGGGCTGGTGGGTTCATCTGCGCCGCTGTGCCGAGTGCGGTCACATCGGCTGCTGCGACACCTCACCGGCCCAGCACGCGAGCAAACACGCCAAGGACACCGGTCACCCCTTCATCCAGAGCTTCGAGCCAGGTGAGGACTGGTTCTGGGATTTCCGCAGCGAGGAGATGTACGGCGGCGGACCCGAGCTGGCTCCCCCGCACAGCCATCCCGCGGACCAGGGCGTACCCGGCCCGCGCGGGCGGGTTCCCGAGGACTGGCAGGCGCACATTCACTGAGCCCGCGTGCGCCTGGGCTTGCCGACAACCCGATCCTTCCCGGTACGCTGCTGCCGACGCCGGAGGCTCCGGCGCTCTGTGGCACCCGGGAAAGCACCAAATGAAGCGAATTTCCGTCATCGTCCTGGCCGCGGGAGCGGTGGCTCTGGCGGCGACCGGCTGCGGCGGGTCGGACGAGTCCTCCGATGCGAGCGGCCTACGCAAGGGCAGCACGGGCACCAGTGCCAGCGCGACGCAGGCTCCGACCACGACCGTTTCGGCGCCAACGACCCCCGACAGCGCTCCGGCGACCACGGAGTCCGCCGACACCTCCGGCCTTGGTCCGGCCTCGCGCACCACGTGCGGTGAGTTCAAGGAACTCGACGGCGAAGCCGAGAAGCGGGTGATCGAGCAGATCCTCGCCGAGAACCCGGAAAGCTCGTTCGCGGGCAGCCCGAACGTCGCGCTCGGCACCGCCAAGCTGGTTTGCTTGTCGCCGAGCAACGCGGACAAGCCGGTGGCCGTCGCCGCTCGCATCATCTAGCCGCCGCTAGCCGCCGCGACAGGGTTCCCGTCGGCCGCGACGAGGGCGCGGCTACGCACGGTCCCTGTCCACCGGCACGCCAACGCGGGCAGAATGGCACAGTGGCAGAACTGGCGCTCACCGCTCGACTGAATACGTCCGCCGCCGATGCGAGACGCGGGGTGGTCCGCCTGCATCCGGAGGCGTTGACGGCGCTCGGCCTGCGCGAGTGGGACGGAGTCGCGCTGGCGGGATCGCGCCGCACCGCCGCGGTGGTCGGCATCGCGCCCGCGGGCACTCCGGCGGGCGTCGCGCTGCTGGACGACGTGACGCTGTCGAACGCGGGACTGCGCGAGAACGCCACCGTGGTGGTCTCCCCCGCCTCGGTGTACGGCGCCAAGCAGATCTCGGTCAGCGGCTCGGTGCACGCCTGCCGCAGCATTCCGGCCGCCACGCTGCGTCAGGCGCTGCTCGGCAAGGTCGTCACGGTGGGCGACGCGGTCTCGCTGCTGCCGCGCGATCTGGGACCGGATATTCCCTCGTCGGCGGCGAGCCAGGCGTTGTCGCGCACCTTCGGCATCGCGTGGACGACCGAACTGCTGACCGTCACCGCCACCGATCCGGTGCGCGGGCCGGTGAGCGTGCAGCCCAACACGGCCGTCGCCTGGGGCGCGGGGGCGGTCGCGGCGCTGGACGCCGCCGAACGCGCGGCGGCCGCGGGCCATACCTCCCGCGCGGTGATCGAGGCCGCCGCGGGAACCAACGGCGCGACCGCGGTGCGCACCGCGCCGCCGCGTGTTCCCGCGGAGGAACTCGTCGGCGTGCACGCCCAGGCCTCGAAGCTGACCGAATGGCTCAGCCTCGCGCTCGACGAGCCCGAACTGCTCAGAACCCTCGGCGCCACACCGCATCTCGGGGTGCTGATCACCGGACCCGCCGGTGTCGGCAAGGCCACGCTGGCCAGGTCGGTGACCGCCCCGCGGCGCATCGTCGAATTGGACGGACCTTCGGTCGGCGCGCAGGAGGGCGGCGCCCGGCTGCGCGAGGTGGCCGAGGCGGTCGCCGATGTCGCGTCCGGGCGCGGCGGCATCCTGCTCGTCACCGACATCGACGCGCTGCTGCCCGCCGACCCCGAGCCGGTCGCGACGCTGATCCTGGACCAGTTTCGGGCGGCCATGGCCGAGACCAGCGTGGCGTTCATCGCGACCACCGCGCATCCGGCCGGTGTGGACGCCCGGCTGCGCGCGCCGGACCTGTGCGATCGGGAGCTCGCACTGCCGCTGCCGACGTCGGCGATGCGCAAGGCGCTGCTGGAGCAGCTGTTGCGCAAGGTGCCGACCGACGATCTGAAGCTCGACGTGATCGCCGCGCGCACACCGGGTTTCGTGGTGTCGGATCTGGCGGCGCTGTGCCGGGAGGCGGCGCTGCGCGCGGCGTCGCGGGTCAGCAAGGAGCAGGCCGATCCACGCCTGACCCAGCAGGACCTGGTCGGCGCGCTGGAGGTGATCCGCCCGCTGTCGCGTTCCGGCATGGAGGAATTGGCGATCGGCAGCCTCGGCCTGGACGACGTCGGCGACATGATCGAGACGAAGCAGGCGCTCACCGAATCGGTGCTCTGGCCGCTGCGCCATCCGGATTCCTTCGCCAGGCTCGGCATCGATCCGCCGCGCGGCGTGCTGCTCTACGGCCCGCCGGGCTGCGGCAAGACGTACCTGGTGCGGGCACTGGCCGGCTCGGGCCAGCTCAGCGTGCACGCGGTCAAGGGCGCGGAACTGCTGGACAAGTGGGTCGGCGCGTCCGAACGGGCGGTGCGCGAATTATTCCAGCGGGCAAGGGATTCCGCGCCGTCGCTGATCTTCCTCGACGAAATCGACGCGCTCGCGCCGCGACGCGGGCAGAGCACCGACTCCGGTGTCGCCGACCGCGTGGTCGCCGCGCTGCTCACCGAGCTCGACGGCGTGGAGCCGCTGCGCGACGTGGTGGTGCTCGGCGCGACGAACCGGCCCGAGCTGATCGATCCCGCGCTGCTGCGACCGGGCCGATTGGAGCGGCTGGTGTTCGTGCCTCCGCCGGACGCCGCGGCGCGGCTGGAGATCCTGCGGACCGCGGGTCGTTCGGTGCCGCTGGCCGCCGACGTCGACCTGACCGCGCTGGCCGCCGACCTGGACGGCTACTCCGCCGCCGACTGCGCCGCGCTGCTGCGCGAGGCCGCGCTCGCGGCGATGCGCCGCGACGTGGCGGCCGCCGACGTCACCGCCGCCGATCTCGCCGCCGCCCGCGCGGTGGTGCGTCCGTCGCTTGATCCGGATCAGGTCGAAGCGCTGCGCAAGTACGCGGAAAACCGCAGCTGACGGACACGGCGCTGGGCCGGTAATCACGGGCTGGGCGCCGTCGCGCGGGTATGTTGCCCTGGTGCGGCGATGGATCGGCGACGGAGTCGACGTGGTCACGGCCCTCCTCGGGGCCGCGGTCGCGGGAGTCGCGCTGTTCCTGCCGATCACCTTCGCCTGGACCGCGCAGAGCACCCCGTACCGGATCGCCAGCCTGATCAACAGCGTGCCGCGCGGCGCGACGATCGGCATGGTCGTCGCGGTCACGGTCGCGGTGCTGATCACCACCTTCGCCCGGCCGCTGGTCGGCTGGATCGTCGCGTTCGTCGGCGCGCTCGGCATGTACGTCAACCACTTCGCGGGCCGCGACGTCGCCTCCGCGGATCTGCTCACCACGCAGAACTATATCGACGCGGTCTGCGGCGGAATCCTGTTGGGCGCGTTGGGCGTCGTCGCGCTGCGCCGCCGCACCTCGGCGATCGGCTACGTGCTCGGCGCGACGAGCATCTTCGTCTTCGGCGATCTCGCCGACCTGCTCGACCTGCCCGAGCAGGACCCGTGGGTAGTACTGGAAACGCCGCCGTTCTCGATGATCGGCATCGCGGTGGTGCTGCTGTTCGTCGCCATCGCCCGCAATCGCGACCGGGCCGAACCGGAGAGCGACTCGACGGTGCCCATCGATCTGCCGATCACGCCGATACTCGCGGCGATCGTGCTCGGCCTGATCGTCCTGGCGGCGAGCGAATGGCTGGCAGGCCAATACAACAATGTCTCCGCCCCCGGCGACAACCGACTGGAGATCGCGATCGCCGTCGCGGCCATCATCAGCGCCGCGCTGATCGCGGCCATGCTGCTGCCCGGACGCGATGGGATCGGCGTGCTGCTCGCGGTGAGCTTGGTCGCGACCGCCGACTCGCTCGGCTACGCGCCCCGGCCCTGGTGGAGCCTCTTGGTGGTGCTCGCGCTCACCGCGCTCGGCTTGTTCGCCGGTCTCCGCGCGCCGTCGCCGTTCCTGGCGCTGCTGGCGCTGATGGGCGTCGCGGTGTTCGCGTGGGTGGACGCGCACGGCGACGGCACGGTCTACTACTCCGTCGCGACGGTGCTGCTCGCGCTGACCGCCGGCTTCTGCGGCGGCGCCGCCCGACCACACTACGGCCCGAGCGCCGTACTCGCCCTCGCCGCGCTCGCCCTGCCGAGCGTCGTCACCGCGCTGCCGGTGGAGAACGAGACGTGGCCGCCGCGGGACAACATGGCGCACGCCACCACGCCCGGCAAGGTGGCGCTGATGATCGTGGCCGGGTGCACGTTCGCCCTGCTCCTGCTCTACCGCCTGCGGCCGCGCGCCTACCGCAAACCGGCGCCGCCCGCGCACCGGGACGAGGTAGCGGATATATAGCCGAGCCGCCGCGACATGGCTGACGCCATAGCGGCCACTCCCGCGAAAAACCCTGGCTCCACGTAGGCTGGAACCGCACCACCGCCCGCCACGACCTGACGGAGTGCAGTTTGCTCGTAATCCTGCTCGCGCACGCGCTCGCCGCGCTGGCAGCGCCGTGGTGCGTACGGGTGTTGGGGCGCAACGCTTTCGCGGTGCTCGCTCTCGCGCCGCTCGGCGGTTTCGGCTGGGTGGTCGCGAATTGGGATAGCGCGCAGCAGGTTCGGCTGACCTGGGCGCCCGCGATCGCGATGAACATCGAGCTGCGCTTCGATTCGCTCGCGGCCGTCATGGCCGCGCTCGTGCTCGGCATCGGCACGCTGATCCTGCTCTACTGCACCCGCTACTTCACGGACGACGAACCGCGACTCGGCGTCTTCGCCGCCCAGTTCGTCGGCTTCGCGGGCGCGATGTTCGGACTGGTCACCAGCGACAATATGCTGCTGCTCTACGTCTTCTGGGAGACGACGACGGTTTTGTCGTTCCTGCTCGTCGGCCACAACGCCGAGCGGGCGACCAGCAGACGCGCGGCGCTGCAAGCACTGCTGGTCACCGGCGCGGGCGGGCTGGCGATGCTGGTCGGCATCGTGATCCTCGGACAGACCTGCGGCACCTACCTGCTGTCGGAACTGCTGGCCATGGACCGCCTTCCGGACGGGATCGCGGTATCGGTGGCGGTGGCGCTCGTGCTCGTCGGCGCGCTGAGCAAGTCCGCGATCGTTCCGCTGCACTTCTGGCTCCCCGGCGCGATGGCCGCGCCCACGCCGGTCAGCGCGTACCTGCACGCCGCGGCCATGGTGAAGGCGGGCGTGTACCTGGTGGCGCGGCTCGCGCCGGTGTTCGCGAGCAGTCCGCCGTGGCATCCGATGGTGCTCGTCCTCGGCGCGGTGACCATGCTGCTCGCGGGCATTCGCGCGCTGCGGGTGACCGATCTGAAACTGCTGCTCGCCTTCGGCACGGTGAGCCAGCTGGGTTTCCTGATCGTGCTGCTCGGCATTGGCACGCCGGACGCGGCGCTGGCCGGGACGACGCTGATCGTGGCGCACGCGCTGTTCAAGGCTTGCCTGTTCATGGTGGTCGGGATCGTGGACCACGGCGCGGGGACCCGCGATCTGCGCGAGTTGTCCGGGCTCGGTCGGCGGGCTCCGGTGCTGTGCGGGGTCGCCGTGCTCGCGGCGCTGAGCATGGCGGGCATTCCACTGCTGCTCGGGTTCGTCGGCAAGGAGAGCGCGCTCGGCGCGATCCTGGAGGCGGACACGTTGACGGTTCCGGCGCGCATCGCGTTGTGCGCGGCGATCGTGCTCGGCTCCATGCTGACCGTCGGTTACAGCGCCCGTTTCGTCTGGGGCGCGTTCGGGGACAGGGAACTCGACAAGCAACCGTCGTGGCACGCGCCGGGGCCGCTGTTCCTCGCGCCGCCCATGGCACTCGCCGTCGCCAGCCTCGCCGCGGGTATCGGCGCGCAGTGGCTGGACGAGCTGCTGCGCGGGTATCCGGAAACGCTTCCTGGCGAGCTGGTTTCGCATCTGGCGCTGTGGCACGGGTTCACCGTGCCGCTCGCGCTGTCGGTGCTGATCATCGCCGCGGGCTCGGCACTCTTCTTGGTGCGCAACCGATTCGGCGAGACGGCGCACCCGCGCCTCGGCAACGCCGACCGCGCCTACGACGCCACCCTGCGCGGGATGGATCGGCTCTCGCTGCGGATGACCGGATCGGTGCAGCGCGGTTCGCTTCCGCTGACGCAGGCCGCCATTCTCGGCACCCTGACCATCCTGCCCGCGGTCCTGCTCGCGCTGGGCACCAAGACGGGAGTGGAACTGCGCCTGTGGGATTCGCCGTTGCAACTCGCCATCGCCGGGATCATGGCGGCTATGGCGTTCGCGGCGACCATCCTGCGCAACCGGCTCGCCAGCGTGCTGGTCGTCGGCGTCACCGGCTACGGCTGCGGCGTGATCTTCGCGCTGCACGGCGCGCCGGACCTCGCCCTCACCCAGTTCCTCGTCGAGACGGTGACGCTGGTGGTCTTCGTGCTCGTCCTGCGCGCCTTCCCCGCCGAGATCGAGGAGAGCAGGACCACCGCGTTCGAGACGCGCCGCGCCGCCTTGGCCGTCGCGGTCGGGGCGAGCGTCACGGTGCTGGCCGCCTTCGCCACGGCGGCGCGCGGCGCGGAACCCATCTGGCACCGGATCCCCGAGGCCGCCTACCGGCTCGGCGGCGGCAAGAACGCGGTCAACGTGCTGCTCGTCGACATCAGGGCGTGGGACACCCTCGGCGAGGTCTCGGTGCTCATCGTCGCCGCCACCGGCGTCGCCTCGATGGTGTTCCGCACCAGGCGTTTCGGCGCCGCGCCACGCGCCGCCGACTCGCCGCACTACAACCCGGACCTCGTCAGCTGGCTGCCCGCCGGACGGCTGGTCGACCGCCGGGAACGCTCGATGGTCTTGCAGATCACCGCGCGCCTGCTCTTCCCGACGATCATGGTGCTCTCGATCTATTTCTTCTTCGCGGGCCACAACGCTCCCGGCGGCGGTTTCGCGGGCGGCCTCACCGCGGGCCTCGCGCTGACGCTGCGGTATCTCGCGGGCGGCCGCTACGAACTCGGCGAGGCGCTGCCGGTGGAAGCGGGCCACGTCCTCGGCGCCGGACTGACGCTGGCGGCGGGCACCGCGGCCGGCTCGCTGCTGCTCGGCGCGCCGCCGCTGTCCTCGGCGATCATCGAGGTGACGCTGCCGCTGTTCGGCCACGTCAAGTTGGTGACGTCGCTGCTGTTCGACCTCGGCGTCTATCTGATCGTGGTCGGCCTGGTCCTCGACGTGCTGCGCAGCCTCGGCGCCCGCCTGGACAGCGAACTCGGCGACTCCCCGAGCGACGAGCCCTCTCCGGCGCCGCGAGGGAGTCGGTCATGAGGGAACGCGGTGAGCGAATCATGTGCCAGCCCGCCGATGGCATGCCGGAACCGAGCGCCAGCGAGGTGGAGGCATGAGCGAACGAAGTGAGCGAATCATGTGCCAGCCCGCCGACGGCATGCCGGAGCCGAGCGCCAGCGAGGTGGAGGCATGACGTCGAACCTGACCCTGCTCGTCCTCATCGGCGTCCTCACCGCCTGCGGCGTCTACCTGATCCTGGAGCGCGCCGTCTCCAAGATGCTGCTCGGCATGATCCTGTTCGGCAACGCGGTGAACCTGCTGATCCTGACCGTCGGCGGTCCGGCCGGCGACCCGCCCGTCGGCGGCGCCGAGGCGGGCGCGCACGAGGGCATGGCGGACCCGCTCGCTCAGGCGATGATGCTCACCGCGATCGTCATCACGATGGGCTTGGCGGCGTTCGTGCTCTCCCTCGCCTACCGCTCCTACATGCTCACCACCACCGACGACGTGCAGAACGACCCCGGTGACGCGGAAGTGGCGGCGCGGCGCGACCGAGAGGATCCGGAAGATTGAGCCTCTCGCCGCACCTTCTGCCCGCGCTCGCGCCGCTGCCGGTGCTCGTTCCGCTGCTCGGCGCCGCCGCGACGCTGATCTTCGGCCGCAGACCCCGCATTCAACGCGCGGTCACGTTGGTCGTGCTGACCGCGGTCGTCGTCATCACCGGAATGCTGCTCTATCTGGCCGACCGGGACGGCACCGCCGCGGTGCAGGTCGGCGGGTGGGACACCCCGATCGGCATCACGCTGGTAGTGGACCGGCTGGCCGCGGGGATGCTGCTCATCTCGGCCATCGTGCTGCTCGCCGTCTCGGTCTACGGCGCGGGCCAGAATATCCGCGACGGCGACGAGCGCCAGCCGACCTCCATCTACCGCCCCACGTATCTTGTTCTGACAGCCGGTGTTTCGGCGGCCTTTTTGGCCGGTGACCTGTTCAACCTGTTCGTCGGCTTCGAGATGCTGCTCGCCGCGTCGTTCGTGCTGCTCACCGTGGGCGCGACCGCCGAACGCATCCGCGCGGGGGTGGCGTACGTGATGGTGTCGATGCTGTCGTCGCTGATCTTCCTGACCGGCATCGGCTTGGTCTACGCGACCACCGGGACACTGAACCTGGCGCAGATCGCCGTACGCCTCGGCGCGGCCCCCGAAGGCGTACGCACGGCGGTCTACGCGGTGCTGCTGGTCGCTTTCGGCATCAAGGCGGCGGTGTTCCCGCTGTACAACTGGCTGCCCGACTCCTACCCGACCGCACCGGCGCCGGTGACCGCCGTCTTTGCCGGTTTGCTGACGAAAGTCGGTGTGTACGCGATCATTCGGACGCACACGCTGCTGTTCCCCGACGGCGCTTTCGACAACATCCTGCTGATCTGCGGCATGCTCACCATGGTGATCGGCATCCTCGGCGCGATCGCCCAGCACGACATCCGACGGCTGCTGTCGTTCACGCTGGTCAGCCACATCGGGTACATGATCTTCGGCGTCGGGCTCGCCACGGCGGCCGGTCTGGCGGGCGCGGTGTTCTATGTGGCGCACCACATTCTGGTGCAGACCACCCTGTTCCTGGTGGTCGGCCTGATCGAGCGGCAGGCCGGTTCCACCTCGCTGCGCAGGCTCGGCGGGCTGGCCGCGGCGAGTCCTGTGCTCGGCGTGCTATTCCTGGTGCCCGCGCTGAATCTCGGTGGTATACCGCCGTTCTCGGGTTTCATCGGCAAGGTCGCGCTGCTCCAGGCGGGCGCGGCCGACGGCGGCGTGCTGGCCTGGGTGCTGGTCGGTGGCGCGGTGCTGACCAGTCTGCTGACGCTCTACGTCGTCGCTCGGGTCTGGGCCAAGGCGTTCTGGCGGCCGCGCTCCGAAGCTCCGGAGGGACACCTCGCGGCCGCGAAACCGCCGACCCTGATCGAGGATTCGACCGACGTGCTCTACGACGAGCGCACCGATCCCGGCCGCATCCCGCCGCTCATGCTGCTCTCGACGGTGGCGCTCGCCGCGGTCGGTCTCGGCCTCACCGTGCTGGCCGGACCGATCCTCGGCATCGCCGACCGCGCCGCGGCCGACCTGAACGATCCCGCGGTGTACGTCGGCGCGGTACTCGGCGAACCGGAGGCGTTTCGATGAGCGAACGAGATGGGCGAATCGTGACCCCGCGCGTGCCCGAGCCCAGTGCGGCACAGGCATGAGGATCGGCGACGAGATCCCCGGCGGGACAAGCGGATCCGGCTCGCGGCGGATCGGCAAGGACAGCGTGGTCCGCGTCGGCGTGCTGCTCTGGCTCGCCGCCGTCTACATGGCGCTGTGGGGCGATCTGAGCGTCGCCAACCTGCTGGCTGGGCTGGTGGTCGGCGCGCTGATCATGGTGGCGCTGCCGCTGCCCCGAATCCCGGTGAGCGGGCGGCTCAACCTGGTCGCGCTCATCGAGGTGATCTGGGTGAGCGCCTACTACGCGCTCGAATCCAGCTTGCAGATCGCGTGGTTCGCGCTGCGGCCCGCGCCGCCGCCGGTCTCCGGTGTGCTGCGGGTCAACCTGAGCACCAAGTCGGATCTGGTGCTGGTGCTCACCACCGACCTGCTCAACCTGATCCCCGGCACGATGGTGCTCGAGATCGACCGCAACCGCTGCCTGGTCTACGTGCATGTGCTCGACGTCGGCAGCGAGGCCGCGGTGGCGCGGTTCTACCAGCAGACCCGCCGCCTGGAACGGCTGCTGATCTCCGCACTCGAGCGGCCCGTACCGAAATCCGTCCGGAGGTGAACGCATGACCGTCGTCGCCGTGCTCGCCGGCTTCCTGCTCGCGGCCGCCGCTGTCATCACCAGCTACCGCATCCTGGCGGGGCCGAGCACGCTCGACCGGGTCGTCGGCATCGACTCGCTGATGGCCATCGCCATGGCGGGACTCGCCGTGTGGGCCGCTTACGACCGGGACGCCACGGTGCTGCCCGCCATCGTCGCTCTGGCGCTGGTCGGGTTCCTCGGTTCGGCCGCCGTCTCCCGTTTCCGCGTCAGGGACGACCGATGACGGGCTGGCAGTGGGCATCGGCCGCGCTGATCCTCAGCGGCGCGGCGCTGGCGTGCACCGCCGCGATCGCCATCGTCCGCTTCCCCGACACCCTGACCCGCATGCACGCCGCCACCAAACCGCAGGTGGTCGGGCTGCTGCTGGTGCTCGGCGGCGCGGCGATCGAGCTGCGCGGCCAGGGCAATGTCTGGCTGCTCGCGCTGGTCGGGCTGTTCACGCTGGTCACCGCCCCGGTGATCGCGCACCTGATCGGCCGCACCGCCTACCGCGAACAGCGGCACCGCGACGGGTTGCTGCGCGTCAACGAGCTCGGCGACGAGATCGACTGAGCGGTCCACCGGCGCCGGACTCGGCAGCGCTCGATGGGTTCAGCGGTCGGCGGGCTCGGTCTCCCGCACCTCGACCACCGGCTCCCGCTGCCCCGCGAACCAGGTCGCGTGGAAGGCGGCCGCCATGCCCGCCAACAGCGCGAGCACGATGGTTCCGGCCGGGACGGCGTACTCCGCCATCGACACCGCCAGGTAGCGGTAGGAGAGCAGCAGGACCGCCAGCACCGCGACGCCGCCCGCGACCAGGCGGATACGGAACCATCCCCAGCCGCGTTCCGGCTCGCGCAGCGCGGACTCGACGGTCAGGCACAGCACCGCGCCCGCCACCAGGTCGACGCCGTAGTGGTAGCCGAAGCCGAGCGTCGCGGCCAGCGTGGCCAGCAGCCAGAAAGTGCCGCCCCAGCGCAGCCAGGCGGGTGCGCGGGAGCCGTCGATATCGCGGCGGGTGTGCAGGAAGACCGACAGCGCCCACGCGGTGTGCATGGACGGCATGCAGTTGCGCGGAGTCGCCGTGTCGAAGGGCAGCGGCTCGGGACTGCGGTCGATCGGCGGGAGGACGCCCGGCCAGTAGTTGCCGATCTGGAGTCCGTTGCCGTCGGCGCCGTAGGCGAACATCGGACCGACCACCGGGAAGAGGACATAGACGATCGGTCCGACCAACCCGAGCACCAGGAAGGTCCGCACCAGGTAGTGGCTCGGCCACCGCCCGGAATCGACCACCCGGCGCAACTGCCACACCGCGACAACGATGGCGGCCACCGGCAGCTCGATGTAGACCCAGTGCAGCACGGCGTAGACCACCGGGCCGAGCGTGTCGATCACCCGGCCCATCACCCACGACGGGTCGCCGAGCGCGTGATCGGCGAGCATCACGTACTCGTCGAGCACCTCGGGACTGCTCAGCACCGTGATGTGCAACCAGACGTCGCCCACCTTGGTCGCCAGGATCAGCAGCGCGCCGAGCGCGGCGGCGTGCAACGCGTTGCGCCGTTCGTCGCCGGTCCAGCGCAGCCAGGCGATCAGGGCGAGCGCGGTGAGCACAAGCACCGGACCGTTGCCGACCGTGGGCGGATCACCGGCGAGCAGCCGCGCCCCCGCGCACACCAGGTCGATGGCCACCGCCGCACCGAGCGCGACGAGCCTGCGCCGCATGGGGATACCGACCAGCGCGAGGACCAGCCCGGCCCACGGCACCGACATCGATTTCGGGGTGCCGACATAGTCGCGCAACAGGCTTTCCAACGGACCTTCGAAATCCTGCTGGAACGCGACGATCTGGAGCACGATCAGCAACGCGGGCACCGCCGCGACGGCCGCGGTCACCCACACCCGGGACGGCGGTATCTTCAACCGCCGCACCGCACTTCCTACGCTGGAACCCGGGTCTTCGACAAGCACGACGACCATAGTAAACGGGGGATGAACGCCGTCCCCCTGGCCAGCTGAACGCCAGACGACCGCTCGTGAGCCCGGCGCGCTACTTGTAAAGCTCCTGGACCAGCGCGTCCACCACCGCGATCAGGTCGCCCTGGGTCGCCGCCGCCACCTTGCGCTGGCGCTGATACGACGCTCCACGCTGGGGAATTTCGGCGACAAAGGACAATTCGTCGGAGCAGCCGAGCCGCTTGGCCGTCGGCTCCAGCCGGTTCAGCACGTCCATCAGGTCGTCGGTGACCAGTCGTTCGCTGTTGTCGGCGTCTGTGATGACGATCGCATCCAGGCCGTAACGCGCGGCCCGCCACTTGTTCTCCTGGACATGCCACGGCGGCAACGTCCCGAGATCCTCGCCCTCGTCGATCCGCCGGTCCAGATCCACGATCAGACAGTGGATGAACGCCGCGAGCGCGGCCAACTCGGCCCTGGTGGAGATGCCGTCGCAGATGCGCACCTCGATGGTGCCCCACTTGGGGGCCGGCCTGATGTCCCAGTGCATGCCGCCGAGCTGCTCGATGACGCCGGTCTGCATCTGGTCGTGCACGAAACGCTCGAACTGGCTCCAGTTGTCGAACTGGAACGGCAGGCCCGCGGTGGGCAGCTGCTGGAACATCAGGGTGCGGTTGCTCGCGTACCCGGTGTCGGAACCGGCCCACATCGGCGAGGAGGCCGAGAGCGCGAGCAGGTGCGGGTAGGTGAACAACAGCGCGTTCAGGATCGGAAAGACCTTCTCCCGGTGCGAGACTCCCACGTGCACGTGCACGCCCCAGATCATCATCTGGCGGCCCCACCACTGGGTGCGCTCGATCAACTCGTCGTAGTGCGGCGAACGGGTCAGCTGCTGGGCCGACCATTGCGCGAAGGGGTGGGTGCCCGCGCAGAACAGGTCGACGCCGAGCGGGTCGGCGGCGCGGCGCACGGTGTCCATCGTGCCGCTCAGATCGTCCACCGCCGCGCCGACGGTGTCGTGCACGCCGGTGACGATCTCGACGGTGTTGCGCAGCAACTCCTTGGTGACCTGCGGAGTGCCGTCCCAGGCCCGCAGGTCACCGACGGCATCGAAGACCGCGGCCGCGGTGTTGGAGAGATCGCGCGTCACCTTGTCGACGAGCGCGACCTCCCATTCGATGCCGATGGTCGGCCGGGGCGAACCTGGAAATGGAACGTTCTCGATTGCCCCGCCCATATCGGCACCTTGTCTACTGGACTACACCGCAGGCGAAGCGGCCGCCCGCGTCGCCGGTCGCCAGTGTGTTGTCGTCCGGGCCTGCCACGCCGTCGGCACGGACGTAACGGTTGGGAATGTTGCCGAAGTTGTCGGCATCGGCGTGGATGATCAGCGCGCGATTCTTCAGGTCGTCGAGGGTCACCGTGTCGGTGGTGGTGACCAGCTTGCCCTGGCCGTCCGAGCGGACCTGCAGCGAGGTGAGGTCGCCGCTGGCCGGGTGGGCGTTGGCGTTGCCCACCTGGAGGTGGCCGCCCGCCGAGAGGAAGTCACCGGCCGCGCCGCCGGTGGGCGCCACGGAGTTGGGCTCGCACTTGCCGACCTGGTGGAAGTGCAGACCGTGGAATCCGGGCTTCAGGCCGTGCGCCTCGACGGTGATCACGAGGTGCTCGCCGTCCTTGGCGATGTTCGCGGTGGCGACCGAGCTGCCCGACGCGTCCTTCAGCTCGACCTTGGTGCCCGGATCGGTGGCCGGGCTGCCGTGCTCGGTACCGGTCCCGTGCTCCTGAGCCGGGGCGGAGGCACCGGTCCACACCGGCGGGGTGGTTCCCTTGACGTCACTCGACTCCTGGCTGTTCGTGCAGGCAGCGAGGCCGAAGACCGCGACCGCAAGCACCGGGGTCACAGTCCGCCAGGACGGGCGACGAGTTGTGGACGGGGCCATCGGGGGAACTCCTTTACGAGTACCGAGTTTACGAGTAAAGCTGGGTGGACACTGTCGTTACCGGACAAGATGATGCCACGAGCGCCGTGTCGCGCCGCCAAGGGGCCGTGCGCGCCGGGCTCGGTTTTCAGTTACCCGTCAAGATGACGACCACACCCGGACCGTTGTCCCCGATTCCCGCCGACTTGGGCTCGGCGGTCGCGCCGATCTCCGCGGCGATCGCCAGCGCCGCCTCCCGCTCGCCGGGCGTATTCCCGTAATACACAGTCGTTTTCGCGATGGTGCCGCCCGCGTAGTTGCCCGGCGCGACGTTCGTCCAGCCGCTCGCCGTCAATTCTTCGGCGGTACGGGCCGCCAGACCGGCGACCAGACTGTTGTTCAGAACACGGACCGGAACGGCCCGGTTCACGCCCGCCGCGGGCGCACCGGCCGCGGGCGTCGGCGCGGCGGCGGTCGTGGTCGGCGCCACCGTCGTCGCGACCGGGGTCGTCGTCACCGGGGTGGTCGCGGCCGTCGTCACAGGCGCGGCCGAGGTGACCTGCTGGGCCGCGGTCGACGACTCCTCGGCGTTCGTGGCGTCGGAATCGGAACTCGACAGCGACATCGCACCGAGACCCGCGAACACGATGGCCAGTGCGATCAAAACCATCGCCAGCGCGCGCAACGGCGGCCCGCCGGAGGTGGGATTGGTTTGACTCACGCTGTCGACCCTAGTCGCACATCGGTCCGGGGTGCCCGCATCACGATCCGAAGACGTGTCATACCTGGAAACCGAGACGCCGTGCGGCTCTGGCCTTCTGCCTGCTCGCGCGAAGCCTGCGCAACCGTTTCACCAGCATCGGGTCGACGGCGAGGGCCTCCTGCCGGTCCACCACGGCGTTGAGGACCTGGTAGTACCGGGTCGGCGACATGCCGAACAGTTCGCGGATGGCCTCTTCCTTGGCGCCCGCGTACTTCCACCACTGCCGTTCGAAGGCCAGAATCTCGTGTTCGCGGCGGCTGAGGCCGCTGCCTTCGTCCGCCCCGGCCTGGGCCGATGCGCCCGCCGTCGTCTCTTCGCTCGCGGAAGGGTCGTCTTGGATCGCGGAAAGATTCCGTGCCGCTGCGCCGTCCATCTCGCTCCCTCGCCGAGTTGCCACCAGACGAAAATGGTGCTTGTACGTCGCGGATCATTCAACCACGGGGTCACAGGGATGATCCGCCTTCGGTCCGGCGTGTTGATTACGCGCAGGTACGGGCGTCTCACCTGCGCCGGACGGCGGCCACTCGCCTCCGCTGAGCGGCCGGTAGGCTTGCTTTCCATGGCAATCCTCCCCATCGTGATCGTCGGTGACCCCGTGCTGCACAACCCGACCAAGCCGGTCACCGATTCGCCGGAGGAACTGGCCCCGCTGATCGCGGACATGTACGAGACCCTGGACGCCGCCAACGGCGTCGGGTTGGCCGCCAACCAGGTGGGCGTGCCGCTACGACTGTTCGTCTACGACTGCCCGGACTTCGGTCCCGACGGCACGGCCGTCCGGCGCCGCGGCGCGGTGATCAACCCCGTGCTGGAGACCTCCGCGCTACCGGAGACGATGCCGGACCCCGACGACGACGAAGAGGGCTGCCTCTCGGTGCCCGGAGAGCAGTTCCCCACCGGCCGGGCCGACTGGGCGCGGGTCACCGGCACCGACGAGCAGGGCGAGCCGGTCTCGATCGAGGGCAACGGCTTCTTCGCTCGCATGTTGCAGCACGAGGTCGGCCACCTCGACGGATTCCTCTACGTCGACGTGCTGATCGGCCGCAACGCGCGCGCGGCGAAGAAGGCGATCAAGCGAAACGGTTGGGGCGCACCGGGTCTGAGCTGGGTGCCGGGCACCGTTCCGGATCCCTTCGGGCATGACGACTGAGCCGGCGCCCGCGCCGATTCCGCTCGGCCGCCGGGTGGTGATGCGCTATCAACTGCCCGCCGGATATCCACAACCGCTGACCGACGTGATCGGCGAACTGGTTTCGCTGGACCCGCCGACGGTGCGCGACGCCGACGGACAGATGGTCTCGGTGACACCCGATCGGGTGGTCGCGCTGAAAGCCATCGGGCCGAGGCCGATTCGCACCAGGGAGATCAGGGCACTGGAAGCGGCCGCGGCGGACGCGTGGCCGGGCGCCGAAAACGACTGGCTCGACGGCTGGCTGTTGCGCGCCGGACACGGCTACACCAATCGCGCCAATTCCGCTGTGCCGCTGGGCGAACCGGGACGACCGGCCGAACTTTCCACCGATACCCTGCACCGCATCGGCGCGTGGTACACCGCGCACGGCCTGCCGCTGCAACTGCTGCTGCCCGACCGGCTCGCACCGGCGCCGCCCGGCTGGCGCACCTGGAACGAAACCCTGGTGCTCGGTATCGACATCGACAATTTCGTTCTGCCGCAAGGTCCCCCGATGGTCCGGATCGCGCCGCGGCCCGACGAGGCGTGGCTGCGCCTGCACCGCTATCGCGGCGAAGACCCTGCGGCACAGCCTGTTCCGGTGCCCGAGGTGCTCACCGCGGTGCGCGACGGCGAACTGGGTTTCGCCTCGCTCGGGCTGCCGAGCCCCATCGCCATCGGACGCGGCGCGACCACCACCGCGCCGGACGGACGCCGCTGGATCGGGCTCACCTGCGTCGCCGTGGCCGCCGAGCACCGCAGGCACGGCCTGGCCACCCTGGTGTGCGCGGAGCTGATCCGCTGGGGGCACGAGCGCGGCGCGACACACGCCTACGTCCAGGTCGAGGCCGACAACGCGGCGGCGCTCGAGCTCTACCGCGGCCTCGGTTTCCTGGACCACCACGGCTATCGCTACGCCGCTCCGCACGGCGGAGAATAGATCGAAGACCGCAGAAGGAAGGCATTTCGTGCGTCTGGCGACTTGGAACGTCAACTCGATCCGCTCCCGGCTCGACCGGGTGGCGGCCTGGCTGGACCGCCAGGACATCGACGTGCTCGCCATGCAGGAAACCAAGTGTCGCGACGACCAGTTCCCGTTCGAGCGCTTCGAGGAACGCGGCTACGAGGTGGCCCACCTCGGCATCAACCAGTGGAACGGTGTCGCGATCGCGTCCAGGGTCGGCCTGGAAGACGTCGAACTCGGCTTTCCCAATCAGCCCGGTTTCGACAAGGACGCGGGCGAATCCCTCATCAGCACACCGGTCGTCGAGTCGCGCGCGCTCGGCGCGACCTGCGGCGGCGTGCGGGTCTGGAGCCTCTACGTGCCCAACGGGCGCGCCCTCGCCGACCCGCACTACGCGTACAAACTCGAGTGGCTGGAGACGCTGCGCGCCACCGCCGCGAACTGGCTGACCGAGGACCCGCAAGCCAAGATCGCGCTGGTCGGCGACTGGAACATCGCGCCGACCGACGACGACGTGTGGTCGCCCGAGTTCTTCACGGGCAAGACGCACACCTCCCAGCCCGAACGCGACGCCTTCACCGCCATCGTCGACACCGGCTTCGCCGACGTGATGCGGCCGTTCGCGCCGGGGCCGGGTGTGTACACGTACTGGGACTACACGCAGCTGCGGTTCCCACGGAAAGAGGGCATGCGCATCGATTTCGTCCTCGCCTCGCCCGCGCTGGCCGCCGCGACGACGGACGCGGGTGTCGATCGCGAGGAGCGAAAAGGTAAAGGCGCCAGCGACCACGCGCCGGTTGTGGCCGAGTTCGATATTCCCGTCGAGTCGCGCTGACGGCACCGTCCCGGCTCCCAGCGAGATCGGCGGCCGCGTGCCGACGCACAGGCGGCTGCCCCGGCGGACGGTGGTTGGCGCGTTGACCGGCCGCTACGGGTTCATTTCGTAGCCGCCCGCGTGTGCGCGGGCCTCGGCCAGCACCTTGTCGAAGCGGGTGGCGTCGGCCGCGGGGCGGCGCACCAGATCCAGCGCCCTGGTCTGCTGTGCCTTGGTCGCGGTCGGCTTGCTGTGCAGGGCGAGGGCGTTCTTGGCGAACTCCCGCACGAAGACGTCGAAGAGCTGGTCGAGCACGGCGGCGTCGGTGCCCTCGATCGCGGCCTGTTCCAGGATGAGCTGCGCGTACGGGATCGCGGTGAACAGCTCGCCGATGGCGAACAGGAAGTCCACGTCGCGCTGTTGGTCGGCGGTGGGCGGGGCCGCGGCGAGCAACGTCTGGAAGGCGAGGGCCTGCTCCAGGAAGATCGCGACGTTCGGCACGTGCGCGTACTTCTCGAACAGCGGACGCCAGTCGGTGAACCGGATGCGTCCGAGTCCCGCGCTCGGACCCTGCCGGAACAGGAATTCGTCGTCGGCGGCGTCGCGGCGGGTCGGCACCTCCGGATACCGCGCGGCGGCCAGCTCCGCTCGGAGCTTGGGCACCGCCGCGCCCGCCCGCGGGGCGAGCTTGCGGCTGGACCAGCTCAACGCCGAGGACACCGCCCGCACCGCACCCTTGGGCGCGGCGTCCGGCAGCACGCGCAGCGCGGCGAGCCCGGCGTCGGACGGGTGGAACATGTAGTTGGCCATGAACTTCAGCGACAGCGCCATGTTCACGTGCACGGTGCCTTCCAGCCGCGGCAGCCCGAACAGGCCGAGCATCGCCATCGGGAAGTACATGTCGTTCTCGAAGCCGCGGGCGGCGATCACGTCGGCGAGGTCTTCGATGACGCGCTGACCCTGCCGTGTCACGGTCATCTTCTCGATCGCGTTGAACAGCAGGTAGCGCCGGTCTTCGGGGGACGCCGACCGCAGGTAATCGATGGCACGCTCGCTGTAGAGCTTCATGCCGATCAGCCGCGCGTAGGAGTCGGTCAGCAGCGAGCGCACCTGCGGGAACTCGGTCACCCTGTGTCCGAACAGGATTCGATTCTCCGCGTGCGTGATCGATTCGTAGAAGGCGTGTTCGCAAGCGCCGACGGCGCCGAAGCCGAGGTTGAACTTGCCCACGTTGACGGTGTTCATCGCGGCGTGGAACGCGGCCTCACCGCGGTGCAGGATGTCCTCCTCGGCGACCGGGTACTTCTCCAGATCGAAAGCGGCCACGTACATCTGACTGTCCACCACGTTGCGACGCAGCTTGTAGTTCTTGTGCTTGCTGTCGGCGACGAAGAACAGATACCCCTCGTAATCGTCCTGCGCCGGTTTGGCATTCAGCGCTTTGGCGCTGTCGATGATCGGCTTGTCGGCGCGGCGGCCGAACACCGAGACCATCCCGGCGAGGTTGCCGTTGCCGATGTAGTGCTTGCCGCCGGTCGCGGTGAAACCGCCGCCGCGCTTGGGTTCCAACACCATGTCGGTGGAGTACACGTCGGCGCCGTGCTCCTTCTCCGACAGCCCGAACGCGAAGATCTCACCGGAGTCGAGCAGCGCCGCCGCGCGCTGCTTGGCGGCCTTGTTGTCGCTCTGCCAGATCGGCCCGAGGCCGAGGATGGTGACCTGCCAGACGTACCAGTAGGACATGCCGTAGAAGCCGAGCACCTTGCTCATCATCGCGATGCGGCCGGTGTCCCAGCGCTTGTTCGGATCGCCGTTGGCCTCGGCCGCGGGAGTCAGGAAGGTCGCGAAGACCCGCTCGCGCTTGACGAAGTCGAGGAACTCGGAGTACCAGACGCGCTCCCGGTCGTCCCGCTTCAGCGCCGCCTTGCCGCGCGTCTCGAACCAGTCGACCGTGGCGCGCAGCAGCCGCCGCGTCTCGGCATCGAACTCGGCGAACTCGCAGGTCTTCGGGTTGAACAGGGTTTCCGGCATCGGTGACTCCTCGGCCGTCGGTTCGACGCCCGGCATCCGGCCGGGCCACTTCATTCGCGAATGTAGCATTATTGTTCACAAGTGTAGGAACCCCGGCAAGACCCGCCCCGACACCTGCGCCTGGCACGCGCTCCTCAGGAAACCCGGAGTGCCGCCCCTCGCCACCGCTCCGACAGGTGCCCATGTGCGGAGACAGCGCACAAGCAACCCCCGCAGTCCCGCCGCAGGCACTCACACAAAGGTCCACCCCATGAGCAGGCACCCCCGCCCCCAGCAGGTGCACTTGTGCGGAGACAGCGCACAAGCAACCCCCGCAGTCCCGCCGCAGGCACTCCCACAGAGAACCACCCCACAAGCAGGGGCACCTGCCCACGATATGTTGGTGCCCATGGGTACCGAGCAAGTCGTGCGACCGCGTCAGCGGGCGCGGCACCTCGGACCGGAACGCCGCCGCCCGCAGGTGCTCGACACCGCGCTGGCCATCGCCGTCGAACACGGCGTCGCGGCCGTCACCATCGCCGCCGTGGCCGAGCGGATGAACGTCACCCGGCCGGTCGTCTACGCCTGCTTCGCCGATCGCGTCGAACTCATCCAGGAACTGATCCGCCGCGAGGAGAACCACCTCGTCGAGGGTCTGCTCCAGGCGACGCCGCGCCGCGCGGTCGACGCGGGCGAGACGGTCTTCGTGGAGGGCTTCCAGACGCTGCTGGAGATCGCTGCCGCGCGGCCCGACTCGTGGCGGTTGCTGTACGGCAATCCCGATCCCGCCGTCGCGGATTCGTTCGGACGCGGTCGCAAGTTGGCGGTCGAGCGATGCACCGAGCTGCTGCGGCCGACGCTGCGCGCGTGGGGGACCGAGGATGCCGAGCGGAAGCTGCCGATTCTGGTGGAGCAGTGGGTGTCGGCGGGTGAGGGGGCGGTGCGGTCGCTGCTCGCCGACGAGGGGGAATGGACGCCGCAGACACTCGGCGCTTTCGTGGGCGCGGCGGTCTATCGGGCGTTGCGGCAGGCGTAAGGCGCTGTCGGCCGGGTCCTGCTGAGCCGCCCAGATCGCCGCGGGGAACGTTGGCGGCGCGGAGGTCCGTCGCCGCGGCCGTACACAGCCTGCATCCAGTTGCGGCAAAGGCAAGCCATGCCGACATTTCTCCGGCAGTCACGCGCGACTACCGATGAAATGCCGCACGACAGCGTGGCGCATGGTCGGTTTTGCCGTCGCGAGGGCGCGTTTTCCCGGTCGCCGAAGTCATCCGATCATTACGATGGAGACCGACCGATCCGACCACGATCTGGCGGGAGGTGCGAGCATGGCGTTCTATCGGCAGGTCGGCGCGGTGCCGCCGAAACGGCACACCCAGCACCGCGACGACCTCGGGCGGCTCTACTACGAGGAGCTGATGGGCGAGGAAGGCTTCTCGGGCGATTCCTCGTTGCTCTATCACCGCGGTCTGCCGCCCGCGATCGTCGACGCCACGGTCTGGGAACTACCGGACCAGACGACGACGCCGAACCATCCACTGCGCCACCGGCATCTGCGCCTGCACGATCTCTTCCCAGGCGACACCGCGGCCGAGACCGATCCGGTGACCGGCAGGCGGCTGCTGCTCGGGAATGCCGACGTGCGCATCTCCTATGTCGCGGCCAAAGGCGCTTCTCCGTTGTACCGCAACGCGATCGGCGACGAGCTGGTCTACGTGGAGGCGGGCGAGGCGACCGTCGAGACCGTGTTCGGCAGGCTCGCCGCCCGCCAGGGCGACCAGGTCCTCATTCCGCGCGCCACCACTCACCGCTGGTTGCCCGCCGGGCCGGGTCCGTTGCGCGCGTATGCGATCGAGGCGTCCAGTCACATCACTCCGCCGAAGCGGTACCTGTCGAAATTCGGTCAGCTGCTGGAGAATTCGCCGTACTGCGAACGTGATCTGCACGGGCCGGGCGAACCGATCCTCGAATCCGGTACCGATGTCGAGGTTCTGGTGAAGCATCGCGCGGGCGGGCGGGTGGTCGGCACGCGGATGGTCTACGCGACGCATCCGTTCGACGTGGTGGGTTGGGACGGATGCCTGTACCCGATCACGTTCAACATCGCCGATTTCGAGCCGATCACCGGGCGCGTGCACCAGCCGCCGCCCGTCCACCAGGCGTTCGAGGGGATCAACTTCGTGATCTGCAACTTCGTGCCGCGCAAGGTCGACTACCACCCGCTGTCCATCCCGGTGCCGTACTACCACTCCAATGTCGACTCCGACGAGATCATGTTCTACTGCGGCGGAAACTACGAGGCGCGTAAGGGTTCCGGCATCGGGCAGGGTTCGGTGTCGGTGCATCCCGGCGGGTACGCGCACGGACCGCAGCCCGGTGCGTACGAGCGCAGCATCGGCATCGAGTTCTTCGACGAACTCGCCGTCATGGTCGACACCTTCCGCCCGCTCGAACTCGGCGAGGGCGCGCTGGCCTGCGAGGATCCGGCCTACGCGTGGACGTGGTCGGGTCGGGGCCCGCGGTGAGGACGCGGCTCGAGGTTCCCGAGGATTCGCTGTTCGGCGCGGACAATCTGCCGTACGGGGTGTTCGCGCCGCGCGGGGGTGCGCATCGGGTCGGGGTGCGCTTCGGCGAGTTCGTCGTCGATCTGGCTGTCGCCCTCGAGGACTCGGTATTCGCGGCTGCCGACCTCAATGCCTTTCTCGCGCAAGGGCCTACGCGTTGGCGTGCGGTTCGTGAGCGGGTGCGCGAACTGGTCTCTGCGGAAATCCCCGCCGACGCAGTGCATCCCCTGGCTGACGTGACGCTGGCGCTGCCGATTCGCATCGGCGACTATGTGGACTTCTACGCGAGCATCGACCACGCCACCAATCTCGGACGATTGTTCCGTCCGGATGCCGAACCGCTGCTGCCGAATTGGCGTCATCTTCCGGTGGGCTACCACGGCAGAGCCGGAACCGTCGTCGTCTCGGGCACGGAAGTGGTGCGGCCGCGAGGTCAGCGCCGAACAGACTCGGGTGTGCCGGATTTCGGTCCTTCCCGGCGGTTGGACATCGAGGCCGAACTCGGCTTCGTCGTCGGTGTCGGCTCTTCGCTCGGCACGCCGATCGATATCGCCGATGTCGAGGATCACCTGTTCGGTGTGGCGCTGGTCAACGACTGGTCCGCGCGGGACATCCAGGCCTGGGAGTATCAGCCGCTCGGGCCGTTCCTCGGTAAGTCGTTCGCCACGTCGTTGTCGGCATGGGTGACGCCGCTGGCCGCGCTCGATTCGGCGCGGATTCCGCTGCCGGAGCAGTCACCGCCGCCGCTGCCCTATTTGACGGTGGACGAGCCATGGGGGCTGGATATCGAGCTGACCGTGAGCTGGAACGGGGAGGTCGTCTCGCGTCCGCCGTATGGGCGGATGTACTGGTCGCCCGCGCAGATGTTGGCGCATCTGACCGCGAATGGGGCGGCTGCTCGGAGTGCGGATTTGTTTGCGTCGGGGACTATTTCGGGGCCTGAGCCGGGGCAGCGGGGGTCGTTCATCGAATTGTCTTGGGGCGGTGCGGAGCCGGTTGTGGTTGGCGGGGAGGGGCGGACGTTCTTGGAGGATGGGGATGAGGTCGTGATTACCGCGTCTGCGCCAGGGGTTGGCGGGAGGCGTGTGGGTTTGGGGGAGGTGCGGGGGCGGGTTCTGCCTGCCGGGTCGCGGGGGTGATTTGGGTTTCGAGGTGCGGCGACTTTCGAGTGCGCGGAGATAGCGCTACCTGCGCGATGGAGATGTCGCTCACTTTTCAGCGCATACGTGGCCAGCATCACCCTCTCGTCCGATTCTGTTCGGACGACCGGCCGGTTTACCGTTCGGGGGATCACCTCCATCGGGACGGGAGCCCGCGTCAATGCTGACCACCCTCGCACGGTTCGCCGCCGCGCGTCCTCGCGTTGTTCTCGGTATCGCGCTTCTGCTCATGGTGCTGTGCGGTCTGTTCGGGGCGACGGCGCAGGCGCACATGAAGTCCGGTGGGTTCGTCACCGAAGACCTCGAGTCGGTTCGGGCCGCCGAGTTCATCGCCGACCACTTCACCGGTGGGGATCCGAACTATGTGCTGCTCATCCAAGCCGAGGACGGGGTGGACAGCGCTGCGGCGAAGGCGGCGGCGCAACGGGTCACCGATCAGCTGCGCACGTATCCCGAGGTCAGCGGCATTCAGTCGTACTGGTCGGCGCGGCCTGACCTCGCGCAGGCGCTGCGCGGCAAGGACGGTCGCAGCGGGATCGTCGTGGCCAGTATCGAGGGCGACGACGGTGAGCTCAGCGAGCGCGCCGCCAAGATCAGCGAGACGGTGCAGACCAGTGGCGATGGCGTCACCGTCCGTGCGGGCGGGCTGGCCGCCGTTTTCGCGGACATGAACGCCCAGATCAGCGAGGACCTGATCGTCGCGGAGGCCATCGCGGTGCCGCTGACCGGGCTCTTGCTGATCCTGGTGTTCGGCAGCGTGGTCGCCGCCGCGCTGCCGATCGCGATCGGCCTGTTCGCCATCGCGGCCGCGCTGGGCATCCTGCGGGCGCTGACGGTGGTCACCGACGTCTCGATGTACGCGCTGAACATGACCACCGCGCTCGGTCTCGCGATGGCCATCGACTACAGCCTGTTCATCGTCAGCCGCTATCGGGAGGAACTGGCCAACGGTCTGGATTCTCGTGCGGCCGTGGTGCGCTCGATCCAGACCGCCGGACGTACCGTGGTGTATTCGGCGTTGGTGGTAGCGCTCTCGCTGGCGGCGCTCGCCGTGTTCCCGCAGTACTTCTTCAAGTCGTTCGCGTACGCGGGGATCGCGGTGGTCGCCGCGGCGGCGGGCGCGGCGGTGATCGTTCTGCCAGCGATTCTGGTGCTGGTCGGCGATCGGGTGAACGCGCTGGATCTGCGGGTTCCGTTGCGCCGCATGTTCCGTCGACCCGAACCTACCGAGCCGCAACCGGAGCGGAGCCTCTGGTACCGCTGGGTTGTCGGCGTGATGAAGCGTGCCGCGCCGGTCGCGGTGGTCACGACGATCGCGCTGCTCTTGCTCGGGTCGCCCTTCCTGTCCGCGCATTTCGGTTATCCCGACGATCGCGCGCTGACGCAGTCCGCGCCGAGCCGTCAGGTCGGCGACGCGCTGCGCAGCGACTTCTCCGCCGACCTCGGCGCGAGTGCCTACGCGGTGTTGCCCGGCTTCCGCAGCGGCCAAGGCGAAATCGGCGCGTACGCGGCGGCGCTGTCGAAGGTGGCCGACGTTCCCGCGGTGCTGTCCAGCGACGGCGTCTACGTCAACGGTCTGCGCGCTGCCGCCGCTTCACCGGAGATGTCCGGTCCGGCGGGCACATTCCTGTCGATCGGTACGCGGCTCGATCCGTATTCGACGGCGGGCAAGGATCAGCTCGCCGAGATCAGGGCGGTCCCCGCGCCCGGCGACGTGCTGTTCGGCGGAGCCGCCGCGCTGAACCAGGACTCGGTCTCGGCGATCGCCGACCGGCTGCCGCTCGCCGCCGCGCTCATCGCCGTCACCACGTTGATTCTGCTGTTCTTGTTCACCGGCAGTCTGCTGCTTCCGGTCAAAGCGCTTCTGCTGAACATTCTTTCGCTCGCCGCGACCTTCGGTGCGATGGTGTGGATCTTCCAGGACGGGCACCTGTCCGGGCTGCTCGGCTTCACGCCGACCGGCAAGCTCGACCTGGCGATGCCGATCCTCATGTTCAGCCTCGCGTTCGGCGCCTCGATGGACTACGAGGTGTTCCTGCTCTCCCGGATCAGGGAGGAGTGGCTGGCGGGCGAGAAGACCGCGGCGGGCAACACCCACGCCGTCGCCATGGGTGTCGCCAGAACCGGTCGAATCTTCACCGCCGCCGCCCTGTTGATGAGCATCGTCTTCCTCGCGTTGGCCAGCTCCGGCGTCGCCGCCATGAAACTGTTCGGCATCGGGTGCGCACTCGCGGTGCTCAGCGACGCCACGGTGATCCGCGCCTTGCTGGCGCCCGCGCTGATGCGGGTGATGGGCACCGCCAACTGGTGGGCGCCCAAACCCCTTGCGGCGCTGCATCGCCGCTTCGGCCTGGCGGAGGAGACGAACGACCCGTCGCCGCGAGTCGAGGCGGAGAGCGCAGGCACCGGCGACGCCGCATCGCGGACCCGCGCCGACAGGGTCGCGGACCTCGTCAGCGAATAGCGCTGCGCCTGAACGCACTACGCTGCGGTAGCCGGACGAACGGCGACGCATACGCGCGAATGGCACTGCCATTGTGAGCAGCGCACCGCACAACCAGCACCGACGCTCGGAGTCGGCCGAAGATACGGACGGTCCGGCGCTGCGGGTCGAGGTGGAGGGCGCAGGCACCGGCGACGCTGCGTCGACGACGCCGCTCTGACGCGGATCCGTCTGCACCACAGCCCTTTACGACAGCATCTCCCGCCCGGCGTAAACCACGCCGACGAACTCGACCAAATCGTCGATCAGCGTCTGCACATCATCACGCGCGCCACCGTCGTCGTGATGGTGCAGCCAGTCGGCGATCAGCTCGAACATCCCGCCGATGGTCGCGAGCGCCAACGCCAGCCGCCTGCGTCGAGCGCGTTCGTCCGGCGCGGCATCCGATGACCACTGGCTGTCCAGAAACGCCGCGGCCCAGCGCCGGTTGCCGCGGCGCTGCTTCTCCACCATCGGCGAAATACCGCCCGCCTCACCGAAAGTCACCTTCGCCAGGCGCGGGTCGTCGGCGATGGCGTGCACGAACGCACCGACGACCGCAGCCGCGCGCTCTCCCCAGTCCCGTCCCGCGACTTCCGCCGCCACCTCGGCGACGCGTTGCTGGATCTGCGCCGTGATCTGCTCGAGCAGCGCGATGTAGCACGCCTCCTTGCTGTCGAAGTGGTCGTAGAACCCCTTCGTCCCGACGTAGGCGCGCTGACAGATCTGTTCGATCGACGTCCCCGAAAAGCTCTGTTCGGCAAACAGTTCGGTGGCGGCGTCCAGCAGTTGACTGCGGCGCTGCGCGCTGCGCTGCTCGGCGTCGAGGCCGCGTATCCGGCGCCGATCCGGAGTCGGGGCGGGCCGCGCGGCGGATTTGCTGCGGGTCATGTCACGACGATAGCGGCACTTGTTTCAAAAAGAGTTCTTGTTGGTAACTCGAACTCGTGCTGTAATCGCTGCACCGATGAGGAAGGGACCTGGGGTGTCAGTGATCAAAGGCGATCCGGCCGGAAGAAGCCCAGTGTTCGTGCGCGCCGTCGCGGTCGCGATGATCGTCGCGGCGACCGTGCTGACGAGCGCTGTGGCGGCGAGACCGGCGTCGGCAATGCCGCTACCGCAACATGATTCGTTCTACGAGCCGCCCGCCGACTTCGCGAGCGCCGAACCGGGGACGATCCTGCGCTCGCGCGAGGTGCGGCTCGCGGTGCTCACGGTGCTGCCGCTGAACGTTCGGTCCTGGCAGTTGCTGTACCGCACGACCGACCTGTTCGACGAACCCGCGGTCGCGGTCACGACGGTGATACTGCCCGCGGGCGCCGACCCCGGCCGCTCCCGCCCGCTGGTCTCCCTCCAGTTCTATTACGACAGCGCCAGCCCTTCCTGCGCACCGTCGTACGTGCTCCGGCAGGGCGCGGGGCTGCCCGGCGTCGAGGGCATCCATTCCAACAGCGAGCTCATCGCGCTCGCCGCGCTGATCAGCCAGGGTTGGGCGGTGTCGATCCCGGACTACGAGGGGCCGCATGGCCATCTCGCGGTCGCCAAGGAACCGGGTTACATGACCCTGGACGGGATCAGGGCCGCGCAACGTTTCGAGCCGATGGGCCTGAACACGAATACCCCTGTGGCTCTGTGGGGTTACTCCGGCGGCGGCATGGCCACCGGCTGGGCGGCCGAGATGCAGCCGAGCTACGCGCCGGAGCTGAACGTCGAGGGCGCCGCGATGGGCGCGCCGGTCTCGGATGTCGAATCGTTGTTGCACGTCAACGGTTCCATGTTCGCCAGCCTGATCGGTATCGGCATCGCCTCCCTGTCCAACGCGTATCCGACCTTCGAGGAGGTGACCTACCGGCACCTCACGCCGGAGGGCCGCGCGCTGATGGACCGCACCAACACGCAGTGTCTCCCGCGCAACGCGCTGACCCAGATGTTCGTGGATTACCAACGGCTGCTGACGATTCCGATCGCCGATTACCTCGCCCTTCCCGAGATTCGGGAGGTGTTCGACGCGACGGTTCTCGGCGGCAACACGCCGACCATGCCTATCCACCTGTACCAAGGCGTGTTCGATGAAGCGGTGCCCGTGTGGACCAACGACGCTCTCGCGCAACAATATTGCGCGGGAGGCGCTTCGGTCGTCTACAAGCGCGACCACCTGAGCGAGCACCTGACGCTGCCCTCCCTCGGCATGGCCGACACCTTCAACTGGCTGAAGGGCAGGCTGGCGCCGAACGCGCCGGATCAGGTCGGCTGCCGGACCGAGAACGTCGTCTCGATGCTCGCCGACGTCGACGCGCTGCTGAGCCAGATCGAGATCAACCTCAACGCCACCTTCGGCGCGCTCGGGTTCCCGATCGGGCCCCGCGAACGCTGACCGGCGGTCGGGGCCGCACATTTCCCGGCCGCGATGCGATGAATTCGGCGGCGTTGGGAAGTCTGCACACGCGAGGACCTACCCCACGTCAGGAGATGGCCATGCAGAAGATCGTCACGAACCTCTGGTACGACACCCAGGCCGAGGAGGCCGCGGAGTTCTACTGTTCGCTCTTCCAGGACTCCAAGATCACCGACATCCAGTACTACAACGAGGCGGGGCCGCGCGAGGCCGGGCTCGTCATGGTCGTCGACTTCGAACTGAACGGTCAGAAGTTCACCGCGATCAACGGCGGCGGCGAGTACCACTACACGCACGCCATGTCGCTGCTGGTCAACTGCGAGAGCCAGGAGGAGGTCGACCGCCTGTGGCTGGCGCTGCTGGCCGACGGCGGTCAGGAGATCGAGTGCGGTTGGCTCAACGACAAGTACGGCATCCCGTGGCAGATCTGGCCGGTGCAGGCCAACGAGCTGCTCAAAGGGGACCCCGCCGCCGTCACCCGCGCGACCAAGGCCATGCTCGGCATGAAGAAGATCGACGTGCAGGCCATGCGGGACGCGTACGAGGCGGTCTGAGCGGGCTTGTTCGGCGGCCAGGCCCGAGCGGAGGGCCTGGCCAGCCGGATCGACCATCTTCCGAGCCGAATCTCACTCGGCCCGATCTACCGAGGTGAGGCGCTGGCCTGCGCCCGCACGCGCGGGTTCGGGTCATCGCCGGGCGTGTCCATGCGGCGGGCGGGTATGGTCGGGCGGGAAATTTCACATCGCCAACGGGGGCTCGCACCAGCGGGCTGAGAGGACGGCTAGCCCTTACGGGGCGATCAGGGCCGTCGACCGTATGAACCTGACCGGGTAATGCCGGCGTAGGGAGGAGAAGCATGGCCACCGCCAACGGCGCCGCCGTCGACACCGTGACCACCGGGCCCATCGAGGGCAGCGTCAAGCACTACCAGGAAGTCGACGACCTGCGCATTCCGGTACGTCGTGTCAATCTGACGACCGGGGGGCATTTCGACGTCTACGACACCTCGGGCCCGTACACCGACGACAACGCGACCATCGACCTCGAAGCCGGGCTGCCCAAGCTGCGCGACACCTGGGCCAAGCCGCAGGTGGACGGCCCGCCGACCCAGCTGGCCTGGGCCCGGCAAGGCATCATCACGCCGGAGATGCGGTTCATCGCGGCGCGCGAGGGCGTCGAGCCCGAGCTGGTGCGCGACGAGGTCGCGGCCGGGCGCGCGGTGATCCCGGCCAACCACAAGCACCCGGAGCTGGAGCCGACGATCATCGGCAAGAAGTTCCTGGTGAAGATCAACGCCAATATCGGCAACTCGGCGGTGTCCTCCTCGATCGCGGAGGAGGTGGAGAAGATGGTGTGGGCCACCCGCTGGGGCGCGGACACCATCATGGATCTGTCCACCGGCAAGAACATCCACGAGACCCGCGAGTGGATCATGCGCAACTCCCCCGTCCCGGTCGGCACCGTGCCGATCTACCAGGCGCTGGAGAAGGTGAACGGCGATCCGACTCAGCTGACCTGGGAGATCTACCGCGACACCGTCATCGAACAGTGCGAGCAGGGCGTGGACTACATGACCGTGCACGCGGGCGTCCTGCTGCGCTACATCCCGCTGACGGCCAAGCGGGTCACCGGCATCGTCTCGCGCGGCGGGTCCATCATGGCCGCGTGGTGTCTGGCGCACCACCAGGAATCCTTCCTGTACACCCACTTCGAGGAGCTCTGCGAGATCCTGGCGAAGTACGACGTCACCTTCTCCCTCGGCGACGGCCTGCGCCCCGGCTCCATCGCGGACGCCAACGACGAGGCCCAGTTCGCCGAACTGCGCACCCTCGGCGAGCTGACGAAGATCGCGAAATCCCATGGCGTGCAGGTGATGATCGAGGGCCCCGGCCACGTGCCGATGCACAAGATCGTGGAGAACGTGCGGCTCGAGGAAGAACTGTGCGAGGAGGCGCCGTTCTACACCCTCGGCCCGCTGGCAACCGACATCGCGCCCGCCTACGACCACATCACCTCGGCCATCGGCGCCGCGATCATCGCCCAGGCGGGCACGGCCATGCTCTGCTACGTCACGCCGAAGGAGCACCTCGGCCTGCCCAACCGCGACGACGTCAAGGTCGGCGTGATCACCTACAAGATCGCCGCCCACGCCGCCGACCTGGCCAAGGGCCACCCGCACGCCCAGCAGCGCGACGACGAATTGTCCAAGGCGCGTTTCGAATTCCGCTGGCGCGACCAGTTCGCGCTCTCGCTCGACCCCGACACGGCGCGCGAGTACCACGACGAGACGCTGCCCGCGGAACCAGCGAAGACCGCGCACTTCTGTTCGATGTGCGGGCCGAAGTTCTGCTCGATGCGGATCTCCGCCGACGTGCGGGAGTACGCGGAGAAGAACAACTTGACGGAAGTGGAGGCCATCGAGGCGGGGATGGCGGAGAAGTCCGCGGAGTTCGCCGGGGCGGGGAAGCAGGTCTACCTGCCGGTGGTTTCGTAGGGTTGCTGCGCGTCGGGTCGGCATCTGGAGACCTCCGCGGCGCACCCGGCCCACTCGCAGCGGGCGGCCATCCTCTCTTTGGAGAGGGTGGCCGCTTCGCTTTTTCGGCTTCTCGTAAAGCCGCTGGCCGCGCCCGAATCTAACGAACAGCGCTCTCGATAAGCCACCGAGCCGCCCTGTCGGTCCGCGCGACATCCCCGGTGATCACGCGATCCTGAAGTATCCCCCGCAATCCCGAAACAAGCACCGTCGCAACAACTTCTGCATCCTCCACGCCGAACCCACGCAACCCGTCCGCGAGCGCCGCGACGAAAGTGCCGATGGCGTCGGTGGCATACCCGGCGTACGGCCCGTCGGACGCACAAGCCGCGCCGAGCACTTGCAACATCACCTTCACACTGGTCGCCCCCGACCCAATGGTGTTGGCGCACCAAAAATCCCACAGCCGAGCGCGGAGGGCGGCGGCGTCGGCGATGTCGGCGAAGAGCGCCCTGATGTCCGGGCGCTGGGTGGCGAGGGCTTGGACCAGCAGCTCTTCCTTGGTGTCGAAGTAGTAGATGAGCATGCGCGAGCTGGTGCCGAGTTCCGCGGCGAGGGGACGCAGGGAGAGTTCGGCGAGGCCGTGCGTGGCGATGTAGCCGACGACGCCGTCGAGGAGTTCGGCGCGTTTGGCGTGGTCGAGTGGGCGGGCCATGGGTTGACTGTACCGACTGCTACAGGTATTCATGAAGACCGTGACTGTAACACTCGCTTCAGAAACTACGGACTCCGTCGTCGTCACCGCCTACGCGGCCACCACTTCACTCGCCGACGACATGGAAACCACCTGGTCGAGGCTGCTGCGAGGGGAGACGGGCATCGGCGTACTCGATGACGACTTCGTCGCCGAATACGACCTGCCGGTCCGCATCGGCGGCAAGTTGAAGGCGCATCCCGCCGCGCAGCTCACCCGGGTCGAACAGCGCAGGCACTCCTACGTCGAGCAGCTGGCGCTGGTCCTCGGCAGGCGGGTGTGGCAGTCGGCGGGCGCGCCGGAGGTCGAGGGCGAGCGACTGGCGGTGGCCATCGGCACCGGACTCGGCGGCGGCGACGCGCTGATCGACGCGGTCGATGCCATGCGCGCGGGCGGTTATCGGAAGGTGTCGCCGATGTCGGTACCGATGGTGATGCCGAACGGGCCCGCCGCGACGGTCGGGCTCGAAATCGGCGCCAAGGCAGGGGTTTTCGCGCCGGTCTCGGCGTGCTCCTCGGGTTCCGAGGCGATCGCGCACGCCTGGCGGCTGATCCGCTCCGGAGAGGCCGACGTGGTGGTGACGGGAGGCGTCGAGGGCAACATCCACGCCGTGCCGATCGCCAGCTTCGCCATGATGCGCGCGATGAGCACCCGCAACGAGGAACCCGAGCGCGCCTCGCGCCCCTTCGACCGGGACCGGGACGGCTTCGTCTTCGGCGAGGCGGGCGCGCTCATGGTGCTCGAATCCGAGCGGCACGCCAGGGCGCGCGGCGCCGAGATCCACGCTCGCGTGCTCGGCGCGGGCATCACCTCCGACGCCTTCCACATCGTCGCCTCCGACCCGGAGGGCATCGGCGCGGCCCGCGCCATGCGCAAGGCCATCGAGACCGCGGGCCTCGGGGTGTCGGACATCGCCCACGTCAACGCGCACGCCACCTCGACCCCGATCGGCGACGCCTCCGAGGCGAACGCCATCGCGGCCGCCACGCCGCACGCCTCGGTCTACGCCCCGAAATCCGCGCTCGGCCATTCCATCGGCGCGGTCGGCGCGCTCGAGTCCATCCTCACGGTCCTCGCCCTGCGCGACCAGATCATCCCGCCCACCCTCAACCTCGACAACCAGGCCCCTGACATCGACCTCGACATCGTCGCCGGCGCACCCCGCCGCCAACGAATCGACTACGCCGTCAACAACTCCTTCGGATTCGGCGGACACAACGTGGCCCTCACCTTCGGACGGGCGTGAGCCACCCGCCCGGCGATCACGCCGGACGCGCGCCATCGCTGCGGCACGACCGCATCGAGCCGCCGACTCGGGACACCGGGCATCCCGCCGCCACCCGACACTTCCGGTCGTCGGGTTGCCTCACGCACCTGCCACGAGCGTCGACCGGCCCGGTCCACCGCTACCCCGCGTGGCAGAATCGTTAACCGGACGAACTATTCGACAACCGGCAGTGCGGCCGGTCCGAGGGACGGACGATGACGTGAGTGATGCCTTCTACCTCCCGGATCCGGACGACCCGAAACGGTTCATCTCCACCGAACTCACGCGTGGGCCGTGGTCGCCGGACGCGCAGCACGCGGGACCTCCCTCGGCGTTGCTCGGGCACGTCATCGAGCGGTGTGAGCCGCGGGAGGGGTTCCAGGTCGGGCGGGTCGCGGTGGAGATCCTCGGACCTGTGCCGTTGCAGCCGCTGATCGCGGAGGCGCGGGTGACTCGGCCGGGACGCAGCGTCGAGTTGGTGGAGGCGATGCTCTCGACCGAGCGCGGTCCGGTCATGAAGGCCAATGCCTGGCGGTTCAAGCTTGCCGAGCCCGAACTTCCGCTGCCCGAGGAATTCCATCCGGTGGGCGCGCGGCCCGGTCCGGACCACGCGCCCGCACCAACGCCGTTCCCGGCAGCACAGGAGATCGGCTTCCACACCGCGATCGAATACCGTTTCGTCACAGGCGCTTTCGGTGAACCGGGCCCGGCGATCTGCTGGATTCGACTGAAGTATCCGATCGTCGCGGGCACCACGCCGAGCCCGCTGGAACGCACCCTGGCCGCCGCCGACTCGGGCAACGGCGTGAGCGCGGTCCTCGACTGGAACCGCTTCCTGTTCATCAACACCGACCTCACCGTCACCCTGCACCGCCAGCCGGTGGGCGAATGGGTCTGCCTCGACGCGGTCACCTACCCCCAACCGCACGGCATCGGCCTCGCCGAATCGGCCCTCTTCGACGAGAAAGGCCCCCTCGGCCGCAGCACGCAAACCCTCTATCTCGGCGTGCGCTGAACTACGGCCGGGTGGAGATCTGCTGGATCGCCCAGCCGTTGCCGTCGGGGTCCGAGAAGAAGAGGAAGCCGACGTCGTCGAGGGGGCGTCCAGTTCATGCCTGTCCCCTTCACCTCGCACGGATGGTTCGTTCCTACCAGTCCACATCCGGACTTCGCGCCCCATTCGCGTGCCTCGTCGCCGGGCAGGTTCACCGGGAGCGGGCCGCGTCAAACCCGCGGTTGCCAGCGCCAGGCGAATTCACCAGGCTGCGGTGGTGGCCCCGGTAGCTCACCGTCGGCGGCGAGCCCCGCGATGAGAAGGGCGAGGGTGCGGCGGCGGAGCTGGGCGGTGCGTTCCTGGTCCGGCATGGTGATGGCCGCGCATGCCTCCAGGATCAGCCCGAGATCCAGCGGATTCACCTCCGCTCGCAGCCGTCCGGAAGCGTGGGCGCGGCGGATGAGTTCTTCGTTGACCTCGTCCGCGTGCACCACGTCGGGCAGCATCGCCTCGTCGGGGGTGAAGGTGCCCGCCAGGTGGACGGTGAGCGAGTGGACGTCGGCGTCGACCACGCGCTCCAAGAAGCCGACCAGCCCACGCCAGCCGTCCGAATCCTCCAGTGCCGCATCCGCTTCCGCGTTGTAGCGGCGCAATCCCTCGTGACAGAGGGTGCGCAGCAGCACCTCCTTGCTCGGGTAGCGGCGGTAGAGCGCGCTGATGCCGACGCCCGCGCGTTCGGCGACGGCGGCGATCGGCGCGTTGGCATCGGCGAGGAACACGGCCCGCGCCGCTTCCAGGATCAGACCGTCGTTGCGGGCGGCCTGCGCCTTGCGACCGGGCAGACCCTTGCGAGCTGGGACTTCGGATGTCTTCGGCATGAGTTCAGCCTAGCACTTGAAACGGAATGATCCGTTCTGCTACGGTTTTAACAGAACGAAGCATTCCGTTTCAGAACAAGGAGCGCCCGATGCCCGCCATCACCCCCTTCCGCATCGACATCCCGCAGGCCGAGCTCGACGACCTCCAGTCACGGCTGGCCCGTACCCGGTGGGCCGATCAGATCCCCGGCTCCGGCGAGACCTACGGCGTGAGCGTCGACCGCGTCCGCCACTTGGTCGACTACTGGCGCACCGGATTCGATTGGCGCGCAATCGAATCGAATATCAACGCCCATCCACAGTTCACCACCGAGATCGACGGCCAGACCGTGCACTTCTTGCACGTGAAGTCCAAGCGGGACAACGCCTTTCCGCTGATCCTCAGTCACGGCTGGCCCGGCACCTTCATCGAATTCCTCGACATCGTCGCCCCGCTCACCGCTGCCGGGTTCGACCTGGTGATCCCGTCGGTGCCCGGCTACGGATTCTCGGGTCCGACAAAGGAATCCGGTTGGGACAACACCCGCATCGCCAAGGCGTGGGCGGAACTGATGAGCAGGCTCGGCTACAACCGCTACGGCGCGGTCGGCAACGACGGCGGCGCGCAGATCTCCGCCGAGATTGGCCGGGTGGATCCGGAACATGTTGTCGGCGTGCACGTCTCGCAGGTGTACTCGTTCCCGTCCGGCGATCCGGCCGAGCTGACCGACCTCACCGAGGAGGAGCAGCAGGCGCTCGCGACGCTGGAGTGGTTCGCGCAGAACAAGATGAGCTTCAACATCCTCCAGGCGCAGCAGCCGCAGACGCTGGCGCACGCGATCACCGATTCGCCGACCGGATTGGTCGGCTGGAACGCGCAGCTGCTCGGCCCCGAGCTGGACGACGAATTCGTGCTGACGAACATCGCGATCCACTGGTTCACCGGCACCGCGGGCTCGGCGATCCGGCAGTACTTCGAGAACGCCAAGGCGCCGCAGCCCGCCGAGCCGACCACGGTGCCGCTGGCGCTCTGCGGATCGACCGGCGATTTCCACGGCATCCGCCGCTTCGCGGACCGCGACCACAAGGCCATCGCGTCCTGGAAGACCCACGACGTGCACTCCCACTACCTGCACCACTCGGCGCCGGAGCTGATCGCGGGCGAGATCACCGAGTTCTTCGCGATGTATCGGTAGGTGCCATCGAGGTTCGCCGCCGGGTCGGGGCACATCGGTCCCGACCCGGCGGTGCGGTCGGCGGGCCGACCCGCGGCGCACATCCGGCTCCGGGTGTGCGCCGCGGTGCGTGGACGTTCGCTTATGTCATCGAGAGTCACGGCCATGGTTCGTCTCGCTTCGCGTTGATGTACTGGATTCACCAACGGCACACAAGCTTTCCCCGCAAGGAGAACACCATGAAAATCGCAGTCTTCGGAGCCACCGGCAGCGTCGGCCGACTGGTCGTCGAGCAGGCGCTCGAGCAGGGCCACGAGGTCACCGCGTTCACCCGCAACGCCGCGGGAGTCACCCAGCGGCACGAGCGGCTGCGCGTGGTGGAGGGCGACGTCTTCGACACGCACCAGGCCGAGAAGGCGGTCACCGGCCAGGACGCGGTGGTGATCGCGCTCGGCGACGGGCGCAAGGGTCTCGTTCGCTTCGGCGGAACCAAGGCGGTCGTGGAGGCGATGCAGCGCACCGGCGTGAAGCGGTTGATCTGCCAGAGCACACTGGGCATCGGCGACAGCCGCGACAATCTCAACTTCCTGTGGAAGCACCTGCTGTTCGGCATGTTGCTGCGCCGCGCCTACAACGACCACGTCAAGCAGGAGGAGTACGTGCGAGCGAGCGGCCTGGAGTGGACCATCGTGCGGCCGAGCGCGTTCACCGACGGGCCGCGGACCGGCAGTTACCGGCGGGCGTTCCCCGGATCCGAGCGCGGGCTCACATTGAAGATCGCGCGGGCGGACATCGCCGAGTTCCTGCTGGAGCAGCTCACCGACTCGACCTATCTGTACCAGGCGCCGGGGATCTCGCACTGAACAGGCGCTGGCTTTGCGGGTGGTCGGCTGCCGCTACAGGTGGCAGACAGAAAACAGCCGCCAGCCTGTCAACCTCCAACCACCATATGACTACCGTCGATAGAGAAATGGATTCCACGGTAGTCATATGGTGGCTTCTGACCGGACGCCCCCAGTCAACCGACGCACCGTTCACACATGCTCGTGCAACTCACCCCAAGCCGGAAACGGATCATCGAACGCACTCCAAACCTCAGCCCCAGCCGCATATTCCGCATCGGTCAGCAGCGCACCATCCAGCAACGCCCGAACCCGATCCCCATCCAACTTCACCCCGATGAAAACGATCTCCTGCCCCGCGGGAACTTCCATCGACGACCACCAAGCAGCAGGCTCGAAGCTCAGATTCGGCCCCGCCTGCGACCACACGGCCGCCAGTCCCGCACGGCTGGCGATCCAACAGAATCCCTTGCTGCGCAATACCCCTCGCAACTGTTCCAATGCCCCAGCCAACCGCGCCGGGTGAAACGGGCGCGAAGCGGTATAGGTGATACTCCGAATGCCGTACTCCTCTGTCTCCGGAACATGCCCGCCCGCAAGCTCTTCCGCCCACCCCTCAGCTTCCGCGGCAACCAGCGGGTTGTAGCGACCGGTACCGAGCACCTCACCGAGTTCCACCACTCCATGCGACGTGCGCAGCACCCGCGCACGCGGATTGAGCCGCCGCAGTGTGGCTTCCACAGTTCCCGCGGCATTCGCGCTCACCAGATCGGTCTTGTTGATCAACAGCACGTCGGCGAATTCCACCTGGTCGACAAGCAGATCGGCGATGGTGCGCTCGTCGCCCTCCCCCGCCTCCAGTTTTCGTTCCGCCAGCGCTTGGCCGCGCACCACCTCGGCGAGGAAGGTCGAGGCGTCCACCACCGTCACCATGGTGTCCAGCCGGGCGATGTCGCCGAGCCTGAAACCGTCCTCGAACTCCCAGTCGAAGGTCGCCGCGACCGGCATCGGCTCGGAGATGCCGGTCGATTCGATGACCAGCTGGTCGAAGCGCCCCTCGCGAGCCAGCCTGCCGACCGCCTCGATGAGGTCCTCGCGCAGCGTGCAGCAGATGCAGCCGTTGGTGAGTTCGACCAGTTTCTCCTCGGTGCGGTCCAGGTGTCCCTGGCCCGCGACCAGTGCGGCGTCGATGTTCACCTCGCTCATGTCGTTGACGATGACCGCGACCCGGCGGCCCTCGCGGTTGGCCAGGATGTGGTTGAGCAGCGTGGTCTTGCCCGCCCCGAGGAAGCCGGACAGCACGGTGACGGGCAGCGGATCGGTGCGCGATGAAGTGGTCACGGCCTAATGGTAATGGTTTTCATTTCTGAGACGCCATGCGGCCGGGAACCGCGAGATCCGCGCACCTCCGCCACCGCCCCAGCCATGGGCGAGGTTCTCGACGGACCCGCGTCCGACCGCGCCGGTTATGGTCGCCCTGTGAAACTGCTGCCCCTCCCCGCCGACGGACAGACCCCGGTCCGCGTCCTCACCATCGCAGGCACCGACTCCGGCGGCGGCGCCGGAATCCAGGCCGACTCGCGCACCATGGCGATGTGCGGCGTGCACGCGTGCGTCGCGGTCGCGGCGGTGACGGTGCAGAACTCGGTGGGCGTGAGCGGCTTCCACGAGATTCCGCCGCAGATCGTCGCCGATCAGGTGCGTTCGGTGGTCGGCGACATCGGCGTCGGCGCGGCGAAGACCGGCATGCTCGCCTCGACGGCCATCATCGAGGCGGTCGCGGGGGTCTGCCGCGAAGTCGGCATCGGGCGTGACGGCAAGATTCCGCTGGTCGTCGACCCCGTCGCGGCTTCCATGCACGGCGACGCGCTGCTGCACGCCGAGGCGCTGGACGCGGTGCGCCACACCCTGATTCCGCTGGCGACGATCGTGACGCCCAATCTCGACGAGGTCAGACTGATCACCGGGATCACGGTCACCGACCAGGCCGAGGCGCGACGCGCCGCCGAGGCCCTGCACGCGCTCGGCCCGCGCTGGGCGATCGTGAAGGGCGGACATATGCGCTCTTCCGACCTGAGCACGGACCTCCTCTTCGACGGCGAGAACTTCCACGAATTCCCCGCGCCGCGCATCACCACCGGCAACGACCACGGCGGCGGCGACACCCTCGCCGCGGCCATCGCGTGCGCCCTCGCGCACGGCTACCCGGTGCCCGAGGCGGTCGAGTTCGCCAAGGAATGGACACGCCGCTGCCTGGCCGCCTCCTACGATCTCGGCGCCGGCCACGGCCCGGTCTCTCCGCTGTGGCGGCTGCACTCCTCCTGAGATATTCCGCGAAGAACAGGCTGTCTCGCCTACCGATCCGGGCACCGAAACTTGTCGGTGGGCGGGTCCATACTGGGTATGTCGCGAACACGGTCGGCCTCAACGGCGCGGCTCGGCTGAGAACAACGGCGTTCGCAGTGGACGCGACAAGGCGTATCTCCGCACTAGCTCCGGCCATGCGCCGTCCGACGGACGGACTCCATCCGGACACGCAAGTTATGCGTGTCCCGCATAGGCTCCGGCCATGCGCAGCCTGAGGACGGACACGTCCAGCAGCGCATGTTGTGCGGACTTCCGCCTTCGCTCCGGCCATGCGCGGCATGACGACGTCCGGCAGCGCTGGCCTTACGCCCCCGTGCCGCCCTCGGGCGGCACCGCCGGGGCGAGACGCATGGTTGCGCCTTAAGGCGCTGAGTCGTGTCGGTCGAAAGGCGCTGAGTCGGTCCAAAGGCGCTAGGTGGCCGAAGGCGCTCGGATTGCCGAAAGGCTCAGATCTTCGAAAAGGCTCAGATTTTCGAAAAGGCGCAGTGCAGAGGTAGATCGGCATTGATGACGATGCCGTTGAGGCGAGCATTGGCCTCGGCGAGCGCCGAGACTATCTCGGCGATATAGGCGACGAACTTCTCGATCGGCATCGCGTTGGCCTGGAGCCGGTTCGCGCCGAGCCACCAGTCGGTGGCCGAGGCGACCGCGCCGAATATCGAATAGTTGACGAGCTCGATGCTGGCCACGTCGATCGACTCGTCCTCGACAAGCCCGGCGAACATCTCGGCGGCCCGCCGCGCCGACTGTCGCGCCGACTGCAGCGCCCGCTCGGACTCGTCGGCCTGCTGGGTGAAGTGACTGTGCAGCATGAAACGGAAGACGTTCGGGTGCTCGGTGACCACCAGCGCGTATTCCGCGGCCCCCCGCCGAACCAGTTCACGCGCCGAGTCGTTGCTCAGATCGATGCTGGAGATGATGCGTTCCCACAGCATGTCGCGCACCCGGTCGACAATCGCGTTGTAGAGGTCGGTCTTGTCCTCGAAGTGCCGGTACAGCTTCGGCTTCGCGGCGCCCGCCTCCTTGGCGATATCGCCCATGCTGACTTCCGGACCGAACTTGTCCAGCGCGCGGAACGCGGCGTCGACGAACTCGTCGCGCACCTTCACCCGGTGCGCGCGCCACCGCTCGGTCCGGGCGTCGACCCGTTTGGGCCGCGCCTGGTCGACTTCCCGGCGGCTGTGCATCACGAATCCGACCGTACCAATTCTTCACTCCACCTCGGTCAACTCGGTCGGCACCGGAAACGGAGGCGTGCTCTTTCCCGTTATCCGGAACCGCCGCCATGGATCGGGGTCGCCGACGTACCCGTCGCGGGCGCCGTGCTCGGTGCGGATGACGACCCCGGTGCGCGGCTCGTCACCGAGCGCGGCCGCGAGATCGTCGTTCGGACGAATCCGGCCGAACCACCGGTAGATGCCGTCGATCGGTTCCCGGTAACCGCGCAACTCGACCTGCACCGGAATTTCGCGGCCGTGCACGACGAGGGTTGCCGCGCCTAGATAGTCGGACCGCGCATGCGGACTGTCGCTGTTCATCTCGACTCCTCGGAACCCCACCTCACCTCGGCCGTTGACATCGAGTGAGACGTGGGACACACTCGTAAATGTACACGGAACCGGCGGTATTGGGTACTAGAAGTTCCGCATTCACGGTCCTCCTCTTTCCCGGTACCGCGTCTCCGACGCAGCGGTCCCAGCGCAGCACTCGAGCACAGCTGGCGACCCCGCACAGAGAGCTGGTGCGGACAATGACGTCCAGCCACAACCATGGCTTTCGGCCTGCCACCACGCCGTCCGGCGCGCAAGTGCGCCGCCGTCGCCACATCGGCGATCGGCAGAGCATCGCCCGACGGCTGCTTTTCGCGGGCGTCGCCGAAGCGGCCTACGACCCCGATCTCGACATCGACTGGGACGCGACGCCCGATCCGGCGCTGAATTGGCTTCCACCCGAACGTGTTTCGCTGTACGGCAGCGGGCTGTGGGAGCGGCTGAGCCCCGAGCAGCGACGCGAACTCGGCAAGCACGAGCTGGTCAGCATGCTCAGCGTCGGCATCTACGCGCAATCCATGCTGTCCATGTTGATGTTCCGCGACGTCATCGAAAGCCGCGATCCCGTCGACGATCAGACCCGGTTCACCCTCGCGGCGATTCACGACGAGAGCCGCAACTCCACGATGTACAGCAGGTTGATCAACGCCACCGGCCTGCCGCCCTATCGCCTGCCCCCGCCGCTGCGCGCGCTGACCAAGCTGACGCTGTGGATCCCCGACGGTCCCACCGCGCTCGGCTTCCGTCTGCTCGTCGAGGAGCTGGCGGCGCAGCTGTTGCGCGACCTGACCACCGATCCGAACATCCAGCCGCACCTACGCCAGCTCGCGCTGCTGCACGCCGCGTCCAGCGCGCGGCACGTCGAGGCGACGCGCGCGGAATTGTTGCGCGCCATCGACTCTCGCGGACCGATTCGCGCCGCGTTGCACCGCTGGGCATTGAGCGCCGTGACCGCCGTCGCCTACGCGGCGCTCGTGCATCCGGCCGTGTACCGCGCCGTCGGACTTCACCCTCTCGTGGGCGCGGCGGCCGCGCTGACCACCGGCGCCTACCGGAGCAACGCACGCGCCGCGACCGCGACCGTGCGCGACTTCCTCCGCGAAACGCACCACCCGGGCGTTCGCTCGACCAGGAACAGGAGAGCGGTGCGATGACCACCGAGACCCCCGGACCCATCGTCACCACCGCGGGCGCATCGACGGTGCGCCGCAAGACGGTCGGCGATCGACAGAAGACCGCCCGGCGGCTGCTGCGCTCCTCCGCCGAACGCGCCTACGACGGCGAGCTCGACATCGATTGGGACGCACCGATCGAGCCCGGCAAGCACTGGATACCCGAACACCGGCAGTCGCTGTACGGCACCGCGCTGTGGGAACGGCTCACCCCCGAGCAGCGCACCGAGCTCGGCCTGCACGAGCTGGTGAGCGTGCTCAGTTTCGGCATCCTCGCCGAGGCCGGACTGAGCACAATGCTGTTGCGCACGGTGCTGGAGAGCGAGCGGCTGGTGGACGACCACACCCGCTACGCGCTGGCCGAAATCGGCGAGGAGACACGGCATTCCACCATGTTCAGCCGCCTGGTGAACCTCACCGGCCTGCGGCCGTACCTGCTGCCGAAGACCGGGCGCAAGCTCGGCCGCCTCGTCGCGTTCATCCCGCTCGGTCCCTCGGCCTACGCGGGCACCCTGCTGATCGAGGAGATCCTGGACCGGTTGCAGCGCGAGGCGATGAACGATCCGGACCTGCAACCCCATGTGCGCCAACTGATGAAGATCCACGTACTGGAGGAAGCGCGCCACATCACCTACGCCCGTGAGGAATTGGTGCGCGCCATCGAGGAGCGCGGCAAGGTGTCCAACGCCTTCCACCGGCTGGTTTTCGCGGTGATGGTGCTGGGCGTGTACCCCGTGTTGATCAATCCGCGCGTGTACCGGTCAGTTGGCATCGATCCGCTCCGTGGCTTCGTCGCCGCCTTCACCTCGCCGAACTTCCGGGTGAACGCGACCTTCGCCGGCGAACCGCTGCTGCGTTTCGCGCACGAGGTGGGCATGCTCGACGGCGCCGTGACACGGCGGCTGTACCGCCTCTCGCGGAGCGTGCCGCAGGACATCCTCGATGAACTCGAGCGCCGCGCGGCGGCGTGATCCGATCGGAAGTGACGCGATGGCAGCGCGATCCTCGACCCCGGTGCACACCGGGGTGCTGATCATCGGCAGCGGGTTCTCCGGCCTCGGCATGGGGATCGCGCTGGACAAGGCGGGGCTCGGCGACTACCTGATCGTGGAGAAGGCCGACGAGATCGGCGGCACCTGGCGCGACAACACCTATCCGGGTTGTGCCTGCGACGTGCCGACACACCTGTACTCCTATTCCTTCGAGCCACGGTCGAATTGGCGCCGGTTGTTCTCCGATCAGCCCGAGATTTTCGGCTACCTGAAGGAAGTCGTCGCCAAGTACGGGCTGCGTGCGCGAATCCGGTTCGGCCAGCACATGGTCCGCGGCCACTGGAACGAGGACGAACGGCGCTGGCACGCCTTCAGCGCCGACGGCCGCGAGTACGTCGCGCGGTTCATCGTCTCGGCCATCGGCGCGCTGCACATTCCGAGCATTCCGGAATTCCCCGGCCGAACCGAATTCACCGGCGCCGCTTTTCATTCCGCGCAGTGGGACCACGATGTCGATCTGCGCGGCAAGCGGGTGGCGGTGATCGGGACCGGCGCGAGCGCGATCCAGTTCGTGCCGGAGATCATCGACGAAGTCGGCGCTCTGACGGTCTTCCAGCGCACCGCGCCGTGGGTGCTGCCGCGCGCCGACGTGGTCTTCTCCGAGCGTTTCCGCACCGCGCTGCGGCGGGTGCCCGGACTGCGCTTCGCGCTGCGCAACGGCATCTACTGGGGCGCGGAGGTCGCCGCCTACGCGATGACGCGCAGACCCGACCTGCTGAAGACGGTGGAATGGGTCGGTCGACGGCACATCGCGCGCCAGATCGACGATCCCGCGCTGCGCGCCGCGGTGACGCCGGACTATCGGGCCGGCTGCAAACGGCTGCTCGGCTCGGACACCTACTATCCGGCGCTCGCCGACCCGAAGACGACCGTGGTCACCGACCGCATCGACCATCTCACCGCCGCGGGCATCGTCACCGCCGACGGCGTCGAGCACCCGGCCGACGTGATCGTCTACGGCACCGGCTTCCACGTCATCGACTCGTTCACCAACTTGTCGATCACCGGCCGCGACGGCGTCGATCTCGGCGCGCGATGGACCGTCGAGGGCGTGCAGGCGCACCGCGGCATCACCGTCGCCGACATGCCCAACGCCTTCTTCCTGCTCGGTCCGAACACCGGTCTCGGCCACAACTCGATCATCTTCATGATCGAGTCGCAGATCCACTACGTGCTCGACGCGATCCGGCAGGTGCGGACGCGCGGGGCGGCGGCGCTGGCGCCACGGCGGGCGGCGCAGGACCGCTACAACGCCGGACTCCAGCGCAAGCTGGCCCGTTCGGTGTGGAACACCGGCGGCTGCCGCAGCTGGTACCTGGACGAGCACGGCAACAACCGCACGCTGTGGTCCGGTTTCACCTGGGAGTACTGGTTGCGGACGAGGCGGTTGCGTCCGGACGAATACGAGTTCATCGGGCCACCGCCGAGCGCGCCGGTGCGATCGACCGTCGTGCTGGAAAACCTTCCGTCCCAAACCTTTCCGACCACTCTCACAGGCAACTGACAGGGGGCTCCCGTGCGCCACTTCGACAACAAGGTCGCCGTCGTCACGGGCGCGGGCTCCGGCATCGGCCGGGCGCTCGCGCTGGAGCTGGCGCGCAACGGCAGTCGCCTCGCGCTGTCCGACATCGACACCGGCGCGGTCGCCGACACCGCAGGTCGCTGCGAAAAGCTCGGCGCCACCGCCATTCCGTACCAGCTGGACGTGGCGCAGCGAGCCGCCGTCTACGCGCACGCCGAGGACGTGCGCGCGGAGTTCGGCGGCGTCGACCTGGTGATCAACAACGCCGGTGTCGCGCTGAGCGCCGACGTCCTCGACATGGACTGGGACGATTTCGACTGGCTGATGAACATCGACTTCTGGGGCGTCGCGCACGGCACCAAGGCCTTTTTGCCCGACCTGATCGCCTCCGGCGACGGGCACGTGGTCAATGTGTCCTCGGTCTTCGGCTTGATGGGCATTCCGTCGCAAAGCGCCTACAACGCCGCGAAATTCGCTGTTCGCGGCTTCACCGAGGCGCTGCGGCAGGAGATGCGCATCGCCGGGCACCCGGTCGGGGTCACCTGCGTGCATCCCGGCGGCGTCTCGACCGATATCGCCGTCAACGCCCGCGGCATTCCGAGCGGGATCGATCGGGAGACGGTGCGCCGCGGCTTCGGGCTGATCACCATGACCAGCCCGGAAGCCGCGGCCAAGATCATCCTGCGCGGCGTGCGCAAGAACAAGGCGCGGGTGCTGATCGGGCCGGACGCGCGCGGCTTCGACCTGGTGCCGCGGCTGCTCGGGCCGCACTACGCGGATCTCGGCGTACCGCTGTACCGGCTGGGCAAGCGGGCCGCGGGCCGTTTCGGCATCGAACTGTAGGAGGGGCTATGGCGCAGTCCAATTCGCACGTGCACACCCTGGAAGTGGTGGAGGTGATCAAGGAGACAGACGCGGCGATCTCGCTGGTCTTCGAGGTTCCCGACGCGCTGGTTCCCCGATTCCGTTACCACCCTGGGCAATTCCTGACGCTGGAGGTGCCGAGCGAGCGCACCGGATCGGTCGCGCGCTGCTATTCGCTGTCCAGCTCACCGCATCTGGACGACGACGCCATCGTGACGGTGAAGCGTACGCCCGGCGGCTACGCGTCGAACTGGCTGTGCGACAACGCTTCCGTCGGCATGCGGTTGCGCGTGCTCGCGCCGTCCGGGGTGTTCGTGCCGAAGTCGCTGGACGCCGATCTGCTCCTGCTCGCCGCGGGCAGCGGCATCACACCGATCATGTCCATCGCGAAATCGGCGCTGATCGCGGGTTCCGGCACGGTGCTGCTGGTCTACGCCAACGACGACGCGGGCGCGGTGATCTTCGGCGCGGAACTCGAGGAGATGGCGGTCGAGTTCCCGGATCGGTTCACCGTGGTGCACTGGCTGGTGGACGAGCGCGGCCTGCCGACGGTGTCCGGGCTGCGCGAGCTGTTGACGCCCTACCCGCGCTACGACGCGTTCCTCTGCGGCCCAGCGCCTTTCATGGCGACGGGCACCGCGGCGCTGCGGGCGATCGGCATGCCCGGGTCGCACATCCACCACGAGAAGTTCCAGTCGCTGACCGGCGACCCGTTCGCGGACATCGAACTCTCTGGCGCGGACGCCGAATCGGGCGCGGCCACCGCCACGGTGACCCTCGACGGACGCACGCTGGAGCTGTCATGGCCGCGCTCTCGCACGCTGCTCGACGTGCTGCTCGCCAACGGCTACGACGCGTCGTTCTCCTGCCGGGCGGGCGAGTGCAGCGCGTGCGCCTGCACGGTCCGCGCGGGCGAGGTGCGGATGCTGCGCAACGAGACGCTCGTCGACGCCGACCTCGCCCTCGGTCTGACGCTCGCCTGCCAAGCCCTTCCCGTCTCCGACCACGTCCGCATCGACTTCGATCAGTGACGGGGGCGGGTGTGCCTGCTCATGGTGTGGTTCTCTGAGCGAATACCTGCCAACGGGAATCACACGGCCTGCGGTATGCCTTCTCCGCACATGTGCGCCCGCCAGGGACGGGTTTGCCTGCTCATGGTGTGGTTCTCTGCGCGAATACCTGCCAACGGGAATCACACGGCCTGCGGTACGCCTTCTCCGCACATGTGCGCCCGCCAGGGACGGGTTTGCCTGGTCATAGAGTGTGGTTCTCTGCGCGAATGCCTGCCAACGGAAATCACACGGCCTGCGGTACGCCTTCTCCGCACAAGTGCGCCCTCCAGGGACCGTTGCCGGATTGGCAAGGAAACTGGCGTGGGGTCGCGGACTGAGCGCACCATGCCCTGTGCGGGTTTTCCGCTCGACAAGCACCGGGCATACGCAGGTCAGGAAGGGTGTTCGATGACCGAAACCACCGCTCAGGAGTACTGGGAAGACTTCTACCGCGAGCGCGAGCGGGTCTGGACCGGCAAACCGAACGCGTTGCTTGTCCGCGAAGCCGCCGACCTCGCGCCGGGCACCGCGCTCGATCTCGGCTGCGGTGAGGGCGGGGACGCCCTCTGGCTGGCCGAGCGCGGCTGGCGGGTGCATGCCGTCGACGTCTCGGCCATCGCGTTGGCGCGCGGCGCCGAGCACGCCGCGGCCGCGGGCGTCGCCGATCGCATCACCTGGGCGCGGCACGATCTCGCGCACTCCTTCCCCGAGGGCTCCTACGATCTCGTTTCGGCGCAATTCCTGCACTCGCCGGTCGCCGGGGACGGCGAACGCGACAAGATCCTGCGGCACGCCGCCGATGCCGTCGCCCCGGGCGGCACGCTGCTGATCGTGGCGCACGCGGGTTGGCCGACCTGGATGGTCGAGCCGCCGTTCTTCGAATTCCCCACCATCCCAGGCACTCTCGCCGCCCTCGCGCTCTCGCCCGAGGATTGGCGGGTCGAAACCGAGGACGTCGTCGAGCGCGAATGGGTCGGGCCCGAGGGGCAGGAAGGCCGTAGGGAGGACACGGTGCTGCGTATCCGCCGCCTGCGTTAGGCGTACCTCAGCCTTCGCTCCGGTCATGCGCGGTCTGAGACGGACTGAGTCCGGCAGCATCGTCCGGGCGTACCGGCGCTTGCTCCACCGCCGAGCGGACACGGTCCAAGGAACCTCACAGCCCGATCCCACGGAGCTCCACCGCCGACCGCGGAGCCGTTATTGAAACAAGGACGCGCACCGACTCTTTCGTAAGCCGGTGCGCGTCTGTTCAGCGCTCAGTTCGCGGTGGGGTAGTTCGCGTCGACCCACTCCGCGAAGGTCGGGCCCGCCAGCGTGGCATGCGAGCCGGGCAGCAGAGCGCCGTTCTCGAACTGGTCCCGGTCCAGGTTGGCCGGGTCGCTGACCTCCTGCACCTGGATCGCGTCGCCACGCCGTGCGGCGAGCACCGCGGCCGCGCCCGCCATGGTCTCCGGCCGGGGCCCGGCGATCTCCGGGAACGGTCCGTCGGTCCGCGCGGGAGCCGGGTTCACCGCCATCTCGACGAGCTTCTCGGCGACCGCGCGGGCGGCCACCAGCTGGGTGCGCATCTTCGGCAGGTAGGCCACGTCGCCCTGGGTTCCCCACTGCGTCATCACCTCGACCAGCTCGTGGAACTGCGCGGCCCGCAGGATCTGCACCGGCAGCGGACCCTTGGCGAGCTCCTGCTCGTGCACCAATTTGGCGGCGTTGTAGCCCGCGACGCTGTCGTCGATGCCGATGATGGACACCACGACCAGCCGCTCTACCCCCGCCTTGCTGCCCGCCTCGTGCAGGTTGCGCGCGGCAGCGGTGAAGAACTCGGTGGCGATGTCCTTGTCCGCGGAGGGCGTGCTCGAGGCATCGATCACCACATCCACCCCGGCCAGCGCCTCGACCAGGCCCGCGCCGGTCTCGATGTCCACGCCGTTGGCGCGGGAGAAGGCCACCACCTCGTGGCCCTGCTCGTTCAGCACGTCGACCACGTGGCGGCCGAGGCGTCCGGTGGCTCCGGCGACGGCGATCTTCTTGCTGGCGTTCATGTCCTGCTCCTTCTGCTGCGCTGCGGTGTTCCGCGTTCACAGAGGGGACGAAGCAGGTCGGGCGAGTGTGACATCGGGACGAACGCGCAGGTCGACGGCAGTCCTCGGGTGAATCCAGCGCCGCGCCACGCGGAGCCGCACGGCACGCGACCGCACGGCACGCGCTTCGACGGCCGCGATCCGTGCCGGAGAGATTCAGCGCGGCGCGGTGAGCGCCGAATGCAGTGTCGCCGACCACTGCTGGACGATCTCCTTGCGCCGGGCCGAGTCGTCGGTGAGGACGTCGGCGAGGCCGAGACCGCGGGCCAGGTCGAGCGTGGCCTGCACCAAGTGGTGCGCGATGGGATCGGAGTCGTCGACGCCGAGCGCCTCGACGGCCCTGCGGTGTGCGACGCGGCCGAACTTCGCCTCCAACGGCACGATACGTTCGCGCAGCACCGGGTCGGCGGCCGCGTGCGTCCACACCTGCAACGCCGCCTTGAACAGCGGCGAGGTGTAGGACTCGACGAGGCCCGCCACGACGGCCTGGGTCCGGCCCGCGCCCTCGGCCACTCCGGCGATCGTCACGGCCTCCGCCTTGGCCTGGTCCATGCGGGTGTCGAACATGTACTCCAGCGCGCCCGTGATCAGGTCTTCCCTGGTCGGGAAGTGGTGCTGGGCCGCACCGCGCGACACCCCCGCCCGTTCGGCGACCACCGCGACCGTCGCGGCGGCCCAGCCCATCTCGGCCAGGCAGTCGATGGTCGCCTCGAGCAGGCGCTGCCTCGTCGCTCGGCTGCGGTCCTGCTTGGGTTCGTGGGGTGTCGCCATGGCGCTATTCTGCCCAGCTCGGTGCGCGCCGCTGTAGGAAGGCCAGCATGCCCTCGTGCACCTCCGGCGTGCCGAAGAAACTCGCCGAACGCCGCGCCAGTTCTTCGGCCGAGGCGTCGAACCCGGCGAGGATGTCCGCGTTGACCAGACGCTTCGCCTCGGCCAGACCTTGCGGCGACCCCTTGCGCAGCTCGCCGATCAACCGCGCGACCTCGGCGGCCGGGTCCTCGGCCGTGACCGTGACCAGCCCGATCTCGGTGGCGACGTCGGCGCCGAACTTCTCGCCGGTCAGGTAGTAGCGGCTCGCGGCGCGCGGGCTCAGCCGCGGCAGCAGGGTGAGCGAGATCATGAACGGCGCCAACCCGATTCGCACTTCCGTGAGCGCGAAAGAGCTGCCCGGTCCCGCCACCACCAGGTCGCAGGCCGCGACGATGCCCATGCCGCCCGCGCGCACGTTGCCGTCGATCTGCGCGATCACCGGCTTGGGCACCTCCACCAGCTTGCGCAGCACGCCGATCATCACGCGGGTGCGCTGGTCGGCGGCCACCGCGGGGTCGGCGTCGCTGGCCTCGCTGAGATCCGCGCCGGCGCAGAAGGTGTTGCCGGTGTGCGTGAGCACGATGCCGCGCACCGCGGGGTCGGCGGCCGCGTCGTCCAGGCCGCGCAACAGCTCGGTGACGAGCCGCGAGGACAGCGCGTTGCGGTTGTGCGGTGAGTCGAAGGTGAGGACCGCGAAGCCGTCGCGGATCTCGTAGCGAACGAGCGGCGCGGTGGAAGTGTCGGTCATCGGGTCTCCTCTGGTTCGTCGATCCGGTGATTCCGCCCCGGCGCTGTCGATGGCCGGGGCGAAATCGGCTGCGTCAGTACGACTTCGGCAGACCCAGCGAGAACTGGGCGACGAAGTTGAGCACCATCTCGCGGCTGACCGGCGCGATCCGGCCGATGCGAGACGCGGCGAGCATGGCCGCCAGACCGTAGTCCGCGGTGAGGCCCGCGCCGCCGTGCGTCTGGATCGCCTGGTCGAGCGCCTTGATGCTGGCCTCGGCCGCCGCGTACTTGGCCATGTTCGCGGCCTCGGCCGCGCCCATCTCCTCGCCCGCGTCGTAGAGGGTCGCGGCCTTCTGCATCATCAGCTTGGCCATTTCCAGCTCGATCTTCACCTGGGCCAGCGGATGCGAAATGCCCTGGTGCGCACCAATCGGCGTCTTCCACACCGTGCGCTCCTTGGCGTATTCCACGGCGCGATCGATGGCGTAGCGGCCGAGGCCGACGGCCATCGCGGCGCCCATGATGCGCTCCGGGTTGAGGCCCGCGAACAGCTGCATCAGCGCCGCGTCCTCCTTGCCGACCAGGGCGTCGGAGGGCAGGCGGACGTCGTCGAGGAACAGGTTGTACTGGTGGTCCGGCTCGATGATGTCCATCTCCTGCGGCACCTTGGTGAAGCCGGGCGCGTCGGTGGGCACGATGAACAGGGCGGGCTTGAGCTTGCCGGTCTTGTGGTCCTCGGTGCGCGAGACGATCAGCACCGCCTCGGCCTGGTCCACGCCGGAGATGAAGATCTTGCGGCCGTTGAGGATCCAGTCGTCACCGTCGCGGCGGGCGGTGGTGGTGATCTGGTGCGAGTTCGACCCGGCGTCGGGCTCGGTGATGCCGAAGACCATCTTGCCGGTGCCGTCGGCGAGCTTGGGCAGCCAGTGCTGCTTCTGTTCGTCGGTGCCGTACTTGGTGATGATGGTGCCGCAGATGGCCGGGGACACCACCATCAGCAGCAGCCCCGCGCCCTGCGCGGACAGCTCCTCCATCACCAGCGCAAGCTCGTACATGCCCGCGCCACCGCCGCCGTACTCCTCCGGCAGGTTCACGCCGAGGAAGCCGAGTTTGCCCGCCTCGTCCCACAATTCGGTGAGCGGCTCGTTCTTGCGCGCCCTGGGCAGCACGTAGTCGCGGTAGGTGTACTTGGCGGCGAGCGCGGCCACCGCGGCCCGCAGCTGCTTGCGCTCGTCGGATTCGATGAAGGACATCACTGCTCCTGGTTTTCGTTGACCGCGTCGTCGGGATCCACGACGGCAAGGACGGCGCCGATGTCGACCTGCTGGCCGACGGTGACATTGAGCGCGCTCAGCACACCCGCGGTGGGCGCGGCGATGGTGTGCTCCATCTTCATCGCCTCCAGCCACAGGATGGGCTGACCGGCGTCCACCCGGCTGCCGAGCTCGGCGCCGAGCCGGATCACGCTGCCCGGCATGGGCGCGAGCAGCGAACCGGTGGCCACCTGGTCGGCCGGATCGCTGAAGCGCGGCAGTCTGCGCGCGCTCACCGGGCCGAGCGGGGAGTCGACGCAGACCAGGTCGCCGTAGCGCGCGACGGTGAACACCCGCCGCACCGGACCGCGTTCGCCCGGCACGTTCAGCACCACTCGCTCGGGGCTCAGCTCCACCAGCTCGACGCCCTCGTGGCCGTCCACCACCACACCGTCGCGGGTGAACCGGTAGCCGACCTCGTGCACGCCACTGGTACGACTCTCGTAGGACTTGCGCTGCGACTGCGAGGGCAGGTTACGCCAGCCGCTCGGCAGCCCGCCGCCGACCCGCGCCGCCGCGCGGTTGGCAGCGGCATCCGCGAGGGCTGCGGCGACGAGGGACAGCGCCTCGTCGGACTCCCACGCCAAAGGTTCGGCGAGCGAATCCAATCCGTGCGTCTCGAAGAACGCGGTGTCGGTGTCGCCCGCCAGGAAAGCGGGGTGGCGCAGCACCCGCACCAGCAGGTCGCGGTTCGTCACCAGACCGTGGATGCGGGCCCGCTGCAATGCCGAGGCGAGCAGACGCGCTGCCTCCGTGCGGGTCTCGGCGTAGGAGATGACCTTGGACAGCATCGGGTCGTAGTGCACGCCGACGACCGAACCGTCGACGACACCCGTGTCCAGGCGCACGCCCGGACGGTCGAGCAGATCGAATTCCGCGATGACCGAGGGAATCTCGAGTCGGTGCACGGTGCCGCTCTGCGGCTGCCAGTCGTGTGCGGGATCCTCGGCGTAGAGCCGGACCTCGATGGAGTGCCCGCGCATGGCGGGCGGTTCGGCGGGCAGCGCCGCGCCGGAGGCCACTTCCAGTTGCAGGCGAACGAGATCCAGCCCCGTAGTGCATTCGGTGACCGGATGTTCCACCTGGAGACGGGTATTCATCTCCAGGAAGAAGAAATCACCCTGCTCGTCGGCGAGGAATTCGACGGTGCCCGCGCCCGTGTAACCGATGGCGCCCGCGGCGAGCCGGGCTGCTTCGAACAGCCGATCCCGCATGCTCTGCCCGCCTGCCACGCGCGCGGGCCCTGCGTGGTCACGCTCCGCTACCGCCTCCGGGCCTGACGCACGCATGGCGTCGACGCGCTCGACCAGCGGCGAGGGCGCCTCCTCGACAACCTTCTGGTGACGCCGCTGGATGGAGCACTCGCGCTCGCCGACCGACCAGATCGTGCCGTGCGTATCGGCCATGACCTGGACCTCGATATGCCTGCCGGTCTCGAGGTACCGCTCGCAGAACACCGTCGGGTCGCCGAACGCCGACTCGGCCTCGCGCCGGGCCGCCGCGATCTGCGGTTCCAGGTCGGCGAGTTCGCGGACCACCCGCATGCCGCGTCCGCCGCCACCGGCGGACGCCTTGATCAGCACCGGCAGGTGCGCCTCGGTGACCCCGGCCGGGTCCAGCTCGGCGAGCACCGGCACACCCGCGGCGTCCATCATCTTCTTGGACGCGACCTTCGAGCCCATCTGTTCGATGGCCTCGATCGGCGGTCCGATCCAGACCAGACCAGCCGCCTGCACGGCGCGCGCGAATTCGGCGTTCTCCGAAAGGAATCCGTAGCCGGGGTGGATGGCGTCGGCGCCTGCCGACAGCGCGGCCTCGACGATCAACTCGCCGCGCAGATAGGTCTCGCCGGGTGTATTGCCGGGCAGGCGGACCGCGGCGTCGGCCTCGCCGACGTGCGGTGCCGCGGCGTCCGCATCGGAGTACACCGCGACGGTGCCCAAGCCCATCCGCCGACAGGTGGCGAAGACGCGTCGGGCGATCTCGCCGCGATTGGCGACGAGTACAGTCGAGATTTCGTTCACGGCTGCCTCACATCCGGAAGACGCCGAAGCCCTCGGCGCCCTTGATCGGGGCATTGTGGATGGCCGAGAGCGCCATGCCCAATACCGTGCGGGTGTCGCGGGGGTCGATGACGCCGTCGTCGTAGAGCCTGCCCGACATGAACATCGGCAGCGACTCGGCCTCGATCTGCGCCTCGATCATGGCGCGCATGCCCGCGTCGGCCTCCTCGTTGAACGGCATGCCCTTGGCCTCTGCGGCGGCCCGGCCGACGATGGAGATTACACCGGCCAGCTGCGCACCGCCCATGACCGCGGATTTCGCACTGGGCCAGGCGAAGACGAAGCGCGGATCGTAGGCGCGACCGCACATGCCGTAGTGGCCCGCGCCGTAGGAGGCGCCCATCAGCAGCGAGATGTGCGGCACTTTCGAGTTGGAGACCGCGTTGATCATCATCGCGCCGTGCTTGATGATGCCCTTCTGCTCGAACTCCTTGCCGACCATGTAGCCGGTGGTGTTGTGCAGGAACAACAGTGGCGTAGCCGACTGGTTGGCCAGCTGGATGAACTGCGCCGCCTTCTGCGCCTCCTCGGAGAACAGCACACCGCGCGCGTTGGCGAGGATGCCGACCGGATAACCGTGCAGCTCGGCCCAACCGGTGACCAGGCTGCTGCCGTACAGCGGCTTGAACTCGTCGAAATCGGAGCCGTCCACGACGCGCGCGATCACCTCGCGCGGGTCGAACGGAATCTTCAGATCGGAAGGAACGATGCCGAGGAGCTCCTCCTGATCGAACAGCGGCTCGATCACCTCCGCGCGCGGCGCCGGACCCTGCTTCTTCCAGTTCAGACGCTTGACGATGGAGCGGCCGATGCGAATCGCGTCCTGCTCGTCGGCGGCCAGGTAGTCGGCCAGACCCGAAGTCCGAGCGTGCATTTCGGCGCCGCCCAGGGATTCGTCGTCGGACTCCTCACCGGTGGCCATCTTCACCAGCGGCGGACCGCCGAGGAAGACCTTGGAGCGCTCCTTGATCATCACCGTGTAGTCGGACATGCCGGGGATGTACGCGCCGCCCGCGGTGGAGTTGCCGAACACCAGAGCGATGGTCGGGATGCCCATCGCGGAAAGCTTCGTCAGGTCGCGGAACATCCGGCCGCCCGGGACGAAAACCTCCTTCTGCGTGGGCAAGTCGGCGCCGCCGGACTCCACGAGCCCGATCACCGGCAGCCGGTTCTCCATGGCGATGTCGTTCATGCGCAGGTTCTTGCGCAGCGTCCACGGGTTGGAAGTACCGCCGCGCACCGTGGGATCCGGTGCGACGATCATGCATTCGACGCCCTCGACGATGCCGATGCCCGCGATGACGCTGCCGCCCACGTGGAAGTCGCTGCCCCACGCGGCGAGCGGGCACAGCTCGAGGAACGGCGAGTCCTCGTCGATGAGCAGTTCGATGCGTTCGCGCGCGGTCAGCTTGCCGCGCTTGCGGTGCCGCGCCATCTTGTCCGGGCCGCCGCCCGCGACGTTCTTGGCGAATTCGGCGCCGATCTCGGCGAGCTTGGTGTTCATCGCCTCGGCGGCGGCGGTGTACTCCGCCGAGCCGCTGTCGAGGGTGCTGCGCAGGCGGGTCATGACTGGTACCCCAATCGTTTGGCGGCGAGTGCGGTCAGGATCTCGGTGGTGCCACCGCCGATGCCGAGGATTCGGATGTCACGGTACTGGCGCTCGACCTCGGACTCGCTCATGTAGCCGAGGCCGCCGAAGAGCTGAACGGCCTGGTTGGCGACCCACTCGCCCGCCTCGACGGCGGTGTTCTTGGCGAAGCACACCTCGGCGATCAGGTCCGTCTCGCCATTGGCGCTGCGCTGCACCACATCTCGGGTGTAGACGCGGGCGACGTCGATGCGCCGCGCCATCTCGGTCACCGTGTTCTGCACGGCCTGCCTGCTGATCAGCGGGCGGCCGAAGGTTTCGCGGTTGCGCACCCATTCGAGGGTCAGGTCCAGGCAACGCTGCGCCTGCGAATACGCCTGCACCGCGAGGCCGACCCGCTCGCTGACGAACGCGCCCGCGATCTGATAGAAGCCGGAGTTCTCCGGGCCCACCAGGTTCTCCACCGGCACCCGCACGTCCACGTAGGACAGTTCCGCGGTGTCGGAGGCGCGCCAGCCCATCTTGTCCAGCTTGCGGCTGACGGTGAAGCCGGGCGTGCCCTTCTCCACCACGAGCAGCGAGATGCCGCCCGAGCCGGGGCCGCCGGTGCGCACCGCGGTGACCACGAAGTCGGCACGGACACCGGAGGTGATGTAGGTCTTCGCGCCGTTGACGATGTAGTGGTCGCCGTCGCGGCGCGCGGTGGTGGTGAGGTGACCGACGTCGGAGCCGCCGCCCGGCTCGGTGATGGCCAGCGAGCCGATCTTCTCCCCGGCCAGGGTCGGGCGGGCGAAGCGCTCGATCAGGTCCTCGTTGCCGGAGGCGATGATGTGCGGCACCGAGATGCCGCAGGTGAACAGCGAGGCGAACAGGCCGCCGGAGGCGCCCGCCTGGTGCATCTCCTCGCAGACGATCATGGCGTCGACGCCGTCACCGCCGGAGCCGCCCGCCGACTCGGGGAACTGGATGCCGAGCAGGCCGAGCGCGCCCGCCTTCTTGTGCAGTTCGCGCGGGATCTCGCCGTCGCGCTCCCACTGGTCGAGGTACGGCAGAATCTCGCGCTCGACGAAACCGCGCACGGTGGCGCGCAATTCGCGCCGTTCCGGCGTATTCCACGGACTGACTACGGCACTGGTCATGAGAGCAGCTCCACGGGGATATCGAGGTGACGGGAGCGCAGCCATTCGCCGAGCCCCTTGGCCTGCGGATCGAAACGGGCCTGGTAGGCCACGCCCTTGCCGAGCAGGCCGGAGACGATGAAGTTCACGGCGCGCAGGTTCGGCAGCACGTGCCTGGTGACGGTGAGCGGCGCGGCCTCCGGCAGCAGTTCTTTGATCCGCTCGACGGTGAGCGTGTGGACCAGCCAGCGCCACTGCTCGTCGGTGCGCACCCAGACGCCGATGTTCGCGTCACCACCCTTGTCGCCACTGCGGGCCAGCGCGACGGCGCCGAGCGGGGCGCGGCGAGTCTCGTTGGCGGGCAACGGCTCGGGAAGCTCGGGTTCCGGAACTCCGTCCAGCGCCACGGTTTCCGCTGCGGGGGCGACTTCGATGCGAGAGCCGTCCGGCACCACCGCCGTATGCGGTACCTCGGTGGCGTCCACGAAACCGGGCGTGTACACGCCGTACGGCGAGCCGTTGCCCGGCACGGCGGTGAAGCTGCATCCCGGGTAGCTGGCCAGGGCGAGTTCCACCGCGACGCTGGAGAAGGCGCGGCCGACCTTGTTCGGGTCCTGGTCGCGAACCACGCAGCGCAGCAGCGCGCTGGCCTGCTCCTCGGTGTCGGCGTCCGGCCGGTCCAGCCGGGCGAGGGTCCATTCCAGCTCGGCCGGGCGCACCGGCAGCCAGGACTCCAGTTGCCGTTGCGCCAGTGCGGCTTTCGCCTCGATGTCGAGGCCGGTGAGCACGAATTCCATCTCGTTGCGGAAGCCGCCGAGGGTGTTCAGCGAGACCTTGAGTTGCGGCGGCGGGGCCTCGCCCGCGACACCGCTGATGAGCACGCGGTCGGGCGCTTCCTGGGTGAGCCGGATGGTGTCGAGCCGCGTCGTGACGTCCGGGCCCGCGTAGCGCGCGCCCTGGATCTCGTACATCAGCTGCGCCTCGACCGTGTCGACCGTGACCGCACCGCCGGTGCCCTCGTGCTTGGTGATCACGCTGCTGCCGTCGCGGCGGATCTCGGCGATCGGAAAGCCCGGCCTGCCGAGATCGGCTAGTTCGGTGAAGAAGGCGTAGTTGCCGCCGGTCGCCTGGGTGCTGCACTCGATGACGTGGCCCGCGACGACCGCGCCCGCGAGCGCGTCGTAATCCGTTCGGCCCCACCCGAAGTGCGCGGCCGCCGGGCCGACGATCACCGAGGCGTCGGTGACCCGGCCGGTGACGACGATGTCGGCGCCCGCGTTCAGGCATTCGACGATGCCCCACGCGCCGAGATAGGCGTTCGCCGTGAGCGGGCTGCCGAGGCCGAGTTCGCTTGCGCGCGAGAGCAAATCGTCGCCCTCGACGTGCGCGATCTTCGCGTCGAGCCCGAGATCGGCGGCCACCTTGCGCAACTTCTCGGCCAGCCCGGCCGGGTTCAGACCGCCCGCGTTGGCGACGATCTGCACATTGCGCTCCAGCGCCAGCCCGAGGCACTCCTCGATCTGCTTGACGAAGGTCTTGGCGTAGCCGAGGCTCGGGTCCTTCATCCGGTCCCTGCCCAGGATCAACATGGTGAGCTCGGCGAGATAGTCGCCGGTGAGCACATCGAGTTGCCCGCCTTCGAGCATCTCGCGCATGGCGCTGAGCCGATCACCATAGAACCCGGAACAGTTGCCGATGCGGATGACATCCGAATCGGCGGCCAACTTACTCATCAGCCGGAGGCCTCCCTTGCGGTGGAGTTCGCGTTCCGGTGTTCAGCATCACATCCGCCCGCGAAAAAATCAAGCGCGCGTGCTTGTTAATAGTTGAAGCAGGTCAGGCCCCTCCACAGGGGCAACCCAGGGGACCCAGCAGAATGGCCTCATGTCCACCGACCTCACCGTTGTCCTGCTGCTCGCCCTGTCCGGGTTCTTGATCGGCGGCGCGTACTCCACGTGGAAGACCTCCCGCCCGCTCTCCATCTCCCTCGCGGTCTGCGCCGTCCTCGCCGCAGGCGGCGCCATAGCCTGGGGCTTCGCGTAGCGACTGCGATCAGTCGAACCCCTTCTTCGCGGTGCGCAGTGCGGCCTCGTCGAAGGCGCGGATGCGGGCGGTCTCGCGGGCGGCGCGCCAGACGAAACCCCATTCGACCGGCGGTGCGTCGGCGATGGGCAGATAGACGACATCGGGGCGCAGGTAGAACTTGGTGACCTGGGCGCCGCAGACGAAGGCGCCGGCGCCTGCTCCGATCATGGTGAGGACTTCCTGGAAGGTGTGCGCGGTACGGCCGTGTGGGATCGGTCTACCGTTCGGGGTCTGCCGCGGGATGCGGTCGTCCAGCACCGACTGCGGCAGGCTGCTCGGCATCCGCAGCAGGGTGAACTCGGCCAGGTCTTCCAGTGAGATCGACTCCCGCCCGGCCATCGGGTGCTTCGCGGGGATGGCGAGCATGCGCCGATCGCTGATCAGCGTGGGCCCGGTGACCAGATCCGGTTCGTCGATAGGGCGGCTGATCAGCACCATGTCGTAGGCATCGCTGCGCCAGCCGTCCAGACCGTCGGTGATCTGCACCTCCCGGATGCGCACCTCCGCGCCCGGATGTTCGACCCGGAAGTTCTCCGTGGTGCGCAGAATCAACTGTCCGGCAGCGGCCCCCACGAAGCCCACCGTGAGGACGCCCTCGATGCCGCGGCCGGCATCGGTCGCGCGGCGCACCGCCTGCTGGATCTGTTCGTGACCGCGTCGCAGGTCGTCGCGCAACTGCCGACCGATGGGCGTGAGCGCGACGCGGCGGCTGGTGCGTTCGAACAAAGGCGCGCCGATGCGGCGTTCCATCCGCTGGATGGTCTGACTGATGCGGCCGGTGGACACCCGCAACCGTTCGGCGGCCCGGCTGAAGTGCAGTTCCTCGGCCACCGCCAAGAACGCCTCGATTTCGTTCCGTTCCAACACTTTTGCTCGCTCTCGATTGTTTAGTCGATGTGAACGACCGTTGCCGACCGTGTCGTTGTTACGGAGGCCGCGCGATCCGATGCTCGGAAGTGGCGATTGCTCGTGCCATTGCGAAAGGAAAAGTCATGAGCGGCAACACCAAACACACACTGGTTCTCGGCGGCACCGGGAAGACCGGCGGCCGGATCGTCGAACGCCTGCGGGCGCGCGGGGTGCAGGTGCGGGTCGGATCCCGATCGGCGCAGCCGCCGTTCGACTGGGACAATCCAGCCACCTGGGCTCCGGCGCTCCTGGACGTCGAGGCCGTCTACATCACCTTCCAGCCCGATCTCGCGGTCCCCGGCGCACCCGACACGGTGCGCGCCTTCGGGGAGATGGCCGCGACGGCCGGAGTGCGGCGGGTGGTCTTGCTGTCCGGCCGCGGCGAGGAGGAGGCGCAGGCGGCGGAAGAGCTGCTCGCACAGGTGCATCCGGGATTGACCGTCATCCGCTCCAGCTTCTTCGCGCAGAACTTCGACGAAGGCCACTTCGCGGAGGAGATCAAGGCCGGTCAGCTGGTACTGCCCGTCGGTGAGGTGGTGGAACCGTTCATCGATATCGATGACATCGCCGACCTCGCGGTCGCCGCCCTCACCGAGGACGGGCACGCCGGTCAGATCTACGAAGTGACCGGCCCGCGGCTGCTCACCTTCGCCGAGGCGGTCGCCGAGATCGCCGCCGCCGCAGGGCGTCCGATCGAGTTCGTGCAGGTCGCGCCGGAGGACTACGCGGCCGCGGCGCGCAGCCAGGGCCTGCCGGACGAACTGGTCGACTTCCTCATCTACCTGTTCACCACGGTGCTGGACGGCCGCAACGCCCACGTGACGGACGGCATCGAGCGCGGGCTGGGTCGCAAGCCGGGCGATTTCGCCGATTACGTGCGCAAGACCGCCGCCACCGGCGTCTGGAATGCGTAATAGCAAGTGCGACAATAGGTTCCTCCGCGCCGACCGCCCGGCGCTCGGCTGACCGGGTTCGAACCGCCGCTCACCAGACCGCTGGCGGTCGGCCGTCGATGAACCGTAACCGGGAGCCGGCGAACCGGCTGCGGGTCGCCTGAAATTCGGATACCACAACGCCCCGTCCGTCCGCCGATACGTGCGGTTCGGCCGGGGCGTTGTCGCATCCGACCCACTGATCGTCCATACGCCAGGTCGGCCATGACCGGGCGCAGGAGAACCGACACGGCCTCGACCTGGGATTCCGGTTTCCGCCAGCCAGGGGCTGACTCAGTTCCTCGATAACCGGAAGATGCGCAGGTCTTCCGGTACGCCACTGAGCGGGGCCGCGAAGAAACTGCGTCGGTAGGGCTTGACGGTCAAGCCCAGTTCCGCGAGTGTCTCCGGCTCCAGTGACCGGAGGGTGGCCTCGGAGATCATGGTGTTGCCGTTGCTGCCCGCCTCCATGACGCGCGCGGCGATGGTGACGTCGACGCCGAGCCAGTCGCCGCCGATCTCCCGCGGTGAACCGGTGTGCAGGCCCATTCGCATCCGCGGGCGATAACCGCGCAAATCGATGTCGGCCAGGTTGCGCCTGGCCTGTATCGCGGCGCGCACGGCGCGGTCGGCCGAAGGAAACACGGCCATGAGCCCGTCGCCCATGCGCTTCACCACCCGGCCGCCGCGTTCGGCGATCGGCGGTTCGATGGATTTGGCGACCTCACGCAGCAGTTCGAGGGTCGCCTCGTCGCCCGCCGTCAGCGACCAACTGGAGAAGGCGACCAGGTCGGTGAACATGACAGTTATTTCTTCGCTACCCTTGCCGCGGCCGACCCGCTCCAGCATGGCCTGCCAGACCTGGAGCGCGCCGAAGCCGATCTCGCGCGCCGCGCTCGGGGTGTCGCCCACCAGCTTGTCGGCGGCCCTGGCGACCGCGCGGGCGCCGCCCGGCCCGCTGACCGACAGCGGATCGCCGAAGGACGGGTCACCCGGAAGTTGTTCGCGCGCTTTGCGCAGCACCCCGATGAGGTCCGGCCGCTGGTTGGCCGCGTTCATCAGCGCGGAGATCTGCGCCTTGCGAAGAGGCGCCGAACGCCGGGCGCCGCCCGCCTCCTCGGCGGGCACCAGCGGAATCACGACCTCGGGTTCGACACCGCCGTTGTCCTCCGGCCGCGACCCAGGCTCGGCACCGCCGGAAGGTGTATCGCTCACGCCCCGAGCGTATCTCAGCCACACGGCCCGCTGCTGCCTACTCGCGATCGCCACCCGACACCTCCCGCCGCCTCCCGATCGGACGGAGCGACCATCCCGACCGGTTTGCAGACCGATAGCGAGATGGTTGCCGATTCCAAATTAATGCTACTGCTGGTATCAGCATTTCGGCAGTGACGGCGGGCACAGGGAGAGCAGGCCGGACGAGCCCGTCGTATCGCTCACCGAACGACCGAGGCCGGTAGGCACAAGCGCCACCGGCCCGGCGCCGAAGGGGGATTTCTCCGGGCGCCGGGCCGGTGGCCCGCACAGTCCGCCGGGCAGTGGCGGGCAGTGCTACCGGGTACGCGGACCTCCCGACAAGGTCGCGTCCCCCGAGCCCGAGCGGCGAGGGAGGGCAGCTCGGGCAGTCTTCGGTTTTCTCAGGCGTCGCGCTTGTTCACCACGACCAGGGCCGCGCCGAACACGATGGCGACGAAAGCCGCGAAGTAGAGCAGCGCGGGCCAGGCGCCCCAGTGCCACGGCAAGCCGGTGTCCTCGAGACCGAGGAAACGGTTCGCGTTCTGGAAGGGCAGGAACACCTGGATGTTGCGGCCGTACTTGCCGAACGCGCCGATGATCGGCTCGATCAGCACCGGCCAGACGATCAGCAGCGACAGCGCGCCCGCCGACTGGCGGATCAGGGCGCCGACGCCCACCGAGAGGAAGACGACCAGCGCGGCGAAGATCGGGACCGCGTAGAAGACCTTCAGGTCGCCGTCGGTCAGGCTGAGCTTGCTGCCGACATCGCTGTCGGTCAGCGCCTTCAGAATGAGGAAGCTGAGGAAGGTCAGGATCGCGGAGAGCACCGCGGCGCCGACCGCGATCATGCTCGCCTTGGTGACCAGCACCGTGGAACGGTGGGGCGCGGCGAGGAAGGTGGCCTTGATGGTGCCGAAGCGGTATTCGCTCGTCACCGCCAACGCGGCCAGGATCATGATCAGGATGTAGCCGAAGCCGGGAATGAACGAGACGCCGGTGATGCCGAGGCCCGCCATCACGTTCTCCGCGTACGGCGGTTCCGGCGCGATCGTCGGGTCGTCCTGGTAGGCGTTCATCGACACGTTCAGCAGCAGGCTGAACAGCGCCGTGATACCCAGGGCGAAGACCACCGTCAGGGCGGCGCACCACCAGGGCGACCTGGTCGAGGTGAGTTTGATTCGTTCCGCTGCCAACACGCCCATCAGAGCGCACCTCCCATCGCTGTGTAGGACGCGGCGTCCGCGGGTCCCTTCGTGGTTACGCCGGCTGCCGCCTCCGGGCCCGTCGCTCCCGCCGGATCGAAACCTTCGCCGTGGTACTGCACCGAACCACCCGTCATCCGCATGAACGCCTCCTCCAGCGAGGCCCGCTGCGGCGAGAGCTCGAACAGCGTGATGTCGTTCGCGCCCGCCAGCTTGCCGACCGCGTCGCTCGGGACGCCCGCCACCAGCAGCGCGGGTCCGTCCGCGCCCGCCCCGTCCTCACGGACGGTCATCCCGTTGGACGTGAGCAGGCTGCGCAGCTGGTCCAGCTGCGGGCTGCGCACCCGGACCGACTGTTCGGAGGCGCGCTCGATGAACTCGCGCGTGGTGGTGTCGGCGATCAGCTGACCGCGCCCGATCACCACCAGGTGCTCGGCGGTCTGCGCCATCTCGGAGAGCAGATGGCTGGAGACCAGCACGGTGCGCCCCTCGGCCGCCAACCGCTGCATGAACCGGCGGATCCACAGGATGCCCTCCGGGTCGAGGCCGTTCACCGGCTCGTCGAACAGCAGCACCTCGGGATCGCCGAGCAGGGCGCCCGCCAAGCCGAGCCGCTGCGACATGCCGAGCGAGAAACCGCCCGCGTTCTTGCCCGCGACCTCGGAGAGTCCGACCAGCCGCAGCACCTCGTCCACCCGGGACTTGGCGATGCCGTTGGACGCCGCGAGCCATTGCAGGTGCGAGCGCGCCGAACGGTTGGGATGCACCCACTTGGCGTCCAGCAGCGCGCCGACGGTTCGTAGCGGATGATCCAGGTCGTGGTACGGCTTGCCCTTGATGAGCGCGGTACCCGCGGTCGGCTTGTCGAGGCCCAGGATCATCCGCATCGTCGTGGACTTGCCTGCGCCGTTCGGTCCCAGGAAGCCCGTCACCTGTCCGGGTCGCACGGTGAAGGACAGATCCTGAACCGCGGCGGTCTGGCCGTAATGTTTGGTCAGGCCCCTCAGTTCGATCATGCCGTCCAGCATTCCGCAAAACCGCGGCTCGCGCGTCACTACAAAGACGTCAATCGCGTCATCCTTGCGGATGAGTCGCCCCTGAGTGCGTGGGTTCAGAGCTCCGGGGAGGACGCCTGAGCCCAGAAACGCTTGGGGATGCGGCCCGCCTGTCTGGCCAGGTAGCCCGCGCGCACGGCGTCGGCCATCGCGGCGGCCATCAGCTCGGGGTGCTTCGCCCGGGTGACGGCGGTGGCGAGCAGCACCGCGGAGCAGCCGAGCTCCATGGCGAGGGCGGCGTCGCTCGCGGTGCCGATGCCCGCGTCCAGGATCACCGGCACGCCCGCGGCGGCCACGATCATCTCGATGTTGTGCGGGTTGCCGATGCCGAGACCCGTGCCGATCGGAGCGCCGAGCGGCATGACGGCGGCGCAGCCCGCGTCCTCCAGGCGCCGCGCCAGCACCGGGTCGTCGGAGGTGTAGGGCAGCACGACGAACCCCGCGTCCACCAATTGCTCGGCGGCGCTGAGCAATTCGATCGGATCGGGCAGCAGGGTCCGCTCGTCGGCGATGACCTCGAGCTTCACCCAGTTGGTGTCGAGCGCCTCGGCGGCCAGCTGCGCGGTGAGCACGGCCTCGGCGGCGGTGCGACAGCCCGCGGTGTTCGGCAGCGGCATGATGTCCAGGCGTTTCAGCAGGTCGAGCACGCCGGTCCCGCCCGCGGCGTCCACCCGGCGCATGGCGACGGTGGTCAGCTCGGTGCCGGAGGCGACCAACGCCTCCTCGAGCACGGCGAGGCTTTCGGCGCCGCCGGTGCCCATGATGAGCCGGGAACCGAACTCGCGGTCGGCGATGCGTAGCGGCGCGTTACCCACCTTGAACCGCCGTCAGGACCTCGATGCTCCAGCCGCGGCCGACGGGCTCGTCCCAGCGCGACTTCGGGAACACCGCGCCGTCCACCGCCAGCGCCACGCCCTGACAGGGCAGCTCGAGGCGGGCCAAAAGCTCACGGACGGTGAGTGGTTCGGCGAATTCGTGATCCTGCCCGTTCACGGTGACGCCGATGGGGACGGATGTCGCGGTCATCGAACTCCTCCTGCGGTGGATAGGGACGACGCTCTCGGCGTCGTCGAAAAGCGTTGTGGATCGGCGGCTTCCGCTTCGGGCAGGACCGCGCCGGACAACAGGCTCAGTACCGCGTCGACGGTCAGCGGCACGGTGAGCATGCCGTTCCGGCCGTGCCCGGTGGCGGCGATCACCCGGTCGGTGAGCCTGCCGATCAGCGGCAGGTTGTCGGGGCTGCCGGGCCGGGAACCCGCGGCCGCCTCGGCCAGTTCGTATTCGCCGATGCCGGGCAGCACGGCCTCGGCGTCGGCGATCAGGTCGCGGACGCCCGCCACGGTCACGGCCGTGTCGAAACCCGCCTCGTATTGCGTTGCGCCGACGACGATTCCGTCCCGGCGCGGGACCAGATACACCGGCCTGCCGTGCACCCTGGCCCGGATCACCCGCCGCGGCGCGGGCGCGGCGCCCGGCCGATGGCGCAGGCGCAGGATCTCCCCCTTGACAGGTCGCACCGGAAGGTCCGGCCACAGCCGCGCCGAGGCGGCGCCGGCGGCGAGCACGATCTGGTCGAAGGCGAGCGCGTCGAGATCGGTGACCTCCTCGGCGCGCAGTTCGACGCCCGCGGCGGCCACGGCGTGCCGCAGGCCGTCGAGCAGGCGCCGGTTGTCGATGGCGGGTTCGGCCGCCGCCAGCAAACCCGCGCGCACGGTGCGCGCGAGCGCCGGTTCCAGTTCGCGGACGCCCGCGCGGTCCAGCACGCGCAGCTCGTGACCGTGTCCGCCGACCCAGTCGGCGACGGTGCGCAGATCGGCGGCATCGGCGCCGTCCAGCGCGACGGTCAGGGTCTCGTCGGCGACGAAGACCTCCGCGCCGGAGACGGATTCCAGCCGCGCCGCGAACTCCGGCCAGCGGGCGAGCGCGGCCGCGCCGAATTCCAGAACGCGATCCTCACCGGGCCAGCCCTCGGACAGCGGCGCCAGCATTCCCCCGGCTACCCACGAGGCGCCCGATCCGACGGCGGGATCCAACAGCGTGACCTGCCATCCCGCCTCGGCGGCCCGCCACGCCACCGCCAGCCCGATGGCGCCGCCACCGACGACGGCGAGAGTCCGCATTCTGTCCACCTACCTCATCCGCGGGGGGTACCCGGGCGCCATGTCAGCGCGCCGCGGCCGCCGCGCCCGACCCGCCTCCTGTTCGCATCCCCACGGTAGCGCGGCTACCGTCGAAGACGTGCAACCCTCCCTCCCGAACCGAACGCTGCCGCCACGGGAGCGCCTGGCCACCGCGCGGCTCTATCTGTGCACCGACGCCCGGCGCGAGAAGGGCGATCTGGCCAGGTTCGCCGAAGCCGCGCTCGCGGGCGGGGTCGACATCATCCAGCTCAGAGACAAGGGATCACCGGGCGAGGCCAAGTTCGGGCCGATGGAGGCCAAGGCGGAACTCGGCGCGCTCGCGGAGCTGAAGGCCGCCACTCGCAGGCACGGCGCGCTGCTCGCGGTGAACGACCGCGCCGATATCGCGCTGGCCGCGAACGCCGACGTGCTGCACCTCGGCCAGGGCGACCTCCCGCCCTGGTACGCGCGCCGCATCCTCGGACCGGACGTGGTGATCGGCCGCTCGACGCACAACAGGGCACAGGCCGGTCTGGCCGCCATCGATGAGCACATCGACTACTTCTGCACCGGTCCGGTGTGGTCGACGCCGACCAAGCCCGGCCGCCAGGCCGCGGGCATCGAGCTGATCCGCTCCACCGCCGACGCGCACCCGACCAGGCCGTGGTTCGCCATCGGCGGCATCGATCAGCAGCGGCTGCCCGAGTTGCTCGCGGCGGGCGCGGACCGGATCGTGGTGGTGCGGGCGATCACCGAGGCCCGCGATCCCGAGGCCGCTGCCCGCGAATTGAAGTCCGCGCTGCTCGCCAACAGCAGGACGTAGTCAGCCCAGGATCTGTCCTCTGGTCAGCGAGAGCACGGCGACGGGGGACGGTAGTTCTCCGGCTTCGGGTTCGTTCTCGGTGATCCGCGCGACGCCGCCCGGCCCTTCGGGATCCGAGTGCAGCCAGATGAATCCCTGGTCGGCGAGGTCGACGGTGCGCGGAAGGGCCGCGGCGAGGGCACGCGAGTCGTCGAGCTCGGCGAGGCTGGCGCGGGCCGGGACCGCACGCAAGGCGGGCCAGGCCACGGCGAAACCGGGATGCAGCGGCCGCGCGTCGACCTCGTCCTCCGGCACCCAGGCCAGTTCGACGCTCTCCCGGTTGGCGCTGGTCGGCAAGGTCATCACCGCGTCGGCGATCACCGTGGTGTAGGTCCAGCCGCTGAGCGCGGACGCCGTGATGCGTTCGGCGCGCACCCGGACGTCGACGGGATGGATGCCCGCCTCCTCCCAGGCTTCGCGCACCGCCGCGTGCACCGGGGTCTCGTGGCTGTCGCGGGCGCCGCCGGGCAGCGCCCAGGTGCCGCCCTGGTGACTCCACAGGGCGCGGTGCTGGAGCAGCACCGCCGAGCCACCCGCCGCGAGCGGCGCGCGCAGCAACAATCCGGCAGCGCCGAACCGCCCCCAATGCTTCAGGCCGTCCGGGCCTCGCGACCACCCGTCGCCGTCACCGCGCATCGCTAACCATCCTCATCCAGCCGTTGGCGTGTCCGCACCGCAGAGCGGACAGCAGGGGGTGTTCGACACGCCACGGCACCGGTAGGACCACAATAAACTGCGACGCAGGGGCACAGGTGGGACGCGGACCCGGAGGTGGACGATGGCTCGGACCGAGCAGCTGGCGGCCGGGCGGCCGCCGTCGGCCGCCGCCGAGCCCGCGCGCCTGCCGTTCGGCGCCGTGTCCGCCGCGACGGTCCGCGAGCACCTCGATCCCGCCAACCTGCGGTCCTTCGCGAATTCTTCGCCCGGCCGTCTGATCGCCATCGGATTGCTGCTCATCGGCCTGTGCCTGACCGCGGGGGCGGTGACCGCGTCGATGGTGAGCGATCGCCAAGAAGCGCTACGCATTCTGCTCGACGACACCGAGCCCGACGCGCACTCCGCGCACCGCCTCTACACGTCGCTGTCCATCGCCGACGCGGCCGCGAGCACCGCGTTCATCTCGGGCGGCGTCGAGCCGGAAGCGGTGCGCGACAGATACTCCCAGGCGGTCGGCGAGGCGGCGGCCGAGCTGGTCGCCCAGTCCGGGCACACCGTCGGCCACCCCGATCCTGGCGCGGATGTGCGGCTGCGCACCGGCATCGCGACCGAGCTACCGGTGTACGCCGGGCTGATCGAGGCCGCACGCACCAACAACCGCAGCGGGTATCCGGTCGGAGCGGCCTATTTGAGCGAAGCGTCGAACCAGATGCAGACCACCCTGCTTCCGATGGCCGAGGAGCTGCAAGACCACCGCGCCGAGGCCGTGAACGCGGCGCAGCGGGCCCACGTCCGTCCGCCGTGGATGGCCATCGGCTTGCTGATCCTCGTGCTCGCCGTGCTGGTCTGGGCGCAGACCCAGCTGGCGCGACGGTGGCGGCGCACCTTCAACGCCGGTCTGCTGCTCGCCTCCGCCGCGATGCTGGCTCTGTTGGCGTGGACGGTGATCGCCGGATCGGTCTCGGCCACTTCGATGATCAGCGGACGCGACGACGGCGCCGTGCCCGCTTCCCGGCTGATCGAAGGCCGCATCCTCGCCCAGCAGGCGCGCGCCGCGGAGACGCTGAAACTGGTGCGGCGCGATGCGACCGGCTACTACGACCGCACCTTCGACGCCGGCATCGCCCGCCTCGACGAGTTGCTCGGCGGCTACCCGCATGCGGCGCCCGCCACCGAGAGCGTCGCGAGTGCCCGTGCCGCGCTGGACCGTTGGCGCGCGTCGCACCACCGGATGAACGAAGCGCTCGCGCGTGGCGACTTCATCGGCGCGGCCGCGGTGGCCACCGGACCCGGCGCGGCCCAGTCGACGGCGCACGTCGAAGCGCTGGACCGCTCGCTCGGGGACGGCATCACCGATACGCGAAACACCTTGCGCGACGACATCTCCCAGGCCGTCCGGGTACTCGACTATCTCGCGACCGGCGCCATGGCGCTCGGCATCGTCGCCGCCGCCTACGTCGGCGTCGGTCTCTGGCCTCGATTGCGAGAATATCGATGAACACCGCACCGATGAGCACAGCGCGCGGCCTGTTGGCCGCAGCGGTCGCCGCCACCGCCTTCCTCGGTGGCTGCGCGGCCGGGCCCGACCCGGTCGACCACGCCACGATCGGCACTTACACCGAACCGCCGCTGCCCGCGCAAGCCAGCCCGCTGAACACCGACGCGCCGCTGCCGAGCGCCACCGAACCGGAGTGCGGCGACCCGACCGCCAGCCTGCGCCCCACCGGCTCCGGCCGCGCCGCCAGCGGGCCGAACATCGACGCCATCCGCGCCCGGGGCAGGTTGCTCGTCGGTCTGGACACCGGAAGCAACCTGTTCAGCTTCCGCGATCCGGTCAGCGGCACCATCGTCGGCTTCGACGCCGACATCGCCCGCGAGATCGCGCGCGATCTGCTCGGCAGTCCGGATCTGATCGAATTCCGCAGCCTCGCCTCGGCCGACCGCGAGAAGGTGCTCCAGGAACGCACGGTGGACGTGGTGGTCAAGACGATGACCATCACCTGCGAGCGCCGCGAAAAGGTCGCGTTCTCGACCGTCTATCTGCGGGCCGACCAGCGGGTGCTGGTCATGAAGAACTCCGGCATCACCGGCGTCGCCGATCTCGCGGGCAAGCGGGTGTGCGTGGTGAGCGGCACCACCTCGCTGGACCGGCTCCGACTCCAACAGCCCGCCGCCACCATCCTGACCGTGCCTACCTGGGCCGATTGCCTCGTCGTCCTGCAACAGCGGCAAGTCGACGCGGTGAGCACCGACGACGCGATCCTGGCCGGCTTGGCAGCGCAGGATCCGTACACCGAGTTGGTCGGCGACAGCATCAGCGCCGAGCCGTACGGCATCGGAATCCACAAGGACGCCGACGATTTGGTGCGGTTCGTGAACGGCACGCTGGAGCGGCTGCGCACCGACGGCACCTGGACCAGGATCTACCAGCAGTGGCTGGCGGTACTCGGTCCGACGCCCGCTCCGCCCGATGCCGCGTACCAGGACTGAGGCGATGACGACGCGATACCACCCCTTCCCGCGACCGGAGGACGACCGGCCCGCTGGTGGTTCCGTGTCGTCCGGGTCGGAGTCACGGGAGTCCGAGGCGCCGCCGACCATTCGCTGGTCCGATCCGGTTGCTCACCATGGTGAGGCCGGGTCGGTCTATGGCGCAGCGGATTCCGGCGAAGATTCCGGTACGACCAGTGCGTCCTCGGACTCCGAAGACGAGCACGCCCGGCCGGCCAGGCCCGGCGACGGTGGTATGCCGACCGAGGCGAGCGCGCCGGAAATCGCAGCGCCGCAATCGAACCGATCGGACGAGCCACCCGGCACCGTGGCGGTCGCGCCCGAGCCACCAGGCACCATGGCGGTCGCCCTGGAACCGCCCGGCACGACGGCCGCCCCGGCCCTCGACGAGACCCGGCGCTCCGAGCCGGATTCCGGTGGTGCATCGCGCACTTCGGGTCGTAGCGTGCGTACCGCACGTTCTCGGCCTTCGATGCGCAGGCTCGGCGGCGGCTTGGTGCCGATACCGGCGGTGCCGCCCGCGGATCCGATGTCGGCCGTGCTCACCGATCCGGTGGTGTCCGAGGGCAGGCGCTTCTGTTGGCGCTGCGGCAATCCCGTGGGCCGAGCCACCGCCGTGCGTCCGGCGACGACGGTCGGCACCTGCGAGACCTGCGAGGCGCCTTACGATTTCCGTCCGTCGCTGCACCCTGGCGACATGGTGTCCGGCCAGTACGAGATCCAGGGTTGCCTGGCGCACGGCGGACTCGGCTGGATCTACCTCGCCATCGACCGCAATGTCAGCGACCGGTGGGTGGTGCTCAAGGGCCTGCTGCACGCGGGCGACGCGGAGGCGCAGGCCGTGGCGGTGGCCGAGCGCCAATTCCTCGCCGAGGTCGCCCATCCCAGCATCGTCAAGATCCACAACTTCGTCGAGCATCCCGGTTCGGACGGCTCGCCCATCGGCTACATCGTGATGGAGTACGTCGGCGGGCAGTCACTGCGCGCGGTCCTGGACACCTTCGAACGGCCCGCGCGGATGCCGGTCGCCGAGGCGATCGCGTACGTGCTGGAGATCCTGCCCGCGCTGGACTACCTGCATTCGATCGGCCTGACCTACAACGACCTCAAACCGGACAACATCATGATCACCGAGGACCAGGTCAAACTGATCGACCTCGGCGCGGTCTCCACCATCGAGGCGTACGGAAACCTCTACGGCACCAGGGGTTTCCAGGCGCCCGAGATCGCCAAGACCGGTCCGACGGTGGCCTCCGACATCTTCACGGTCGGCCGCACGCTGGCGGTGCTCACCCTGAACATGCCCATGGAGCGCGGCCGCTACCAGGACGGAATCCCGGATCCCGCCGAGCATCCCGTGCTGCGACGCTACGAGTTCTTCCACCGGCTGCTGCTCAGCGCCACCGATCCCGACCCGGCGCGCCGGTTCGGCTCGGCCCGCGCGATGGCCGCGCAGCTGGCGGGCGTGCTGCGGGAGATCCTCGCGCTGGACACCGGCACCGAGCATCCCCAGTTGTCCACAGTGTTCAGTCCACAGCGCACCAGCTTCGGCACCGACGAACTGATCAGGCAGACCGACGCCTACGCCGACGGCATCGGCCGCAGCAGCCTGCTGCAAGCCTCGGAAATCGCCGCCGCGCTGCCGATTCCGCTGATGGACCCCGCCGACCCCTCCGCTCCCCTGCTCGCCGCCGCGGTACACCCGGAGCCGCGCCAAGCGCTGGACGCCCTCGAGGAGGCGCGGGATCGGGCGGCCGCCGACCCCGAGAACGCCCCCGAGACTTGGGATCTGGAGCTCTCGCTCGCCGAGGCGCGGGTGCGGCTGGACATGGGCGAGTCGGCGGCGGCGCTGTACCTGCTGTCCCGTATCCGGACCTACGACTGGCGCATCGACTGGTACACCGGGCTCGCGGAGCTGCGGGAGCAGAACTACGAGCGCGCCTTCGCGGCATTCGAGGCCGTGCTGCATGTGCTGCCCGGCGAGATCGCGCCCAAGCTCGCCCTCGCCGCCACCGCCGAACTCGTTTTGCAGCACTGGGATTCGCCGGATCCCGAGCAGTGGCGCGCCTACGCGGAGAAGTTCTACGGCACCGTCTGGCGCACCGACCGCGCGGTGGTGAGCGCGGCGTTCGGGCTGGCCAGGCAGCTGGCCGCCGCGGGCCAGGTCGAAGCCGCGGTGGACGCGCTGGACGAGGTGGCCACATCCGCGCGCTGCTACACCGTGGCGCGGATGACCGCGGTGCTGTTGCTGCTCACCGCGTCTTCGGTCGCCGAGCTCGACGAGTCGACACTGCACTTGACGGCCTCGCGGGTGCAGTCACTGCCCCCCGGTGAGAGTCGCACACCGCAGATGCGAGTGCTCGTCCTCGGCGCCGCCCTGGCCTGGCTGCAAGCAGGCAACACCCCGAAACACCCGAACGCCAAGCTCTTGGGCGCCACGTTCACCGAACGCGACCTACGCGACGGCACCGAATCCGGCCTCCGCGCCCTCGCCCGCCACGCCCCCGGCCGCAAACACCGCTACGCCCTCGTCGACCTCGCCAACTCCATCCGCGCCAAAACCTGGTTCTGACAGACCCGGCGCCGCGGCGGATTCTCGCTCTCCATTGCGCGTCGATGTTTCCGCGCTGCGGTTGTCAAGGGAGTCTGCGGCCTCGAACCACGTGCCTGGGGTCCGAGGCTGGAGGCTCGACAGCGGTGGTGGTTATGCGTCCGGGGTGAGGTGGGTGGTCAGGAAGTCGATCTGGTCGGCGACGATCTGCTCGACCGCCGGCGGGTGATAGACGGTGAAGTGGTCGGCGTCGTAGTGCTTCAGAACGGCCTGCGGCGCGGTGGCGGCCACCCGTCCGGCGATAGCGGGATCGATGAGGTTCTCCCGTTCGCTGGCGCACACCAGCAACGGGCAGCGTACGCGGGGAGCGGCGGACGCGGCGTTGTAGAACAGCATGCCGAGTCCGGAGGCCGCCGTGATCCGATTGTCGAAGCGGTACCCCGGCGGCATTACCGACTGCCATCCTTCGAGGGCGCCGGGCTGGTTCACGAATGCTGGTTCGCCCGGTTTTCCGACCAGTGGGACGTAGCGGCGTGGCCGTCGGAGTGCGGCGCGTGTCAGGTCGGCGGCGATCGGGGCCGTGAACCGCAGGAGATGCCGCACTCCCGCTCGGGACACGACGGCACGCCCGCTGAAGACCGGGCACTGGACGACCGCGGCACGCAGATCGTGGTGGCGGGCGGCTGCGGCAAGGACGTGACTGGCGCCGAAGGAGGTGCCCCAGAGCGCGATCCGGTGCGGATCCAGTTCGGGCCTGGAGCGGGCGAAAGCCAGTGCGGCGTCGACATCTTCGGCGTAGCGACGCTGGCTCACCAGCTGGCGTGGATGACCGCCCGATTCGCCGAGGTGACGAAAGTCGAAGGCCACCACCGCGAACCCGGCCTGTGAGAACCACTTCTCGTACTGCGCGAGCATCATCTCGTGTGTCGCGCCGCCGCCGTGGACGAGAACGACAGCCGGGTGCGGACCGGGGCGCTCGGGCAGCGTCAGCCATGCCGCGCATTCGTCTGCTCCGGACGGGAATGTAGTGCGAATCGTCATGCGACCCTCCGTTTGGGTACGTTGTACGTGAACGACGATCAGTCAATCACGTACAAGGTACTTAAACAAGGGAGGCTCATGCCGGCACCTAGAAAGTTCAGCCGGGAGCAGCTGCAGACGGCCGCCCTGGCGCTGGTCGACGAGCAGGGACTCACCGGTCTGACCATGCGCAACCTCGCCGCCGAACTCGGGACGGGGGCGATGACGATCTACAACTACGTCGACGGTCGCGAGGGTCTCGAAGAATTGGTCACCGAGGCCGTGATGACCGAGACGCAGTGGACCGAGGAGGGCGGCGATTGGGAGACGCGCGTTTTCGCGATCGCCGAGGCCATCTGGCGTACAGTGCGCGCACACCCGCACGCCATCCCACTGATCCTGACCCGGCGCAGCTTCGACGTCCCCACCCTGACACCCGCCGAGGCGCTGCTGCAGGCTCTCGCCGACTCCGGAAGATCAGGGCTCGATCTGCTGGTCGCCTTCCGCGCGGTATCCGGCTTCGTGACCGGCTTCGCCCAAGCCGAACTCACCAACCCCCTCTCGGCACCCGCCGATAGAGACCGCGCCGCTGCCACCGAACGCGTCGCACAACTACCCGCCGACCGATTCCCCCGACTGATCGAGATCGCCCACGCGGCCGCCGCCGGAGATCCGGAAATCGAGTTCCGCGACGGACTGAAGATCGTCCTGGCCGGACTCCGAGCCAAGTTCTGATCGAAGTGCACGGCGGCCGGGGCGGATCCGGGCGCGGGAGCAGTCGGCGTCCGGGAAGCCCGCGGGCCGCGCCGTTCCGGGGGCAGCCGGAGCGGCGGGAGGGAGGCGAGGGCATCGCTCCCGACGGCCCGCGGGTCGGCCCGGATACCTGGCGACCCCGATCCGCCTTCTATGCTGGCGCACCGACCCTGAGGATTCCGTGAGGTTTTCTAGTCCTCGACGATCTGGCTCGCGGCGCGGGCGATGGCCAGTTCCTCGTTGGTCGGCACCACCAGGACGGCGACGGGTGCGTCCGGTGGTGAGATGAGGCGGGCGGTGCGGTCGGCGGCGTTGTTGCGCGCCGGGTCGACCTCGATGCCGAAACCGGACAGACCGGCCAGGGCGTCGGCGCGGACCTGGGCGCTGTTCTCGCCGACACCGGCGGTGAAGGTGATGGCGTCGACGCCGCCGAGCTCGATCAAGTACGCGCCGAGGTAGCGGCGCAGCCGGTGGATGTAGACGTCGTAGGCCAGCCGGGCCGCGGCGTCGCCCGCGTCGATCAGCCGTCGCAGCTCGCGGAAATCGTTGACGCCGGAGAGGCCCTTGATACCGGAATTGCGGTTGAGCAGTTCCTCGATCCGGTCGACGTCGAAGTTCGCCGAGCGCACCAGGTGGCCGATGATGCCCGGGTCGATGTCACCGCCCCGCGTGCCCATCACCAGTCCCTCCAGCGGAGTCAGCCCCATGCTGGTGTCGATCGGACGTCCGCCGCGGATCGCCGACGCGGACGCACCGTTGCCGAGGTGGAAGACGATCTGGCGCAAGGTATTCGGATCCCGATCGAGCACCTCCGCGACCCGTCCCGATACGTATTCGTGCGAGGTGCCGTGGAAGCCGTATCTGCGAATACCATGCGCAGCGGCGATTTTCGCGTCGATGGCGTAGGTCCGCGCCGCCTCCGGCAGGCCGTGGAAGAACGCGGTGTCGAAGACCGCGACCTGCGGCACGCCGGGCAACAGCTCCCTGGTGCTCTCGATGCCGGTGACATTGGCCGGATTGTGCAGGGGGGCAAGGGCGGACAGCTTCGAGATCTCCTCGACCACGTCGTCGGTGATCAGCGTCGGCTCGTAGAACACCTCGCCGCCGTGCACCACCCGGTGCCCGACCGCGCGCACACCCGCACCGGTCAGGTCGTGGCCGGTCTCGGCGAAAATGTCGAAGACCAGCTGCAATCCGGCCTTGTGGTCGGCGATCGGCTCGGTACGTTCCACGGTGCGGTCGCCCGCGCGATGCTCGACGGCGCCCTCGCGCTCCCCGATCCGCTCCACCAGACCGGAGGCCGCCACCGCACCCGTCTCCGGGTCCAGCAGCTGGTACTTGATCGACGAGGAACCGGAGTTGATCACCAGCACAAGGTCGTCGTTGCTCATCATGCCTCCTGCGTCTGTTCGAGACCTCGCCCGCGAGCGACGTCCCTACCCGCGGCAACCAGGGTCACCGCGCGTTTGTTCCGTTCCGGCGGGTGCCCGGTGTCACTGCCCCTGCGCCTGGATGGCGGTGATCGCCACCGTGTTGACGATGTCGGCGACCAGCGCGCCGCGCGAGAGGTCGTTGACCGGCTTGCGCAGGCCTTGCAGAACCGGGCCGATCGCGATGGCGCCCGCGCTGCGCTGCACCGCTTTGTAAGTGTTGTTGCCCGTGTTGAGATCGGGAAACACGAAGACCGTCGCGTGCCCGGCCACTTCGGAGTCGGGAAGCTTCGCATCGGCGACCGTCGGCTCGATCGCCGCGTCGTATTGAATCGGGCCCTCCACCAACAGTTCCGGCGCGCGCTCGCGGACCAGTTTCGTCGCGACGCGCACCTTGTCCACGTCGGCTCCGCTGCCGGATTCGCCGGTGGAGTAGGACAGCATGGCGATCTTCGGGTCGATGCCGAAGCGCGCGGCGGTCTGCGCGGAGGAGATCGCGATATCGGCCAGCTGCTCCGAGCTCGGGTCCGGGACGACGGCGCAGTCGCCGTAGGCGAGCACCCGGTCGGCCAGGCACATCAGGAACACGCTGGAGACGGTGGAGACGCCCGGCACCGTCTTGATGATCTCGAAGGAGGGCCGGATGGTGTGCGCGGTGGTGTGCGCCGCGCCGGAGACCATGCCGTCGGCGATGCCCTTGTAGACCATCATGGTGCCGAAATAGGAGATGTCGGCGATGGTCTCGCGGGCGCGCTCCAGCGTCATGCCCTTGTGCTTGCGCAATTCGGTGTATTCGGCGGCGAATTCGTCGAGGTAGCCGGAGGTGCGCGGATCGAGCACCTCGGCCTCGGAGATGTCGACGCCGAGTTCGGCGGCCCTGGCGCGGATGGCGGACTCGTCACCGAGGATGACCAGGTCGGCGATCTTGCGCTGCAGCACTCGACCCGCGGCGCGCAGGATGCGGTCGTCGTCGCCCTCGGGCAGCACGATCCGCTTGCGATCGGCCCTGGCCTGCTCGATCAGCTGGTACTCGAACATCTGCGGTGTCACCACCGAGGTGCGCGGAACACTGATGCGCCGCAACAACTCCGGCGCATCCACGTGCTGTTCCATCAGGGCGAGCGCGGTGTTCACCTTGCGCGGGTTGCCCGCCGACATCCGGCCCCTCGTGCGGTACGCGGCGCTGGCCGTGTCGTAGGTGCCCAGGCTCGTGGTGAGGATCGGCAGCTTCTGCTTCAGGCCCGCCATCAGTCGCGCGACCGCGGGATGGGGCAGCATGCCGCCGTTCATGATGAGGCCGGACAGCGACGGAAAGCCTTCGGCCTCATGGGCGTTCACCACGCTGAGCAGCACGTCGGAGCGGTCGCCCGGCGCGATCACCACCACGCCGTCGACCAGACGCTCCAGGATGTGCTCGGCCGTCATGCCGCCGACCATCACCTTCAGCGCCTCGCGCTGCAGCAGTTCCGGGTCGCCGCTGTACATTTCGCCGCCGACCGCCTCGCACAGCTCGGCCATCGTCGGCGCGATCAGCAACGGGACTTCCGGCAGCGACCAGGACGGCACATCGAAACCGCCGAGCAAGGAACAGATCTCGCTCAACTCGTCCGGATCGCAGCGGTTCGCGACGATCGCCATCAGCGCCGCGTGCTCCTGCTGCAGTTCGCTCGCGCACAGCTCGACGAGCTGCTTGATCTCGTCCGGTCTGCGATCGGCGCCGCGCACCACGAGCAGCACCGGCGCGCCGAGATTCACCGCGATCCTGGCGTTGAAGCGCAACTCGCTGGGGCTCGCCACGTCGGTGTAGTCGCTGCCGATCACCACCACCGCGTCGCAGGCCTTGGCCACGTCGTGGAAGCGCATCACGATCTCGCTGATCGCGGCGTCCGGATCGGCGTGCACCTGTTCGTAGGTGACGCCGACGGCCTGGGCGTAGTCGATGTCCGCGGTGCTGTGCTCGAGCAGCAGCTCCAGGATGTAGTCGGGCTCGCTGGTCGAGCGGGTGATCGGCCGGAACACCCCGACCCGCGCGGTGGTGGCGCACAGCATCTGCAGCACGCCGAGCGCGACCGTCGATTTTCCGGTGTCGCCCTCCGGCGAGGCGATGTAGACGGTGGACGGAGCGGATTCGACCATGAGCCCGAGCTTAGTGAGCCGACACGCCGGTGCCCGGCCAACCGATGGCAAATATTCGGGAAATCACTTTCGATCGCCGAGGCGATGAGCCGGGCTCGTCGGGCGACGCGGGCGCTCCGCCGAACCCGGTCGCGCCGGTATATTCCGGCCCATGACGACGCAGTTCCCGGACCGGCAGTGGGGTTCGCGCACCAATCTTCTGTCCCGCGTGGCGAACAAGTTCGCCGCGACCAAGCCGGGGTCATGGGTGATTCGCAAGATCACGCCGCTGGATCGCCGGGTGCTGGAACGTACCGACGCCAAGTACACGATCCTGGGACCGATCGGCGCGCCGGTCATCCTGCTGACCACCAAGGGCCGCAAATCGGGTCAGCCGCGCACCCAGCCGCTGCTGTACGTGCACGACGGCGACACGCTGTACGTCATCGGCAGCAACTTCGGCCAGGCGCACCACCCGGCCTGGACGGCCAATCTGCTCGCCGACCCGAACGCGACGGTCGCCATCGCGGGCGAGCGCATCCCCGTCACCGCGACGCCGGTCGAGGGCGCGGCCAAGGAGCCGATCTTCCAGCGGTTCGTCGAGGTGACCGGCGCGTACGCCGCCTACCGCGATCGCACCACCCGCGATCTACGTATCTTCGCGCTGACCCGCGCCTGATTCGGACGGATAGCGATCAGCGCGACCCACGCAACGTTCAGGAAATTACCGTTCTCCGCGCGGAACGGAATCGGCGTATTATCCGAACATGCCTGCTACGGGGACTGAGCCCCCACGGAATGAGAGAGAAGCGATCGCCGTTGCTGCGAACGCCATCCGGAACCGATTACCGCCGACCTGGGATCTCGGGATCCAAGATCCCCCTCGCGGTGACCGGGGCTACGACGCGGAATTCAGGCTCTACGCGCCGAACCGGCTCGTCATCGTTCTCCTGGTCGAAACCAAGAACGTCGTGCGTGCGCACGACGTCTATCGGCTAGCCGACCAGCTCACCGCCGCCACCTCCCGGCAGCCCGGCAGTAGCGGCATGCTGGTCGCGCGGTACTTGTCCGCCTCAACGCGCCGACGCCTCGAAGAGGCAGGGATCTCCTATGTGGACGCGACCGGCAACATGCTGCTGCGGGCAGACGAAGCGGCGGTGTTCATCTCCGCGAACGGCGCCGACACCGATCCGTGGCGTGGGCCTGGACGCCCACGCGGCACCCTTCAGGGGGAACCTGCCGCGAAAGTCGTTCGTGCTCTGCTCGACTTCCAGAGAGCGTGGAAGATTCGCCATCTCATCGACACCGCAGATGTCGCGACCGGCTCGGCGTATCGAGTGTTGGAGTTCCTCGAGCAGGAGGCCCTGATTGCCCGCGAGGGCAGCGGTGTGACGGTTCCGAACTGGGTAGCTCTACTACGCCGTTGGAGCGAGGACTACCAGTTCCTGCACACCAACAAGATCACACGATGGATCGCGCCGCGTGGTCTGCCTGCGTTCCTCGATGTCGTCAGCAGTTCAGAGGTCTCCGGATACGCCGTGACTGGTTCGATCGCGGCCGCGGAGTGGGAGTCCTATGCCCCGCCACGCTCGGCGATGATCTACGCCCAAGACCCCGAAGGCGCCGCTGCCGCTTGGGGATTGCGGGCCACCGACACCCGCGCCAACGTGCTGATCGCCGCACCCGCCTACCCTGTCCTTCTCGCCCGAAGTGACGTAGCCCCCCGAGGCATACGTATGGCCTCTGCGGCTCAGGTCGCCACCGACCTGATCAACGGGCCAGGCCGAGCACCATCGGAAGCAAAAGAACTGCTCGAGTGGATGGAGAAGCATGAACAATCTTGGCGCCGTCTCTAGCTCGTTCGACCTGCTCGTCCGTACACGCACCGTGCTACTGGATGCTCTCGAGGCTTTGGTCGAGCACAGGTCCTCGGTGATCGTCATCGGTGCCCAGGCGGTCTACCTGCACACCGGCGGCGTCCAAGTCGCCATCGCTGAGGCAACCAAGGACAGCGATGTCGCGCTCGACACCCGAAGCCTCGGACCGGACCCGACCATCGACGCGGCCATGCAGAAGGCAAATTTCATTCCCAATCCGCAGCAACGGCAACCCGGAGCTTGGGTGAGTCGCGACGGTATTCCCGTCGACATCATGGTCCCAGAAGCTCTTGCGGGGAAGAAGGGTAAGCGCAGCGTGGACAAGCCACCGCACGACAAGATGGCGATGCGGCGAGCCCGCGGCTTGGAAGCAGCCGTCGTCGACTACAGCGAGATGGTCATTCCGTCGCTCGCGCCGAGGGACACTCGTGTCATCGCTGCCAATGTGGCCGGACCTGCGGCCTTACTTGTGGCCAAGTGTCACAAGATCGCCGAGCGCATCAACGACCCGAAGCCCGATCGTCTCAAAGACAAAGACGCCCACGATATCTACCGGATCCTGGCGCACTTCCAAACCGCAGACCTGGCCGCGTCCTTCACCGGCCTGCTCGCCGACGAGGTCAGCGCCGAGGTGACCGACGAGGCGGTGGACCACCTTCACACATTGTTCGCCACCGGGCCCACCGCTACCGGCTCCAACATTGGCTGGTCGCGCAGAAGAGGGAGTCGGAGACCCCGAGCAGATCGCTGTCGCAATCAGCTTCCTGGCATCGGACTTGGTCGAGGCCGTTCGGGCCTAGGTGCATTGTCGCCCGCAGCGGCTGCGGCGATTCCGGGAAGTCGCGCAGCGCCCTGTCGTGGTGGCAGGCGGATCCCGGTGGCGGCCGGCGAGTACGCCGACGCGGCACCGGCTCCGTCGCCCTGTCCTCGGCACCCGGCCTGCTCGGGCACGTGCTCGGAGGTGTGACTACGCCTTCCTATCCGAGCTTGCGGAGGCGGGGGGCCAGGTCGCGCTGGAAGAGGTCGAGGAAGCGGCGCTGGTCGTGGCCGGGGGCGTGGAAGACCAGGTGGTTGAGGCCCGCGTCGAGGTAGGGCTGGATCTGGGCGACGGCCTCGTCGGGGTCGCTGGCGACGATCCAGCGCTTGGCGATCTGCTCGATGGGCAGCGCGTCTGCGGCGGCTTCCATCTCGATCGGGTCGGTGATGCTGTGCTTCTGCTCGGCGGTCAGCGAGAGCGGCGCCCAGAAGCGCGTATTCTCCAGCGCCAGTTCGGGATCGGTGTCGTAGGAGATCTTGATCTCGATCATCCTGTCGATGTCCTCGACGGTGCGGCCGACCTTGGCGGCGCCCTCGGCGACGGCGGGCATCAGCTTCTCGGTGTAGAGGTCCATGCCCTTGCCCGAGGTGCAGATGAAGCCGTCGCCCGCGCGGCCCGCGTAGCGCGCGACCAGCGGGCCGCCCGCGGCGATGTAGATCGGGATGCCGCCTTCGGGGACGTCGTAGATGGAGGCGCCGACGGTCCGGTAGTACTCGCCGTCGTAGTCGACGCGATCACCGGTCCACAGCGCGCGCATCAGCTCCACCGACTCGCGCAGCCGCGCGAAACGCTCCTTGAATTCGGGCCATTCGCCGGTGTAGCCGGTCGCGATCTCGTTGAGCGCCTCGCCGGTGCCGACGCCGAGCATGACGCGGCCCGGGTACAGGCAGCCCATGGTCGCGAAGGCCTGCGCGATCACCGCGGGGTTGTACCGGAAGGTCGGGGTGAGCACCGAGGTGCCGAGCTGGATGCGCTTGGTGCGCTCGCCGACTGCGGCCATCCAGGCCAACGAGAACGGCGCGTGGCCGCCCTTGTGCCGCCACGGCTGGAAGTGGTCGCTCACCGACGCGCTGTCCAAGCCGTGTTCCTCCGCGAGCACCGCGATCTCCACCAGCTCGCGCGGCCCGAACTGCTCCGCGGACGCCTTGTACCCGAGCTTCAGATCACCCATGTGCGCCACTCCTGTCGCTTCGCTGTGCCGGTGCGGCCTTCCGCACCCCGTTCTCGCACGGCCTGCTTCGACCATAGTCACGGTGTCGCACGAGTGTGTGACCGGCCGCATCTGCGCCGAGTCCGATGCCTCGCGCGCCGGGATAGCCGACAATTGTCTGGTGAACGCTGACAACGAGCCGATCCTGTCCTACCTGACCGACATGGACGGGGTGTTGGTGAGCGAGGAGCATCTGGTGCCCGGCGCCGACGAGTTCCTCGCCGAACTACGTGCCAACGAGACGCCGTTCCTCGTGCTCACCAACAACTCGATCCGCACACCCCGCGATCTACAGGCGCGGCTGCGCAAGAGCGGGCTCGACATCCCCGAGGAGGCCATCTGGACCTCCGCCCTCGCCACCGCGACCTTCCTCGACGATCAGCGCCCCAACGGAACCGCTTACGTGGTAGGCGAATCCGGGCTCACCACCGCGCTGCACGAGATCGGGTACGTGCTGACCGACAGCGACCCCGACTACGTCGTGCTCGGCGAGACCCGCACCTACTCCTTCGAGGCCATCACCACCGCCATCCGGCTCGTCGAACGCGGCGCCCGCTTCATCGCCACCAATCCGGACGCCACCGGACCGTCCCGCGAGGGCGTGCTGCCCGCCACCGGCTCGGTGGCCGCGTTGATCACCCGCGCGACCGGCCGCGAGCCGTACTACGTCGGCAAGCCGAACCCGCTCATGATGCGTTCGGCGTTGCGCCGCATCGGCGCGCACTCGCAGTCCACGGTGATGATCGGCGACCGCATGGACACCGATGTGATCTCCGGATTGGAGGCGGGCATGCGCACCATCCTGGTGACCAGCGGCATTTCGACGCGGGCGTCGGTCGAGCAGTATCCGTACCGGCCGACGAGCGTCATCGATTCGGTCGCGGACTTGGTCGGTCGCACCGACAAGCCGTTCGACTGACGCGAATTTCGGCGTGCGCTGATCCGCACGCGGCGATCGCGTCGAGCGTCGCGGACGGCCGGGCCTGCGCCTCGGGATGCGGGCAAGTTCCTCCGCACCGAGCTCGGCCGCGAAAGATCGCGCCGGAAATCCGGTGACCGCAAGCCCTCGGGTTCGGTGATCACGTCGGCCGCGGCCGCCGGGTCAGCGTTTCGACGGCGTGCGAGTTCCGCGCCTAGCTCGGCGGCGAGCCATCCCGCCCGGTTTCCGGTGACGGCTGACCCTCGTGCTCGGTGATCGCGTCGACCGCGGCGGACAGCCGGGTCAGCGCCGCCACGATGCGGGCGAATTCGTCGGCGCCCAGCTCGGTGGCGAGGCGGTCGGCGAACACCGCGTGCCGCGGGTTGATGCGCCGGACCGCCGCGTGGCCCTCCTCGGTGACGGCGACCAGCTTGGCGCGGCGGTGCGCGGGGTTCGGGCGGTATTCGGCGAGTCCCTTGTCCACCAACAGGTCCGCGATGCGCTGCACGCTCTGGCGGGTGATGCCCATGGCGCGCGCGATGCCCGCCACGGGCAGCGGCTCCTGCAGCACCGCGCCGAGCACCTGCCACCACGCAGCGGTGATGCCCGCGGGTTTGGCCAGTTCCTCGGCGATGGCGAGGAACTGGCCGTTGAGCCGGAACGAGGTGATCGCGGCGGTGCTGAACAGCTCCTGCTCCGGTGTTTGCGTCATGCCCCCGATGCCGCCTTGTCGTAGGCGTCGAGTTCCGCGTAGGCCGCCACATCGTTGTGCGCGAAAAGCCGGTACCAGGCGTCGAGGATGTGCGGTTCGTAGACGCCGAGCAAGCCGAGCACCTCGCGGGCGAACTCGAACGGCGCGTTCGCCGAGGCCGTGACGACATTGGCGTCGGTCACCGCGGGCTGCTCCACGTAGCGGTCGGCGCCCGCGTAGCCGCTGTAGGCGAGGAACTCGGCGACGTTGCTGGTGTGCGCCTTGTCGTCGAGCAGACCTTCCTTGGCCAGGCCGAAGGTCGAGCCGCAGATGGCCGCGACCGGGACGCCCGCGTCGAGAAACGCACGCGCTTTCCGGGTGAACGGGGTGAGTTCGCCGGTCATCCAGGTGTCCGCGCCCGGCAGGATCAGCATCGCGCTCTCGGCGGGGGACAGCTCGTCCAGTGTGAGATCGGGCGTGACGCGCATGCCGCCCTTGGTGGTGATCGGTTCGCGGGTGAGTCCGACTGTCCTGACCTGGAAAGTGCCGGGCGCGACCTGCCACGCCGGGTTGTTGATGTGCGCGGTGGCGGCCCCGACCTCCCAGTCGGCCAGCGTGTCGTAGATCGCGGTGTGCACTGTCTTCGTCGGCATGACAGTATCCTGTCATATTTGACAGCATGCTGTCAATAGGCCGTGCACGCCGAGCTTGTCGCGCACGCCGAATTCAGTGCCCCCGTTCGATCTTGGCCAGGTGCGCGATATTCGCCCGGTCGGCCGCGTCCGCGCTCGGCTCGCCCGCGAACCAGGCGTCCAGGATCTCGGTGAGCTCGGCCGCCGACGTCGAACGCAGGCTCAGCGCAAGCACATTCGCGTCGTTCCATTTGCGCGCGCCCGCGGCGGTCGCGGCGTCACCACACAGCGCGGCCCGGATCCCGGCCACCTTGTTGGCCGCGATGGACGCGCCGGTTCCGGTCCAGCAGCAGACGATCGCCTGGTCGGCGCGCCCCTCGGCGACATCGCGCGCCGCGGCCTCGCTGGCCCATGCCCAGTCGTCCCGCTCGGTCTCCGACAGCGCGCCGTGCGTCAGCACGCCGTCGAATCCGCGCTTGCTCAGCTCCTCGACCAGTTCTTTTGCCACACCGACGTACTCGTCCGCCGCCACCGAGATCCGCATGACTCCACGATAGGGCGCTGCGCGGTTCCTGCCCGTGAACTGCCGTTCGGCTCGACGCAGCACGGTGTCAGAGGCCATGTCAGCACGGTGACGGTCCGGTGTCAGCAGGGCGGGCGATTGTTGCTTTCGTCGTGATCAGTTCCCGCTCGGCGAGCACGACGCACGCCGATACGGACAACGAATTCGAAGGAGCGAACACCATGTCCACTACCGTCACCCTCACCGACCAGGACAAGAGCACCCTGCGGACCGCCGCGTACGGCGCCGTCTCGCTGATGGCCGCCGCCGACGCCGCGGGCAAGCCCCACAAGGCCGCCACCAACGGCTCCATCGCTCTGTTCTCCGCGACCGGCTCGGTCGGGCACGTGCTCGCCGCGAAGTCGAAGGACATCGACCTGAACTTCAAGTCCGTCGCCGAGCTCGCCGATCGGGTGCTGCCTGCCCTGACCGCGGCGGTGAACCTGCTCGCGAAGCAGGATCCGGCCGAGGCCGAGAACTTCCGCAGCACCGTCCTCGTCGCCGTCCAGGCCACCCAGTCCCACCAGGGCGCGCCCAGTCCGACCGCGGCCGAGATGATCCGCAAGATCACCGCGGCCCTCGGCTGACTGGCGCGCCGTGGCTCGCCCCTCGTGTGTCGCCGACACGGCAGCCGCACGCACTGGTGCTGGCAGTCGGCGCAGGAAACGCGCTCGTCATCGCCGGAGTCGGCACCGCCGCAACCACGGCGCTCACCGCTCCAATCCTGCTCCGCCGCAACGAACCCAGGCCACACGAACAGCTGATGCGCCGCCTCTGAAGATGGCGAAGAATGATCGAACGGCCATCTGGTGCGGCGCCCAGGCGGGGCGCCGCGGACCAGATGGCCGCTGGATCGATCGCCGCCAACCCGACGGGCGATCGATCCGGGAACGCGCGATCGGCGATCGGTGGGTGGACCACCGATCGCCGGTCGTGCTCATAGGTTCGTCATCGCGAGAGCGAGTTGCGCAGATCGGTGATGGTCGCGCGGCGCTCGTGGGCGATCCAGGCGAAGATCGCGGCGAGCACCAGTGGGAAGATCGCCATCGAGGGCTTGTCGGCGATGAAAGCCTGTGTCCCGGCGGCGAGCACGGTGAGCACGGACAGACCCGCGGCGGCAAGGGCGCTGAGTCGCGGCACCATCAGGCCGATACCGCCCGCGACCTCGACGATTCCGATGAAGACGAGCAGCCCGAGGGGGATGGTCAGATTCTCGGGGGCGTTGTCCGCCAAGGTGTTCGGGATCACGAGCTTCGGTCCGCCCGAGGCGATGATGAAGAACAGGCCGAGCAGGATCTGCAGGGTCCACAGGACGCGGTTACGGATCTTGCCGGGGCGGTTGGTGGCGTCGGTGGCGAAGGTGGCGGTGGGGTTGGCGATCGTCATTTCTGGTCCTTCTGGTCGGTCGCGCCGGGTTGGTAGCGCGTTCTACCGATTAGGACGGAGCACCGCCGGAGGAATCATCGCTGCCCGCGAAATATTTTTTCACAGCCCCACAGGGCAGCGCTGAACCGCACGGGTGCGCGAAACGAAGGGTCACCGGTGTTCGCAGATCAGCAGGTGGAACTCGATGCGGCCGTTGCGGATACGGCGATCCTCCCGAACAACCAATCCGGCGGCCGCGAGCTGCTCGGTGATCTCCGCGATCGGACGCAGCCGGAAGCGGTTCGCGGTGAACGGCATTCGCGCCATGTCGGCGGGGTCGCCGATGCCGAGAACCACCCTGCCCGATGGGCGCAGCACGCGCGCCAACTCGGCGAACGCCGGGGCGAGGTCGTCGATGAAGTAGACGGTGTTGGTGCTGATCACCGCATCCAGAGATGCTGCGGGCAAGGGTATTTCGTGCATCGCGGCGGTGTGCAGCACGAGTCGGCCGTCGGCGATCTCGGACCGGAACCGCTTGGCCGCCTCGTCGAGCATGGTCGGCGCGATCTCCATGCCGTGCACGACGCCCGTCGCGCCGACCGACGCCAATAGCTGGTCGAGCCCGATCCCGCCGCCGAACCCGATATCGGCCACCGTCGCGCCCGGAGCCGCTTCCGCAACCGCTACCGCCGCGGTCACGGTGGCGTAGTTACCGCGGTTGAGAATCCGGCCGACCACCCGTCCGGCTATCCCGTGCGGTCGTCCCAACTGCGAGGCGACTGAATCCCACAAACGATCTGCAATCCGCATGCCGACCATCATCGCCCCCGTCGACGCGCCACGGGCTGCCGCAGCCGAGATCGCGTCAGGAGCCTTTCAGCAGCGAGCGGATACGCAGGCCGAATCCGGATCCTCGCAGGCCGAATCCGTGACGTGCTCGCAGGTGCTCGCCTGGTCGCGGCGGCGGACCAGCACGGCGATCGCGCCCAGCGCGACCAGGTACGCGATCACGTACATGTTCATCAGCACCGGCGCGATCGGCCACGACGGCGGCAGCAGGAAAACGCCCACGCTGACCCAGGTTTCGCTCCAGTGGTAGGCCCAGCCGCCGATCGAGAGGTAGAGGAGGGCGGCGGCGTACCACCAGCGCGGGTTTGCCTGCGCCCGATGCACCAGGTAGACGAGCAACGGAACGAACCACACCCAGTGGTGCCCCCACGAGAACGGCGAGACGACGCAGGAGGTCAGGCCCGCGAGCGTGACCGAGAGGAGCCGTTCACCGTGCTGGTGCAGCGCGGTCGCGAGAACCAGCCCGGCGGCAAACACGGGCAGTGCGAGCAGCAACCACAACCACAGCGGCGCGGGACCGTGCAGCAGGTGGGCGATGACCCCGCGCAGGGATTGGTTGGCGGGATGGCTGTCCGGCGCGATGCGCTCGGACTGGAAGAACGTCGAAGTCCAGTACTCACGAGAATCGGCGGGTAGCACGAGCCAGGTCAGGACGATGGAGCCGAGGAAGGTCAGCGCCGCCGTGGCCGCCGAACGCCATTGCCGCAACGCGAGCAACTGGACGACGAAGTACAGCGGCACCAGTTTGATGCCCGCGGCGATGCCGACACCCGCGCCCCGAAGCTTGGCGTGCTCGTCACGCGAGAAGACCCAGAGCACGAGCAGCATCAGCATGAGGTTGATCTGCCCGTAGAACAGCGTGGTGCGGACCGGTTCGACGAAGGCGCAGGTGAGCGCGATCAGGGCGCTCGCCGCCGCCAGTCGCGCGGTCCACCGGTAGCCGAGCAGCCGCCAGCTCATCATGACGCAGCCGAACAGGACACCCAGGTTCAGCGTCAGCCAGGTGGGGCTCAGGAATCGCCAAGGTATGAGGTTCGTCGGCAGAAAGGCGATCGCCGAGAACGGCGTGTAGGTGTAGAGCAGCCCGCGGTGGCTGGGTTCGGAGTAGAGCGGCCGGTCGTGCAGGATGCGCCAGGCGCCGTCCCGGTAGACGTGCACGTCGAGCCCGCCGACCAGAATGCCCGCCTTGTCCAGCCACGGATCGACGGTGGTGAAGAGCAGCGTCACCGCGGTGACCGCGCAGGCGAGCAGGAGGAGAAGAGTCGCGTTGCTCCGCGGAAGCTCCAGGGGCCGCGTGCTCGGGGTACGTGCTGTTCGCCGCGACGGGAAGAACCGACCGAGTCGCAGCCACTCGTTGCCAAACCTCATCGACCTCGACCATATCGGCTCGTCGGCTCGACGGTGTCGGCGGATGCGGACGCCCTTGCGCCGCAGCGCAATTCGACGCGCGGGTTACCCCGGAGCTAACGACTCACTCGATCACACGGAACGGAATGGTATCCGCCGGTGCGGCTTTCGGCAGTTCGTCGCGGCGCAGGGGCAGCGTCGGCTGCTCGGTGCGGTGCAGCGGCAGCGTGGGAGCGGGATCCTCCTCCGCGCGCTCCCTGGCGGGAAGCCGGTAGAAGGAGCGGGCGTTGTCCTCCAGGACCGCGTACATGTCGACGCCGACCACATCGCAGATCAAATCGACGTCGGAGTCACGGAACGGGCGTCCGGCCCGGGTGCCGGGCAGATCGGTGCCGAACATCAGCGCCTGCGGGTTCACGGCGTGGATGCGGCGCAGGGTGTCGGCGACGTTCATCGCCACCCGCCCGAAGCCGGTCGCCTTTACCCGGGCGCCACGATCGACGAGGTCGAGCAGGAACGGCAGCCCCTCTTCTGACATCCCGAGGTGGTCGACCGACAGGGCGGGCAGCTTGGAGATCACCGGCTGCAAGGAGGCCAGCATCTGGCCGTCCATGTAGAGCTCGACGTGCCAGCCCGCCAGCTCGTGGGCGCGCAGGGCCTGCAACGTCATCTGGGTGATGTCGGCGGCGGCGCGCTTGAGGTTGAAGCGCAGCGCGCGCACGCCGACGCGGTCGAGTTCGAGGATCTCCTCGTCCGAGGCGTCCAAGTCGAGCCGAGTGACACCGACCCACCCTTCGCCGAGTTCGGCTAGCGCCGCCTTCAGGTAGGCCTGATCGGTCCCCTGGAACGACGCGCTGACCACGGCGCCACCACCGATATCGAAGCGGGACATACGCTTTCGATAGTCGGCGATGGTGTACGGGTCGGGCAGGTAGCCCTCGTTCTCGATCAGCGGAAACCGCGGATCGATGATGTGGACATGGGCATCGAACACTTGTACAGAATGCCAGGGACAGGTGTGCCTTTGCATCTTGTGGTTCTCCGAAGGGGTACCTGCCAACGGAAAAAGACAGGGCATGCTCGTGTGCCCGCTACGCACAAGAGCACCTGCTAGGGAGTGCGGGGTGGCGGGGGCAGGTAGACCTGCTCACTGCATCCTTCTCCGCACGTAGTACCTGCCGACGGAAGACAGGGCCTGCTCGTGCGCCGTCTCCACACAGGCTCACCTACCCCTGTCGGTAGGTGCTCCTGTGCGGTGATGGCGCTCGATCAGACCCTGTTTCCCGTTGCAGGTGCTGGTGCGGAGAACCACACCATGCGAAGGTTTACCCGCCCATGCTGGCGCGGAGCATGTCCTCGCGCTCCACCACCTTGACGCGCTCGCGGCCCTCGGGCTCGCCGAGCGCGCGCTCGTGCGCGTCGAGGCGGTACCAGCCCGCCCAGGTGGTGAACGGGATGCCCTTGCCCTCGAGGAACTCGGTCACGGCCTGCGGGTCCGGGTTCTCGGCCGGGGCGAAGCCGGGGGCGTCGTCGAGCAGGCAGGCGATGGTCTCGTTGGCGTCGCCCTTGGTGTGGCCGATCAGGCCGACCGGGCCGCGCTTGATCCAGCCGGTCACGTAGGTGGCGGGCATGTAGCGCGCCGGGCCATCGGCGTTCTCGTCGGCGATCACGCGACCCGCCTCGTTGGGCACGGTGCCCGCCTGGTCGTCGAACGGCAGCTGGTTGATGTTCTGCGACAGGTAACCGACGGCGCGGTAGATCGCCTGCACGTCCCAGTCCTTGAACACGCCGGTGCCCTTGACGTTGCCGGTGCCGTCGAGCTGGGTGCGCTCGGTGCGCAGACCGACGACCTTGCCGTTCTCGTCGCCGAGCACCTCGGCCGGGGACTCGAAGAAGTGCAGGAACAGCTTGTGCGGGCGGTTGCCCTGGTCGCGGATGGCCCACTGCTCGAGGGTGTTGGCGACCATGTCGACCTGCTTGGAGTGCCGCCGCGCGGCCTCCGAACCCTCGTCGTAGTCGATGTCCTCCGGATCGACGATGACCTCGATGGTCGGCGAATGATCCAGCTCGCGCAGCTCCAGCGGGGTGAACTTCGCCTGCGCCGGACCGCGACGCCCGAACACGTGCACCTCGACGGCCTTGTTCTGCTTGAGGCCCTCGTAGACGTTGGGCGGGATCTCGGTCGGCAGCAGCTCGTCACCGGTCTTGGCCAGCACACGCGCCACGTCCAGCGCCACGTTGCCCACACCGAGCACCGCGACCTTCTCCGCCTCCAGCGGCCACGAACGCGACACGTCCGGGTGCCCGTCGTACCAGGACACGAAGTCCGCGGCGCCGTAGGAGCCGTCCAGGTCGATGCCGGGGATCGGCAGCGCGCGGTCGGCGTTGGCGCCGGTGGAGAAGATCACCGCGTCGTAGAAGCGACGCAGGTCCTCCAGGGTGATGTCGGTGCCGTAGTCGATGTTGCCCAGCAGTCGCACCTGCTCCTTGTCGAGCACCTTGTGCAGGGCGGTGATGATGCCCTTGATCCGCGGATGGTCCGGCGCGACGCCGTAGCGGATCAACCCGAACGGCGCGGGCATGCGCTCGTAGAGGTCGATGCTCACATCGGCATCGGACTTCATCAACGCGTCGGCGGCGTAGATCCCGGCCGGTCCTGCGCCCACGATCGCGATGCGGAGCGGGCGGGTCGCTGCACTCTGTTCGGTCATCTCTTACGCGCACCCTTATGGTCGAAACGTTCAATGGCGTCCGTCTTAGCTTAGGCTAAGTTGACGAACCGCTTGTCGGCACCCGGCGCCACGAACTCTGGTGATGCTGGCTCGTGGCTCCACGGTCCCCAGATCGCTACGACGGTGAACTGCCATTTGGCTATGGCAGCAGGTCTCAATCTCGCGATTCTATCCGTGCTACCGGTTGCCGGCCCCGCCGGTGCGATGAACTGGATGTATGCCCGCCTTCGCGGGCTCGGCGCCGCACGGACCCGCTTCCCACCATAGCGGGGCGGAACGGGCCGGTGCTTCGCGCGCGGGGGCCGGACGTCGGATACCCCCGCCGACCAGGGATGATCGATCCATGACCGAGCAGAAGTCCCCCGACGAAGGCGAACCGATCGAGGTCGATCAGACCGACAAGCGCTCCATCGCGCCGTTCCTTGCCGCGGCCGTGCTGGCCGTCATCGTGCTGGTGGCCATCGGGCTCGGCGGCGTGCTCTCGCCCGCTGAGAAAAATGTCACAGAAGCCGAGAAGATCGCGGGCGCCGTCGGCAACTTCGTCGAGGGCGCGAACAACACCGACATGGTGCCGCCACCTGGTACCGGCTGTCCCGATTTCGACCCCGCCAAGTCGCCGTTGGCCGGGCAGGAAGGCACCGGTAAGACAATCGAACTCATAGCCGTCACCGATCAGACCCTCAACGGCGACCGGGCCAAGGCCACCGTGACCACCAAGGTCGACGGCACGGAGTACACAGCGACCTGGAACCTCACCCGCACGGACGACAAATGGCTCGTCTGCAATGTTTGACACGGTGACCTCGGTGCAGGCAATCTCAGTCCCTAGGTCATGAGAACCAGCGCCAAGCCCCGGCTCAGCTGGTCGGCAACCCTCCTCCGCGGTGGGGTGCTCCGGGTGACGACCTGGCCGCGCACCGAACCAGGTGCGGCAAGTGCGGATTCACAGGAGGTTCGAGATGAGTTACGCCGGTGACATCACCCCGCAGCAGGCGTGGGAGGTGTTGCGCGACAACCCCGCCGCTGTCCTGGTGGACGTGCGCACCGAAGCGGAATGGCGCTTCGTCGGAGTGCCCGACACCAGTTCGATCGAGCGGCCCACCGTGCTGATCGAGTGGGTGGACGGCACCGGCGCGCCCAACCCGGAGTTCACCGACCAGCTGAGCAAGGCGCTCGAGGGTCGCGACCCGGAGGCGCCCGTCGTCTTCCTGTGTCGCTCCGGCCAGCGCTCCGCGCACGCGGCGACCGTGGCGACCCGGCTGGGCATCGGCCCCTCCTACAACGTGATCGAGGGCTTCGAGGGCTCGCTCGACGCGTCCGGACATCGCGGCGCCACCGGCTGGCGCGCCACCGGCCTGCCGTGGAGGCAGTCGTGATCACCGGCGGCGCGTTCGACAAGCCGCTGCCCGAGGGCGTCGGCCCGGCCACCCTCGGCGTGCGCGGCGGCCTGCGCCGCTCCGGTTTCGAGGAGACCGCCGAGGCGCTGTATCTGACTTCCGGTTTCGTCTACGAGAGCGCGGAGGCGGCCGAGGCGGCGTTCACCGGCGAGGTGGAGCACTTCGTCTACTCCCGCTACGGCAACCCGACGGTCGCCATGTTCGAGGAGCGGATCCGGCTGATCGACGGCGCCGAGGCGGCGTTCGCGACCGCGAGCGGCATGTCGGCGGTGTTCACGGCGCTCGGTGCGCTGCTGAAGGCCGGCGATCGGCTGGTGGCCGCGCGCAGCCTGTTCGGCTCCTGCTTCGTGGTGTGCAACGAGATCCTGCCGCGCTGGGGCGTGGAGACGGTGTTCGTCGACGGTGAAGACCTCGACCAGTGGGAGCAGGCGCTCTCGGTGCCGACCACGGCGGTGTTCTTCGAGACCCCGGCCAACCCGATGCAGACGCTCGTCGACGTGCGCCGGGTGACCGAGCTCGCGCACGCCGCTGGCGCGAAAGTGGTGCTGGACAACGTCTTCGCGACTCCGCTGTTGCAGAAGGGCTTCGAACTCGGCGCCGACGTCATCGTCTACTCCGGCACCAAGCACATCGACGGCCAGGGCCGCGTCCTCGGCGGCGCCATCCTCGGCTCCCAGGAGTACATCGACGGTCCGGTGAAGACGCTCATGCGCCACACCGGCCCCGCGCTGAGCCCGTTCAACGCGTGGACCCTGCTCAAGGGGCTGGAGACGATGCCGCTTCGGGTGCGCCACAGCACCGAGTCGGCGCTGCGGATCGCGCGCTTCCTGGAGACCAACAAGTCGGTCAGCTGGGTGAAATACCCGTTCCTGGAATCGCATCCGCAGTACGACCTGGCCCGCAGCCAAATGTCCGGCGGCGGCACGGTGGTCACCTTCGAGCTGAACGCACCGGCCGACGAAGCCAAGAAGCGTGCCTTCGAGGTGCTGAACAGGTTGCGGATCGTCGACATCTCCAACAACCTCGGCGACTCCAAGACCCTGATCACGCATCCGGCCACCACGACCCACCGCGCCATGGGCCCGGAGGGTCGCGCCACCATCGGCCTCTCCGACGGGGTCGTCCGCATCTCCGTCGGACTCGAGGACGTGGACGATCTGCTCGCCGACCTCGATCACGCCCTGAGCTGAACCCGGTCCCCCGCACGGCGACGACAACGCCGTGCGGGGTGCGAGAAGGCTTACGGCACGAACACTTCCGACGTCGCCGGGATCGAGGGCCGGTCGGTTCGCACGGTGAGCTGAACCCGTCCGGGACCGGTGTCCGCGACGACGATGGTCGGGCTGGAACGCTGCCAAGCGGGGACGAAGCGGCTGACGCTGCCCCGCTGGCCGGTGTCCAAGTTGTGCCAGTCGACCACCGCGGTGACGTCGCAGGCGAGCAACTGCGGACCCCACGTCCCGATCGGAGAGAATCCAGGGGTGATGCGCACGCTGACCGCGTGCGTTGCACCGGGAGCCTCGGAGTATTCGTTGAGCGGGCCGTCGAAGGAGGTGCCGCCGACCGAGAAGATGCCGACGCACACACCGTTGCCGAGTGTGAAGACCGGGGCGAGGTTGAAGTTGTTCTGCACGCACGAGCGAGGCCCGACGTTCGACCACCCGAGCTGACAGGGGCCGGGGTCGGCTTGGGCGGGCGCTGCGGCGACGGCCAAGCCCGCGCCGAGGAGGGCGGTGGCAGCCAGGTAGTGCATCGTGCGCTTCATGCGCGTACTCCGTTCAATCGTTGGACGGTGTTCTACGAGCTCTGTTGCGATACCGACGGTTTCGATCATGCCGGGTGCATCGGCGACCGACGGCCTCCACCGAGTCAGTCGGGCGAGCGACCAACTCCGTTACCCGACACCTCACCTTCGGGCCCACACCTCGCTGGCACAAACCTTCTGCACGTCTCACATAGCCACCGCCTATGTGAGACGTGCACGGGCTCTGTGGCGGCATCAGATTCGCTCCGCCGGTGTCCAGGTGCCGAGGCGGTGGGCGGGGGTGGTGATCGTTGCGGCGCGTGTGAGGCGGGTCAGCCAAGAGGCAGGGTTGTCGAGGTCGTTCCAGGTCCAGCGGACGACGATCCAGCCGAGGGCGCGTAGCTCGTCCTCGCGGGCCTTCTCGGCGATGACTACTTCCTCGGGCGTGCGCGAGCCGCGCAGGGCCGCACCGTATTTGACGAGGCCGTCGAATTCGCCGATGGCGCCGAGTTCGGGAAACAAGAAGTCGACGCGGCCGATGAATCGCCCGGTCGAGGATTCGAGGATGGCTTGCGGCTCCGGACTGGGCAGTCCTGCGGCATGCATGGCAACGCGGCTCCGTGACTCGCCCGCGCTCTCCGAGCGCCCGTCCAAGAAGTCGACGACCCGGCGCGCCGCGGGTGCTCCCGGACGGCCGGTTGCTCGCGCGAGTTGGTCGGACAACTCTGCGCGAGTGGTCTTTCCGAGCCGTAGTGCGCTGTCGCCGATGACTACCGCTTGCTCGAATGGAACAGTGCGGGCCAAGTCGACAACGGTTCTGGCCACGCTGGTCACTCGAAGTTCGCCGATCCGCACCACTTCGTCCGGATCGGTGCGCGTCGAATGCACCGTGACCCGAGGGGTGACGCGACCGCCGGTGGAACGATCGCGCGTCAGGTGGACTCGGGCCAACGGGACCTTCCAGTGCGTCAATCCGTGCGCGACCGAAGCCGACACGTGGCTCACCACCGCCTCGCGACTCGCGCCCTCCGCGACGGCCCGGGTCAGCACCAAGTGGCGCTCTTCGACGCGCAGACCCTCGGTCTGCTCGGCACGGATGTACGCACCGCGGTGCACCCGCCGCCACATCGGTCCGTGCAGCTCCCGATCGGTGAACCCTTCGGTCACCGCACGACATCGGGATATCGGGAGGGGCGCGTCCATGGTTCGATCATGGCCCTCGGCACACCCGCCCACCCCCTGATCCAGCCGCCCCTGTGGACAAGTCCCGCCTTGGGGAAAACCGTGCTGCCACACACCCCGTCTACGCCTCACACAGGCGGTGGCTGTGTGAGGCGTAGACGGGGTGTGTGGGAGTTAGGCGAGGAAGGCGCCGGTGAGCCAGGTGGCGGTGGCGAGGAGGGCTCCGAGGAGTTCGATCAGCATGGAGAGGCCGACGCCCTTGAGGGCGTGTTTGGTTGCTTGCCAGGCGGGTTGGTTGTGGCCGAGGCGTTGGAGTTCGGAGAGATAGACGCCGAGTACGAAGCCGACGAACAGGCCGACGACCGGGATGACGAAGAAGCCGACGATGCCGAGCACCGCGCCGAGGAACAGCGCGCGGTTGGAGACGCCCGCGTCCTTCATCTTCCGGCCGGGCCAGGTGTACTTGATGATCCCGGAGAGCACCAGGAAGACCGTGCTGATCGCGAAAACGGTCCACGCCGTCGCGCCGCCGGTCATGATCGCCCAGGCCAGAATCGCGCCGAAGACCAGGATCACCCCGGGCAGAATCGGAACGATGATGCCGAGCAGGCCCACCAGGATCAGCAGGCCGATGACGACCTCGCCCCCGACACTCATGCCGCGGTCCCCCGCTCCGGCGTGCGCGCGGTGCTCTGACACATGATTCGCTCGCTCACTGCTGATTCCTCCCGTTTCAGCGCATCGGCGCGCTGCTTGGATTCTCGCCTACCCCGCGCTGCGGTGCACGACGGAGGGTTCCGGTCGGCGGCGTTATTGTCATACTGTCAATACATCCGCGGGCGCTGCCCGGGGGACCGCACCGCCCGGCGGTGCGCAGGGATCAACGACGAACCGAGGTAGGGCGTGACCACACCATCCACCGCCACCAAGCAGGGCCCGCTCGCGGGCATCAAAGTTGTCGAGCTGGCCGGAATCGGCCCGGGTCCGCATGCCGCACTGTTGCTGGCCGACCTCGGCGCCGACGTGGTGCGGGTGCAGCGGCCGAACATGCTGCCCGGGTTCATGGAGCGTCCGCAGTGGCGCGGGCGGACCATCGTCGAGGCGAACCTGAAGGATCCGGCCGACATCGAGAAGGTGCTCGGGCTGATCGAGAAGGCCGACGTGCTGATCGAAGGCTTCCGTCCCGGCGTCACCGAGCGCATGGGTCTCGGCCCCGACGAGGCGTTGGCGCGCAATCCGCGGCTGGTCTACGGCCGGATGACCGGCTGGGGTCAGGACGGCCCGCTGGCCGACCGCGCGGGCCACGACATCAACTACATCTCGCTGACCGGCGTGCTGAACGCGATCGGCCGCAAGGGCGAGCGCCCGGTGCCGCCGCTGAACATGGTCGGCGACTTCGGCGGCGGCTCGATGTTCCTCGTGTTCGGCATCCTCGCCGCGCTGGTGGAACGGCAGAACTCGGGCAAGGGCCAGGTGATCGACGCCGCGATGATCGATGGCGCGCTTGCTCTTTCGCACATGATCTGGGGCATGCGCGGTGTCGGCCTGTGGTCCGACGAGCGCGGCACCAACCTGCTCGACACCGGCATGGCCTTCTACGACACCTACGAGACCTCCGACGGCAAGTACATGGCGGTCGGCGCGATCGAGCCGCAGTTCTACGCCGAGCTGCTGAAGGGCCTGGAGATCGATCCCGAAGGCCTGCCGATGCAGATCGACCCGAACGGTCAGGACCAGCTGAAGAAGCTGTTCGCGGAGAAGTTCAAGACCAAGACCCGCGACGAGTGGGCGGCGATCTTCGAGGGCACCGACGCGTGCACCACCCCGGTGCTCACGCTGACCGAGGCCACCGAGAACGCGCACATCGCGGCGCGCAACGGACTCGTCGACATCGACGGCGTGGTGCAGCACGCGCCCGCCCCGCGCTTCTCACGCACCCCGGCGGCCGTTCCGACACCGCCGCCGACCGAGGCGACGCCGATCGAATCCGTTTGGGCGGATTGATATTTCGTTGGTGAACGCCCCGTGGTCGATCGGCCACGGGGCGTTCGCTTTTCGCGCCGGTTCGCCGCCGAGACTCAGTAGCAGGTGAGCGGATTCAGCGGATCGGCCGCGCGCGGGGTCAGCCCTTCGTAGGCGGAGGCAACGGCTTTCACCGCCAACCGAAGCTCCGCCTCCTGGTGGGTGAACGGCAGCCGCAGGAACCGCTCGAAAGCGCCCTGGACACCGAAACGCGGTCCGGCGGCGAGCAATACGCCGTGGTTGGGCGCGGTGGCGGCGAGCGCGGTGGAGACCGGAGCCGGCAGCTGCGCCCAGACCGACATCCCGCCGACGCCCGCGCTGACCCGCCAGTCCGGCAGCTCCTCGGCCAGCGCGTCGAGCAAAGCCGCGCGCTGGCTACGCAATTGGTCGCGACGGCGGTCGAGGATGGCGTCGGCGTTCTCGAGCAGGTGCACCGTGGCGAGCTGGTCCATCACCGGGGTGCCGAGGTCGACGGTGGAGCGGATGCCGAGCAGCTTGGTGATCAGCGTCTGGTTGGTGCGAATCCAGCCGACGCGCAGACCACCCCAGAACGACTTGGATGCCGAACCGATGGTGACGATCTCGGAATTCTTGGCGAACGCGGCGACCGGGGGCGGCAGGGTGTCCACATCCAGGCCGAGGTCGACCATCGACTCGTCGACGACGACCGTCATACGGGTCTCGCGGGCGATGGCGGCCAGTTCCGCGCGTCCCTCGGCGTCGAGCAGCATGCCGGTCGGGTTGTTGAAGTCCGGCACCAGGTAGGCCAAGGTGGCGGCGGTTTGCCTTGCGGCGCTGCGGATTCCGTCGAGATCCCAGCCCGAGTGCGGGCTCTCCGGCAGCAGCGGAACCGGGACGGGACGCGCACCGACATCGCGGATGGCCTCGATGGCGTTGGGGTAGGTCGGGTGGTCGATCAGCACCCGCGCGGCTGGCGCCGTGAGCACGTTGAGCAGCAGGCGCAGGCCGTGCTGGGCGCCGAGGGTGATGAGAATTTGGTCCGGCTCGGTGGGCAGCCCACGCTCGGTGTACCGGCGGGCCACCGCCTCGCGTAGCGCGAGCACGCCAACGGGGTCCATGCCGTGGGTCCCGAGGTAGGCCGGAATCCCTTGCAGTGCGGCGGAATACGCGTCCTGCATCTCGCGCGGCGCGGCCATCGCGGCGTAGGTCATGTCGATGGTGGTCAGCTCGGGCTGCGCCATCAGCGCCAGGATGCTGCGCGCCGGTTTGGTGCCGTCGTGCGGCACGGCAGGGGGCAGGGCCACGGTGCTGCGCGAGCCCTGGCGGCTGATCAGGTAGCCGTGTTCGCGCAGCAGCGCGTAGGTGGACGTGATGGTGGTCCGGCTGACGCCGAGGGTGGTGGCGAGATCGCGTTCGCTCGGCAGTGCGACGCCGAGCGGCGCGCGCCCGTCGTGGATGAGCAGCCGGATTCCTTCGGCCAGCGCCAGGTACGCCGGGCGGGCCGCGCGCCGGGCGGGGTCATCGTCACCGGCGCTGCGCCAGTTGCCCAAGTCGCGGGCCAGGCTGGCCGCGCCGATCACTCGTGTCGCCATACAGTCCAGTATTAAGGGATTGGATATTTATTGGCAAGGCCAGTTGGCGGAACGTGTCCAGTATGACCGCTCTGCTCACCTTCCTCGTCGTCTCCGCGTTCTGCTACGCGATCTACCACTACTCGCCGAAACGGACCAAGAACCTGTTCGCGCTCGAGCGGTTCCGTCCGCTCGAATCGATCACCAACTCCGGTGTCGCGCACTACGAAGAGCTGCGGCAATACTCGGATCTGGCGGCCATCCACAGCCGTGCCGACGAGCCTCGGCCGAACGATTCACCGGCCCTGGCCGCCGTCGACGGCCGTGCAGGAAGGCCGAAGCCGGAGGTTTCGCCGACAGCGGCGCCGCAGGTTTCCGCCCTCCGGCGAGCCTCTGACGTTTGCCGAAGCGGCTTTCAGGCCAGTTCTCGGAAACTGGCCTGATCGACGGCTGCCCGCGGATGTGTCGGTGCCGGGGTGCACACTGACGGTATGAGTGAGTCCGCTCGCCAAGCCGCCGCGGCGCTGTTCGACACCGCGATCGGCGTCTGCGCGATCGCGTGGAGCGACGACGCCGTGTTCCGCTTCCAACTGCCCGAGGCGGACCAGGCGGCCACTCGCGCCCGCATCACCCGGTGGCGAGCGGGCAGCGAGGTGCCGGAGGGCGAGCCGACCGCCGTGATCGCCGAGGCCATCGCGGGCATCCGCGCGCACCTCGCGGGCGAGCTGGACGATCTGCGCTGGATTCCGCTGGACACCAGCACGATTCCGGAGTTCCACCGCGCGGTCTACGCGGTGACCCGCGCCATCGATCCCGGCCATACCCTCAGCTACGGCCAGGTCGCTGACCGCGTCGGCGCGCCCGGCGGCGCCCAAGCGGTGGGACAAGCCTTGGGGCGCAATCCGATTCCCCTCATCATCCCGTGCCACCGCGTGCTCGCCGCGGACAACGCGCTGCACGGATTCTCCGCGCCGGGCGGGATCTCCACCAAGGAGCGCCTGCTGGAGATCGAGCGCACGCCGGGGTTCGGGGAGCCGACGCTGTTCTGAGGTTCCGCGAGCCGGCCGATTGACGGGTTGCGGCGTCCTACGCACTCGCGGCGGATAGCGTTGCGGGTTGCGATGGGTTCGGTGCGCCATCCCACGGCTGAGCGAAAAGGAGCGCAGACATGGAAACAGTCACTTCGGCGGACGGGACGACGATCGCGTTCGATCGCATCGGCGACGGCACGGCCGGGACGGTGATCCTGATCGGCGGCGCGTTCGGGTATCGGAAATTCCCGAAGATGGTGCAGCTCTCGGAGGCGTTGGCCGAGCACGGCTTGACCGTCATCAATTACGACCGGCGAGGTCGCGGCGACAGCGGGGACTCGCCCGGCGTCTACGACGTGACCAACGAGATCGAGGACATCGCGGCGCTGATGCAGGCCGCGGGCGGGTCGGCGGCGCTGTTCGGGTGGTCGTCGGGTGCGGTGCTCGCGCTGCTCGCGGCGGGGTCGGGGCGGGTGCCCGGTGTGACGAAAGTCGTGGCGTTCGAGCCGCCGTTCGTGGTCGATCGATCCGGGCACGTTCCGCCCGCGGACCTGGACGTCCGGCTGCACGAACTGATCGCCGCCGACAAACGCGACAAGACGGTGCGGTTGTACATGTCCAAGGCCATGGGCGTTCCGTGGACGATGGTGACGGCCATGCGCATCACGCCGTTCTGGAAGAACCTGAAGGCGACGGCGAATTCGACCGCGCACGACTGGGCGGTGATGCGCCCGTACATGCGCGGTGAGAAGCTGCGCGCGGCCGACTGGTCGGGCGTCACGGTCCCGACGTTGGTCGTCGCGGGCGCCGACAGTGCCGCGCTGCTGAAGAACGGCGCCAAGGCCATCGCGGCGGTGCTGCCCCGCGCCGAGCACCGCGAACTGGCCAAACTCAGCCACGATCCGAAGATCGACATCCTCGCCCCGGCGGCGGGTGAATTCCTCACCGGGACGCAGCGATGAACACGGCGCAGCGATGAATCCGCGGGCGCGGGTGCCGTCTACAGCCGTGACGGCCCGCCGCGGCCGAGGCAAACCCGGTGGTCGCCGAAACTCGACCACGCGCCAAGCGCCTCCGGGTGGGCTGTCGAAAGCACAGTTCACGGTACCGAGCACCGAACGCGCGGGACCCGCCCGCTCGGTCCATCCGGGCTCGGACCCGAGCATTCTGCGGCCTTGCTCGCACCGCGTCGGTGCCGATGACGACTTTGGCGCCCTCCGCGAAGCGACGCACCGAGGACTTCACTGCTCCGGCGGATGCTGCCGGTAGAACTCGCATGCCTCGCCGGTGAGGTACCCGTCCATACAGGCGAAATACGTCTGAATGCAGCTGTTGGTCGTGCACCCCAGTTCGAGCAGGCGCTCGTGGATGCGCCGATTGCGCTCCTGCTGAGGATTCAGAGCGGGCGCGGTACTCACCACCGCACTGGACGGCACGGGTTCACTCGTCTCGGCGCAACCGGGCACCACCGCGAGTGCAACCGCCGCCCCCACCGCCACTACCCACCGCGCCATCCTCGACAGCCCTCCTCGCTCGCTCAGTGCTGACCGTACCCCCTGACCCCACCGCACTCGATGCAGTAGTGGTCACGCCCAACTGGGCGGAGGTGCGGCGGCACAGCCAAGTTCCGGTCAGCGCCGCGCGGAATCTCAGGCGGACGACTCACCACGCATCAACGCCCCGAGCGACTCGCGGTCGGTGACGTCCATCTTGATGCACGCCCGGTAGAGGTGGCCCTCGACGGTGCGGACCGAGACGGTGAGACGGTCGGCGATCTGGCGGTTGGACAGGCCCGCGGCGACGAGGTTCGCGATCTCGCGTTCGCGGGCGGTGAGGGGTAGGGGTTGGGCTGCCTTGCGCAGGGCGGGGGTGGCGGCGCCGCCGCAGGCCGCGGCGAGACGGTTGGCGGCGGAGGCGGATTCGAGGAGGCGGCGACGGTCGCCCGCTCGTTCGTGCGCGGACGCGGCTTGGGCGGCGGCGTCGGCGGCCGAGAGCACCGCGCCGAGGGCCTCGAATTCGCTTGCGGCGTCGTCGAGTCCGGGCCCGTCGTGGGCGGCGAGCGCCACCGCGTGTTTGGCTTGGATCTGCACCAGCCTGCCGTCCACCCGAGCCGCGAGGTCCGCGAGCCGACCGGCCACCGAGTGGTCGCCGAAGCGGGCCGCGGTGTGCAGCGCCATCGCCTCGATCGCGTGCTGGTGCGAGCGGGCGGCCGAGTCGGCGGCGCCGATCGCCAGCTGGACCGCCGGAGTGACGGTGCCCTCGGCGCCCGCGACACAAGCCTTGGCGATCTCCAGCTGCGGCTCGTAGACCGCACTGTGCCGACCGCCGCGCCGCGCCGCCTCGGCCACCGACTCGGCGGCGTCGTGCGCGCGCCCCAATGCCGAATAGGCTTCCGCCAGGCGAATTCTCGCGGGGAACAACCACGCCGCCGCGCCTTCGGTGGTCAGCGCAGCGAGCGCCTGCTCCAAATGTTCTATGCCGTCGATGAAACGCCCCTGCGCCACGTCGACGGTGCCTTGCAGGATCTTCGACATGCCCCACGCCAGATACTGTCCCGGCGCTGTGTAGCCGAAATACGGTGTGGCGCAACGCCTCGCCGCTTCGAACTCACCGCTGTAGATGAGCGCGAGCACCTCGGCGTGGGTGGACATGAATCGGTTGAGCCCGTCGATCTCGCGCTCCACCTCGTGCCCGCGCGCGGCGTACTGCCTGGCCGCTTCGGCCTTGCCCATCAGCGCCAGCGCCAGCCCGCCGCCGAACGAAGCCCACCAGACCGCCCACGGCGGAGCGCCTTTCGCGGTCATCACCGCCTCCGCCTCGGTGAACGCGTCCTCGATGCGGTTCTCGTTCACCGCGCACGCCGAGGCGAGTCCGCCCAACGTGGCGATGATCTTCGGATGATGCACCCTGGCCCGAATATCGGCGAGCACCTCGTCGGCGCGATCGGCATCGCCCATGGCCCATAACAGGTTCGACACTCGGGTGCTGCCCCACCGGGCCAGCTGCACCTCGTTGAGCTGATCGGCGTCGAAGCTGGCCAGCGTGCGCTCGGCCTCGATCCGGTGCCCCTGCCACAGCAGCGCCCTGGCCAGCAGATCGGCCGACTCGACCCCGCCGCGCCGCTCCACCGCGGCCCTGGCGAACCGCTCGCCGAGCGGCAGATTGGCCAAGCCGATGGCGTCGGCGGCGGCCGCCTCGAATAGCTCGAGATCGGCGGATTTGTCGCTGTCCAAGGCCAATTCGGCCAACCGGATGCGGTCGGCGGCGGAATTGATGCGCCGCTCCTTGAGCGAGGAGTACAGCCTGCCGCGCAGCCGCCGCGCCGACGCGATGCCCAACCTGCGCCGGATGACCTCGCCGAACAGCGGATGGTTGTAGCGCACGATGAGCTGGTGCGAGTTCTCCACAACCCGGATCACACCGCGGGTTTCGGCGGCCTCCACCGCGTCCTCACCGGCGAGCTCGGCGAGCACGTCGAGATCGATCGGCTCGCAGAAGGTGAGCAGTTCCAGCACCCGCAGCACCTGCTCGGGCAACTGCTCGACCCGATCCTCCAGCAGCGCAGCCAATTCCGAGGTCACCGCGGCGCGTCCGCGCAGCTGCCAGACGCCGTTCACCTGGCGCAGGGTGCCCGCCTCCAGCGCTCCTTCCACCAAGTGCCGCAGGAACAGGGCGTTCCCGCCGGAGGACTCCCACATCAGATTGGCGGTGAAACCTTCGAGCTGACCGCCGAGCATCGACTCGACCAGGTCCACGCTCTGCGGCTGGGTGAACGGGTTCAGGTCGACGCGCAGCAGGTGCCCGTCCTTCCACAGCGAGGTCACCGCGTCGGGCACCTGAACCCCGCTGCGCACGGTGGCGACGATGTGGGCCGCCTTGTCGATGGCCAACTGCAACAGCAAGGTTGCGGACAGTTGGTCCAGAAGATGGGCGTCGTCGACGCCGATGATGGTGTGCCCGTCGGCGAGCAGCGCCTCACGCGCGGCGGACATGAACGTCACCGGGTCGTGTGCCGTGTAGACACCGACCATGTGCGCGAACACGCCCAGCGGAATACTGCGGGCCGACTCCGTGCCCGCTACCCACCGAATATTTCCGCCGACCGCCGCGGTCGCCTGTCTCGCCAGCGTCGTCTTGCCCACTCCGGCATCGCCGGTCAGGACGGCACCCACGTACGTCGAGCCGGTGAGTGCGGACCGAATCGCCTCGAACTCGGTCTCGCGCTCGATCATCGGCCAGTTCCGAGCCATAGCTCTAACTGTAGTTCTTCACAGTTCATGATCGAAGGGAACCGCGAAGGCAGGCGTGCTCCGCGCGTCGCGGAGTCGGAAAACGCTGTGGTTCAGCCGAGGACGTCGTGCCTGACGATCGTTTGGTCTCGACCCGGACCGACGCCGATGCAGGAGATTCGCGCGCCGGAGAGCTCCTCGAGCCGCCGCACGTACGCCTGCGCGTTGGCGGGCAGATCCTCGAAGGTTCGCGCCCCCGAGATGTCCTCCCACCAACCGGGCATTTCCTCGTAAATCGGCTTGGCGTGGTGGAACTCGGTTTGGGTGGTGGGCATCTGGTCCACGCGCTTACCATCGATTTCGTACGCGACGCAGATCGGTACCCGGTCCAAGCTGGACAGTACATCCAGCTTGGTGAGGAAGTAGTCGGTGATGCCGTTGACGCGAGTCGCGTACCGGGCGATCACTGCGTCGAACCAGCCGCAGCGTCGGGCGCGGCCGGTGGTGACGCCGACCTCACCGCCCTGCTTGGCGAGGAATTCGCCGTACTGGTCGAACAGTTCGGTCGGGAACGGGCCCGAACCGACGCGGGTCGTGTAGCACTTGAGGATGCCGAGCACCGTGTTGATCTTGTTCGGTCCGATGCCGGAACCGACGGCCGCGCCGCCCGAAGTCGGGTTGGACGACGTGACATACGGGTAGGTGCCGTGATCGACGTCGAGCAGGGTGCCCTGAGAACCCTCGAGTAGCACGGTTTCTCCGCGCTCGAGGGCCTCGTTGAGCTGCAAACGGGTATCGGCGATGCGGTGTTTGAAGCTCTCCGCCATGGAGAGCACCTCGTTCACCACCTGCTGCGGATCGAGCGCGCGGCGGTTGTAGATCTTCACCAGCACCTGGTTCTTGAACTCCAGGGCGGCCTCGACCTTCTGGGTGAGGATCTTCTCGTCGAGCACGTCCGCGACTCGCACGCCGACGCGCGCCACCTTGTCCTGGTAGCAGGGTCCGATGCCGCGGCCGGTGGTGCCGATCTTCTTGTTGCCGAGGAAGCGCTCGGTGACCTTATCGATGGCCACGTGGTACGGCATGATCAGATGCGCGTCGGCCGAGAGCAGCAGGCCCGAGGTGTCGACGCCGCGGTCCTCCAGTCCGGCCAGTTCGGCGAGCAGCACACCGGGATCCACCACGACACCGTTGCCGATGACGTTTCGCACACCGGGGGTCAGGATGCCGGAGGGGATGAGGTGCAGCGCGAACTTGTCGCCGTTCGGCAGCACCACGGTATGGCCCGCGTTGTTGCCGCCTTGGTATCGGACCACCCATTGCAGTCTGCCGCCGAGCAGGTCGGTCGCTTTGCCCTTACCCTCGTCGCCCCACTGGGCGCCGATGAGGACGATTGCCGGCATGGTGGTGTCTCCTACGGTTCGACGCGCAACACACCCGTGTTGCAGCTACCTGCCGTACTGAGGCGGTGGCCGGAAGCACAGTTTACCGAATGGCCTAGGGCACCCCGGGGAAGGCACCCCGCGCCGGTCACAATGCCGACTCGGCCCGGGCGCTACGGGTTGAACACGGCTATGGTTGCTGCGGGCGGACCGGGGCAGCGTGCCCGCTCGACAGGTGCGAGGGAGCCGGTGGGGCGAGCCGGCAGGATTCGAGGAGGGTGTACGGCAGTTTGAGTACCCATGTTCTCCGCTGCGATGGCGCGCCGGTCCCGATCGCCCTCGCCGCACTGCCGACAACCGTGACGGCCGCAATCCCCGACACCGCGGTGATCGACGAACTCCTTCCCGTGCTCGCCGCCGACAGCCTGCCGCGCTTGATCGTGCTCGGCGAGGACGCCGCGCTTGCCGCGGTGCTGACCCATCTGATGCGGACCGAGCGGCTGCACGTCGAGATCGGATACGTGCCGATCGACAAGACCTACGGCTCGCGCGCCTACCAGACCGGCACCGGCAACGCCGCGGCCAAGCGCGCGATCGAGGGCAAGGCGCGCGAGACTCCGCTGATCCGCGACGACACCGGAAAAGTGCTGGTCGGACGGGCGACCATCACCGGACCCGAGGGCGGCAAGCTGGAGGGCGAGGCCTACGTGGACGACACCCAGCTGTTCTCCGGCAAGGTCACCGCGATGCACATCTCCCCCACCCTGCACATGCCAGGCGTCCGGGCGACCGTGCGCAAGGGCCTGCGCAAGCGCCGGTGGGTCGAGGGCCGGGCCGCGCAACTGGGGACCCCGGGCGCGGTGGTGACCCGCGACGGCATTCTCACCGAGCGCACTGTGCCGCGCTCGACCTTCTACCGGCACAACGAAACCTGGCTACTGGTGCGATGAATTACTCCCTCCCGCAACGCCGAACGGGTCTCGGCGCGGTTCGGCCGAGTCCGGTCTTCCTGCTCGTCGTCGCGATCACCCTCGCGGGCGGCGTGCTGGCCTGGGCCTCCGACTACGGTTCGACGCGGGCCAAGGTCGGCGTCTTCGTGCTCGTGGTCGCCGGCTGGATCGTGACGCTGTGCCTGCACGAGTTCGCGCACGCGTACATGGCTTGGCGCGCAGGCGATCACGAAGTGGAGCTGCGCGGGTATCTCACGCTGAATCCGCTGAAGTACTCGCACCCGCTGCTGTCGATCGTGTTGCCCGTGGTGTTCATCGCGCTCGGCGGATTCGGTCTGCCCGGCGGTGCGGTGTACGTGCACACGCACAGCGTCAGCCCGCGGATGCAGCGGCTGATCAGCGGCGCGGGTCCGGCGGTCAACGCGGCGTTCGCGGTGCTGCTGCTCGTCGTCGTGGAGGTGTTCGGCAGCCAGACCTCGCATCCCGCGTTCTGGTACGGGCTGGCGTTCCTCGCCTTCCTCCAGGTGACCGCGGCGGTGTTGAACATGCTGCCGATCCCGGGGCTCGACGGGTACGGAATCCTCGAACCCTCGCTGAGCTACCAGACCCGGCGCTCGCTGGACCAGCTCAAGCCGCTCGGCATGCTGCTGCTGTTCGCGCTGATCCTGACGCCCGCGATCAACGAACCGTTCTTCGACGCCATCTACGCCATCTGCGAGGTGTTCGGCGTGGAGTCGTCGTGGATCGCGAGAGGCGCTGGGCTGGTGCGTTTCTGGCTCTGAGAACGATGGCCGCCCGGCCTTCCCGAGACCGGGCGACCTGCTCCGCGCGACGCCGATACCGTCCCTACCCGCCCCGGCCACCACACCATCTCAGCCGGTGAGACGCGTCGTCGTGCGAAGTGTCCGACCGTGACACCCCTCGTCGTCGCGGTCATGAAACGAGGTTATGGAGCGCGGTGCGCGAGATCGCGAGTAGTGGACTACCCGAAGATCATCCCGTCGGCGTCGCGACGGCGCAGGAAGGCTTCGCGGACCGCGTCGTTGGCCGAAATCCGCTGAGTAGCTCGGTCAATCCTTCGGGCGCACATAGGGATTCGGCACGGTCGGCGGCAACAGCGCGATCGCCGAGATGCGCTTCATACCGCAGACCTGCATCAGGTCGACCACGATCGAACGGACCTGCGCGAACACCACGTGCGCCGAAAGCCCCGCGCCCGCAACCAGTTCCGGACGCGCTTCCTTCGCGACCGTGCGCAACACCCTGGCGGCCTCCGCCTGATCGGGCTGTTCACCCGGATCGGCGAGCATCATCTTGCGCACCACCTCGACGGCCTGGGCGAGCCGCTCCACCTCGTCGACGAGCCGCGGGTCCAGAATCTCGTCGTCGCGCACCAGAGTGAGCGAACGGCGCAGCAGCACCCTGGTATTGCGGACCGCGTTGTCGAGCGGGTCTGCGGTGGCGCGGATGCGTTCGAGGCGTGCGCGCGAGTTCCAGTACAGCGGCGAGATGCGGCTGATCTCGCGACCGCCCTCCAAAGTGGAGCGGAGCGAATCGATCTGCGACTGCGTCGCGCGGGCGGCCGACAGCGCCTCGCGGATCTTCTCCTGATCCTGTTCGAGCAGGCCGTCGGCGCACCGGGACAGCGATTTGCCCATCACCGCAAGGATTTCCGCGCCGTGCTCGCGAGCGCGGCGCACCGGATGCAGCGGGATCGCGGCCACGATCACCACGCCGACCAAGCCGCCGACCAGCGCGTCGATCATGCGATCGAAGCTGCCGCCCGCCGAAGGGGGCATCAAGGTGGCGACCAGCACGGCCGAACCGGCCGCCTGCATGGTGATGATGGAACCGCCGTCGAGGAACACCGCCAGCGCCATGGCCACCCCGACCACGAGCGCGATCTGCCAGACACCGGTGCCCGCGTTCGAGATGAACAAGTCGCCGATGCCGATGCCGACCGCGACGCCGACGACCAGCTCGATGGCGCGCTTCATCCGGGCGCCGAACGAGATGCCGATCGAGACGACCGCGGCCGTCGGCGCGAAGAACGGCTGCGGATGGCCGATGACGTTGTGCGCGACGAACCAGGCCAGCGCCGCGCCGAGCGCGCACTGCACGATCGGCAACGCCGACAACCGGAGCCGAGCCCACGCACCGCGCAGACGTTCCGCGCCGCCCGCCTTGGCGACGCCGAAACGCGATTGGGGGTCGATCAACTACGACTCAGTCGAGGCCGAGCTCCGCCGCGGCGCGCGGGTCGCAGTCCTCGAGCAGGTCGAGGCAGCGCGCGTACTCCTCGGTCTCGCCGATCGCCTTGGCGGCCCTGGCCAGCGCGCCGACGCTGCGCAGGAAACCGCGGTTGGGTTCGTGGCTCCACGGCACCGGGCCGAAGCCCTTCCAGCCGTTGCGGCGCAGCAGGTCGAGGCCGCGGTGGTAGCCGGTGCGGGCGAAGGCGTAGGCGGCGACGATGTCGTGGTTCACGACTTCGTCGGCCGTCGCCGCGCCGCCCCGCTCCAGCGCGGCCTCGGCGAGATGCGCCCAGGCGATCGACGCCGCCGGGTGCGCGGCCGCGACCTGCACCGGATCGGCGTTGTCGAGCAGCGCGTCCTCCGCCTCGGGGATTTCGGGTAGCAGTACCGGTTGCGGGCCGAGCAGATCACCGAACGAGGTCATGCGGTTCATTGTGCACGCCGGTGGGGGTGGGGCGCCCGCGGGCCGCCCGCAGTGCGTCGGTTATTGACGGCCCTTGGTCGGCCGCGCCTATTAGGCTTGCGTCGACTTCACAGATCCGCAGGAGCGAGGGGTAGTAGGTGTCCGACCCGAACGACGAGAAGAACCCGGCACGCGACGCCGGTTCCGCCGATCAGGCGGAGGCGCGGGACCCGCGCGACCAGCGTCCCGTCGTGCCGGAAGACCCCCGGAGCGCCACCCCTGCTCAGTCCACGCCTGCCACGTCGAGGGACGCGGAATCGACCTCGGACGCCTCCGATTCGGCGGGCGAGTCCGCGCGGGACACGGCGGCTGCGAGCCAGTCGCGGATCATCACCGGGGGCGGTTTCGGCGCGGCCTGGGATCAGGACGAGACCCCCGCCCCACAGCCGAGCCGTGCGGGCGGACAGGCGTCCGGGGCAGCGAACGCCGGTCGGCCCGGACCGGCGGACGCCGCGACGACCGAGCTTCCGCAGAGCGCGGACACCGCGAGTGCGGGTGCTCGGACGCCCGCGCAGGCGCAGTCCGACGCGGACACGCGAACCGCTGTGAGCAGCCGATCCGACGCCAGCCCGCAGTCCGAATCGAAGGCCCAGCCCGGGGGAGGAACGCAGGCCGCCGCGGGTGCGGCCGACCGACCGAGCACGCAAGGCGCACAGCCTGGCGCGAAGACCTCCGGTGGCGGAACACAGGCCACCGCGGGCGCAGGTACCCCCGCGAGCGCGGCCGACCGACCGAGCACGCCGCCGCAAGGCGCGCAGCGTGGCGCGAACACCTCCGGTGGACAAGCACCGGCCGCTGCGAGTGCGGATGTCGCCGCGCGTGCGGCAGCCGACCGACCGAGCACGTCACCGCAAGGCGCACAGCCTGGCGCGAAGACCCCCGGTGGACAAGCACCGGGCGCTGCGAGTGCAGGTGGCGCCGCGCGTGCGGCAGCCGACCGACCGACCACCCCACCGCAAGGCGCACAGCCCGGCGCGAACACCCCCGGTGGCGGAACACAGGCCGCCGCGCCCGCAGGAATCCCCGCGGGCACGGCCGACCGACCGAGCACGCCGCCCCAAGGCGCGCCGCCTGGCGCGAACGCACAGCCCGGCGGAGCAGCGCAGGGCACGATCACCCAATCCGGTGGAGGAGTGCAGGCCGGTGCGGGTGCCGACCGACCGAGCACGCCGCAAGGCGCGCCCCACGACCGCACTGGCACCGGCGGCGAACGGTCTGGCTTGCTCGACGCGGCGACCACCGAGATTCCGCGCCGTGACTCGACCTCGTCCGAGCCGGGTCGATCGACCGGCGCGGGTGCGCCGACCGCTGCCGCGCAAGGCGGTGGTGCTCGGCAGGAAGCGGTTGCCGGTCGAGGCGCGGCTGCCGAGCAAGGTGGGGCGCAGCAGGGAGCTGCTGCGGGACAGGGCGCGGCGGCACGAAGTGCTTCCACTCAGCAGACGGCAGCGGCCGGACAGAGTGCGGCGGCGCAAGGCGTTTCGAGTCAGCAGTCGGCAGCCAGTCAGGGTACGTCCGCACAAGGCGCCTCCAACCAGCAGACCGCAGCGGCCGGACAGAGCGCGCCCACACAGGGCGCTTCCGCTCAACAGACGG
>NZ_JBEXKI010000001.1:0-833487 GCF_040609595.1 Nocardia sp. NPDC004654 | reverse complement strand
CGCGGCAGCCGGACAGAGCGCGCCCACGCAAGGCGCTTCCGCTCAACAGACGGCGGCAGCCGGACAGAGCGCGCCCACGCAAGGCGCTTCCGCTCAACAGACGGCGGCAGCCGGACAGAGCGCGCCCACGCAAGGCGCTTCCGCTCAGCAGGCGAGGACTGCCGGACAAGGAACGCCCACGCAGGGCACTTCCACCGAGCGAGGAGCGTCGACCAGTCAGGAAGCGTCCGCACAAGGCGCCTCCAATCAGCAGACGACGGCAGCCGGACAGGGCGCGGGGACACAAGGCGCTTCCGCTCAGCAGACGAGGACTGCCGGACAAGGAACGCCCACGCAAGGCACTTCCACCGAGCGAGGAGCGTCGACCAGTCAGGGAGCGTCCGCACAAGGCGCTTCCGCTCGGCAGACGACGGCGGCCGGGCAGAGTGCGCCTGCTCAGGGTGCTCCCGCGCAACCGGGCGCGGCCGATGCCAAGACCACGGAGATTCCGCGGGATCGGGCGGGGGCGGCGCAGGCCGCTGCGGACCAGCAGGGCGGGCAGCCGTCGAGTGCCGACTACGAGACCATGGTCATGCGGCGGGTCGATCTCGTTGGGCAGGACGACGAGGACGAGCCGGAGTCGGGTGGGGCGGATGCCCAGACCGTGGTGATGCGGCGGGAGCCGCAGAGCGAGCAGGGCGAGCTGGCCGATGTCGCCGGGGCCGATGCCGCGACCATGGCGATGCCGATCGTTCCGCACGCGGGCGACGACGACGCGAAGACGATGGCGCTGCCGATTCAGCGGCCCGCGGGCACCGATCGGGTGCAGGGGCAGCGGCCGCCGCTGTCGAAGCCGCCGACCACTCCTCGTCCCGCGCCGGGACCGAAACAGGCTGGTCAGCAGAGTCCTTCGGGTCCGCCGCCGACCGGGCCCGCCGCAGTCGACGAGGTCGAGGACACTCGGCCGTCGCCGCCGCGACCGACCGCTCAGCCGCGTCAGGCCGCATCCGCGCCGTCGCCCGCCGATATGAATGCGACCCGCCCCGCGCAGTCGCTGACCGACGGTCCGGGCCAGCGCCCGCCGCAGCAGGGCCAGCAGCAGGCTCAGCCACCGCAAGGCCAGCCGAAGCAGGGCCAGCCGCAAGCCCAAGCCCACCCGCAGGCAGCCAAGGCTCCCGGCCAGCCACAAGTACAGCCGCAACCCTCGGCCCATCCGCACACCCAGCCTCGAGACAAGGGCGGCCCGGCACAACCGCAGACCAACGCCCCGGCCCACCCGCAGGGTCAACAACAGCCGCTGGGCAAGGCCCCGGCCCACCCGCAGGCGCCCGGCCAGCCACAAGCACAGGCTCCGGGTCACCCGCAGGCCCAACCCATGGCGAAGGGCTCAGCCTTCCCGCAGGCACAACCCCAGCCGCAGGGCCCTGCCCAGTCAAAGGCTCCGGCCCAGCCGCAGGGACAGCCTCCGGCCAAGGGCGCAGCGCAACCGCAGACCAACGCCCCGGCCCAGCCGCGCCCGATGGCCCAGCCCCAGCGCGTCCCCCCGGCCCCGCCGACCTCGACTCCATCCACCGACGCCACCCCCGCACCCCGCTCCAAGCGCTTGCTGCTCGCGGCGGGCGCGGCAGTCGCGGTGCTGGTACTCGTCGTCGTCGGCATCTTCGCGCTCACGGGCAGCGAAACCGAGGAGGACAAGGTCCGCGACGCCATCGGCGACTACACGAGCGCGCTGCGCGACGGCGATCTCGCGTCGCTGCGCGGCAGCACCTGCGGCCCGCTGCACGACTTCTACAAGAACATTCCCGACGACCAGTTCGCCGGCGTGCACCAACTCTCCCAGGAGCGCAAGAACATCCCGGTGGTCGACAGCGTCGACGCGATCAGGATCACCGACAACACGGCCATCGCTCAGGCGACCGTCTACACCGAGGCGGACCCGAGCAAGCGTTCGGCGCGCACCTTCGATTTGGAGCGAACCGACACGGGTTGGAAGGTCTGTGATCCGCCCGCGGGCACCCCGTAACGTCAAGCCGGGTAAGCGGGTGCCAGTGCTCACACTTACCTGGTCAACGGACCGGCGCGGCCAGTAGCATGGCCCGGATCATGGGCAGGGAGCAGACGATGGTGGAGCCGCGGGCCGAGGAATCGGCGGCACTGGCGGGACGACGATTCCAGGTTCGCGACCACTACGAGGTCGGCCGGGAGAAGGTGCGTGAGTTCGCGCGCGCGGTGCAGAACTATCACGACGCGCACCACGCGGAACCGGACGCGCGCAAGATCGGCTACGACAGCATCGTCGCCCCGCCCACGTTCGCCTCCGTGGTCGGCACCGCGGGCACCAGGGCCCTGCTCGACGAGGTGCTCACCGACTACGACCTGACCCAGATCTTGCAGACGGACCAGACCTTCGAGATCCACCGGCCGATTCTGGCCGGTGACACCATTCGCACCGAGATCCTGATCGAGTCGGTCCGGCAGTTCGGCGACAACGACTTCATCACCGTGAAGTTCGAACTGGTGAACCAGGACGACGAGACCACCCAGATCGGCTCGACCACGATCGTGGCCCGCCGCGGCGCCGAGGTGGACCCGAACCTGGTCGAGGCGGTCGACAAGATCTTCATGCACTCGCGTCCGCCGCACCGGACGGGCGAGCCTTCCGACAGCAGCGTGCTCATCCCGATCGAGGCCGACCCGAACGAGCACCCACCCGTCGCCCAGCCGCGGACCGTGCACACCGTCCAGGACTTCGATCAGCTGTCTGTCGGCGACCAGCTGCCCGCCGGGACCGCCACGCTGACCCGCGGCGACCTGGCCAACTACGCGGGCGTCGCGGGCGATCCCAACCCGATCCACTTCAGCGAGCGCGCCGCCGAGCTGGTCGGTCTGCCGACCGTCGTAGCGCACGGCATGCTGACCATGGGCTTGGCCGCCGAGTACCTGACCTCCTGGCTCGGCGATCCCACGGCCTTCGAGAAGTTCAGCGTCCGCTTCTCCGGTTACGTTCCCGTGCGACCCGACGCGGTGAGCACGATCGAGTTCGGCGGCAAGATCAAGTCGCTCGATCCCGAGCGGCGCGCGGGCACCATCGTGCTCACCGGCACCTCGGACGGCCGCAAGCTGTTCGGCCGTTCCGTCGCCGAGGTCCGCTTCTCCTGAGCTCTCACTCCTCGATGGCGGCGTGCATCAGGTAGACGTTGTAGTCGCTCCAGGTCGTGATGTTGAAGTAGAGGTCTGAACCGGTCGACCACGGGTGCAGGAATCCGCCGTACAGCTCGGGATAGTCGAGCACGGTGACCGTCGGCGTTCCCGCGGACCACACGCCCTGCGGTGAATCCGCTTCGCGGAGAACGATGGCGGCGCGCGAGGTGTCGAGGTAACTCATCTGCCAGACGTCGCGAGACGCGTCGTAGCGGACGGAGAGTTCACCGGCGGGCGCGTCGACGATCGGTGTCGCACCGCCCGATCCGCCGACCGGCGTCCACTGCCCGTCCCGCCAGTACTGGTAGGCGGTGGTGTTGAGGATCTGGTCCTTCGCGACCCTGGCCAAGCCGACGGCGCCGAGCCGGGTGTTGGGCGTACCGAACACGTACACGTGGTCGCCGTGCGGAACCATGGCGCTCACTTGGAAATTCGCGAGCCCGAAGATGTTGTCCCAACGCGCGTGCGGGTCCTTGGTCCAGGTCTGGCCGTGATCGTCGGAGTAGGCGATGCCGCCGTAGTTGGTGTAGAAGGTGCCGGGCATGCTGTGCCAGGTGCGAATCGACATGTAGCTCAGGTATTGCCGGTCGCCGAGCGCGAAACCGGAAGTCGGGATGGTGGTGATCTCGATGTTGTCGAGCTTGCGGCTGGACAGCACCTCGGCGGCGTGGCATCGGCCGTCGGTGACCATTCGGTCGTAGACCATGCCGTCGGAGAGCTCGCGATCGGTGCTGAAGGCGAGCACATTGCTGCGCCAATCGCCGCCCATGCCGCCGGGCGGATGGAAACCGCGCCCGACCGTGTCGCCGAACGCGACGGCGATCTCACCCGGCGCGCTCTCCCACATGATGCCGAGATCGGTGCCGTCGACCTGCCAGCGCTTGTCGGTGCGGTTCACCGAGTTGGCGCCCGTCTGCTTGGCCACCTCGCGCACCTCGGCGATGCGCGGCGCCGGACGCGCGGGCGACTGTGCCGCGTTTTCGACAGGCGGGTCGACCCGCGGCGGTGGCGGCGGGACCGGACCCGGATCCGGGCCGGGACCGGGCACCCCGAAGTGGAAGGGCTGGGGGTTCAACAGAATTTCGGGAATGCCGAGCTGCCCGGCCAAGCTGGGCGGAGGCGGCGGACCGTCGGTGAGATCGGGGCACGGGTTGACACAGGGGTCTTCGGGCAGCGCCATGTCGGTGCGCACCGGCGCGGGATCGGACTGGCGCGGCGGCACAACGGTGATCACCGGATAGGGGATCGGCACCTCGAGCGTCTCGGGAACGAGCGGCTCGTGCACCGGCCGAGGGTCGCTCACACACGGCCCACTGCCCGGCACACCTGCCGCGATACCCGGCTCGGGCGTCGCCAGCGCGAGCGACCGATCGCCGTACATCAACGCGCCCGCGCCGAACACCACGGCGCCGACCGCGGCCACCAGCCGCCTGGCCATACACACCCCTCGACGTTTCACGCTCCACAAGATCGGATCGACCCTACCGGCCGACCCCCACAGACCAAGCGGTGTTTTCCGAAACCTCCCGCATGGACAGGAGTGTCGGCCGCCCGTGGACGGGGCGTCCGGGCTGATCTCTGACGGACCGCGCCTGAGCACTGCGCGTCGACACCGTTCCGCCACGGTGGCGCGCGGCGGTTGACGGACTCCATCCGGCGGCGCACGTTGGGTAGGTGAGGAATTCAGTGATACGCCGATGCGCCGCCGCGACTTTCGGCGCCGTGACCCTACTGGGGATGGCCGCGCCCGCCATCGCCGAATCGACGCCGTTCTCGGTGGTCTCCGGTCCGAGGGACGCCGATCCAGGGCCGACGTACCGCCCGGGACCGAAGGGCGACAATGTCCCGCCCCCGGAGGACGACGACGAGCGCCCGCGCCGGTACTACGCCAACTGCGATCAGGTGCGCGCCGAGGGCGCGTGGCCGCTGTACCGCGGCGAACCCGGGTACGCGTCGTACCTGGACTTCGACGGCGACGGCATCGCCTGCAACTGACGCGTTCAGCTTCGGCCGCGCGCAGTTTTCGACGCGACGCACGCAGGTTCCGACGGAACACGTCCGCGACGGAACACGTCCACAAGCGCCCGTCGAGGCGCCTACTGCAACGCCTGGAACGTCAGGATGGTCGCGCCGATGCGGATGACGTCGCCGTCGGCGAGCAACGCGCCGCTCTCGATCGCCTCCTCGTTGATGTACACGCCGTTGGCCGAATGCAGGTCCTTGATCAGCAGCCCGGCCCGGCTCGGCATGATGTGCGCGTGGTAGCGGCTGGCCTTCGGATCGTCGAGCACCAGATCGTTGTCGGTCATCCGGCCGATCCGCATGCCGCCCAACGCGATCGGCTGCACCCGCCCGTCCGGCATGCGCAACTGACCGCTGCGCACCGAGCGCGGCAGTTCGGTGACCGTCTCGGTCATCGCGGCGGCCATGCGTTCGGTGCGCTTGAACTCCATGGTGTTCAACGGTTCCTGGCGCAGCACCCGCTGCTCCAGCTCGACGAGCGCGGGGCCGGGATCGATGCCGAGTTCGTCGGCAAGCACGGTGCGCACCCTGCGGCACGCGTCCAGCGCATCGGCCTGACGTCCGGAGAGATAGAGCGCGGTGATCAGCTGACCCCACAGCGGTTCCCGCAGCGGATGCTCGTTGGTGATCGAGACCAGCTCGCTGATCACCGAAGACGCACGCCCGCAGACGATCTCGGCGTCGATGCGGGCGGACACGGCGAGCAGCCGTTCCTCGTCCATCGCGGTGGCGAAGCCGTCGGCGAACTGCAGACCCGCCAGGTCGGACAGTGCCCGGCCGCTCCACTCGCGCAGCGCGTTACCGAACAACTGCGCGGCCGCCGCGTGATCGCCGACGCCCGCGGCCTTGGCGGCAGCATCCCTGGTCGCCTCGAAACGGCCTATGTCGCAGGCTTCTTCGGAGATCTCCAGGCGGTAACCCGAGGACTCGGTGCGCAACACCTGCGCCGGGTCGACACCCGAATTCCGCAGCGCCTTGCGGATATTCGAGACGAACACCTGCAGACTCGCCGCGTAGGAATCCGGCGGATCCTCGTTCCACACCATGTCGGCCAGTGCGGCCGAGGCGACCGCGCGCCGCCGATTGACGGTCAACGCGGCAAGCAACGCTCGCGGCTTGGGCCCGCCGACCGCCACCGGCTCACCACCGACGAGCAGCCGGACGGGCCCGAGCACACGCACATCAAGACTCATGAGCTCGGGCCCCCGAAGAGAAAAGGGGTCAGGCGCTGATCGACCGCCCCGCAGACTTCAGATCATTGCACGCCTCGAGCACGCGCGCCGCCATCGAGGTCTCGGCCTTCTTCAGGTAGCTGCGCGGATCGTAGGTCTTCTTGTTGCCGACCTCGCCGTCGATCTTCAGCACGCCGTCGTAGTTCGAGAACATGTGCGCGGCGACCGGGCGGGTGAACGCGTACTGGGTGTCGGTGTCGACGTTCATCTTCACCACGCCGAAACGCAGCGAGTCCTCGATCTCCGACTTCAGCGAGCCCGAGCCGCCGTGGAAGACGAAGTCGAACGGCTGCGCGTCCGAGCCGAGGCCGAGCTTGGCGGCCGCGACGCGCTGGCCCTCGGCGAGCACCTCGGGCTTGAGCACCACGTTGCCCGGCTTGTACACGCCGTGCACGTTGCCGAAGGTGGCCGCGAGCAGGTACTTGCCGTTCTCACCCGCGCCGAGGGCGTCGATGGTCTTCTCGAAGTCCTCCGGCGAGGTGTAGAGCTTCTCGTTGATCTCGGCCTCGACGCCGTCCTCTTCACCGCCGACGACGCCGATCTCGACCTCGAGGATGATGTTGGCCGCGGCGGTCGCCTTGAGCAGCTCCTTGGCGATCTCCAGGTTCTCGTCGATCGGGATCGCGGAGCCGTCCCACATGTGCGACTGGAACAGCGGGAGGCCGCCGCCGTTGACCCGCTCCTGGGAGATGGCGATCAGCGGACGGACGAAGCTGTCCAGCTTGTCCTTGGGGCAGTGGTCGGTGTGCAGCGCGATCGTCACGTCGTACTTCGCGGCGACCACGTGCGCGAACTCGGCCAGCGCGACCGCGCCGGTGACCATGTCCTTGACACCGAGACCCGAGCCGAACTCCGAACCACCGGTGGAGAACTGGATGATGCCATCGCTGCCCGCGTCCGCGAAGCCCTTGATGGCCGCGTTGATGGTCTCCGACGACGTGCAGTTGATGGCCGGGAAGGCAAAGGAGTTCGCTTTGGCCCGACCGAGCATCTCGGCGTAGACCTCCGGAGTCGCGATAGGCACTGTGAAGACCTCCGTGTAGTGCGGCAAAGGACAATTCTGTCAGGCCATACCCTAAGGCAGGGGCGTTTCTCCGCCATCCGCTGGTCGGCAGGCAATGCGTAGTGGCGGTATCCGCGCACTCCCGGCCACTTCGGGGCGAGCCTTACGAGCCCGTTCGCGGCCGTCTCGCTTCCGAGCGGTCGAAGCGCATGCGACGAAGTCGCGAGTCTCGACCGCTCGGTAGCGAGACATGAAAGGCCGCGAACACGCGCGCGCCAGCGCGCCAACAACACGGTTAATCGGCGGTAATTTCTCGCTCGACGGTGGTTTCTCAGCCTTACCCGGTACTGTGGGCCGGGTAATTGCGCTGGCAGCTTCCGACGCGGTGGCAAGCGATGTATGGCCAGCCGCACCCCGGGACAGGAGGCCGCGTGATTCTGCAGGCAGCGACCGAATCGGTGTCGACAAACCTCGCACTGACCCAGTTGCTGGACCCGATGTACCTGCTCCAGGAGACGTGGCTGAAGAACGCGGTGCTGCCCGCGATCCTCGTGATCGTCTTCATCGAGACCGGTCTGCTGTTCCCGCTTCTTCCCGGCGACTCCCTGCTGTTCACCGGCGGTCTGCTGGCGGCGCAGGACAATCCGCCGGTGTCCATCTGGGTGCTGGTCCCCGCCGTCACGTTCATCGCGTTCGCCGGTGACCAGTGTGGTTATTGGATCGGCCGCGCCATCGGCCCGGCGATCTTCCGCAAGGAAGACACCCGATTCTTCAAGAAGTCCTACGTGACGGAGACGCACGAGTTCTTCGAGAAGCACGGCCCGAAGACCATCATCCTGGCCAGGTTCGTGCCGATCGTGCGCACCTTCATGCCGGTGCTGGCGGGCGTGTCCAAGATGGACTACCGCAAGTACGTCGCGTTCGACATCGTCGGCGCCATCCTGTGGGGCGGCGGCGTGACGATCCTCGGCTACTTCCTCGGCGGCGTCGGCTTCATCCGCGACCACGTCGAGGCGATCTTCCTGCTCATCGTGTTCGTCTCGATCCTGCCCGGGATCATGGCGGTGGCGAAGAAGCTGTTGAACCGCGGCGCTGAGCAGCCCGAGGTCCTCGAGCCCGAGCTGACCGCGTCGACGAACGAGACCACCCGCTGAGGCCAGTGTCCAGCGCGTCGCCCCTCGCGATGGGCAGTTTCGATCCGCTGATCTCGGCGGGCCCCGCGCTCGTCTGGACGGTGGTGCTCACTTTCGTCTTCCTGGAATGCGCCCTGATCGTCGGGCTCTTCCTGCCCGGTGACTCGATGCTGATCACGGCGGGCATCGTGATGGCCTCGCATGCCACCGGCGAAGCGCAGGTGTGGGCGCTCTCGGTGGGCGCCATGATCGCCGCGATCACCGGCAATCAGGTCGGGTACGTCATCGGGCAACGCACCGGCCATCGCCTGGTGGCGCGCAAGGACGGCAGATACATCAACACCCGCAATCTGCAGCGGGTCTCCGAGTTGCTCCAGCGGCACGGGTTCCTCGCGGTGCTGGTGGCCAGGTGGATCCCGTGGGTGCGGACGCTGTGCCCGATGGTCGCGGGCGCCGCGCAGATGGATCACCGCAAGTACACGATCGCCAGCACCATCGGCGCCATCATCTGGGCGCCGGTGCTGCTGCTCATCGGCTTCTACGCGGGCAACTTCCTGGAGCGCGTGCCGTGGCTGATGCCCGGCGTGATCTGCACGCTGGTGCTCGGCCTCATCGTCGGCACCATCCTCGGCATCCGGCACTACCGGATGGAGATGGCGAAGCCCGCGGAGGAGTTCGACGTGGATGTGGACGCGCCGACCGTGGTGCTGCCGCGGGTCGAGTACTGATCGAGTGCCGGGCACGGGGTCCGGCGCTCGGCGCGACCGCCCGCTGGCTGGTGCTCTTGTGCGTAGACGGCACACAAGCAGACCCCGTCTTCCCGTTGCAGGCACTCATCCGGAGAACCACCCCATGGAAGGCTCACCGGCCCCCGCTGCACTCAGAGTCCGGCCGCGCTCACCTGGTAGGCCGCCTCCATCAGCATCCATCCGGACAGCTGCACCGACAGGTCCCGCTCGGGCACCTTCGACGAGGTCACCGAGCCGCCCGAGGTGAAATAACCCGCCCCGCCCGTGCCGCCGGGCAGCTGAGCGGGCCTGCTCCAATCGGCCCCGAACAGCGGCTCGCCCTCGACCTCCAGACGGTTCGCCCAGGCCGCCGTGGCCGACGCCCGGACGAGCGCGGCCGCGGTCCGCCGATCCGCGACCTGCTGGCGGTCCTCCCCGGGCAGCATCACCGCGACGTACGCGAGGTAGCGGGCGAGGATGCCGTTGAACAGTCCGCCGTCGCCGCCACCTCCGCCCTTGATGACGCCGCCCGCGGTCATGTGGTCCTCCACCGCGGCCAGCAGCCGGTGCACCCGGTCCAGGTGGCGTTCCTCGCCTGTGTGCATCGCCAGCTCGGTCTCGACAGCGAGCACGACGCCCTGGCAGTAGGCGAACGTCGGGCGTTCGATCACGCCGGACGGGAGATGGATGCCGTCGAGAATCAGGCCGGTGCCGGGATCACGCAGGGTCGCGTCCAGCCAGTCCGCCATGTCCTGCGCGCGCGTGTGCCGACCGAGGCGGCTGAGCGCGATGGCCGCGGGACCGTTGGCGGGCGCGTTGTAGTAGTCCGAACGGACGCGCCACGGGATACCGCCGCCTACCTCCGGACTCCACGCTTCGTACAGCTTCTTCTCCAGCGCGACCAGCGCGCCGCGCGCCTCGGTGATGCCCTGGGTCCGCTCCGCCCGCTCCAATGCGATGGCGAGCCAGGCCATGTCGTCGTAGTAGTTGTTGGTCCAACCGGTGATGTTGCGGATGCGATGCGAGCGCACGAGTTCGCCGATTCGCCTGCGCCGCACCGGTATCGGCGACCGGTTCGCCGCGTCCACCGCGCAGTCGATCAAATGCGCCTGCCACCAATAGTGCCAGGACACGAACGCGCGCTCACGCTTGGTGGCCGGCCAGCCGACGACGCCGAGTTCCGTTCCGGGACAAGCCCATAGGGCCCGCAGGTGCCGAGAGACGATCGCGGACTCCGCCATATCCGCCCGTTCCGACCAGAGCGCGGGCGTCGGTGCAGCATCCTGCCCAGTCCGTGGGCTCCGCGAGGTCATACCTCAATGGTGCCAGTTGGAAGCCGATTCTCGCCGCCGAATTGTTACCCGGCCGACGCCGAATCGTGCACGGTAGAACCGTTCACCACGCGGTCGCGAGATCGGCGTGCTCGCGAATCCAGGCGTGCATGGCGATGCCCGCGGCCACACCCGCGTTGATGCTGCGAGTGGAACCGAACTGGGCGATCGAGACCGTCATCGCCGCCGCATCTTTCGCGTGCGCGGTGACGCCGGGTCCTTCCTGGCCGAACAGCAGCAGGCAGTCGCGCGGCAGCCGCGCGGTCTCCAGCGGCACCGAGCCGGGGACGTTGTCCACCGCGACCACGGTGAGGCCCGCGCGCTCGGCGAAGGCGAGCAGCTCGGCGATGTCGGTGTGGTGCTCGATGTGCTGGTAGCGGTCGGTGACCATCGCGCCGCGGCGATTCCACCGCCGCCTGCCGACGATGTGCACCGCGGCCGCGGCGAACGCGTTGGCGGTGCGCACCACCGTGCCGATGTTCGCGTCGTGTCCGAAGTTCTCGATCGCGACGTGGAAGGGGTGCCTGCGTGCGTCGATGTCGGCGACGATCGCGTCGCGCGACCAGTAGCGATAGGCGTCGACCACATTGCGGCGGTCGCCGTGCGCGAGGAGCTCGGGGTCGAGTCGCGGGTCGTCGGGCGGCGGGGCGTCGTGCTCGGCCAGCCACGGACCGACCCCGTGCGGGTGCTCGCCCCACTCGGTGGGTCCTGGCAGGTGCTCCCCCGGGGATGGGCGCGCGGTGTCCGACGACGAGTGACTCACGCGGACGATGCTATGCGCAGCCGATCCAAGATCACTTTCACCCGGTCACGGCCACCTTCCGGCCGAACCGGTAGCCGACCGAAGGTCACCTTCGATAGGTCACACCCGGTCGCGGTCACCTTCGGTCGGTGGGTCCGTGGTCAATAGGACGACGACGAGTTCGCGGCGAAGATCGAGATGATGATGACGGCGATGATGCCCACCACGTAGACGAGCATGATGATGGTGCCGACGATGCCGCAGACGTAGCCCGCCTTGACGTTGCCGCGCCCGCCGATCGCGCCGCCCGACGCGTCGATCTCGTCGAGCGCCCGCTTGCCCATCACCCAGGCGAACGGCGCGCACAGCTGGCACAGCACCAAGCCGAGAATCCCGAGGACCAGGATGGTGGTGGATTGCGGGTGATCCGGCGGCGGACCGTACGGGTTACCGTAGGGCTGCTGCGGATAACCGTACGGCGGTGGATAACTCATGCGGGTGATGCTAGTTCCAAACCCCGCCGGGCGAGCTCCGATGGTGTAGCTGGCCACACCCTCGATTCGGCGGGCAGCTCCATCGAGAACGCCGCGGTCGGCGAGAAACATGGAGCTCATGACCGAGACGCAAGCCGAACCCACCCTCGTGCTCGACAAGCCGACCGCGCCGCCGCCGACCGGTCGCTCGGTGCTGTCGGCTGTCCTGCGCGCGCCGATCCAGGCCAGGACCTGGAAGGAGTTCGGCTACCTGATCACCGCGTTCGTGCTCGGGTGCCTCGCCGTCTGCTACCTGTTCTTCGGCTTCGGCGGCGGGCTGTACGTCTCGATCTTCCTGATCGGCATCCCGTTGCTCGCGCTCGTGCTGCTCGGCGGCCGCGTCTGGGGACGGATCTACCGAGCGCTGTGCCGCGCCCTGCTCGGCACCCCGGTCGAGGCGCCGCCCGCGTTCACACCGCAGCGCGGGCTGTTCGGGTTCCTGAAGAGCGCGTTAACCGACCGGGCCAGTTGGCGGGCGGCGCTGTTCCTGCTCGCGCAGTTCGTGCTCGGCGTAGTGGTCGGCTATGTGACGCTGGTCACCGTGGCGATAGTGGTGTTCACCGCGATCTCGCCGATTCCGTGGGCGCTGTTCGAACCGGTGAACATCGACGAGAACGGGGTCGAGCGCCATTCGCTGATGCAGTTCGGTTCGTTCTACGTCGACACCTGGCCGCGCGTGCTCCTGGTCTCCGCGCTGGGCATCGTCTGCTGCTTCGCGCTGCCCTGGTTGGTGCGCGGCGTCTGCCACCTGCACCGGCTGCTCACCGTCTGGCTGCTCGCGGCCACCGTGCGGGATCGTCAGCTGGTCGAGCTGCGGGCCAGCAGGCGCGCGGCCGTCGAGGACGCGGCCGCCACCTTGCGCCGCGTCGAACGCGACCTGCACGACGGCACCCAGGCTCGGCTCGTCACCATCGCCATGGCGCTCGGCCGGGCCGAGGAACGCATCGCGGCGGGCGGCGACGCCACCGACCTGATCGCCGACGCGCACGCCAGCTCCAAGGAAGCGCTCACCGAACTGCGGGAGCTGGTCCGCGGCATCCATCCGCCCGCGCTCGAACTCGGCCTCGCGCCCGCGCTGGAGACGCTCACCGCACGCAGCGCGGTGCCGGTGGAGCTGCGGGTGCACCTGCCGCAGCGGCCGAGCCCGGCCATCGAGGCCATCGCCTACTTCTCCGTCGCCGAGCTGCTCACCAACGTGGTGAAGCACGCGCACGCCGACCGGGCCTGGGTCTCGGTGCTGCCCGACAGCATCCGCACCATCGCGGTCACCGTGCGGGACAACGGAATCGGCGGCGTGCTGCCACCCGCCGAAGGCGCGCGGGCGGCGGGCAGCGGGCTCGCGGGTCTCGCGGCCCGGGCGCGCGCGGTGGACGGCACCCTCTCCGTGCACAGCCCGACCGGCGGGCCGACCGTGGTGACCATCCTGCTGCCCAAGGGAGATCCGCAGTGAGCACGCCGTTGCGCATCGTCATCGCCGAGGACAGCGCCATCCTGCGCGACGGACTGGCCGGGCTGCTCGTCGAGCGCGGCCACGAGGTGGTCGCGATGGTCGGCGAGGCGAGCACACTGAGTGATGTTGTCGGCGAACACAATCCAGATGTCGCGGTGGTGGACGTGCGGATGCCGCCCACCTTCACCGACGAGGGACTGCTCGCCGCCATCGAACTGCGCAGGAAGTATCCGATGACGGGGGTGCTCGTGTTCTCGCAGTGGATCGAAACCCGTTATGCCACCGAACTTCTCGCCGGTGGCGCGAGTGGCGTCGGCTATCTGCTCAAGGACCGGGTCGCCGACGTGCGCGATTTCGTCGACGCGCTGTACCGGGTCGCCACCGGCGGCACAGCGCTCGATCCCGAAGTGGTGAGTCAGCTGATGGGCGCGTCCCGCCAACAGGATTCGCTGGCCCGGCTCACTCCGCGCGAGCGTGAAGTGCTCGAGCTGATGGCACAGGGCTTGTCCAACAACGCGATCGCCGACGCGCTCACCGTCACCGAGCGGGCGGTGGAGAAGCACATCGGCAACATCTTCGCGAAACTCGATCTGCCGCCGTCGGATACGCATCATCGGCGGGTGCTTGCGGTGCTGCGGTTGAAGGGTTGAGGTCGCGGCTTATCTCGCGATCGTGCAGGCCTCGGCGATTTCTTTGGTGTCCCAGTAGAACGGGCGGATCTCCGCGATCCGGCCGTCTTCCACTCGGAGCGTCTGCAAGATCGGGAACCGCAGCTCGCGTCCGGTCGCGCGGGCCCGTGCCCGCACCTCGGTGTGCACGACGGCCGTTTCTCCCGTCGCCAGGAACTGCTGCTCGACCAGCTCGAACGTTTCCCACACCGCCGCCATCGTCGCGAAGAATCGCTCCAGTCCCGCGTGGCCCCGCCAGATGCCGCCGTACGGCATGCCCTCGGCCTGATAGAGCACCACGTCGTCGGCGAAGAACGGGGCCAGGGTGGTGAACGAGGCGCGGCCGGGGCCACCCGCGGCGAAGTAGGCCGCCTCCGCGGCATACATTCCGGTGAGGACGTCTTTGGTCGTTGTCGCTGTGGTCGTTGCGCTGGGCATAGGGACAGCGTGGCGCGCGGGGTGGGTGGGCGCTGGCGGAGATCGGACGGGGCGTTGGGCTCACGGCTCACGGCTCACGATCCAATCCGTTATGCGCAACGTACCGAATCGTTGGGCGGTGGCCGCCTATGCTTGAAATGCGAGGTCAGTCGGGGTGTAGGCCGACCGGCCCAGCCGGACGAAGTCACCGCGCGCCGCCGGAGCGAAGGCGGAGGCACGCGCCGAACGGAGTCCGTCCACAGCCGCGCAGGGCCGGATCGGAGGTGGCGGTACGCATGGACCACGCACGGATTCTGCGGACGATACTCGGCGTCACCGCCGCGTACCTGGTGGTGCTGTGCTTCTGGCTGGGTTGGCTCGTGCACCGCACGCCGCCCGGCACGGTCCCGTTCCAGGTCGTCGCCCTTGTCGGCCTCTTCGGCTCGTGCGTCGGCATCGGCATGCTGCTCGCCGCCCGCCCCTCCCGCGCCGACCGCCGCCTCTGGCGCCACGGTCTCGAAGGGTGGGCCACCATCGAAGGCGTGCACCCCCTCGAACGCACCGATCACTACAGCGAGCTCACCGAACTCGATCTCGAACTGACCGTCCCGGGTTCCGAGACTTACCACGGCTCCGTCGTTTTCGACGTCATGCCCGCCGACAAACCGAAAATCGCCCTCGGCGAGACGATTTCGATTCGCGTCGATCCGACGAACCGGGACCGCATCATCCTGGTGCTGTAACGCGTGCCAACGCCCACGATCAGCCCTCTCCCCCAGTGGATTCCATGATCAGCGCTGGAGCCCCAGAACTCTTCCGCAGCTCCGCGTCCACCCGATCGAGATCGTTGCCGGACAGCTCCGGCGGACGACGAACCACCCGTTCCGCGCCCCTTCCACGAGATGGCCGATCCGGCGCCGCACGGGTCGACGACCTCGGCTACCACCGGAGTCGCTTCCGCTCAGCGACCGGAGCTTTCAGCTCAGAAGCTGTGATGGCCGATCCGGAGGCGCGTGGAATTCGACCATGTCGACCCCGACGGCTAGCCCTTGTCGGCGAAGACTGTCCACGACTTGCAAGGTGAACCGGCGCGCAGGGCGGTAGTGGCTGCTCTGGTCGGAGATGAGCTGGACTCTGCCTTGAACTATCGCTATCTCACCGGCTCCCGCAGCCGGGGCACCGGCAAGGAAGCTGGAGTGATGGAACTCGCCGAGGATGTGGAACGGCGCGGAGTAGATGGTTCCCTCGCTGTCCATAACGAAGATCGCCCGGCCACCGTTCGGCGTCCACAGCGTCTGGGCAGCGGTGGTGTCCGAGAGCCGTCCCCGACTGTCGTGCAGCAAGCCGTTGCGCGCCGTCAGCCGAAAGGATTGCCGCTCTTCGAAACTCAGGTATCTGACCTGCTTACCGCTCCACACCTGGTTGCCGGGAAGGTTCTCACCTTGAAACTGAGGCTGGATCGGCGTTGTTTCGTAGGCTGTACGCGGTTGCTCGGGCGCCAAATCTTCTTCGGTGAGGAAGGTGATCAGATCCGGCCGCAGGTCGGTAGCATCCAGTAGTTCGTCGATGACGACGTGCGGCGACAATCCGCTGCTTTCACTGACGACGACGATATCGTCGCTGCCGTCCCAGAACGGCGAGAAGAGCCCGATCACCGCGCCGGACCGCATGCGGAGCAGCAAGTAGTCACCGTTCTCCGGGTCGTGATAGAAATGCCGCAGAATCCGAGCCTCTGCATCCGGAATCGAGATGCGGATCCTAGCGATCGGATGCGCATCACCGAACTCGGACAGTCGGCTTTCCGGCAACAACTGGAACGGTGGCTCAGACCAGGGACGCAACTCGTCCATGCGGAGGACTATCCGGATCAGGAAGTCGCGCAATTCCGCGCCGTTCTGTCGCATCTGAACCAAAGTCGGCAGCGGCGTGTTCGAGCGCAACCCTCCTGCCAGCGCCTCGTACTCCTGGTCGGGAGTCAACGTTCCGATAGGCTCCGTCAGCAGGGCACGGGCGATTCTGTCGACCAACTTTTGATTCAGCTCGTTTTCGAACTGGACACCATAGAAGATCCTGTTGACGATACCGCGCCACAGATCGTCCGACATTCGCATTCCTTCCTACTGCCGTCCACACGACAAGTCCCGAGCCTGAATGATCGACACACTCGGCACGACCTCGCTCCCTAAGGCCGCACCGCGTTCAGTTCACGGCGCGGTTGACGATGTCGGTAGCCAACACGGCTTTACCCCCCTGGCCAATTGCCCACGTCCACAACATATTTCGCAGCCCACTGCAACGGCTCCGGAATCTCGATGCCCATTACGGCACCACCGTCGGATCAGCGGTGGTGGGTGACGGGTCGACCCGTCGTGGCTGCGGTGCGTTCCGCAAGGCGGCTCCCCCGTTGTGTTTTGGTTTGACCCTCTCCCTAATCGACGCAGGGCGAAGCGATTCGGTTCCCTCGAATGTCGGAACGCGGCGCGGTCTACGAGTGGTTCGAGGGGGTGTGGGCGTGGGGGTCGGCGAGGAGGTATTGGGCCGCGGCGTAGGTCGCGAGGATGACGCCCTCGGTGGTGCGGCGGGAGCGGGGGGTGCGGGCGAAGAGGCGGCGTAGGACGATGAGGCCGTCGGAGAGGGTGAAGAGGAGGGCGCCGAGGCCGAGGCGGCTGCGCGGGTCGGCGTCCGGGATGTTCAGGCCCGCAATATTTTTCGCGCCGGGGGCGAGGCCAGAGTCGGAGGCGAGGACGGCGGCCGTGCCGAGAGTGACGCCGTAGGCGGTGAGCGGGGTCGCGACGGTGGGCGCCTTGGCGCGCAGCAGACCGGCGGCGCCGAGCCAGGCGGCCACCCGGGGCAGGGCGACCGCGGCGGCGGGACGAGCCCCGCGCCGCCACCACAGCGTCGAGTAACCCGCCTGCATGACCGCGAAGGAGGACGCGCCCGCGATGAGGCGGCGGTCGTCGTCGGGATCGATGAGGAGGATGTCGCCGACGGTCGCGGCGCCGAGCGAGCCGAGCAGGATGGTGCGCTCGGTGGGCTCGATGTCGACGCCGCTGGTCGCCACGTCGGCGGCGAGCAACGGCATCATCAGCGGCTTGGCGACCCACTGGAGCCGGTCGCGTCCGGTGAGCGCGCCGTAGACGGTCACGGCCGCCGCGACGAGGAACCCGGCGCGGAACGGGCGCGCCGAGCCCGGGAACGATCCGGCTCCGTTGGCACTCATGTCAGAAGCTCGCCTCGGTCGGGGCGGGCGGCAACGTCACGACCTGGCCCGCGTAGCTGAGACCCGCGCCGAAGCCGAGCAGCAGCGCGAGCTGGCCGCCCTTGGCCTTGCCGGTGACCAGCATTTCCTCCATGGCCAGCGGGATGGAGGCGGCGGAGGTGTTGCCGGTGTTCTCGATGTCGTTGGCCATCGGGATCTCGTCGGCGAGGCCGAGGTTCTTCTTCATCAGGTCGTTGATGCGGGCGTTGGCCTGGTGCGGGATGAACACCTCGATGTCCTCCTTGGCCACGCCGGAGGCCTCCAGCGCGTCGGACAGCGCGCGCGGCAGGGTGACGGCGGCCCAGCGGAACACCCGCGGACCTTCCATGCGCAGCGACATCCGGCCGACGGGCTCGACCGCGGGGTCGGTGCCCTGCAAGGCCTGGGCCTTGTTCATGAACTCCAGGAAGTCGACGTCCTGGGCGATCGCCTCGGCGTTCTCGCCGTCGCTGCCCCACACCGTCGGGGAGATGCCGTTCTCCTCGCTCGGGCCGACGACGACCGCGCCCGCGCCGTCACCGAAGATCATGGCGGTGCCGCGGTCGGTCGGGTCCAGTCCGACGGTCATCGTCTCCGCGCCGATCACCAGCACGTAGTCGGCCGACCCCGCGCGGATCAGGTCGGCGGCGACGCCGAGGCCGTAGCCGAAGCCGCCGCAACCGGAGGTCAGGTCGAAGGCCGGGATGCCGTTGATGCCGAGGTCGGAGGCGACGGTGGGTGCGCCGTGCGGGGTGAGCTTCAGCCAGCTGGACGTGCACAGGATGAGCGCGCCGATCTTGGACCGGTCGATGCCGGTGTTGACCAGCGCGCGTTCGCCCGCGGCCGCCGCGATCGACCGCAGCGTCTCGTCACCGCTGATCCAGCGCCGGTTGCGAATGCCCGTGCGCTCGTAGATCCACTGGTCGGTCGAATCGAGAACCTCGCACACCTCGTCATTGCTGACGATGCGCTGCGGTCGGTAAGCACCGATTCCGAGCATCGCAACATTTTCGCGACTCTTGTTTACTGCAATGCTCACCACAGGTAACTCACACGTCCTCTAGCTGTCGGACAAACCAAACCGTCGTCCAGGCTAACCCAGGGCAAGATCCTTCAGCCCGAGGATGGAGCGATACTCCAGCCCCTCGGCGGCAATCACCTGGTCGGCGCCCGTCTCCCGGTCCACGACAGTAGCGACGCCGACCACGGTCGCGCCCGCCTCGCGCAACGCGCGCACCGCGGTGAGCGGGGAGTTTCCCGTGGTCGTGGTGTCCTCGACGACCAGCACGCGCTTGCCGACGATGTCGGGTCCCTCGATCTGGCGCTGCATGCCGTGGCTCTTGGCGGCCTTGCGCACGACGAACGCGTCGATGGGGCGGCCGGGCGCGTGCAGCACCGCGAGCGCGACCGGGTCGGCTCCCATGGTGAGGCCGCCGACGGAATCGAAATCCCAGTCCGCGACGAGTTCGCGTAGCAGTTTGCCGATCAGCGGTCCGGCGCGATGGTGCAGCGTCGCCCGCCGCAGGTCGACGTAGTAGTCGGCCTCCTTGCCGGAGGACAGCGTCACCTTGCCGTGCACGACGGCGAGCTCGCGGACCAGCGCGGCCAGCTTCTCCCGGTCGGTCGCGGCTTCGCGGTCGGCGCCGAGCACGGAATCAGTGGTTGTCGCCTCGTCGATCATGTCTAAGTCCTTCCGCGTGAATTGAACAGGCCCCGATTCATTCGGACCTGCAGGGTTCGCGGGATGAGTCCGGCCACCGTGGTGATCGCTTTGTACTGCGCTCCGGGCACGCTGATCACCCGGTCCTTGTCCAGATCACTCAGCGAACCGGCGACGACCTGCTCGACGGAAAGCCACAACGGTTTCGGCAGCGAGGACATCTCGATACCGGCTCGCTCATGGAATTCGGTGTGGACGAATCCGGGGCACAACGCCTGGATCCGAACACCGGTTCCGGCGAGACCGCCCGCCAACCCTTCCGTGAAGGATACGACGTAGGACTTGGAGGCCGAGTAGGTCGATCCCCGACCCGGCACCAGACCCGCGACGCTGGCCACGTTGACGATCGAACCTTTCGCCGCGGCGATCATCGACGGCAGCGCCGCGTGGGTGAGCTGGAGCACGGAGGTGACGTTGACGTCCAGCTGCGCCTGCAACTGCTCGTAGGGCAGCGTCCAGAACTCACCGGAGTGCGCGAAACCCGCGTTGTTCACCAGGAATTCGATGCCCTCGGCGGCCCGGGCGGCGACCTTCTCCCGATCGGCGGCCTGCGCCAGATCGGCGACGAGCACCTCGGAGCGGGTGTCGTATTTGCGCTCGAGTTCGGCCGCCAGTTCCCGTAGCCGCTCCGCGTCCCTGGCGACGAGCACCATGTCGTAGCCGAGCGAGGCGAGCCGCAGCGCGAAGCCGTGGCCGATGCCGGAGGTCGGTCCGGTGATCAGTGCCACCGGGCGGGTCGCGCCGGGCAGGCGCGCGGGAACGGAACTGTCGGTCATCGCGGTGTCGATCCAATCGAGCTGGTCACTGCGGCACGGGGCCCTGATACGGACGGAATCCGGGGTGGAACGGACCGCCGGGGCGGTCTTGCGCGTCGGCGCGGGAGGCGGGCGGCTCCTCCTCCCAGTCGTCGGCGTCGCCGTGGCGCGATTCCGGACGCCAGTCGTCCTCGGCCTCGTCGTCGGACCAGCGGTCCTCGCGCGTCCTGGCCCTGGCGTCGGGGACGACGGCCAGGGAGGGGCGGCGCGACTGCTCGCCCGCGGCCTCCCGCTCGTCCGGTTCGTAGTCCTCGTCGTAGCGGGGCTCGTCGTCGCGGTCGTCGTAGTCGCGGTCGTCGTCACTCGCACCGGGCGGCAGCACGCGGGAGGCGCCGCGCACCGGCTCCGAACGCGCCTCCTCGGCGCGGTCGCGGGTGCGCGGCTGCGGACGGCCCGGGTCGTGCTCGGCCTTGTTCGCGCCGCGCGGGTCGCTCACCGGAGGCAGCACGTGCAGCAGACCGGACAGGCGCAGCACCGCGTCGATGGCGGACTCCCAATCCTTCGCCGCCGTACCGACATTCAGCATGCCGAGGGTCCAGTTGCCCTCACTCCAGAGCATCTGCACGGTGTCGGGCAGCGTCTCGATGAACGCGACCATCCGCTGATCCACCGCGTGCCTGGCGATCTCCGGATTCGTCGCGAAGACGACCCGGTCGCCGATGGCGCCGAGCAGCTCCAGATCCGCGTCCTTCGGCGGGGACGCCGTCTTGAGCCGCATGTCGACATCGATGTCCGAACCGATCTGGCGGCGCACCGCGACCAGCGTCGCGGCGTCCTCCAGGTCGAACAGAACGAACTTCTCGCCCTTGCGGATACCGGAGACCACGTCGACCGCCGACAGATAGCCGAGTTTGGCCAGCGCGCCGCGCCGCCACGTCGACGGGAGTGCCGGTTCCACCGACACGTAGGTGTACCCCTGGGCCTTGGCCCAGACCTGGCGCGCGTGACCGGTCCGCTGTCGCTGGACCCGATCGAAATACAGCAGCACGATCGCACCAACCAGCGCGATCGCCGCCAACCCGAACCACATAGCCGTCATCGCGGTCTACCCTAATAGGCCCGGACGGTGGAGGGCCGCCTTTGGTGCCGCGACGGGCCGCCGGTCTCGAGCTCTTGCCTCGACACCGCGGCAGGCCGCGCTCATCTTCCGCCGCCGGGCAGCGCGGTGCTGATGATGATCCTGGCGCGAATCGACCCGTCCTGCCCCTTGTCGCCCTGCACCACGACCATGTCGCCGACGGGCAGGTCGGCGGGCTTGGCGCCGGAGAGCGAGATCACCTGGGTGAGTTCGTCGGTCGAGACATTCACCGTGTTGCCGGAGACGGTGTCGATGGTGAGCTGGCCGCCGTTGTTGGCGCTGATGGTGCCCATGGTCGCGCCCAATTCGTCGATTCCGGGCAGACCCGGAAGACCGCTCGGTGACGGGTCGCGCGGAGACGGGTTCTCCGTCGGGAACGCGCGACCGGTCGGGAACTGGGCGGTCGTCGTGCCGCCCGCCGTCGTGGTCGACGAGTCACGGCCGCCGAGCACCAGCCCGGCGACCACCCCGGCCACCGCGACGAGCGCGACGACACCGAGTGCGAGCGCGATCCACAGACCCGTATTGCGTTTGGGCGGCGGCTGATCCATCGGTGGACCGCCCGGCGGCACACCGGCGGGCGGGACGCCCATGGGCTGGTCCGGCGCGCCCTGCCACTGCGTGCCGTAGGGGTTTTCGTAAGCGCCCCACTGGTGCTCCATCGGCGGGAGCTGCTTGGTGGCGTTCGCGGGCGGCGGACCCCACTCGAACTGCTCGGTCGACGGATACCTCGTGGTGTCCCCGGACGGGTCGTAGCCGGACGCACCCGGCGAACCGAGGTGCTCGGTCGGCGCATCCTCCGGCCGCTGCCCCCAGGGATCCTTCGGGTTCGTCATGCCATCCAGAGTATGCCCGCCGACCGTCGCGTCCAGGTGACCGAGCCGATTCGGCGAGCCACCCCGAACACGCGGACGCCCCGGCCGCACAGGGCCGGGGCGTCCGGTCGCACTCACCTGCCGACGATCAGACCGTCGCCGTTGCCGCTGACGCCGACCTTCACGGTGTCGCCGTCGGTGACCTCCCCTGCGAGCAGTTCCTTGGCGAGGGTGTCGCCGATGGACTGCTGGATCAGCCTGCGCAGTGGGCGGGCGCCGTAGACCGGGTCGTAGCCGCGGACCGCGAGCCAGAACCTGGCCGAATCGCTGACGTCCAGCTTCAGCCTGCGCTGCGACAGCCGCTTTTGCAGCTGGTCGAGCTGGATGTCGACGATCTGCTCCAGCTGCTCCTCGTCGAGCGAGTGGAACATGACCACGTCGTCGAGCCGGTTGAGGAACTCGGGCTTGAACGCCGAGCGCACCGCGTTCATGACGAAGTCCTTGTCACCGCCCGCACCCAGGTTCGAGGTGAGGATGAGGATGGTGTTGCGGAAGTCGACCGTGCGGCCTTGGCCGTCGGTGAGCCGTCCCTCGTCGAGCACGGCGAGCAGGATGTCGAACACATCCGGATGCGCCTTCTCGATCTCGTCGAACAGCACCACGGTGTAGGGCCTGCGCCGCACCGCCTCGGTGAGCTGGCCGCCCTGGTCGTAGCCGACGTATCCGGGCGGAGCGCCGACCAGACGGGCCACCGAGTGCTTCTCGCTGTACTCGCTCATGTCGATCCGCACCATGGCGCGCTCGTCGTCGAAGAGGAAGTCCGCCAACGCCTTTGCCAGCTCGGTCTTGCCGACGCCGGTGGGGCCGACGAACATGAACGAGCCGGTCGGCCGGTTCGGGTCGGCGACGCCGGCGCGCGCCCTGCGCACCGCGTCGGAGACCGCCTGCACGGCCTCCTTCTGGCCGACGACGCGACGCCCGAGCTCTTCCTCCATGCGGAGCAGTTTCTGGGTCTCGCCCTCCATCAGCCTGCCCACCGGAATGCCGGTCCACGCGGACACCACCTCGGCGATGTCGTCGGGGCCGACCTCCTCCTTGAGCATCACCTCGCCGTCGGGCGCGGCGCCGTTGACCTTCTCGGCCTTCGCCAGCTCCTTCTCCAGCGTCGGGATCCGGCCGTAGCGCAGCTCGGCCGCCTTGCCGAGATCGCCGTCGCGCTCGGCGCGCTCCGATTCGCCGCGCAGGCTCTCCAGCTGTTCCTTGAGCGAACGGACCTGATCGATGGCGTTCTTCTCGTTCTGCCACCGGGTGGTCAGCTGGTTGAGCTTCTCCCGGTCGTCGGCCAGTTCCTGGCGCAGCTTCTCCAGGCGCTGCTTGGAGGCCTCGTCGGTCTCCTTGGTCAGCGCCACCTCTTCGATCTCCAGGCGGCGCACCGCGCGCTCGACCTCATCGATCTCCACCGGGCGCGAGTCGATCTCCATGCGCAGCCGGGAGGCCGACTCGTCGACCAGGTCGATCGCCTTGTCCGGCAGGAACCGCGAGGTGATGTAGCGGTCGGAGAGAGTGGCCGCGGCCACCAGCGCGGAGTCGGTGATGCGCACGCCGTGGTGCACCTCGTAGCGCTCCTTGATACCGCGCAGGATGCCGACGGTGTCCTCCACCGAAGGTTCGCCGACCAGCACCTGCTGGAAGCGGCGCTCCAGTGCGGCGTCCTTCTCGATGTGCTTGCGGTACTCCTCCAGCGTGGTCGCGCCGACCAGCCGCAGTTCGCCGCGGGCCAGCATCGGCTTGATCATGTTGCCCGCGTCCATCGCCGATTCGCCGGTCGCGCCCGCGCCGACGATGGTGTGCAGCTCGTCGATGAAGGTGATGATCTGTCCCGCGCTGTTCTTGATCTCCTCGAGCACGGCCTTGAGCCGCTCCTCGAATTCGCCGCGGTACTTCGCGCCCGCCACCATCGCGCCGAGATCCAGTGACACGACGGACTTTCCGCGCAGCGACTCCGGGACGTCACCCGCCACGATGCGCTGGGCGAGCCCTTCGACGATGGCAGTCTTGCCGACGCCGGGCTCACCGATCAGCACCGGGTTGTTCTTGGTGCGGCGGCTCAGCACCTGCACGACGCGCCGGATCTCGGTGTCGCGCCCGATGACCGGGTCGAGCTTGCCGGAGCGCGCGGCCGCGGTGAGGTCGGTGGAGTACTTCTCCAGCGCCTGGTAGCTGCCCTCGGGGTCGGGATTGGTGACCCGGGCGCTGCCGCGCACGGTGGTGAACGCCTCGCGCAGCGCGTCGGCCGTCGCGCCGTGCTTGGTGAGCAGCATGGTGACGTCCGAATCGCCCTGGGCGAGGCCGACGACGACGTGCTCGGTGGAGACGTACTCGTCACCGAGTTCGGTGGCCAGCCGCTGGGCGGCGGTGATGGCGCCGAGCGCCTCGCGCCCGAGGTTCGGCGTCGTGGTAGCGCCGGTCGCCCTCGGCAGCCGGTCGACGATGTCCTGTGCCTCGCGCCGAACCGTCGCGGGGTCGACGCCGACGGCCTTCAGCAGTGGGGCGGCGATGCCGTCGGTCTGATCGAGCAACGCCACCAGCAAGTGGGCCGGACGAATCTCCGGGTTGCCCGCGGCCGACGCTGCCTGGAGCGCCGCGGTCAGCGCCGCCTGGGTCTTGGTGGTGGGATTGAACGAGTCCACAAGTCACCTTCCTCGAGTCGATTCCGCAGCATCGAGTGCCCTCCCCACGTGCGATCACACGCGCGGGGCTCGTGCTGTTCAATCGGTCCAACGCACGAGAGGTTGAGTCTGTTCCGCTCAAGTTTGAAATTTTTCCGGCCCGCCACCCGGCCGATGGCGCGGCTCAACGCTACGCCGCGCCATCGTCGAATGCGATGAATCACGGCGTCCGTGGTGTAGGGATGCATACGAGCACCAAAAGCGGTTAGTTGATGCATCACCCTTCAGCCGAACCGAGGAGCGGAACCGATGCGCGCGATCGTGGTACGGAAGTTCGGAGAACCCGTCGAGCTGGCCGAGATGCCGGTACCCGAGCCGGGCGCGCAAGCGGTCAAGGTGCAGCTCGACGCCGCGGGCGTCAACCCCTTCGACCTGAAGATGGCCAAGGGCATCCTGGAAGGCCGGATGCCGCACGACTTTCCGGCGATCCTCGGCGTGGACGGCGCGGGCAGCATCGCCGCGGTCGGCCCCGAGGTCACGAAATTCGCGATCGGCGATCGGGTGGTCGGCAAGTTCCTCGTCCCGCCCGCCGGGCACGGCAGCTTCGCCGAATACTCGGTGCTCCCCGAGGACGCGACGTTGGTGCCCATCCCGGAATCGGTCACCACGATGGCCGCCGCGGCGCTGCCGACCGCGGGCGTCACGGCGCAGGACCTGGTCGACGCGGCCCAGATCCGGCCCGGCCAGAAGGTGTTGATCGTCGGCGCCACCGGCGGCGTCGGGTCGTTTCTCGTGCAGCTGGCCAATATCGCGGGAGCGCACGTCATCGCGACGGCGCGCGGCGACGCGGCCGACCAGATGGCCAGGCTGGGCGCGGCGGAGACGGTGGACTACACCCGCGCGTCCGTCGCCGATTCGGTGCGTTTCACCGACTCCGACGGCATCGACGTGCTGTTCGATCTGGTCAGCCCGCCCGAGGCGCTCGCCCCGCTGACCGAACTCGTGCGCGCGGGCGGCGCGGTCTACACCACCGTCTTCTCGGCCGACGAGGCCGCGCTGCGTGATCGCGGCCTGCGCGGCGGGAACTTCGAGTCCAAGGGGCGGGCGCCGGAACTGAACCGTCTGCTGGCGCGCGTCGCGGCGGGCGACGTGGTGGTGCCCATCGACGCGACCGTCCCGCTGGAGGAAGCGCCCGCCGTGCTCGGCGCCGCGGGCGCGCGCGGCAAGACCGTGCTGGCCATCTGAGCCGCGAGATGAGCGCTCGCCCTGTCGAATTCGGGCTCTTCCTGATCCCCGGCGCCGACGACTACCGCCAGCTCACCGAGCTGGCGGCCTACGCCGAATCCGCCGAGCTCGACCTCATCGGCATCCAAGACCACCCCTACCAGCGCCGTTTCCTGGACACCTGGACCCTGATCACCGCGCTCGCCGTGCGCACCGAACGGATCACCTTCTTCCCCGATGTCGCGAACCTGCCGCTGCGCAACCCCGCGGTGCTCGCCAAATCCGTTGCCTCACTGGACATCATGACCGGCGGGCGGATCCAGCTCGGGCTCGGAGCCGGCGCGTTCTGGGACGCCATCGCGGCCATGGGCGGCGAGCGGCTGAGCAAGGGCGAGGCGGTGCGGGCGCTGGCCGAGGCGATCCACGTCATCCGGGCGATGTGGAGCGACGAGCGCGCGGTCCGGGTACCCGGCGCATTCCATCGGCTCGCGGGCGCGCATCCCGGCCCGCGTCCGCGGCACGATCCCGGCATCTGGCTCGGTGCGATGGGACCGCGCATGCTGACGCTGGTCGGTACGCTCGCCGACGGCTGGCTGCCCTCGGCCGCGTGGGCGCCGCCGGAGTTCCTCACCGAGGCGGGCAAGCGGATCGACGACGCGGCGGCGGGCGCGGGCCGGGACCCATACGCGATCCGCCGGATCTACAACGTCTCGGGCACCATCACCGACAACGGCGTCGATCACGGCTTTCTCGAGGGACCGGTGAGCCGGTGGGTGGACGATCTGACCGCGCTGCACGCCGAGCAGCGCGTCGACGGCTTCGTCTTCTGGCCGACCGAGGGCGACCCGGCGGAACAGATCCCGCGCTACGCGGAGCAGGTCGCCCCCGCCGTTCGCGCCGCGGTTGCCGGGGCGTGAGCGTACCCCTCCAGCGAACCGCACCATACAAGGTTCCCCGACCCCCGGTACTCTGGTCGTTGGCCCAACCATGGGGCCGAGCGCAGCGAGGCAGCAGCGGGCGCGTGAGCGCCGCGAGAGCCGGCCGGGCATACATCCCGAGCTGCCGACTTAGCCGAGGGATAACTCGGAGCGGTCGAGAGCATGCTGCGCATACCCACACGACCACGGACTTTTCGGGGATACTTGTACCCCGAAGGACTCCCGGTTACGGGCACGTCCCTGCGCAGCAGTCGAATATCGGATGCGCAGCTACAAGCGGGAAGGAAGGGAATCTCGTCGTGGATGCGCGTTCTGCAGCGCTGGTCCGCGCCAACTTCCGTTCGGTGAGCGAGTCACCGGGCGGACCCGAGCGGTTGATCAGTGCGTTCTATGGTCATCTGTTCGCCGAGAACCCGCGTTTGCGCGAGCTGTTCCCGCCCGCGATGGACATGCAACCGAAACGGCTGGCCACGGCCATCCAGTTCGTGCTCGACCACCTAGAGGATTGGGACCGCGCGCAGAAGTTTCTCGAGCAGCTGGCGCGCGACCATCGGAAATACGGCGTCGAGGCCGCACACTACGACCAAGCGGGCCGTGCGTTGCTCGCCGCGTTCCGGGTGTACAACGGCGCGATGTGGAACCGTCAGCTCGAAGAGGGCTGGCGCGACATCACCATCTTGATCTCGGCGTCGATGGCCATCGGCGCCAACTCCGACAAATCCCAGCCGTACTGGGAGGCGACGGTGGTCGGCCACCGCAGGGTGCTCGAAGACCTGGCCATCGTGCGTTTGCAATCCGACTCACCCGTGCCCTACCAAGCCGGACAGTACGTGCCCGTCGCCGTGCCGCAGCGACCCAAGATGTGGCGCTACTTCTCACCGGCGATCCCGTCGAATCCCTACGGCGAGATCGAATTCCACGTGCGCAAGATCCGCGGCGGCTGGGTGAGCCCGGCCATCGTCAACGAGACGCAGGTGGGCGATCGCTGGCTGATCGGCGGCCCGCTCGGCGGCCTGCACGTCGACCGCGACGCCGGGCGCGACGTGCTGCTCATCGGCGCGGGCACCGGCATCGCCCCGCTGCGCGCCCAGCTCATCGAGATGAGCCAGCGCGGCATCAACCCGCGCGTGCACTTCTTCATCGGCGGCCGCTACCCGTGCGATCTCTACGACGTGGAGAACATGTGGCAGCTCTCGCAGAGCAATCCGTGGCTCACCATCGTCCCGGTCTGCGAGCAGAAGACCAACCCGTGGTGGTACCCGCACCCCGCCGCCGACGCGCCCTACGGCATGCACCGCAGGCTGGTCGGCAATCTGGGCGCGGTGGTAGCCAGCTTCGGCGCGTGGGCCGACCGCCAGATCCAGATCGCGGGCTCGGCGCGGATGATCGCCGAGACCCGCAGGGCGCTCATCGCGGTCGGCACGCCGGAACACGTCATCAGCTGCGATCCCGTCTGATCCAACGCGGCCCGCGCCGCACAACTACAGAGGAGTTCCTATGACGGAGCCGGGCACGCTCGGCAACGGAGTCGCGCAAGCGGAGTGGACCTCGACCGTCGTCGGCCACCACCGCTTACGCCACGACGTGGCGGTGATCCGCCTGATCGGCGAGTTCGTGCCGTTCGTCGCGGGCCAATCCGTCGAGGTCCGGGCGCCGCAACAGCCCGGCGTGCGCCGCAGGCTCTCCCCCGCGCTACCGCCCTCGTTGGACGGCAAGCTGGAGTTCCACGTGCGCACCGTGCCGGGCGGCTGGCTCAGCGGCTCGCTGGTCGCCGACACCCAACCGGGCGACGAATGGCGGATCGCCGCGCCGCAGGGCACCTTCACCGTCGACCCGGAGGGTGACGAGGTGGTGATGATCGCGGGCGGCACCGGCCTCGCGCCGATGCGTTCGCAGATCCTGGAACTGGCGCGGGTGCCCGAGCCGCCGCGCACCTACCTGTTCGTCGGCGGCAGCTCACCGCGCGACCTGTACGCCGCCGACATGCTCTACCTGCTCGCCGAGGAGCTGGACTGGCTCACCGTCGTCCCGGTGGTGGAGAGCCTGGAGGACCCGAACTGGGCAGACGAGTGGTACGAGCAGACGCGCGTGGACATCGGCTTCCCCGCGGACGAACTGCTCGAGGGCACGCTCGCCGACGTGATCGGCTCGCACGGCGCCTTCGATCGCCACCAGGTGCTCGTGTGCGGTTCCCCCGCGATGACGCGGGCCACGCTGGATCGGCTCGTGGAGACCGGCACGCCGGCCGAACGCATTCAGTACGAAGGACTTTGACGGCCATCGTTCCGGCGAAGGCCGGGATCCAGTCGCAGACCCGCGGATAGTCGTCACCCGCTTGGATCCCGACCTTCGCCGGAACGACGACTCAGAACAGCGGATCGTGGCGGATGTTCTTGGTCTGGGTGCCCGCCGCCATCAAGCGGAACTTGGTGGTCTGCACCATCGAGGGCGAGCCGACGATCTGCACGTCGCGATCGGCCCACGGCCCGTAGCTGGCGACGACCTTGCCGATCTGGCCGGTCATGCGCGGCTCCAGGCCCGGCCACATTCGCTCGACCTCCCCGGCTTCGTAATACCACCAAGGGTTTTCGTCGCTCTCGCTGACCGGCGTGACGGTCAGCCAGCGGTTGGCCATGGCCAGCTTGCTCAACGTCTCCAAATCGTAGAGATCGCACGGGTGATGGCCGCCGACGAACAGGTGCACCTTCGGATTGGTTCGCCGCAGCGCCATTTGCATGAGCTGGGCGCGCAGCGGCGCGATACCGGTGCCGCAGCCCACCATGAGCATCTTGCGTTTGGTGTTGCGCGGCACGCCGAGGCCGCCGAGCGGCGAGCCGATCAGCCACTGGTCCCCGACCTGCGTCTGGCCGACGATGGCCGGGCTGACCCAGCCGCCGAGCACGCCGCGCACGTGGAACTCGATCTCGCCGTTGGCATTCGCGGGCACGGCGGGCGAGAGGTACCGCCACATCCGCGGCCGCGACGGGATCTGCACGCTCATGTATTGACCCGCGGCGTACTGCATCGGCTGATCGAGCTGTAATCGCACGATGGCGAGATTGCGTAGGACGAGCCGGTTCTCCAGCACCCGGCCGGACCAGACCGCGGGCGTCATCTCCTTCTCGGCGGCGCCCATCATCGTCTCGCTGATGACCGTCAGGCCCTCGTCCCAGGCCCTCTCGACCTCGTCGGTCCACATCTCGGTACCCGCGAAGCGCCGCATCGCGGTCTTCAGCGAAGTGGCCACCGCGGCGTAATGTTCGGCCTGCACACCGTATTTGCGGTGATCGCGGCCGAGTTGAGCGAGGAACGGCAACAGCTTGTTCGGTTCCTCGAGCCGATCGAGCGCGTAGCCGATGGCCTTGACGAGACGGTCACGCTGCGAATCCATCGCGGCGGGGAAGAAATCGCGGACCTGCGGATAGTCCGAGAACAGGGTCGCGTAGAACGACCTGGCCAGTCTTTCCGGCCCCCCTTCCTCCGCAGCAACCGCCTTGAACGTCGTTCTGATCAAAGCGACAGTCCGCGAATCCATTTGTCTCACAACCCCATTTCGCACTAGAACATAATGCGCGCCGGCGAGTGAGGTGCTGCGGGACACTCGACAGCAGCCGATGCCAAGGAGTGTAGGCGAGGTTAGCCAGCAACGGAATGCCACCTTCGAACATCACGCGTGTAATTCCACCGAAACAAGAATCGAAAGAGCAAAACTCCCAAATAACAGACCGAAAGACCGTAATAGAGCGTTGGATTCGGTCGCACCTTCACCGAATTCGCGTGCCCCGGTTTGCAAGACTCGTCCAGTTGACCTGGGGCGAGCGACCTTTGGGCAACCGCCCGCACGCTACCGGGACCCGCACCGGAGCAATTTCCGCGCATTCGCGGCATCGAGAACAAGCGGACCAGACGGTTCGATACACCGTACGAATACGACCACGAAAAGGCCTGTGGCCCAGCAAACTCGAGTACTCCTCCAGCAAACTTCCACTGCATTTCACCGGAGCGTCTCTCGGGATTTCCCGCGCGTCCAACTACTGATCAAATGACCACAAATAGTGAAGGGCCCCGCTCCGACCCGAGAGGTCGGCAGCGGGGCCCGAGAACCCTTCGCCTCAGCGCTGATTACGTGGCTTCCACACCACCAGCGCCGTACTGCGTTGCGGCGGAGTGAGATCCGGACGGTAGCCCGCCCGCAGCCGCTCCAATTCCGCACGCGTCTCGGCGAGTTGCTCGCGCAATTCCTCGACCTGATTGGTCAGTTCGATGATGCGTTTGATGCCCGCCAGGTTCACGCCCTCGTCTTGGGACAGCCGCTGCACTTCGCGCAGCAGCTCGACGTCCCGCGCCGAATAACGTCGCCCGCCACCCGAAGTACGTTGCGGCGTCACGAGTCCCAGGCGGTCATAGGTGCGCAGGGTCTGCGCGTGCATGCCCGCCAGCTGGGCCGCCACCGAGATCATGAAGAACTCGGTTCGCGACGCACCGGACGCCTTCTTCGGATCAGTGGACATCACGCACCTGCCCATCCCGCACGAGGATCGAATCCGCTGGACTTCTCCGCCTCCCGGTAGCGCTCCAGCGCGTCGGTGGCATCGCTGTCCAGTTTCTGCGGCACCGCGACCTTGACGGTGACCAGCAGGTCACCCGCGCCGCCGCCGCGCTTGGGAACGCCGCGGCCACGCACCCGCAGGATCCGGCCGTCGGCGGTGCCCGGCGGCACCTTCACGCCGACGCGCCCTTCCAACGTGGGCACGGAAACCGTTGTGCCGAGCACCAACTCAGCGTAACTGACCGGCAGCACCAGGGTGAGGTCGTCGCCGTTGCGGCCGAAGACCTTGTCCTGGCTGACGTGCACGCTGACGTACAGGTCGCCCGAGGGCGCACCGCGCAGTCCCGCCTCGCCCTGCCCCGCCAACCGGATCCGCTGGCCGTCGCTGACGCCCGGCGGAATCCGCACCGTGATGGTGCGGGTGCGGTTCTGGATCCCGTTGCCGTGGCAGTCGGGGCACGGGTCGTCGATGATCGAGCCGGAACCCCGGCACTCGTCGCACGGCTCGCTGAATCCGAACGCGCCCTGGTTCCGGCTGATCACACCGGCGCCGTTGCAGTTGGGGCAGACCCGGGGACTGGTCCCCGGTTTCGCACCGCTGCCGTGACACGTGGTGCACGGCGACGGACTTGTCATCCGCAGCGGAACGGTGACGCCCTGCGCGGCCTCGCGGAAGCCCAGGGTCGTCTCGGTCTCCACGTCGGCGCCGCGCCGCGGCCTGCTCGTGGAGCGGGTGCCGCCCCGATTGAACAGACCGCCGAGCAGGTCACCGAGCCCGCCGTCACCTGTGGTGGCGCCGCCGAAGATATCGCCGATATTGAAGTCCTGCGAGAAGCCGCCCCCGCCACCGGGTGTGAACCCGCCACGCGGATAACCGCCGCCCGCGAAGAGTTTTCGCGTGTCGTCGTACTCCTTGCGCTTGGCCGGATCCGACAGCACGGCATGCGCCTCGCTGACGGCCTTGAAGCGCTCCTCGGCCTTGGTGTCACCCGGATTGGCGTCCGGATGCAGGTCGCGGGCGAGCTTGCGGTACGCCTTCTTGATCTCGTCCTGCGAAGCGCTGGAGGAGATACCCAGCTCCTTGTAGAAGTCCTTTTCGATCCACTCCCGTTGGCTCACCGAGTATCTCCTCCTTTCGCAGTGTTGGATTTGCCGCGCTCCCGGGCCCCTACGTGGCCACGCTTCGCTACCGCCTCCGGGTCCGTCGCTCGCGCAGCGGGGTTGGATTTGCCGCGCTCCCGGGCCCCTACGTGGCCACGCTTCGCTACCGCCTCCGGGTCCGTCGCTCGCGCAGCAGTGTTAGTCGTCAGCATTGGCATCTGCATCCGATGCCTCGTTCTCAGCCAAATCGGCCACGCCATCGGTTACCCCGACGAGCGCGTGCCGAAGCACCCGATCGCCGAACCGATAGCCCTTGCGCATTACGACACCGAGCACCGGATCCGCGCCGGAACCCTCGTGCTGCACGGCCTCGTGCAGGGTCGGATCGAAGGGCTCGCCCTCCGTGCCGAACTCCTCGAGGCCTTGCTTGCGCAGCGCGTCGACCAGTTTGTCCGCCACCGACTTCAGCGGTCCGGACTCGAGGTCGCCGTGGGCCCTCGCGCGATCCAGATCGTCGAGCACGCCGAGCAGTTCGGTGACCACGGCCGCCTTGGCGCCGTCGATGGCGGCCTTGCGGTCGCGCTCGACGCGGCGCCGGTAGTTGGCGTATTCCGCGGTCAGCCGCTGTAGGTCGGCGGTGCGCTCGGCCAGCTCGACACCGATCGTGTCGGCCAGCGTCTCGGCTGCCTCGGCAGTCCCGACGCCATTGCCTTCCGCACCGTTCGCGCCCTCGGGGCCGGGCCCGGTCGCGTTGTCCGCGACCGGTTCCCGAACCTCACCGGTGGCCGGATCGACCTTGCGCTTGTCGACGAAGGTGATCGGCTCCTGTGCCGAATCGCCCTGGTTGTCCTCGGTCACTTCTTCTCCGTGTCGACCGGCTCGTCAACGACCTCGGCATCGACGACCTGGTCGTCGTTCGCGGAGCTGGACGCGCCGTTGCCGGACGCGGCCTGCTCGGCGGCGGAGGCCTCGTAGATGGCCTGGCCGAGCGCCTGCGACTCGGTGGCGAGCTTCTCCACCGCGGACTTCACGGCCGCGATGTCGGTGCCCTTCAGCGCCTCGTTGGCCTCGGCGATGGCCGCCTCGACCTTGGACTTCACGTCCGCGGGCACCTTGTCCTCGTTCTCCTTGATGAACTTCTCGGTCTGGTGCACCAGCGACTCGGCCTGGTTGCGGGTCTCCGCCTCCTCGCGACGCGCCTTGTCCTCGGCCGCGTGCGCCTCGGCGTCCTTCACCATCCGGTCGATCTCCTCCTTGGACAGGCCGGAGCCGTCCTGGATCTTGATCGTGTTCTCCTTGCCGGTGCCCTTGTCCTTCGCGGTGACGTGCACGATGCCGTTGGCGTCGATGTCGAAGGTGACCTCGATCTGCGGCACGCCGCGCGGGGCCGGCGGGATGCCGGTCAGCTCGAAGGAGCCGAGCAGCTTGTTGTGCGAGGCGATCTCGCGCTCACCCTGGAACACCTGGATCTGCACCGACGGCTGGTTGTCGTCGGCCGTGGTGAAGGTCTCCGAGCGCTTGGTCGGAATGGTGGTGTTGCGCTCGATGAGCTTGGTCATCACGCCGCCCTTGGTCTCGATGCCCAGCGACAGCGGGGTCACATCGAGCAGCAGGACGTCCTTGACCTCACCCTTGAGCACACCGGCCTGCAGGGCGGCGCCCACGGCGACGACCTCGTCCGGGTTCACGCCCTTGTTGGGCTCCTTGCCGCCGGTCAGCTCGCGGACCAGATCGGAGACGGCGGGCATACGGGTCGAGCCACCGACGAGGACCACGTGGTCGATGTCGGCGACGTTGATGCCGGCGTCCTTGATCACGGACTGGAACGGCGCACGAGTGCGGTCCAGCAGGTCCGAGGTGATCTTCTGGAACTCGGCGCGGGTCAGCTGCTCGTCGAGGAACAGCGGGTTCTTGTCCGCGTCGACGGTGATGTAGGGCAGGTTGATCGAGGTCGACTGCGACGAGGACAGCTCGATCTTGGCCTTCTCGGCAGCCTCGCGCAGACGCTGCATGGCCATCTTGTCCTTGGTCAGGTCGATGCCCGAGGTGCCCTTGAACTTGTCGACCAGCCAGCCGACGACCCGCTCGTCCCAGTCGTCGCCACCGAGGTGGTTGTCACCGGAGGTGGCGCGGACCTCGACGACGCCCTCGCCGATTTCCAGCAGCGAGACGTCGAAGGTGCCGCCACCGAGGTCGAAGACCAGGATGGTCTGTTCCTTGTCGCCCTTGTCCAGGCCGTACGCGAGCGCGGCAGCGGTGGGCTCGTTGACGATACGCAGCACGTTCAGACCGGCGATCTGACCGGCTTCCTTGGTGGCCTGGCGCTGCGAGTCCTCGAAGTAGGCGGGCACGGTGATGACCGCGTCGGTGATCTCCTCACCGAGGTAGGCCTCCGCGTCGCGCTTGAGCTTCATCAGCACGCGCGCGCTGATCTCCTGCGCGGTGTACTTCTTGTCATCGATGCCGACGGACCAGTCCGTGCCGATGTGGCGCTTGACGGAGCGGATGGTGCGGTCGACGTTGGTCACGGCCTGGTTCTTCGCAGGCTGACCGACCAGCACCTCGCCGTTCTTCGCGAACGCGACGATCGACGGGGTGGTGCGCGATCCTTCCGAGTTGGCGACGACGACCGGCTCGCCGCCTTCGAGAACGGCGACTACCGAGTTCGTGGTCCCGAGGTCGATTCCGACCGCACGAGCCATGTTGGTTCCTCCTGATTGACGTACTTACTTGTCGGTGCCGGGCGAGTCTGGCCCGCCCTACGGCGTGTGCGTCGCACCGCCGCGAGACCTCGCCCCTAGCACCTCACGGAGCACGGTCCCAGCAACGCTGAGCGTGGTCGGCTCAATCTTGCACCCGATCCGCGCCGGGCGTCAACTCAAACTTGAGTCCGATACACTCAACGTCGTCGACAAGCTCAACCTCCGACCTGCGCGACCTATTCCCAGAAATTAAAATTGACCTACGGGTACAAAACCGACTACGCTCGATCGCGTGGGCAGGCCGAAACAGTTCGATCCGGAGGCCGCGGTGGCACGGGCGACCGAGGTGTTCTGGCGCAAGGGCTATGCCGACACGACCCCGCAGGACCTCGTGGACGCGCTCGGCATCGGAAAAGGCAGCCTCTACAACACTTTCGGCAGTAAGCACGCGCTGTTCGAGCGGGCGCTCGGGCACTACCGGGACAATCAGGCCGCGGCCATCACGGGACTGCTCGAGCAATCCGGGTCGGTGAAAGAGCGGCTACGCGGCGCCTTGCGACTGGTCGCGGAGACCAATCTCGCCGATCCGGACCGTCGCGGCTGCTTCGCGGTGAACACCGCGGCGGCGCTCGGCGGCGCGGACGCGGCGGCCACCGCGCTGGTCCGGCGGATGTTCGACCGCACGGAGGCGGCGTTCCAGGCCGCCATCGAGGAAGGGCAGCGCGCCGGGGAGATCGACCGCGGCCGGGATTCGCGGGCGATCGCCAGCATGCTGCTCAGCACGTTGATCGGGATGCAGGTGCTGTCCAAGACGGCCGACGGGCCGGACCGTTCGATGCGCACGATCGACGCGGTGATCGACTCGCTCTGAATTCTCTGCTTTCGAGCGGCTTTCGCACACCCCAGTTTTGTACCTCTAGTTAAAGAATGGAAGGCACCATGGATCTCCAGCTCAACGGCAAGACCGCGGTCGTCACCGGGGCGAGTCGCGGCATCGGGCTCGCGACGGTGCGCCGGCTGACCGGCGAGGGCGTGCGCGTCGTCGGCGCGGCGCGCAAACCCACCGCCGAACTCGAGGCGACGGGTGCGGTGGCCGTGGCGGTCGACCTCGCCGCGCCCGAGAGTGCGGACGAACTGGTGGAGCGTGCGACGGCCGAACTCGGCGGCATCGATCTGCTCGTCAACAATGTCGGCGGCGGCGACGCGGTGGACATCGGCGGATTCGCCAGTATCGATGACGCGCACTGGCGAGAAGTGTTCGATCTCAACCTCTTTGCCGCCGTCAGGGTCACCAGGGCGGCGCTGCCGTTCCTGACCGACGGCGGCGGCGCGATCGTGAACGTGTCATCGATCGGCGCACGCCGCCCGGCCGGACCGCCGCTGGCTTACAACGTCGCCAAGGCCGCGCTCACCGCGTTCGGCAAGGGGTTGTCCGAAGAGCTTGGCCCACAAGGTGTTCGGGTGGCGACCGTTTCCCCGGGTCCGGTGCGGACCGATATCTGGGAGGCGCCGGACGGTTTCGGCGGAAAGCTGGCCGCCGCTGTCGCGGTGGAGCAAGCCGAGTTCCTCGGTCACGTGCCCGCGCGGATGGGGATGGTGACGGGGCGGATCACCGAGCCGGACGAGGTCGCGGCGCTGATCACGTTCCTGCTTTCGGATGTGGCGGGGAGTATTACGGGGTCGGATCACTTGATCGACGGGGGGATCGTCAAGTCGGTCTGAAAGACGTGCTTGCATACCATGATGCCGACGACCGTGAAGCTACCCGACGAGCTCGGTGAGCGATTGCGCCATGAGGCGCAGCGACGAGGCGTCACGGTCGCGGAGTTGACTCGTGAAGCCATCGCGCAATTCCTGTCCGTTCCGAGCGAAGGTCGACGAAGATTTGGTGCCGCGGCGGCGGGTCGAAGTGGGCGTTCGGATTCATCGACTCGGATCGAATGAGAGTCCGAGCCGGGCGTGCGGACGATAAGCGCCTTGGTCGTCGCCTGGTATCGCGACCTACCCATGAGAACCGCCGATACCTCGGTGGCGTGATTGTCGCTTGCGCTGTGTAACAAGCATTTCCGCCGAGGCGATGCAGGCAGGTCAGCGCAACGCTCGGGGATGAGGACGGATGCAGGTCGGAATCGCGATCGCCATGATGGCTTTGGTCGGCACACTCGCGTACAAGAAGGGGTTGCAACCGTTGGCCTGGTTGCTCGCGGCCGGTCCGATCGGCTTCATCGTTTTGTTCTTCCTGCCGTCGGCCAAGGAGGAAGGGTTGGACAAAGCGACCCGGGCGTCGCGGACCGAGCTGGGGAATACGGTGGGGATGGTCCTCTCGGGGCTCGTGGTGCTGGCGTCGCTCGTCTTCTTGGCGCTCGCGTAGGCGTCATCCGCGAGTGTCGGGCGAGCCGGCGCGGTTCGGCACACCGGTGCCTCTCGGCGAAAACGCGAAGCACCGCCAGCGCGGGTAGCCAGACGTCACGTCGATCGGCACGCGGCGGGTAGGAGTTCGCGGGGTCAGAAGTGCGCGCTCAACGCGGCGGTCAGGTTTCGGGCGGCTCCGCGCACCACGTCGACCCGTTTTCCGTCCAGGAAGAGGTAGTAGCTCGGCGGCTCGACCGGGTCGTCGAGTTCCTGCCCCACGGCGTCCCGGACGGTGTCCAGGTCGAGCGCGAAGAACGAGACGTCCGCATGCTCCTCGGCGAGGCGGTCGAGTTCTTTCTTGATGTCCTGGCACTCCGGGTCTCGCTCGACCTGGCAGTAGACGACGACCTTGGCGTTGTTGGCGAGGGCCTGGCGGAAGTCCTCGGCGGACAGCAGGGTGTGGATCACGGCGGGCTCCGATCGGGGTTGGGAACGCACAAGAGCAGGTATGCCCGGCGGCCGGGCGAATTCACCTGCCAGGGCATTAGCCATCTGCTCCCGATCGCGGCAGATTTGCCGCTCCGTCAACGGAAGTTCGGTGCGCCTCGCGCTCGAGTGGTCGCCACCAACTCGGGTCGCGGAGCACACTCGCGGTCTCGGTGTCCGCTTGTTGACATGGAGCGCACTCCAACTCATAGCGTTCTGTGCCGGAAGGTTTTTCGAGCACAGGAGGTAGCACCATGATCGACGGTCGCATCCGGCATCTCGGTGGACTCGCGGTCTCCGCGCAGGGTCTGGGATGCATGGGGATGAGTCACGGATACGGCGCCGCGGACGACGCGCAATCGATCGCGACACTGCACCGCGCACTCGATCTCGGGGTGACCCTCCTCGACACCGCCGACTTCTACGGCTCCGGCCACAACGAGGAGCTGATCGGCCGGGCCATCGCCGGACGCCGCGACGAGGTGGTGCTCGCCACGAAGTTCGGCTTCGCCAACCGCCTCGGCGAACCCACCGCGATCCGCGGCGACGCCGCCTACGTGCGGCAGGCGTGCGATGCGTCGCTGCGCAGGCTCGGCGTCGACCATATCGACCTCTACTACCAGCACCGCGTCGACCCGCGGGTGCCGATCGAGGAGACCGTCGGCGCCATGGCCGAGCTCGTGCGGGCCGGAAAGGTCCGTCACCTGGGGCTTTCCGAGGCAAGCGCGCAAACCATCCGGCGGGCGCACGCGGTGCATCCGATCGCCGCGTTGCAGAGCGAGTGGTCGCTGTGGACCCGCGACCTGGAAGCCGAAATTCTCCCGGTCTGCCGCGAGCTCGGCGTCGGCATCGTCCCGTTCTCCCCGCTCGGCCGCGGCTTCCTGACCGGCCGATACAACTCGGTCGACGAATTGGCGGAGACCGACGTGCGCCGCAGCCAGCCCCGTTTCGCCGACGGCAACCTGGAACAGAACCTGGCGATCGTCGCGAAACTGAACGAACTCGCCGCCGCCAAGGGCGTCACCGCGGGCCAACTCGCCCTGGCCTGGGTGCAGCACCGCGGCGACGACGTCGTCCCCATTCCCGGCACCCGACGCCAGCGCTACCTCGAGGAAAACCTCGCCGCGCTCTCCCTCACCCTCACCCCCGAAGACCTCACCGCCATCGAATCCGCCGCCCCGCCCTCCCAGATCGCCGGCACCCGCTACGACCCGACCAGCCTCACCTTCGTCAACGGCTGAGAGTCACGGGCTCGTCGCTGGAATTCGATCGGCCGCGGGGGTCGGCCGGGCGGTGGTAGGTTCGGCGCGGGGTGGTCCGAGAGGAGTTCGGTTTGCGAGCCGCTGTCGTGACGAATACGAAATTCCAGGTCGAGGAGTTGCCGACGCCGCGGCCGGGGCGCGGGCAGGTGTTGCTCAATGTGGTTCGGTGTGGGATCTGCGGATCCGATCTGCATGCTCGGACGCATGCCGACGAGATGGCCGACTTGGCGAGCGCGACCGGGTACGACGGGTTCATGCGGTCAGAGCAGAGTGTGGTGCTCGGGCACGAATTCAGCGGGGAGATAGTCGAATACGGTCCAGACTGCCGGAAGCGGTGGAAGCCGGGGACGAAAGTCGTTGCCTTGCCGATCATCCGGCACGACGGACAGCCGCATCTCACCGGACTGACGACGGCCGCGCCCGGCGGCTACGCCGAGCAGGTGGTGGTGCAAGAGTCGATGACCATGCCAGTGCCGAACGGGCTTTCGGCGGAGCTGGCCGCGCTCACCGAACCGATGGCGGTGGCCTGGCACGCCGTTCGCAAGGGGCGGGTCGGCAAGGGTCGGACCGCTTTCGTGATCGGCTGCGGGCCGATCGGTCTCGCGGTGATCAGCATGCTGAAAGCGGCGGGCGTTCGCACGGTGATCGCGAGCGACTTCTCGCCGCGCCGCCGCGAACTCGCCGCCGCGTGCGGTGCGGATGTCGTGGTGGATCCGGCGGCCGAATCCCCTTGGGAGGCAGCGCCAAAGAAGGGGATCGGGAGCGTCACGGATCTGCTGGGACTCGGATTCGACACCATGCAGCGCCTGCGCCGGGTCCCGAATCTGCCGTGGTGGTACGTCTTTCGGCTCGCGCACACGTTCGAGGGCGGACCCGCCGGACCGGTGATCTTCGAATGCGTCGGCGTTCCTGGCATCATCGACCAAATTCTCACCGCCGCTCCGCCGCTGTCCCGGGTCGTGGTGGTCGGCGTGTGCATGGAGACCGACCGCTTCCACCCGGCGATGGCGATCAACAAGGAGATCGAGCTGCGCTTCGTGCTCGGCTACGACCCGGGCGAGTTCCGCGACACACTGCACATGATCGCCGACGGCAAGGTCGACCCCGCGCCGCTCGTCACCGGAACGGTCGGGTTGGAGGGCATCGACAACGCCTTCACCGCGCTCGGCAATCCGGAGCGGCACGCCAAGATTCTGATCGACCCGACCAGCTCGGCGCTCACGCCGTGAAGAGCAACCGCCTTTTCTCTACCGATGGCCGTCGGTCGCAGGGGTCATGGCGGCAGGTGTGCTGAGGTTGCCACAGAGGGTGTGCACTCCTCGCATAGGCGGTGGCTGTGTGAGGCGTGTGCGGGGCGTGTGGGAGTTGCCTGATGTGGCGCTGGTGCGCACGCGGCAGCGGGCGGGTCAGGTTGGGAGGTCGTCTGCGACCTTGTCGTCCAGGGTGACTCGGACCAGTGCCGCGGCCAAGTCGGCGGTGCGGTCGTGCGGGGCCAAGTCGGCGAGTTTCTCCGGGGCGGCGGGGAGGCCGACTCGGCGGGCGCCGCGAAGGGCGCGGTCGTCGAAATGAGGGCGGGCCCAGGGCCAGGTGTCTTGGACTTCGCGCAGGAAGATGTCGCTGCCGGTCGGGCCGATGCCGTCGAATTCTTGGAGCAGGTCGGCGGCCCGATGGGCGTCACCGTCCGCCGCGGAGGCCAGTTCGCGCAGGTCACCGTGGTACTGGTCGAGGACGCGGTGGGCGTTCGCGCCGAGCCGGGTCGCGGTGCTCTCGTCGTAGCGCTTGTAGTGGGCGCGGCCGAGGGCGTCGACGAGGTCTTGCCAGTCGGCGTCGGCGACCTTCTGCGGCGTGCGGTAACCGCTGTCGATCAGTTCCTTGGCGGCGGAAACGGCGATGTCGGCGGAGATCCGGGTGCTCAGCAGTTCGGCGAGCATCAGTAATTGGAACAGCGGCGCGGGTTTGTCCGCGAGCTTGATGCCCGCCTCGGCGGCGTATCCGGTGCCCGCGCGGTCCAGCAGGGTCTGCACGACTTCGCGATCGCTCATCACGGCCTCCTTACAGGCGCCGTCCGCCCACAGACCACCCACGGCCGAAGGCGAGGCGGAAGTACTCCTGCCGGACGCGTACCCCGAGTCGGCGCGTTGATGCCAGGGAATCGAACCGCGGCAGTGCGCGGGCAATGTGCTCACCAACGCTGCTCGCCATGTTGCCGAGTTCGCTGAGCGGCAGCACCGCAGCCATTCCAGCCACGTCTGGGTGTGCACCGCGCGGGAAGCGATCGATCCGGAGTTGTCGACCACGGCGGGCCGGTGGTGCCGGGCGCACGATCGAGGTGTCGTCGCCACCGCGCGGAAGCCGATCAGCGGCGGCCCATGCGCATCTCCGGGGCCGGGGGCAGCATGCTCAACGTGCCCTCGGCGCTGCGGGCGGCGGTGAGGCAGGCGAGGGTGGTGAGCTGGTCGGCCATGGGGTGGCGGGCGCGTTCGCGCCATTTGCGGACCGCGGCGACGGCCTGCGCGCGCTGGGCCTCCGGGCCCGCGTTCGGCGGGAGGCCGAGGCGCAGGTGGGGTGCGATGCCCGAGCCGCCGATCAAACGGTGCAGTTCGGCGAGATCCGCTGGGGGCAGGGTCAATTCGTCGGTGCGCAGGCGCCCGAGCAGGCGCAGTTCGGCGAAACCGTGCACGTCGGCGAGCAGGGTGCGGACTCGGGGCATCAGTTGATCGGCGGAGGTGCCCGGATAGGCGGTCAGCACCCTGGCCAGTGCCGTCAGTGCCGAATGCGCCTTGAGTTGATCGGCCCGCTGGCCGAACTGGACATCGAGGACCGAGCGCAGCTCGTCGACGCCGCTGCGGCTGGTCAATTCCGCGGCGAGCGTGGCGGAATCGCGGACGCCGAGCCGAATCAAAGTAACGGCCATGCGAATACCGAACATGCCGAAACGCTCGGCCAGCTGGGCGCGCAGTTCCGGCGCGACGGGCAGCGGAATGTCGGGGCGCGCGAAGCGATCCGCCGACAACATCGCCGCGGTCAGCTCGTCTACCGGGACGCTCGCCAAGGCCTGGAACGCGGTGAACTCCTGTTGCCGCAGCGTCTCCGCGGCGAAGGCGAGCAGGCCCGCGACGGGAATCACGGCCTGGCACAACCCGGTTCGCTCCAGCTCGGTGGCGAACCGGGACGCGACGTCGCGAGCCGAATGCAGTGCGTCGATGCGTCCAGCGCCGATCTCATCCGCCCGTGAGACGACACCAACCACGCCGAGAGGACCGGTCAATCCCGAAGCGCCTTGCCGCGCAGCGGTTCCCGAACCGATGCGCTCCAGGAAGCGAACGTCGGTGGCGTCCAACCTGCGCAGCAGATAGACGACCGCGTCGGCGCCGGGGACGGAAAGGGTGGCCTCGGCCTCCTCGTCGTCGGGGGTCAGCAGGCGGGCGGTGCGCCGCGACACCTCGCGCGAGAGCGAGGAGGTGCCCGGTGTGTCGATGATGGTGGTGTGCGCCAGCGCGGCGGCGGGCCATTCGACCTCGAGGTGGTCGACCTCGCGCGGGCCCGGCGCGTTCCAGTTCAGCCGTTCCAGGTCGAAGGTCAGGCCGTGCGCACCACCGCCGCGGCGCACCACCACGTTGGCGGTGGCGCCGTCGGGGGCGTACGCGGTCACGCTCGGGGTCGGGCCGTTGCGATACCAGGTGACCACCCTGGTGCACTCGGTCGCGTCGGTCGGCGCGATGTCCTGGCCGACCAGCGAGTTCAACAGCGTCGACTTGCCCGCCTTCAGCGAACCCGCCAGCGCGACCCGCAGCGGCTGATCCAACCTGCGCGCGCAGTCCGCGAGCAGAGCCCTCGGGCGCGGTTCGCGCGCGAACGCCTGCCGGGCCGCGTCCACCAGCCGATGCGCCTCGACGACGATGCCGGGCGCGACTCTCGTGGTCACCGGCGCCCCATGGCGCGAACGCCGATTCGGGCCTCGACGGATGCGCACCGGAAGGACGCGGCGCCCCTGGTCGAGCGCGAGTGGGGTGTCGTGATCACCCCGATACCGTACCGAGGGCTCCCCGGACGGGCGCGGCGGCGATGGGCTGTTGCATCGCGTCGGCGTAGCGGCGCAGTTCCGCGACGAAGCGCAGCTGCCGTTCCAGCACGGTGCACCGCTCGGTGCGGCGCGCGGTCTCCATCGTGGCCGCCTCCTGCGCGGCGCGCAGCGAGTCCTCGAGGGAGCGGAGGCTGCGCTCGGCGACACCGCTGTAGTGGTCGCGCAGGGCGCGGTGGATGCGGTGCAGGCGGTCCTTGGATTCCTTGCCCGCTTGGAAGGCGACGTCGTCGACGAAGCGGCGCACCGCGTTCTTCGCCTCGACCCGGCGGCGCGCGAGGCGGGCCTGCTTGTCGTCACGAAAAGCCTTGCCGCCCACGATGACACCCGCGCCGATGGAGATCGGATTGAGCATGGCCAGTCCGGCGAAGGTGCTGGCGAGACCGACCATCAGCACACCGCCGTAGGAACCGCGCATGCCGACGAGCAGCTTGCTGGCGAAGCCGATGTCCGGTTCCAGATCGCCGAGGGTGCCGGAGATCGGGTTGTCCTCGGCGTTCAATCCGCTCTTCACGTCGGGCAGGTCGACGGCGCCGAAGTGGATGAAGTGTTCGGCGACCTGTTCGGCCAGCTGGACCGCGCGTTTGTGGGTCCACAGCAGGTTGTCGGCGAGGGCGCTGTCGACGGTGCCGGTGAGCCATTCGGTGATGGCGTCCCAGTGCCTGCCCGGGTCGTGCTCGTCGATCCACTCCTCGCCGGTTCGGGTGAGGTGTCGCAAGCGATCTCGCAGGTCGTGGTCGACATCGCTTGCCAGATCGGTGATTCCGTCGGAGAGCGTCTGCTGCCAGGCGGCGGTGCGCCGATGCAGGTCTTCCGCAGCGGCTTTCGCGGACTGGAGTTCCTTGATCGCGGCCGCGCCCTGGTTCGGATCGCGCAGCGCGACGAGTTCGCTGCCCAGCGCGAGCGCCAGATGCTCCGCTGCGGACTGGATGTCGCGCGCGACGGCGGCGCGGGTCTCGGCCTGGTCGCGCGCGACCACCTGCTCGCGCAGGAATTGATACAGCACACCGAAACCCGATTCCTGGCCGAGCTGCGCGTCCTGCAAACGCATGGCGTGCTCGCGCAGCAGCGCGGACACCGGGATGATCGGCACCTCCAACCCGGCGCGGTACAGGTGGCCGAGATTCGCCTCGTGGACCTGGCGCCAGTGCGGGTACAGATCGATCTTGGTGAGCAGCAGCGCGACCGTCGGGCACAGCTCGCGGACCTGGCGCAGGAAGGCGAGCTCGGGTTCGGTGATCTCGGTGGAGGCGTCGGACAGCACGAACACCGCGTCGGCGGCCGGAACCATGCCGAGAACCGTTGTGGCGCTGGCGTTTCCGTGACCTCCGACGCCCGGGGTGTCGACGAGGACGATGCCGTCGGCGAGCAGCGGATTCGGCAGCTGGATCTCCAGGCGCATCATCCGCCTGCCGTCGGCGAGCGGGCTGCGGGAGTCGATCGTCGGAATCTGTTCGATCGGGACCGGCACCCGGCTCTCGCTGCCGCCGCGCGGTTCGGTGAGCAGGAACTGAGCCTGCGCGTATTCACCGTGCGAGAGCGTGGCGGGGACGACCGTGGTCGCGTCGTCGCCCACCGGGCAGATGTCGAAGTTCAGCAGGGCGTTCACGAAACGGCTCTTGCCCTGGCCGAGTTGGCCCGCGATCACGATGCGACGCCGCGGGTCGCGGACCCGGTCGGCCGCCGTTTCCAGGCGGCCGACGAGGTCGGTGCGACCCGCGGCGCGCGCCGCGGCGATGGTCTCACCCAGTACCGACAGCAGCGGCACTCCGGGCGCGGAAGCGGGTACGGGTGTTCCCATCGCGTTGTCGTCCTCTCTCAGTGCAGGAACGCGTCACCCGACAGGTCCGTCGACCCGCCGAGCTCGGCGCTCGACTCGCCCTCGGCGAACAGCGAGGTCTCGCCGGTAGTGCCGAGGCCGCCGTCGAAGCCGGAGCCGAACGCGCTCGAAACGTCCAGCGACGACCAGGTGTTCGCGGTGGTCTCCGCCGTGGATCCGATGCTGCCACCCAGGTTCGAACCGCCGCCGAGCGCACCCTGCGCGCCGAGCGAACCCGTGGCGTCCGCGCCGCCTTCGAACGCGCCGGAGGAGAGGTCGCCGCCGAGGCCGGAGTCCAGACCGGCGCCCGCGTTGCCCAGGCCGGTCTCGAGGCCACTGTTGAGGCCCGCACCCGCGTTGCCCGCGGCGCCGAGGCCGGTTTCCAGACCACCGGACAGACCGGCACCCGCGTTTCCGGCGGCACCGAGACCGGCTTCGAGCCCGCTGTTCAGGCCAGCGCCCGCGTTGCCCGCGGCACCGAGGCCGGTTTCCAGGCCGCCGGACAGACCGGCACCGGCGTTGCCTGCCGCACCCAAACCAGCTTCGAGACCGCTATTGAGGCCCGCACCCGCATTCCCGGCAGCGCCCAGACCAGCTTCGAGGCCGCTGCTCAGGCCAGCGCCCGCGTTCCCCGCGGCACCCAGTCCGGCCGAGAGACCCGACTCGAGCCCGGCGCCCGCCTGACCCGCCGCGCCGATCGCACCCTCGAGTCCAGCCGTGAGACCGGCGCCCGCCTGCGTGGCCGCGCCGACACCCGCCGAGAGGCCCGCCTCGAGCCCGGACACCGCCTGGCCGCCCGCTTCGATCGCGCCGCCGAGGCCGCCCGCCAGGTCGGCGCCGGCCGCCGCGCCGGACTCGATACCGCCGGAAAGGCCTGTCTCCAGACCGGATCCGAATTCGCCGCCCGCCTCGACGGCGGCTTCGGCGCCACCGGACAGGTCGCCGCCGAACCCGGACACACCGCCGACCAAGCCCTGCAAACCGCCGCCCAGTTCCGCGCCGCCCTGCGCGCCGCTGGCGAGCACACCGCCGAGTTCGCTGTTCAGCCCGCCGCCGATCTCGTGCTCCGCGCCGAGCACCGTGCCCAGCCCGGCCGACATGCTCGTCTCCAGGCCGGTGACCGCCTGACCACCCGCGTTCGCCCCGCCGGACACACCGGACCCGACGCCCGCTCCGGCTTCCACCGCCCCCTGCAACCCGCTCTCCAGCCCGGCGCCCAGGCCCGAACCGGCCTCGACAGCCCCGCCGATGCCGCCGGCGAAATCGCCGCCGAACTCCGCCGCGGTCCCGAGCCCTGCCGCCACTCCGGCCCCGGCCTCGGCGCCCGCGCTCAGCGCGCCTTCGACGCCACCGGCCAGTTCGCCGCCCGCCTCGAGCGCGCCGCTCGCCGCGCCTTCCAGCCCACCGGCCAGACCGGCGCCCGCATCGACCGCGCCACCGAGACCGGCCGCGAGATCAGCGCCGAACCCGCCACCGAGACCGGTCTCCAAACCTGTCCCCGCGTCGAGCGCGCCGCCCAGCCCGGTTTCCAGACCGGCCGCGGCTTCCGCACCTGCACCCAGCGCACCCTCGAAGCCGCCGCCCAGACCCGCGGCCAGGTCGCCACCGAAATCAGCGCCAGCGTCGACCGCGCCACCCAGCCCGGTCTCGAGACCACCGGCCAGTCCGGCGCCAGCTTCCGCGCCCGCACCGAACGCGCCTTCCAGACCCGCACCCGCACCCGCGGCAAGATCACCGCCGAAGTCCGCACCGGCATCGATCGCGCTGCCGAACCCGGACTCCAGTCCCCCAGCCAGCCCGGTGCCCGCACCGACAGCGCCTTCGAGGCCCGCGGCAAGATCACCGCTGAAGTCCGCGCCCGCGTCAACCGCGCCACCGAACCCGGTCTCGAGGCCACCCGCGAGACCAGCGCCCGCCTCGGCACCCGCTCCGAGCACACCCTCTACGCCCGCAGCAAGATTCGTCCCCGCGTCCAGCGCGCCATCGAAACCGGCCGACAGATCACCACCGAACTCGGTCCCCGCGTCGACCGCACCGCCGAGACCAGCCGCCAGATCCCCACCGAACCCGGCACCGGCATCGACCGCACCGCCGAGACCAGCTTCGAGCCCGCCGCCGAAATCAGCGCCCGCCTCGGCACCGGCGTCGATCACGCCACCGAGACCAGCGGAAAGGTCACCACCGAGCCCGGCACCCGCGTCGACCGCGCCATCCAGACCACCGGCCAGCTGACCACCGAAGTCCGCACCCGCGTCGACCGCGCCACCCAGGCCCGCACCGAGGTCGGCGCCCGCATGAGCACCCGCGCCAAGCGCACCACCGACACCGGCGGAATGATCGCCACCCAGTTCGGCGCCCGTACCGACACCCGCGTCCAACGCGCCTTCCAGACCACCGGCCAGCTCGCTGCCGAACTCGGCACCCGAATCCAACGCACCGCCCAGACCAGCGCCCAAACCGGCACCAGCCTCAGCACCCGCGTCGATCGCGCCAGCGACACCAGCGGACAAGTCACCGCCGAACTCGGCGCCCGCATCCAGCGCACCGCCTACGCCCGCGCCCAGATCGGCACCGGCCTGAGCGCCAGCGCCGAGAGCGCCACCGAGACCAGCCGACAGGTCGCCGCCGAGCTCGGTGCCCGCACCGAGGCCCGCATCCAGCGCACCCTCCAGACCACCGGCAAGCTGGCCGCCGAAGTCCGCACCCGCATCCAGCGCACCGCCCAAGCCCGCGCCCAGATCGGCACCGGCCTGGGCACCGGCGTCGAGAGCACCACCGAGGCCCGCATCCAAGCCGGCACCGGCTTCTGCGCCTGCGTCGATCGCGCCGCCGACACCAGCGGACAGGTCACCGCCGAACTCGCCTCCAGCATCGAGCGCGCCACCCAGGCCCACACCGAGGTCGGCACCCGCCTGCGCACCCGCGCCGAGAGCACCACCGAGACCGGCCGACAGATCACCACCGAGATCGGCACCCGCATCCACCGCGCCACCCAGGCCCGAGCCCAGATCGGCACCGGCCTGAGCACCGGCGCCGAGAGCACCACCGAGTCCCGCCGACAGGTCACCGCCGATTTCGGCACCGGCACCGAGGCCCGCGTCCAGCGCACCACCCAGGCCAGCGCCCAGATCGGCACCCGCATCGATCGCGCCGCCGACACCAGCGGACAGGTCGCTGCCGAACTCGCCGCCAGCTCCGAGTGCGCCGTCCAGGCCCGCGCCCAGGCCAGCGCCCACGTTTCCGACTGCGCCGAGCGCCCCTTCGAGCCCGCCCGCGAGCTCGCCGCCTGCGCCTAGAGCGCCGCCGAGGCCCGCAGACAGGTCCGCGCCCGCCTCCGCGACGGATCCGATCGTGCCTTCCAGCGCGCCGCCGAGACCGGCGCCCGCACCGACCGCGCCTTCCAGACCAGCGTCGACGGAACCCTCGAGACCCGCGCCCAGCCCAGCGCCAGCGCCGAGGCCCGCGTCGAGCGCACCACCCAAACCAGCACCCGCACCCAGGCCCCCGTCGAGCGCACCACCCAAACCAGCACCCGCTCCGGCGGCGATATCACCGACACCGTCCAATACGCCACCGACAGCACCACCCAGACCAGCGCCCACACCCGCGCCCGCACCGAGAGCCCCCTCGAGCACGCCACCGAGACCGGCGCCCGCTCCGGCAGCGATATCACCGACGCCATCCAGCACGCCACCGACAGCACCACCCAGGCCAGCGCCCACACCCGCGCCCGCCCCGAGAACCCCGCCGAGGCCCGCGCCGAGCGCGCCGCCCAGGTCGAGGCCCGCGCCGAGGTCGCCGTTCAGGCCGAGGTCGATGTCGGTGTTCAGATCCGCGCCGAGGTCGATGTCGGTGTTCACGTCCGCGCCGAGGTCGATGTCGGTGTTCACACCGGCGCCCATGTCGACGCCCGCGCCGACCGCCGCGTTCGCACCCGCCGACGCGGCCGCACCGACGCCGACGGCGGCACCGGCCGACGTGCCCGCCGCGACGATCGCCGACAGCTGCGAGCCGCCGGCCACCAAAGCCGACTCGGCCACCATCGGGGCCACCGCGGCGATGTCCTCCGGCGTGACCGCGGACAGTCCCGCGGCGGCCAGCGCGCCTTCCGGGTTGGCGCAGTAACCCACCGCGGCCTCGCGGTCGCGCAGCAGGCCGAGGATGAACTCGAGAATCACATTGGGGGTCATCGAGGATCGTCTCCTGGGATCGGCGGACCACGCGATCCGCACTCGTTGGAATGCATTTCACGCTAGGCACGCCTCGCGTTACGGGGGAACGGGGCGGACCCCCACCAATCACGAGAGCGACGCATTAGGGGCGCGTCCGCCATTAGGGGCATTTCCCCGCTCTTTCCCCTACCTCGGTAACGGCGGCCCCCCAGCAACCGACAGATCTGGCAGGCCGGATCACACGGCTATATCGCACAATCGAACAACACAGCAGCGACTACCGGATCCCACGGTTTCCCCATACGAGGTTCACCAATGACACAGCGTCTGGCGCTCGGCATCAAGGTCGGGGCGTCGAATTCGGTCGCCGTGGCGACGACGGGTGAGATCGGCGACACCCAGGCAGGCCCCGCGGCGGGCGGCGCCGTCGTGAGCCACCCGAGTGTGTTGCGTCTGAGCCAGGACGCCCCGCCTACCTTCGGGTCCGGCGCGGGGCGCACCGGAAGACATTCCAGTGACGCGGTGCTGGAAGGGTTTCTGGCTCGGGTCGGCGATCCGGTCGACATCCTGGCCGAAAACGGTTCCGCGCACGCGGCGGAGGACTTGGTCGCCACGGCCGTCACCTGTCTCATCGACGAAATCGCCGATGCCACAGGGGAACAGCCCGGCGCCGTCGTCGCCTGCCATCCGGCGTGGTGGTCGCGGCACACGATCGACGTGCAGCGCGCCGCGTTGGACGCCGCGGGCCTGCACGAAGTGACGCTCGTCCCCGAGCCGACGGCGGCGGTGCAGTGGCTCGAGGCCGCGCACGGTCCGCTCGGCGAGGGCGCGCTGGTGGTCTACGACCTCGGCGCGACCGGATCGACCGTCTCGGTGGTGCGCACGGGTAGCCAGACGGCCCTGCTCGCGTCGCTCCGCTCGACCGACGTCGCCGGTTCCGAATTCGATCTGCTGACCATGCGTTACGTGCTGGCTAACGCATTGCGTGGAAATGATTTCGATCCGTTCGACCCGGTTGTGGAACGTGAATTGTCGGTATTACGAGAGCGCTGCAAAAATGCGAAAGAAGAGCTTTCCATAAATACCGCTACGGTCGTCCCCGTCCGCCTCGACCCGACTTCTCCCGCGGGCGACCAGATCCGCTTGGTCCGCAGCGAGCTGGAAGAACTGATCCGCGGTCCGCTGCTCACCTCCATCGATCTGATCCGCGACACCGTGCACCGCGCCGGACTCGACATCGGCGACATCAGCCGGGTGCTGCTGACCGGCGGCGGAGGTGCGATTCCGTTGGTCGGCGAGCTGATCTCGAGCGAGTTCGGTCTCCCGCTGGTCGCCGCGCCCGAGCCCGCCAACACCAGTGCACGCGGGGCTGCCGCGCTGGCCGCGGACCTGCTGGACAGTGCGATCGACACCGCGCCGGTCGCGGCGCTCGCCCAGACCCCCGCCGCGCCGAAGACCAAGGAACTGCCCGCCCTCGAGCGGTCCAGCCGTCCCGGCGGCAAGGAGAACGGGCTGCCGGTTTCCCGTATTCGCAGGCTTACCGGCCGCCAGCGCGCCGCGATCGTCGCGGGCGCGGCCCTGGTCATCGGACTGCTCGCCACCGGAACCGTCGCGATCGGCACCGGCGCGCAGTCCCCGGCGAACTCGCCCACCGCCGAACAGTCCACGTCGCCGGGACCCGCCGAAGTCGCGGCCCCCGGCGGCACGGGCGCACCTGTAACGGACAACCCCGTCACCGATTCCGGCAACGGCACACCGCAGCAGCCGAAACCCGTTTCCGCACAGCCGGGTTCGTCGGCGAACTCGGTCCCCGGCTCCAGCACCGTGGCGGTGGTGAACAGTCAGCCCGCGCCCGGGCAACCCGCGCCGGGACAGCCCGCTGCCGGAGAACAGACAGCGCCGCAACCTGCGCCGCAACCCACTCCCGGCCCCAATCCCCCTGCGCCGCAACCGCAGCCGCAGCCCCAACAACCCCAGGTCCCGGACCTGCCCACCGAAGTGCTGACCGAACCGCTCGGTGAGGTCGTGGACGGAGTGGGCGGCGCGGTCGGCACGGTGCTGCGCGCGCCGGGCGAGATCCTCGGGGGGAACGGTGGCTGACACGGCGTTCGACACCCTGCCGAGCGCCCGCGACATCCTGCGCGAACTCGACAGCGCCGAGCAGGAACCGGCGGTCTACCTGATCCGCGGCCGCTCGGGCACCGGCAAGTCCACCCTGCTTTCCGTCATCCGGACACGCCTGCGCGGACGCGGTATCCCCTTGCAGGACAACGTCGCCGCACCCGGTCCGACGGTGGCGACGAACGGCGCGCACCACGGCCACGTGGACAGCGTCGACCCGGACGCGCCCCGCCCCGCGCTCGTCATCGACAACGCGCACACCTTGGGCGCGACGGAACTGCAAACGCTCTGCGCCGCCGTCGAATCCGGCAACTACACGGCGGTGATCGCGGTGCAGCCGCGCCCGCACGACCCGCAGCTGCGCACCCTCGCCGAGGCGGTGGCCCGGCGCGGGCGCATCGTCGACCTGCGACCACTCGGCGTCGCCGACATCCTGCCCTTCGCAAGGGAATTGGGCATGATGGTGCCGCGGCCCGTCGCTCAGCACATCCATCAGCAGACCGGCGGCATCCGCGGCGGCGTCGTCGCGGCGCTCACCGCGGCCTGCTCGGCGCGCTTGGACGCCGGGATTCGCGTCGTGGACGAGGCGGTGGCCGACTGGTCGCGCTCGCAGCTGGACAACCTGGAACCGGACCTGCTGGAGACATTGGTCGTCGCGACCACCGGGACCGGCCTGGATTCCAGCGAACTCACCGAGGTGCTCGGCGTCGAATCCACTGCCGCTCAGTCCCTCATCGACCGCGCCCGCGCCACCGCCCTGGTGACCGACGCCGATCTCTTGCTGGCCCCCGCGGTCGCTCCGCTGCGCACCATGCTCGGCGACCGCAGGTTCGTCGCGGTACAGCGCAGGCTGCTCACCGCACGCCTGGACGCGGGCCTGCTGCGCGACCACACCGCGCTGCTGCTCGCCGAATCCGGCGTCCGCGACCCTCGGCTCGCCGAATTCCTCTGCACCGCAGCCGAAACCGCCGGACGCGAGGCCGTCCGTTACTACGCCGCCGCCGCCTCCGCAGGCGCCGATGCGAATCAGATCGCGCTGCGCTGGGCCGAGGCCGCCGCCCGCACCGGCGACGGTGAGACCGCCATGCGGCTGGCCGAACCCGTGCTGGCCAGGGCGGGCGTCGACGGACCCGAACTCGCCGACGCCGTGCGGATCTGCGCGGGCGTCCTGACTCGCCGCGGTCTGATCGGCCGCGCCGCCCAGCTCTACGGCTGGCTCGGCCCGAACCGAGTGGGGCCGGACTGGGCGGTGGGCGCCACCGTGCTGTATCTGGCGGGCAACGTGCACGCCGCGGGCGAGCTGTCCGGCACGGCGGGCAACTGGCCGCCCACCCAGGCGGGCGCGCACGCCCAACTCATCGCGACCGCGCTCTCGAACACCCTCGTCGACCACGGAAGCGCGACGCCCACCGCGGTTTCCGCGCTCATCCAGGCCGCGCACGCCGACTCCGGCGTCGACCGTTTCCTGCCGTGCACGGCCGTCTCCATCGCGACTCTGCTGTGCCTGAGCACGGGTGAGCCGCGCCGCGCCGGTGACGCGCTGCGCCGGGCCGCCACCAGCGGGCTGCGCTGCCATCAACTTCAAGTGCTCACCGCGTGGGCGGCCATGCTCGGCGGTGACGAACAGGCCGCGGCGAACACCGTCGCCGCCTTCGACTGGGACCAGCTCGACGTCCGCGACCGGCTGCTCGCGCACGGCGTCGCGGTCGGCCTGGCCCGCCGCGGCGGCGATCACGCCGCGCTCACCCGCGCGTGGCAAGCCGCCTACCCGCTCTTCGACGACGTCGACGCCGACCTGCTCACCGTGCTGCCGATCGGGGAACTGTGGCTCGCGGGCATCCGGCTGCGCGACGAACGCCGCATTGCGCCGCTCGTCGACGCGACACTCGCCCTGCTCGGCCGCCTCGATCAGCCGCCCGCCTGGGCCAATGCTTTCCACTGGTACGGCGTGCAGGCCGCCATCGCGCACGAGAGCCCCGCGGAACTGCTGCCGCACGCGCGACTGCTCAAGGCCGCCGCGGAGGCCGGTGACCGGCACGCGGCCGTGCTGGTGGACGCGGGCCGCACCTGGGTGCTCGTGCTGCGCGGACAGGTCGAAGTGAAACCGGTCGAGGTGGCCGTCAACGGGCTGCGCGAGATCGGCCTGACCTGGGACGCGGCCCGGCTGGCCAGCGAGGCCGCGCTGTCGGCCGCCGAGTCCTCGACCGCGACGGCGCTGCTCAAGCTGGCCCGCATGGTGCGCGCCGAGTCCAAGCCGCAGGAGCAGCCGGTCCCGCCGACCGCCGCGCCGCGCGCCTCGAACGCGCCGGATGCCCCGGCGGACGGCGCGGCGATTCTGAGCGAGCGGGAACGCGAAGTCGCCGAACTGGTGCTGCTCGGACTGACCTACCGCGAGATCGGCGCGCGGCTGTACATCTCCGCGAAGACGGTGGAGCATCACGTCGCCCGGATCCGACGTCGGATCGGTGCGCGATCGCGCTCGGAGTTATTGTCAATGCTCCGCGCCATGGGACACGGCTCGTTGCTCGTGTGATCGCCTCTGGGCGGGCCGATCGACGTCGAAACGAGGAATGTGATGGCCACAGGGGTGGGCCTGCGGATCGCCGATGCGGACTGCACCGCCGCGATCGTCACCGACTCCGGCGACCTGCACTACGTCGTCCGGGAGTCGGTGCTGCACATGTCCGACGACGGCGACACCGTGCTCGGCGGCGACGCGCCGTCGGACCACTCGCACTCCATCACCGATTTCGTCGGCGCGGTGGGCAATCCCGCTGGTATCTCCGTCGACGACGGTGAGGCGTATCGCGCCGAAGACCTGGTCGCCACCGCCCTGTTCTGCCTGATCAACCTGACCACCGAGCACCTCAGCGGCGCGGCCGAGTTCTATGCCACCCACCCCGGCGCCTGGCCTGCCCAACAGGTGCAGTCGCTGCGCGAGGCGCTGGACTACCTGGGCCTGAAGTCGGTGGTGTTGGTCAGCGAAGCCGATCTGCCCGCGGTCGACACCGCCGAACCCGGCAAGTCGTTCGCCTACGACGCGGCACGGGCCGCACTGGCCTCGGTACTCGCCACTCCCGCGGGCGCGACGCCGCCGGATCCGAGCGCCGCCGAGAACTCGACCGTGGTGACCGACGTGATCCCCGCGGTGCCCGCGCCCGAGCCCACCATGCAGGCCTATTCGGCGGCGCTGCCCGCGACGCCGCTGCCGACCGAGCTGCTCACCGAGGCGACGCCGCTCGAAAAACCGGCCCCGCCAGCCGAATCCGGCGATCGCCGCCGCGTCACAGTGCTGATCGCGGTCGCCGCGTTCATCGGCCTGACGCTCGGCGGCCTCGGTGTCGCCGTGCTCTTCCGCGGCGACGAATCGCCCGCCGTTCCGCAGGTGCGCGACGCCCAGTCCGGCACCTCGAGCACCGTCGTCCCGCCCCCGCCGCCGCCCGCGCCGATCGCCCCGCCGGTCGCCGAGCCGCCGGTGGTCGTCACCGAGACCACCGAGCCGGAGCCGACCACCGAGCCCGCGCCGCCGCCCCCGACGACCACCGAGTCGACCACCACGCCGAGCGCCACCGCGCCGCCGACCACCACCGTGCCGCGCCGGACCACCACGCGCCCCACCAACCCGTGGTACCCGTACGACTCCGACAACCCGTACGAATGGTGGACTCCGCAGTGGCAGCCGCCCGGAAACAATCGGCCCCGTTGATTCGAGGTCGTTTAATAGCGAACGGAAGCGGTTTGTGGCCTAGAGTGAAGCGCTGACCGGTCCGTCCGACGTTTCCCGGGCGAATCGTGTCGCTGGACGAGGACTGTGCGCCAACGGGTTCGCCGCCGACGGCCCACGGATTTAGCTGGCACTTCTGTGCCGACGAAGGGACTTCATGCGCAAGTTGGTGGCGCGTCGCGCCGCGGTCAAAGCAGCCTCTCTCGGAGCCGCGGCGACCGTTCTCCTGGCCCCCTTGTCCGGCACGGCGACGGCGGAACCCGCACCGCCACAGCTCAGCGCGGATACCCTGCCCGCCGAGCTGGTCGAGGCGATCGCGCGCGATCTGAAGATGACGCCCACCGAGTATCTCGACCGCGCGGCCCGCGCCCAGCAGCTCAGGGATTACGCCCGCGACTTCCGCTCCGAGCGCCCCGAGTCCTACGCGGGCGCGTGGATGAGCGCCGACGGCAAGCCCGTCGTCGCGGTGACCTCGCCGGATGCCGCCAGCATCGCCGCGGCCGACGGCTACCAGACCCGGCTCGCCCCGGTCTCCGCGGACAGCCTGGAAAGCTCGCTGATGCAGCTCAACCAGTGGATCACCTCGTTGCCGCGCGAGCTGTCCGAGGCGATCAACTCGGTGGCCATCGACTTCCTGAACAGCCAGCTGGTGCTCAGCGTCGCGAACACCCCCGCGGGTCACGTGCTGAACCTGCCGACCCTGATCGCCAACATCAAGGTCATCCTCTCTCCGGGCAGCGGCGGCCCGGCCGAGCGCAGGCCGATGGGCGGCGACACCTACATCAGCGCGCCCAGCTCCCTGCACGACTCGTCGCTGCGCAACGTCGACGTCTGCTCCTTCGGCTTCAACAGCGTCGACGACGCGGGCAACGCGCTCAACATCAGCGCGGGCCACTGCGACCCGAACCTTGGCAAGCCGAACCAGGAGGCGGGCGTCTACCTGCCCAATCTGAAGGACCTCCCGAACAGCCCCGAGCTGGGCACCTTCGTGCAGGCGACGCTGGGCGGGCAGAACGCGCTGGACTATTCGGTGATCAAGCTGAACGAGCGCGCCGTCCGTGCGGGCATGGACCAGCCCTCGGTGCGTGGCGCCAACGGCACCACCCTGTCGATCACCGGCACCGCCGACCCGATCACCGGCGCTCCGGTGTGCAAGTCGGGTCAGTCGTCCACGTTCACTTGCGGTTTCGTGGTCGCGGACCGGGTCGAGACGCAGCTCTACACCGCCGACGGCGAGAGCAAGACGATCCGCGGCTTCGCCAGCTCCGCCTGCACCCTCGGCGGCGACAGCGGCGGCGCGATCGTCTCCGGCACCCTCGCGCTCGGCATCACCAGCGGTTCGAACGCCGCCGACGCACCGGACTGCAACGAGGCGAACCTGGCGCTCGCTCCGTACGGCGGCACCGCCTCGCTGGGCATTCCCATCCGCGCGATCCTCGCCGACATCGACTCGACGGCGGGCGGCGGGCTCGGCAGCGGCATCCAGGTGCGGACCCGGCCGAACGCCGGATAGCCGATAAGTCCGATTCGGGCAAAAATGGGGTCCCGGTCGGGTGGGAATACCGGCCCGGACCCCATATAGTCTGGTCATGCTCCTGCCACGTATAGGTCAGTTCCGATCCGCTGCGCGACAGACCAGGTTCCGGAAATCAGTGATCGCCGCCTCGGCGGCGATCTTGCTGTTCGGGCCGACGGCGGCAGTGGCGAACGCGGAACCCGCCCCGGGCCTGCCCGCGGATCTCATCGCCGCGGTCACCCGTGATCTGAAGATCTCCCCCGAGGAATACCTGCGCCGTGCCGATCTCGGCCAGCAGGTCGCGGCCTTCGCCACGTCGGCGCAGCGCCAGTACCCGGAGGTCTTCGGTGGCGCTTGGCTCGACGACGCGGGCAAGGCCGTCGTCGCGATCGCGCAGGGGCCGGGCGCGGAGGAAGCGCGCAACGCGGCCGCGTCGGCCGGGTTCGAGGTCCGCAACGTCGCCAAGAGCGAGGCCGCGCTGCGTGGCGAGAAGAGCGCGTTCGAGCGTTGGCTGGAGGGCCAGCCCGAGGCGGTCGCCGCCTTGGTGCGCGGCGTCGTGATCGACACGGTCAACAACAGCATCGCGGTGCGCGTGGACCAGGCGGGTCTGCCGATGCCCAGCTTCGTCGACCCGGCGCGGGTCATCGTGATCGCGCCGCCGGTGGCGGCCGAGCAGCTGCCGCAGGGCACCGCCATCGCCGAGGGCGACAACCAGGCCGCGCTGGCGGGCGGCGACGGCTACGCGTCGGTGGGCGGCGGGAGCCAGCTGCGCTGCTCGTTCGGTTTCAACGGCACCGACCGGGCGGGCAACGTCGTGAACATCTCGGCGGGCCACTGCAACCCCGACCTCGACAACGCCTCGGCCGTGCACGAGCTGCTGCCACGGGAGACGCGCGGCGCCCAGCTCGGCGTGTTCCAGAAGTCGGTGCTGGGCAACCAGGACTACTCGATCATCCGGATCAACGACGCCTTCGTCGGCCGTTTCAGCAACAACAGCGTGCGGGTGCCCGGCGCCGCGCCGATCGCGGTCGACGGTGTGGCCACCCCGGTGGTCGGCGCCCCGGTCTGCAAGTCGGGTTCGCGCACCGGATTCAGCTGCGGCATCGTCAACGCCGTCGACCAGACCGTGCAGGTCGGCGATCGTGAACTGACGCAGAGCTTCTCGGCCAACATCTGCGCCCTGCCCGGCGACAGCGGCGGCCCGATCGTCACGGGACGGCTCGCGCTCGGCATCTCCAGCGCGTCGTCGGTGGCCGACTACCCGATCTGCGAGATCCCCAACCTGATCGGCGCGCTCACCGGCAACACGCCGCAGCTGTTCGCGCAGCCGGTCAGCGTGGTCCTCTCGGACAACCCGGGGCTGCGCATCCGCACCAACTGACCTTCGGGGTCCACGGAAGGCCGTCGACGTTCGCGTCGGCGGCCTTCGCCGTTGGCGGGTGTCGTTCGACCGCGCACGGCCGCAGCGAAGGCGAAGGTACGCCTTTTTACTGTTTCCAGCACCGGTTTTCGCTGCCCTTTCCGATGACCGGGCGGCGGGTGTTCCGGCATTCTGGACCAATGTGTTTGGTGTTGATCGGCTGGCGCGCACACCCGGACTACCGGTTGATCGTGGCCGCCAACCGGGACGAGTTCTACCTCAGGCCTACCGAATCCATGCGGTGGTGGCCGGAGGTGCCCGGACTGCTCGCGGGCCGGGACACGGGCGCGGTCGGCAGGGCCGAGGGCGATCCGCCCGGCACCTGGCTCGGCACGACCGTGGCGGGCGCACACAATCGCTTCGCCGCGGTGACCAACGTCCGAAATCCGAATGACGCACGGATCGGCGCTCGTTCACGCGGCGCGCTGCTGATGGATTTCCTGCGCGGCGGCGACGACCGGCATCCCTGCGGCGAATTCCCCAGCCCGGAAAAGTACGTTCGCGAGGTCGCCGCGGCGCCCGACGACTACAACGGCTACAACCTCGTCGTCTCGGATCTCGCTGCGCTGTGGTGGCATTCGAACCGCAGCGCGAATCCTCCGCAACCGCTCGCTCCCGGCTTCCACGGGCTGTCCAACGGCACCTTCGTCACATCGGCGGAGGCGGTGCCCGGCGCCGAACTGGAGGCGCCGCAGCGAATCTGGCCCAAGGTGCGGGACGGCCTGACCGAGCTGCGCAAGGTGGTGGAATCCGATCCCGGTGCGGTGGACCGGTATTTCGACGTCCTCTCCGATCGCACGGAGGCCCCCGACGACGAGTTGCCGCACACGGGCGTCCCGCGGGAGATGGAGCGGGGGTTGTCGGCACGGTTCATCGCCAACGAGGTGCACGGCACCAGGGCCAGCACGGTGCTGCTGGTGCGCGAGAACGGCACGTTCGAGATGGCGGAGCGGTCCTACGGTGAGAGGGGGGTTCGGTTGGGGGCGGTCACTTTCCACGGCTCGCTGGAGTTGCCCGGCTGAGCCACTGAACCGCTGCCGCTCGCGGCGCTGAGCCCTGGGGCGTTGGTGCGCTTTGGCAGACCTACCCGCGCAAACGAAAACCGGCCCGCTCCCCGAAGGGAACGGGCCGGTCGGCTGTTCGGAGCCGGGTCAGTTCGCGGACTGACCGGCCTTCGGCTTGTCGGCCCACTTGGTGGTGCCTTCCGGAGCCTGCAGGGTGTTGATCAGGTCCATACCCGCGAGGGCCAGAGCCGGACCGCCGAGCGCGATGGTGCCCAGGATGCCTCCGATACCGGCGAAGGCGGCGATAGTCGGAATCGCCGCGATGCAACCGACAATCGTGAGGCACTCGATGAGGCCGACCGCCGTGCCGATCAGACCACCGGCAACCACACCGATCGCGGTGCCGAGGAAGCCGCCGACCGCCGTCGCGATGCCGAACTGGCTGGCGAACTCGTTCTGCGCACGCTGGTTTTCCATCGGAGAGGCAACCGGCTTGACGGCCAAGCTCACCGCGTCGACCTTCGTGGCCGCCTTCTTGTCGGCGGGGATCGCGTTCTGGTCCGGAGTCAGCTCGAGGACCTTGCCGTCGTTCTTGACCTCCGGCTTCACCGGCACCGCGATGTCGGCGACCTTGAAGGCGAGCGGCAGCTCGAGCACGGTGTTGCCCGCATCGTCCTTGACCAGGTAGAGGTCATTTTCCTGGACGTCCTCGGACGACTTGGCGAGCTCGAAGGTCCCCCCCTTGAGCGTCGTCACCACCGTCTTGTCCACAAGCTTGACCGAGTAGTCGATGCCCTCGGCCGGTGCGGGTGCGGCAGGTTCGGCGTGAGCAGTACCCATACCGATGGTCATCGCGCCGACGACCAGCGCGGCAGCCGCGGTGGTTCTGCGGAGATTCAATTCAGTTTCCAATCCATCAGGTGTCGTTGTCCGCGCGCCGCGCTTACACACGCGAGAGCGCTCATTCAACCCGAAAGGCGGTCGGCCCCTTCGGATTCTCCCCGAGCGGTGTGACGAAGGCGTAGCAAACAGAACGCACGTGAGCGTAATCGAACGAACGCCCAGAAGCGAGATCGATAACAAAACACGCCGAGTAAGCCTGTCCTTACCGAATAGGACGACTTGCTCGGCGTTTACGGTGGTGACCGGCCGGTCTCACAACGAACCACCAAGAGTTCATGTGAGATTGATCACAGGTAAATTTCAGGTCAAGCCCCAGTAAGCAGGGTTACGCCTCAAATACCGATCGTACGATAGACACCAGAAGTTACCGGTGGGTAACTTACTGGCGGTTACGATACGAGCCAACCGGTGCTGCAGGCCTGCCGCACCAGAACGCTCGTGTTGCCTCAAAGAAAGGTCGCGACATGAATGCCCTGACAGTGACGCTGGGCACGATTGGGGCGACGCTCAGTCTGCTGTGCTGGGCGTCGTTCTTCGGCGGCGTCAGGAACATCGCTCGCACCATCATGGTCGGACAGGGCGCGCCGGATCGCTGGCGACCGTTCTTCCCGCGCTTCAAGCAGATGCTGATCGAGTTCCTCGCGCATACGCGGATGAACAAGTTCCGCACCGTCGGCTGGGCGCACTGGCTCGTCATGATCGGCTTCATGGGTGGCGCCATGTTGTGGTTCGAGGCGTACGGTCAGACCTTCGACCCCGAGTTCCACTGGCCGATCATCGGCGACACGGCGATCTACCACCTGTGGGACGAGATCCTCGGCATCGGCACCGTGGTCGGCATCGGCACGCTGATCATCATCCGGCAGCTGAACCACCCGCGCCTGCCCGAGCGCCTGTCCCGGTTCAGCGGCTCGAAGTTCGCACCGGCCTACGTCATCGAGGCGATCGTCCTGCTCGAGGGCCTCGGCATGATCTTCGTGAAGGCCGGCAAGATCGCGACCTATCACCACTCCAACGCCGCGACCGACTTCTTCACCATGCAGGTCGCCAAGCTGCTGCCCGCGAGCCCGACCCTTGTGTCGATCTTCGCGTTCATCAAGCTGATGTCGGGTATGGCCTTCCTCTACCTGGTCGGCCGCAACATCACCTGGGGCGTGGCCTGGCACCGCTTCTCGGCCTTCCCGAACATCTACTTCAAGCGCGAGGACGACGGCGGCGTCGCCCTCGGCGCGGCCAAGCCGATGATCTCCAACGGCAAGGTCCTCGACATGGAGAACGTCGACCCCGACACCGACACCCTCGGCGCGGGCCGGATCGAGGACTTCTCCTGGAAGGGCATTCTCGACTTCACCACCTGCACCGAGTGCGGTCGCTGCCAGTCGCAGTGCCCCGCGTGGAACACCGGTAAGCCGCTGTCGCCGAAGCTGCTGATCATGTCGCTGCGCGACCACACCTACGCCAAGGCGCCGTACCTGCTGGCCGGTGGCCGCAAGGACATGGGCGGCGACGAGGTCGGCCTGGTCGACGCCGAAGGCAAGCCGAACGAGGCCGCGCTGGCCAAGATCTCGGAAGCGGCCAAGGCCGAGGCCGAGCGTCCGCTGGTCGGCGGCGAGGACGTCAACGGCATCATCGACCCCGAGGTGCTGTGGAGCTGCACCACCTGTGGCGCGTGCGTCGAGCAGTGCCCGGTGGACATCGAGCACGTCGACCACATCATCGACATGCGCCGCTACCAGGTGCTCATCGAGTCGGAGTTCCCCTCCGAGCTGGCGGGTCTGTTCAAGAACCTGGAGAACAAGGGCAACCCCTGGGGCCAGAACGCCAAGGACCGCCTGAACTGGATCAACGAGGTCGACTTCCAGATCCCGGTCTTCGGCCAGGACGCGGACAGCTTCGACGGCTACGAGTACCTGTTCTGGGTGGGTTGCGCTGGCGCCTACGAGGACCGCGCCAAGAAGACCACCAAGGCCGTCGCCGAGCTGCTCGCCACCGCGGGCGTGAAGTTCATGGTGCTCGGCCAGGAGGAGACCTGCACCGGTGACTCGGCCCGTCGCGCGGGCAACGAGTTCCTGTTCCAGCAGCTGGCGGCGCAGAACATCGAGCTGCTGAACTCGGTGTTCGAGGGCGTCGAGGACCGCAAGAAGAAGATCGTCGTCACCTGTGCGCACTGCTTCAACGCGCTCAACAACGAGTACCCGCAGGTCGGCGGCACCTACGAGGTCGTGCACCACACCCAGCTGCTGAACCGCCTGGTGCGGCAGAAGAAGCTGATCCCGGTCGCCTCGGTGACGCAGAACGTGACCTACCACGATCCCTGCTACCTGGGCCGGCACAACAAGGTCTACAACGCGCCGCGTGAGCTGATGGAAGCCTCCGGCTCGACCCTGGTCGAAATGCCGCGGCACGGCGAGCGCTCCATGTGCTGTGGCGCCGGTGGCGCGCGCATGTGGATGGAGGAGCAGCTCGGCAAGCGCATCAACGTCGACCGGGTGGACGAGGGTCTGTCGACCCTCGCGGCGTCGAACGGCTCCGGGCCGGGCAAGATCGCGACCGGTTGCCCCTTCTGCCGCGTGATGCTGAACGACGGTGTCACCGCGCGTCAGGAGAAGGGCGAAGGCGAAGGCGTCGAGGTCGTCGACGTGGCCCAGCTGATGCTGGACGCCATCGAGCGCGTCGAGCCCGCCACGCTGACCGCGAACCTGACCGTCATCCAGGAGCCCAAGGCCGAGCCGGAGCCCGAGCCGGAACCGGAGCCCGTCGCCGTGGCGACCGAGACCCCGGCGCCCGCCAAGGCGGCGCCGACCGGTGGCGGCCTGGCCATGAAGGGCCCGGCGAAGGCGCCTGGTGGTCTGGGCATGAAGGGTGCCGCCAAGGCGCCGGGTGCGAAGGCCGAAGCGGCTCCGGCGGCGGAAGCAGCCGCGCCCGCCAAGGGTCTGGCCATGAAGGGTCCGGCCAAGGCTCCCGGCAAGGGCCTAGGTATGAAGGGCGCCGCCAAGGCTCCCGGTGCGAAGGCCGAAGCGGCTCCGGCCGCGGACGCTCCGGCCGCCGAGGCTTCGACCGCTCCCGCCGCGCCCGTCAAGGGCCTGGCCATGAAGGGTCCGGCCAAGGCTCCCGGCAAGGGCCTTGGCATGAAGGGCGCCGCCAAGGCTCCCGGTGCGAAGGCGGCTCCGGCTGCGGAGGCCGCTGAAGCTCCCGCCACGGAAGCGCCCGCGGCCCCGCCCGTCAAGGGTCTGGGCATGAAGGGTGCGGCCAAGGCGCCCGGTGGCAAGGGTCTGGCGATGAAGGGTGCCGCGAAGGCGCCCGGCGCGAAGGCCGCGGCCCCCGCCGCGCCCGCGGAGCCCGCTGCGGAAACCCCTGCCGCGGCACCGGCTTCGGCTTCGGCTTCGGCTCCCACCGAGACCAAGCCGACCGTCCCGGCCAAGGGCCTCGCCATGAAGTCCGGCTTCAAGCGCCCCGGGCCCAAGGCCCCCGGCGCCGCCGCGACCCCGGCCCCCGCCGAACCGGCTGCTGCCGAACCGGCCCCGGCCGCGGAAGCCCCGGCCGAAGCCCCGCAGCCCGCACCGGAACAGCCCACCAACGGCACCTCCGGCAACGGCGCCGCCGTCGCACCGCCGACCGCCAAGCCAGGCGGCCTCGGCTTCAAGTCGGGCGCGAAGGCCCCGGGCCGCAAGAACTGACACGGTCCCCAACTGAACACAGCGCTCGGCCCGGGTTCGATCGGAACCCGGGCCGAGCGCTGTTCGCGGCAAGTCGCTGTACGAACGATTCGAAACGAGTTACGATTCTTTCGAAAGGAGGCTACGTCGATGACGTCCGAAGCCCTGATGCAGCACACCTATCTGCCCGAGCCGACCGAGGAACTCGCCCCCGTCGTGAGCTTCCTCGCGGCCCAAGAGTCGCGCCGCGGTGATCGCATACGACCTCGCTACCTGTTGGTCGGCGCCGACGAGCACGATCAGGTCGAGGTTCCGGAGTCCGTGCATCGCGTCCTTGTCCAGGTCGTCGCGGCACTGCGCGAGGGCAAGGCCGTCACCGTCGCTCCGCAGAGCATGACGCTGACCACCCAGCAAGCCGCCGACCTACTCGGTGTCAGCAGGCCGACGGTCGTCCGTCTGATCGATGCGAACGAGATCCCTTCGGAGCGAACCGGCTCCCGGCGACGCGTCCTGCTGACCGACGTCCTCGCCTACCGTGACGAGCGGAGGAAGAGGCAGTACGAAGCGCTCGCCGAGAGCTCGGTCGAACTCGATGACGAGGACGATATGGAGGCTGTGCGCGCCGAGCTACGCGAGATCCGCAAGGAGGTCGCGAGAAGGCGGCGCGGCTGATGTTCGGCGCGGTGCTCGACACCTGCGTCCTCTGGCCGAGCCTGCAGCGCGACTTCTTGCTGTCGTTGGCGGTCGAGAATCTCTTTCGGCCGCTCTGGAGCGACGCAATCCTGACCGAACTCGAACTGCACGAAAAGCGCAAGCTCATAGGTCGCGGCACGGATCCGGCGACCGCACACCGACGGGCATGCGGTCTCGTCGCGGTGATGACAAGCGCGTTCGACGACGCGCTCGTGCGCGGATGGGAACCCCTCGAAGGTTCGTTCGGCCTACCCGACCCGGACGACGAGCACGTGGTCGCCGCTGCGGTCGTGAGCAACGCCGGCGCCCTGGTCACCGAGAACTGGCGCGACTTCCCCGCATCCCTGATGCCGACCGGCCTACAGGTCGTCGGCGCCGCCGAGTTCGCCGCGAACACCTGCGCCGTAGACCCGGCCCGCGCCTTGGTCGCCGTCCAAAAGATCTCTATGCGCCACCGCGACCCGGCACAGACGGTCGACCAAGTGCTCGCCATCCTGGCTACCCGCTACAAGATGCACGAGGCCGTCGAACTCATGCTCGCCGCCTGAGCAAGCCTACGGCCTTGTCAGCCGCGCGTAGCGGGCGCGGTGGTGGTCGGTGGTGCCGAATTCGCGTTCCAGGGCGGTGAGGCGTTTGAAATAGTGGCCGATGGCGAGTTCTTCGGTCATGCCCATGGCGCCGTGCAGTTGGACGGCGTTCTGCCCGATGAAGCGGGCGGCGCGGCCGATGGTGACCTTGGCGGCGGAGAGAGCGCGGGCGCGGTCGGCGGGGGCGGCGGAGAGGGCGTGGGTGGCTAGGTGGGCCGCGGCGATGGACTGCTCCAGTTCCATGTACATGTCGACCATGCGGTGTTGCAGGGCCTGGAAACTGCCGATCGGCACGCCGAATTGCTGGCGCTGCTTGGCGTATTCGACGGTGTCGCCCAGCACTTTGCGCAGACAGCCGACGGCTTCGGCGCAGATCGCGGCGATCGCGACGTCCACCGTCGGTTCGATCGCGTCCCACGCCGCGCCTTCGGCGCCGAGCAGCGCGTCGGCGGGGAGCCGGAATCCGGTGAAGACGAGGTCGGATCCGACACGATCGTCGATGGTGCGGTAGGAGTGCACCTCGACTCCGGCGGGCGGATGCGCCGCGTCGAATTCGGTGAGGAACAGCGAGATTCCGGCTCGATCGCGCCGCTCACCCGCGGTGCGCGCGGTGACGAGCAGATGGGTAGCGAGCGGCGCGCTGGTCACCACGCATTTGGCTCCGTCGAGCACCCACGAGTCGCCGTCTCGGCGCGCGACGGTGCTGACGTCGTGCAGCGTCGGACCGGAAGTCGGTTCCAGCGACGCGAACGCGGTGCGCACATCGCCCGCGACGATCCCGCGCAGCGCTTCGTCCGCCCGCGCGCCTCCGGATCGCTCCAACAGACCGGCGCCGACCACAACGGTGTCGACGAACGGCTCGACGACCAGCGCGCGACCCAATTCCTCGGCGATGACCATCAATTCGGCAGGGCCACCGCCCATTCCGTCGACCCGCTCGGGCAGCGTCGCGCCGAGAATCCCGAGCTCCTCGGCGAATCCGCGCCAGATGGCAGGCTGCCAGCCCTGCGCGGATTTGGCGGCGGCCCTGCTCTTCTCCAGGTCGTAGCGGACGCCGAGGAATCCGGCGACCGCGTCACGCAGCAGCTGCTGCTCCTCGGTGAGTGTGAAGTCCATCAGAGCCCCAATGCTGCTTTGGCGAGGATGTTTCGCTGAATCTCGTTGCTACCGGCGTAGATCGATCCGGCGCGGTCGTTGAAGTAGCGCAGCGGCGCGACCGCCTGCCAGTCCGCGCCGCTGTGGTAACCGTCTGCGGGCGGCGCGAATTCGGCGATCGGGCCGCCCGGTGCGGTGGCATGCGGCTGGTAAACGCGACCGACGGGGCCCGCGCCGTCCAGCGCGAGTTCGGTCAGCTGCTGACTCAGCTCGGTCGCCAGGATTTTCAGCATCGACGAGGCGGGACCGGGGTCCTTGCCCTGCGCCATCGCCGAAATGGTCCGATACTCCAGCACTTCCAGCACATCGGTGCGAATCCTGACGTCCGCCAAGCGCAGAGCGAAGCCGGGATCGTCGATGAGCGGATTCCCGTCCGGGCCCGGCTGCCGCGCCGCCGCCTCGGCCAGCTCCTGACCCATGACCTGCAGCATCGGCGCCGCCGCGCCGCCGCGCTCGTGTACGAGCAGGTATTTCGCCACCGTCCAGCCGTCGTCGACGCGGCCGAGCACATTGCTCTTGGGCACCCGGACGTTGTCGAAGAACACCTGGTTCTGCACCTGCTCGCCGGAAGTCATCACCAGCGGCCGGATCTCGATGCCCGGGGTGTTCATGTCGATGAGCAGGAAGGTGATGCCCTGCTGCTTCTTGCCCGTGCGCGAGGTGCGCACCAGGCAGAAGATCCAGTTGGCCTCGGTGGCGTGGGTGGTCCAGATCTTGCTTCCGGTGCAGACGAAATCGTCGCCGTCGTCGATCGCCGCCATGCTGAGCGAGGCCAGGTCCGAGCCCGCTTCCGGCTCCGAATAGCCCTGGCAGAAGAAGATCTCGCCGGTCATGATGCGCTGCAGGTAGAAGGCCTTCTGCTCCGGGGTGCCGAAGGCGATGATGGCGGGCGCGACCATTCTGATGCCCATCGGCGACAGCGTCGGCGCGCCGGCGAGCGTCGATTCCCGGCTGAAGATGTAGTGCTGGGTCAGGCTCCAGCCGCACCCGCCGTGCTCCACCGGCCAGTGCGGCGCCGCCCATCCGCGCTCGTGCAGGATCCGCTGCCACTCCATGCTGGCCTCGTGGTCCGGATAGACGCTCGTCGCCAGCCGCCCGGCCCGCCGCAACTCCGGCGTCAGCTTCGCGTCGAGAAAACCCCGCACCTCGTCCCGAAAGGCCAGATCGGCCGCTGACCAGTCGTAATCCATCTGTCCTCCCGGCGGGGTATGCCACGGTGCACCACTATTGGCCAACGGCCAACATGTCCCCAATGTAGGACGCCCGCCGCCGGGAAATCAAACTGAAGCACCTTGCCCTCAGTTTAGACACGTAGGTCCGGCCCCTGGCCGCGGCAGAAAGATCGTCTTCGTGAATTTCCAGACGATGTCGGGCGTCGGCGCAGAACCTACGGGGTCTCTTCCGGTGGTTCGAGGCGGAACCCTCCGCCCGGCAGAGCGCTTTCAGCCGCAGGTTCTCGTCTCGCCGTACTTCACGACGGACAGCACCGCATCCCCTTCGCCAATCAACACACCCGGCGCCGGATTCTGGCCGATGACGATCCAATTCCGGTCCATGATCTGCATCCGGCCCGCGCCGGTGGCGTCCGTCGACCGCGAGTAGAAGACGCCCGCAGCCTGAATAGCGTCCTGCGCCGCCTGCAGATTCATGCAGACGACGTTGGGCATCGGCACTTGCACCGCGGGCGCGGCCACGGCAGTGGTCCTCTGCGTGCTGGTCGGTCGAACCGCCTCGGACGTGGGCACGGCCGCGACCGGCACCCGCGCGGCGGATGTCGGCACGGCGGCGACGGGAGCAGCAGCGGGCTCGACCGACTTCTCTCGCTCGCCGCCGCCGAGCGCGGTTCCGATCAATCCCACGAACAGAATCGCCCCGAAAACCGCTGCGACCCAGACCCACCCCGGTACTCCTTTCTTGGGCGGCCCATACGGCCCGCTACCCTGAGGACCGAAATTCCCGTGCGGTTGCTGCGTCGGGTAAGCCATGGATGTATCCCCTGCTCGTAGTCGGTCGCGCGACCTCTGGTGGCCCGAAGGCGGCTCCCCCCGACAGGAGTCGTCGTGCGTGCAGACATATTGCACCCCGGGCGGCAAGCGCACGTGGGTTTTGTAGGAACTACTACCTACAAATTTGCCCACAGTCTGCTCGGAGCAGAATCAGCAGTTCTCGAAGAAAGCCTTTGTGTACCCGGCGGATTGGTAGACATAGTCGTACGCCCACCGGAGCGCCGAAAGATCCGGTTCCGGATCGACGAAGAGAAGCTCACCGTCCCAACACTTTTCGAGAATGAACCGGGCGCGGGAGATGTGCGGGGTGAAGGTGACGACGATGACGCGGCGCCATCCTTCGGCGCGCGCGCGGCGAGCGAGCTCGCGTCCCTCACCGCGGGTGGTGCGCGGGGACGGATCGAAGCAGATGACGTCGAAGCGGTAGCCGCCGTGACAGATGCGGTTCATCCGCGCGCTGTACTCGTAGGGGTCGGAGAACAGCACCCGTGGCGCGTAACCCGCCGCGGCCAGGCGCAGGCCGAGCTGCTCGCGGCCGTCGTGCGCGCCGCCGAGCACCAGGATCGCGTCGGCCGGCGCGGGCGGATCGGTGCGCGGCCGGACATAGACCGGCCAGAGCGCGACGACAGCGACGACGAGCACCGCGACGAGACCGATCAGGGCACGGGTCACCGAACGTCGTCGCACGCCTTCGATCGTATCGGCACCGCATCACCGCAGGTCACCGCCGCCGAGCGGAGGCTGTTGCCACCTGTACACCTGCTGTTGCCGTGACCCTTGCCTCACTGACGTGGCGCGGCCACCGTGGGGGCTTACCAATCGATCATGCGATGCACAGTCTTCGGAACCGGGTACCTGGGGGCCACGCACGCCGCCTGCATGGCCGAACTCGGGCACGACGTGATCGGGGTGGACGTCGATCCGGGCAAGGTGGCGAAGCTGTCCGACGGCGTGGTGCCGTTCTACGAACCCGGCCTCGAGGAGGTGCTGCGCCGGAATCTCGACGCGGGCAGACTCAGGTTCACCACGTCCTATCCGGAGGCGGCCGCGCACGCCGACGTGCACTTCCTCGGCGTCGGCACGCCGCAGAAGAAGGGCGAGTACGCCGCCGACCTGAAATACGTGCACGCCGTGGTGGATACGCTCGCCCCGCTGCTGGAGCGGCCCTCGGTGCTGATCGGCAAGTCGACCGTTCCGGTGGGCACGGCCGCCGCGCTCGGCGCGCGCGCCCGGGAGCTGGCGAGCACCGACGTCGAAGTGGCGTGGAATCCGGAGTTCCTGCGTGAGGGTTTCGCCGTGCAGGACACGCTGCGCCCCGACCGCCTGGTGCTCGGCGTCGACCGCGCCAGGGACAACGCCGCCTGGGTCGAGGACCTGGTGCGCGAGATCTACGCCGATCTCATCGCGGCCGAGGTCCCCTTCCTGCTGACCGATTCGGCCACCGCGGAATTGGTGAAGGTCTCCGCGAATGCGTTTCTGGCGACGAAGATCTCGTTCATCAACGCCGTCTCGGAAGTCTGCGAGGCGACCGGCGCCGATGTCACCGTGCTCGCCGACGCGCTCGGCTACGACGCGCGCATCGGTCGCCGATTCCTCAACGCGGGCTTGGGTTTCGGTGGCGGCTGTCTGCCCAAGGACATTCGAGCCTTCATGGCGCGCTCCGGCGAACTCGGCGCGGACCACGCGGTCGCCTTCCTGCGCGAGGTCGACAACATCAACATGCGCCGTCGCACCAAAGTGGTCGACATGGCCGCGAAGGCTTGCGGCGGTTCGCTGCTCGGCGCGAACGTCGCGGTGCTCGGCGCGGCCTTCAAACCGGAATCCGACGACGTCCGCGACTCCCCCGCGCTGAACGTCGCGGGCATGATCCAACTGCACGGCGCGGTGGTGACGGTGTACGACCCTAAGGCACTGGAGAATTCGCGCCGGGTCTTCCCCACCCTGAACTACGCGACCTCGGTGGCCGAGGCGTGCGACCGCGCCGACGTGGTGCTCGTGCTCACCGAGTGGGACGAGTTCACGGCGCTGCGTCCGCGAGAGCTGGATCGGGTGGTGCGCGGCAGGTCGATCATCGACGGTCGCAACTGTCTCAATCGTGCCACCTGGAGAGAGGCGGGATGGGTGTACGCCGGACTCGGCACACCGTAGAGTTGCCTGGCGAGGCCGCGCCGGATTTCCCGATCCTGCCTGCCTCGTGTGCGACTGAGCGCCGCCGGTAGGGTCCCGGGAGCGGGTCGCGTCCTTGGCGACGCGGGCTCGCTTTGTCGTGAAGCGTGAAACGAGATGGGCAGCTGATGAGTTCGGTACTGGGGGTTTCGGTGGGGGCCGGCGCTGTCCGTATGGCGCGACCGCACGCCGGTAATCCCCCCGGGCACGTCACTCCCGACGCCTTCGACCTGCAGACCATCCCGGTGACCCAGCACCACGCGGAAGAACTCGCCGCGGAGGCGGTCGGCGTCACGCTGGCGACCCACCAGATCGGCGCGACCGCGTTCGCCTATCGCAGCGAACAGCAGGCCAGGGCGGTCCGCGCCGCCATGGCGCGCCAGCAGATCACCAACTACGAGCTGGTGCCCGAGGTCTTCGCCGCGCTCGAATTCGCCCAGGCCACCGGCGATATCCGCGGCATCTCGTCGTTGGTGGTCTACGACCTCGGTAGCACCGGACTCTCGGTGAGCGTGGTCGACACCCAGACCAGGGAGGTCAGGCACAGCGAGCGCACCAGCGACATCAGCGGCGACTACCTGGATTCGCTGATCCGCGAACAGCAGATCGCCTCGGGCCGCATCGCGCACCCGCAGGACCCGGCGGGCCTCGCCGCGCTGGACGCGCTGTGCCGGGAGGCCAAGGAACAGCTGTCCAGCAATACCGCGGTCGCGCTGCCCAGCGAGCAGGGACTGGTGCTGCTCGCGCAGGAGAACTTCGAATCGCTGATCATGCTGGCCATCGAGTCGTCGGCGCGGATGGCGCGGGATGTGATCGTGCGTTCCGATCGTCCGGTACACGGTGTGCTCGCGATCGGCGGTTGCGCCAGGATTCCGCTGATCGGCAAGGTGCTCGAGCGTTGGATGGGCGTGCCGGTCATCGTGCCGGAGAGCCCGGAGACGGTGGTCGCGCGCGGTGCGGCGCTGCTCGCGAGACCGGTCCGGCCCGCGGCCCCGGCGGGTGCGCCGAGTCCCGCCCCGAGCCAGGCGCCCACGGGCGGCTACCACGACGAGGATCTCTCACCGGCCTGGCTGTCCGCGCCGCCCAAGCGCCGCCCGAAGCGCCCGAAGGGTAGACCGCAGCCGGACGACGTCGACGATATCGACGGTCTCGCCGAGGACTGGCTCGCCGCCAACCCGCGCCGCCACGAGAAGCGCGAATTGAACGGCGCCGTGCTGACCGTCAGCGCGTTGGCCGTCGTCGCCGCGATCGGACTGGGTCTGGGCTACGGACCCCAAGTGCTGGAACGGGATTCGCAGAGCAGCGAGGGCTCGACGTCGGTCTCGCCGAGCGGCGTGCCGCGCACCACCACCCTCGATCCACAGATCGCGGTCGCACCGGCCACCACGACGGAGACCGAGGAATCGGTCGCCGCCCCGCCCCCGCGCCGTCAGACGACCACGACCCCGCCGCCCACCCAGGGTCCGAACACCTTCGTCGTCCCCGGCCTCCCGCCGATCGTGGTGCCGACCATCCCGCCCGAGGTCTTCCCCTTCCCGCCCCCACCGCCCCCGCCAGGCTGAACAGCGCCAGCCCTCACCCCCGCGAGTGCCGCCCGTGCCGAGGCGCGGGCGCGGTCACCTTCTTGTGCCCGAACGGCCGCGCGAGCAGCGCCGCGATACCGGTGGTCAGCGGCACCGAAAGGGCAAGCGCGATACCACCGACCGAGGATCGCGCGATCTCGATGGCGACCGCGTCGCCGGCGAGCACGTCGCGGATCGAGCGGCCCGCGACGCTGAACAGCAACAGCAGCGGCAGCGCACCACCGGCGTAGGCGAGCACGAGGGTGTAGACGGTGCTGGCGATGTGGTCTCGGCCGACCCGCATGGCGGCGGCGAAAACCTCCCGGCGCGAAGCGGATTCGTCCAGGGCGGCCAACTCGAAGGCGGCCGAGGCCTGGGTGATGGTGACGTCGTTGAGCACACCGAGCGAACCGATGATGAAGCCCGCGAGCAGCAGGCCCGTGATGCTGACGTGCTCGATATAGGTGGCGACGTTGGTGTTCTGCTCCTCGGACAGACCGGTGAGATGGGTCATCTCGATCACCAGCCAGGACAGCCCCGCGGCGAGCAGCATCGCCGAGAGCGTGCCGAGCAGCGCGGAACTGGTGCGCAGGTTGACGCCGTGCGCGAGATACAGCACGGCGTAGAGAATCAGCGACCCGGCCGTCAACGCGACCGGAATCGCGGGCTTGCCGTCCAGCAGCGCGGGCAGCAGGAACATCACCAGCACCGCGAAAGCGAACCCCAGACCGATCAGTGCGCGCACACCGCGCCATCGCGCCACCACGATGATCACCACCACGAAGGCGAGCGCGATCAGCGTCAGCGGCAGCCCGCGCGAGTAGTCCTCGAAGGAGTACAGCGGGGTGCCGTTCGGATCGGTCTGCCGGACCAACCGGATCTCGTCACCGGCGCGCAGATCGGGTTGCCCTGGGCCCGGCGCGATTTCGAGCAGCGTCTTGTTGCCCTCGTGCGGACCGGAGTCGATGGTGATAAGGCTGCGCTGGCAGGTGTAGGCGTTGGTGCGCGGCGGCTCGGGCTTGTCGGCGAACACCTTGCCGATGGACGGGCTGCCGCACGGACCGACGTCCTGCGCGATGACCGTGCCCGCCTCGGTCACCACCGCGCCGCCGCCCGCGTTCTGCATCGGCAGCGGAATCTCGACGTGCTGACGGCTCGGCCACAGCCAGATCGTGGCGATGACAGTGATCACGCCGATGACGGCGAGCAGCCCGACCACGACGCGCGCGGCGGTGTCGCCGATCGCGATCGGGCCGGAGTGATCGTGGTGGTGGTGATGATGGTGGTCGCTCACCGGGTTCCTACCTGTCCGTCGTGGCCCCGGACACTCGTGCCGGACGGCAAGAGCTTGCTTCCCCGAGGCAGCTGCGCGGTGCCGAGCTTAAAGGATGTCATTTTCAAGATCAGGTTGCCTGCCCAGCACCACCGGGACACAACCAGAACATCGACACGCGATAACTGATCTCGCGAGATCCGGGTAACTCACCGGGTACGGGCTGACTCGACCACCCACCTACCGCCGGTCGCCAACGCAAATCACCACGCACCTGAATCTGGCCTGAAACGCGGAGAGGCGGGACTGTGAGGCGGGACGGGGCGGCGGAGAGCAGGGGGATGTCTCCGCCGCCCGCAGGCCGGCGGCCCAGGGGGGTAGGCGGCCGAACCCGAGGCCAGGTTGCCCAGGGGGGGTAGGCAACCCGACCGGGCACTCGAAGTGCCAAGAGCCACTGTACACAAAAGTTGCTCTTTTGCGCTAGCGGGTCTTCAAAACTCGCTTCTATCCATACATTCGGTATGTTTCCGGCCCAGAAGCGGGGCGATTCGGCCCTAAAGGCCCGCGACGCAGATCACTGTCGATAGCTCGCCAAGAAGTTGCCGAATCGCTCGATCGCGACCGCGAGGTCGCGCGCCCACGGCAGCGTGACAATCCGCAGATGATCGTGGTTCGGCCAATTGAAGCCGGTGCCCTGCACCATCAAGATCTTCTCCTGGAGCAACAGATCCAGGACCAGCTTCGAATCGTCGTGGATGTCGTACACATTCGGATCCAGCCGCGGGAACGCGTAGAGCGCGCCCTTCGGCTTGACGCACGACACACCCGGGATCATGTTCAACCGCTCCCACGCGACGTCGCGCTGTTCGAGCAGCCGCCCGCCGGGCAGAATCAGGTCCTCGATGCTCTGGTGCCCGCCGAGCGCGACTTGAATCGCGTGCTGCGCGGGCACATTCGGGCACAAACGGGAGGAGGCGAGCAGGTCGATGCCCTCCAGGAAGCCCGCGGCGTGATCCTTCGGACCGGTGATGGCCAGCCAACCCGAACGGTATCCGGCGACCCGGTAGGCCTTGGACAGGCCGTTGAAGGTCAGGCACAGCAGGTCGGGCGCGAGGCTGGCCAGCGAGATGTGCTTGGCGTCGTCGTAGAGGATCTTGTCGTAGATCTCGTCGGCGAGCAGCAGCAGCTGGTGCTTGCGCGCCAGGTCGACCAGCTGCTGGAGCACCTCGGCCGAGTAGACCGCGCCGGTCGGGTTGTTCGGATTGATCACCAGCAGCGCCTTGGTCTTGTCGGTGATCTTCGACTCGATGTCGGCGACGTCGGGCTGCCAGCCGTTGGACTCGTCGCACAGGTAGTGCACCGGGGTGCCGCCCGCCAGGCTCGTCATCGCCGTCCACAGCGGGTAGTCCGGCGCCGGGATCAGCACCTCGTCGCCGTTGTTCAGCAGCGCCTGCATGGTGATGGTGATCAGTTCGGAGACGCCGTTGCCCAGGTAGACGCCGTCCACGTCCAGTTCGGGGAAGCCGGGCACCAGCTCGTAGCGGGTCACGATGGCGCGCCGAGCCGACAGGATGCCCTTGGATTCCGAGTAACCCTGGGCGTAGGGCAGCGCGGCGATGATGTCGCGCATGATCACGTCGGGCGCCTCGAAACCGAACGGCGCCGGATTGCCGATGTTCAGCTTGAGAATGCGGTGGCCCTCCGCCTCCAGCCGTGCCGCGTGCGCGTGTACCGGTCCACGGATTTCGTAGACGACGTTCTGCAGCTTCGTGGACTGCTCGAGAACGCGCGGCGGATGGTGGGGGAGATGACTCGGGCTCACCTTCCCATGGTGCCATCCCCTCGCAAGGGCATTCGACAGTGCGTCAAGGTGCGGAATTACCGGGCGGGATGCCCTTGGCCGCGGTCGAGCCGCAGAACTCCTCGATGCGTTCGTCCAGGAAACGGGCCTCGACGGCGTCGCGGAACGCGGGCTGGGCGATCCGTCTTCGCACTCCGGTCAGCCGCTCCTCGAGCTGGGCGATGCGCTTGTCCTCGGCCAGTCCTAGCACCGGGTGCAGGGCCTCGGCGGCGCCGTCCAGGCTGCCGTTGATCAGATGCGCGGCCGCGCAGTCCACCCGGGCGAGCGCCTCGGCGCCATAGGAGCGCTTCTCCGACGGACCGTTCGAGTAGAGGTCGATGGCGCGCTCGGTCGCGGTGAGCGCGGGCTCGGCCTGGCCGAGATGGATATAGGTGGCGCCCGCGTAGTACTGGGCCTTGGCGTCGGGGAAACCGAAGACGCCGCCGATCCCGTCGTGCAGGTCGTCGCTGGCGGCCTGCTCGCGCGCCTCGTCGGCGGCGCGGATGCAGCGGTCGGTGTCGGCGGCGCTGCCGATCTTGGACCAGATCCTGGCCTCGATGTTGAGCAGCCGGACCTTGGCGGTCGCCGAATCGGCGAAGTCCTGCCCGCTCTGAGCGAGCAGCACGGCCCGGCGCGGACGCTCCGACCAGTACTCGATGAGCGCGTGCATGCCGCGCGTCCAGGCGCGCAGCCCGTTGTGCCCGCATAGCTCGGCGTAAGCCCATGCCGCTCTGGCCTGCTCGCCCGCCGCGTCGTAGTAGCCGAGGTCGGTGCTCGCGTTCGCGAGCAGGCCGGACAGCGTGCCCGCGAGCAGATACAGGTGGCTGGTGTCGGCCGGGCGCTGATGACCCTCGAGCAGTCGATACACCCGGCGCCGGACCCGAAGCATCTCCACCATCATCGGAACCGGCGGGATGTGCACGTATTCGTTCGCGATGCGCGTGACATCGGCGTCGAGCTGTTCCAACGTGGACGCACCCACATTGGTGCTCTCGGCCCGGCCTGCGTGTTCGCTGGCCTCGTGGGCAGCCGCCATGATCAGATCCCTCTCCGAAATAGCTGCTAACGCATCACCTCTCATCGCACCGGCGTCTATGAGAGCAAGAAGGTCCGCGTCGCTCGAATAACTCGCACGCGCCCCCGCTGCGGAACGCACGTCGAATCCGGCGGCAGATCCATCGACCGGCGAATCGCCGGTCAGCGCCGCAAACCGTGCCCGCACAACCTCGTCGGACCTGGCAAGGGATGTATCGAGCGCGGCTTGGTTGACGGGACGCGGATGGACTCGGTCGCCCCCCGCCTCCCACTTGGACACCAGGCGTTCGTGGACACCGAGATGCGCCGCGAATTCCCGGATACTCATCCGCTTGGCATCGCGAAGGGCGCGGGTCTCTCTACCTGACCAGTGCCGGACCACGATGTCATCCCTTCCGCACGAACTTTCATCCAGGGTACGAGGGCCGAGTGGCGACTGCCACACATAATTCCTAGTTGCTATGGGCGCTGCGGGTTTTGGCGGCTCAGGTCGGCGAGGTCCTTCCGGTCAAGGGCAGCGGATTGGCAGTAGAAGGCGGGCATGGGGGCGATGCCGAGTCGCGGTCGATGGCCCGACCCTGGTAGCAGGAGGCAAGGAGTTGGCCGTGAACGTGGACAAACTCAGGACAGTCGAGGATTGGGTGGCCTTCTACCGGCACGAGTACGGGCTACCGGTGACCGAGCGTGGCGGTTTCGTAATGCTGCCCATCAGCGGCCGAGTCTGCGTCGTTCATCTGCCGACCGTCCGGGCCGAAAAGGTCAGGGCGGCACTGGAACAGCAGGGGACGAGGGGTCCCATGCTGGCCAGGCAGATCCGTTGGAGCTTCCTTGCCGAGCCGGACAGCCGTCCCGGCGCGCAGGTGCTGGAGGTGCTGAACCGTCTGGATATCGGGATACCTGCCATCGGCAGTGCGGTGATGTTGCCGACGGGGCTCGGACGCTTCACCCGGGAAGGGTGCTTCTGGGTGAACCCGCCGAGCCGCGGCGACACGCTTCCGCCGCTGTCCGCCGTCGTCACGACGGCGCTGGCGGTGGGAGCGGGCGGCGGGGACTGAATGCGTCGTCGGTCCTCGCCGCCGATCGGCGGCCGAATCCGCCCCCTTTGTTGGCAGTCGGCGGGGCGGATTCGGTCGTGGGTCGCGGGGTGCGCGGCCTACCGCGATTCCGCGGCGTCGACCACCTCGGTCGGCAGCGGGAAGTTCAGGTAGGAGCGCGAAGGAGTCGGCCCGCGCTGGCCTTGGTACTTGGAACCGGCCACCGCGCTGCCGTACGGGTGCTCCGCGGGGCTGGTCAAACGGAGCAGGCACAGCTGGCCGATCTTCATGCCCGGCCACAGGGTGATCGGCAGGTTCGCGACGTTCGACAGTTCCAGCGTGATGTGGCCGCTGAAACCGGGATCGATGAAGCCCGCCGTCGAATGCGTGAGCAGGCCCAAACGGCCGAGACTCGACTTGCCCTCCAGCCGCCCGGCCAGGTCGTTCGGCAGCGTGCACACCTCCAGCGTGGAGCCGAGCACGAACTCGCCGGGGTGCAGCACGAACGGTTCGCCCGGACCGGGCTCGACCAGGCTGGTCAGCTCGTCTTGGCGCTGCGCGGGATCGATGTGGGTGTAGCGGGTGTTGTCGAAGACGCGGAACATCCGGTCCAGGCGAACGTCGATACTCGACGGCTGGATCAGGCTCTCCAGCAACGGTTCGACCCCGAGACGGCCAGCGGCGATCTCCGCACGGAGGTCACGATCGGAAAGCAGCACGGCACGAGCGTAGCGTTCGGCGAATCGGGTCCTTCGACGGCACGGGTGCGGGCGAAGCGGCCGCCGTTCTTCAGTTAATTCTCAGCGCGAGCGGGCAACCTAGGAACAGTGAACTCGAATCTCCGCAGAACGGTGCCGACGCTCATCGCGCTCGGTGTGCTGCTCGCGGCTTTCATCACCGTGCTCACCCGCAATGTGCTCGACAGCAGCGGGCTCGCGACGATGGACCCGGAGATCTCCGGCTGGGCCGTCGACAATCGCAACGGGGTGCTCACGCCCACCGCGCAGATGGTCAGCAACTGCGGTGACACCTTGTCCATGACGATCCTGACCGTGATCGTCTGCGTGGCGCTGCTGCGCGAGCGCGACCGGTTGCGCGCCGTACTCATCGCCGTGACCGGGCTCGGGGCCGCGCTCATCGTCGCGATCGCCAAACGACTCGTCGGCCGGGAACGCCCGCCGGTCGCCGATCGCCTCGCGGTGGAGAACAGCCTGTCCTATCCGTCCGGCCACAGCACGGGCACGTTCGTGGTGGTCGGGATCGTGGCCATCGTGCTCATCCCCAAGCTGGCGCACGCGGCGGCCAGAGTCGGTGCGGCGCTGGTCGCGGTCCTGTTCATCGCCGCCGTCGGCGCTTCCCGCGTCTACCTGGGCGTGCACTGGCCCACCGACGTGCTGGCGGGTTGGACCATCGGGGCGCTGTGGATCCTGCTCTGCCTGGCCGTGTTCCGCTACCTGACGCTGCGTTCGGGGGCCGCCGCTACAGTCGATCCGTGCCACGAACAAAGCGGATCTCCGACAGCATCGTCGTCGCGATCGACCCGGTGACGGCTTACGACCGGGTCAGCGACGTCACCCAAATCCACCGCTGGAGCCCGGAGAACACCGGCGCGGTCGTCGCCGAGCCAGGCGCGCCGGCACGCGTCGGCATGCGCTTCGTCGGCACCAACGTCCGCCGCGGCGTGCGCTGGTCCACCGGCTGCGAGGTCACCGCCGCCGACCGCGGCAGCCGCTTCGCGTTCAAGGTCCGCCGCTATGGCCTGCGCAAGCCGGTCCTGCGGGTCGCCATCGCCAGCTGGGAATACCGCTTCGAGGCCGTGCCCGAGGGAACCATGATCACCGAAACCTGGACCGACGACCGCCGCGGCTGGCCCGACCTGCCGACCCTCTGGTTCGACAAGCTCGCCACCGGCAAGCCGGGGTTCGCCGAGTTCCAGCGCGGGAACATCCGGCGCACGTTGCAGCGGTTGAAGGCGGACTTGGAAAGCGCGCCCTGATCCCCGCCTCGCTCGCCACCATCCGCACGCGTGACCTGCCACAGGCTTCGCAGCGAGTAGAACCGTGTGAACCGCACGAGCCCCCGCCGCCGTCCTCATCCGCCCGGACGGCTACACCGCTTGGGCCACCGACGATCTGGCGGCCGACGGCCTGACGGAAGTCCTCCGGAACTGGACCGATTCCGCGGCGGCTCTCGCCCACTGAACCACCGGCACGATCGACTTGCTGGCTCGGCGGATGCGATGGAGCGCGAGATTTGGGGAAGACCGACCGCCCTGAATCCGACCGAACGGCACGGGCGACACCGATCAGCTCGCCGGCGTCGGCTGTCTCGCTGCCGCAGCATCAGCGCAGGTCAGGGCCTTCTAGCTCGACTTTTCCCACGGCAACGCCGCTTCTGCTACAGTCTCGGGTGGTACCTCGGTACCGCGCCGATGTAGTTCAATGGTAGAACTTCTGCTTCCCAAGCAGACAGCGCGGGTTCGATTCCCGTCATCGGCTCAGCTATTCGAAACCCGCTGCCCCGCAGCGGGTTTCGTCGTTTCCGGGGCTACTCCGTCTGGGCCCAGGCGGCGATGGGCATGGTGAGGTAGATGCCGAAGTCGGCGAGTGGGGTGTGGTCGGTGATCGCGCGGTGGAGGGCGTCGACGCGGGATTGGCGGGTGGCGGCGCGTGAGTCGAAGTACTTGGAGCGGATCTCGATGACCGCGTCGAGGCCGCTGCGGTCGTAGGGGCCGAGGGGGCGGAAGCGGAGTTCGACGTCGCCGGGTTGGAGGTCGCCGTCGTAGGGCTCCTCGGGGCACTCCACAGCGACCGAGACCAGGTGCGGGAGGTGCTCGGCGAGTGCGTGCAGGGTCGACTCGGGGACGTGGGGGGCGTAGGTCACCTCGACTAGGGGCACCGGCCCAGGGTAGGGCCGGGGGTGATCAGCTCGCCACGTCGGTGATCGCGCTCGGCTCGGCGTGCAGGCGGCGGAAGCGACTGCCGTGGAAGACGAGGGGGTCGACGTCGTGGCGGGTGGCCAGGCGGTGGATACGCAGGATGACGACGAGGTGGTCGCCCGCGGGAATTTGCGCCTCGGGGACGCCCTCGATCCACGCGGACGCGCCGCGGATGAAGACGGCATCGCCGGTGCCGCGGTGTAATTCGCTGGCGCGGAAGCGGTCGCCGTCGCGGGCGCCGAGCGCGCGTGCGGCGTCGGTTTGATCCGTGCCGAGCAGGCTCAGGCCGAGATGGGACGCGGCGGACAGGCGCGGCCAGGTCGAGGAACTGTTCTGCACGCAGAAGGAGACCAGCGGCGGATCGAGGGAGACGGGCACGAAGGTGCTGACGGCGAGGCCGTGCGGTGTGCCGTCGACCTCGGCGCAGACCGCGACCACACCGCTCGGGAAGTTCGCGAACGCGCGACGCAAACCCGTTCCGTCGGCAGGAGTTTCGAAGAGGTCATGCATGTTCCACCGCCTTGCTCGTGTGCACGTCCGGAGCCGCGTCCGAAGGGGTCCGGCCCGGAACAGCGGCGCCCGCTGCGTCCGCGCCCGCAACGCTCGCGCCCGCTGAGTCCGCACCCGAAGAACTCGTCCCTGAACCACCCCCACCGGAACGGTCCGTGCCCGGTTCCGCCGCACCGGGACGGCCCAACGCTCGAACAACCGGCCCCCAGCGCTCGGCGTAGGCACCGATCACGCCGTCCTCGGCGAAGGTCCGATCGGCGAGGTAGAGGCCGGGCAACGCGGCGGTCGCGCCGAGTTCGACCAGCACCGGCTTGAGCAGCAGGTCCGGCGCGAGGGCGTGCGCCGGTCCCGCACCGAGCATCACCGGGACGGCCAGCGCTCCCGCCAATCCCGTTCCGCCGTCGAACTGTTCGAGGAACAGCTTGAGCAGTCCGGTGTAGGTGGCCTTGAAGGTGGGGCTCGCGAACACCACCAGTTCGGATTCGGCCACGGTCCGCACGGCATCGGCCACGGCCGGATCACCCCAGCTGAGCAGGGCCGGGCCGTAGGAAGCCAGGTCGAGCACGGTGGGTTCGGCATCGGGGCGCAGGCCGCGCGCCACCAGGGTTGCCGCGGCCAGGGTGCGGGATGCTGGTTTCGGGTTGCCGACGACGACGGTCACTGTCACCGCTGTGTCCTTTCTTTCGTGGTTTCCCTGTCAGATGACGCCGTGCAGGGGTGACGTGGTCTCGTGCGGCAGGGCACGGCCGATGTGCTGGAATTTCCAGCGGCTGTTCGATATCGCTGGTGACCAGGCCGCCGCTGACATTGGGCACCCGCTAGGCGAATTCGATCTGCTCCGCGATCCGCTCCGTCGTCATGGCCGCTCCGTGGTGTCCGGTAGTTCGTGGGGTGGCCGGGCGCGGCTGCTGGTGCACCCGGCTGTTCCCAGTGCATCACCGGGGCGGTGGTGAGACGAGGGTTTGAATCTGTGCGATCGCATGGGCTGACGGGGTTTGGAGACGGACCGTGTCGGACCGCGCCGTTACAGTCGCCACGTGGCTGGTTCGCGGTATTCGTTCACGGCGCGGGTATGGGAGCACTCCGGCGCGGGCTCCTGGCATTTCGTGTCACTGCCCGAGGAGATCGCCGACGAGATCGAGGAGCGCTACGGGCACCGGTCCGGGGGTTTCGGGGCGGTCCGCGTGCGCGTCAGGATCGGCGCGAGCGCCTGGTCGACCTCGTTGTTCCCGGACAAGAAGCGCGGGACGTACGTGCTGCCGGTGAAGAAGCCGGTCCGGATCGCCGAGGATCTCGTCGAAGGTTCACACGCCGAGATCGACCTGACGATCGCTGTCTGACCGCCCTGGGTGACACGGGATCCTCGTCAACGGGCGACAGTTCACGGCGAGCCAAGCGGTCGAGCTGCACCGGGCGCGAACTGGCTCGCCAGCAAGCCGATTCCGCTCATCTGCCGTCGCGCGTGGGGTGGCACGCCGCAAACTCCGCGCCCTTGCGCATCCCTTTCGGACGGCTCGCCGCGGCGCGGAATCCCGTCAGAAAATGCACTCCTGCACCATCCGCTGGGTGGCCGTACCGACCCGCGTCCGGTCTTCCGCACTGAGCCCGAGCAGCACCGGGTCTACCGGACCGCTCAGATCCGCACCGAGAATCCTGCGCAACCCGTCCTGAGAGATCTTCTCCTCCACATAGATTCGCGCGACGCACTCGGATTGCTTCGGCGGAAGCCCCTTGCCCGCCAGCGCCGACGCGATATCGGCTTGGCCCAAGTCCCCGGCGGGCAGCGCGACGGTGGAGGTCGCGGCGGAGGTGACAGACGCGGTACTCCCGGTCGACGTGGCGGCAGTGGTAGACGCCGTGCTCGCCTCGTCCCCACAACCCGCTAGCAGCGGTAGCACGACACACGCCACCGCGATGACCGTTCTTCTCACCCGAATGCCCTCGCTCTCAACGGTTCCCGCACCGGGACCGTACCCCCGCCGAGCCATCCGCGTCACAAGTCCATCGCGGCGCGCAACGCGGTGTCCAACCGTTCCAGCACCTCGGCGTCCATGTCATCGATGCGCTCGGCGAGCCAGCCGCGGTAGATGCGGCCGATGTTGCCCGCGTGGACCCAGCCGCGTCCAGGCACTTGGACCGCGAGGATGTCCTGCGGATCCTGGTCGAGCAGTTCGGCGGCGATCAGCCACTGCCGGGGAGATTCGTTGATGCCGTCGCTGCTGATGAGCACGACGGTACGGCGCCGAGGCGAACCGTGCGGGTGATAGCTCCACAGTTCACCCCTGCGCACGCATCGCCTCCTCGGCGGCGGCCAGCTCCGCCTCGTCGGCCGCGGCTTCCGCCGCCGCGTCGGTCACCGGACCGACGCCCGTGCGCACCGCTTCCCGCCGCGCGGCTTTGGAAATCCACGCCGACGGCGACATGCCCGCCCTGGCCGCAGCTTGTTCCGCGAACGACCAGGCCGCCTCGTCCAGCGAGAGGGTGACCTTACGCGTTGCCATACCATTTATCGTACCCGCGAACGACCACTCTGCCAGCGGGAACGCGGATGCCCTGATACTGTTGGCACACCGCCAACAGATAACCGAGGACGAGCATGACTGCGTGGAATCATCACCGGGTCGGCACGGGCGAACCGCTGGTCTTGGTGCACGGCGTCGGCAGCCGCTGGCAGATCTGGGAGCCGATCATCGAAACGCTTGCCGCGTCCTTCGACGTGATCGCCGTCGATCTGCCCGGCTTCGGGCACTCGGATCCGTTGCCGCACACATCCGTCGACGAACTCACCGACGCGCTGGCCGACTGGCTCGCCGAGCAGGGCATCGAGCGCCCGCACCTCGGCGGCAACTCGATGGGCGGACTGATCGCCCTGAAACTGGGCGCGCGCGGGCTGGCCCGCTCGGTCACGGCCTACTCCCCGGCGGGGTTCTGGGACACCGCGGGCCGGGTGTGGTGCCAGCAGTCGCTGGGCAAGTCGGTGCTGCTCGCGCGCACCTTGCGTCCGGTGCTGCCCAAGATCCTCGGCAACGCAGCGGGCCGCACCGTCTTCCTTTCCCTGATCTTCGGCAAGCCGTGGGCGGTGGACGCGCAGGTCGCGATCGACACGGCCGAAGGGGCGGTCCGCTCGACCGGTTTCGCCGAAGCGCTGGACTCCTTCACCGACGTCCGACTGCCCGAAATCGGCGCGCTCGCAGACATTCCCGTCACCATCGCCTGGGGCAACCGCGACATCCTCCTCACCTACGCCACCCAGCACCGCAGGGCGCGGGCGGCGTTTCCCAACGCCAGGCACGTCACGCTGCCCGGCAGCGGGCACTCGCCGTATTTCGACGACCCCGAGGGGTGCGCTCGGCTGTTGCTCGATCAGTTGGACAAGTAGCGCGCACGCTCGCGGCCGTCGCGATCAGCTAGGGCCGCCTGGGAACAGAGCAGGCGAGCGACCGGTGGCGCCACTCAGACCGACCGAACCTCCAGCAGCGTGTCCGCCGGAGCCGTCCCCAACAACACCCGCACCGCATTCCCCCACCGCTGCTGAAGAATTCGGTTCCGCTCCACATTTCCCGTCAACAGCGCACGCATCGCCAGCCCGGTCATGATCTCGATAGTGAACTCGGTGATCGTCGGCACCCGGGGATCGTCGGGGAACTCGGCGCGGAAGATGTCGCGGATGCTGGTGTGCATCAGCTCGAAGAGGCGCTGTTCCAACGGCAGGAAGGCGGCGCGCAGTTCCGCGTCGGTGCGGGCGCCGACCCAAATCTCCAGTGCGGCAAGAAACGACGAACCACTGAACATGCGCATGGTGAGTTCGACAGCGGTCGCCAGCCGATCGACGTCCTCAGGAATCGCCGCGAATTCGGTTGTCAGCTGCTCCAATCGGCGCGCGGCCAGATGTTCGACGGCGCCCGCGAGCAGGTCCGGCTTGGTCGGGAAGTGGTGCTGCAACGTACCGCGCGGAACGCCCGCGCGGTTCTGCACTTCGAGCGTCGTGGTGCCCGCGTATCCGACCTCGACCAAGCTCTCGATCGCCGCGTCCAGGAGCCGGGTGCGCATCCGCGCGCGGCGCTGCGCCTGCGTCTCCCGGACGCGTTCGGTCATCGGGTCAGCGCCCCTGCCACTTCGGTTCGCGCTTCTGCGCGAACGCCAGCGCACCCTCGGCGGCGTCCTTGGAGAACAGCGCGGGCAACGCGATCTCGCCCTGCTTGGCGAACCCCTCGGCCACCGTCCAGTCCGGCGACTCGTCGATGATGCGCTTGCTCGCCGCGACGGAAAGCGGTGCGGCCGCGACGATTTCGGCGGCGAGCTCCAGCGCGCTCGCCAGCGCGGCGCCCGGCTCGGTGACCCGGTTGACCAGCCCGAGCTGGTACAGCCGCTCGGCTCCGATGCGCCCGCCGGTCAGCGCGAGCTCGGCCGCGATGGGGCGCGGCAGGCGCTGAGTCAGCCGCAGGACACCGCCGCCCGCGGCGACCAGACCGCGCTTCACCTCGGGGATTCCGAACTGCGCGTCCCGGGCCGCGACGATCAGATCGCCCGCGAGCGCCAGCTCGAAGCCACCCGCCAGCGCGAAACCCTCGACGGCCGAGATCATCGGCTTGGCAGGCGGTTTCGCCGCGATGCCGAGCGGGCCGCGGCGCTGCGTCATCGGCATCTCGCCCTTCGACGCCGCGACGAGATCCATTCCCGCGCTGAAGGTTCCGCCCGCACCGGTCAGCACGAGCACGCGCGCGTCGGAGTCGGCCTCGAAGTCGTCGACGGCCGCCTCGATGGCCTGCGCGGTGGCCAGATCGATCGCGTTGCGTGCCTCGGGCCGGTTGACGGTCAACAGCGTGATCGCGTCGCGGCGTTCGACGAGTACCTGGTCGGTCATCGGAGGGTCCTCTCGGTGCGCAGGGTGAGCTGGTCGGCGGCGATGATCTGGGCGCTGGCGCCGATCGGGTCGCCGTCGGTGAACGCCGCGATGGTCTTGGCGTCGGAAACCCGAACAAGTATGCGTGCGCCAGCCGGATTCAGCGCGCTGATCACCACTGCCTCGGGTTCGTCGGCGTGCTCCGGCGCGGGGCCCTTACGGTAGGCGACGGTGTAGGCCTCGACGGTCGCCGGGCCGGTGTAGCCGGGCGCGGTGGCGCGACGTTCGACGGGCACCGTGGCCTCGGCCGCGCGAAACAGGTTGGCGGGCGGGCGCGTCGAGAAGACGCCGACGCCGTGCTTGGTGATGTACCAGCCGAGCGCGGTCGCCAGACCGTACGAGCCGGGATCCTCGCGCAGCCGCGCGGCGAGGGTGGCGATGGAGTGCGTGGCGTAGTTGTTGCCCGGGCCGCCCGCGAAAGTCAGGCCGCCGGTGACCGAGAGTGGCCGCGCCGGATCGTCGATCGGCAGACCGAGCGCCTCCGCGGCGACCTGCACCGCGACGGGGAAGCAGGAGTACAGGTCGACATGCGCGACATCGTCGATTCCGATGCCCGCCGCGCCGAGCGCGGACCGGCCCGCCGCCGCGATCGCGGGTGAGACGCTCATGTCCGCGCGTTCGGAGACGAACCACTCGTCCGTCGCGGTCGCGCCGCCGTGCGGGAAGACCCACTGATCGCGCGGCACTCCGGCCGCGTCGGCGGCCGCCGCGCTGCACAGGATCAGTCCCGCGCCGAGATCCACGGACAAGTTCGCGACCAGCAGTTTCGGGTAAGGAGTCGACACCATCCGGTTGCCGGACGACGGCGTCACCAGATCGGCGGCCGACTGCGCGGCGGGCAGCCACGCGTAGGGGTTGTCCGCGGCCACCGCCGACAACCGCGACCACAGTCCGCCGATCCGCTCGCGGTGCGCGTCCTCGCTCAGTCCGAGCCTGCCGCGCAGCGCGGTCTCCATCAGCGCGTAGAAGTAGACCGGACCCCACAGTCCGGCCGCGGTCTCCATCTCGGAGTTGGGCGCCTTGTCCGAGCCGATCACCTCGCTCGGCGCGACATCCTCCGATTGCTCGGGCCAACCGGGCGCGGCGCCCGCGCGAGTGGCCGCGTTCCAAGACGCCACGGACTCGGCGCCGGTGATCAGGGCAATCTCGGACTGTCCGTCGGCGATGGCCTGCGCGACCGTGTTCAGCAGCCGCTGCGGTGCGTCACCGCCGAATCGCACGGACTGCATCGTGCGCTTCGGCGCGGCGCCCAATTCGGCCGCGACCAGCGCACCCAGATCCGGGTACGGCTTGCTGACCGGGGCGACCGCCGCGACCAGATCGGCGGCGCGCAGCAGCCGATCCCCGGCGCCGCTGTCCGCGCCCGCGCGGCGCAGCGATTCGGTGGCGAGCTCGACCGGACCGGGCAGTCCCGGCTCCCCCGCCCTGTGCACGACCTGCCCGACACCGACGAGCACCGGCGTCCGCGGATCCATTCCGGCTGGCAGCATTGTTCCTCCGCTCGACTCCAGTTACCGTCAACATTGACGGTAACTTGTTTCGATTGAAGCAGACCCCTCCGACCAGGGCAATAGCCCGTGGACAAGAACTGACTCGAGAGTAAGATCCGGGCATGGGATCCCACATCGCGCTGCGGTTCGACGGCGACCGCGCCTACGTGAGCTTGAACCGGCCGGACAAGCACAACGGCCTGACCATCGAGATGCTCGAGGACTTGGTCGACGCCGCACGTACGGTCGCGAGGCGCGAGAGCGTCCGCGCCGTGATCCTGTCCGGCAACGGCCCCAGCTTCAGCAGCGGACTGGACGTCGCCAAGGCGACCAAGGACCCGCTCGCGGCCGCGCTGAACTTCGTGCCCCTGCCTTGGCGCGGCACCAACACTTTTCAAGAGGCCTGTTGGGCATGGCGAAGGCTGGAAATTCCGGTCATCGCCGCGGTGCACGGTCGCTGTTTCGGCGGCGGATTGCAGATCGCGCTGGCCGCCGACGTCCGCTTCGCCACACCCGACGCCGAGTTCTCGGTGATGGAGGCCGAACACGGCCTGGTCCCCGACATGACCGGCGCGGCGACCCTTTCCAGGCTGATCGGCATCGACAAAGCGCTGCTGCTGACCATGACCGCCGACGTGGTCGACGCCGCCTACGCCGAGCGCATCGGCCTGGTCACCGAGGTGACCGCGGACCCGCTGGCGGCCGCCGAGAAGCTGGCCGAACGCATCGCGGCCCGCTCGCCACACGCGGTGGCCGGCGCCAAGCGGCTGTTCGAGCGGTCCTGGCACGCGTCGGCCCGGCGCACTTTCGCCATCGAGCGCGCGACGCAGCTGCCGTTGCTGCTCCGATTGGCCAGGAAGCGCGATGGAAGATCGCACAACGAAAGCAACGATTCGTAGGGACAAGATCGCAAGCCACCAATTTCCCCGGTTCGACTGCTAGCATTTCCGTCGATTTGCCAGCCATTCGAAATGTGCTTCGGGACACATCGGGGGGTGGTGTGTCGAGGCCGATTCGGCGAGACCCGGAGGGCCCACGACTTTGAACAAGACCGCAAGAATCCTGCTTTCGACGCTAGCGGGTAGCACGGCCTTGCTTCTCACGGCAACTACCCCCGCCACGGCAAACCCGAACGCGATCAACCCGATTCCGGTGCTCAACGGCACCACCGGGCTGCCGAATCTGGCCGGTCGCAGCCGAGCGGTTTTCCAGGTGACCGGCATGGCGAGTCCCAACAACACCCAGACCTACAACGTGCTCGGCACCGATCTGGGCATCATGTGGGACAACGGCCACGGCGAGATGCTGACCGCGTTCGGCGACACCGCCGGACTCGGCTTCCCCAACTTGCTGGCGGGCAGCATGTGGGCGTGGCGCAGCAACATCCTGGTGCGCAGCAATACCAAGGACCCCTCCAACGGCATCTATTTCGACAGCGCGGTGCGCGACGTCCTCGGCCAGGCGCGCGATCTCATTCCGAGCCCGAAAATTCCGTTCATCGAAATCAGCCGCATTCCCACGGCGGGCATCTCGGTCGACGGCGTGCAGTACATGAGCATGATGTCAGTGAAGACCTGGGACAACGTCGGCGAGTGGACCACCAATTACTCGGGCCTGGCCGCCTCCGCCGACAATGGTGAGACCTGGGCGGATCTCGGGCACACCCGCCGCCCGAACGAGGGCGGCAACGCCAACTTCCAGATGAACGCCTTCCTGAAGAGCGGCGGATACGTCTACGAGTACGGCACCCCGTCCGGGCGCGACAACGCGGCGTACGTGGCGCGAGTGCGCGAGCACGACATCCAGAACCTGGGCGAGTACGAGTACTGGGACGGCGAAGGCTGGCGCAAGGACGACGTCAACGCGGCCGCGCCGATCATGGGGGGCGTCGGTGAACTGTCGGTCATGTGGAACGACTATCTGGGCCAATACATCTCGCTGACCACCGACCCATTCAACTCGGTCGTGATGCGGCGGGCCTCCTCGCCCGCGGGGCCGTGGAGCGAGCCGGAGGTTTTGATCGACACCAGGGAGCTGCCGTCGGCTTACGCGCCGTCGATCTTCCCGTATCAGACCGGGCGCGATCTGTACTTCATGACGACGGTGCACAGTCAGTACAACGTGGTGTTGATGCGTACCACGTTGTAATCGCGCTGGGCGGTGCGCATTCGATCGCTGCGTGGGACGCGCTGATCGCGATGCGATGCGGGCTTTCGATCGTGCCGTGATGCGAGTGTTCCCTTGCGCCACGAGGTGCGCATTCGATCGTCCCGCGGTGCAAACTTTTCGCGCGCGATGCGCTCGAGCGGGGCGTCCGCTGTCCGCGGGCGCCCCAACTCCTTTCCCGGAGCGCTTGACCTCAACAATGCTTGATGTATGAGTCTGGCGGCAGAGACGCGAGAACTCCGGGAGGAACAGTGACTTCTGCATCCAGCATCGCCCCCGCCGAACTGGCGGCCTGGCTGCGCATCGCCGCGCGTCCCGTGGCGGACACCGAGCCGGGCTTCGTCGGGCCGGACCTCGACGAACTCGTCGAGACCCTCGGCTCGGCGACGATCGTCGGGCTCGGCGAGTCGACCAGGTTCTCCCGGCAGACCTACGGCGTGCGGGAGCGGCTCTTCCGCTCGCTCGTCGACCGGCACGGGTTCCGCGCGTTGGCGATCCAGGACAGCGCGCGTTCCGGTGAGCGCCTCGACGAGTACGTCCGCACCGGGGCGGGCGATCCGGACACCGCGCTGGCCGGGGCGTGGCGGCCGCTGCGGACGGTCGAGATGGTCGAAACGCTGGCCTGGATCAGGCTGTTCAATCAGCAGCACCCGGACGACCCGATCCGCGTCTTCGGCGTCGAACCGCCGCGCGCCGAACCTTCCGACTACGACGCGGTGCTGGACTACCTGCGCCGGATCGCACCGGATCGGCTGGCGCCCGCCGAATCCCACCTGAACCCGATCCGCACCGCGCACCAGATCGACGAGCACGTCCAGCGCCACCAAGGCATTCATCCCGGACGCCCGTTCGCCGAACACGCCCGCGACGCGCTCGCCCTGCTCGACGGACTGCCCGACACCGACGAGCACCGCACGGCCCATGCGCACGCGCGACTGATCGTCGAGTTCCATGAGCACAGCGTCGCCGGGCAAGGCGGCTTCGCCCGCGACGAGCGGCCGTCGGCCGAGCGCGTCATCGCATGGCAACGCGAGACCGGCGCGAAGATCGCGTACTGGGACGGGATCGCCCACGTCAGCGCGCAGTCGCTCGGCGTCGGCTCGGCCGCGGGCGAGTTCCGCGGGACGGGCGCCCACCTGCGCGATCACTTCGGCACGGACTACGTCGCCATCGCCATCGGATTCCACCACGGCGATCTCGGCATGGCTCAGGCGCCGCGGCCACGGCCAGAGCTGGTGGACGCGCTGCTCGGCGAAGTCGACCTCGCCGCGTTCTCCGTCGATTTGCGAACGGCCGCAACGGAATCGGTGGACGCGTGGCGCCACGCCCCGGCCGAGCTGCGCACGATCAGCGGAATCTACGACCCCGCGAAGGACGCCGAGGCGCACATCGCCGTGCCGTCGCTGGCGGGCGCGTTCGACGTGCTCGTGCACATTCGCGAAACGTCGCCGGTGCAGTGGCTGCCCACCTTCTCCGGGTGAGTGGTGCCGACAGTTCGCCCGCGCGGGACGGTTCCTAGACTCGCGGGTATGGATGCGGCCGATTGGGACGCGCGGTACGCGCAGAGTGAATTGGTCTGGGGCGCACCACCGAACAGCACCGTGGTGGAGCACGTCTACGGGCTGGATCGGCGCGTGCCGCCGCGACCCGAGACCGTCGACGGCGAGACCCTGCCGAGGGCGCTCGACCTGGCGTGCGGCGAAGGGCGCAACGCGGTCTGGCTCGCCACCCACGGCTGGGAGGTGCACGCGGTCGATTATTCGCAGGTCGGCATCGACAAAGGGCGGACCGTGGCCACGCGGTTGTCCCGGTCGGTGCGCGGCCGCATCACCTGGCAGTGCGCCGACGTCACCGATCTCGACGCCGCCGGGGTCACCGGTCCGTACGAGCTGGTGCTGATGGTCTTCCTGCACCTGCCCGCCGAGCAGCGCCGCGCGGTCCTGCGCCGTGCGGCCGAGCTGCTCACCCCGGCGGGCACGCTGCTCGTCCTCGGCCACGACACGCTCAACCTGACGGAGGGCTTCGGCGGACCGCCGGACCCGTCGATCCTCTTCACGCCCGACGACATCGTCGCCGATCTCGCCTCGTCCTCCGATCTGGAGATCCACACCGCGGAACGGGTGCTGCGACCGACCGAGCACCGGGACGCCATCGATGCGCTGGTCATCGCGACCAAGCCCGCCCCGGAGCCTGTCGAGCCAGAGACGCCTTCCTGATCGGTCGGATCGTCGCGACTGGATCAACCTTGCCGACGAGCTGCCGGAACCCGGCCCGTTAGCCTTGCGCACCTACTCCGACCAGCGGCGCAACCACGGTTGGACGGTCGCGGCGATGGTGTCGAACCCCGCGCGGAACGAATGCGGCTGCCCCGGGATCACCCGCACCTCGGCGGCGTCGGCGGAATCGGGCACGCCGAACGGATCGTTGGCCCCATTGATCACGACGACCTCGATGCCGCCCGGCGCGAGCAGCTCCTCGCGCCGCGATTTCTCCGGCTTCCCCGGCGGATGCAGTGGAAACGACAGCGCGAGCACGCCGCGAGCACGTGCCGCGACCGCCGTGCGACAGGCGACCCTGGCTCCGTTGCTGCGTCCGCCTTGGATCACGGGAACCCCGCGCACCTTCTTGCGCAGCGCGGCCACGATCTCCAACCAGGCCTCGTCCTGCTTGACCGCGGAACCGGGTGCGCGCCGCCCGGCGACGCGGTAGGGCTGCACCACTCTGGCCACCGCGCCGCCCAGCTCGAGCGCCGAATCGCGCACCGCCAGAAGGTCTTTCGTTTCCACCCCGCCACCGGAACCGTGGGTGAGCAGCAGCAGGAAGGCAGGCTTGCGCGGCCGGTCGAGCTCGATCTCCGCGGGACCCGCGCTCGTCTCGATCTGCACACCTCACCGTATCCGCCATCGAGCGGAGAGCACAGATGCCGCGCTCAGGGGCTGTTTATCGCGTCACATTGCGCCCCGCCGTCTTTGCCAGCCCCTTACCGGCCGGTAATATGGCGCATAAGTTACCCGCGAGTAGCATGCGGAAAACCGGACACTACCCCGGTGGCGACAACGGGCGGGAACGGCAACCAAACCGACCGCACCAACTCAACGGAGAGTGAGTACAGACCATGGGTCACTACAAGAGCAACGTCCGCGACCTTGAGTTCAACCTCTTCGAGGTCCTCGGACTGGGCACCCTCCTCGACGCGGGCGCCTACGGCGACCTGGACAGCGACACCGTCAAGGAGATGCTCAACGAGGTGCGTCGCCTGGCCGAGGGCCCGCTGGCCGAGTCCTTCGTCGAGGGCGACCGCAACCCGCCGGTCTTCGATCCCGAGACTCACACCGTCACCCTGCCGGAAGCCTTCAAGAAGTCCTACCGCGCCCTCGAAGAGGGTGAGTGGATGAAGGTCGGCGTCCGCGAGGAGCTCGGCGGCCTCGGCGCTCCCTCCAGCGTGGTCTGGGCACTGAGCGAGATGATCCTCGGCGCCAACCCGCCCGCTCAGATGTACGGCGCGGGCGCCGGCTTCGCGCAGGTGTTCTACAACAACGGCACCGACGAGCAGAAGAAGTGGGCCCAGATCATCGCCGAGCGCAACTGGGGCGCCACCATGGTGCTGACCGAGCCGGACGCCGGTTCGGACGTCGGCGCCGGCCGCACCAAGGCGATCAAGCAGGAAGACGGCACCTGGCACATCGAGGGCGTCAAGCGCTTCATCACCTCGGGTGACTCCGACGACCTGTTCGAGAACATCATGCACCTGGTGCTGGCTCGCCCCGAGGGCGCTGGCCCGGGCACCAAGGGTCTGTCGCTGTTCTACGTGCCGAAGTACCACTTCGACTTCGAGACCCAGACCCTGGGCGACCGCAACGGTGTGTTCGTCACCAACGTCGAGCACAAGATGGGCATCAAGGTCTCGGCCACCTGTGAGGTCACCTTCGGCGGCCACGGCGTGCCCGCCAAGGGCTGGCTGGTCGGCGAGGTGCACAACGGCATCGCGCAGATGTTCGACGTCATCGAGAACGCTCGCATGATGGTCGGCACCAAGGCCATCGCGACCCTGTCGACCGGTTACCTGAACGCCCTGTCCTTCGCCAAGGAGCGCGTGCAGGGTGCGGACCTCACCCAGATGGCCGACAAGACCGCGCCGCGCGTCACCATCACCCACCACCCGGACGTGCGTCGTTCGCTGGCCCTGCAGAAGGCTTACGCCGAGGGCCTGCGCGCCATCTACCTCTACACCGCCGCGCACCAGAACGCCGACGTGGCGAACCTGGTCTCCGGCGCCGACGAGGACGTGGCGTTCCGGGTCAACGACCTGCTGCTGCCGATCGTCAAGGGTGTCGGTTCCGAGCGGGCCTACCAGTACCTGACCGAGTCGCTGCAGACCTTCGGTGGTTCCGGCTTCCTCCAGGACTACCCGATCGAGCAGTACATCCGCGACGCCAAGATCGACTCGCTGTACGAGGGCACCACCGCCATCCAGGCGCAGGACTTCTTCTTCCGGAAGATCGCCCGCGACCGCGGTGTGGCGCTGGCCCACGTGGCTGGTCAGGTCCAGAAGTTCATCGAGTCGGAGGCGGGCAACGGCCGCCTGAAGGGCGAGCGCAAGCTGCTGGCCACCGCGCTCGAGGACGTCCAGGCCATGGCCGCCACCCTGACCGGCCACCTGATGGGCGCTCAGGAGCAGCCGGCCGAGCTGTACAAGGTCGGCCTGGGTTCGGTGCGCTTCCTGCTCGCCGTCGGTGACCTGCTCATCGGCTGGCAGCTGCTGCGCCAGGCCGAGGTCGCCATCGCGGCCCTCGACGCCGGTGCCACCGGCTCGGACGTGGCGTTCTACAACGGCAAGATCGGTGTGGCGCAGTTCTTCGCCCGCAACGTCCTGCCCGAGCTGACCGCCACCCGCGCGATCCTGTCCAACCTGGACAACGACATCATGGAGCTCGACGAAGCCGCCTTCTGAGGCTCGTAGCTCGAAATACCCGCGGAGCGGTCCGGATTCGTCCGGGCCGCTCTTCGGCGTTTCGGGGCTGCGGCGTGTCCGGCCCCACAGCTCCACTCTTGCCCCGAATGCGCAACGGGCAGGCAGAATGTTCGGGGCAGACGCGCGCCACAGAAGGGATCCGTCCGGGATGAAACGATCGCTGTCCGCATTCGCCAGAGCCGGGGCCGTCGCCGCGGCGTGCACGGTCGTGCTGGCAGGCCCCGCCGCCGCCGATCCGAACAACGTCAACCCGATCCCGGTGCTCAACGGCTGGCGCGGACTACCGCAGCTGCCCGGGCCGACCAAGGCCGTCTTCCAGATGACCGGCATGGACAGCCCGAACCGGACGCAGAACGTCAACGTGCTCGGCACCGACCTCGGCATCATGTGGGACGACGGCAGCGGCCGGATGATCACCGCCTTCGGCGACAGCGCCGGGCTCGGCATACCGAACCTGCTCGCGGGCAGCATGTGGGCGTGGACCTCGAACGTGCTGTTCCGCAGCACGACCAAGGATCCGTCCGGTGGCATCTTCTACGACGGCGTCGTGCCGAATCCGTTGCCGAGCCCCAAGATTCCCGGCATCGAGATCAGTCTCATTCCAACCGCGGGCATTTCGGTGGGCGGCGTGCAGTACATGAGCCTGATGTCGGTGCGGGAGTGGGGCGATCACGGCAAGTGGCACACCAACTTCGCCACCCTCGCCGTCTCCGGTGACGGCGGCCAGACCTGGGCGCCGCTCACCAACACCCGCCGCGCGAACGTGGACGGGCACGAGCGCTTCCAGCAGAACGCCTTCCTGAAGCACGACGGCTACGTCTACCGCTACGGCACCGCAGCGGGCCGCAACAACCCCGGGTTCGTCTCGCGGACAAGGGAAGCCGACATCGCCAACATCGACTCCTACGAGTACTGGGACGGCGGCGCCTGGAAGCCGAACGACGCCATGGCCTCCGCGCCGATCGTGGACGGCGTCGCCGAGCTCTCGGTGATGTGGAACGAGCACCTCGGTCAGTTCGTCATGCTGACCACCGATCCGACGAATTCCGTTGTGATGCGCACGGCTTCGTCGCCGGAGGGGCCGTGGAGCGCGCCGCGGGTGCTGGTCGAGGCGGCGTCGCTGCCGACCGCGTACGCGCCGATGATCTTCCCGTATCAGACCGGGTCGGATCTGTACTTCCTGCTGACGGTGCACACGCAGTACAACGTCGTGTTGATGAAGACGCCGCTGTAGGGGTGTGGAAATGCAAGAGCGGCCCGGGTTTCCGGGCCGCTCTTGCATGTTTGAGGTGCGATCGCTGTTGGTGCTGTGCGATGCGATTGGACGGACGCGAGTCGGCCCACCACGCGCGACGCGGTCTGCTCGGCACGCAAGTTGTCGCACGCGATGGGTACTTGCCGATTGCCGCGATCATGGCCGCGGCCTCGCGCCACCCGGGTCGGAGGCGATCAGCCCGACGAACCGATGGCGATCAGCCGGCCGAGCCGGTGCGGATCTGTCGGCCGAACCGATGGCGATCCGCCCGCCGAACCGGTGCCGATCAGCCCGCCGAGCCGGTGCCGATCCGCCCGCCGAACCGGTGCCGATCAGCCCGCCGAACCGGTGCCGATCAGTCGGCCGAGGCCGTTGAGCAGGTTGGAGGAACCGGCGCCCCAGCCGTCCAGCCAGGGGTTGGGGTAGCCGTCCGCGACCGGCAGCGGCTTCACGCCGCCGGAGCCGGTGCTCAGCAGCCGGGACAGGCCGGTGGCGAAGTTCGACGAACCCGCGGCGGAACCGGTCGGAGCCTCGGTCGAGGTCGGCAGCGGCTTCACGCCGCCCGAGCCGGTGCTCAGCAGGTTGGACAGGCCGGTGGCGAAGTTGGACGAACCGGCGGCCGAGCCGGTCGGGGTTTCCGCCGACGCCACGCCGGAACCACCAAGGACGATACCGGCGGCGACCACAGCGATGCCGAGCACACGAATCTTGCTCATCGAATTCTTCTCTTCCCTCGAAAGCTCTCGTCGGCAACACGCTGCGGCCGACGCGGGCCTATGTCTATCACGGCAGATTTGCGTGTCGCGACGTGATGATGAACGCAGCGCAAATGATCAGTTACGAGTAGTTCACCCGCGCGGGGACTTCCGAGTGAAGTGCGGCGGTGTGCGGTTCTACCAGCATTTCTGTGCTGACCTGCGGCGATGCCGCCCCCTGCGCGATGGCGGGATGCGTGCCGGATGTCACCGGTCCTGGCAAACGTTCGTTCCGAACGGAATCATGGGTACGGCGACATCCGATCCAGGTGATTCGATAGGTGGTAATCCGAGGTTTCGCGAGTACGGTTTCCGGCGAACTCGCACGGTTGGCTCGAAATGAAAAATTGCCCCGCCTCGGAGGAGGCGGGGCAATTCTTGTTGGTGGTTGCGGTGGCGAGGTTTCCGCGTCGATTGACGATCGGCTTCACTGTGCCGGGTCGGCGCCGGGTCTACCGCGTCGCGTTGGCGCCGGGGCTACCGCGGCGCATTGGCGCCGGGGCTAACGCGTCGGATCGGTGCCGAGGTGACCGCGGCGTCGGTGCCAGGATCCGCGTCGCGTTGGCGCCGGGGCTGCCGCGTCGGATCGGTGCCGAGGTGACCGCGGCGTCGGTGCCAGGATCCGCGTCGCGTTGGCGTCGGGTTGAGGCGTCGCGCGTCGGCGGCAGGCCTACTACGCGGCTCGTCGCCGGGATTACTCCGTCGCGTCGCCACCACCGGCGGAACCGGTGGCGAGGAGCTCGAGCAGCGGGGCCAGCGACTCGGCCGAACCGGTCCCGGTTTCATTCCCGGTCGGCTTCGTCTCCCCCGCCGAACCCGTCGCCAGCAGCTCGAGCAGCGGCGCCAACGACTCGGCCGAACCGGTCCCGGTTTCATTCCCGGTCGGCTTCGTCTCCCCCGCCGAACCCGTCGCCAGCAGCTCGGCCAGCGTGGTCAGCGACTCGGCCGAGCCCGTGTCGTCCGCGGTGGCGAGGCCGGAACCGGCCAGCACGATGCCGGCAGCGGCGGCGAAAGCGAACCCGAACGAACGAATGATCTTCATCTTGAAACAGTCCCCTTGGAAGAAGTTTCCCCGTCGGCGACCTCCTGGTGGCCGACGAGATTGTTCTATCACAGGGGTCCGAGTGTTAACGAGGAACACGTCACAATTCGATGAGATGCGAGTAACTCGAATTTTGCGATATGCCCGAGATGAAAGATTCACAATTCGCCGACTCGCGACTGGAGTCAGTGGCAGAACAGCGGGCAAACGAAGTGGAAAGGCACTTTCAGAAGTCGCTCTACCAGGCGATAGGACGAGCATTTCGGCATCTGAACCGAGATTTGCGGTACGCACTCGATAATCCGAACCGGGCACTGACGCCCGACGTTCACCGCATCGCAAGACCGCAGTATTGCGGGCTCACCACAACCCGCATAGGCCCAGTGAGATCTATCACACAACATTGATCTGTAACGTTCCACCTGGGAAAACGCGCGAAGAATACGCGCGTAATCGCAAACCGCGTCTCATGCAATCTGCAAGCTTCGGCCTGAAGCTCGCGATTGGAAGGAACTGGTAAGGCCTTCTCCGAGGCGCGTACCCGACCCGGAACGCGAAAAGCCCCGCCTCCCAGGGGGAGACGGGGCACGTCGTCGCGCGACGCCTACTGGGTGCCGGTCCCCGACGAACCCGAGGACAGCGCCTTCACCAAGTCCATAATCACCCTTCGATCGGGTACATACCCAAGACCATCCCCTGGCCGCACGATGGACGCGAATTGCTGTCCGCGACCGGAGTGTCCGTGAGCGGCTCCAGTAGATTCGGATCATGGGGAGTCCGACCGGCCCGGCGCGTCGGTTACACGAGTTTCGCCGTCCCTTCGCGATTGTGATCGGCATCGTTGTCGCGGTAATGATCGCGAGCTTGCTGCCGAGGTGGTGGTGCGGTCGTGACGCCGACGAGTGGTACCGCGGGGACCCTGCACGAGTGCGTGGCCTCGCCGAGGAATTGGTGGCCTTCGAAGCCGATGACGATCATCGGCGCGCCACCGGCTCGGAAGAGGGTCTCGCCGAAATGTGGGGGCTGCTCGCGCATCAGATGACGGCACTGGGACTGGCGCAGATATGTCTGGAGCACCCCGAATTGCGGGAACGCTACGCCCCCATAGTGACTCGCGCGGCAGCCAAAAGTCTGTTACCCGAGATGCGCACCGAGTTCACCTCGGCCTGGCACGGCGCGGACGGTTTGGCGGAGCTCGACAGCCCGAACGGCCATGCCTACCTCTCCTATCCAGCCCTCGCGCTCGGGATGGCGCGCCTCGTCGATCCTGCGTTCCCGTCCGACCTCGCGAACCGCCACGACGCGCTGATCGCCTCCTTCGAGCGGCGCCTGCTCGCCTCGCCGACCGGCCTGCTCGACACCTTCCCCGGCGAGGCCTACCCCACCGACGTGGCAGCCGTCGCCGCCGCGATCGCGGTACACGGCCGCGCGACCGGCATCGACCACAAGGCGGTCCTCGCGCACTGGGCGCAGCAGGTACGCGCGGTACAAATCGATCGGGGCACCGGGCTGGTGGTGCAACGCATGGGCGTCGACGGAAAGCCACACGACGCCCCACGCGCTTCCGGAACCGGACTCGCGGCCTACTTCGCCGGCTTCGCGGACCGGGCACTCGCCGAGGAGTTGGCGACCGTCTTGTTCCGCCAGGAACGAAGTGTCCTCGGCTTCAGCGCGATCCACGAATACGGCGACGGCCATCACGGCGCCGGGGATATGGACAGCGGCCCCCTGATACTCGGAATATCCATCTCCGCAACCGGTTTCGCGCTCGCCCCGGCCCGCGCCTTCGGTCACCGCGACATGTTCACTCGCCTGTTCCGCACCACCGACCTCTTCGGCCTGCCACTGCGAAGCGGGCCCCGCTTGCGTTTCGCGACCGGCGGGGTGATCGGCAACGCCCTACTGCTCGCCTTCCTCACCTCCGGGCCGGAGCTCGCGCCATGAGACTGCCCGACACCTCCCATCTGCGCGCCGGGTGGAAACTGGTCCGCATACCGATGATCCTGTTCGCGCTGTACCTCGCCCTGCATCCGGTCTTGGCGGCGTTGTCGGCACGACACGGGTTCGGTTCGCCCGACGGCCTGGGCCTTGCCTTCCTCACCGTCAGCGCCGTGGTGGTGACACTGCGCATAGTGCTGCTGGTCGTCGTGCCCGCTGTCCTCGCCTACCGGGTTGTGGTGTGGGCAGTTATGCGCATGCTGCGCCGAGGCGTTTCACCGACCCCCACCAGCGCGGCTGAATCGAACGTCCGCGGTTTCGCAGGGCGCTTCGTATATGACCTGACCCGTACGGCGGCCCGGTCGCAAGATCGCAAATGCCCAAGGCAACATCGGCTGCGGGCTGCGGGTGCCCCGTCGACGGCACACCGCGATCGGTGGCCAGCGACGCGAAACCGCCCGCGTAGCCCTGGCTGACAGCGCGGTCGAACCACGCTTACCGACCCCGGCGAATTCCGCGGACCTCGGGGCGTCAGACGCCACGTCGACATCCGCACTAACCATCGCAGGAGACCCTTGGCGATCTGGGGACTGCCCACGGTCTCTCAGTCGTTGGCCTGCTCCTCGCCAAGCTTCATCCAAGGAGTCACATCCATCACCTCGCCGTCGTCGTCGAGTTGCGGCTCGGTGGTCGGAGTCTTCTAGTTCATAACGCTCAGCGACTACCGCAACGGCGTTGATGTCGCGTAGCAGATCAATCTTTCAAGCAGGTGACTTGTCACGAATGCAATACTCCACGCCGGAACGTCTACCGTCTCAACGAATGATGTGAATCTTGATCCTAGCACCGCCGTCCAGAACTCTCGCCAACTGCGAGTTGATCTGCCCGCCCATCCCGTGGTTGGTGGCCGCGTCGATTGCCCACATATTCTGATGCTGGTCCTTTCCACCGAGTTGCAGATCATGTGCATGATCTATCTGTTGGCGATCCAGCTCGGCGATACTTTTCTCTAGCTCGACCCGACTCTCAACCTCGAAGAATATCTTTCTATTTGGCAGTGCGCCACGAATCAACCTTACTTGAACGAGTTCCAACCTTGTCGACTTTAACCAGTTTTCCTTGCTCACCCAGCCAATGGAGATAGCGAGCCTTGGCTTCGAAGTCAACCGCACGCCACCCCGCGTGCATTCGCAAGTTGATAGTCCAGCTGCCATCTGCGTTCTCCCGAGGAACAGGCAGCCCCTCAGCGAAGCCACCAAGGGGCGCAACCCCGAAAAAACGACGGCAGGCACATGCACCAAACACACAGGCACATCGTGCCGTCACCGACACCTGATCACCACCGAAAGTGGGACAGAGCCGTTCACTGGACAGACCCGGATACGGTGCGCACCGAGATCGGCACGTCTTCGGCCGCCAGTGCGGTGGCGAGCGCCGGCAGCAACGCCTGAGCCAGCGCCCAATTTCCTTTGACATGACTCATTTCCCGAGCCGGTCCCACCGGGCGAGCGATTTCCAGTCTCCAAAAGCAGGCGTTTGCTCCCACAACCCCGAGACATCCACACCACTGCGGTCGATCGTTTCGCGCGTCTGCTCGATGTGATCGATTACCGTTTCTCTGGCAATACCGTCGACGGAGAAGACGATGCGATCGAGTCGCACCGCACCTGAAAGAGTTTCGGCTCCATCATCGGGATAAGTATACTCCATCATATCTTCAAGAAATAGCCGACCAGGTACAACCTCCAAAAAAGCATAATTGAGAATCTGTCGCCCATGCTCGTCAAAGAACCAGACGCCCGCGTGGGCGTAATCCAAATTTATTTCGAGCACAACATCTGGCACCGCAGCGCGAGAAGAGGAGAATAAGGCAACGGAGTACATCTTGCGAGCTTGATGACGACTGCGCGCCACCGGTTCTTTATATTTAGTTATGGGCTGATGTTCAGTAAAATTCCAACGGTTGCAATACACGACTGCTTCCCAACTGTCCACTTCGACTCCCTTCCTTACTTCTCTCCCTTGCGATAGATCTTACCATTAGAATCTCGAATAGTAATGTTCAAAGTGCGGGCGAGATCGAATACTTCGTCAGGAATTCTGAACATCTGCGGAGGGACCTCGAGATACATACTTCCTCGTAGCCCACGGCCAATTTCCGAGGCATCGAGTGTCGCGCGATTCGAAGGCGTATCTGCGATTCTTGTACCTGGCCTGTAGTGGGTGTGAAATTCTCTCAGATAACTTGCCACTGTCTTGAACTCGACGTATCCGAGTTGCGTATGCTTCCGCGAAACCAGCTCCTGCCCTGGAATGTAGGAGTCGAGCCGCCTGTACTGTTTTCGTGCAGTCGGCGGGCCCACATGTACTTCGTTAGCGCCGCCGCGGCTGATGTAATATGGCCAGCGAATACGATCGAACTCGTTCCCTCTATCCAATATTCTGCGAATCGACAGAGGAATGCCGCGCTTCTTTTTCGACTTATCGGCCGGCACCTTGTTGACCACAGGATTGCGGCCGCCCGAGAGCGTACCTCCGTTACCGGCAGCATTTTGCGCGGCGTTGAATTTTGCCGACAATATATCTGCCAGCGGGGTCTCGCTCGTAGCGAAACCTCTCGGAAAACCGGCGGGCGCCACCACCGGTCGGCGAACCACTCTCTCCACTGCCGCTACCGAATCAATAACAACCTCGATAGAGGCACTTCGCATCATTGCTATGCTGTTTTTTGCGAAGCCTGGAAGCGCACGCAATGGCGCCGTACCGCTGTCGACAGCTCGCTGGACTATCGGCGGGATCTTGTCGATTGCGGCGAAGGTCCGTGCCGGGGTGATTGCGGCCTCCGCACTGCCCGGGACAACAGCCACCCGTCCTGTATCGGCCATGTCGGCAGTAGGACGCGCAGCCGAGGTATTCGGGTCTGGCGGATCGTTGAGCCAACGAGTGAACGAAGAAGAAGTAGGCGGCACGAGCATGTCGGTTGCGCGCCCAGGAGCACTTTTGAGAACCCTGGGGACCTTGGCCGGGGTAACCCAGGAGGCGATGCCGAATGCCGAGCTGCCAAGGGCTGCACCAGGATTGTCCGAGAACCCGCTCCAGTCGGTACCGATGAGGAGTTTGGACTCCTCGTTGGCCACTGCGAGGAAGCTGGGGCGGATGTTGCCGAGTGTCTCCGACAAGCTCTGATTACCTGCGCGGTACATGGTGAGTTCATGCAGAGAGACCAGGTGGAAGTATCGGGTAGCTTGGTAGAAGGACCCCAAACCCTGCTCGAGCCCGGTCAGTACTTCATCCCGAGTGGCTAGGTGCGGGTTGTAGCCGATTGCCTCGCCGACCATGTTGATGTAGCTGTTGGCGCCCGTCAGGCCGCCGATGCCTTCGGCCGCGCCGCCCGCGGCGCGCAAGAAGGCCGTTTTCGCTTCGGCGGCCAGCCAGTCCTCGACGGAGCGGTCGCCGATCCTGTTGTAGCGCTTGACTTCCTGGCCTGTGGCGTCGTACTCGACCACCTCGTAGTCGTCGTAGTACAAACGCATCCCGTTGTTGGGAAGGTAGGTCAGGCGGCCTCGGCGGTCGTCCTGCTCATCGCGGAAAGTGAATTCGAGTTCACCGTTGTTCCCAGGTTTGCCCTGAATCAACAGGCCGTTGGAACGTGAAAGCGAAGCGAGCAGTTGGTTTTCCGGGCCGAAGGTCAACGAGTCCACGATGCGACCGGATGAATCGATGGTGTCGTGCTTTGTGTTGGCGCCCTCCCGGTAGACAAAACTCCGGTGTTGGGTGGCCGGGTCGTACCGTCGCCGCGCGGGGTTACCGTTGTCGTCGACGTACACGTCCCAACGGCGATCGAGTTCGTCTGCCCACCAACCGTGACCGGTGTTGTCGACTCGGCCCACCAGAATGCTGTCGAGGCCTCCGGCGGCGTTCGGCACCGTTCTGGTGAACGTCGTGTTCTGGTAGAGATCGACGTGTTGGTTGTCGTACAGGCCGCGCTCGTTCAGTACGCCGACGTCGGTGCCGAGGTAGTTGCCGTACGAGTCGTAGGACGGCGTATAGACCTGGCTTAGATCCGCTTTCGCCGTGAACTCGCTGCTTGGCGCGCCGGATGTCGAGGCTCCGGGGCGGAAACTCTGAAAGTACCAGTCACCGTCCGCGGTCGGTCTTTCGCCATACGAGGAACTCCCATTGGCGTCGTCGTGCCAGTGCTTCAATCCGCCCAGGTCATTCCGAGCGATTCGCCACCGATCGACCGTGCCGTCGGGGTTCTGAATCTCGAGATCGACCGTGTTTGCACCATTCCCATCGGGGATGGTGTATGTGACGGGGCGGTTGTCGGGCATCGTCCCGGTCCACGAGTCGCCCGGTGCCCGCCCGGTGGTCTCGGGCATGTCCAGCAAGGAGGAACCGGGAGCCGGCGTGGGAGCCGTGGTAGCCGGGGCGACCGGCTTATCAACCTCAGAGGTTGGCGCCGACGGCATACTGGGCGGCGCTGGCTGTTGCCGGTTGCGCTTCTCGTCTGCTCGTTTGCGTTTTTCCTCGAGGATGTCGAGCTTGTGTCGTTCGACGCGTTCGGGAACGGTGGTTTCCGTCTCGTGATTGATGAATTCGACCGACGGATGGCCGATCGGAGCAGCGGGAACTGGTAAGTCGGTTCTGATGGTCTCCGCGGAAAGCATCATGTCTCTGGCGGCATCGATTCGCTCCAGCTTCCGTGCGGCGCTGGATGGGGTCATCCCATGAAAATCGAAGACCTTTGGATTCGCGGCAGTATCGGATAGCCCGGCCATTGGGTAGGGAGTGACTTGCGTGAACCAGGTTGTACGGCGGCTGACCCATGAAAGATCGGTTTCTACAGTGGGACTCACCACGATGACACCTCACAGATTTCGAGATCGCGTTCGAGCGCAGGATGGGCTGCTGCCCCGGCTGGTCGTTGCTCACTCACCGCAAAGGGGCGAGCGCAACGTAATAAGAGGTCCATGCCCGCCGACTGACATGTCCTGGCGGGGGAATCGCCGGAATAGCGCCGCGCGCGGCAGAGTCCGAGCGATCGTTGGCAGCTGTCACGGGACTGCCGAGAATGAAGGTCTTCCGAGCTTCGTTCGAAAACCAGGGCCGGTCAGGGCGTCGGACTGAACGACTGTCCGCCTGCTACACCACGATTCGAATGTGGGATAGAGGTGCGCACATGATGTCGACGCAGATGCGTAGGATGCAGGACCTTGTCAGATTTCTTCCTGCAAGGATTCAGGAACCTTGTACCGCGCCTCCGGCGGCTCCTGGCCCGGGACATGAAGACGCAGGAATCCACGCAGTTCATCGATGTGCTGTTGAAGGGCACGGATCAGGCGGATCGCGTCGCGGAAGCGCCGTTTGTCGTCCAGCGCTTGGTTTTCCAGTGTTTCGACGCGGGCGCGCAGTTTCGTGACCTCGCGCGCCTGCCAGGCCGTCACGGCGCCGATGACGGAAGCCAGCGCCACACCAGCCGCTTGCACGAGCTCGGGGCTCAGCCACGGCGCGGTCATTCGTCGCTCGCTGTCCGATCGGCGATCGGTGTGACCGCGGGACGGATGAGGAGACCGGCGAGCACCGGTGTGAAGAGGCCGTAGATGATGAGCACGGATTCGATCCAGGCGGTGTCGATTTCGCGTCCGAGGAAGAACGCGACGAGGCCTGTGATGGCGACGAGCACCGAACGGACGAGTGCGGGTTCGGGAAGTCTGCTCATCCGCATTACTGTGTACCTTCCCGCGCCGACAGCAGCTGATCGAGCTTGAGCTCCAGCGCCTTCAAGCGCTGCTCTGTGCGGTAATCCGAGGCGTCGGAATTCAACACATATCCGGCCAACGTGTCGCGGTAGGCCGAATCGGCGACCCGCGACTGGAATCCGTAGGTCAGTTCGTGGTGCACGCGACGTAGCTTGTCCAGCAGCTCCCGCTGCTCGAGGTCGGAAAGTGCCATCAGCACACCGCCTTTCAATCGTTCCGCGACATCCGCGCGGAATCTGTCCATATCCATGGCACCGGGGTCCCACTTGCCCTGCTTCGGCCCGGCCCATTCCTTGTGGCCGATCACCCGGTCGGCGCCGTGCCCGAGCTGGCGCAGGATGGCCGAACAGCAGCCGACGTAGGCGTCGTACTGCTCTCGCGACCAACCCTCGGTGCCGTTGTTCGCCGCTTCGATGCCGATCGTGTGGAAATTCGCGTTGTCCTCCGGTAGACCAGGCCACCGGCCGCGCCCCGCGTGCCAGGCCACGCCGACGGCCACTACCGTCACGGTCCCGTCCTTCGCCAGGTGCAGCTGCGACAGCGGTCCAGCCAAATGTGGGAAGCCATAGGCGATTTCGGAGGCCGGGGTGTTCGATCCGCCGGTGTGGTGGGCGATGATGCCCCAGATCTCGCCGAAATCCCCGTGCCCGCGCTCGCGCCAGCCGGGAAACTCGACCACGCGAAGGCCCTCCGCCCGGAGGACTTCGGCGAGCCATACCGGATCACCGGTCCAAGACATGACTGCTCTGCCTTTCCTGAAACGAAATACCGCCCCGGACGAGAACTTCGCCGGGGCGGCATCACCTGCTATTCGCCCGAGGGCGAGTTGGGCGGGAAGCTGTCGCTATCCCTCGATGCTGGTCCACTCCGAGTTGGGGAGGACAACGATGCAAGCAATTTTCGTCATGAACAACTCTCATGATCAGGGCAGGTGAAGAAGCTCCCTGCCGTACTCACCACCGCGCTGTTGCGCGAGGGACTTCGTCGGCGCACCCGTTTCACCGCAATGGCGGCGCCGGGCGGGCCGTGCCAGCGTCGAAAAATTGATGTCCACGCCGACGGAGACGACACCGAATGACGACCCGCTTGCGGGCGGTGGCGTCGCCTGACGCCGCCGTGGACACGAGGGGCGCGTCAGATGATGCGCACGTAGGTGCCCGCGCCAGCGGTGATGCTGGCCTGCCAACCGGAGAAGGTGATGTCGTGTGTGGTCTCGACCGTCACCGGATCGTCCGCCGTGACGGCCACTGACGCGCTCACGGTCATCGTTCCCGCCGTCCCGGTGACGACCGGCCCCGTCGCCACCACGACGTTGTTGACCAGCAGTCGTGCTTGGTGGTTACCGCTCGTGCCGGCGCCCGAGAACGGCAGCACGGCCGAAATCGTCGCGACGGCACTGCCTTGTGCGCGCAAACCGTTGCCGGAGACCGTCGAACCCGGATAGGCCGGATCCGCCGTCCATCCGGCGACGACGTTCCACTGGCTGGGGGCGCCCATACCCCCCGCCCCGCTCTTCGTCATGGAGGAGGGCGCGAATCCGCTGGCGTTGACGACCAAATGCGGCATCAGTCACTCACCTCCACGAACTCCGATCCGATAGCGCCATCGGTCGCGTCAGTCGACTCCTCGCCCTGCTGCGGCTCGGTCGGCTGCTCGAATTCAGTGGGCTGCTCGGGCTCGGGCTCCGGCTCCGGCTCCGGCTCCGGCTCCGGCTCCGGCTCCGGCTCCGGCTCCGGCTCGGAAGGCTGCTCCGGCACCATCGCACCCGGGTACCCCGACTCCACCGTCGCCCACTCAGGCGTTCCCCCCGGCGGCGGACCCGACGGCTCCTCCTGGGGCGGCACGAAAAACGGCCCACCCAACTGCAACCCGGGCATCACAACGTCACCCCTTTGAGCGACGCTTGCAGCCCGCGCCCTGCGGGATTGTCCGCCGTGGTGATGTGCACCGTGAGCCGGTCTCCCGCGGCGAAGTTCCAATCACCCGTCACGGTGGTGTCGAGCGCATGGTTGGCCGCCGCGACGGTGGCGGTGGTTCCGCTGACCGCCGAGCCGTTCTTCCGCAGCTCGACCACCAGGTTGCCGGTGCCGGCGGTCTCGCCGCGGTAGGTCACCGCCGTGATCTTGATCGGTCGCTCGATCCGCAGCCCCTCCGGCATCGTGTTGCCCGCACCCACGACGCGCAGGCCGCTGTGCGATTTGAAGGCGATGTCGTAGGCCTGGCCCGCCGCCGTCGGGGTGCGGGCGTCGGACAACCGAGGATCGGTGTTCGCGACAGCCGCGAGCGCGGTGCGCGCGGCAGCGGCGTCGGCAGCGGTCAGCACCGAACGTCCCAGCGCCGACGAATCGGAGATCTGGTTCGCCGGGTGGGTGTGGGAAGTGGGCGTGCGCGCGTTGGTCAGACGCGGGTCGTCCCCCGCCACAGCGGTAATCGCGGTGTCACCGATGGTCGGCGGGAAGGTGGCCGGTTTCCCGGTGATACCCGACCATTGCGTAGTTCCGGCGGGCCCGCGGATGACCACGCCCTGACCATTCGGCGTCCACCCGCCCGCGGCGGCGTGGTAGACGTAGAGCAGACCGTCGGCCTGCACCACGTACTGGGCACCCTCGGCGGGCGACACGGGCAACTGCGCGTAAGTCGCGGCTTGGCCGTCGATCTGGATTCCCGCACCCCTAGGGCCCACGACGACGGCATTACCCGCGGAGCCCGGAACCGGCGAGACCAGCGTCAGGTCGACCAAACCGGTCGAGTCGACGTCCGGATTCTCCGCGTTCGGGCCCGGAACATATTCGGGGACAGTGAAACTGAACGACTCCATCGGCACCCGCTCGCCGTCGTAGGACAGCTCGAAGGACACCCGCCAGGTCCACGCGGCAGGATTGGTGTCGGCGTTCGGTGCCACCAGGCGCACGCCGCGCTTGCCACGCCAGGTCAGATAGCCGAATTCGTCGAGGGGGCATTCGTAGTGCTTCGGCAACTGCACGTAGGTGGCCGGTGCGGGAACGGCCTGCGCTACCAGGACTTTCGGCGCGTCGGCGGTGAATGTGACGGTGCCGGTCAGCGGCAGGAATTCGGGATGGTCGCCCAGGTCGGGCCCGTCGATGACGTTGGCGAGGAAACGCCCGACGACCTTGCCGTACTTCAAAGGGGGCAGATCAGCCATGGATCAATGCCTTTCGGACATGGGGCAGCCCAACGGCATGCCAGATCGGAGAAGTACCGACGGCGCGTGCGCCGGCAAACGAGAGGGCGCGAAAGCCTCAGAGCGGCTGCGCCTGCACCATGAGGTGCGAGTAATTCGAGCGAACCGTGTAGGTTCCCCCGCCGACCACCCGCCGAACCGCCACGTAGAGAGTGACGGTCTGATTCGCGGACACCACGGCGGCGGTAGCTCCGGGCTGCATCGGGTATTCGTACACCGCGTTCAACGTCACGTAGGCCAGTGCGCTGATGGAATGTCCCCAGCCGTAGCCGACGAGTTCACCGGTGTCGGGCTGGCCGATCCTGACCTCCACATCGCAGCGCGTGCCGTTCTGCGCGCTGACGATCACGGCGCCTTCGACGATCGGCCGCCATGCCGCCGGTTGCGCCGGAACGGTGATGGCCGCAACGACTTTGGAAGCTTCGCTGATATTGGAGATGTCGGCGAATTGCTTCTCACCGATGATCCAGGAGCCGCCGAGACGCGGGTTCGGCGCGGGCCGAAACTTCTGTGCCGCCGCGTCCCAGCGCAGCACGAAGCCCTCACCGAGCGAGTCCTCTCCATCGATCGAGACATCCCAAGCGTCCTGGATGCGTCCCGCGGCGCCGGGGTCGCCCACATCACCCGCCGTTCCGCGCGGAAAGGTGATTTCCAGCTGTTGGTTCGGCGCGCTGCCGGTGATCTGCGCTGCCGCGGACGATCCGGGCGCTCCCGCAACGGCCGTTGCGGTGAGCTGGTTGGCCGTACCCCGCTTTCCCGCTCTGCCGAACGCGTTGTCGAAGGCGATGAATTCGAGGCCGGTCCAGAAGTAGATGGCATTTTCGGCGATGACACGCCATGCCTTACGTGCGTCAGCGGTCGTCAGGCCGAGTGCGGTCAGCGCCGCAACGTCGGCGACGTCACCTTCCCACTGCCACGGCCACGCTGCGGCACCCTCCGGACCGATCGGTCCCGCGGGCCCCTCGCGCAGCTCGATCAGCGCTTCGCGATCGACCAGCTCTAGCGAATTCACGGTGTACGGCAGCCCCACCGAGTCGGCGACACCGTGCATGGTGATCGCGACATCGTCGTCGAAGACGGTCTGCGCGTCGTTCGTCTGATTTTCCATGGTCACAGCGCCCCCGCGGGTCGAGCCATGCACACGATCCGAGCGCGCGACATGGAGTAGTCGTAATTGGCACTGCCCGCGTTGCGGCTCAGCACCACGTACAGCGTCACCGGCTGGCCCGCGGGCACCACGCCGACCGTGCTGTCCGGCGTGAGGCCGCGCGTCGCGTAGAACGGCTGGAATCGGTTGTACGTGTCCGCGCCGGTCACCATGCCCGCGCCGAGGGCGACGATCGGTCCGTCGGCGGCGCCGATGCGCACTTCCGCGTCGACGCGGGTGGTGAATTGATCCGCGGCCTCAGTGGTGCCGACAACGACTCCCCCCGTGAGGATCGGCCGCCAAGCCGTGTCCTGGGCTGGAATATTGAGCTGCGCAACGGTTTTGGTCGGCGACGAAATGTTCAGCTGCGAAGGAACGAAGCCCGCGCCGCCATCCCACGCCTGACCCTCCACAATGGACCAAGGTCCGCGCAATCCCGGGTACGGGCGCGGTTTCCACTTCCCGATCGTGTCGTCCCACACCGGAACCACACGATCGGTATGGACGCCATCGACATAGTCGGGGGCGTTTCGTATCGGCCCGGGCCCACCGCGCTCGCCCTTGCGCCCCTTCACTCCTCGCGGAACCGTCAGGTTGAGCGTCAATTGGGGCGGCGCGCCGACGACGGTGACCTGGAGTTCGGAACCGACGGGGCCGGTATCGACCGTGCCGATACTGACGGTGCACGTTTCACCATCGGGCCCGGACGCACCGAACGCTTCCGTGAACGTGTCGAAACTCGTACCGTTCCAGTACACAAGTGCGTCGGACGCGAGAACCCGCCACGCCTTACCCGCGTGTGCCGTGGTCAATTTGGCCGTCAAAGCCGTCAGCGCCGCGTGGTCGGCGATGTCGCCTTCCCAACGAAACGGCCGAGCGGCGTCTCCCGCTTCTCCCTGCGGGCCAGGGCTTCCGGTCATCAGCTCGAGCGAGCCGTCGTTCGGGGTGCCGTGCATCGACTGCACCACACCGGGTTTCCCGATGCCCTCGTCGATACCGCGGATCGCGGTCGACGCGAAATAGTCTCCTACGGTGGACATGTCACCTCATTCGATGGGTCGGGCGAACACGACCAGCGATGCTCGCGTGTTCTTGAAGCCGATGTTGCCGGTACCGTTTCCGGTTCGCTCAACCGCGACGACGAAGTTGGCCGGTTGCCCCGCGGGCACGATGGCGAAATCCGAGGTAGGGCCCATCGCCTTCGTCGTACTTCCGTCGCGATAGCAAGGCAGGATCGGCATGTACATCCAGCCGCCGGAGCCGGCCGCGCCGGTCCCGACGATCTGACCTTGGGCGTGGTGCAGTCGCACCACGATCTCGGCGCCTTGTGAGCCGGTGTTGGGGGAATAGGAGTAGCCGTGCCCGTACACGACGGGCCGCCATTCGAACGGCTGCGCCGGAACCGTGAACGTACCGGCCTCGATCCGGCTGGTCGCCGCCACGTGTTCGGCGACGAAATCCTCCTGATACCAGGACCATGGCCCGGTACCGAGCGGCGCAGGCACCGGGCGGAACTTCCGACCCGCCCGGTGGTACGCGAAGACCGCTCCGCGGCCGGGCACCGACGTCGAGTCGTAGTCCGGCGATTCGGTGATTGTGCCCGAGACACCAGGGGGCCCCTTCGGGCCGCGTTCGCCTGCCGGAACGGTGACGTCGAGCCGCTGCTCGGCCCCCTGGCCGGTGAATTCGGCGGCCGGCACGGTCCGGCTCTCGTTGTGCTCGGCCGGACCGACGGTAATCGCGTTCGCTACGGCGACCGGACCGCGCGGGCCGACCGCGTCCGGCGAATGCCGCCATCCGGCGCCGGTCCACACGTCCATCCCGTTGTCGTCGAGCCGGTGCCACCACTTGCCTCGGTCGTCGGCGCCGAGACCAGCGGGCCGGGCGGCCACGTCGGCGATCTCGCCCATCTTGCGAAAGGTGGAGCGCGGTCGGCCCCGCGGCCCGGGCTCGCCCTTGGGGCCTGGCGGCAGCGGAAGTGCGGCCACGTCGTCGGTGAGCTCGGTCTGTGCGGTCAGAATGGGCAGACCGTCGACGTCGGTCTCCCGACGTACGGTGATGTGGGCGGGAAAACTGATGTCCGCCATGGATTCTCCTGTTCGAAGGCTCAGAAGATGAGCAGGTCGAGATCGGCGCCGACGTCGGTGGCGAGATCCTTGATGGCGGCGGCGACACGGCCGAGGCGCTGCCAGGCCTTGATCGTCGAGTCCTCTTCGTCGGAACCGTCGCCTACCACGATCTGCCATTTCGCGGAGGTCTCACGGTCGTCGACGAAGGTCAACTCTGTGACGTAGTCGGTGAAGATGTGCTTGCCGAGCACGAAACCGATCTGGTCACCCAACTCGAAGTCGGTGCCGAGGATGTACGGCGCGTTGTCCTCGACGGTGACGCGCTTGCTGGTGTAGCCCCGGGTGAGGTGCAGGCCTTGCAGACCCGCGACGAGGCCGTCCAGCGTGAAGGCCTTGTCACTGCCGGTGATGTACAGCTCGCGGAAGGCATACGGTCCCGCGCGTTCGACGCGCCGCATGTCCCGATAGACCATCCAGGCCAGGAAGACGTCGTTGAGCTGGCCGCGGTACAGCCAGTCCAGGCCGAACAACCCCAGCAGGCCCTTGATCGCGATCTCGATGCCCGCGTTCACCCAGCCGGGGGACCTGCCGCCGATGATGACGTCGGTGGCGGTCGGCTTGTGCAACGCGACTTCCGAAGGTCCGATCCCCGAGTATTCACCCTCGAAGTACCACACCCACGGGAAGTTTTTGGTCGTGCCGAGCCTACCCCGATGTCCGTAGACGGCCTGGTACTCGGTGGTGGAGTCGAACACGGGGTAGCGGATCGGCGTGGTGCCGTCGTCGGTGAATTCCTCGATCCACGAGATGATTCCGTCCATCAACTTGCCCGTCGGGCCGGTGACGCCCGACTTGTCGACCGTCTCCAGCACCACCGTCGGCCGTTCCAGATAGAACCAGTCCGGGGCGGGCTGCTCGTCCTCACCCGGGAGAAAGAACCGAGCCGTCAGATTGACGCCGGAGTCCTCCAGGATCGGTCCGAACAACTTGTCCGCCATGTCGAACCGGGCCGACGCGGCATTCCAGCGGCTGGTGTCGGTCAACGGATCGACCGGGACGACCGCGATCGGGAACAGCGAATTGCCTACACCCGCCCAGTTCGGGTCGTCCGCCGTGCCCGGCGGCGCCCAACCGGGCGCTTGCAGGCGCATCAGGTTGGTGGTGAGGTAGGTCGTGATGAGGCTGCGTGCCGGTCCGAACAGGATGTGATGGCGCGGGAACTGCGCGAGGATCGGCGCGAACGGGCTGGCCCAGCAGCAGATCGTGGCTATGTGGTTCCAGCAGTGGATGGCCTCGATGTCGACCGTCTCCACACCGTGCTCGTCGCGCACGATCGACGCCTTGGTGATGTAACCGTCCCAGCGAAAACCTCTGGTGTTCACGGTGATCGGGATGGTCGCGTCTTCGCCGTCTTCGTTGTTGAACAGGTGGTCGAAGTGCACCATGTCGCGCGGGCAGATCATCTTCAGTCCGCCCGCGGCATTGCGGGGATAGGTGAATTCGAGCGAGAGATAGCTGTGTTCCTCGCCGACCTCGCGCATGAACTTGTCCCAATAACGAACCAGCACAGCCGGATTGCGCCACTGCTCCTGTTCGTCGCGGTGCGCCGCGTCCATCCGGCGCGATTCGGCGAGCGGATCCCATGTCGGTGTACTCATCAGAACGGCCTGGAGGATCGGGGGGTAACCGCGACAACCAAGCTGGACTGGGTGTTGCCACCGTCCACCTTGACTCTGATGTCGGTGGTGCTCCACGGCGGCAGCTCCGCCAACCAGCGCCGTCCGGCGAGCTGACCCCACACATTGACTCCTGCGCTGTCACCGGCGGTGTAGATGCGCGCGGTGCGTCGGCGCGGATGCGTGTCGATGCGCAAGGTCGTATTGGCGGCGAGGGTCGGCGTCTGCACCATGCGCGTCACGTCGCCGTCCACGGGGTCGAGAATCGACCAGCGACCAGGACCGTTCATCGTGTATCGCGGCCAGGCAGGTTGATCGGCGGCATTGCGCGCTCGCACGACGCCTTCCCCGAATCCGGTGCTGTTGGTCCATATCGATGTTTCGTCGAAGTGGCGCTCCAGCGGGTCCATCGCGACCGCGGACATCTTGTAGACGGCGAACGCATTGCGCGCCGGGTCCACGTCACCGATCGCCTCCGGCGCGGCATCGAGCTGCGCGTGCTGGAACCGCCAGCCTTGATGCCTGGTGAAGTACCCGACCGTCACCGGTTTGTCGGTGGACCACCCCCGGAACCACGCGTCGTGGACCGCGTGGAAGTCCCGGACCGGGTGCGCCGCAGCGTGTTTGCCCACGCCGGCGACCACGACCAGGAAGTCCCATTCCTTCTTCGATCGCACCGAACGCAGGAACGTCGCGCCATCCTGCCGGGCGCCCTCGGACACCAGCAGCTGGGTGGGCGCGAACATGAAACCGGCCTGAGTGGACAGCCGGACGCCTTCGCGCCCGGCGTTCACACCGGACAGGTGCCACACCCGGCCGTTGACGTCCCAGACGACCACCTTCGTGTCGTGGACGTTCAAGAGTTGGTGGGTCATCGTCCGAGCCCTCCTCCGCGTTGCTGCGCCAGCGTGCGGCGCCGACGAACCCGTTCCACCGCGATGGCGGCGCTCTTCGGGTCCATGCCGTTGAAGTTGTAGATGTCGCCCTTGGCGGTGCGTCCGCCCGGGCCTTTGGCCAGGTCGACAAGGCCGAAACCGCTGCCGAGCACCTCTTTTGCCGTTCCGGCTGCCAAGCCGATGACCTGTTCGACGGGTTTGAGCACCGTCTCGGCGCCCATCTGCCCGAGGGCGGAGCCGAGCATCCCCCCGATGGCGGTGCCCACCCCGGGCGCCACCGCGGTACCGATCGCGGCGCCGATCTGGCTGCCGACGCTCGAGGCGGCACCGGTGAGTCCGCCCTTGATGGCGCCGAAGATGCCACCCTGCGCCCCACCGCTGATGGCGCCGCTGAGGGCGTCGAGTCCGACCTTGTCCTGGTTGAGGACGAAGGGATTCTGCTGGTTGGAGTTGCCCGGACTCTGCTGTTCGGCGAGCGCGCCGTACAGGGTCTGGTCGAGGTCTCCACCGAGCTGGCCCTCCAACGCGGCCGCCCACTGACCCGTCGGGTCCAGCACGGGCGCCAGCGCGGCGGCGACGCTGCCGAGCCACGAGCCCGCCGCGCCACCGACCTCCGATCCCAGGATCGCCGGGCCACCGGATGCGCCGAGGGCAGGCGCGAGCGCCTCGCCGATGCCACTGCCGAGCCGGGCGCCTGCCACGGTGCCGAGACTGGTGAGATCGCCTGGTGTGGCGGTGAACTCGGACGATTTCAATGCCAACGAACTGAGGCCGGGTGTACCGGTGGACGGTTGGTTCTGCGCTGGGTTGCCCTGGTGCGCGGGATTGCCCTGTTGGGCGGAATCGCTCTGCAGGGCAGTGAGGAAGTTCTCCAGCGGAATCCCACCGCTGCTGCCGTCGCCGTCCCAGATCACCCGCCAGCCGGATCCGGAACTTTGTTCGCCGGAGCCGTTTTCGTTGACGATCGTATTCGGCTGTGCTGCAGCGGGGTTCGAGCGGACGAGGTTCTGTTGCTGACCGCTCGGCCGCTCGATGACGGTTCCCGGCTCGGGGCCCGCGCTGTACTCGGGCGACTGTGTCGCACCGACCTCACCTCGCAGCGTCATCGCCGCGGACAGGCTGCCGCCGAACTTCGAACCGACCATGCGGCCGAGCTCGGCGCCGATCTGCGGTGCAAGCACACCGGCCGGACCGAGGGCGGGCGCGATCGCGGCGCCGAGCGCCGCGCCGACCTCGCCGCCCGCTTCGCTCGCGGCGTCGACCATGCCGGTACCGAGCGCTTCGGAAAGGCCGCCGAGCAGGTCGAATTCGTTACGAAGACCGCCGGTGCCGGAGCCGCCGAAGAGACGGGCCAGCGGACCCGATGCGCCGAGGAAACCGGCCGGGTCGATGCTGAGCGCCGCCATGAGCGGATTCGGACCGCCTGTGCTGTCCGGCTGGGTGCCGAAGAGCTCGGTCTGGGCGGGACCGGGCGTGCCGAGCAGCGAACTCAGCACACCACCCGGCCCGAACATCGGTGCCACAGCGGAACCCACTGCGGCACCGGCCCGTCCGCCCGCGTCCATGGCGGCGTTCGCGATGCCGTTCAGCGCGTCCGCGGCCAACCCGAAGACGCCCATGTCCTGCCATCGGGAATCGCCTGCCGGCTTGCTCGGCGTCGCGAGGCCACCGGCGAGCAGGTCTCGCCACCGTTGTGTGTCGGACGCGGCATCGCCGACCAACCCGCCCGAGGCGAAGCCGGGCAGCATTCCGGCGAGAAAGGCGGGCGATGGCACCCAACCCGCGTTGATCGCCTCGAGCAGCGGCAGCGCGTTCGCCGTCGCCGCCGCGTTGACCACGTATTCACCATCGGAGAGCCGCGCCAGGATCGCATCGTCGCGCGGGCCGCCCGGCCCGGCGACCCGGCCGCCGTTGGCCCGCCGGATCGGCTCCGGGAGATCGGCGTCCGCGTCGTCGCGAAGCCGCGCGGTCTCCGGATCGTCCGTTCCGCTACGAGAACCCTTGCGGCGATTGTCCGCAGGGTTACGGAAGGTCGCCTTCGACGACACCCTGACGACTCTGGTCTCCCTGACTACGTCGTTCTCGTCGCCGTTCGGCGGCGCGACCGCGGCGACCCACTGTTCGAACAGCTTGGGCACGCTACCGAACGCCGCGGCGAACGCGTGCGCCACGGCGTCGATCCTGGTGGGGTCGCCCACGATCGCGTTCGCACGGTCGCCGCGACCGGAATCCACCAGGACCGCGCCTCGGCCGGGCAAGGTGATGGTCGAGGTGCCCTCGATCCGCCCTCCCTCCCAGACCGCACCGCTGGGCAGCGTGACTCGCTGCCCCGGCTTGGGCTGTCCGTTGGTCGTCATCGCAAGAATGTCCGGTAGCGCCATGACCGCGGGTCGACGGTCGGACCGAGGAGCGGCGGCATGCGCCGCTCGGCGATCCGAGTCGGTCCTGGCCCGCAAACCGGAGCTCATATGTTTCTCCACAATTCACATCCACTTTCTCGGCCGCTCCCGATCACGACCACCCGCGCGACACCGGAGATTCCGCTCGCACAGCTCGCTACTCGGACCAATCGAGGAATCGGTTCATCTGGTCGATGCCGACCGCCGTGCCGACGCGCTCCCGGTTGGACTTCACACCGGGTCGCTGAATCGGCTCCGGTCTACCGCGACCCTGTTGCGCGTCTTCGGATTTCGACCAGACCAGCCAGCGCAGCGAGTCGGCCACGTCGGCGAGCAGATGCTGGTTCAGTTGCCAGCGATGGTGATCCGGGTACATCGTGCGGAACAGGGCCGAGTCGATCGGCAGACATTTGACAATCACCTTGAGATCGCGCCAGCTCAGCTGTTCGGTGCCGAGTTGGCGCAGCCGCAGCCCAAGGGAGATGAGGTCGAATTCGAGAGCCTCGCTATGTTCTTCGGCGAGAACATCGAGGCTCAGGATTCCCCCAGGTTCACTCCCGAATGGGTGCGCCAGGCTTCGAGCAGCGCGTGGTATTCGTCCGGGTCCATGTCATCGATGGCGGCGAGCGCCTCGGCGGGCAGCGTCAGCTCCAGCAGCGTGTACATGGCGTCGACGTCGCCGAGCCTGCGGATGCGCCGGATGAGACCCGGCTTCAGGTAGGACAGCGACGGCAGTCGCACCTCGATATCGTTCACCCGGTGGACGAATTCGTCCTTCACGGTGAACGGCTTGGTGATCGTGATGGGGGCTTTCGGGGAAGTCATTGGTTCGCAGACCCTTTCGGAAACAAAGGAATTCGGTGCGCAGGCGGAGGAGAAGAAAGGGCCCAGCGGCGGCGGGCGGGCCTGCGCATAGGTTGGAAACCCGCCGCCGCTGGGGGCTTATCAGGCGCTGAAGACGCCGTCGTCGAGGTAGCGGTACGCCTTGACGCCCGCGTCGTCCTTGAACGCTTCGACGGTGATGGTGAAGCCGGCCAGCTCGGTCGAGACGAACTTCTTCTCGGTGACCTGCGAGATCTTGGCGTTCGGCAGGACGATGCGCAGCTTCTTGGTGTCGTTCTTCATGTCGAAGACCCACGAGCGGTGCGGCAGCACCGAGCCGGTCTCCTTGATCTTGTACAGGTTGCCCGCGGTCGGGGTCGCGGCGGTCGGGGTGATGTTCTCCTGGCCGAAGATCTCACGCAGGACGTCCTGGTCCCACACCGCGTACAGGGTCAGACCGAAACGCACCGAGTGCTCGGTCTGCAGCTGGGCGATGATGTCGGCGTTCCAGTCCTTCACGGACTCGACCTTGCGCTCACCCTGCGACTCGATGCCGTCTTCGGAGACGTAGCCGAGCGCCTTGAACGCGGCATTGGGGGCGTCGGAGGCGCCGGTGGGCAGCGCGGTGCCCGTCGGAGCGACCAGGACACCGCCGGTGACGGCGATGTTCGGAGTACCGGCGCCGATCAGCTTGCTGGAGGGCAGAGCCATTTTCGTTTTCTCCCTTGGGATTTGCGCAGGCCCTCGGGATCGTTTTATTCAGTTGTGACTCCGTTGATTTCGGGAGTCAGGCGAGGACTTCGCCTCGCACGTACGGGTCGGCAGTGTTGTTGCCGAGGATCGTCGCTCAGGCGACGACGGTGCCGCGGACGTAGAAGTCCGCGGTGATCGTGTACCGCAGCACCGCGGTCGTGGGCTCGGTGTCGTTCTCGACGCCGACGTCCTCGATGCGGTCGCACCACACGGTGCCGAGATAGCCGGGCGACGCAGCCGTCAGGATTGAGCGCACCAGGCCGGCCAGCCCGGCGGCCGCGCCGGAATCGTCGGTGCATTCCAGGACCACACGGGGACGATCGATGATCAGGTACGACCCTCGAAATCCCTCCCGGTCCTCCCGATCCATCCGACCCTTCCGGTCGTCACGGGCCACCCGTACCATCCGGGCGGGCCTCGGTTCGGGCACCTTGGTCACGACCTGTGCAGAGTCGGACGCTGCGGCGAGTTGCGATGTCAGATACCCGACAAGCGTTGCCTCGATGTCGGGGAACACGATTCGTTCACTCATCGTGTTGCTGCCTTTCCTCTCGTCGGCGGACCTCGTCGATCCGCGCACGCAGCGCCTCGACGATGCCCGCGTAGGCTTCGGTTCTGGTGGCGGCCGCGAAGGCGAGGCCTCGCGGATGGGTCGCGGTCCAGGTGCCGTCGTCCTGATGCCGTACCTCGATCTGTTGGAAGTCGTAGAACTCCTCGACATCCGGTGTCGGCCACTGACCGTTCTCGTCCTTGGTTATGTGGATACCGATGTCGAACGCACCCGGTTGGCCGCCAGGCGTTGGCGCCCAACGGACCTCCTCCAGCTCCGGATGCATACGGACGCCGCGCTGTACGAGATACTCCGCGACGCGCGTCGCCTGCTTGATGCTGGTCACCGTAGGCTCCGCCCGCTTGCGGCCGACCTCGTCGTGCCACTCCGGCAAGTGGATCACCGACAGTTCCTCGGCCAGCGCCCGCACTTGCGGATCGAGCTCGGCCGTTTGCGATTCGTTCAGCTTGCCGGACAGGGCCTGCTGAACGAAGGCGAGGAACTCCGGCGTGACCAGTTGGCCGGTTTCGGACTTCGTGTATCGCGGCGGCTGATGATTGCCGAACCGGATCGATTCGACGATTTCCTTGTCAGACATGAATATTCGGTCACCGACCTTGTGTTGGATTCGGATAGAGGAGTCATCGACCTGTCACGTGAGCCCATGCGATCGACAGCGGTGGTTGCGCCCATTGGCGTGAGAGTCGTTGTCCGACAGAGCCGAGAAGCGACCCAGTAATGTTTGAAGCCCCGAATCCATGAGTGGATCGGGGCTTCATCTCTGGGTGTGATCGAAGCTCGGATGCGAACCTCGCTTCGATCTGGGCGCAGCTGTGGCGCTGCAAAAAGCTTCACCCAACGATCATCGTTTGTCAATATCAAGATCACCGCTGCGCGAAAGTCGCTGGTAGGCAGCGTAATAGGGTGTACAACACCTTGGCAGCTCACGAGGTCTGTGATCCTTCCGCCCCACTCGCGACCAGCCACTCCACCTGGGACTCGAGCGGCGAAATCGTCTCCACATGAGTAACGCCGGGACCCGCGCCAACTCATCCATCGACGGCAACGGATTGTCGGCCAACGACGTCGTCGCACCCTCGAAACCCGCCCCCGCGCAATCCACCAAACCGTTGCGGCAGACTCTGCCCTGCCAGAGGCATCAATGACCGCGTGCTCGAAGATTTCGCCAGCGCTGCAGCTCTTCGGACACGCTTCTGGCGGTTCCAAGTAGGAACGGATCACTACCATCCTTCGGGACCGCAATCGGACCCATCAGAATTTGATCGAAGATGCTTCCGGAAAGGATGTACTGCACGCTATTCCAGTTGAATATCCAAACATCTTCATGATCTTCGCTCTCCGGCACACCGTACTCTCCATCGAAAAACGACAGAGGGACCCCCGCGTCTTCTTCAAGACTCGACAGCAGATCTACCGCCTTGGTCCGCGCCGACTGCAGATCGCATCTTTCCATATCAAGCCGTCCTCAATATATGAAGTTTGCCGTCTACTTCAAGTCGGGCGAATCCTCCGGGTTCGAAGTGCTGGCCGTAGAGCTCGGCCTGCGCGTTCTCCTTACTGCCGTAGAACGCGCGGCACCCAGAGCGTCCACGCTCCAGCGCTGCCTGCCGCCACGGCCGTTCGCGGTGACCCGTGAACGCGTGAAGCGGACTGCTGATGCACGGGGCAGGTTTGTCCGGGCGCCGCCTGAGCTGCGCCGAGTCGGCACAGACGGCCGAATTGCGCGGTATTTTAGGCGAGATACCGGCGACGTATTCCGGCATCGAATAATCTGCGCTTCCGCGTTTCACCCAGCATTCAACGAGGGCTTTTGCGCGCCAAAATATATTGTCGTTCTCGAGGTCGATGTCGCACTCTTCGATATCGACAACCATCCGCCGCAGCACTTTTGCCCACTCGTCTACAAATATTTCCGCATCAATGGTTACATCACCGCGATCAGCAAGAAGAGATTCATAGCCACCTCGAGTATTGTGCCACAATGCGCTTATATCCACAACGTCCCCCTTCCGAACAATTCTCCAATCGACCAGGAAGGTATCGGAGCCCCAGGAAACGTCGAGCGAAGATAGCCGCAGCACGAGCACTCTCGAGGTAAGGAGGTAGGTCCCGAATCTCGGCAAATAATTCAACCACATCGGGCGACGGTTGCCGCCACGCTGGGCCCAGCCACATTCATTGCCGCCCAATCAGTAAAAGATATGGTCTGCAGCCGAGGGGTCCGAGGCCGCGCCAGGCGAATTGGAGCTGAATACTTATGACGGTCAGGGTGGGGCGTCGATGCGGGTCACAGAATCGAGCTGCTCATCATCGGCGTTCAGTTGTGGCGTGATCGCCTGCAACCAGGCGGTGCGGTCCTCAGTCTTGGAAAGTACCTGGTAGACAGCAGTAGGACGCACCACAGTGATACCTCACAGAATCTCGATCGATGAAATGTTCCAGCGTGGCCCATCTGTCGGATCAGAAGTCGGGGAAGGGCCGGATCAGGGGGACGAGGTGGCAGGCCAGTTCGGCGGTGGGGCGGGCGCCCCGCGGCTCGGACCGTCTTCGACCGCGATTGCGTTGCGGGAGAGAGGATCCGGGCGGGTACGGGTTGGTATCGGTCAGCGGGTGCGCGAGGAGTCGGGGACGATGCGTCCTTCGGCTATCAGGGCATGCAGCGCTTGGTCCTTGCGGCCGCAGTAGTCGGTGGCGCATTCGCGGTGGACGCGCATGATCTGGTGCGCCAGGTCGACGGTCGGTGTCGTCGGAAGTGCGTTGTGTGCGTTCAGTTCCAGCAGTTCGCGCATGGCGTCGTCCATGGCTGCCTCCTGATCTGGCCGGTTGCGGTCGGCGGGACGAGTGCCCCACCCCCGGCCTGGAGGGGCACGCCGGGGGTGGGGCGGAGGCCCGAACGTCGGCGCTCGTCTGCGACCGCGCACCGGGGTGACGGGAGACGGGCGACGCGTTCGGGCTTATGCGGCAAGCTCTGCCCCGCTTGTCAATCGACATCGAAGGGGTTTCGGGGGCGTGCCGCATGTTCGGGGACCCGGAATAGCTCCGGTACGACTGTGGCCCTGACGTCCGGGTTCGGACGCACAGGGCCACGAGTAGGGGAAAAGGACTGGGAGAGTGAAGGTTTCCCGGCAGATTCTCGGGATGAAGGCGCAGCTCTGGCGCTGCACCAATCTTCACCTAACGACATCCGAATGTCAACTCCTGAATTCGGAACGCCACGAAATGCCTGGCGGGAGCCAATATTTCGGCTGCAGCGCGACGGGCTATGGAAGCCGGTGAGGGGTGGGAACGTGATGTGGTGTGTACGCAGAACAAAAATTGCCGCCCAACCGGTACGGGGAACCGATTGGACGGCAATGGTTTCAACGACGTCGACGCCGTAGACCCGGTGAGCCAGCTCGCTGGCGGTAACGCGCATTCGCGCAATACGATTTACGCCAGCGTCCAGCCGCAATTCGGCCCGTCAGCGGAAACGAGCACCGCCAGCGGGCGGTTCGCCAAGGCTAGGTAGCGCGGCTCAGCGCGCCAGCGGTCACCTTGCGCCGCAACCTGCTCGGATGGGCAAGGTGTTGGTCGAGAACCTCGCCCACGACGAATGTCTCTGGCCAGTCGGGAGCCCACGGCCCCGGCACGGGGGCGATCTTTCCCGCGTCACGCAGCGTTTGCACCCGGCGGACGGTCAGACTTCGAAACTCGTTTCCGAGTTCCTTCGCCAGAGTGGCGATGCCGGAGGCATTGAGGCGGCGGGTACGTGCCTGGTCGATCATCGAAGGATCCAGGTTCAACTCGACCGCCGGTGGGCAGACGACCGTCGTGGCCGCCCGCACCGCCTCGCCGATTTCCCGCGGCGCGCTCTCGACGCCCGCGGTCATCGCCAGCGCGATCACATTTTTGTCCAGCCACCTCGACAATCCGGCGGTCGTGGTCGAACCCGCGTAATCGAGACTGCGGTGCTCACAGACGAGTCGAACCCAGCCGACGAGCACCGCGTGCAGGTGGTCCGCCGCACGGGCAGCCGCCGGGTTGTACGGCAACGGTTGCTCACTCGCGCGGCGGTGCATTCGGTAGTCGCCACGACTGCCGAGCTTGGCCTGCCGGGTCCGCGCTATCGCGAGATCCTCTGCCAGCTCGGGTATTTCGCGAAGCGACTCGGCGAGCTCGCGGATTTCCACGCGGCTCAGGTACAGGTGATTCGGCTCGTTCACGCGCGCCCCCGCAGCGCACCCCTCGCCACCTCGGCGTTGAGCCGCTCGGCAAGCCGCTTGGCGTGGCCATACCTTATGTAATCGTCGGTATGCCGGCCGTCGATGAGGTAGCCGCGCGCGAAGGCCACAGCGCCGGACCAGCTCCGCCAATACTGCGGTGACCACCAGCGCTGCAGCTGACGCCGCGTCGCTACATCGATCAAGCTCTGGCCCCAGCGCAGCGCCGCCTGCGGAGAGGACAGGCTGAAGTACGCGCTGAGGTCGGCGATCGAGCGAAGCGGATTCCCGGCGGGAAGCGCGGTGATCGGATCTCCGGGAGCAGCTGCCCAATAGGTCGGAACGTCGGGTACATCGCGTTGCCCGGCGATGCCGTAGCCGCCCGGGTCAGCGCCGAGGCACTTACCCGTCGGCCGAAGCGGATCGGCGATGAGGGCGCACGCGATTATCTGTGCGAGTTCGCCGCCGACCGAAGCCGCGACGTCGCCTGCGATGGCGGCTCCCTGGGAGTAGCCTGCCAGCACCACGCGGCGCGGCGATTCCTCGATCGCGGCAATCAGCGCCTTCCGACCTGCCACCAGGCTGTCCACGTATGGCACCGTCCTGCCGTAATCGGCGGGATAGGAGACGATTCGCGGGTTGAAGCGCTTCGGGTCGAGGGATGCGGCGAAGACAGCGCTGATTCCGTCACCGTTCGGGTTCCAGGTGCCCGGCATGATCAGTACGTCGACCGGATCGTAGGTAGAGAGCGAATTCCACAGTGCACGAATGCTTTTAGAGCGTGACATGTTCAGACCTGCGACCTTTCATCGCTCGTCGGTAAGCCGGAGAAGTCGGCGGCGCCGATCGTCGGACCCGATGTCGCCGCGCTGCCGGGTTCGGGCAGGGCGATCAGGGTGGCGGTGTGTACGTCTTCGTCACGCGGATCGTGGATGAGAACCACCGCCACCGCCCGCGTCGGACAAGTCGGCGCGGGGCCGGCGAGGGACGACATCCACGCCCCATCTCCAGACAGCCGTGGAAGCTTCCCGATGAGACCCTCGGGCGCGGACGATGCGGTAACTGATCGATCGCCCGACGCCTCGAATTCAGTTTCCATTTGGGAGTGATTCCGATCACAAAACGTTTGAGAACGGTTGGACACAAAGCTCTTCGCGGGCACTCGAGATCCCGATTTCAGCCAGGCGATCATCGCTGGCCCGTCCGCGGGATCAACTCGGCGGTCCGACAACCGGCGAAAGCGGCGATGCGGGCAAGTTCGCAGAGAGTGAAGGAACCTTGTGCAGCTAACCGCCGCCGCAGCACCGCGGCGGGCATGCCGGTGTGTTTGACCAGGTCATTCAGGGCGACCCCCCGCTTCGCAAGAACGTGTTGCACACGCTCCGCAACCATTTCATCCAAATGATCCATACGGAGCACCATATGGTCCGTTCGGAATAGTCGCAAGCCCGTACGGATCTTGATTTACGCCGCGAACTGTGCCACCGGAACGGCGCGGAGCCATCGGCATGTCGTTTGCCAGGTAGCCATTCGGACCTCAGAATGGTCCATATGGGTGCGAAAGAGACGGCTTCGGGCATCAATCGTGCGGTGGGGAACGAACTGCGCGCGGCGCGAGCACGCCGCGATCTGACCCGTCAGCAACTAGCGGAACTGACTGGACTCGCCGTCAGCACGATTCAGCGCTTCGAGAACGGTGAACGGTCACCGGACATGCAGCAGCTGCACGCACTGTGCCAGGCGCTGGAGATCCCCATGCGCGACTTCGTCACGCTGGCGCTGAAAGACATCGAGCGCCCCGACTAGCCCCCACGTACATCGATTGCGCCCGGACCGAATCTACGGTCCCGGGCAGTCGATCCCCGACCATGAAACGCCGCGGGTATCACGACCCGCGCGCGGTGTTCACGCGCAGCGCGAACCGGTCACGCTTTTCACCGCGGATTCGAGGGCGACTTCCGCGTACTCGACGACAGCCTGAGCCGTATCGACACCCATTGCCCAAGAAGCCAACACTACGTCGCACAATGTCGCGGTGCCGAGCAGCACCCGCTGCGCCGCCTCGTCACCGATCGCCGCGCCGAGTGCCGACGCAGCGCCCACGCCCCGCCCCGCCACCAACTCTGTTACCGAGCCGATCTGCTCCACGACCACAGTTCCCCTTCATCTCAGTGCTCGACCTCGAGCGTGAGCCTGGAACGAAAACTCCACTGTCGTCCCAGAATCACGGTAGTTATATCCCATCGCTGCCTACAAAGCGCACCAAAGTTGCCCTGCTACAGAACGATTCGCGAGTAAGGCACCACAAATAGTTGCTTCCTACCAGTAACTGAAGGTTCGCGGCCGACGCATCACTGGGGGCGGCAACGATGCGCTGCCCACACAACTCTCACCCACATACGCACCCCGCCGAAAGTGGGCATTCGAATGTCGCGACACTCGGCGGGGTCACAGGCGCAACCGCGCATCCCACACCGGGCGCCACTTCGCCGCACGGGCCGTCTCGGGCGCACCGTGACAGCCTTCGCGCGGACCGAAACTCACTGAGCGCCACCGTATTTCGCGTACGCACGCCGCTTACACACCGCCACACGGGGGGCCACGGGCCCGTGCTCGAATCGTGACGGCGATTCCCCACCTGGCACCACTCCCCAGCCTTTCTCGAACAGCATCACCATGAGGATGCACACCTCGGCGCGGCTCCCCGACAAACCGGCGCCTGGTACGGCCGAGTGGCCGGGCCACTCGACCGAGTTCCGCAACCGGAAGCGAGTTCCCATCGAAACCCGGCTCCGCTCGTTGGGTTCGGCATCCATTCCCGATCGGCTCGAAGCGGGAGATTCGACACCGGAATCTCCTGCTCAACCAATACAGACGACCATACTCGAACGTATGTTCGAATATCAATGGCACGGCGGTTCGCGCCGAATTCGCTCGCGAAGGGGATCGCGCCGAACAGTGGGTTCTCGCGCGGTGGATGAGCTGCGGTTACGTGGGTAGCCACACAAGGCAGGCGATCGGATTCGGCGCCAACAGGTACACAAACCCGACTCGAGGGCCTGGTCCGTGCCCCACCGCTCGGTCCGCGTCCTCGAGTTCGAATTCAGTCGATCGGCCGCAGGATTGCCGAGCCGTCGACGACATTCGGATCGGGGCTCACTCGCACTTGACGACTGGAATGGGGTCGTACTTCACCGTGCGGGTCGCACGCGAGACCTCGCGCCCGGTCTTGCGATCCGTGATCACCCGGGTATCGGTGATGGTGAATCCTGGGGCGCCTTCGGACGCGATGCAGTCCTTGCCCTTCGGCAGGGTGATGGTGGTGGGCTCGGTGGGCTTGGTCTTGTCGCCGGTGATGGATTCGACGTCGACCGTCTTGGTGCCCCAGAGGCGGACGGTGATGTCCGTGCCGGTGGCGAAAGTTTCGATGTAGACGCCGCTTTGGGTGTTGTTGCGGAATTTGAGGTCGATGGCGCCGTCGAAGACGGTGGCTTCGCGTGCGGCCGGGTAGCGGGAGATGTAGTAGCTGTGTTCGGTGTGGCCCGCGTCTTCGAGTCCGGCGAAGTAGGCGGCGTTGTAGAGGGTGGTGGCGAACTGGCTGATGCCGCCGCCGACTGCGGTGCTGGGGCGGCCGTGGTCGATGATGCCGGATTCGACGTAGCCCTCCGCGGTGCCGCGCGGGCCGGTGAATTCGTTGAGCGAGAAGGTTTCTCCGGGGCGGACGACCGCGCCGTTGACCTTGTTCGCCACGGTGCGGATGTTGACGCCGGACGGTCCGCTGAAACCGCTGGTGGTGAAGGCGCCCATCTGTTCGACGATGCCGAGACCCTGCGCGGCCTCGGTGGTCAGTTTGGGCTCGATCTTCTCGTAAACGGCGGGCGCGCTGCGCTGTTGGGATGCGGCGAGCAGCGTGGGCAGCTGTTCGAGGGTCTTCGGCCAGTTGATCTTGTCGCCGACCACCGCGGGCACGACGCGCGGGGCTCCGCCGGTCACGGCGAAGGTCGCGTCCTTGGCCTCCACTTCGGATTTCGCGAGTTGCGGCGCGAGGATGGCGGTCGCGGCGTTCAGGTCGTAGTTCGCGGCGAGACCGCCGTGTCCGTCGGGAGCGAAACTCAGAACGGTCGCAATCTGTTCGGGGGTGAGAGTGGCATCGCCGTCCTTCCCGGTGAACACCACGTCGCCGCGCACGGCGGGTTCGGCGATCTCGTGCAGCGCACTCTGGACGGCCTCGGGCCGGACGGTGAGCGGTGCTGGGACGACGGGCAATTCGAGGGTGCCGCCCTCGATCCAGTTGTCGATCAACGCGTTTCGCGCGGCAGGCGTGTCGAGCACACGGCCCGGCACGGGCGGGACGGCGACCGGCTTGCCGTTCTGGAACTGAATGGTGCCCTCGACGGTGGGGCGATCGTGCACGCGCAGCGCGGTGAGCTGACGGTCCAGCGCGGCGTCGTCGACGGTGCTCGCGACCGAGACCTCGCGGGTGCCGAAGAAGGAGACCAGGCGGGCGAAGGGGTTGATCGGCTGGCCGCCGATGCGGTCCCAGGTGCCCTGCCAGTCGACCGCCAAGCCCGCGGCGGAGGGGGTGAGCTCGGCTTGCACGTCGCCGATCTGCAGGGGCAGTTCCTGACCGGCCCGCCCGTCGAGAGTGGTGCGGAGTTTGGCGTCGGCTTCGTCGACGTCCATCCCCCCGATATCGATCCCGGCGACGACCACTCCGCGCGGTACGTCCCCGGAGGAGAGCACGGCGTCCACGGCGTAGCCGAGGCCACCGACGGCGATCACGGCTCCCGCGACGATTCCGGCGCGACGGATGGCGGGGGTCCGCCACCACGACTTGGAATCCGCGGGCTCCGGTCTCGGCCTGGGTCTGCGCGCGTTCTCCCAGCGCTGCCGATTCTCGGTGTCGGCCGGGGGGACGATTGCGGTCGCGTGCTCGGTGTCGGTCGTATGCCCGCCATAAGGCGCGTGCTCGGGCCTACCGATGACAGCAGTCGCGTGATCGTTGGGTATCCCGTGCATGCCATAGGCCGCGCGCTCCGCATCGTCCCTGCGGATAAATGCGGTCGCGTGCTCATTGGGCGTCCCGTGCCCGCCATGAGTTGCGAGTTCAGCGTCTGTCGTGTGCCCGCCATAGGGCGCATGCTCCGCGTCGGCCCTACCGACGACCGCGGTCGCGCGCTCGTTGGCCACCCCTGCCGGGCGCTCCACGTCGTCCCTGCGGATGAAGGCGGTCGCGTGCTCGTTGGGCGCCCCATGCCCGCCATAAGGCGCATGCTCAGGCCTACCGATGACAGCGGTCGCGTGCTCGTTGGGGGTCCCGTGCGCGCCATAGGCCGCGCGCTCCGCGTCGTCTCTGCGGATGAAGGCGGTCGCGTGCTGGTTGGGTACCCCGCGCCCGCCATGAGCCGCGAGTTCAGCGTCTGACGTGTGCCCGCCATAGGGCGCATGCTCCGCGTCGGCCCTACCGACGACCGCGGTCGCGCGCTCATTGGCCGCGCCCTGCCCGCCAGCCGCGCGCTCCAGGTCGTCCCTGCGGATGTTGGCGGTCGCGTGCTCGTTGGCCGCGCCCTGCCCGCCAGCCGCGCGCTGCACGTCGTCCCTGCGGATGTAGGCGGTCGCGTGCTCGGTGGCCACCCCCTGCCCGCCAGCCGCGCGCTCCACATCGTCCCTGCGGATGAAGGCGGTCGCGTGCTCGGCGTTCGCGGCGCCTTCGCCATGCGGCGCATGCCCGGCGTGGGCCGCATGCTCGCCATGGGGCCGCTGTGCGGCGTTGGTCGGCCAAGCCGCGTTGCCCGCCGGTTCAGCATTGGCCGACCACGCCGCATTATCCGCCTGCCCAGCGTCAGCCGACCACGCCGGATTGTCCACCTGCCCAGCGTCAGCCGACCACGCCGCACCGCCCGCCGGTCCGGCGTTGTCCGACCACGCGGCATTGCCCACGGGTGTGGCATTACCCGCGGGCGCGGCATCGGCGCCCAACGCGCCACCGCTCGCCTGCGCGGGGTTGTTCTCCTCCCAAGCGCCTGCCCACACGGCATTGCCCGCCTGCTCGGCCTTCATCGACTGAGCCGTACTGCCCGGCCCGGCATCATTCGCCCAGGGGCCCTCTTGAGCCTGACTCGCGCTCATCGCCGGGGGCGGACCGCTCTCCTCCCAAGCGCCGCCCCAAGTACCACTGCTCGCCCGCGGCGGGTTGTTCACCGCTTCAGCATCGCGCCCGGCATGCATCGCCTGCGCGGGATAACCATCCCTCTCGGCCTGCTGCGGGGGTACCTGGAGCGGTGCGGTGGGCACGGAATCCGCAACCCACCGCTGCGGCTGCCCGGGCTGGGTGACCGGAAGTTGTGTGGTCTTCGCCTCATCTAGCGGTTCGCGGTTCGATTGGAGGAGATGACGGAGTCCGACCTCGCCGTCTTGGTTTCGGCCGCGGCCGCGGTGTCCGGTGCTCGACTCGCTGGTCACGAACCGTCCTCCCCGATAGAGGTGCTTTTCTGGGCCGCGCACTGTGCGGGCCGCTCTCCACGATAGTTGTCCGCGCCGAGTGCCCTGGTTCAGCTCGGACGCGCAGCAAACCTCGTGCAATGAACCGCCCCGAACACGGAAGAGCCCCGCGCAGTTGCCGGGTCGGGGGTCTGGCAACTGCGCGGAGCCGATCTGTTTATCGGAGCAGCGCACCCCGCGTTACACACTTCCCGTGGACAATCGAGAACGTCCCGCCAGACAGCTCGCAGACACGAGGGAGACGACGGTATGCAGCTGGGAATGATCGGCCTCGGGCGGATGGGCGCGAACATCGTCCGTCGCGTCGTCGGAGACGGACACACCGCGGTCGGCTACGAACGCAAACTCCGCAACATCGAGGAGCTGCGCGCCGATCTGGGCGAAAATTTCCGAGGCAGCACCGACCTGCCGGAATTCGTGGCGATGCTGGAGAAACCCCGGGTGGTGTGGGTGATGATCCCGGCGGGCGCGACGGGCGCGGTGATCGACCAGGTCGCCGAGCTGCTCGAACCCGGCGACATCGTCATCGACGGCGGCAACAGCCGCTACCACGAGGACATCAAGAGGGCCGAGAAACTCACTCCCAAGGGCATCCACTACCTGGACATCGGCACCTCCGGCGGCGTCTTCGGCCTGACCCGCGGCTTCTGCCTGATGATCGGCGGCGAGGCCGAGCAGGTGAAGTACCTGGATCCGCTGCTGAGATCCATCGCACCCGGTCTCGACGCCGCACCACGCACCCCCGGCCGCACCGGGGACCCGACCACCGCCGAGCTGGGCTACTTGCACTGCGGTCCGGCCGGGGCGGGCCACTTCGTGAAGATGGTGCACAACGGCATCGAGTACGGCGCGATGGCCGCGTACGCCGAGGGCCTCAACATCCTGCACAAAGCCGATTACGGCGCCGCGCACAAAGGCGAGTTCTCGGCGGAGGAGACGCCGCTGGAACACCCCGAGTACTACCAGTACGACATCGATGTGCCGGAAGTCACAGAGGTGTGGCGGCGGGGGTCGGTGGTCGCTTCGTGGTTGCTGGATCTGACCGCGGGCGCGCTGTACGCGGACCCGAACCTCGACGAGTTCAGCGGTCGAGTCTCGGACTCCGGCGAAGGACGGTGGACCGTGGATGCCGCGATCGACGTCGGCGTGCCCGCACCGGTGCTCTCTGCCGCCCTCTTCGCCCGCTTCTCCTCGCGCGGCGAGTCGCTGTACGCCGACAAACTGCTTTCCGCCATGCGCCAAGCGTTCGGCGGCCATTACGAACTACCCCCGAAGTGAATTTGGGTGGCTGCGCGCTGCCTTCGACGAGTCGGTCGAATCCGCCGTCCAACCGTTCGATCGTCGGCGCGCCTTCGGACTCTTGGCCATGATGATGCGGAAGCCAGTCCGCAAGTAGGCGACATCGCCGCTTCGCATAGCCGGCACGCACAGACCCCGCCAGAACCGTTTCGGCAGAATATTGCCGTTTCCGCGTTCACTGATCATTGAGCAAGCCCCTACAAAGGCGTTTCGGCAGAATATTGCCGATTCATGCATCGCCTGGGCGTACACTCGGCATCACAACCTGATTTCGGCAGCATCCTGCCGATCGAGAGGACGCCATGTCGGAAGCCACAACCATCGGCCACGCGATCCGAACCGCGAGACGTCGACATCGGCTGACCCAAGAGCAACTTGCCGAGCTCGCGGGCACTTCGACCCGTACTGTGCGCGAAATCGAGCACGGCAGCGGAGGCACCGGCATCGCGACCGTCGCCGCCGTCGCGAATGCGGTCGGCCTCACCCTGGGCGTGACCGAGTGACCAAACCAGCCGACTTCCGCCGAGTCACCAAGGCCGACGTCTACAAGGCGGGCCGCCTAGCCGCCACGCTGGTCCGCACCGCGGATGGCGGAACCGAATTCACTTATCGGAGCGAGTATCTCGCGTCCGCTGACGAGCCGATCGCCACGACGCTGCCGATGCGATCGGCTCCGGTGCTCAACGCGAGCGGCGCGATACCGCCGTTCTTCGCGGGCCTTCTCCCCGAGGGCCATCGCCTGACCGTGCTCCGGCGAGCCGCCAAGACCAGCGCGGATGACGAGCTGACGTTGTTGCTGGCCGTCGGCGGCGACGTGCCCGGTGACGTGCAGATCGTTCCCGAAGGTCAAGCGCCGATGGACCCTCCCGCCCTCCTGGAGGACGGCGAGCCCGACGACGTCGAATTCGCTCGGCTGGTCGATGACGTCGATCCACATGCGATTCCGGGCGTACAGCGGAAGGCGAGCGCCTCGATGATCAGTTTGCCGTTCTCGTCCCACGACGGTCGATTCATCCTCAAACTGTCGCAGCCGGAGTATCCGCACCTCCTCGAGAACGAGGCCGCGCACCTGCAAGCGGCTCGGACGATGAAACTTCCCGTGGCCGAGGCAAGTCTCGTCGCCGATCGGACCGGCGAACCTGGGCTACTGGTGCGGCGTTTCGATCGGTTCCTCGACAATAGGTCTTGGGAAAGGCTGGCGTTCGAGGACGGGTCACAGGTGCTGGGAATTCCACCGGCGGCGAAATATCAGGCCGATACCGAGACGGTGGTCAGCGCCCTCGCCGCGCTCACGAGCGCGCCCCTCGTGGCGATCAGGAACCTGTATATGCAGTTCCTTTTCGCGTGGCTGACCGGAAACGGAGATCTGCATGCAAAGAACGTCGGCGTGCTGAAGGACCGGCGGGGACGGTGGGCAATTGCGCCGATCTACGACATTCCGTGCACGCTGCTGTACGACGACGACTCGATGGCTTTGCCGATCAACGGGCGAACGCGGAAACTGCGCGCTCGCGATTGGGCCGCGTTCGCGACCGAGATCGGGCTGCCGGAGCGGGCCGCCGCCTCGGCTGCCCAGGTTGTGCTGCGGGCGGCAGCGGGCATCGAATATGCGAGGCTTCCCTTCGAAGGTTCACCGTTGCACCGGACCGAGCGGGAGCTGCGTTCACGTCGCGTCGAAATCGAGATACCTTTGCGGGCATAGTTTTTCGCATTCGCGAACACAAAAGCGGCACCCGGGAGGTCCCTGGTGCCGCCTTCGGCGTTTGCGTCAGCGCTCGAGGATGGCGACGACGCCCTGTCCGCCCGCGGCGCAGATGGAGATCAGCGCGCGGCCGGAGCCCTTCTCCGCGAGCATCTTCGCGGTGGAGGCGACGATGCGGCCGCCGGTCGCGGCGAACGGGTGGCCCGCGGCGAGCGAGGAGCCGTTGACGTTGAGCTTGCTGCGGTCGATCGAGCCGAGCGCGCCGTCGAGGCCGAGGCGCTCCTTGCAGTACTGGTCGGACTCCCACGCCTGCAGGGTCGCGAGCACCACGGAGGCGAAGGCCTCGTGGATTTCGTAGTAGTCGAAGTCCTGCAGGGTCAGGCCGTTGCGGGCCAGCATGCGCGGCACCGCGTAGGTGGGCGCCATCAGCAGGCCGTCGGGGCCGTGGATGTAGTCGACCGCGGCGACCTCGGAGTCGACCAGGTGGGCGAGCACCGGCAGGTTGCGCTCGGCGGCCCACTCGTCGCTGGAGAGCAGCACCGCGGACGCGCCGTCGGTGAGCGGGGTGGAGTTGCCCGCGGTCATGGTGGCGTCGCCCAGCTTGTTGCCGAAGACCGGCTTCAGGGTGGCGAGCTTCTCGATCGAGGAGTTCGGACGCAGGTTGTCGTCGCGGGTCAGGCCGAGGAACGGGGTGACCAGGTCGTCGAAGAAGCCGCGGTCGTAGGCGGCGGCCATGTTCTTGTGCGACAGGTAGGCCAGTTCGTCTTGGGCCTCGCGCGCGATGCCGAATTCCTTGGCGGTGATGGCGGCGTGCTCGCCCATGGACAGGCCGGTGCGCGGCTCGGCGTTGCGCGGGATCTCGATGCCGAGCATGCCCGGGCGCAGCTGGCCGACCAGCTTGAGGCGGTCCTTGTTGGTCTTGGCGCGGTTGGCGTCGAGCATCCACTCGCGCATGCCTTCGCTGACGCCGATCGGCGCGTCGGAGGTGGTGTCGGTGCCGCCGCCGACGCCCGCGTCGATGCGACCCGCCGCGATCGCGTCACCGACGGTGACGATCGCCTGCAGGCCGGTGCCACATGCGAGCTGCAGGTCGTGCGCCGGGGTGTAGGGCGAAAGCTTGCTACCCAGAACGCTTTCGCGGATCATGCCGTGCTCGCCGACCCGCTTGAGGACCGCGCCGCCGACGACCATGCCGAGCCGCTCGCCCTGCAGGTTGAACCGGCTCACCAGACCGTCCAGCGCGGCGGTGAACATGTCCTGGTTGGACGCGTGGGCGTAGGCCTTGTCGGAGCGAGCGAACGGAATCCGGTTGCCGCCCACGATCGCGACCGGACGCGTGGTCTTCGCGGTCTTGGCCGTGCTCTTGGTTGAACGGGCTTTGTTTGTCACTCGAGTCTCCAAGGTCTCGTGGGATGGTCCGGCGCCCGGGAGCGGTGTTTCGCGCAGATCGGTGCCCCGTGCGTTGGTTTACTTTAAACTTACTCTGGAGTAAGTTTGTTGTCGACACCGTACCCCGCAAATGTGCGCTGACACGCCCACCGCGCGGTGCCTGCCACGCAGTCCAGGCCCACGCGGAAACGTGCGGAACACCAGGGGCGAACCAGACATCCGCGAAATTCGAGACAGAAAAGGTAGGAACAGTGGCAGCCAAGAGCAAGGGTGCACCCAACCTCTACGGATCGTTCGTCCACTCCGCCCCCGGCCAGTTCCTGGCGAGCAAGCTCGGTCTGCCGCAGCCGGCGAACCTGCGCCGCTACGCCAAGGGCGAGCCGCCGCTGGCGGGTCCCGTGCTCGTCGGCGGTAAGGGTCGCGTCGCCGAGCCCGTGCGCGCACTGCTTTCCGACTACACGTTCGCCGATGGGGCCGATCAGGGCGCCAAGTACGGCGCGCTCGTCTTCGACGCGACCGGCATCGGCTCGATCGAGGACCTGTCCCAGCTGTTCGAGTTCTTCCAGCCCGCGATGCGCAGCATCACCCCGTCGGGCCGCGTCGTGGTCATCGGCACCACGCCGGAGCTGGCGGGCACCGTCGACGAGCAGATCGCCCAGCGCGCGCTCGAGGGCTTCACCCGCTCGGTCGCCAAGGAGCTGCTGCGCGGCGCCACCGCCCAGCTGGTGTACCTGCACCCCGAGGCTTCGGCCGCCGCGACCGGCCTGGAGTCCACGCTGCGCTTCCTGCTCTCGGCGAAGTCGGCGTTCGTCGACGGCCAGGTGATCCGGGTCGGCAAGGACGACGCCACCGCCCCGGCCAGCTGGGACCGCCCGCTCGAAGGCAAGGTCGCCGTGGTCACCGGCGCCGCGCGCGGCATCGGCGCGACCATCGCCGAGGTGTTCGCCCGTGACGGCGCGAAGGTGATCGTCGCCGACATCCCCGCGGCGGGCGAGGCGCTCTCGGAGACCGCGAACAAGGTCGGCGGCACCGCCCTCGCGCTGGACGTCACCGCGCCCGACGCCGCGGACAAGCTCGCCGAGTTCGCCACCGAGCGCTTCGGCGGCATCGACATCATCGTGCACAACGCGGGCATCACCCGCGACAAGCTGCTCGCGAACATGGACGAGGGCCGCTGGAACTCGGTCATCAACGTGAATCTGGCTGCCCCGCACCGCATCACCGAGGGCCTGGTGGCCAAGGGCGTGCTGAAGGAGGGCGGCCGCGTGATCGACGTGTCCTCCATCGCGGGTATCGCGGGCAACCGCGGCCAGACCAACTACGGCGCCTCCAAGGCGGGCGTCATCGGCATGGTGAACGCCGAGGCTCCGAAGCTGGCGGAGAAGGGCATCACCATCAACGCGGTGGCGCCCGGCTTCATCGAGACCGCGATGACCGCCGCCATCCCGCTCGGCACCCGCGAAGCCGGTCGCCTGATGAGTTCGCTGCTGCAGGGCGGTCAGACCGTCGACGTGGCCGAGACCATCGCGTTCTTCGCGAGCCCCGCTTCGAACGCGGTGAACGGCAACGTGGTTCGGGTCTGCGGCCAGAGCCTGATCGGAGCATGATGACCGAGACCATCTCGCTCACCGAAACGCCCAAGAACAGCAGCCTTTTCGTGAAGGCGGCGCTGGGGGCCGTTCCGGTTCCGCTGCTTTCGGCGCGCAAGTCCACGCTGCCGGACCGGGTCATCCGGCTCGACGGCGTGAAGGTGGATCCGGATCACCTGGCCGCCTACTGCCGGGCCACCGGCCTGCGCTTCGGCGACGCGCTGCCGCTGACGTACCCGTTCATCCTGAGCTTCCCGCTGGCCATGCAGCTGGTGGTGGCGCGCGACTTCCCGTTCGTCGCGGTGGGCGCGGTGCACGCGCAGAACGTGATCGAGCGGACGCGCGAGATCTCGGTGAGCGAGCCGCTGGACTTCCGCACGCACATCGAGAACCTGCGGGAGCACCCGAAGGGTCTGCTGGTGGATGCGATTACCGAGGTCAGCGTGGGTCGCGAGCAGGTGTGGCGGCAGGTCACCACCTTCCTGCACCAGCAGCGCACCTCGCTGTCGGGTCAGCCCAAGGGTGAGCCGAAGCCGGAAGAGGTACCGCCGCCGCCGCTGCGCGCGCTGCGGGTGGATCAGAAGATGATCACCCGGTACGCCAACGCGTCCGGTGACCACAACCCGATCCACACTTCGGCTCTGGGCGCCAAGGCTTTCGGCTTCCCGAAGGCGATCGCGCACGGGATGTGGTCGGCGGCCAACGTCCTCGGCAACATCGAGGGCCGCATTCCCGAGAAGGCGACCTACACGGTGAAGTTCGGCAAGCCGATCCTGTTGCCCGCGACGGTGAACGTGTACGCGGATCAGGTCGAGGGCGGCTGGGATCTGGCGCTGCTGCACCCGAAGAAGGGTTTTCCGCATCTGACGGCGACGCTGCGCTGAGCTCGCGACGAGGGCGCCCCCGAATCTCGCTGGTTCGGGGGCGTTTTCGCGTTCGTCAGCAGTCGCAGCAGCCTCCGCAACTGCAGCAGTCACCGCAGCCGGAGCAGCAGTCACCGCAGTCGCAACAGGAACCGCAGTCACAGCTCTTCCACCACGCGTCCTTGCGTTCGCCGGTGCACGGACTCGTGTGGTCGGCGCAGCAGGCGTAACCGGTGCAGTAGACGCCGAAGACGATGGCGAGGGCTTGGCCGAGGTCGGGGCGGCGGGTCGGGGGGCGGCGGTCGGTGCGGTGGGCGCGGGGATGACCATCGCGAGTTGCGTTGCAGGCGTGAGCGGTTACCGCACCGACACCCTTGCCGAGCCGACGCACCAGGGCGTGCAGCGGATCGAGCAGCATCCAGCGGACCGTGGGGACGTCGGCCAGGCGGGCGGCGGCGAGCGCCCCACGTAGCTCGGCGTCGGACTCGCGCACCAGCTCGTACGACTCGGCGAGAGTGGTGCCGGTCGCGGCGAGCGGGTTGAAGCGACCGTGCGCGATGTCGTCGTCGTAATCCGCGATGGCGTCGGAGAGATGGGCGATGCGGCCGAAATGCTCTCCCACGGTGCGGAGGTGGTCAGCGTTGTCCGGACGATTCGCGAGAATCGCTGCGTGGGCGAAGAATTCGGCGGCGCACAGGGCGGTCGGGGCGGTGAGTTCATCGAGCGTGACGCGCGGCTCGTCGGAGGCAGCGTCGGGACCGCGCATGATCGGCGACTGGTCCGAAGCATTCGGCCCCGCACCGACCGCCGCCGGGCGAAGGGCGGCAGCGCGGCTTTCCACGAGCTGCTGTGAACCAATCGCTGCCACAAGCGGTTCCACGTCGAAATCGATCAATGCCGCCTGCCTGCGAGCGCTGTCCGCCCAACGCGTCGACATCCTCACCATGGGCCGTCCGGCAAGCCGGGAAGCGTCACCGTCCGCGACGTGATCCCGCAGTTTGGCCGAGCCGAGCAGCAGCGACGCGGTCGACGCGAGCAGGACGCCCGGCGAATCGGCGGCGGCGACCTCGGCACGCCGCATGCCGCGCAGCGGGCAGCGCCCGGCGGTGGTGCGCGTCGACGAAGCGGGCAGCTGCGCTTCGGTCAATACGCTGAGCAAGATCGCGTCGGTGTTGGTCGCGGTGCGCGCGAGCTGGCCGTGCCCGTCGCGCAGGCCGAGACACAGCCCGCACATGTGCGCCCGCCACTCGGCCGCGTCGATTCCATACTTTTCGGCGCCGTGCGAACACGGCCTGAGCATCCCGAACACTGTTCCCCGTTTGTCCCCGGGCCGCGACGGCCCTCCCTCTGTTACCTCGAGAGAGAGTGGCAGAGCGGTGCGCGGCTGGCAAACGGTATGCGGCTACTCCGGCTTCTTGCGACCGGCCAGACCGCGCCAGGCCAGATCGTCGAGCAGGTCCACTGCCTCGGCGACCTCGATGCGCCCGCTGGCGACCCGGTCGGCGATGGCCTCGCCCGCGCCGATCACCGCGACCGCGACGACGTCGAAATTGGTGCCGGGTTCGGCGTGTTTGGCGCTGGACTCGAGCAGCTTGGCGGTGAGCTCGATGACCCGCTCGCGCGCGTTGTCGATCTCGGAGGCGAAGGCTTGCTGTCCGATCGCCTGGCGGTAGAGCACCTGCCAGGACTTGCGGTTGCGGTCGACGAACCCGAGGAAGCCCTCCAGCGCGGTACGGACCTGCTCGTGCGGGGTGAGCAGCGGGTTGCCCGCGGGTGCGACGGCCTCGATGAAGCGCATGCCCTCGCGCTGGATGCACGCGCGGAACAGTTCGTCCTTGGAGCCGTAATAGAGGTACAACATCGGTTTGGAGATCTTCGCCTCGGCGGCGATCGCGTCCATCGACGTATCGTGGAAACCTTTGCGCGCGAACACCTCGACAGCGGCGTCGAGCATCTGCTGCTCACGAACCGCCCGAGGAAGTCGCTTCGTTCCGCCCGCCATCCACTCTCCTACCGCATGGTGAATCTCTTATATTACTCCAAGGTAAGTTCCGCCGGACGAATTTGCTCACCAGTCGCCGCGGTCAGCTGTGCGGTGGAACGGGTCAGCGCCTCCCCCCGCCTGCACGGCGAGCCGCCGGGGCGAATGCCGTCCGGCGGGGCCGTGGGCCGGGCCGGTCGACATCGCCGATGGCGGGACCGTCGGCGGAAACTCAGCGATACTACGGGGCGCGGGGCGGAGCTTGCCTGTACGTCATACGAAGGTGCGCTCCGGGGTGCTGTGTCGCCTGGTGAAGGCTGGCGCCCTGGGTGCCCGTCGGCGGCCGTGTGGGCGTCGGTCTCAGCAGGGTGGTAGCGACCCCTTGTACGCGGCCATCCGCAGCACCGAGCGGTCTACCTGCGCGGCGGGCAGGCGACCGCTCGCCATCGCCTGCTCGAGCTGGTCGAGCACGGTCGGGACGGCGTCGGTGGTGATCCACAGGGCGTTGTCGGCGCCCGCGACCAGCGCGGCTTCGACCGCGTCTTCGATGGTCATCCGGGCGGTGATGGCCGCCATGCCGCCGAGGTCGTCGGTGAAGATCGGTCCGTCGAACGGGGCCGCGCCATAGCCGGTGCCCTCGCGCAGCAGCGACATGACCTGCGGGCTGATGCTGGCGGGCACGTTCGGGTCCGTCAGGCCGGGGACGTCGAGGTGGCCGACCATCACGGCCGCGCCCGAACCGATCAAGTTGCGGAACGGCACCAGGTCGACCGTCTGGAGCTGATCCAGCGGCGGTGTGCGCACCGCGCCGGTGTGCGAGTCGCCCGATCCGGAGCCGTGTCCGGGGAAGTGCTTCATGACGGTGCCGACCCCGACCTCACGCATCGCGCGGATGTAGGCGTCGGCGTAGCGGGTGACCACCTCGGGGTCGTCGGAGAAGGAGCGGTCGCCGATGACGGTGTCGTCGGGCTGGCTGCTCACGTCCACGTCGGGGGCGAAGTTGACCGTGATGCCGAGTTCCTTCAGGTCCCGGCCCCGGGTCACGGTCGCGTCGTAGAACTGCTCGGGTGTCATCGTCTGCGCGGTGACGCGGGCCGACGGCACCGCGCCGATGATGTCGCGGACCCGCGAGACGCGGCCGCCCTCCTCATCGATGGTCACCATCAGCGGTGTGATCGCGGCCGCCTTCACCTCGTCCAGCGCGGGCCCCGAGATCAGCGACCGGTCGGTCCAGCCACCGATGAAGATGCCACCTACCTGCTCGGTGCGCACCACGTTCGCGGCGTCGGCGCCCCCGGTCACGCCGACGGTGAGCAGCTGCGCGAGCTTCTGCCTCGGGGTGAATTTCGCGAGGTACTCGGCGCCGCAGTCGCGCTGGACCGGACTGGGCGGGGCGGCCGGGGCGGCGAGCGTCGTTTCCGGGGTTTCGGCGCGCGACGTGGCGGGAGCCGGGGCTTCACCGTTGGAGCAGGCGGTGGCGACCGCGGCGCAGAGTGCGAGCAGAACGAGAGGCGTCTTCCGCATAGGTCAACGGTAGTGCGAGGAGCAAGTGGGGGTCTTTTGCGGGGTACCGATTGCGCACTTCGGGGCGCCTTCGGCAGCCAACGGTTGCGGTGTCCAGGGGGCTGCAGAAGCCTCCCTCGTCACACCAGGGCACACGTACGCCGGGCGAGGTCCGAAATGCGCACACCGTCGTAACCCATGACCGCACTGTGCAACACGTCGTGTAGCGGCTCGATCCAGTACCCGGGAATTCCCTTCGCACCCGCCAGAATTCCGGCCACCGACCCGGCAGTAGCGCCATTGGAATCGGTATCGGCCCCGCTCTGCACCGTCAAAGCGATCGTTCGCGTGAAATCGCCCTTCCCCCAAAGCAACCCGGCGGCGACCCGACATGCGTTGGGTATGGCATGAACCCAGTTGTATCCGCCATGCCTGGCGTCGATGTCGTCCACAGCCTGCTCCCAGGAGAGACCGCGCTCGTAGTCGGCGCGGACCTCCCCCAGAGCGATCGCCAAGCGGGAACGAGGTGGCAGAACATTCTGGGCGGCGATGAGAGCCGCCGTCACGGCGGAGGAAGCGCCCGGCACAGACACGCGCGCACGCACGTCCGACACATCGCCAGAGCCCTCCGCGAAGTACGGAGCGTCGACTGGTGACTGGACAGCCGCGTCGCCGCCGCCCGGCCGTTCGCCAGCGAGCCGAGGCACACAACCGCCGACGGCCGCAGCAGCCGCGTTGCCAGAGGGGATTCCGGCCCCCTCCGCAGTGCAGGCCGCGGCGACCAGAGCGGCCGCCCACATAGCCGCGAAAATCCCGTTCCCCGTGTGGGATACGGCCGCCTCGCGCGCAGCGAGAGCGGCGGCACGCTCCGGATCGCCCGGGCTGACGTACCCGAAGATGTCGGCGCGAATCATGGCGCCGATCCACTCGCGGTACGGGTTGCGGACTTCGGCTGTCCGCGGCGGGCGCAGGCCGTCGACGAGATTGCGGTAGGCGACGCGTTCGGCGGTGTAGGTCTGGAGGAAGGGAAGGCGTTCCAACCACAGTTTCGCGACGTCGTCGGCGGTGAAGTTCAGGCCGCGGGATTCGAGGAGATGGAGTCCGAGCACGGTGTAGTCGATGTCGTCGTCACGCGGAGCGCCATCGATCCGGCCGCGCGCCGACACCGGCCAGGTCGGGTTGAGCGGGAACCGGGGCGAGGGTGGGAGCAAGGCGGGGACGTAGTCGGTCAGCGGATACGCGCCCGCCCGTTCCAGATAGGAACGGATGTGTTCGCGCGTCCACACGAACCCGTTCTCCAGCGGTTTCCCCAGCGCGCAGCCAACGCACCGACCCAGCCAGCCGCCGTAGACGCGGTCGAGGAGTTCGTCGGGTGCGAAGGAACGCCCCGATCCAGCAGCAGCCGAGGCAGAACCATGGGGCACGCGATCATCCGACGGCGCGATTCCGGACTCCCCCTCGTCATATCCCCACTCCGGATCCCGCCCCGCCGACTCGATCTCCCCCAACAATCCCCAACACCCGTCGGCATCGACCGTCTCAGCCCCCGCCAACGCCCGAACCGCCGACTCGAACCCCGCGACCGGATACCCGGATTCGAGACGCTCGCGCCACTCGAAATACAGCAGCGCGCGCGGGTCCGCCTCGTGTCTGCCGTAGAACACCGCTTCGATCGTCCGGTCCATCGCGCTCCCGGTTTCCGCTGCTCAACCGTGCTCCCAAGGCCGATTATCCCTGCGCGCCGCAGCCGCCGGGGGCTGTGGCGCGGGGGTAATGTCGGTTCCATAGCCAGGAGACTCCGACCAGGAGGTCACCGTGCCCTGCGATCTGATGCTCATCGCCTACGACGGCTCCGAGAACGCCAAGCGCGCCATCGAATACGCCGGCCGGTTTCTCTCCGCGAACAGAGCCGTGGTGCTCACGGCCTGGGAACCCATGGTGCGCCAAGCCGCTCGGCTGTCAGGATTGTCGGGCGTGATGCAACCCGAGTGGGTGCCCGACGAGGAGATCGAGGACATCGCCTACGTCGACGCGCGCAACATCAACACCGAGGGCGTGCGCCTGGCCAAGCTCGCGGGCCTGAACGCCGAGGCGCGCACCGCGGAATGCACCACGACCATCTGGAACGCCATCGTCGAATGCGCCGACGACTTGGACGTGGACATCATCGTCGCGGGCACCCGCGGCGCCACGGGCATTCGCGCCCTGTTGCACAGCAGCGTCGCCGACGCGGTGCTGAAACACTGCCACCGTCCGGTGCTGATGGTTCCGCCCGGCAAGGAACCGCAGCGCGAATTCTGACCCGTGATCTCGGTCGCTCCTCCGCGCCCGCGGCCCTCGCGCGCCGCTATGGTCGAAGGGTCATGAACGGATTCCTGCTCGCCCAACCCGGTGGCGTGATGCGCGCGACCGGGATCCGGACGGCCTTCGACGACGCGAACCGGGCGCGCAAAGCGTTGCGGGACGGCGCGGCGGAGATCGTCGTCGGGGCACTGCCGTTCGATCCGAACCGACCTGCCGCGCTCGCCGCGCCGGAACGGGCCGAGCACACCGCGGGCCCGTGGCGTCCCGCGGCGCTGCCCCAGCTGCCCGCGGTGCGGGTCGTCACCGAAATACCAAGTCCCGCTGAACATATCGCGCGGGTGACGAAATTCGTCGAGCAGCTGAACGATCCGGACCAGCCGCTGCGCAAGGTGGTCGCGGCCCGTTCGGTGCTCGCCGAGGCGGACCACGCGCTCGATCCGGAACTCGCCGCCGCGCAGCTGCTCACCAGGCACCCGAACGCCAACGTCTACGCGGTCGATCTCTCCCCTGCCGGACGCACCGGCGCGACACTGCTCGGCGCGACGCCGGAGGTTCTCGTCGCCCGGCACGGCGCGACCGTGACGCTGCGTCCGCTGGCGGGCACCCTGCCGCGCCGCGCCGATCCGGACGCGGACGCCGCGCAGGCCGCCAACCTGCTGACCAGCACGAAGAACCGCGACGAGCACGCGTTCGTCATCGAATGGATCCGCCAGGTGCTGACGCCCGTCTGCGCCGAACTGACCATCCCGGACGGACCGCAGCTGGTCAGCACGCACGACGTGTGGCATCTGGCCACGCCGATCACCGGCACCTTGCGCGATCCGTCGACCACCGCGCTCGATCTGGCGCTGCTGCTGCATCCCACGCCCGCGGTCTGCGGCACGCCCACCGTGTTGGCCCTCGACACCATCAACCGCGTCGAGGAGGATCGCGGCTTCTACGGCGGCGCGGTCGGCTGGTGCGACGCGCACGGAGACGGCGAATGGGTGGTGGCGATCCGCTGCGCGGAACTGTCGGCGGACGGCCGAGCGCTGCGCGCCTACGCGGGCGGCGGCATCGTCGCGGCCTCCGAACCGCGGTCCGAGCTGGACGAAACCACCGCCAAACTGCGCACCTTCCTGGGCGGCCTCGGGTGCGCGGTGCCGGAGTAATCCGGGTTACTTCGATATTGTGAGACGCCGGATTGTCACCTTGCTCACCCTGATCCCGGATCATGCGGTAGGTTGACCCGGAACTTGCCTGTTCCGATGTATTGGAGAGCCGCGATGAAGTTTGCTGTTCCTGGTGTTGCGAGTGCGGTCGCCGGTGCCGTGCTCGGCGCGATCGCGGTGTTCGTCATCACCGCGGCGGTGCAGCAGAACACGCGCCCCGACATCGACCGCAGCGGCGACGCGGACTCCTCGTTGCTGAACAACGTTGAGTACGGCAGCCGCTGAGCCGCTGACCTCCGCTTCACCCGCCGACTCGCTCGGCTCCTCCGGTGTGGCCTCGGATCCGTCCGAGGCCGCGCCGCTCGGTAGACGATGGTTCGCCGCGACGGTGGTCGTGGCGTTCCTGCTCACCTTCTTGCAGGCGCCCGGACTCACGGTCGCCGACACGAAGTACGACCTGGCGCAGAATCCGCTGGGTTTCCTCGACCGCGCCGCGCACCTGTGGAGCAGCCAGGCCCCGATGGGCCAGGTGCAGAACCAGGCCTACGGGTACTTCTTCCCGCACGGCGCGTTCTTCTCGGCCGGAGATCTGCTCGGCTTGCCCGCCTGGGTGACGCAGCGGATCTGGTGGGCGCTGCTGCTGCTCGCCGGGTTCTGGGGCATCGTCCGGCTCTGCGAGGCGCTCGGTCTCGGCAGCCGCGGGTCCCGGATCATCGCGGCGGTCGCGTACACGCTGTCCCCGCGCGTGCTCACCACGCTCGGCTCGATCTCCTCGGAGACCCTGCCGATGGTGCTCGCGCCATGGGTGCTGCTGGCCCCCGCCGCGCTCGGCACCGCGTATCGGCGACACAAGCGGGGCGGCGCCGCCTCGCCCGCGGGCAGTGCGCTGGCGCTCGCGTTGATGGGCGCGGTGAACGCCGTGGCCACGGTCGCCGCGTTCCTGCCCGCGCTGCTCTGGTGGGCTTCGTACAAGCCGAACAAGCGCTGGTGGCGTTTCACGGCGGCCTGGATTCCGCTGCTCGTGCTCGCCACGTTCTGGTGGGCGGTGCCGCTGCTGCTGCTCGGCCGCGTGAGTCCGCCGTTCCTGGACTACATCGAATCCTCCGGCGTGACCACGCAGTGGGCGTCGCTGGCGGAGGTGCTGCGCGGCACCGACAGCTGGACCCCGTTCGTCTCGCCGGAACGCATCGCTGGCGCGGTCCTGGTGACCCAACCCGCCGCGGTGCTGGCCACCGGTCTGCTCGCCGCCGCGGGCATGGCGGGGCTGGCCATGCGGTCGATGCCGTATCGCGGGCGGCTGGTGTTGATCCTGCTCGTCGGACTGGTCGGGATCTGCGCGGGATACGTGGGCGAGCTCAGCGGTCCGTTCGCGGACTCGGTGCGGGTCTTCCTGGATTCGACCGGCGCGCCGCTGCGCAACGTGCACAAACTCGAGCCGTTGATCCGCATTCCGCTGGTGCTCGGTCTCGCGCATCTGCTCGCGCGGGTGCCGCTGCCCGCCTCGGCGCCGCTTCCGGTGTGGCGCGGCGCGTTCGCCCATCCGGAACGCGATCGGATGGTCGCCGTCGCCGGACTGATCCTCACCGCGCTCGCGCTCTCCACCTCGCTGGCCTGGACCGGCAAGCTGGCCCCGCGCGGCGCCTACGACGAGGTGCCCGCCTACTGGCAGCAGACCGCGGACTGGCTGGCCGAGAACGCCGCCGACACCCGCGCGCTGATCGTGCCGGGCGCGCCCTTCGGCAGCCAGGTCTGGGGGTTGACTCGCGACGAGCCGCTGCAAGCGCTGGCCAGCACGCCGTGGGCGGTGCGCGACGCCGTGCCGCTGAACCCGCCGGGCACCATCCGCGCGATGGACTCGGTGCAGCGGCTGATCGCGGACGGCCGCCCGTCGGCCGGGTTGGCGACGACGCTCGCCGATCAAGGCATCGGAATTCTGGTGCTGCGCAACGATCTCGATCCCGAGACTTCGCGCTCGACCAGGCCGCTGCTCGCGCACCGGGCGATCGAGGGGTCGCCCGGGCTGACGAAGGTGGCCGAGTTCGGGTCGCCGATCGAGACGAACGTCATCGCCGACGGTTTGGTCGCCGACAACGATCTGCGACCGGCGTATCGGGCGATCGAGATCTACCGGGTCGAGCCGCGTCCGCCCGCGGGCAGTGACGTCGAGATCCGTTCGGGCACCGGGGCTCCCGAGTCGTTCCCCGGCGCGTACACGGTTCCGCTCGGTGACGTCCCGATGGTGCAGGGCGGGCCGGAAGTGCTCGAGCGACTCGACCGCGACGGCGCCGCGCCGGGCCCGACGCTGCTCACCTCCGACGCCGCCCGCGCAGGTCTGCCGATCGGACCGGTGACGGTCACCGATACGCCGATGGACCGGGAGGCCGACTTCGGGAAAGTCGACAACCACAACTCGGCGCTGCGCGCGCCCGACGACGCCCGGCGTACCCACAACCTGGTGCCGGACTATTCGGTGCCCGGCGCGGAGCTGGTGCGCGGGGAATGGTCCGGCGCGACCGTGACCGCGTCCAGTTCGGCCGCCGACGCCACCCAGCTCGGCGGCGCGGCGCCCGGGAGTTCGACCGCGGCGGTCGTCGACGGCGATCCCTCCACGGCGTGGATCAGCAATGGCACGGAACGCGCTGTGGGCCAATGGCTTCGGCTCGATCTGGACAAACCGATCAGCTCCGGGCTGCTGCGGTTGACCACCAGTTCGGCGGCGATCGGCGACCCGGTGAAATGGGTCGAGGTGCGCACCGCCGACGGCAGCGTCTCGGCGCGGATCACCGAACCCGGTGCGCAGGTGTCCATTTCGTTGCCCGCCGGGCGCTCCGACTGGCTGACCATCACCGCCATCCGCACCGAAGGCGGTTCCGGCGGTGGCCAATTCGGTATCAGCGAGTTGACCCTCGACGACTACAGCATCCGCGACGCCCCGGTCCGCGTGGACATCCGGCACAGCACCGTGCTGCCGCCCACCCCTGCGGACGCGCAGGTGACGGCTTGGGACCTCGGCCAGGAATTCCCCGGTCGCGGCGCTTGTTTCGACGCGCCGGACCGAGTTCGGTGCAGCAAGGGACTGGCGCTGGCGCCGGAGGAGCCCGGTCTCTTCGAACGCACCCTCGACTCGCCCGCGCCGATGACGGTCGTCCCCGAACTCACCGTGCGCACCCGCCAGGGGCCCGCGTTGGAGGCGCTGCTCACCGACCGCAGCAGGCCGGTGGCGCGCGGCAAGGCCGACGTCGGCGACCTGCGCGGCTCCGCGTTCGCCGCGACCGACGGCGATCCACGCACCAGCTGGACCGCGCCGGAAGACTCGGTGCGCGACATCACCGGCCCCAAGCCGACTCTCACCATCGAACTGCCCGAACCCGCGCTGGTCACCGGCCTCGACATCACCCGGTCGCTCGGCGGGTTGCCCGCCGCGCCCACCTCGGTGTCGGTGAACCTCGGCAACGGCCCGCAGGTCCGCGAGCTCGACGACTCCGGCGAACCGGCGCGAATCTCGTTGCATCCCACGGTCACCGACCGGATCGAACTCAGCGTGCAGAGCTGGAAGCCGGTGCTGGACAAGACCGCCCTCGGCTTCGCGCTCACCCAGCCACCCGGCATTGCCGAAGTAACGGTGCTCGGGCCGGACTATCCCGCGCCCGCCGGGCTGGATCGCGAGGTGACCGTGCCCTGCGAGGATGGGCCGACGATCGCCATGGGCGGACGCACGATGCGCACATCCGTCACGGCGACGGTCGGCGAGTTGCGTTCCGGCGCACCGGTTGCCGCACGGGCGTGCTCCGACGAAGTCCTTCCGGCGCCGGAAGGTCGCGCGGAAGTTGTCGTGGCGCCTACGGAATTGTTCTCCGTCGACCGACTGCGCCTGAACCGCACCGACTTCCAGCCCGTCGCCCCGGCCACGGATCTTCGGCTGCTGGTGTTGCCGTTGAGCACGAACGCCGGCTGGGAGGCGCACACCGCCGACGGTCGTTCGCTCGAGCCGATCGTGGTGGACGGGTGGCAGCAGGGGTGGTTGTTGCCCGCGGACGCCGCGGGGCCGATCACCATCTCGTTCCCGGTGGACCGGTGGTACCGGCTGGGGATTTTCGGCGGGTTGCTGTTGCTGGTGCCGTTGATGTTGCTCGCGGTGCCGCGTGGGCGTCGCGCAGATACGGCTACCCCGCCTCGCCCCTGGCGTAGCCGTGTCGTTGGCGCACTCGGCCTCATCGGAGCGGCAACGATCATCGCGGGCCCCGTCGGCGCCGCGCTGGTGGCAGCGGGTTTGGGCGCAGCCTACTTCGCCGCGCCCCACACTGGCCGCTTCCTCGCCGCGACAGCGGGACTCGGCACCGCCGTCTCGGCCGCCGTACTGTCCACCGGCCCATGGCGGGCGCCCGACGGCTACATGGGCCACTCCCTGTGGGTCCAGCTCCCGGCTCTCGTCGCAGTGATCGCGGTCGGCCTCGCCGCGCTGCCTCCCCGCCGAACCAGCTGAGCAGACCCCGCACCGGCGAGACGGTGCAATCGGCGGGAGAGAAAGGTGGCTGACGACCTCCCGACGAGTCCCGCGGTCCTCCATCACCGCATGTTCCTCGGCCATGCGGTGGGAGGTTGCTAACGTCCACAGCCGTGATGGACTGTGCCGAATGCGGTTTCGTGTACGACCTCGCGCTTTCGAACGAGACCTCCAGGCTCGCACGGGCTTATGCCGCGGAGTACCGCGAGCTGCTCGCCCTCGATCCCGAACGCCTGCGCCGCCGGGTCAGCGCCGAAGTGTGGTCGCCACTCGAATACGCGTGCCATGTAAGGGATGTCCTGCTGGCCCAGCGCGAGCGGGTACTCGCGGCGCGGCGGGTGTCTCTGCCGACTACGGTGCCGATGGGGCGCGACGAGCGCGTGGAACACGAGGGATACAACGATCAACATCCTGAAGACGTGGCAAGGCAACTCGCCGACGCGGCAATGCTTTTCGGCAATGTGCTCGATCGACTCGGACCCGCCGATTGGAATCGCGAAATTCTGTATGCGTATCCCGAACGATCGATCCGCACGCTGCGCTGGTTGGCGGTGCACACCCTCCACGAACTCCGCCACCACCTGCTCGACATGCGCCGCCAGCTCGAAGTCGCGGGCCGGTGATACCAAGCCCCCGGCCGGGACCATGCCGCGGCTCCGAGCCAGACACCGCCCAGCTTCAGGGCGCTCCGACCTGCGCCGGATCCGGCACACCCCGCGGACCGACCGGCCGCTCCTCCCCGGCATCCGCCCGCTCGGTCTTCCGACGATCCATCCGCCGAGCCAGCCGCCGCGACGGCTCCTCCACCAGCGCGTAGCTGGCCGCGGCGACGGGCAAGGTGATGGCGACGGTCAGGACGAGGACGTAGACGAAGTTCCCCCCGAACGGCAGGATGCCGAACACCGGGAAGACGATCGTCAGCACCGCGAGGTGCCAGAGGAAGATGCCGTAGGACCAGCGGCCCAGGGTCGCCGCGACGGAGGATTCCAGCCAGCGGTGCTTCCGATCGCCGAGCACCAGCGGCGCGAGCAGGCCGAATCCGATGATCGCGCCGAGGGCCATCTTCGCGGCGTACTGCCACGGTTCGGCGCGGGTGAGTCCCGCCGGTCCGCCGAAATCGGTGGACGAGAGCAGGAACGCGATCAGCGCGACGGACCACATCAGCAGCTGATTGCCCGCGATCCGCCGCCAGATTGATAGCGGATGCACATCATCGACTAATTCCGCGAGCAGCATGCCCGCCGCGAACCACGGCAGATACGCGGGCAGCCAGTTGTCGGCGTGAATCGCGTCCGGAGTCGGCACCGGCAGGAAATTCCAGCTCAGACTCACCAGGCCCAATGCCAGCACCGCGGGCGCTCGCCAACGCGCCGATTTCCCACGCAACCGGACGATCGTGAACGCCAACAGCGGCAGCACGAGATAGAACGCCACCTCGACCGAAAGGCTCCACATCTGGGTGAGCCCATCCGTCAGCGTCAGCGGCACGAAGACCTGCGTCAACGCCAAATTGGACGCCCATACCCGCCAGCCCGCGGTGTCGGCGGCGCTCGGCAGCAGAATCAGCACGAAGCAGACCACCGCCCAGTAGGCGGGCAGGATGCGCGCGGCGCGATGCCGCAGGTAGTAGCCGACCGATGGGGCAGTGCCGAGATCGCGGGCCGCCGTGGCGTGCGGGCGCCAGAGCAGGAAGCCGGAGAGCGCGAAGAACACCGCGACGGCCATGTCGAAGCGTTCCCAGATCCTGCCGAGCACCGGCATTCCCGTCGCGCCGGTTTGGAAGGCGACGTGCGTGAGCAGAACGCCCAGCGCCGCCATCCCGCGCATTCCTTCCAACGCGGGCACGAAGCCGCGCGTCCGCGCGGGATTCGCGGCCGCGGTTCGGGCGGCGAGGGTGGCGGTCATCGAGCTCCAGTCTGCCGGGGGAATTTTTCCAGGTGAGAACTACTCGTTTCACTTTTCGCGCTAAACTCGGGCGATTTCTGGTCGGATTCCGGCCTCGGCACCGCATGGTACGCCAAAGGACTGTTAGTGTCGGGGCTCACGAAGTGCCGCGGGCTGCCCGCAGTACTACGCACCGACCTGTGTTCTACGACGAGGAGTGTTTGCATGGCACTGAGTGCCGGTACCAGAAGGACGGTGGCCTGCCTGCTCGTGGGTCTCGGCGCGTTGCTTATCGTGATGGCGCTGATGATCCCGACTTACACCGTCGACAAACTGGCCAAGACTCCTCTCGATCTCGAGATCACCACCATCGCGAACAGTCAGCAGGGCTCGGAGAGCCTCGTGCTCGACTCCAGGTCGCTGACCGCGCCCGAAGGCGCGGCCAAGGTGGACTCCAACGTTCCGCTGATCTCGCAGCGGTTCGTCACGGTCGAAGAGCCTTCCGACGCCACGGAGATGACGATCCAAGCAGGTCAGACCCTTCGTCGCATCGACAAGCAGGGCGACACCGGCCTGCTCACCGCCGTCGTCGACCGGGTGACCATCGACCGCAAGACCGGCATGCCGGTCGACAAGGAGCCCAACGGCTCCATCGCGACCACGGTCAACAAGGAAGGCGAGAGCATCGCCGATCCCGTTCAGCACACCGGTCTGCAGTACCGCTTCCCGATCGGCACCGAGAAGAAGTCGTACCCGTACTTCGACCTCAACGCGCGCGCGACCTTCGACATCGACTTCGTCGAAGAGACCGAGATCAACAGCATGAAGGTCTACCACTTCCGGCAGACCGTCCCGGTCACCAACCTGTGGGACGTCGTGCAGGCGCCGACCAACCGCCTGTCGCTGCCCGCCGCCAAGTGGGGCCTCGAAGGTGAAGAGCCGGTCACCATGACCCGCTTCTACACCAACACCCGTGACCTGTGGGTCGAGCCGCAGACCGGCACCGTCATCAAGGGCGGCGAGCAGCTCCACATTTTCTACGCGCGCAGCGGCGACAAGCCGGACGTCACCGCGCTGAAGTCGAACATCGTCTTCGACGAGAACACCATCGAGTCGCAGATGTCGGTGGCTCAGGACAACATCGACCGTCTGTCGCTGTACGGCCGCATCATGCCGATCGTGCTGGGTGTGCTCGGCGTGATCCTGGCGATCGTCGGCGTGATCCTGGGTATTCGCGGCGGCAACGCGCCCGCCCCGGCCCGCCCGGTCCGCGGTGGCAACCTGCCGCCGAGGGGTTCGGCCGCTCCCCCGAGTGGTGGTGCGCCGCGCGGTGTGGACGACGCTCCGACCGAGCAGATCAACGTGAAGAAGAACCTCTGAGTTTCAGCGGTTGCGCGAACGGCTCCCCGGCCTGATCGGCCGGGGGGCCGTTTTCGTTCGCGAACACCGAATCCCGGCCGGTTCCGCTGGGCGAGTCGCCGAGCGCGAAGTTCGTGCATTGCCGAGTCCGTGGGATCGGAGCGACCCGGGCGCGCTCGATCGGGCGTCTCGGGCTCAGTCTGTCGCGGGCTGGGATTCGGCGGGCTGCGTGTGGGTGGCGGTGCGTAGGACGACGACTGCGACCACGAGCGTGGTGGCGGCGGCGACGGAGACGGCCGTGATGATGAGGGATGGGACCGAGCGGGCGAAGGAGACCATGAGGGTGACCTCGATGGCGAGGCCGAGCCAAGTGACGGCTGCCATGGCGGTGCGGTCGACTGCGATCGCGGAGAGCATGGCGCCCTGCAGCACCGCGAGGATGGCGCCGTGCAGGGCGAACAGCCAGAGCAGGCCTTGGATCGGCGCGTAGTCCTGGCCCGCGAGCAGCGGGGCGATCGGGGCGGCGAGGGCGGCGCACAGCACCGCGACGATGCCGATGGCGGAGAGCACGGCGAGAGCGTCGCGGATGGCGCGCGCGGAGTGGGTCGGCTGGGCCATTCGCGGATAGAGGACGACGCCCACCGCCTGCGGCAGCCAGAACGCGATCTTGGTGGCGATGGCGCCGAGTGCGTAGCGACTGGCGTCGACCTCGTCGAGGACCATCCGCACCACGATCAGGTCGGCCGACGACAGCGCCATCAGCGCGGCCTGCACCTGCGCGGCCCGCAGCACCGGGAGCACGCCGACGATGTGTCCGCCGGGTTCGTCCGCCGCCGTCGGCGCGCCGGCCAGCACACGCGCGAAGATCGCCGCCGCGACCAGTCCGAGCGCCGCCGCCCACAACGCCGCCCCGGCCCCGCCGCCGAGCGCGAGCACGACCAGCGCGGGCGCCACCCGCGCCACACCCGCCGAACCCAGGACCACCGCGAGCTCGCGGAAGCGCCTGCCGCCCTGCAAGATCCCCTGCTCGCCGGAGAGCAGGACCAGCGCGGGCGCGGCGCCCAGCGCACCGGCGCACGCGACCAAGCCTACGTCCAGCGCGACCGTCACCACGGGAACCAACAGCGCCGCCACCACCGCGACGATCAGCGCACACCGCCACTGCAATCCGCGCAGCGCCGACACCTCGGCCCCGCGCACCCGCTCGCGCGCCACCACGTTCTGCAACGCCAGCGCGGGCACGGCACACAGCAGCTGCACCGCGAGCAGACTCGCGAACTCGCTGTACCCGGTGACGCCGAGCCAGCGCCCCGCCAACAGTTGCAGCAGGTAACCGGCGACGTTGGCGGTCATCGCCCCCGCCGTGACCAACGTCAGGTCCGCCACCACAGGAGGACGACGAACCACAGACATCCCGCAATCGTCCCACCCAATCCGAAACATCTGCGCGCGGCCCTGGTGCGAGCGGCCCGACCCCCGCTCCCGTAGCCCTCCAGTCGCGCTGACCGTTCCTCGGACCGGGGCCTGCTGGGCTCGGCGAGCTGCTCGCGTCGTGCTGCACCTCGACCCTCCGATCGCTCGCTCCTTCGTGCGCCACGGAGCCGAAGACACTCGCGCGCCTTCCGAGTGCGGCGCGCGCCCGCCACCCTCGACGCCGAGCCGCACGCCGCACCCACCGTCGAACACTGCGGCTGCGGCGGCTCGGCCGACCCGCCGATTGCTTCGAAGCAGCCCGGCACGGTGCCGACAGGACGGGCGCGGGCGGGCGTCGTAGGGTTCTGGGTCGTGAGTGACGGCGGTGCGGGACTGCGGACGCGGATGGTCGCGGGCGGGTTCTGCGCGGTGCTCGTGGCGGTGATGGTGGGGCCGCTGTTCGGGCCCGGGTACCTGCTGTTGCGGGATGCGGTGAGCACCCCGCGGTCGTATCTCACCGAGTCGGCCCTAGGGCTCGGGGATTCCGCGCCGCGGGCGGTTCCGCAGGATGCGCTGCTTGCGGCGGTGTCGCCGCTGGTGGACGGCGGATTGATCGTGAAGGCCATCCTCGTTCTCGCGCTGTGGGCCGCCGGGTATGGGGCGGCGGTGCTGGTGCGGGAGTTGTCGCGCGCGCCGCTGCCCGCGCAGCTGGTCGCGGTGACGGTGACGCTGTGGAACCCGTACGTGGCCGAGCGGCTCTTGCAGGGGCACTGGAGTCTGCTCGCCGGTTACGCGGCGCTGCCGTGGACGGCGCTGGTGGCGTATCGGCTGCGGCTTGCGGCACAGCAGCGAACCGACGCGGCGACGGTGGGCGCGTGGGCCGGGCTGGCGGGCTGTTTCGCGGCGGCCGGGCTGACGCCGACCGGTGCGCTGCTCGCGGGCGTGACCGCGCTGGCGACGGTGCACCGTCGTCATCTCCTCGGCACGCTCGTCCTGTTGGCGGCGGCATCCGCTCCCTGGTTGACCGCGACGGCGCTGTCCGGCGCGGGCGCGGAGCCCTCCGACCCCGCGGGCATTCCAGCCTTCGCCGCGCGTGCCGAACCCGGGCTCGGCACGCTGGGCTCGCTGGCCGGTCTCGGCGGCATCTGGAACGGCGAAGCCGTGCCGGATTCGCGCACGACGCCGCTGGCACTGCTCGGCACCGTACTGCTGCTGGCGATCGTCGTCACCGGCGTCCGCGCTGTCGCCACCGTCGAGACCGGCGGACACGAGAGCCTGCGCATTCGTCGCGCCCTCTTGGCGCTGGCCGTCGCAGCCGTCGTGCTGCCCGCGCTCGCCGCGACCGGCGCGGGGATGGAGGCGATGGAGTGGTTGGTGGTCAATGTGCCTGGGGCGGGACTGCTTCGGGACACGCAGAAGTACGTCGCGCTGGCCGTGCCCGCCTACGCCCTGTGCGCGGCGGCGGGTTGCACCGCGCTCACCGCTCTCCTCAGTCGAGCGGAGGGTGTCGCCGAGGGGCTTGCCGAGCGAGGCGACGAAACAGCACCCGCACCAGACCCTGGCGAGCGGAACGGCAAAGCGTCCCAGCCAACCGACCCCCGCCATCCGAGCGGCGAAAACCTCTTGGCCGCAACACCCTCTGTAGATACAGGCATCGAGCCGACCACCGAAAGAGAACACACCGACCGGAGTGACGAAACCACGGGAACAGCAGGCCCTACCGAGCACCTGCGCGAAACACACTCGTCCGCAGCGGAACCGACCAAAATCCAACGCGGAACACTATTGACCGCGACGGCATTCATCGCGTTTCTCATCCTGCCCCTGTTCGACCTCTCCTGGGGCATCGGCAACGCCCTTCGCCCCGTGCACTATCCCCCCGCCTGGCACAACGTCGCTCGACTCATCACAACCCCCGGCGACATCGCAGTCCTCCCCGGCGGCATGTTCCGCAAATTCCCCTACTCCGGCACCGCTCCCGTCCTCGATCCCGCACCCCGCATGCTGCCCAACGACGTGCTGCAAACCGGCGAGCTCCCCGTGCGCGGCCGCACGGTATCCGGTGAAGGCACTCGTGCCCGTGATGTGGAAACCCTGCTTCTGCACGGCGGTTCGGCCCAGGATCTAGCGAGACTCGGCGTCGAATGGGTCTTGGTCGAACGCACCACCCCCGGCCCCCTCGGCGAATCCAAAACCACACTCGCCCAATTGGATCCGATCTATACCGACGACCAGCTCGCCCTCTACCGAGTCCCGGGCCCCGAAACCACCGCTTCGCCGCAGAACCACCGCGGAATCGCGATCGCCGCACACATCCTTTGGGCGACACTACTGATCGGCGGCCCCGCACTCGCCCTTGCCGCTCGACGCGCGTCCCGCGCGAAGACTTAGGCCCTGGCGCGCGACGTACCTATGCGCGCAGGGTGCGCAACCTCAATCTGTGGGCGCCGCAACCAATCCCGATACGTGGCCGCCGCGCGACACCGTCGCGAGCACCTCGTACACACCGTTCCCGGTCTGCTCCCAGGAGAACTCCCTGGCCCTCGCGCGCGCCTTCTCCCCCATCACGCCGCGCGCCGCGGAATCCTCGAGCAGGTCGCCGACGGCGGTGGTGAGCTGGGCGACGTCGTCGACGAGCAAGCCGGTGACGCCGTCGACGATGGAGTCGGTGAGTCCGCGGGAGCTGCGGTAGCCGACGGTGGGGACGCCGTGCTGGGCGGCCTCGATGACGGCCAGTCCCCAGCCTTCCTTGCGCGAGGGCAGGACGTGCACCCAGGCGCTGGCGAGGAGTTCGTGTTTGCGGCGTTCGTCGACGTGTCCGTGGAAGGTCACGGCGTCGTCGATGGCCAGCTCGCGGGCGGTGGCCTGGAGGTTCTCGGCCCACCAACCACCGCCGACGACATCGAGGCGCAGGCCGGGGATTCGGTCGCGCAGCCGGGCGACGGCCGTGAGCGCGTCTTCGATCTGCTTGTGCGGCACGAGCCGCGACAGCACCACCACGCGCGGTTCGGATGTACGGGTCGTCGCGGCGCCGGTCGGAGCGTCGGCGGGGACAGGTTCGGCCCCGTTGCGAACCACCGCGATGCGCGAGCGGTCGACGCCGAGGGTGGCCAGCTCCTCCGCCGAGGGCAGTGACACGGTCAGGTACTGGTTCTCGCGGTGCACCCGCGGCGATAGTCGCGATTCGATCCACCAGCCGATCCGCCCGACCAGCCGACCGGCGACCGGCCACTGCTCCCGATGCCCGTGGTGCACGAGCACCACCGAGGGTGCCTTGGTCGCGGTGGCCGCGAAGAACGGAATGCCGTTCTGAGTGTCGATCACCGCGTCGGGCCGCACCCCGCGCAGCGGTCCGATGCCGAACCGGCCGAGGACGATGGCGGCGAGCGCGCGCGGGTAGACGGTGTAGCGTCCGCCGCCGCGGCTGATGTCTATGCCGTCGACGTGCTCCCGCTTCGGCGCACCCGGGTAGCGGGCGGTGCGCAGCGTGACCTTGACCCCTCGGGCGGCGAGCTGCGCGCCGACCTGTTCCAGGTACCGTTCGCTGCCGCCGCCCTGCGGGTGCCCGGTGTCACGCCAGCAGAGTAGGAGGACTTCGCGCACGGTGGAGCTTCTCTCGGTCGGTGGGTCTCGCCGGGGGCCGACGGACATCGGGCTACACAATAACGGGCACAGGCGGACGAAGTGGGGTAATAGTCCGCGCACCGCCGGAGCGCATGCGAAGGTTCGCACAAGGTCATCGGTCAAGGGCCCTATCCGCCCATCCTGGCACGTCACCGCCGATTCGAAGCGATTTCCACGAATAAGTCTGAAACAGGCTCATTTCACAGCCTGATGTGGATACCCTCGCGCCACCCCCGCTTTTCAGGGGCAGGCCGGCCGAAGGCGGACCGGCCATCACGATGAGGAGAACACCATGAAAATCGCACGGACGAGGACCGGCGGCGGCACCGGAAACGGCGGCGACCTCGACGGTCTGCTCGGCATGATCCTGGCGCTGATCACGTCGTCCACCTCGACCGGAAGCGGCGCGAGCAGCGGCGTCGGCTGAGCCGCCCGAAGCGGTGGTCCGGTGCGCGCGGCGCCGGGCCGCCTTCGCGCCGCGCCAACCCCTGGCGCTACCGCAACCGTCCGACCCCGCGCCGCCACAGCCCGGCCACCCCGAGCGCGACCCACCTGCTGCCCTGCGACGACCAACCGACGGCCCGCCTCGGGACAACTCCGACGCCACCGCACCCGGCCGCCACCGAGCCTGAGCAAACCCACGAACCGGGCACGCGACGCCCTGTGCGAAACTCGGCGCCGTGCTGAGAGCCGAAATCACACCGTCCGACGCGCCCCGATTCGCGCGACGCGCGACGCTGCGCCGGTCGCTGCGACTACTCGGCAGCTTCCGCTTCGAACAGACCGACCCGGCGCGCTTCTACGGCGGTCTCGCCACCGACACCGCCGAGATGATCGGCGATTTCTACGCCGACATCGCCGGAGCGGACCTCGCGGGCACCACGATTCTGGACGTCGGCGGCGGCCCCGGCTATTTCGCGGACGAATTCGCCAAGACCGGCGCGCGCTACATTCCCGTCGAACCGGACCCCTCGGAGATGCACGCCGCGGGCCTTTCCGTCGCGGGCGCCGTGCGCGGCTCCGGCATGGCGTTGCCCTTCCGCGACAACGCGGTCGACATCTGCTTCTCCTCGAACGTCGCCGAGCACGTGCCGCAGCCGTGGGCGATGGCCGACGAGATGGTCAGGGTGACCCGCCCCGGCGGACTGATCGTGCTCTCCTACACCGTCTGGCTCGGCCCGTTCGGCGGACACGAGACCGGACCGTGGCACTACCTCGGCGGCGAGTACGCCGCCCGCCGGTACCGCCGCAAGCAGGGCAAGGAACCGAAGAACCGGTACGGGAAGTCGCTGTTCGCGGTCCGCGCCTCCGAGGGATTGCACTGGGCGGCAACGACTTCAGCCGACGTGCGCACGGTCTTCCCGCGCTATCACCCGCGTTGGGCCTGGTGGCTGGTGCGCGTGCCCGCGGTGCGCGAGCTGGCCGTCAGCAACCTCGTGGTTGTCGCGACGAAATCGGCCTGACCGACTACTGCTTCGCGAGCCAACCGCGGCGCCAGCGACGGCCGTACGGCCCGTCCTGCTCCCACGGCGATTCCTGAATGGCCAGCCCGACCGTCTCCAGGGTGGTCAGGCCGACCTGATCGGCGAGGATTCCGACGACGGCGACCGCCTCCGCGGCCTGCATCGCCGCCGTGGCCTGCTCGATCGTCAGCGTGCGACCCGGTAGAAAGGACACCACCCAACCGCCCGAGCCGACGCTCTTCGCCTGGTGTTCGGTCTGATCGCTGGTCATCAACGACCGGCCGATCACTTGCACCGCCATGACACGTTCACCCCAATTACGGTCTCGGATCAATGCCTGCTCGGCCGAAGCCGGTTCGGCCGGAAAACGCGGGAGGGAGCTGGTGAGTAGCTACAGCATCCACTGTCCAGCAACAGAACGCAATAGTGCGTTCTCGGCAAAAGCGAACCGACGGGTTGGAATTCGAGCAGGTCAGAGGGGTGCGCCGGGAATAAACTGAAACAGGTTACAGACAAGCGGGCGGCAAAATTGTAACGTGTTCTCATGCATTACGACAGCTTGTTCATCGGCGGCCGCTGGACCGCGCCAGCGGGCACCGAACGCCTTCAGGTCATCTCACCGGCCACGGTCGAGCCGGTGGGCAGCGTCCCCGTGGTGGAGCGGGCCGACGTCGACGCTGCCGTCGCCGCCGCGCGCCACGCCTTCGACCACGGACCGTGGCCCGCCACCCCGCCGCTCGAGCGCGCCGCGGTGCTCACCAGAGCCGCGCGCCTGATCGAGCAGCGTTCGGCCGATCTGCTCGCGACGCTCACCGCCGAGATGGGCGCGCCGCAGATGATCGCCATGACGCTCAACCAGATACCGGCCACCGCGGCACTGGACGCGTATGCCGCACTGGCGCAGACCTTTCCGTGGCAGGAGACGCGCGTCGGCGGCTTCGGCACCACGCGGGTCACGCGCGAACCGCGCGGCGTCGTCGCAGCCGTCACCGCGTGGAACGTGCCGCTGTTCCTCGCGGTCAACAAGCTCGCGCCCGCCCTGCTCGCGGGATGCACGGTGGTGCTCAAGCCGGCTCCGCTCACCCCGCTGACCGCCAACATGGTCGCCGACATCTTCACCGAGGCCGGTCTGCCCGAAGGCGTGCTCTCGGTGCTGCCCGCGGATGCCGAGGTCGCCGAGTACCTGGTCTCCCATCCCGGGGTCGACAAGCTCACCTTCACCGGCAGCACCGCGGTCGGCCGCAAGATCGGCGCCATCGCCACCGGACAGCTCAAGAGCGTCTCGCTGGAACTCGGCGGCAAGTCCGCGGCGATTTTGTTGCCGGACATGGATCTCGCTGCGAGCATCCCGATGCTCGCGTTCTCGGGTCTGATGAACAGCGGCCAAGGCTGTGTCGCACAGACCAGGATCCTCGCCCCGCGTAGCCGCTACGACGAGATCCTCGACGCGCTCGTCGAGCACGTGCGCACCCAGAAGACCGGCGACCCCACCGACCCGTCCGTCCAATTCGGCCCGCTCATCTCCGAGCGCCAGCGCGAACGCGTCGAGGGCTACATCGCCAAGGGCAAGGCCGAGGGCGCGCGCCTGGTGCTCGGCGGCGGACGGCCCGCCGATCTGGACCGCGGCTGGTTCGTCGAACCGACGATCTTCGCCGACGTCGACAACAAGTCGACCATCGCGCAGGAGGAGATCTTCGGCCCGGTGCTCTCGGTGATCCCCTACGAGACGGAGGACGAGGCGATCGCCATCGCCAACGATTCGGCGTACGGCCTGGCCGGTTCGGTGTGGACCACCGACATCGAGCACGGCGCCGAGATCGCCGCGCGAGTGCGCACCGGGACCTACGCGATCAACTGGTACGCCTTCGATCCGACCTCGCCGTTCGGCGGCTACAAGAACTCCGGCCTCGGCCGCGAGAACGGTCCCGAGGGACTCGACGCGTTCTGCGAGCAGAAGTCGCTGCTGATGCCGCTCGGCTGGACCGGTTAGGCGTCCTCCGCCTGCGCTCCGGCCGGATTCGACCGGTGACACGGGGGCGAGCCACTCGGCTCGCCCCCGGTCAGTTGTCGGGCATCACGACCCGCAACGCCGCCGTGTCCTCCGGACCCGGCCGCATATGTTTGTCGACGACTTCGACCCGCCAGCCGGGCGGCAGCGCCTCCTGCAACCGTCCCGCGGCGCGGCGCAGTGGCGTGCTCGCCGCCGCCAACTCGACGCCGGTCACCAACGGGATTTCGGACGCGTCCCACTCCAGATCGGTCATGCTCCAACCACCTCTCACGCGTCTGTGCGTCGCTCGCCCGGGGCGCCGGGGCCGCGACGGCGATAGGGAAGTAGTTCCTCCGTTCGGCTCGCCAAAGCATCGGCGCGCCGAACGGTTGTGAAGCCGATATCGAAGTCAGGATAGGCCAGCACCGGCAAACCTCTCGCACCCGGGTGGAGCGAGCGATCAGCGGCGCAGCGAACGGCGATATCCGGCGGGTGTCGCGCCGGTCGCGGCGCGCAGATGGGTGCGCAATGCCGTGACGCTGCCGAAACCAGCTTGCGCCGCAACGACTTCCACGGGCAGATCGGTGGTCTCCAGCAATTCGCGCGCCCGCGCGGTGCGCTGCGCCTCCAGCCAGCGCCGCGGCGTCGCGCCGACCTCGGCCTTGAAGCGCCGGATGAAAGTCCGCTCGCTCATCAGGGCATGTCGAGCCAGCGCCGAAACATCCGGGGCCGCAGCGAGATTCGCGGCGGCCCAGGCCAAGGTCGCGGCCAGCCCCGACGTACCGGCGCCGGAACGCCCCAGCGCGTCCGGAATATATTGCGCCTGACCACCTTCCCGGTGCGGCGGCGTCACGTTCCACCGCGCGAGTTCGGCCGCGAAGCCCGCGCCGAGTTCGCGGCGCACCAGGTGCAGGCACAGGTCGAGGCCCGCGGACAGACCGGCGGAGGTGAGCACATCGCCGTCGTCCACATACAGCGCGCCGGGGTCGAGCCGGACCGCCGGGAACAGCTCGGCGAACTCCGCGCAATACGCCCAGTGCGTGGTCGCGGGCCGCCCGTCCAGCAGGCCCGCCCCGGCCAGCACGAAGGCGCCGACGCAGATGCTCACCATGGTCGCGCCGCGCTCGGCCGCCGCCCGCAGCGCGTCGACCACCTCGGGCGACGGAGGCAGGGTCGGCAGCCCGATGCCTGGGACGACCACGATCTCGGCCTCGTCGAGCAGCTCCAAGCCGTGGTCGACGCGCAGGTCGAAGCCGTTGGGCGTCCACACCGGTCCCGGGCGCACACCGCAGGTCCGCATCTCGAAGCCGCGACCCTCCCCGGTCTTGCCGGGTCCGTGCCGGAAGGCCTGGACCGCGCAGGCGAGGTCGTAGGTCATGACGCCGTCCAAGGCGAGGGCGACCACCTGTTTCACGCCTTCAGTTTGGCATGAATCGGAGCATTGCTGTCATTCACGCCACTGGTTGCGGCATCGGACGGCCGGTTCACTGAAAGTCGTCGAGACGAAGGAGGTCGGCGTGCGTGCGCCAGCAGAAGACAACCGAGCGCCAGCGGGCATGGACTGGAACTGGGCCACGAAAACGGGTGGCGCGCTGACCGGCCGCCAGCGCCGGCAGCTCACCGGCAAGCTGGCCACAGCCCTGCCGGGCATCATCGCGGGGCAGGTCCGACTCGCCCTCGGCCGCCGCGGCGCGGGCCGCGTCGATTTCACCGACCTGCGACTCCCCGACTCCCGGCTGGCCCGAGCCGCGGAAAACGAAGCGCGCGAATGCCTTACACCGCACGTCCTCGAACACTCCTACCGGAGCTACTTCTTCGGACGCGCACTCGCCGAACTCGACGGCGTCCGCTACGACGACGAACTGGCCTACGTGTCGTGCCTGCTACACGACCTGAACCTCGAACACCCCACGCCGGGAAAATGTTTCGCGGTCACGGGCGCGGAGCGCGCGGTCGGGTTCGCCGAAGGAGCAGGCGCGACACCCGAACAGGCGCAGACCATCGGCGCCGCCATCGCCGCCCACCTGACCATCGGCGTCGCCGACCGGCCGGACGACCTGGGTCTGGTCTCCGCGGGCGCGGGCGTCGACGTGCTCGGTCTGCGCATGGCCGACCTCGCCCCCGACTGGGTGGCCGAACTACTGCACCGCCATCCCCGCCACGACTTCAAGCGCCACATGATCGCGGCACTGCGTGCCGAGGCAACCGCCGTTCCCGACGGCCGCGCCAAATGGCTGCTCTCCGTAGCCCAATTCGCGCCACTGATCCGGCTGGCACCGTTCCCGGAGTAGCAGGTTCGCACCGAGCAGGCACAATCGCCCGCGCCGAAAAACGCGATCGCCCGCACCGAAAGACGGTGCGGGCGATCGCGAAAGAGAATCAGCCCAGGCGCTGCTTGAGCGCCTCGAACTCGTCGCGCACGCCCGAAGGCAGCTTGTCGCCGACGAACTCGAACCACTCCTCGATCAGCGGGATCTCCTTGCGCCACTCCTCGGCGCTCACCGCGAGCGCCTCGTCGACGTCGGCGGGATCCACGTCCAGGCCGTCCAGATCCATCTGCGCCGCGGTCGGCACGTGGCCGATGGCGGTCTCCTCGGCCTGCGCGGAACCCTCGATCCGGCCGATGATCCACTCCAGCACGCGGGAGTTCTCACCGAAGCCGGGCCACAGGAAGCGGCCGTCGGCGCCGCGACGGAACCAGTTGACGTAGAAGATCTTCGGCAGCTTGGCCGCGTCGGCGTTCTTGCCGACGTTGATCCAGTGGCCCAGGTAGTCGCCCACGTGGTAGCCCATGAACGGCAGCATGGCCATCGGGTCGCGGCGCACGGTGCCGACCTTGCCCTCGGCCGCGGCGGTCTGCTCGGAGGAGAGCGTCGCGCCCATGAACACGCCGTGCTGCCAGTCGAAGGACTCGGTGACCAGCGGGACGGTGGTCTTGCGGCGGCCGCCGAACAGGATCGCCGAGATCGGCACACCCTGCGGGTCGTCCCACTCGGGGGCCAGGATCGGGCACTGCGACATCGGGGTGCAGTAGCGCGAGTTCGGGTGGGCGGCCAGCGTCTCCGTCTCGCGGTGGTACCAGTCGTTGCCCTTCCAGTCGATCAGGTGATCGGGCTCGCCTTCCAGGCCCTCCCACCAGACATCGTTGTGGTCGGTGAGCGCGACGTTGGTGTAGACGGTGTTGCCCGCCTCGATGGTCGCCATCGCGTTCGGGTTCGACTGGCGGTTGGTGCCCGGCGCGACGCCGAAGAAGCCGAACTCCGGGTTGACCGCGTACAGGCGGCCGTCCTTGCCGAAACGCATCCAGGCGATGTCGTCGCCGAGGGTCTCCGCGCGCCAGCCGGGAACGGTCGGCTGGATCATCGCGAGGTTGGTCTTACCGCAGGCGCTGGGGAACGCCGCGGCGATGTAGTAGGCCTTGTTCTCCGGGGAGATCAGCTTGAGGATCAGCATGTGCTCGGCCAGCCAGCCCTCGTCGTGCGCCATGGCCGAGGCGATGCGCAGCGAGTAGCACTTCTTGCCTAGCAGCGCGTTGCCGCCGTAGCCGGAGCCGTAGGACCAGATCTCGCGGTCCTCGGGGAAGTGGGTGATGTACTTGGTGTCGTTGCACGGCCACGGCACGTCTTCCTGGCCCTCGGCCAGCGGCGCGCCGACGGAGTGCAGGGCCTTGACGAACGGCTTGTCGGCGCCCAGCTTCTCCAGGGCGGCGGTGCCCATGCGGGTCATCACGCGCATCGACACGACGACGTACTCGGAGTCGGTGAGCTCCACGCCCAGCTTGGGGTCCTCGGCGCCGAGCGGGCCCATGCAGAACGGCACCACGTACAGGGTGCGGCCCTTCATCGAGCCGCGGTACAGCTCGGTCATGGTGGCGCGCATCTCGGTGGGGTCGACCCAGTTGTTCGTCGGGCCCGCGTCGGCCTCGGTCTTGGAACAGATGTAGGTGCGGGACTCGACCCTGGCCACATCCGTCGGGTCGGAGAGGGCGAGGAAGGAGTTCGGCTTCTTCTTCTCGTCCAGCTTCTTGAAGGTGCCTGCGGCCACGAGCTGGTCGGTCAGCCGTTCCCACTCCTCATCGGAACCGTCCGCCCAGACCACGCGGTCCGGCTGAGTGAGTTCGGCGACTTCTTGTACCCAGGCGAGTAGTTCGCTGTGCTCGGTCGGCGCCTGGCCGTCGGATCCACGAAGACCAGGAATGGTCGCTGAGGTCATGAAAACTCTCCTGAGATGGGCGGCGGTTCCGATGCTTCGCCGCCTGGCCCAAGGCCCATGACCAGCGCGAACACACCGAGTGCCACCGTTGGCGGGAAGGCAACCCGCTACGACCAGTCGAAAGCGCGCCCCGGCTGGACGGCGGACGAGGACGAAGCGGACGCCCAGGTTCCTGCTTAGAGGTTAACGCGGTGTGACGATCGGTACGGAATCGGGTTCCTAACTAACTACCCATTCGGTTGCCTATTCAACAGGCACGATGTGCCGATCGAGGATGGTGATATCGCGTTCACAGGCCGCCAGCTGGCCCGGCTGCTCGGCCGCGGCGCGACGAATCCGCGCCTCGAGTTCGGCCACCCGGCGGTCGGTCTCGACGATCCGCGCGGCGCTCGCGCGCACCACGCGATCGGCCAGTTCGGTCTCCGCCTCCACCAGCGCGGTCGCAACCCGCTGTTCTAGCTGGGCTTTTACGTTGACGAGCGCGTCGGCGATCCACTGCCGCACGTGCGCGCGGTCGGCGACCTGCCGTCGCGCCCGCACCACCCACCAGGCGACGAGCGCGCCGAGCAGCAAGGTGACGGGGATGCTCGTCACATCCAGCGCCGGGACCAGCGACAGCGGCGCGACGAGCAGCCTGCCGAGGCCGACGCCCGCCGAAGCACCCAGCGCGATCATGAGGTGATCTTCGACACCCCGGTGCCTCGGCTCCGGGTCGGGGCCGACCCGCGGCGCCGGGTCCCGCCTGCGGTGCGGCGAGAGGTCGGCGCGGCCCGCGCCGTCCAGCCGGTGCGCCAGCTCGGCGAGCCGGTGCTCGATGCTCGCGTCCACCGCGCCGGTCAGCTCGGTCACGGACTGTTGCAGCCGGTCGGGGTAGTCGCCGAGTTCGGCGGGACGCAGCCGGTCCAGCTCGGTGCGCGCGGCGGTGTGCAGCGCCCTGACGTGTCCGCCGACCTCGGTCATCAGGTCGACCCGCGCGAGGTGCAGCTGGCCGCGCAACGTCGACATGGCCGTGGCACGGCCGCCGTCGCGGCCCGCGAGCAGCGTGGCGCGCTCCTCGCGCCAGCGCGCCGGTTCCGCGCCCGAGCGCAGTGCGGCGACCTGCTCGACGACCCGCTTCCTGGTGTCGGTGAGCACCCGGGCGAGCACGGCGCTCAGCCGCTCGCCGCCGGACGCCTCCGCGCCCGCCGCCGCGGCGGTCAGCTCGGCGTGCAGCGCGGTCAGGCCGGAGCGGTCGATCAGTCCGGCGTCGCCGCCGGTGCGTCCGGCGACCGCGAGGCGCGCCGAGACCGGGAGGATGTCGAGATCGTCGAAGCCCTGCCCGGCGAGCAGTTCGAGATTGTGCGAACGCACCGTGCGCCAGTCCTGGTAGGCGTGCACGCCGTTCATGACGAGCAGGATCTTGGTGCCGTCGGCCCGCAGGCCCCGCACGACGTCGAGGGTGTCGGTGCCGAGGCTGGTGCCCGCGTCGAGCAGGATCAGCGCCACGCCCGATGGCGCGCCGCCCGCGGGGGCGGTGGATTCGACGGCCGCGTTCGCGTCGGTCATGGGATCGGTGAGATCGATGCGGGGTTCGAAACGCGCCAGCTCAGTGCGCAAGAGGGTGGTGTTGGCGTCGTCGGGTCCGATCAGGGCGACCGTCGAGGCGGTTCCCGCGCCTCGCACCGCCTTCAGCAGCGCCATGCCCTGCGGGTTCCAGCGCGCGACCACCGCCTCCACGTCCGACGACAGCGGTTCCGGCGGCGCCGGATCCGGTCGATCAGAGTCCGGCACTGCTCATTCGCTCCCATAGTCGGATGTATCCGTTGTGCACCCGCAGCGCCGAGCGGCGCGCCACCGGCGGCATGTCGCTGGCGACCACGGCGCGCCAGCGGGCCGCCCTGTTCAGCGCGTCGTCGGCGTCGGCGGGCGCGGGCGACGGGTAACCCGCGGCGAGGTGCGCGACCGAGGGATTCGCCAGCCCGGCGCACAAGGCCAGCCACATCGCGTCGTCGCCGTAGAGGTAGTCCTCGAGGATGTCCCTCGCCGGTCCGGCCTCGCCGGGGACCGCGCGGGCGGCCAGCCGGGCCAGCTCGTCGAGCAGCTCGCCGCCGCGCAACGCGGAGACCTGTTCGTAGCGGCGGTGCAGCAGCCGGTGCAGCGCGTCGATGCCGCTCGCGGCGTGCAGCAGTTGCAGGATCGCGTGCGGGCTCAGCTCGGGATCGTGACGCAGGGCGCTCAGCGCGCAGGTGACGCCGTAGAGCTCCCAGCGATGCAGCAACTGCTCGCGTTCGGCGACGTCGGGGCCCGCGGTCGGCGAGACGAACAGGTCCGGCGAGAGCGTCAAGGCGGGGTCCGCGTCGGCGGCGAGCCTGCGCAACGTCGCCATGTCGGCGTCGGTGACGGCGCCCGCCCTCGTGCGCACCGCGAGCGCGGCGACCACCGGCAGCGTGAGAATGCCCAGCTCCTTGGTGTACTGGTCGGCTGCGGCCACCGCGTCGCCCCAGCGCGAGCCGATCGCGTCGGCCTTGTTCAACACCACCACGGTGCGCTCGGGCGGCAGCTCGGCGAGCACCCGGCGATCGGCCGGCAGCGGCGCGCCCGCGAGCACGTAGACGACGATGTCGGCGTCGAGCACCGGATCGGGCGCGCCCGGCTCGTCCACCGGACCGGTCTCCGCCGCCGACATCAGCGCGAGCGCTTGCAGCACCGTGGTCCGGCCCGCGTGCGCGCGCCCGGTCACCTGGATGCGCGGTGGCCTGCGCCAGGCGTTGACGGCACTGTTGGCGTGATGACCGATCGCGGCGGCCCGGCCGCCCACCGACTGCAGATCGACGAGAAGCCGATCCAGCTGGTCCTGTTCGCGCGTGGGAACTCCCCGCTCACGCATCTGCCCGTTGAATTCGGTGGCCGTCGGCATGGCTGCACACCCCCTTGTCGACGCGCAATTCTGTCAGACATACGCGGTTCTGTCAGATACAGCGCCGCTACCGGTCAGGAGCCCGCGAAGTATTTGTTGGCCGCGCGAACCGCCCAGCTCGGGGCGTACTTCGCCGCGGCGGCGAGCAGCTTCGCCTGGGTACCGATCTCGTAGTGCACCCTGGGCAGCCGCGGACGTTTGCTCGTCGCCTCCCAGATGCCGTCGGCGACGTCGTCGGCGGTCAGCCGCACGCCGAGCGACTTCGTCGTCCCGGTGCTCATGCCGTCCACCATCGCCGTCGCCACGAACAGCGGCCAGACCGCGATCACCCGGATGTCGTGCCGCGACCATTCGAGATCCAATGCCTCCGTGAGGCTTTTGACCGCCGACTTGGTCGCGCCGTAGCTGGCGAGTTCGGGCTGACCGTAGATCGCCGACGCCGAGCAGAGATTCACCACCTGGGCGCCCCTGGTGTCGCGCAGGTACGGGAAGGCGTGGTGCATGCCCGCCAGCACGCCGCCCAGGTTCACGTCCATGATCGTCTGATGGGTGCCGAGGTCGATGTCCTCGAAACGGCCCGCGCGCAGGATGCCCGCGTTGTTGATCAGGATGTCCAGCCTGCCCGTCGCCTCGTGGAACTCGGCGAGCCGCTCGGTCCAGTGCGTGTTGTTCGTCACATCCAGCACCCCGGTGCGCACCCTGCCACCTGCGGCGTTGATGTCCGAGGCGAGCCGGGAGAGTCCGACCTCGTCGATGTCGTAGGCCCCGACGTGGTACCCGTGCCCAGCGAAAAGCAGTGCCGTGGCCCGGCCGATACCGGCCGCCGCACCGGTGATGAACACGGTCGGTGAACTCATGACGGCAGTCTAGTGCCGCCGTCGACCCCTGTTACCAGGGTTCACACAGATGGCGGGCGTCACTTACTCTGCACTTGTGGTCGGCACCATAGTTGGTGCGCAGCTTCGCTTTTCGAGCGGGTGCGACGGCCCGTCGAGGAGGTTGCGATGACCGTCGACGCCATCGGTGTTGTCGACAGCGAAACGGGGCCCGTCGGCCACCGGTCGACCCGCGGCGCGCAGGCGCTGCTGCCCGGCGACAAGCCGCTGTTGCCGAGCGCGGACCCGTTCTACCGGGCGCCGCGCGGATTCGCCTCTCGGCCACCGGGGACCATCCTGCGTAGTCGCGCCATCGACCTCGCCCTTTTCGGCCTTGTGCCACAACAGGTTTCGGCTTGGCAGTTGCTCTACCGCAGCAACGATCTGCACGGTTCGCCCGAGGTGGCGGTGACCACCGTGCTGCTGCCCGACGGCGCCGACCCGTCCGAGGACCGTCCGCTGCTCGCCTTTCAGACCGCCATGGACGCGGTCACCGAGAAGTGTTCGCCGTCCTACGCGTTGCGCCGCGGCTCCCGCGCGATCGGCGCGGTCACCCAGCTGGAGTGGCTGCTGGTCGCCAACGCGCTGCGCCGCGGCTGGGCGGTCTCGATCGCCGACCACGAGGGACCGCACGGCAACTTCGGCGCGCCGCGCGAACCCGGCTATCGCGTGCTCGACGGCCTCCGCGCGGCGCTGCACTTCGCACCGCTCGGCCTGCACGGCGACACCCCGATCGGCGTCTGGGGCTATTCCGGGGGCGGTATGGCCAGCTCCTGGGTGGTGGAGATGGCGCCGACCTACGCGCCGGAGCTGAACATCGCGGGCGCGGTGCTCGGCGCGCCGGTCGGCGATCCCGAGCAGGTGTTCACCCGGCTCAACGGCGGCCACTTCGCGGGTCTGCCCGCCATCGTCATCGCCGCGCTGCACCGGCTCTACCCGGCCCTCGGCGCGGTGATCGACGAGGAACTCACCGACGAAGGGCTCCGTTTCGTCGCCACGGCCGAGACCTCGACGCCGCTGGGCGCGATCCTCGCGCTCGCGGGCAAGAAAATGGACGACTTCCTGCGGCGCCCGCTCGCGGAGATCCTCGCGGCGCCCGCGTTCCAAGACATGTTCGACGACCTGCGCCTCGGCAACTCCACCCCCACCTGCCCGCTGCTGGTGCTGCAACCCGTGCACGACCAGGTCATCCACATGGACGGCGTGGACGGCCAGGTCGCCCGCTACCGCAAGGGCGGCGCGAAGGTCACCTACGTGCGCGACCGGCTCAGCGAACACTTCTCCATGCTGCCGATGGCCACCCCGATCAGCCTGGCCTGGCTCGCGGACCGGCTGGCGGGCGAGCCGCCGACGGGTGATTCGGACACCACCGTGTGGTCGGTGCTCGCCTCCCCGACCGGCCTGCGTGGACTGCTGGAAATGGCGAGCACAACGGTGAAGGTCGTGCTCGGGCGGCCACTGCGGCAGGAGACCCCCACCGCACCGAGGATCGTCGCCGAAGTCGCGGCCTGACCTCGCGATGACCGCGCGGCCGGGGTTCGATTGCCGTGCTGTTCGCCGGATGCTGGACAATGGACGCCGTGAACGACGCCGCCAACCACACTGTCGAGTCGGTTCCGGGCAGGCCGTCCACAGCGTCGGCCCCGCTCGAAGCAGGCAGACGATCGCCGACCGGCTCCCGCCTGTACCCGCGGGTGACGAGCTTCCGCTCGCGCCGGGGCGCGCTGACCCCGAACCAGCAGGGCGCCTGGGATCGTATGTGGCCGCAGATCGGCCGCGAGGTCTCCGACGCGCCGCTGGACGCCGCCGCCTGGTTCGGACGGGAGGCCCCGCTCGTCATCGAGATCGGCTGTGGCACAGGGACTGCCACCGCCGAGATGGCGCAGGCCGAGCCGCACCTGAACCTGATCGGGATCGAGGTGTACCAGCCGGGTCTGGCCCAGCTGGTGCAGCGCATCGAACGCGAGGGCATCGACAACATCCGATTGCTGCGCGGCGACGCCGTCGACGTGCTCGAGCACATGATTGCTGAGCAGTCGCTGACCGGCGTCCGCGTGTTCTTCCCCGATCCGTGGCCGAAGGCGAGACATCACAAGCGGCGCCTGCTGCAGCCCGCCACCCTCGCGCTCATCGCGAGCAGGCTCCGACCGGGCGGTGTGTTGCATGTCGCGACCGACCACGCGGGTTACGCGGAACACATCGCCGAAGTCGGCGCCGCGGAACCGCTGCTCATCGGCCTCAACGAGGTCACGGGCGGTGTCAGCGCGGACAACAGGGCGACCGCTCCGATCGGCTTCGACCGCCCCGTCACCAAGTTCGAAGGCAAGGCACATCGAGCGGGAAGCGCCATCACCGAGTTCATATGGGGCAAGATCGAATGATGAGCGAGCGCAGCGAGCGACCCATTAGCTCAGTCGTCACGGCAATCCCGGTACGAAGCCTCCCGGAGGTATCGGGCAGGCCGGAGCCGAGAGTCGGCGAGGCGGAGGCATGAGCGAACGCAGTGAGCGAATCATGTGCCAGCGCGCCTCGCGCATGCCGGAGCCGAGCGCTAGCGAGGTGGAGGCATGAGCGTGAGTGAGATGGCCCACGAGGTGGTCGACATGTCCGCCGAGGTCGGCGGCGCCGGATCGGAAGGTCTCGGCGGCGCCGCGCCGGATGTACGCCGGGTTCTGCTCGTCTGGGACGCGCCCAATCTCGACATGGGTCTCGGCGCGATCCTCGGCGGTCGCCCGACCGCCGCGTACCGCCCGCGGTTCGACGCGCTCGGCCGCTGGCTCCTAGCGCGGACAGCCGAGCTATCGGTCGGCAGTTCGACCAGGGTCGAGCCCGAGGCCACCGTCTTCACCAACATCGCGCCCGGCACCGCCGACGTGGTGCGCCCGTGGGTGGAGGCGCTGCGCAACGTCGGCTACGCCGTGTTCGCCAAGCCGAAGGTCGACGAGGACTCCGATGTCGACGCGGACATGCTCGCGCACATCGAATTGCGCAGCCGCGGCGCGGGACTGGCCGGCATCATGGTCGCCTCCGCGGACGGCCAGGCTTTCCGCGAACCGCTCGAACGGTTGGCCGCGCGCGGAATTCCCGTTCAGGTGTTGGGGTTCCGCGAGCACGCGAGTTGGGCCGTAACATCCGATACGCTCGAATTCATAGATTTAGAGGACATCCCTGGCGTGTTCCGTGAACCGCTGCCAAGGGTGAGCCTCGATTCGCTGCCCGACGAGGGCGCTTGGCTGCAGCCGTTCCGGCCGCTGTCGGCGCTGCTCACCTCTCGCCCCGCCCAAGGAGTCGCTTAGTGTTCACACGCTGGGGCGATCTGGTCTACCGGCTGCGCTGGGCCGTCATCGGCATGGTCTGCGCGGCCCTCCTGGCATTGGGAGGCTACGGCCTAGGCCTGGAACACCACCTCAGCTCCAGCGGATGGGACGACCCGACCTCGGAATCCGCGCAGGCCGCGCGGATCTCCGACGGAGCTTTCGGGCGCGATCACAACAGCGACGTGATCCTGCTCTACACCGCTCCCGACGGCAAGACGATCGATGACGCGCAGTTCCGCGACAAGATCGTCGACAGCCTCAACCGGCTGCCGAAGGAACACCCGAACGAGATCGCCAAGGTCAACGGCGCCTACTGGCAGACGGAGACCGGACCTGGCGTTCCGCTGACCTTCGGTTCGAAGGACAAGAAGTACACCTTCGCCTCCGTCGCCATCGTCGGCGACAACGACACCGACATGGTGCGCAACTACCGGAAAGTGAAGGACGTCTTCTACATCGAGGGCGTCGACGTGCAGGTCACCGGCCTGCAAGCGGTATCGGGCACGCTGAACGACACCATGGCCGCCGACCAGAAGCGCATGGAGATGCTCGCCATCCCGGCGGTCGCGGTGCTGCTGTTCTTCATCTTCGGTGGTCTCGTCGCGGCGGGTCTGCCGCTGGTCGTCGGCGGTCTGACGGTGATCGGCGCCAACGGCATCATCATGTTCCTGACGAAGTTCACCGAGGTGAACTCGTTCGTCTCCGGCGTCGTCTCGATGATCGGCCTCGGCCTCGCCATCGACTACGGCTTGTTCATCGTCAGTCGTTTCCGCGAGGAACTGGCCGAGGGCTACGACACCCGCGCGGCCGTCCGGCGCTCGGTGATGACGGCGGGTCGCACGGTCGTGTTCTCCGCGACCATGATCATCGCCAGCCTCGGCGGCATGCTGCTGTTCCCGCAGGGCTTCCTGAAATCGGTCGCCTACGGCACCATCGCGACCGTCTCGCTGGCCGCGCTGACCGCGATCACCATCCTGCCCGCCATGCTCGGCGTGCTCGGCAAGCGCGTGGACATGCTCGGCTTCAAGCGCTTCCGCAAGACCAAGACCGCGGAGGAAGTCGAGAACGGCTTCTGGGGCAAGACCACGCAGTGGGTGATGAAGCACCCGCTCAAGATCGCCGTGCCGATCTGCATCGGTCTGCTGCTGCTCATCATTCCGGTGAAGAACCTGGCCTTCGGCGGCATCAACGAGCGATACCTGCCGCCGGACAACAAGACCCGCGTGGCTCTGGAGAACTTCTACGAGGTCTTCCCGCTGCGCAAGACCGATCCGGTGCAGCTGGTGATGGTCTCCGACGACAGCGCCGCGGTCGGCAAGGTGTGGAAGCAAGCGAGCGAAGCGCCCGGCCTCACGGGCAAATTCGAGGTGCCCAGCCGGTCCACCAGTGATCCCGACGTCTACCGGACGAGCGCGACGCTGGAGGATTCGGAGAACGCCGACCCGACCATCGAGTACCTGCGCTCGATGGAGATGCCCGACAACGTCCAGCTCTACGTCGGCGGGCAGCCCGCCATCCAGAAGGACAGCATCGACGCGCTGCTCGACCGCATGCCGTTGATGATCGCGCTGGTCATCTTCGTGACCACGCTGCTGATGTTCCTGACCTTCGGCTCGCTGGTGCTGCCGATCAAGGCCGCGCTCATGAGCGCGCTCGGCCTCGGCTCCACGCTGGGCATCCTGACCTGGATCTTCGTCGACGGTCACGGCGCCAGCCTGCTGAACTTCACGCCGCAGCCGATCATGTCGCCGGTGCTGGTGCTGATCATCGCGGTGATCTACGGCCTGTCCACCGACTACGAGGTATTCCTGCTCTCGCGGATGGTCGAGGCGCGCACCCAGGGCGCGTCCACCACCGAGGCGGTCCGCGCGGGCACCGCGCACACCGGACGCATCATCACCGCCGCTGCGCTGATCCTGCTCGTCGTCGTCGGCGCGTTCGCGTTCTCCGATCTGGTGATGATGCAGTACATCGCCTACGGCCTGATCGCGGCGCTGTTCATCGACGCGACCATCCTGCGCATGCTGCTGGTGCCCGCCACCATGAAGCTGCTCGGCGACGACTGCTGGTGGGCCCCGGCCTGGATGAAGCGCATTCAGGAGAAGATCGGCCTCGGGGAGCCGATTCTGGACGACGAGCGGCCGGGCGGCGGCGAGGTCGTCGACCTGGTGAAGACCACGCCGATCACCGATCCCGTGACGATGCAGATGCCCGCGGTGTCGGAGGGGAAGCAGCCGCGTACGCCGCGGCGGGTGCGGACGATCGAGGAGATCGAGGCGGAGGCGCCTACGCAGAGTATCGATTCGATTCCGGTCGCGAAGAAGGGTTCGGCCGGTAGTTCGGTCGCGCCACGTGCCACGACTTCCGGGGCGCACTCCGCGCCTGGGGCACCTCGGCCCGCGACTTCCGGAGCGGCCGGTGCCTCGATTCCCGGAGGGCAGTCGGTGACGCCGCGCGCTGGGACTTCCGGTGCCCCGGATGCCACCACCCCTGGCGCACAGCCGGGTTCGGCCGCGGTGCCAGGAGCCGCATCTCCCGCAGCGCAGCCGGGTACGCCCCGGCCTCGGACGTTCGGTGCGTACTCCGCCGAGTCCGCCACGCCGGATGCCACCACCCCTGGCGCACAGCCGGGTTCGGCCGCCGTGCCAGGAGCCGCATCTCCCGCAGCGCAGCCGGGTACGCCCCGGCCTCGGACGTTCGGTGCGTACTCCGCCGAGTCCGCCACGCCTGGCGCCACACCCACTGGCGCACAGTCCGGTTCGGCCGCCGAGCCGGGCACTGGTTCTCCAGGGGCGCAGCCAGCTGGAGCGCAGCAGGCTACGTCTGGGACGCCCCGGCCCAGGACTTTCGGCGCATTCTCTGCCGAGTCCGCCACGCCGGGTGCCACAACCCCTGGCACACAGTCGGGTTCGCCTGCCGCGCCGGGTAGCGGGATCCCTGGGGCGCAGACAGGGTCGGCCATTCCGCGTTCCGGAACCTATGGGGCACATGCGGTTTCGCCGACCACGCCGGACGCCACTGCTCTTGGAGCGCATTCGGCGTCGCCAGCTCCGGGCGCCGAGACTCCCGAGACGCAGGCGGGTTCGCCCGCTACACCGCGTTCCGGTGCTCCGAGTCCGCACGATCCGACCCGGCCGCGCGCCAGTTCGCTCTCAGGACTGCCGGATCCGAACCCGGGCAGGTCCGCCCAACCGACACCGACAGAGCCCCCGCGGCCGCGAGCCGTGCCGTTCGCGGCGGATCGGGCCGGGACGATCGATGACGCGACGCGACCGATCACGTCCGCGGGCGCCACGGCGCGCAGCCACACGTCCGGCACGGACCCGGGCCAGCACGGTGCGAGCGCCTACGACCCGACGATCGGCGCGGCCCACTCGGCGCAGACGAACCACCACACCTCGTCCGGCACAACGGGTTCCGATCAGCCCGCCCACACCCCTGCCCACCACGCGGCGGACAACGGCGCGCCGGAGAACCCGAACGACAACCGCACCAGTATCGAGAACTGGATGGCCGAACTCCGCTCCTCCCGCCGCCGGGTCGCGGATTCGGACGAAGGCCGCCACCACAGCGGCGACGGCCGCTCGGTCAGCGTGAACGAGCTCCTCCGCCGCCACGACGAGGACTGAGTCCTCCGGGTTCGGTGCTCCCACAGAGCGCGTACACGCCTCACACAGCCGCTGGCTGTGTGAGGCGTATGAACGGTGTGTGGGATGCGCGTCCTCGTGGAGCGTGAGCGAGGGGTGGGCAGGTTGGTTAATGGGTGGGGCTTCGCGGTTCCGTTTCGGCGAAGGCTCGGGCGTAGCGGGTTCCGGTGAGTAATAGGAGGATTCCGACTACCAAGAAGGCCGCGACTCGGATCAAGCCGTCGAGGGTGGCCAGATCGAAGAGGAACAGTTTGGCCAGGGCGGCGGTGGTGACCAGCAGGCCGGAGCCGAGGGCGACTTTGGCGATGGCGGCGGAGCGGGAGAGGTTGCGCAGGCCGTAGAGCAGGGCGGCGGTGGCTGCCGCCATCCACAGGATGGTGGCGATGCTGTGGCCGATGACGAATCCGTCCTTCGCGCCGGTCGCGGCGCCGATCGCGACGATCGCGGCGGTTACCAGGTAAAGGGCCGCGCCGCTCGCGGCGATCCAGAGGATCGAGTCCTCCGCGCCGCCCTTCGGCGTGCCCGCCAGTCGGCGGATGGTCCAGACCGCCACCGCGACGACGGCGAGACCGATGATCGCCGCCAGTGCGGTGGAGATGGACAGGTGCTCTTCGGCGAGGCGTTGTGACGCAAGCCTTTCCGGGGTCGCGCTCGCCAGGAAGGCGAGTCCGCCGATCAGTGCGAAGGCGATGCCGAGCCCCGCGGCGACGCCGGAACGCAGCTGGCCTGCCACGCCGAGGAAGCCGAGTGCTACCAGGAGCGTCGCGATGGGGAGGGTCTGCGTGCTCGTCACGCCGACGCATGCCTCGAGCAACGCGAAGGAGCCCGCGACCGCGGCGGCAATGGCGGTGTGTCCCGGAAGCTTGGCCAGCTCACGGGTTTTCGGCAGCAGTGCCAGCGCGGCGGTGGCGAGCAACGCCAGCGCGAAGAGCCCCGCGATCAGTGCGGCGACGTGGCGGTCGAACAGCGCGGGCGCCGCGAGCAACGGAGTGGTCGAGATGGCGAAGGCCACGGTCGCGGTGATGTCATCGGCGCGGCGGCGCACCACGAGCGCGGTGCCGACCGTGCCGATCAGCGCCGTCGCGATCGCGGCGATCAGGAGCCACGGCTCGCGGGTGTGGTCGGCGGTTTCGAGGAGCGCAATGGCGATGCCGACGAGAGTGGCGATCACCGCGGGCGCGGTACGCACGACGTGCAGGAACGGCCAGTCCCGGTCGAATTGCACGGGCACGCAAGCGAGTTGCAGGGCGATCAGGAACCCGAGCAGCACCAGCTCGACGGTCACGAAGGGCGCGAGCAGCGCCGCACCCAGCACCACGAGCACCGCCAGCGGCTGCGACTTCCACTGCATCGCCAGCCCGACGCCACCGGCCGCGACCGCCAACGCCGCCGCCAAACCGAAAACCGGGTTCAACCAGTGATAAATCGCCGTCACGGCGATCACATCGAGGTAAGCGCCCGCGATACCGGTGGCCGCCAACGCGATTCCGCCGACCCGCCCACCAGTCTTACCGAAGACTCGCATCCCCGCTCCGACAAGCACAGCTGAGAAGACGCCTCCCGCAATTACTCTCGGCACCGGTCCGAAGAATCCGGCCTGCGCCGCGAGGACCAGCAGCATCACCACACCGATCAACGTCACCGCGACACCGGCCACCGCCAGCACCCGGCTGATCACCCCGTCCCGCTGCCACCACGGAACACGCGGTTCGCGCCGCACCGGCGGCACGGGCGGTCGCATCCCAGGCGGCACCATCCCACCGCCCATCGGCATCGCACCCCGCTGCGCGCGGCCCCACTCCCGAGGCGGCGCGAAACCCGGCGGCACCGCACCCGACCGGGCCGCCTCACCCGGGGGAGGCACCACGCCCGAGGGCGGCACAACGCCCCAACCCTGCGACGCCGCAGCCGGGTACGCCGACCCATGGCCCGGCCAAGGGACCCCTGAAGGAACGGTCGGCGGAGGCGAAACGGGCGCACTCCCCACGGGAGCAGAGCTCGAATCGCCACCAGTGGATGCCGACGCCGACCGCTCGGCGGCGTCACCAGCCGAACTCGACCCGCCGACACCGCCTACCGCGGTCGAGTCCGCCTCGGCCGCGGAACCGAGGTCCGCCTCGGTCGAGGCCAACCCGCCTCGCGCGGATGTCGAGGCAGGGCCGCGGAGTGGAGCCGGAATCGAATTCGTCCCGTCCGGCGCACCCTCGGTCGCCGGACCGACCACCGCCCCTCCCGGTGCGACCTGCTCGCCCAGCAGCGCCAGATCTCGTCCGAGCGCACCCATCCGCGTACCCAGCGCGGTGAACTCACCCGACAAGCGCGAGATCAGCGCCGGATCGATAGATGTAGTCATATCCCCATGCTCGACCCCTCATACGTACCGAGCATGAGTAGAAACCCCCGGTGACGGGCCGATATCTACCCGATTTCGCCCCGACCGACCCCCAACCGGCTGGCGGTTGGGGGCCGGTCGCGCCAGGCGGTCACGGGGTGGGCGCGGTGCGCATGCCGGTCACCTGGTGGATGGCGCCGATGACGTTCGCCCGCGGCGGCATGCGCAGCACGCCGGGCGCTGGCTCGCTCGCCCAGTGCCAGCCGAGGCGGGAGTCGGTGCTCGGCAGCAGCACGTGGCGGCCGCTGGGGATCACGGTGACCTGGTGCCCGGCCAGGCAACGCCGGACGTGCACGTCGACCGGGGTGGCGGGGCTGGGCGGAGTCACCAAAAAGGTCCAGCTGCGGTCGCCGGGCTCCGCGACCACGGGCGCGATCAAGGTCCGGTCCAGCATGGCGAGGACCTTCCTGCCGAGTTCCGGTGGCATGACGATGCCGCCGAGCAGGGTGCCGGTGGTCACCACGGGACGTCCGGCGAGCAGTTGGACCGGCAATCCGTACCGATGTCGGAGCAGGTGCGCCGCTTCGTGCGTACTGTGACAACGTTCGAACATGATGCTTCCCCTCAGGCGATTACGGTGCTGTGGCAGGTGATCGGCCGTCGGCGTAGCGGGCCGTGCAGGTCACGGCCGCTCGGGCGCAGCTGTTCGGGTCGAACGAGAAAGACTTGCGATGCGGTCGCGCGATCGGCGCGCCGGGCTCGCACAGTGGTTTTCGGCATCGTTGTCATTGCCGCCGCCCTTTGCGTTCTCAAAGTTGCAGAAAGGCAACGGTATTCCAACCAGAGGCAAACGAGTCGTACGTAATGTCCCACTAGGGATGAACACGAAGGCTTAGCGTCGTACCCTGAAACCCAGATGTAACAAAGGACACGGGTACATGGACGATTCGTCGATCGGGGTGCGGATCCGGCGCTTTCGCGGCAAAGCGCTGACCCAGCGTCAGCTTGCCGACCAGGCCGGAGTGAGCGTGGATCTCGTGCGCAAGCTCGAGCAGGGCGGACGCCAAACCGCGTCCATCGCGAGCCTGCAGAAACTGGCTCGCGCCCTCGACGTGGACATCTCCGATTTGATCGGCAAGCGCCACGGGATACCGTCCGGCAACCCGGACGCGGGCATCGTCGCCATCCGGCGCGCGTTGACCCCCGTGGACGACCTGCTCGGCGAGGTGCCCGAGGAAGAGGCCGTGAGCCTCGACGACGGCCGCCGCGCGGTGGACTACGCCTGGGGCGCGTATTGGGCGGGCCGCTACGAACTGCTCACCGCGATCCTGCCCGCCAACCTCACCCAGCTGCGCGCGACCGTGCACGCCGCACGCAACGGCGCGGTTGCCCCGGCCAACGAACTGCTCGCCCGCATGTGCTGGGTCACCGGTTGCACGCTCGTGCATCTCGGGCAGACCGATCCCGCGTTCCTCGCCATCCGCCAGGCGCTCACCGCCGCCGAACGCGGCGACGATCCGCTGCTGCTCGCGACCATCCGCGGCTCGGTGGCCTGGCAGCTGCTGGTTCAGGGCCGCTACGACGAGTCGCGCGGGGTCGCGCTGCGCGCCGCGACGGAGCTGGAGCCCGCGGGCGAGGTGCCACCCGCGCACCTGTCCGCGTACGGTTCGCTCGTGCTGCAAGGCGCGACGGCGTCCGGCCGGGCCCAGGACGTGCCGGAGGCGCTCTCGCTGATCGAGGCGGCGGGCGAGGTCGCGCTGCGCATCGGCGCCGACCGCCAGGACTACGAAACCTATTTCGGCCCTTCACAAGTCGTGATGCAGACGGTGGACGTGAACGTTTCGTCCGAACGCTATTCCGAAGCGCTGGCGGCGGCCAAGGAGATGCCCCCGAACAGCGGTCTGCCGCAGGCCTCCCGCGCCCGCCACCTCGCCGACACCGCGGTCGCCCTCACCCGCACCGGCCAGCACCAGCGCGCACTGGACGCCCTGCTGAACGCCGAACGCGTCGGCGGCGGCGACTGGATCAAATACCAATCCCTCCCCCGCCACATCGTCTCCGAACTCCTCGACCACGACCGCCGAGTTCCCTTGCGCGCCTTCGCCCGCCGCATCGGAGTGAATACCTGACGGGTTCCTGGCCACTTCGCGTCGGCTGTACGCTGCTCCGAATCTCACAGCGTGGCTTTTGCGCGCTGCTCTCCAGACTTGCGGCATATCCATCCCGTCGATCGCCACCACCGCTGTGTGCGGACACGTCACCGTGCTGTCGGTGGGCCGCGCGGAGGAGCGACGCATGGCGGTGACCGAGCCGAAGAGCCCGGCAGCCGCTCAGTGACCGAGCAACTTGCGCCAATGCGCGATGAACGGGTGCTTCGCGGTGACGGAGCCGAAGCGGATGCTTCCGTGCACGACCAGGTGGAGGGGGCCGAGTGGGGGGCCGGTGCGGACCTTGTTGTTGACGCTCGCGCCGATGAGGTCGAGGCCGTTCAGGTCGACGGTGGCCTCGGCGGGCACCACCAGTGTCAGCGAGCTGCAGAAATCGTCGACGTTCAGCTCGACCACCTGGGTCGACATCACCGCCTCGGTGAAATCGAGAGTCACGCCCGAGAACCAGTTGTTCAGGTGCAGTGTGGGCGCGACCTGCCACGGCCCGCGCCGAGTCACGCCCGACATGCGGCCGCGGATCACGTTGCCCGCCGGAGTGGGCGGCATGGGCGGCCGCTTCGCGAACGAGGGCGTCGAGTTCACGAAGGGCGTGGGCCGGGCGGCGGGCTGGCCGATCATGCGCACGCCCGGCAGGTCGATGAGCACGGCGTTCAGTTCGCCGCGGGTCTTGGCGGCGAGGGCGGTGTCCATCCGTTCGGTGAACTCGCCGAGCGAGAGCATCCCGAGCCCGACCGCCCGCTGCAGCAGCTGACCGACGTGCTCGCGTTCGGCGTCGGAGACGCGCAGATCCCGATCACCGACGGAGCCGACGCCATTGGATACCGATTCGGGTCCGCCCATGGTTTCGAGATTACCGAGGTTCGGCGGGTCTCGGCATCAGGGCGTTCCCTGATGACGGCGGGGGCCGGTGCACCTTGCCTTCAGTGTGGCTCTCCGTGCGAGTGCCTGCCAACGGAAAAGGCAAAGCCTGTTCGTGTGCCGTCTCCGCACAAGAGTACGAGCCGGGTGCGCGGCTCCTCCGTTGGTCGGATGCCGCGCTACTCGAGGCCCTGTTCGATCGCGTACCTGGTGAGCTCGACGCGGTTGGCCAGCTGCAACTTCCGCAACGTCGCCTGCACGTGGTTCTCCACGGTGCGATGACTCAACCCGAGCCGCGACGCGATCTGCTTGGCGGACAACCCTTTCGCCACCATCCGCAGCACCTCGGTCTCCCGCTCGGTGAGCGCGGGCCGGTGCGGTTCGTCGGGCTCGGCGGGCGCGGTCGCCATCCGGCGGTATTCGCCGAGCACCAGCCCGGCCAACCCCGGAGTGAACACCGGCTGACCAGCCGCCGTCGCACGCACCGCATCGATCAGTTCCGCCGCCGACGCGCTCTTGACCAGGTAACCGGAGGCCCCCGCCTTGATCGCGTCGAGCACGTCGTCGCGCTCGGCCGACGCGGAGAGCACGAGCACTCGGCTCTGCGGCGACACTCGCAACACCTCGGCGGTGGCCGTCGCGCCGTTCCCGTCGGGCAGCTGCATGTCCATCAGCACGACGTCGGGTCGCACCGCCGCGGCGCGCCTGGTGGCCGAGCCGACGCCGTCCGCGGTCGCGACGACCTCGAATCCGGCCTCGGCGAGGTCGCGGGAGACCCCGTCGCGCCACATCGGGTGGTCGTCCACCACCATCACCGAAATGGTCTCGGCCGCACCGTCGGTCACCGCACCGCTCCTTCCGCTTACTTCATCCTGCCAGGTCAGCGCGCATCGCGTGGCACGCGGAACTCCCACTCGACGCCTTCGCCCACGCTGCCTTCGGTGAGCAGTTCGGCGGTGCCGCCGAGCGCGGCGATGCGACCGACGATCGACCGCGAAACCCCCATCCGCCCTTCGGCCTCCGCCTCGGCCAGCCGCCCCGGTGCGATGCCGACGCCGTCGTCGCGCACGCTGACGATCAGCTCGTCGCCGGTATCCTCCAGCAGCACATAGGCTTTGGCGTCCGCACCGGCGTGCAGCTCGACATTGGCCAAGGCCGTGGCGACAGCGGCGGCGAGTTCGCCCGCGGCCCAACGCCCCACCCGAACCGGCTCGCCCGGCGTGGACACGAAGACCTTCGGCGTCGCGTGCACGGTCAGCAGCGGACGCAGGTCCACCTCCGCGCCGCCCGCGTCCTCGCGCGCGCCCTGCTCGGAGATCAGCACGCGCAGCGCGACCTCCTGCTCACCGGCACGTAGCGCCAATTCCTCGGTGGGACCGCCGATTTCGCTACCGCGCCGCTTGATGTAGCTGAGTACCTGGAGCACGCCGTCGTGCACTTCGCGGGCGAGCCGCTCGCGTTCCTCGGCGGCGGCGGTCAGGCGCACGGCGCGCTGCAACTGCTCCTGCGCGCGCCGGGCGGTGTTGGCGGCCAGCCCGAGCGCGAGGCCGACCGAGACGAGCACCGGCGCGGTCGCGTCGGCCCACACATCCTGACCCCACTGGTCGCGCACGGTGATGATGACCGCGGCGATCGAGAGCCCGGACGCGATCCCAGCGACCGGACCGCGCAGGATCGCCGCCGAGATCACCGCGTTGGCCGCCCACATGGTCGTCGGCAGGGTCTGGTGCCCGTGGTACCAGTCGTAGTCGGCGACCAGCCGGGTCGCGGCGACCAAACCGATCACCACGACGTGGTCGCCGATCACCACCCAGACCCGAACCTTGGCCACCTCGGCCACCTGCCACTGGGAGAGCATCAGCGCAGAAAGCCCGGACCACACCACCATCAGCGCGATGAATACCCAGCTCAGGCGCTGGTTCTGGTAGTAGGGCACCGACGCGATCTGCTGACCGACCGCGTACAGCAGCGTGACGAGCCGGAACGCCTGCACGGCCCGCCACAGCGGCGCGGTCGCCGCGTCGGCGGGACTGAGCTCAGCCGACGGAGTCCGGGGCATCGGTTCCCCCGTGGTGGTTCTCGCCGGAATCCTTCGCCAGGCGCGGACCGTCTCGGCCCGCTGCGGAATCGGCATCAGCACTTCGCAGCGCGAGGTTCGAGCGCGCGGACTCCTCCGCCAACGTCGCCGCCACGTCGAATCGCCCGGGGTCCGGCCGGTCCGGCTCCGCCGAGTACATCCCGTGCTCGGCGGTCTGGAGTTCGCCGAACGCCTCCTCCGGACGCCCGGCGAGCAACGATCGGATGGCCGTGTTCATCACCGCCACGGCGGGCACCGCGAGCAGGCCGCCCGCGATTCCGCCGAGCACCACGCCCGCCGCGATCGCCAGCACCACCGCCAGCGGGTGAATGCTCACCGCGCGGCCGAGCAGCAGTGGTTGCAGCACGTGGCTTTCCAGCTGCATGACCGCGATGATGATGCCGAGCACGATCAGCGCCGTCACCAGGCCCTTGGTGACCAGCGCGATGAACACCGCGATGGAACCGGCGAGAAACGCGCCGATGATCGGGATGAACGCGCTGATGAACACCAGCGAGGCCAGCGGTAGCGCCAAGGGCACCCCGAGTATGGCCAGGCCCGCGCCGATGCCGATGGCGTCGACGGCCGCGACGACCACCGTGGCGCGCACGAAGCCGACCAGCGATCCGAAGCCGAGCTGACCGGCCAGCCGGACCCGCTCCCGATGCTGGGTCGGCACGGCCCGGGTGACGAACTCCCAGACCTGATCACCCCCGTAGAGGAAGAAGATCAGGATGAACAGCGTGAGGAAGGTGCCGGTGAGGATGTGGCCGATCACCGTGGCCGTGGTGAGCGCGCCGGAGGTGAGACTGTCCTGATTGGACTGGATGGCCTTGACGATGGTGTCGCCCGCGTTGCGGATCTGGTCGTCGCTGAGGTGCGGCGGACCGTTGATCAGCCAGTCCTGGACTCGGTGGATGCTGTCGGTGAATTCGTCGGACAGCTGCGGCACACCGGCGACGAACTGCTCGATGACGAAGGTCATGATCCCGGCGACCAGCCCGAGCGAGCCGACCAGCGAGACGAAAACCCCCACCCACCTCGGCACGCCGAGCCGCTGCATCCAGTCCACCAGCGGCGCGAGCAGCGCGGCGGCGAGCAGCGCGATGGCCATCGGGATGACGACGGACGCCAGCCGCTGCACGATCATCGCCAGGGCGATCACCGCGGCCAAGATGACCAGCAGGCGCCACGCCCACTCCGCGGTCTGCCGGACTATCGGGTGCACCGCGTCCGCGGCGGAGTTCCGGCGCGGGCGTTCCTCGAGCTCGGTCACCTCGCTCAGGGTAACGGAGGTCGCCGACCAACTCGCCCCGCCGGACAGCCGCACGTGGACGAATGATCGAAACGCTAGATTAGGGGGCGTGTCAGCGCCCTTGGAAGCGGTCAAACAGACCATGCGTACGCGCTGGCCGCTTTACCTGACATCGATGCTGTTGGCGAACGCCTTCGGCGCGGTGCTGGTGTGGGCGTTCATCCAGTACGGACTCCCCGTTCCGGAAGGCGAGGCGGCCGGTACCCGACGCACCGGTCTGCTCATCCCCGCCCTCGTCTTCATCGCGGGCGGACTGCTCAGCCTCGCCGCTTCCGCGCTGATGCTGCGCCCGGTCATGCGTTGGCAGATGCGCGGCGGGCCGCCGAGCCGCCAGGAACAGATGGCCGCGCTGCACGCGCCGTTGCGCCAGGCGATGCTGCATCTGGCGCTGTGGTTGGTCGGCGGCGCGGTGCTCGCCGGACTCATCATCTCCGACACGCCCGAGCTGGCGGGCGCGGTGATCGTCACCGAGTGCATGGCGGCGACCATCGTGTTCGGCTTCACCTACATGCTCGGCGAGCGCATCCTGCGGCCGGTCGCCGCGCAGGCGTTGACCGAGGGCATCTTCGATCACACCCTGACGCCGGGCGTCGGCACCAGGATGGCGATGACCTGGGGCATGGGCACCTTCGCGCCGACCATCGCCATCGTGCTGCTGTGCGTCACCCAGATCTCTTCGGAGGTGAAGTTCTCGGCGCAGTCGCTGGCGATCTCGATCCTGCTGCTCTGCGGCGTGGTGATCTTGCAGGCGCTGGCGCTGTCCATGCTCACCGGCTCGAGCATCTCCGATCCGGTGCGTCAGCTCAGCCAGGCCATCGACCGGGTGCAGGAAGGCGCCCGCGACGTGCAGGTCGAGGTGTTCGACGGCAGCGAGATAGGTCTGCTCCAGGTCGGCTTCAACCGGATGATGGAGGAGGCGGCCAAGCGGCGCCAGCTCCAGGAACTGTTCGGCCAGCACGTCGGCGAGGAGGTCGCCCAGCGCGCCCTCGACTACGGCACCGAGCTCGGCGGCGAGACCCGGTTCGTCGCGGTGCTGTTCGTGGACATGGTCGGCTCCACCGCGACCGCCGCCGAACGGCCGCCCACCGAGGTGGTGAGCCTGCTCAACGAGTTCTTCCGGATCGTGGTCGACGTGATCGACCGCCACCACGGGTTCGTCAACAAGTTCGTCGGCGACGCGGCGCTGGCCATCTTCGGCGCGCCGCTGGACCGGCCGGACGCGCCCACCGCGGCGCTCGCGGCGGGTCGCGAACTGCGCGAGGCGCTGCGCGAAGTGCCCGGGCTCGACATCGGCATCGGCGTCTCCGCCGGTCTCGCGGTCGCCGGAAATATCGGCGCCGCCAATCGTTTCGAATACACGGTGATCGGCGACCCGGTCAACGAGGCCTCCCGCTTGACCGAATTGGCCAAAGACCAACCCGGCCGGGTGCTCGCCTCCGGCAGCGCGTTGTATTTCGCGGAGGAAAGCGAGCAGGAGTTCTGGATCGCGGGCGAGGAAGTGCAGCTGCGCGGTAGGCGACGGAAAACGCGATTGGCCTGGCCGAAAGAAGGCGCCGACCCGCGCACCGATGCCGACGCCGAAACAATTCCTTCGCTAGGCTGATCGGCGTGACGGCCAACGGGGATCCAGCGGGCGGGCCTGCACCGCGAGCGTCCACCGTCGAGCAGGGCCGGCGCAAATTCTGGTGGGTCAAATGGTTGCTGGGCGCCGCGCTGCTGGCTTTGTTGATCGGCGAAGGCGTCTATCTGTGGCCGCGACTACACGAATCCTGGCGAAAGCTCACCGAAATTCATTGGGGCTGGGTCGCGGCCTGTATCTGGTTTCAAGCGCTTTCGATGAGCGGATTCGGCCGGGTGCAGAAACAACTGCTGCACGCGGGCGGCGTCGATGTGAGTCAGCGCAAATCCGTGGCAGTCGTCTACGGCGCGACCGCGATGTCGGTGACATTGCCCGCGGGACAAGTCTTCTCCACCGCGTTCACCTATCGACAGACCCGGCGTTGGGGCGCGAGTCCGATCGTCGCTTCCTGGCAGCTGGTCATCTCCGGTGTGATCGCCACCGCCGGACTGGCGCTGCTCGCCGTCGGCGGCGCGCTGCTGGTCGGCAATCGGGTCGGGCCGTTCAAGCTGATCCTTTCGCTCGCCGCGGTGGCCGCCCTGATCTGGGCGGGCAACTACATCTCGCGCAATCCGGGCTCGCTGGAGAAGGTGCTGCGGAGGCTGCTCGCGCTGGTCAACCGGATTCGTAAACGGCCAGCGGACCACGGGATGGCGAAGGTCGCCGAGATCCTCACCCAGCTCGAGTCGGTGGATCTCGGCAAACGCGACGGGTTCTGGGTGGCGGGCTGGGCCGTCGTGCACCGATTCGGCGACGTCGCCTGCCTCGGCGCGGCCTGCTACGCCGTCGGCGCCGAGCCGAAACTCGCCGGACTGCTCATCGCCTTCACCGCGGGCAAGGCCGTCGGTTCCATCCCGTTCGCCCCCGGCGGCATCGTCTACGTCGACGCGACACTGATCTACGGCCTCACCGCGGGCGCGGGCCTGCCCGCCGCCCAAGCGGTCGCCGCGGCGTTCGTCTACCGCATGATCAGCTTCATCCTGGTCGCGATCGTCGGCTGGATCGTCTTCGCGTTCCTCTTCCGCACCCCGTCGGCCGACGAGGTCGCTTACGAAAAGGAATTCGAAACCCGCCGCACGCTGTGACCACCTCACGCGACCGGTCGGAGTAGATCTTCGCCGGGATGCTGTGAACCGCCGCGTGACTCGTCAGGGCAGGTCTCGGGGCGGTGTCGTGATCGAGATCGAAATGACGCCGCACTACGCTTGCGCAGGTGAAGAGACTGGCTCCGGTGGCGGCAGACGCAGTGTTGGTGATCTTGTTCTGTGTCATCGGGCGGCGCAGTCATGACGAGGCGGTGATCGCGGGGCTCCTGAAGACGCTCTGGCCGTTCGCGATCGGGCTGGCGATCGGGTGGGCTATCGCGCTGGCTGTCGGCGGTCGCGCGGGGCGTTTCGACGGGACGGTCGTGTGGCCCACGGGAGTCGTGGTCTGGTTGTCCACGCTCATCGGCGGTATGGTGCTGCGCGCGATCAGCGGGCAGGGGACCGCTTTCAGCTTCGTGCTGGTCGCGGGCACGGTGCTCGCGTTGTTCCTGCTGGGTTGGCGCGCGGCGATCCGGGCGCTCAACTGATTCGCGGAACCGATTGGACCCGCTCGACCCGCTCTTCCGTCGTCACGATGAAGGCCTCGGGCCCGAGCGCCGCACGAGCGATCAACTGCTGATCACGGCTCCGGCGTCGCCAGCGACTGCAACATCCGGGCCGCCATCCGAGCGGTCGCGTTCCCGCTGTCCACATCGTTGATGTGAATAGCGAACGCCAGATCGCCCATGTTGGCGATCAACCAACCGTCCTCGCCCGCTGTCGCCGCGTAGGCGATCACCGGGTGCGGCCGCAACGGTGTCAGATGGGGAGCCCCGGTGGCCTCGCGCAACATGGTGCGCAGCCGTTCGGTCAGCTCGCCGCCCAACGGCGCCAGCTGCGCGTCGGTGCCGCCGGTGCGCGCGACCTCGATCTTCGGCGCGGGCACCTCGCCGCGCGCGATCGACGCCGCCGCGATCGCCATCCCGAACGGGCTGGCCAGCACCGCGTCCGACCCGCCGCCCTGGCGTACCTGCTCGGCGCTGCGCCCGGCGATGGCGAGCCGTCCGGTGACCTCGTCCAGCCCCGGCACCTGGTAATCGATGCCGATGCCGAGCCTGCTCGCGGCCTCCGCCGCTTCCTGCACCGAGACGTCCTGCGGCGCCTTGCCGTTGGTCGCCGCCGCGACGGCACGGAACAGCTCGATATTGCCGCCCACCGGATACAGACCCGTGAACGCGACCGGACCGTGCGCGCTGGCCTGGCTGTTCTGCGCGACCGCGACCACCGCGCCGCTGGACGGCTGGATCGCCACGATGGAGGCGGGCGTGCCGACGCTCACCACCGCGTCCTCGGCGGCGCGCTGCAAGCGCTGGTCCATGGTGGCGACGATGTCCGGCCCCGGCGGACCCTGGTAACCGGCGACCTGGCTGATGAATCGCCCGTCCGGCTCGAAGATCTGCACGCCCCAGCCGGAGTGCTCCTCCTGGCTGGTCTCCCATACCTTGCGCAGCGCGTCCAGCTGCGGTGACCAGACCCGGCGGTCCGAGGAGATCAGGCGCGGGTGCTTCTCCATCACCACACCGGGAATCGGCGCCATGCGCGGTTCGAGGATCGCGAAATCACCCTCGCGCAGGTTGACCGCGACGATCGGCTTGCCCTGCGAGGACGCCAGCTGCTGCATCAGCGACGGACCGGTGATCAGCGGCGCGACCGGCTCGATGGCCTTGGCCAGCGCGTCGGTGGAGGCGACCGGGTCGGACATCCGCGTGGGATCGAGCTTGATCACGTTGATGACCTGCTCGTGCATCAGCGGTGCGCCGACCATGTCGAGCACCCGGGGCGGCGGCTTCGGCGTGGTGCGCACCAGCTTCACGGTGCGGTTGCCTTGCAGCTGCGGCATCACGACCGACGGCTCCCACGAGATCCGCCAGCCGATCGCGAGCTTGCGCACCGTGCCCTGGATGCTGTATTCCCAGTTCTTGTTCTCGCCGAAGCTCCAGTCGACGTCCATGCTGAAGATCGCCGACTGCGCGTCCAAGCCGATGAATTGGGTCTTCTGATAGTCGACCTTGCCGGGAGCGAGACCCTCGAACATTTGCTTCAGCGTTGCGGAAGCGGCGTTCGGGTAGGAGGTGAGCTCCGATGCCTTCTTGTAATCCTGCTGATCGAGAAGTTCGGTGAAGCGCTCGACGACGGCCGCGGGCTCATTGGGTTCCTCGCGAAACCCGCAGGAGCCCATGGTGACTGCCACAGCCGCCACTCCCGCGAGTGCCATTGCGCCCCGAACGCGAAAGCGGCGGGATCCCCACACATCCATGTCGCCCACTCTTCACTCTTGTCACTCCAGCAACAAGACCACCGTACCTGAAATGAACCTGTTCGCGACGTCCCGGTGACCGGGCCGTTACCCATGCTCAGCATTGTCAATTGTGCCCGAAGACAGCTTCTCCGATGGCCCGAACGATAACGGCATCCAGTCACAAGGCGATAACCGGCGCCGCTACCGTACCGGCCGGAACGCGAACGCGGGCGATAACCACCTACGCCGATGATCCGTCTCGAGCCGAACCCGCTCGGCACAATGCGACCTCCGTGGAGTACCCCCTTCCGACCCTGTTCACGCAGAGCGGAACCGCCGTGCTTACTTGCGGCGTAATCTTGTAATCATTGAAAGCACTGCACGACAGTAAGTCAGGTGACTCGCCATGAGAAACGAACATCGCGGACGAGGTTTCGGACGCCCCGGCGGTTGGCAGCAGGCCGATCTCCCCGACCCCGCCGACGTGCCCGACTGGTTCGCCGGACGATTGCCCAGCGACTGGTTCGTCGGCAAACCGGTCATCGAAGTCGACCGCGACGAGATCGTGGTGATCGGCGAATTGCCACTGCCCAAACCCGAGCGCGCCGACGGCGAGGACACCGAAGCGCCCACCGAGAAGATCCCGACCGCGACGAAAGAGGGCGCCGTCGCCCGCTTCCGCGAATCCACCCGCCCCGCGCGGATGCAGATCGCGGGCGAGGCCCAGCGCCGCTACGCCCGCAATGTCGCGTGGGGCGTCTCGGTGGACGGCGAGCGAATCATGTTCACCCAGCTGGCAGTTCCCGTGATGACGCGGCTGCGCCAGCAGGAGCGCAAGGTCCTCGACACCCTTGTCGACTCCGGCGTCGCCCGTTCCCGCTCGGACGCGCTGGCCTGGACGGTGAAACTCGCGGGCAAGCACGCCGAGGCGTGGCTCGAGGAGCTGCGCACCGCCATGCGCAAAGTGGACGACCTGCGTTCGGAAGGTCCGAAGGGTCTGTGAATTAGGGTGACGGCATGGCCGATACCGCACCGATCCTGGTACTCAACGGGCCGAACCTGAACATGCTCGGCACCCGCCAGCCCGAGGTGTACGGTTCGGCCACGCTCGACGACGTGGTCGAACTGTGCGAGCGGACCGCGGCCAGGTTCGGCAGGGAGGTCGTCGCGTTCCAGTCCAATCACGAAGGGGCGCTGATCGATCGGATCCACCAGGCGCGGGGAGCCGAGTCGGGGATCGTGATCAATCCCGGCGGACTGACCCACACCTCGGTGGCGTTGCGCGACGCGCTGGTCATTCCGGAGGTGCCGATCGTGGAGGTGCACATCAGCAATGTGCACGCGCGGGAGGAATTTCGGCACCATTCGTTCATCTCGCCGATCGCGACGGCGGTGATCGCGGGAATGGGGATTCGGGGATACGCCGCGGCGATCGAATTTCTCGCCACTCGCTGAAGTAACCCCGCCTGCACGGCCGTTTCGGCGGACTCCGCGCATCCCTCCGACCTTCGCTGGACTTCCTTCAGCGTGCGCCGTTATTTCCCCGATCGGGCGCAGCGGATTTCGGCGGACTTTCCGCCGAGCGCAGGAATCAGGCGAGGCGGAAGACCGGGAAACCCGGTGCGATAGCGGCGAGTTCGGCGTCGGTGGCGTTCTTCGTCACGCCCTCGAAGAAGCGGTTGACCTCCCAGCCCCACTTCTCCAGGTACACCCGCAGCACCGGAACCTTGTCCGCGTCGGCGACCTCGGTGGCCGTGAACGCCTCGACCTTGCGCCCGAGCCGCAGCTCGCCCTCGCCCGCGACCCGCAGATTCCGCACCCACTGCGTGTGCCCGCGCGGCGCGACCAGGTAGCGCGTGCCGGTCTCGTCGACGAGCAGGTTCACCATCGTGGTCCGCCACTCGCCGCTCTTGCGACCCCGGACGGCCAGCAGCCGCGAATTGGCGATGCTGATCCCCAGCTTGGGCAGCCAGTTGAAGATGCGGTTCATGACGGGATCGAGGCCGGTGGGGGCGATGTAGCGGGTGCTGGCGTTCATGGCGACTCCTGTTGTGAGCGGTGCTCTCTGTTGAGAACAATGATCCACCCGCCTGGCCGTGAAGTCAAGAGCACTGCTCTCGTCTCTTCATGGTGCCCGTACGACCCTCACCCTTCGGGTAGCGGGATCAGCTCCAGATGTTCGGCCTCTGACGTTTCAGCGGCTCCGCCGTGCCCGGCAACCAACTCCACACCCCCACCGTGCGAAACCAGCCATCTACCGCACACGCAGCGCAAATAGCGAACGGAACGATGCGAGGACACGAGCATCGGCGAGGACCACGAGCAGGTGGGGCAGGTGTCGGGCATAGCTCACCCTGAATAACCAACGCCCATAAGGCAACGCCCCACGCCGCGCGGCTCCGAACTCGAGATCCATTCCGATCGGCAGGACTTCGCGCTCTCCGGTTATGTCCGCTGCCAGCCCACCACGATCGAAATCCTCGAAGGCTTCCGCATCCGTTCGACGGGCCGGGTCGAGGTGCTCGGCGCGGATCCGGCGCACGGCGACGAGGCCTGGCGGGCACGCATCGGCGTCGTCCTGCAATCCTGGCGTGATCATGGCAAATGGCGTGTGCGCGAGCTGCTTTCACACCTCGGTGCCTACTACGCGCCGTACGGCTCCGAGCGGATCCGCCGACCTTGGGACACCGACGACCTCATCGCGGCCGTCGGCCTGACCGAACAGGCGGGCGCGAAGATCATGTCGCTGTCGGGCGGCCAGCGCCGCAGGCTCGACGTGGCCATCGGCATCGTGGGCCGCCCGGAACTGCTCTTCCTCGACGAGCCGACCGCAGGCTTCGATCCGCAGGCCCGCCGCGAATTCCACGACCTCGTACACCGTCTGGCCGACGACCAGCAGACCACCATCCTGCTCACCACCCACGACTTGGACGAGGCCGAGAAGCTGGCCGACCGCATCCTGATCCTGGCGGGCGGGCGGATCATCGCGGACGGCTCGGCCGACGAACTGTCCCGTCGCATCGCGGGCGAGGCCGAGGTGCGCTGGACCCGCGACGACCAGCGCTTCGTGCACACCACCACCGAGTCGACCAAGTTCGTCTACGAGCTGTTCATGCAGTACGGCGAGGACATCGGCGAGCTGGAGGTGCGGCGCGCGTCGCTCGAGGACACGTATATGACACTGGTGCGGCAGTTCGAATCCGGCGAGGTGGAGAACGAGGTCCACGCCCTGGAGGAGGTGAAGCGATGAACCCGACGACGAACGCGGTCCGCGCCGGCTTGTCCCGCGGCTGGATCGAGCTGCGGCAATCGGTGACCAACGGCCAAGATCTGTTCGGCATGCTGTTCTGGCCGGTCATCATGGTCGTGGTGCTGTTCTTCATGCGCGACGCGACATTCGAAGCCAGCGGTTTCGATCTCGGCTCGCTCGCGCTGCCGAGCATCCTTGGCATGCTCGTCGCCTTCAACGGGATATTCGGCATCGGCCAGTTGCTCAGTATGGAGCGCGAGGACGGAACCTTGTTGCGCGCCAAGGCGACTCCGAACGGAATGGTCGGCTACTTGGTCGGCAAGGTGGTCACGGTGTCGGGCTGGGTGCTCGTGCCGTTCGTGATCGTGCTGATTCCGGGGTTGTTCCTGGTGGGCGGCACCGAGCTGAACACCGTCGGCGCCTGGCTGTCGCTGATCGGCATCGTGCTGCTCGGCATGCTGGCCACGCTGCCCATCGGCGCGTGCATCGGTTCGCTGTTCGTCAGCCCGCGCGGTGTCGGGTTCGCCTCCATGCCCATCATGGGACTCGTCGCGGTGTCCGGCATCTTCTACCCGATCACCTCGATGCCCGGTTGGGTGCAGGGGCTCGCCCAGTGCTTCCCGGTGTACTGGCTCGGCCTCGGCATGCGCGCGGCGATGTTGCCGGACGAGGCCGCGTCCGTCGAACTCGGCGGCTCCTGGAGGCACTTGGAAACGGTTGCGGTGCTGGGTGTCTGGGCGGCTGCCGGGTTCCTCGTCGCGCCGATCCTGTTGCGCAGGATGGCGCGGCGGGAGTCCGGATCCAGCGTCGCCGCCCGTCGCGAGAAGGCCATGCAGCGTGCCTACTGAGGTCATCTACAACCGGATCGCCATGCTGCGCGCCGAGCGCGGCATCTCCCGGCGCGAGCTGGCGGAGGCGCTCGGCGTGCACTACCAGACGATCGGCTACCTCGAGCGCGGCGAGTACAGCCCGAGCCTGCACTTGGCGCTGCGGATAGCGCAGTATTTCGAGGTGGCGGTGGAGGTCGTGTTCTCCACCGCACCGTTCCCCAGGCTCGGGTCTGCGGCCGAAAGCGCTTGACCACCAGGCGCTTTCGGTTGTGCTGCCGCACGCTCCCGTGCCGATGGCGAATCTGTCCGGGGCGCAGTTGGTTCGGCTGGACCGGATCTGCGGCTCGGACCGACCACGGCGGCGAGGTCGAACCGCCCGGAGACGCTATTCGACCGCGCCGCGGAGCAGCTGGTACGTCGGCACCGGCTCTCCGGCCCGTTCGCTCTCCGCCAGCGCCCGGTCCCAGATCGCCCGCGCCGACCGCAGCAGCGAGGTGTCCACCCCGAGGTCGTCGCCGGTTTCGACGACGTGCGCGGCGCCCGCCGCCATCATCCGCAGATTGCCGAGATCACCCCAGCCGCCCGCCCGCGCGGCGGACGCCATCGCGGCGTAGAAGTCCTCGGCGTCGTGCATCGCGCGCTGCGCGAAAGGCAGGAAACGCCCGATGTCGTCGCCGGCCTGGTCGATCATCGCGAACGCCTGCTCGATACCGAGAAACCACGGCAGGAACGCCGCGTAGACGGCTTGGTAGTAGAGCTGCGCCAAGCCGTCGTCGTCGCCGAGGTACTCATGGGATGCCAGGAGACCCAACAGTTCTCGATGTTCCTCGAACACCTCTCGCGGCCCGCTGTAGAAGATGTACGAGGCGGGCAGGGCGAGACCCTCGGGCTGCGCCATGACGCCCGCGGCGAGGAACCGCCCGCCCCGCTCGCGCACCCATGCGGCGCCCGCTCGCGTGTCGGCGGGCGAATCCGACGACGCGTTGACCACGACCTTGCCGGACAGGCGGCCCTCCGCCTGCCCGAGCACGTCGTACATCGCCGCGTAGTGGGTGAGGCTGAGCACGATCACCTCGTTGGCATCGAGCGCCTCGGCAACCGTCGCCGCGCGCTCGGCGCCGAGTTCGACGACGGCGTCGGCGCGGGCGGCGGTGCGGTTCCACACGGTCACCCGGACACCGGCGTCCAGGAAGGCCCGCACCATCGCCTGGCCCATCGGACCGAGCCCGATGACCGTCACCGAGCGGGTCATACCTGGCGCTCGCCCAGCATGAGCTCGTAGGTGGAGACCGCCTCGCCGCGTTCCTCGCTGGCGGCGACCGCCTTGCGCCAGAAGTCCTGTGCGGTGTGCGAGAAGGTGGCGTCGACGCCGACCTCCTCGCTGGCGTCGATGATGTGCTGCGCGCCCGCGACCATCATCTTCAGACTGGCCAAGGACGCCCAGCCGCCCGCCTGGTTGGCGACGGAGAACTCCTGCATGAAGTAGGGGTACGCCTCGCTGGAACGCACCGCGTACGGCACGAATTGCGCGATGTCGTGACCCGACTTCGCGATCATGGCGGTGGCTTGGTCGAAGGCGAGCAACCACGGATGGAAGGTGGTGAGCAGCGCCTGGTAGAAGATCTGGGCCAGACCGTCGTCCTCGCCCAGGTACTCCTGCGGGCTCAGCGGGCGCAGCAGTTCGGCGTGCGCGTCGAACACCTCGCGCGGACCGCTGTAGAAGATGTAGGACGCGGGGTGGGTGATGTTCTCACCGGCCGACATCACGCCGCCGGAAATGAACTGCGCGCCGCGTTCGCGCACCCACGCCGCGCCCGCGCGGGCCTTTCCCGGCGAATCGGAGGACAGGTTGGCGATCACCTTGCCCGCCAAGTGGTCCTCGGCCTGGCCGAGCACGTCGTACATCGCGGCGTAGTGGGTCAGGCTGAGTACGGTCACCTCGTTGGCGTCGAGCGCCTCGGCGACCGTCGCGGCCCGCTTGGCGCCGAGTTCGACCATCGCGTCGACCTTGTCGGTGCTGCGGTTCCAGACGGTCACCTCGACGCCCGCCTCGAGGAACGCCCGCACCATCGCTTGGCCCATCGGGCCGAGCCCGACGACGGATACGGAGCGGGTGGACTGCTCGGACATTGTGTGCCCCTTCGGTTCTGGTTCTGCTGGTTCGCGGCGCCGGAAACGATGGTCGTCTGTGCAGGTAGAGTCGACAAGACCGTACGTCGAGGTGGGGATACTTACCTCGAGGTCCGAAATATGGTCAGGAGGTCGGCGATGAACGGCAACAGTGGCGTAGATCACGATGCGTGCGGCATGTCGGTCGCCATCGACGTCGTCGGCGGGAAGTGGAAGCTGCACCTGATGTGGGTGCTCGGCGAACAACCACAACGCTTCGGCGAGATCCGGCGCCTGCTCCAGGGTGTGAGCGAGAAGGTCCTCGCCGAGAATCTGCGGCAGATGGAGGCCAGCGGTGTAGTGCATCGCGAGGTGTTCCCGGAGATTCCCCCGCGCGTCGAGTACTCGCTGACGCCTATCGGGCAGGAGCTCGCGGTGGCGCTGCGGCCGCTCGAAGAGTGGGGCGACAAGCATCGGGCGGAGTTGCTGGGGAATCTCGCGTCGGTGGGGTGAACGAGCCCGCTGCCCGGTTGTGCCGCGGCGAGTTGGCTGACCGGGCTACGAGCGCGCGGACGGCGTGACATGCGACCGCCTCCCGCCGCGCCGACAATGTGGGGATGACCGCCGCACCGCGGGTGCTGCTCGCGCCTGACAAGTTCAAGGGTTCGCTGACCGCCTCCGAGGTGGCGGCCGCGCTGGCGGCCGGGATCGCGGCGGTGCGTCCGGATGCGGAGATACGGCGGGTTCCGATCGCCGACGGCGGTGACGGGACCGTGGACGCGTTCGTCGCCGCGGGGTGGGAGCGGGTCGAGACGATCGCGCCGGGACCGACGGGTGTGCCCGCGCCCGCCGCCTACGCGGTGCGTGGCGATACGGCGGTCGTGGAGCTGGCCGAGGTCGTCGGACTGCTGAAACTTCCTGGCGGCCAGTTCGATCCGCTCGGCGCGGGTACGGAGGGGCTCGGCGTCGTCATCGCGGACGCACTCGACCGCGGAGCGACGCACATCGTGCTCGGCTTGGGCGGCAGCGCGTCCACCGATGGAGGTGCGGGTCTGCTGCGCGCTCTAGGCGCCCGCGTGCTCGATGCCGCTGACCTCGAATTGCCCTCGGGTGGAGCGGCTTTGGCGCGCGCGACGCGGATCGATCGCAGCGGCCTGCACCCGAAAGCCGCCGCGGCCCGTTTCACACTCGCCTGCGACGTGGACAACCCGCTGCTCGGCCCGAAAGGCGCGGTCGCGGTGTACGCCACACAGAAGGGCGCCGACGCGGAGCAACGGACGATTCTCGAAGCGGCGCTGACCAATTGGGCGAACCTACTCGGCCCGGAGTTCGCCGAACGCCCAGGCGCGGGCGCGGCGGGCGGCACCGGCTTCGGCGCCCTCGCGGTACTCGGCGCCCGAGTACGCAGCGGCATCGAGGTACTACTCGAACTCCTCGACTTCCCGGCTCTGCTCCGCGACGCGACCCTCGTCGTGACGGGCGAAGGCGCCCTCGACGCGCAAAGCCTGCACGGCAAAGCTCCCATCGGCGTATGCCACGCGGCGCGCACCGCGGGCGTCCCGGTCGTCGCGGTAGCCGGTCGCGTCCAGCTCCCCCTGGATGCCCTGCACACCGCGGGCTTCACCACCGCGTACTCGCTGAGCGACCTCCAACCCGATCCCGCCCGTTCCATGGCGAACGCCGCACAACTGCTCGAACAAGTCGGCGCGCGCATCGCCGAACAAGAACTCTGACACCGACGCCCACTTCGATGCACATTCAAGCCGCGGCCCGCGTCACCGACTCGGCAGCGGGGCCTGTTCTGCGTGGGTGGTCGCGACCTGGCCGGTGCGCAAGTAGGTGAGCACCGCGTCGTCGACCGCGGGGTTTCCACGACCGAAGGTGCCGTGGTCGCCGCCCTCGACCGTGATCAGCGAACCCTGGAGCGCTCGCGCCATCGCGGGTCCGCCCTCGTACGGCGTGAGTGCGTCGTGGCGGCTTTGCAGCACAAGGGGTTTGACGCGAAGGTCGGCGCCGGTGAGGGGGACCGGCTCGGCGATCGGGCGCCAGGATCCGCAGCTGAGGCCAGCGCGGACCAAGTCGGCCCGGGCGTCCATGGCGTTGCCACCGGAGGCGATGGTGCCGATGGCGGCGCCGATCAGTTCCGGGCGGCCGGGCACCGCGTTCTCGTTGCAGGTGATGGCGGAGAAGACGAAGCGGCCGGTGGGGTCGGTGGCGGTGGCGCCCTCGATGGCGAGCAGTCGCTGCACGTTCGCCGGATCGGCGTTGGCGTCGGACATGGCCCGCGCGAAGGTCGGCCAGAAGGAGCGGGTGTAGGTGGCCACCGCGGTCGCGCCGACCAGCGGCACCTGGGCGGAGCTGCCGCCGGATATCAAGGTGCGCACCAGATTTTGCAGTTTGCCGCCCTGCTCCATCGTGCCGTTGTAACCGTCGCGGGCGAGCTCGGCCAGCGGTTCGGGCAGTTCGCCGGGCAGATCGGCCACGCTCGCCGGCGGCGGCGTCAGGTTGGCGTACCAGCCGCCGCCCTGCGCGGAGACCAGCCGCACCCAGTTCTGGTAGACGCGCAAAGCCGTGTCACCGAGCCGGTATTCGCCGTTGTGCTCGGCGATCCAGGCGAACAGGTCGTCGAGCCGCTGCTTGCCCGCGGCTTGCTGCTGGGCGAACTCCTCGGTCCACACCCAGTCGGGGTGCACGTTGGAGTCCAGCACCATCCGCTCCACGCGGTCCGGGAACAGCGAGGCGTAGACGGCGCCGAGATAGGTCCCGTACGAAGTGCCGAGATAGCTGATCCGCTCGACGCCGAGCGCGGCGCGCACCGCCTCCATGTCGCGGGCGGTGTTCTCGGTGGTGATGGTGTCCAGGTAGCCGGGCTGCGCCGCGTCGCAGGCCTTCTTGATCTCGTCGCGGCTGCCGCCGCCGATCGACACCTGTTGTCCCTCAGCTGTTTCCGATGCGCAGCGGAGCGGAGTGGCCCAGCGCAGACCGCGCGGCTGCACCGCTATGCGGTCGTAGTGGGCGTTCAGCTCGGTGGGCATGACCTCGATCCGCTGCGCCCAGTAGGCGAGACTGTCCGCGCCGGGACCGCCGGGGTTGGTGAAGATGACGCCGTGCCGTTCGCCGGTGGCGGCGATCCGGCTGACGGTGAGATCGATACGCGGACCGTCGGGTTCGGCGTGGTTCATCGGCACGCTGATCACCGCGCACTGCACGCCAGCGCCTTCGGGCACCGAGCCGTCCGGGCAAGATCCGAAAGCCGTTGTGGGAGCGGCCTCGGCGAGCCCCGTCACGACCGACCCGCCGAGCATGCTCGCCGCGGCGAGGGCGGCGGCCACCCGTGAAATACGCGTCCTCATCATGTTTTCGCACCTCCGCCGGGCCACGGCTCTCGGGGAGCGCGCGACGCGACCAAGAGCATTCTGCTCAGGCGGCCACCCGGTAGACAAGTCGAACCGGCTATTTCACACCGGGATCCGCTGCGATGTCTCGCCATCGGGCGCATCAGAGTAGCGTCGAACCATGTCGACCGAGGTCCGCAACAACACCGCCATGGAACGATTCGAGATCTACGTCGACGGTGCGATCGCCGGGTACGCCGAGTACCAGGACACCGCGTCCGAGCGGGCGTTCGTGCACACCGAGATCTACCCCAGCTACGAGCGCCAGGGTTACGCCACCCAACTGGTCGGCACGGCGCTGGCGGGCACCCGCCGCGAGGGCTTCGGCGTGCTGCCGATGTGCCCGCTGGTGCAGCACTTCGTGCAGACGCACCCCGAGTACATCGCCTCGGTGCCGCACTGGGCCAGACAGCGACTCGGCCTGCCGCAGTAGACGCGCCCTGCGGATCACTCCCTCAGTAGTTCGCAACCGCCCCATCGAGCGCCAGCTGCAAATCCGCGCGCACCAGCCGCGCGATGTCCGCGGGCTTGTTCGGCAGATCGGTGATCGGCGACTGGAAGTAGAAGCTGGCCGACTTGGCCTCTTCCTTGGTCGGCTCGATCTTCGGGTCGGGGCGGGGACCGTAACTGAGACCGAGGCTGACCAGCGCCGGGTGCACGCCGAGCTTCATGGCCCGGAACGCGATGTGCCCGATGCCGCTGCCGACGGCCTGCACCTGGGTCGGGTCGACGTCGTTGCAGGTGCCTTCGGGGAAGACGGCGATGTGGTCGCCGCGCGCCAGCCGTTCGGCGCAGATGTCCATCATTCGCTGACCCGCCGCGTTCACCGCCCTGATGCCGTGGTCCTTGCCGCGGAACACCGGGATCCCGCCCATCATGTCCACCTTGCGCCGCTGGTCGGGATCGATGAACAGCTCGTCCTTGGCCAGCACCCGAACCTTGCCGATGACCGAGCGCAGCGGGCTGCGCCAGGCCGCCGCGGCGACCGTGTACGGATCGCTCTGCGACAGGTGGTTGATCGCGAAGATGATCGGTCGTCCGCTCTTGGTCAGCGTCCGCACCGCCTCCTTCGCGCGCTCGGCGTAGCTGATCCGCGGATGGTAACGGCGTCCCAGAAGGGCATAAGCGGCCATCGCCTTCAGCCGGTTCTGCCGGTGATCGCGATAGTAGTCGTAGACGCTGTCACTGTTCTCGAGGACGACCTCGGGCGGTTCCATACCGCCGACTCTACGACGTCGCCGGGCATGCGATACATCGGGCGGGCGAGAGATATCGCACGTCGGTAAGCTGGCCCAGACAGTTCGCGCGTCGAACGCCGCCGAATGAACTTTCGCCGAAATCCACGGGCCTGGAAACGAGCACTCGGGCGCACAAACTGCGATGATGTCCGGGTGGCACGCGGAGACGACCCGGATGATCGGAAAACTCACGGCGGGCACGGTGACCGTCGCCGGCGCGATTTCCGGCGCGGCGAGCAGGCGGTGCGCGCGGGCACCCTGCTGCTGGCGGCGACGGACCTGGTCGAGCCGACCTTCCGAAGAACCGTCGTGTACATCATCGAGCACAACGACTCCGGCAGTCTCGGCGTCGTGCTGAACCGCCCCACCGACACCGCGGTACACGACGTGCTGCCGCGCTGGGCGGATCTGGCCACCACACCGCGCACGCTGTTCAGCGGCGGACCGGTGAAACGGGACGCCGCACTGTGCCTCGGCACCCTGAAGGCGGGCGCCACCACCGCCGGGGTGCCCGGTCTGCGCCGCATCGACGGCCGCGTGGTGCTCGTCGATCTCGACGCCGATCCCGAGCGCATCGGCCCGCTCGTCGAGGGCCTGCGCATCTTCGCGGGCTACTCCGGCTGGACCTTCGGACAACTCGAGGGCGAACTGGAGAACGAGGACTGGATCGTCCTCTCGGCTCTCTCCTCCGACCCGATCAGCACCGGCCGCTCCGATCTCTGGGCGCATGTCCTGCGCCGCCAGCCGCTCCCGCTCTCGCTGCTGGCCACGCACCCGATTGAACTGGAACGCAACTGAGCTCGTGTACTCCTCGAAACGAGAAGGAGTCCACACCGTGAAACGCACGAACTGACCCGGTGAGCGCATGGGTATCCCACCGGAACAACCCCGGCCCACCGACGCGGCCGCAGCCCAGCGCGGCGCGGCGGGCGAGCCGGACGACCAGGCCGAGCTGATGCGCGTGCTGTACCAGGAGCACGCGCCCGCGCTCTGGCGCTACACCCTCGGCCTGGTGCACGACGCCGGACGCGCCGAGGACATCGTGCAGGAAACGCTGCTGCGCGCGTGGCAGCGGCCGAACGTGCTCGATCAGCAGACGATGTCGGCGCGCGCGTGGCTGTTCACGGTCGCCCGCAACCTGGTCGTCGACGAGCATCGCAGCGCACGCAATCGCAGGGAGTTCCGCACCGACAGTCCGCCCGAACAACCCGCACCCGATCAGGCCGATCGGACGCTGGACGGCTGGCTGGTCGCCGACGCGCTGGCCCGGCTGAGCGCCGACCACCGCGAGGTGATCGTGCGCGCCTACTATCGCGGCCTGTCCACCCACCAGATCGCGGCCGAACTGGAGATTCCGCCCGGCACGGTGAAATCGCGCATGCATTACGGTATGCGGGCGCTGCGGCTGGCGTTGCACGAAATGGGGGTGACGAACCGATGACGCAAATCGCCGACGACTACACGACGTGGGACGCGCCCTACGTGCTCGGCTCCCTCACCGGCAGCGAGCGCCGCGAATACGAGGAGCATCTCGCGCGCTGCGCCGACTGCCGCGCCTCCGTCGCCGAGCTCGCCGGACTGCCGGGCATGCTCGCGCTGGTGCCGACCGAGACCGCGCTCGGCATGATCGGCACGGCCGACGGCGCCGCGCCCGAGGCAGAGCCGCCGGTTCCCGACCTGCTGCCGAGACTGGCCGCCGCGGAACAGCGACGCAGACGGCGCGGCCGGTGGGCGGCGCTCGGCGGGGCGGTCGCTGCCGCCGCCGCGGCCGTCGCGATCGCCATCCCGGTGCTGAACACGACGACCGTGACGGAACCTCCGGTGGTCGAGCAGGTGATCGCGGAACGGTCGATGAGCCCGCTGGAGCCGACCCCGATCTCGGCCAGTTTCAAGCTGATGGCCGACGGCGAGCGGGCCCGTGTCGTGATGAGCTGCACCTACGGGCCGAGCGACCTGCGCTACACCTACAAGTACACGCTGCTGGTGACCGGCGCCGACGGCCGCCAGCTCGAGCTGGACGAATGGCCCGCGGGCCCCGGCACCGCGCTGACCGTGGACCGCACCATCGACATGGCGCCCGACCAGGTGCAGAAGGTGGAGATCAAATCGTCCGCTACCAACAAGGTGGTCCTCACCGGGACGGTTTGAGCGCCCAGAACCGCCGCGACACCCGGTGATGTCGCGGCGGTCGGTTCAGACGGTCTGCTTGCGGAACAGCGACGTCGACCAGAGGTAGCCGACCAGGCCGAGACCGACGCACCAGGCGAGCGCGATGATGCCGTTGTTGCCGATCTCCGTACCCATCAGCAGACCGCGCAGCGTCTCGGTCAGCGGAGTGAACGGCTGGTACTCGGCGAACTGGCGCATGCCGACCGGCATGGTGTCGGTGGCGACCAGCCCGCTGCCGAGGAACGGCATCATCACCAGCGGGAAGGGCAGGTTGCTCGCGCTCTCCGGATTGACCGCGATCAGGCCGAGCGCCACCCCGAGCCAGGAGAACGCGAACATCACCAGCGCGAACAGGCCGAACACGGCCACCCATTCCACCGGGTTGGCGTCCGGCCGGAATCCGATGAGCAGCGCCACCGCGACCATGATCACGACGCCGATGAGCGCCTGGATCAGCGCGCCGATGACATGCCCCGCCAGCATCGAGGGCTGGAAAATCGCCATGGTGCGAAGGCGGTTCACGATGCCCTTGGTTTTGTCGGACGCGATGGAGACCGATACCGCGACCGTCAAGTACGCCGGGAGCATCAGCATCATGCCCGGTGTCAGGTAGTCGATGTAGTTGCCGCCCGAGGACTTCTCCAGCGCGCCACCGAACACGAAGTTGAACACCAGCATCAGAATCACCGGCATGATCACCACGCCGAAGGTCAAGCTGGGATACCGCTTGGCGTGCAGCAGGTTTCGCCGCAGCATGGTCACCGAATCGGCGAGGGCAAACGAAGTAGCGTTCATCGCGCGATCTCCTTCTCGGCAGTCGGGTGCCCGGTGAGGGCGAGGAAGACGTCGTCCAGGTTCGGGGTGTGCACGGAGAGGCCTTCGACCTCGATGCGCGCGTCGTCGAGCCGATCCAGCACGAAGCGCAGCGATTTCACGCCACCGTCGCTCGGCACCGCGAGCGTCAGCTCCTCGTCGCCGACGCCGTCCAGCACGCGGGCCGTCTCACCGAGAACTCGGGCCGCGGCGGAAAGCTCTACGGCGGTGCCGAATTCGAGACGGATGTGTCCGCCGGGCACCAGCTTCTTCAGTTCGGCCGCGGTGCCCTCGGCGACGATGCGACCACCGTCCAGCACGGCGATCCGGTCGGCGAGCTGATCGGCCTCCTCGAGGTACTGGGTGGTGAGGAAGACGGTCACGCTGTAGTCGTCGACCAGCGCGCGGATGATCTCCCACATGGAACGCCTGCTGCGGGGGTCGAGACCGGTCGTCGGTTCGTCCAGGAAGATGACGCGCGGGTCGCCGACCAGCGTCATCGCCAGGTCGAGTCGCCGGACCATGCCGCCGGAGTAGGTCGCGGCCGTCTTGTCGGCAGCCTCGACCAGGTCGAAGCGGGCCAGCAGATCGTCGGCCAGACGTTTGCCATCCCGCCGCGGCAAATGGTGCAGATCCGCCATGAGCAGCAGGTTCTCCCGGCCGGTCAGCAGTTCGTCCACCGCCGAGAACTGTCCGGTCACCCCGATCACCGAGCGCACCTCGTTGCGCTCGGCGGCGAGATCGTAACCTCCCACCCGGATTTCGCCGGAGTCCGCGCCGATCAGCGTGGTGAGGATCTGCACGGTCGTGGTCTTGCCCGCGCCGTTCGGCCCGAGCAGGGAGAAGATGGTCCCTTCCGGCACGGTGAGATCGATGCCGTCGAGCACCACTTGCTCGCCGTACGATTTGCACAGGCCGAACGCCGAGATCGCCGGCGCACGATGACCGTTGATCATGGTGGTCCTTTCGTCAAAATTCATTACTCAATGCGAATAAGTGCATGTTTCACCCGCACCGCCGCCCAATCGCGGTGCGGTGTCGCTTTTTAGAACGCGCTGTTCGGTTGTCGCGGAGCGCTTTTCGCGCGACCTAGATGTCGAGATCCTCGATATGCGGGCGGTCGGCGATGTAGGCCACGCGCTCGTAGAGCTTGGCGGGCATCTTGTCCTTCAGCTCGTCGAGCGTGTCGGCGATCTCCATGACGAAATCGCCCCAGTCCTGATCACCGATGCCGGTGATCCGCCGCCACTGCCTCCAGTCCTTGAAAATGTTGGTGTCGGTGGGAAGTTCGGACCAGTTCGAGTACTGCGCGTGCAGCACGAACTTGCCCTTGCGCGACCGGAAGACCCGTACGTGCTCCGATCGCGTGTCGTTGACGTCGCGCCACTCGCCGAGCAGGGATCCGGCGAAACGCACCTGCCGGACACCGTTGTGGCCGACCCGGAGGACCACTTCCTCGTACCCTTCTTGGCGCCCCTCTTCCAGCTCGATGAAACGGCGCAGCGCCGTGGTCACCGCGCCGGACAGATTGCCGCCCACCAGCTCCTGGGCGCGCTGGAACAGCGGTAGATCGTCGTCGGCTACGTAGATGGTCTTGTTGGGCATGAACTCACTATACGTAGATGTATACGTACACGCAAGGCTCTTCCCCACCGGCTCGGCCGTTCGATTTGAACCGCGCGGCGGGGCATCTCGTATTCCTCGTGTACGAGGTATGCGATCGGCCGGGCGCACCCACTGTGTCCCGCATCCGGGGAAGGAGCATCCATGCCGGACAGGGTCGTGGACTATCTGGTTCGGGCGGTTTCGACACTCGGTGTGCGGCATATCTTCGGGGTCGACGGCGCCAATATCGAAGACCTCTACGACGCGCTGTTCGACTCCGAGGTCACCGGCGTGGTGGCCAAGCACGAATTCTCCGCGGCCACCATGGCCGACGGATACGCCAGGGTCACCGCGGGATTCGGCGTCGTCGCCGCGACATCCGGCGGCGGTGCGATGAATCTCGTTGCCGGACTGGCCGAATCGTATGCGTCCAGGGTGCCGGTGCTGGCGCTCGTCGGTCAGCCGCCGACGGCGCTGGAGGGCCGAGGGGCGTTCCAGGACTCCAGCGGGCGTGCGGGCGCGATCGATGCGGTCCGCCTGTTCGGCTCCGTCAGCCGGTACTGCGCCCGTGTGGAAACGGCGGCCCAGCTGCCCGACAGTGTGGTCAGGGCAGTGGCCGCCGCCCGGCGCGGTGGGCCTGCCGTCCTGCTGCTGCCCAAGGATGTGCAGCAGGCCGGGCTCGACACGGTCCCGCCGTTCCGGTTGCCGCCCCGCTCGCACCGTCGCGATGCGAGCGGGCTCACCGCGGTGCGCGCCGCGCTCGTCGCGGCGCGCAGCACGGGAAAGATCGTGATCATCGCGGGAGATCAAGTCGCCCGCGACGACGCACGCGACGAATTGGCCCGCCTCGCTACGGCTCTGGACGCCACGGTCGGTGTCGCCCCGGACGCCAAGGACGTCTACGACAACTTCGATCCCGGATTCTGCGGCGTCGCGGGCAGCATGGGCCACCCCGAACTCACCGCGGACCTCCGATCGGCCGCGCTCTGCCTGGTGATCGGCACCCGCCTACCCGTCACCGCGCGCGCCGGGCTCGACGACCTGCTCGGCGACCTCACCGTGGCCAGCGTCGGCATCGCCCCGCCGTACCCGCCGACGATCCACGCGACGAGCACCGACCTGTCGATCACACTCGGCGAACTCGCCGACGAATTCGCTTGCACCGCAAGGGCAACGCATGCGACTCCGGACGCAGCCGCCCTGACACCGCTCCAGGTACCGGCCGCCGACGGGCCTGGTCTGCGCTATCGAGAACTCGTCGAGACCATCGACGCGGCACTGCCCGCGGGCACCGACGTCTTCGCCGACGCGGGCAACACCGGCGCCGCGGTGGTCCACCACCTGCGCGTGCCGCGCGGCGGACGGTTCGTCGTCGCCCTCGGCATGGGCGGGATGGGCTACGCCTTCGGCGCGGGCATCGGCGCCGCGTTCGCCCGGCGCGGGCCCGGTCGCACCGTGGTGATCGCGGGCGACGGGGCTTTCTACATGCACGGCATGGAGGTGCACACCGCCGTCGAACACCGGCTGCCGATCACGTTCGTCGTGCTGAACAACAACGCGCACGCCATGTGCGTCACGCGCGAACAGCTCTACTACCGAGATCGCTACAGCTTCAACAGGTTCCAGCCCGCGTTCCTCGGCGACGGCATCGCCGCCATGTTTCCCCGCATACCCGCCTACACCGTGCGCACACCGGCCGAACTCGCCGACGCGCTCGGCCGCTGCCTAGCGACATCGGGGCCGTCGTTCCTCGCGATCGACTGCGACCCCGACGAGATCCCCCCGTTCACACCGTTTCTCACCACACTCGAGAACTCCAGGAGGACCCCGTGACGACCAGCGCCCTGCCCGCGCTCAGCGACATCCCGGAAGACGTCGTACCCGGCGTGCTGCGGATCGAGAACTCCGACAAGGACGAGACCACCCCGATCATCATGGACATGCTGCGGTCGGTGTACCCGCACGACCAGATCTTCGGGGACTTCTGCCCGGTCCAGGGCTATGTCGCCGCGCCGCCCCGCGAGGTGTACGAGTACCTGGCCGACACTAGGTCGCTGGAGGAATGGACCTACAGCCTGCGCGGATTCACCGAAACCGAGGAACCGGGCCTGTGGCTGGCCTACGACCGGCTCGGCGATTCCACGAAGATCTACACCCGCACGGTGGCCAATCCGGACGCGATGACGGTCGACTACCACTGCGCGTGGGATCAGGGGCGGCACCTGTGGATGGTCTACCTGATGCGGGTCGTCGACGCGCAAGTGGTGCTGAACAAGCCGGGTTCGGTTGTGCTGTGGACGAATTGCCGTCACCCGTTCTACGACGAGAACCCCTATCCCGAGACCGCGCCCGCCGGGCGTCCGGTCTGGGTCGGCGACTTCTGGGAGATGTTCTCCGCTGGACATCAGCTCGAGCTCGACAACCTCAAGGCGATCTGTGAATGCCGGGCCGCGCACGGTTTGCCGATCAAACCCGACTGGATGAAGTGAGGACGGCCATGTACGCGACCGATCCGGACGCTTCGTCGCTGCCGACCGTCAGCCTTGTCGACGTGTCCTCCTACCTGCCGGGTGCGCCCGTCGATACCGAGTACTTCACCCAGTTCGCGCGCTCGGACCGGATGGCGAAGAACGTGATGTTCCGTGCCCCGCGCGGTCGGCACCACGTGGCACGGGACGAGACCGCCGTCGACATGATCGAGCGCGCGGTCGAGCCGCTGCGGCAACGCCGTGGGGCACAGGAGCTTTCGAGCGTCGACGTGCTGATCACGCACACACAGTTGCCGGACAACCCGGTGCTCGGCAGCGGGCCCGAGGTCGCCAGGCGGCTCGGTATTCGCCCGCGCGTCGTCTACGACATCCACAACGGCGGCTGCGCGGCCTTCGTGCACATGATGGCGCTGGCCCGAATGATCTTGCAGACCACCGACGCTCGCACCGCGCTCATCGCGGTCGCCCAGAACTGCGCGGGACCGGTGTTCACCCAGACCGAGATTCGCAAACTCGCGCAGGCGCCGGTGCCCGGCGACGGCTGCGGTGTCGGGCTGCTGGTCAAGGACGACAGCGCGCCGATCCTCGACATCGAATGCCGCACCTACCCGGAATTCGCCGGAGACATGGATTTCACCACCAACGGCGAGCGCAAGTACTGGGAACCCGGTCCCGGCCAGGCCTGTGTGAGTTTCACCGAATCCAAGGTGACCAAGGTGTTCGCGCGCGGCAACCGGCTGGTGCCGGAAGTGGCGCTCGCGGTGTGCGATCGGATCGGTGTGAAGGGGCGCGACATCGACACGTTCGTCACCAACCAACCGAACCGGCTGTTCCTGCGCAACTGGCACGACGCGCTCGAGCTGCCAGCGGAACGGCACCCCGACACCTTCGACCGGTGCGGAAACCTGTTCGCCGCAGGTATTCCCGTCACCTTGGACGTGGAGAATCAGGCCGGGCGGCTGCGCAACGGGTCGGTGGTGCTGATGTCCGCGTTCGCGCACGCGGGCGATTTCGCGGCCGCCGCGGCGGTGCGCTGGGGCGCGGCGGGATGAACATCGGGTCCGCCGAGGACACCCGCTCCTCGCGACACCACCGTCGGCGATCGCGGCCGGTGCGGTTCGACCTCTCGCTGAGCGAGAATCCCTTCCCGCCGCTGCCTTCCGTGCTTCGTGCGGTGAATCGCGCTCTCGCGCAGGCGAATCGGTATCCCGAGTTCCTGCCTCGGCTGCTACCCGAGATCATCGCGCGGCACGTCGGCGTGCGCGGCGACCAGGTGGTCGTCGGGTCCGGAGCGACCGGAGTCGCCATGCAGATCATCCAGGCCGTCACCGGCGAGGGCACGGAGATCGTCACGGGCACGCCGACCTTCGACGGGTATCCGATCATCGCGGGGATGCTCGGGATGAATATGGTTCCGGTGCCGTTGGACGCCTCGGGCAATCAAGATCTTCCCGCGATGCGGCGGGCGATCGACAAGCGGACGGCGCTGGTCGTGGTGTGCCGTCCGCACAACCCCACCGGCACCGTCGTGCCCATCGGTGAACTGAAGTCCTTCCTGAGCGCCGTGCCGCACCGGGTGACGGTCGTGCTGGACGAGGCGTACGCCGAGTTCCTCGGGCCCGCCGAGCGGACGGACACGCTCGCACTGCTGCGGAAGTATCCGAATCTCCTTGTGCTGCGGACGTTCTCGAAGGCCTATGGACTCGCGGGGCTACGCATCGGATACGCGTACGGGCGGCGCGAACTCGTCGAACGCGTGCGACGACTGCAACTTCCCTTCGGCGTCTCCGCCTCCGCCGTCGCCGCCGTGTCCGCGTCCTACGCCGCCGAACCGGAACTCGAGGCCCGGATCCGGCTCATCACCGCCGAACGCGAGGCGTTGCGCAACGCACTGCTCGCCTGCGGCCACACCGTCCCCCGCAGCCACGCCAACTTCCTCTACCTCCCCGGGCCGGGGGTGGCGACGGCGTTGCGGCGGGCGGGTATCGCGGCGAAGGTCTACCCGGACGGGAGTGCACGCATCGCCGTCGGCGATCGGGAGGCGGGACGGGCGGTGTTGGCGGCCGTCGCGGGATTGCGTTGACCAACGTCCGGAACGCCTCCCGAACGGATGGTTCGATGGGTGGGTGCGAATCCCACGTCTGCCCGCTCTGGCGCCCAACGCCGCGCCCGCGTCGGGCACCGCGAGCCGAGTACTCGCGCGCTTCACCATCGCAGGCCGCGACATCCTCCTGCGCCAGACAGTGATCGCTCCCGGCGGCACCAGTGGCTGGCACTACCACGACGGCACCCTCTTCGTCCTGGTCGCCCGCGGCACCCTCGACCACCCCGGCCCCGACGGCGCCCGTGTCATCTACCACCGCGGCCGAATGTTCCGTGAACCAAGTGGTCCCGAGTATCCCCACGTCGCCCGCAACCTCGGCCCCGCCCCGGTCACTCTCTTCGTCCTCTACCTCAACCCCAAGGACAGCCCACTCTCCCGCAGCATCCCACCACCCCCGGGCATCGACTGACCCGAATCGACGGGAGAGAAATGGGCAGCTACTCGCCCACCGGCGTCTCGGGCCGAACCCTGCTGGGGCGCAGATGTCAGCTACCGCCGCCGCAACCCCCGCCGCCTCCGCCGCAGCCGCTGCCACCACTACAGCTGCTGCCGCCGCCGCAGCCGCCGCACCGACCGTCACTGCCGCCGCCATCGCCGAAGTAGGTGAAGCCACCCGCACTTGCCGCGGCTCCCCAGCCTTTACCCCTGCCGCGGTGTCGCGACGAGGTGGGTAAGGGTGGGCGACCGAGCTTCACTCCGCCCGCCGCAACCGCCCCGCCCTTGTCCGCGACAACCGCATCGCGATGCGGCAGGCAGCGCTCAATCGCCTCCGCCTCCGCCACCACAGCCGCCTCCACCGCAGCCACCACCGCCCCCGCAGCCGCCGCCGTCGTCCGAGCCGCCGCTGTCACCAGCCCACCACCGCCCCCTCGGCCGAGCCGCGTTGCGCTTGATCTGGACGACACCGATCACCGCGAACACCGCGGCGATCGCGAAGATGACGCCCGCCACCGCGAGACCGTAGAAGTCGAGGATGGCGAAGCCGAGGACGGCGACGATCGTCGCCAGGACGAAGAACATAAAACCCCTCCGAAGGCGAATCGCCCGCTGATGAAGCTCAGGGTACGCGCAGGGAGGGGCTCGAGAAGTGGATCAGCTCGCGGGCTGGCAGGCGTCGCGCAGGGAGCACGCGCCGCAGGACTGGCCGCAGCCGCCGATGTCCTTCGCTGGCACGAGAGCGGCGATCGCCTCGCCCGCGGCGTTCGCGCCCGCACCCAGGGTGAACAGGGCGATGACGGCCGTGGCGCCGCCCACGACGAGAGCCACGACACCGCCCGCGGCGAAGGCGACCAGACCACCGGCGAACAGCAGCGCGCCCGCGGCGACCGAGGTCGGGGCGGCGACGCGGTTCGCGATGCGGAAGGTCTCTTCGGAGGTCAGCGCGGCTTCGGTGTGCACACCGACGAAGCGGTTGGGCGGGAGCTTGCCGATCAGTCCGAGCACGCCGGTCGCGATGGCTACGGCGGCCAACACGAACAGGACGAGAGCGACTACGAACACCTATGCAGGCTAGCGCACGGACTCGCGCCGCCCGATTTTCGGTCCCTCGGACCGCACGTTCTACCCTGTAATACGAAGTTTGTCCAGGATCGGCGAGAACAAGAAGGCAGGACCGTGCAGGACAGTCGTGCAACCGATAGCGATGTACCCCAGCACCGGTACAACGCTGACCTCGCGGGCCGCATCGAGCGCCGGTGGCAGCAGAACTGGGTGGAGCGTGGCACCTTCCACGCGCCGAACCCGACCGGCCCGCTCGCCGGGGACACTCCCGCGGACAAGCTGTTCGTCCAGGACATGTTCCCGTACCCGTCGGGCGCGGGCCTGCACGTAGGCCACCCGCTGGGCTATATCGCGACCGACGTGTTCGCGCGCTACCACCGCATGCACGGACGCAACGTGCTGCACGCGCTGGGCTACGACGCCTTCGGCCTGCCCGCCGAGCAGTACGCGGTGCAGACCGGCGCGCACCCGCGCGACACCACCGAGTCCAACATCGCCACCATGCAGCGCCAGCTGGACCGGCTGGGTCTCGGCCACGACCGGCGTCGCTCGTTCGCGACCACCGATCCCGAGTACTACCGCTGGACGCAGTGGATCTTCCTGCGCATCTACAACGCCTGGTACGACCTGGAGACCGGCCGTGCGCGCCCCATCGCGGACCTGGAGGAACAGTTCGCCTCCGGCGCGCGTCCCGCGCCCGACGGCAAGGACTGGGCCACCATGACCGCCGCCGAGCGCGCCGCGGTGATCGACTCGTATCGCCTGGTGTACCAGACCGATTCGATGGTCAACTGGTGTCCCGGTCTGGGCACCGTGCTGTCCAACGAGGAGGTCACGGCCGAGGGCCGCAGCGAGCGCGGCAACTTCCCGGTCTTCCGTAAGCGCCTGTGGCAGTGGATGATGCGCATCACCGCCTATTCGGACCGGCTGGTCGACGACCTGGATCTGCTGGACTGGCCGGAGAACGTGAAGGCCATGCAGCGCAACTGGATCGGTCGTTCGCGCGGCGCGCAGGTGAAGTTCGATTCGGACGCGGGCCAGATCGAGGTGTTCACCACCCGCCCCGACACCCTGTTCGGCGCGACCTACATGGTGCTGGCCCCCGAACACGAGCTGGTCGACCGGCTGACGGCGGCGCAGTGGCCGGAGAACACCGACCCGCGCTGGACCAACGAGAGCGCGGCGACTCCCGCCGACGCCGTCGCCGCCTACCGCAAGGCCATCGCCGCCAAGTCGGATCTGGAGCGCCAGGAGAACAAGGAGAAGACCGGCGTCTTCCTGGGCGCGTACGCCACCAATCCGGTGAACGGACAACGGATCCCGATCTTCATCGCCGACTACGTGCTGATCGGCTACGGCACCGGCGCGATCATGGCGGTGCCCGGCCACGATCACCGCGACCACGAATTCGCCACCGCCTTCGGCCTGCCGATCGTGGAGGTCATCTCCGGCGGCGACGTCGCCAACGGCGCCCATTCGGGCGAGGGCGAGCTGGTGAACTCCGATTACCTGAACGGTCTTTCGGTCGAGGAGGCCAAGGCGACCGTCATCGGCAGGCTGGAGGCCGACGGCCACGGCACCGGCACCATCCAGTACAAGCTGCGCGACTGGCTGTTCGCCCGCCAGCGCTACTGGGGCGAGCCGTTCCCGATCGTCTACGACGAGCAGGGCGCACCGCACGCGCTGCCGGAATCCATGCTGCCCGTGCGGCTTCCGGAGCTGGACGACTTCGCTCCGGTTACCTTCGATCCGGACGACGCGAGCTCCGAGCCCTCCCCGCCGCTGGCCAAGGCCACCGACTGGGTGCACGTCGAGCTGGATCTGGGCGACGGGCCGAAGAAGTACCGGCGCGACACCAACGTCATGCCGAACTGGGCGGGCAGCTCCTGGTACCAGCTGCGCTACGCCGACCCGACCAACCCGGAGGCGTTCTGCGCCAAGGAGAACGAGCAGTACTGGCTGGGTCCGCGCACCGCGGAGCACGGCCCGAGCGATCCGGGCGGCGTCGATCTGTACGTCGGCGGCGTGGAGCACGCGGTGCTGCACCTGCTGTACGCGCGCTTCTGGCAGAAGGTGCTCTTCGACCTGGGCGACGTGAGCAGCAGCGAGCCGTACCGGCGGCTGTTCAACCAGGGCTACATCCAGGCGCACGCCTACACCGACGAGCGCGGCGCGTACGTGCCCGCCGCCGAGATCGTCGAGCGCGACGGCAAGTTCTTCTGGACGGACGCGACCGGCGTCGAGATCGAGGTGTTCCAGGAGTACGGCAAGATCGGAAAGTCGTTGAAGAACGCCATCTCTCCGGACGAGATGTGCGATCTGTACGGCGCCGACACCTTCCGCTTCTACGAGATGTCGATGGGTCCCCTGGACACCTCGCGGCCGTGGGCGACCAAGGACGTCGTCGGCGCGCACCGGTTCCTGCAGCGGGTCTGGCGTCTGGTGGTCGACGAGGAGACGGGCGCGCTGCGCGTCACCGAGGACGCGCCGTCGGAGGAGACGCTGCGCCTGACGCACAAGACGATCGCGGGCGTCGACGAGGATCTCGCCGCGTTGCGCGACAACACGGCGGGCGCGAAGCTCATCGAGCTGACCAACCACCTGACCAAGAACTACCCGGACGGCGCACCGCGCTCGGCGGTGGAGCCGCTGGTGCTGATGCTGGCCCCGCTCTCCCCGCACATCGCCGAGGAGCTGTGGGAACGGTTGGGCCACAGCGTTTCCCTGGCGCACGGGCCGTTCCCGGTCGCGGATCCCGCGCTGCTGGTCGAGGACACGGTCGAGTACCCGATCCAAGTGAACGGCAAGGTGCGCAGCCGGATTCAGGTCCCCGCCGACGCCGACAACGCCGCCATCGAGGCGGCCGCGCTGGCCGACGAGAAGATCGCCGCCCTGCTGAACGGCGCCGCGCCGCGCAAGCTGATCGTGGTGCCCGGCCGCCTGGTCAACATCGTCGCCTGATCTCCCGACCGAAGGTGACCCCGAGCCCGGCGGACCGGCCGAATGTCACCTTCGGTCGGATGTCCGCGGCGTACGGCCGGGGTGGCGGCTGACGGTCACCGTCGGTCGTCAGCTGCGGCCGCGCAAGCCGCGCCGACGGCGGGGAGGCACACCGCCCACCGAACCGTGTCGGTTCAGCGGGCGATGGGCCGCAGCACGATTTCGGTCGGGTGCGCATCGCGCGGTGTCTCGACGGCGTGCCGCACCGCCGCCGCGACCGTCTCGGGGGTCAAGAACTCCTCCGGCCGGTACTCGCGGCCCTCGTTCGCGGTGATCTCCCGCTGCATGTCGGTGTCGATGCGGCCGGGGAAGATCGAGGTCACGCGCAGCGCGGGTTCCTCGAGGCGCAGCGCGTCGGCGAAGGCGCGCAACCCGAACTTGCTCGCCGCGTAGGAAGCCCAGCCAGCGTTGGCCCGCAACCCGGCGCCCGAATTGATCAGCACCACATGGCCGTTCGACGCGCGCAACGCGGGAAGCAGCAGCCTGGTCAGTTCGGCGACGGCGATGAGGTTGGCCTCCAAGGTGTTTCGCCACTGCTCCACCGAAGACTCCGCGATGGTGCCGAGATCGGCGATCCCGGCGTTGTGCACGAGCACGTCCAGCCGTTCGACCGCGCCGACCGCCGCGGCGACGGCCTCGTAATCGGTGAGCTCCACCGGCCACGCCGCCGCCTCCGGCAGCTCGGTGAGGATGTCGCGCAGCGCGTCTTTCGAGCGCGCGCCGAGCAGCAGCTCGTGTCCCGGCGCGAGTTCGCGGGCGATGGCCGCACCGAGCCCGCGGCTGGCTCCGGTGATCAACGCGGTCGGCTTCGGTGTGCTGGTGACGGCGGTGTTCATGCGCCCCACCGTAGTCGGCGCGCCGAAACCGACCTCGAATCCGTAGCACTGCGCCGATTCGTAGCGATGCACGCATACGTCGGTAACAATCTCCACAGACGGGGCATGCGAGAGTGAGATCCGCCGAACACCCGGTGCGCCGCGCTGCGACGCAACCCACCGCCGCTGATCGGGCATATCTGCGCGTCGGATCGCAGAATAGGGGGATGGCACATCCGGGTTTCACCCCAACTCAGCTCGCGGCGCGCGCCGCCTACCTGCTGCGGGGCAACGACCTGGGCACGATGACCAGCGCCGCGCCGCGCCTGTATCCGCACATGTGGAGCTGGGACGCGGCGTTCGTCGCGGTCGGACTCGCGCCGCTCAGCGTCGAGCGCGCCGTCGTCGAGCTGGACACGCTGCTCTCGGCGCAGTGGAAGAACGGGATGATCCCGCACATCGTGTTCGCCAACGGCGTGGACGGCTACTTCCCCGGCCCGGCCCGCTGGGAGTGCCGCAAGCTGGCCGCCAACGCGCCCGACGGACCGGACACCTCCGGCATCACCCAGCCGCCGGTGCACGCCATCGCCGTGCAGCGCATCCTCGATCACTCCCGGCGCCACGGCCGGAGCACCAGGGCCGTCGCCGAGGAATTCCTCAACCGCCGCTGGCCGGATCTGGTGCGTTGGCATCGCTGGCTCGCGCACGCCAGGGATCCGAAGGAGAACGGCCGGATCACGCTGTACCACGGCTGGGAGTCCGGCATGGACAACTCGCCGCGCTGGGACCGCGCCTACGAGCACGTCGTCCCCGGCGACCTGCCCGCCTACCGCCGCGAGGACGTGCTCGTCGTCTCCGATCCGACGCAGCGTCCCACCGACCGCGAGTACGACAGGTACCTCTGGCTGGTCGAGCAGATGCGTCGGGCCGGATACGACGACTACCAACTGGCCTCGACCATGAGCTTCGCCGTGCAGGACGTGTTCGTCACCGCGGTCTTCGCCCTGGCCTGCGAGGTGCTCGCCAACATCGGCGAAGAATACAGACAGCCGCACGCCGACGTGCGTGATCTCTACGCGTGGGCCGAGCGCTTCCGCGCGGGCGTCGTCGCCACCGCCGACGCGCGGACCGGCGCGGCCCGCGACTTCGACGTGCGCCTCCAGCGCTGGATCGATACCGACACCTTGGCGGTCTTCGCTCCGCTGCTGTGCGGCGGCCTGCCGCGCGACACCGAACGCAGCCTGCTTCGCCTGTTCGAGGGCCCGCGCTACTGCGGCCACCCGGACCTGCGCTACGCGCTGCCGCCCTCGACCTCTCCGGTCTCCAAGGACTTCCGGCCGCGCGAATACTGGCGCGGCCCGGTGTGGCCGGTGATGAGCTGGCTGTTCTCCTGGGTCTTCGCCCGCCGCGGCTGGGCCGAACGCGCCTTCATGCTGCGCGCCGAGGGGCTGCGGCAGGCCAGCGACGGCAGCTTCGCGGAGTACTACGAACCCTTCACCGGCGAACCGCTCGGCAGCATGCAGCAGTCGTGGACCGCCGCCTCGGTCCTGGACTGGCTCGGCTGAGGACACCGGCGGCGCGCGCTGTCTGCCCCGGCCGGCTACGACGGACAGCCTCGGCCTCCATCTAGTTCGCCTGCTCTGGCTCAGCGAGTTCGACCAGCTCGAGCGGCCACGGCAAGCCTTCCTCGAGCACCGCCCACCGCTTACGGTCGACGGTCACGATCGGCCAGTCGAGACGCTTCGACACGTAGATCGCGTGCGCGGCAGCGGAATCGGGTGGACTGCCGCAGACTCCGATCACACGGGACAACTCGGTGATTTGATCGGTGTGCACGAGAGGGTCGAGCTGCACGTGCTCGAGGCTGTCTATGACGCCGTCGATGTCGTCGCACTGCTCGTCCGAGAGCGCCGCCTGCGCCACCGCGAGCGTGATCGCCGGGACCGCCATTCTGATCTGCCGACCATCGAGGCCCGCGATCAAGCGAGCGACGTTGTCGCTGCCATGGCCGTACGCGTCGAGAATGGTGTCGTCGAACACGTATCCCGTCACCGGCGGCCCGCCTGTCGCTGCTCGGCGCGTTCGACCAGGTCCGCCACGGTCTGCTCCGCCCATGCCACCGCGACCGGATTGGCTTCCGCCCGAGCCAGACGCGCTTCCCACGCGAGCCGTTGCCGCGTCTTGACGTGTTCGTAGGAGTCGATCAGCTTCAGGATCGCCTCCTCCATCGTCTCGCCCTTCGCGGCGAGAGCAGCTAGACGATCCCGTGTCTCGCTGGACACCTTTACCGTGGTAGGCCCGTTCATACTTTGAGTATACCCCCCATACTCGAGGTATTCTCTCCTGCGATTGGACCACGGCGCGGCGGGTGAACGAAGACGAGGCGGCCGCCTAAGGTCGAAGGGCATGGACAGCACTCGTTGGAGAACGACCCGCAGTCTTGCGTTGTCCACGATCGTGGTGGGCAGCATCCTTTCGGCGACCGGGCAGACGGCGGCCGCGCCGGTCGGGCCGGACGTCTCGTCCTGGCAGCACATCGACGGCCGGTTGATCGACTGGTTCGCGGTCAAACGGTCCGGCCACGACTTCGCCATGGTCAAGGCGACCGAGGGCCTGAGCTACATCAATCCCTACTTCGTTCCGGACAGTCTTTTGATGCGGGCGGCGGGCATCGCGCGCGGCACGTACCACTACGCGCGACCGCAGCTGCCGCCGGAACCGCAGGCCGTGCTCTACGCGGCGACGGTGCTCGGGCAGAACGGTCCGCTGGACCTGCCGCCGGTGCTCGATCTCGAGCACTCCGGCGGTCTTTCCCCCGCGGCGCTGATCAACTGGACGCACCGCTATCTGAACACGGTGCAGGTGCTGACCGGCCGGGTGCCGATCATCTACACCTATCCGAACTTCTGGAAGACCGCGATGGCGAATACCAGCGAGTTCACCCGCTATCCGCTGTGGATCGCCGACTACCGCGACAACCCACAACCCGAGGTCCCCGGCGGCTGGCCGACCTGGACGTTCTGGCAGACCACCGACAGCGGCAGCATCCCCGGTATCGCGGGCCGCACCGATCTGAACGTATACAGCGGCGCCCAAGGGGATTTCGCCCGATTCGCCAATATGGGTGGCTGAACGAGAGAACGCCCCCAGCCGTCCGATCCGGCTGGGGGCGAAGAGTCTCCGGCTGTCGCAGTACCGAAAGTTCTGCGACAGAGCGGATTACACGCCGATCCGGCCGCCGTCCTTCTTCCACACCACCGCGACGGACGGCCGCGGCTGCGCGGAACCCCCGTCGGGCCAGTGCGAGAACGGGTTCTCGGGGGTGGCGTCGTCGGACTCGCCCGGGTGCTGCACGCACACGATCACCCGCGACTCGGTGACGATCGGACCGCAAGTCTCCGCGCCGCGCGGCACGGTCAAGAACTGTTTGGTCTCACCGCGATTCGCGCCGTCCAGCACCACCGAGAAGAGACCGTCGTTGGACTTCAACGCATTGCCGTCGGTGGAGATCCACAGGTTGCCGTACGGGTCGAAGGCCAGGTTGTCCGGGCAGGAGATCGGGCTCACCTTGGTCTTGTCGAACCCGGCGTAGTAGGTGTCCGCCGCGTTCGGGTCACCGCAGACCAGCAGCAGCGACCAGGTGAACTCGGTGCCGGTGTGATCGTCGTCGATCTCCAGAACCTGGCCGTTCTTGTTGAGGTTGCGCGGATTCGCCTCGTCGGCGCCCGCCTTGCCCTCCTTGCCGCGGTTGTCGTTGTTGGTCAGCGCGACGTACACCTTGCCGGTGTAGGGGTTGGCCTCGAAGTCCTCCGGACGGTCCATCTTCGTGGCGCCGACCTTGTCGGCCGCGAGCCGGGTGAACACCGCGACCTCTTCGGCGGTCATGCCGTCGACCAGCGACTTGCCCTTGCCCTCGGCATTCGTCTCCAGCAGCGGAATCCACTGCCCCTTACCGGTGAAGCCCTTGTCCGACGGCTTGGCTCCGGTGCCGTCGATCTTGTCCGCGTGGTCACCGGTGAGCTTGGCGACGTACAGCGTCCCCGCGTCGAGGATGGTCATGTTGTGCCGCCTGCTCGCCGCGCCGGTGCCGGACTGCACCTTGCGGGACGACACGAATTTGTACATGTAGTCGAACCGTTCGTCGTCGCCGGTGTAGGAGACGACGTCGCCGCCCTTGGTGACGTAGATGTTCGCGCCCTCGTGCTTGAGCCTGCCCATGGCCGAGTGCTTGACCGGCGTCGAGTTCGGGTCCCACGGGTCGATCTCGACGACGTAGCCGAATCGGTTGGCCTCGTTGGGTTCCTGGGCCAAGTCGAAGCGCTTGTCGGCCCGCTCCCAGAGGTTGGCCGTCGCGCCCGCGGCGAAACCGTAGCGCTTGGCGCGCGCGACAGCGGCGTCACCGCCCGCGGGCTTGTCGCCGTTGGCGAAGTAGCCGTGGAAGTTCTCCTCGCCGGAAAGCACGGTGCCCCACGGTGTTACGCCGCCCGCGCAGTTGGCGAAGGTGCCGAGCACCTTGGTGCCCGTCGGGTCGGCGGAGGTCTTCACGAACTCGCTGCCCGCGGCGGGGCCGGTGAGGGTGAACTCGGTCGTGGCAGTGATGCGGCGGTTGTACTTGCCGAAGACCGGCGTCAGCTTGCCGGTGCCGGACTCGCCCTCGACCTCGACGACGGTCAGGCCGTGCGCAGCCATGGTGATGGCGAGCTGCTCGGGTGAAGGGTTCGCTTTGTCGTAGCCGCGGAACATGTGCGGCGCGGTGGTGTACTCGTGGTTGACCACGAGCAGGTAGCTGTTGGCCTGGCCCTCGATGGGCAGCAGGGCCGCGAAGTCGTTGTTGTAGCCGAACTGCTCGGCCTGCGCGGCGGCGGTCTGCCGGTCGAAGTCGAAGGCGGGAGCGTCGGCGAAAATCGGGTCGCCCCAACGGATCACGACCGACTGCTCGTAGCCCTCCGGTACGACGACGGCGTCTTCCTTGTTGGGCGCGACCGCGGTGAAGTTGGTTCCGGTGCCGGGCGGGCCGGCCGGGGTGGTTCCGGTGGAGCCTGCGGCCTCGTCGTCGCCGCAGGCCGCGAGCGCGGAGGCGGCGCCGACCGCGAGAACCGCGGCCGCGCCGCCCTTGATCAGCCCACGCCGGTTCAGTGAGCTGACGATGTCGCCGAAGTACTCGCCGCCCGAGGTGTTGGGCGTCTCGTGGAAGCACGCGTTGGCGCATTTGTACTCGCAGGTCACGGCGGCGCGCGCGGAGCGGCCGTCGTGCTGCACGAAGAGGGCGAGTGGTTTCAAGGTCACGATCACTCCTGCTCTGGGCTGTCGGCCGCACGGTAAACGTCGCAGGCTATTCCCAGGAAACACCCAGGTGAACAGCCGACCACGTCTCAGGCGTTCACCGGAACCGCGATGACCACCTCCTGCTCGTTCTCCGGCAGGTAGTGCACCTGCACGATCCTGCCCACCTGCACGTTACCCACGCTGGCCGGTGGCAGGAACTTCTCGGCGCTGGTGCGGAAGGTGCTGCCGTCGGGCCTGGTGACGGCGAGCCCGATCACCACCTTGGAGTAGCCGTCCCGAATCTCGCCGGGCACCGACAGCGACTGCACCACCGCCTGCGCCGCGATGCCGCGCGCCGCGATGTCCAGCTTGGCCTTGGTGGTGAAGCCCTTGCGAATCATGGATTCGTTCATCACCCGCTGCGCCTCGACGCTGTCGCCGGAGAGATCGACCTCGACCTTGTCGGTGCGGTCCGGCAGGTAGCGCACTGGCAGCACGACGCCGGGGCGCAGCAGGGCCAGTTCGGTGAGCGGCACGATCATCTTCGCGGCGGAGTCGAAGACCTTGCCGTCCACGCCCTCGACGCTGAATTCGATGCGGATCTGCGGCTGGTCGTTGACGGTCAACCCGGTCTGCCGGAACGACTTCACGGTGCCGATGCCGAGCAGCCCGCCGCGAAATTCCGTGGTGTTGAGGCCGGTGAAGGCGGACATGATGCCCTCACCCGTGAAGGCGAAGACCATCACCACAAGGGTGAACGCGACGATCGGCAGGGCGATGAAGCCGTTGAGCCAGGCCGTGAAGCCGGGCTCCCACGGGCTGCTCGGTTCGTAGGTGAGGCCCTGCCAGAGGTAGAGGCCGATCGCGGCGAGGCCGAAGACGATCGCGGCGGCGCGCAGTTTGGTTGCCATGGTGTGCTCCTTGGATTTTGGTCGGTCGGACGTTCCGAGTTCCGGGCCACCCCGTCGTCCCGTCCTGGCGCACCCCTCGGTGGCGCCGGGCTCGCGGGACGACGGGGAGCCGAGCAGTCGGACCGTCAGGCGCCGACGATGGTCGAGCAGGCGAAGGTGATGTCGAAGGTCGAGGTCGAGGGGCCCGCGAGCGGGTTGGTCAGGTCGGGAGCGCCGACGCCCTCGCCGGTCACCTTGAAGGTGTTGCCGTCCTTCACGAGCTTCGCCGAACCGCCCGGCTGGCCGTTGCCGTAACCGACCGCGTAGGGCAGACCCGAGGAGCCGCCCTGGCTGCCCGCGATGCCGACGGCCTGCACGGTGTCGCCGGTGATGGTGGCGCTGACCGACAGCTGGCCGTAGGTGGCGTTGTTGTTGTCGGTCAGCGCGAGGGCCAGGGTGTCGCCCTGCTTGGCGCAGGTGGTGTCGAACGTGCCGTTCAGCGCCTTGCCGTCGACCAGCGCCGCGGACTTGCCGGAGGCCGGCCCCGCGGGTGCGGCGGCGGTGGTCTGCTGCGAGGTCGCGGGCGAGCTCTTCGTGGAGTCGTCACCGCAGGCGGTGAGGAAGCCGGTGAGCGCGAGGGCGGCGAGGGCGGCGGTGCCGATGCGGAAGTTCTTGGCGTTCATGGTGATCTGTTCCTGTCTGTCTCGGTTGGTCCGGCCCCGTGTAGGCCGTTGTGAGAAAGGTAGGAATCGCGCGCCGCCTACCGATCCCAGGTTTCGGCGGCCCGAACCGACCACAGGTCCGTTAACCTGGTCGAATGCGACGACCGCGCGCCATGGTGCTCGACGAGGTGTGGCGCAAGCTCGACGGTGTCGAAGCACTCAGCGGCCCACAGGGTGGACCGCTGCGCCGTACCGTCAAACTCGTGCTCGACCCGCTGGTCATCCGGCCCGTGCAGCATCCGAGTTGCGCGGGCGCGATCCTGACCGCGGACGGCGCGACGCTGCTCGCCACCCGGATATACGCCGCCGCCGACGTGCTGCGCGCCACCGCCGCCTGGTTCACGCTGCTCAAACAGGTCCGCCGCGCGCTGCGCATCACCGAGGGCAATCCCCAGGATCTCTACTTCCAGCGCTGTTTCGAGCTCGCGACGACCGCGGGGCACCCGGATCCGGTGCGAGACCGGCAGTCCGCGGAGGCCGCGCTACGCGATATCCACGAATTCGCGGCGGGCCGAACCACGCAGGCGCTCAAGGACCATCTCACCGACGCGGAGACGGCTCGGGAGTTGGGCGGGTTGATCGAGATCGCCTGGCGGCGGCGTCCGGTGGGGGCGGTCGGCGGTGACCACACCGCGGCGTTCGAGGAGCTGCTCGACACGTGCGCGAACAGTCGGGTGACCGGTGACGGTCAGCCAGAACTGAACCGCCTCGTCGCGGCGCACGCGGGCACCCATTCCGGTATCGACCTCTGGCACAGGGCATCCGGCGACAGCGCGAACGAACTCGGGCTCACCGCACACCCACTGCCGCACCCGCCCGCGCTCGGCGCGTCGGCATCCAAGGCGGATCTGGGGCTGCCGTTCGACCGCACGATCTACGAACGGGTCTTCACGGTGTTGCAGGCATCGAGCGAACGCGCTGAGCTACCGCCGATTCCGGAGCTGGTCACCGACGAGATCGCCCGCAGTTGTGCGCCGTGGGCGCTGCTGGACGAGACGCTGCGGGTGGCTGCTGCTACCGGAGCCGCGCTGGCCTTGGGGCTTTCGCCGTTCGGCGTGATGTCGGGCGAGAGCGTCGGGCGGGTGCGCCATTTGGCCGACGCGGCACGGGCGGAGGACCGGGGCGGCGTGGCGATGGCCGAACGGTCGGGGCGCGGCGGCGCAGCGCACATCATGCGGCCCGATCGCGACCATGCGGCGGGCGCCCCGCCAGTGGAACGCGGCAGCGCAGCAGACGCCTCCCATACGGATCACAGTGGCGCGGCATACTCCACGCGGCCGGATCGAGGTGGCGCAAGGGACACAACGCGGGCGGAACACAGTGGCGCGAACGACGTAACCCGGCCGGATCCCGGCGGTGCGCGGAGCGTCGCTGAGGCGGATCGGGGTAGCGCGGCAGACAGCACGCGGCAGGACGCCAGCGGCGCAGCGGACACCGCACGCGGTGCCTGGCAGGTCGTAGCACCGGGTCGGGTAGCCCGCGAAACTGCGGCGCATCAGGCGATCAACAACCGCTGGCGGCGGGAAGCCTATGTGCTGCAAGCGCGGCGGCTGACGGTGCACGAGGCCGGGGAAGCGAGCGGTCCGCTAGCGCAGATCGCCGCGGAACTCCGCACACCGTGGCGGCCCTACCTGCGACGGCTCTGGGTTCGGTTGCACGGACGCGATGTTCGCGCGGCTCCGGTGGAAGAACCCGATGAGCTGTGGGATCTGCTGGATGGCGTGGCCCGCTCGGTCATCCTCGATCACCGCACCAAGGTGAAGAACGCGCTGAGCGCGAATGCGGTCGCGGGAGAGTTCGGTTCGACGGAATCGAGGGCGAGCTGATGAACGCGGTGCTCGTGCGCGAACAGTCGAATGGAATCTGGACCGTCGCTACTCGTGGCGCGCCAACGGTTTTGGATGACGCGCCCGCGCTGGACACCCTGGTATTGGAGGTGCTCGGCGGCCATCTCAGCTGGAGCCTGCTTGCCGACGAACAGGTACCGGCTGCCGTGCTGCACGACCCCGACGTCGCGCAGGAATGGTTGTGGGCCGTTTACGGCGAACGCGTCGCACTGACCGTCGCCGACAAGCGAACCGGTGAACTCCCGGCCGAGCCCGCGCTACCCGCCCTGGTGACCCGGGCCAGGCGGCTGGCCTACGCGCACTGGGCGGCCCGATGGTGGCCCGCGTCCACCATCGACGGAATTCCGGCACTCGATCAGGGCTTGCTCGATACCGAGATCGCTACGCTCACCGAAGAATGCGAGTCGCTGGTGGACGGCGTAGACGCGCACTTCGAGCCGGTGACCGCAGCCTCCGCCGCGCTCGGCCGGGCAGCGGATTACGCGCTGGCCGCCGGGCCGGGTGCACGGCACGGCGAGCTGGTCTTCGGGCGAGGCAGCAGCGGGTGGGATTGGCGGCGTTGCCCGCCCGGCTTGGTCGATGCCTCCGAACGCGCGGTGTCCTGGGAGTTGACCAGGGCCGAGGGCGCGACGCTCGTGCGGGTTCGAGCGGTGGCCGCTCCCCAACTGATCACCGCGCCCGCGCATTTGCGACCACGTGCGTCACTCGACACCGCGGCAGGTGTGGTCGACACGGAACTCGAGCTGTTCGGCGACACCTGGCAGGGTGCGGCGTCGGTTTCGTCGGACGAAGTCGCCGCGGTGCGGGTCTACGTTCCCGGCGTGGGCCCTGCGGAGCTGGGCGCTGCTGAACGCGAAGAGCGGCAACGTATTCGCGATTTCGCGATCGCTCGGCTCGGCCGTGCCGGGGCTGGCGACGAAGACGCGCTGCTCGCGGAGACCAGCGCCGCCGCAACGGATTCGGACTTCTGATGAGTGACGAAGCGCCGCCAGGCCTGGAACTGCTCTACGAGGGGGCCGCCGCCTATCAGCGTGGTGAGGTCGCGGAGGCGCTGCGCATCTTCGAGCACGCGGTAAGCACCACCTCCGACGGCGTGCGGGTCAGCGCGCTGGTGAACGCGGCGAGCATGTGCGACGAGCTCGGCGACCACGCGGGCGCGGTGGTCCGATTCCGGTCGGCGCTGGCGGAGATTCCCGAGGACGCCGTCGAGAAGCGCGCGTCTACGCTCGTCAACTACTCGCAAGCGCTCCAGCACCTCGGCGAACTCGACGACGCGCAAGCGGCGCTCGAGCAGGCCAGGGCGCTGCTCGCGGACAATCCCGAATTCGGAGCGCTGCGCGTGCCGTGCCTGCTCTCGCTGACGGCGGTCGCGTTCCACCGGGCCCAATGGGTGCGCGTCATCGAACTCGCCACTGAAACACTCGACGTCGCGAAGCTTTTCGCGCCGCACCTCGCCGGTCATCCGCTGATGAACCTGGCGGGCGCGTACTTCGAGACCGGACGCAGGGAACTCGGCATCGACTTCGCCGAACAAGCGCTGGCCGCGTTCGAGGCGGCGGGCGACCGCAACGCGGTGGCGGAAACCCAGCAGAATCTCGCGACGCTGTACACCAGGGTCGACCGGTTCGAGGCGGCGGAGGAGCCGCTGCGGGCGAGCCAGGAGTACTTCGAACAGGCCGGACTCGAGTATCGCGCCGGAGTCGGGCTCAGGATCATGGGATTCGTCGCCGAACAACGCGACGACGAACAGGCCGAGGCGCTGTACCGGCGCAGCCTGGCCTGCTTCGAGGCGTCCGGCGCGGCGCTGGACGTCGCCGCGGTGCAGACCCGCCTCGCGACGGTGGCGTTCAAAGGGTTCCGTGTCGACGAGGGGCAGCAGTTGCTCGCCGCCGCGTTCGACGCGTACGCCTCGCGCGGCCTCGGATTGCACTGCGCGCAGGTCGATTTCTGGCACGCCGTGCTGCTGGAGGCGCTCATCGACAGCGTGGACTCGCCGACACCCGAGCTGCTGGCGCTGGCGCGCGATGTCGCCGTGCCCGCGGCGATCGCCATCGACGCCGTGCGATACACGCTGCCAAACGGCAACCAGCGCGCCCAGTGGAATCGCGAGATCGCCGACCCGGCCATGCGTTTGGCGTTCCGATTCGCCTACCTCTGCGGCGACGGACCGCTCATCGCGGATCTCATCGAAACGCAATGCGCTGGAACCACCTTGGATGTCGAGGCGACGGACCACCAACCCCGTCCCCAGCTTCCGCTCGAACCGCTGTCGCCGATCGAGACTTCCCCGTCGGTAGGTGATTCCGCGCTCCAACTCGGATCGGCGTTGGCCAAGGTCGCCGCCGCGGCGGGTTTGCGAGTAGCGCCACCGCCACGGTTGGCAGTCGCGCCCGACGGGCACATCGCGCTCGCCGAGTACATCGCCGCCGCCGAGGGGCGTTATGGGCGCGCGGTACGGGAGGGACGGGTGCTGGCGGTATGAGTGAACCGAGAGACGAGGCCCGGTCGATGGCAGCGACCACGCAGGCCGGATCGGCGGCGGGTCGCGGCGCATGGTCGGACTTCCGCGCGCGGGTGCGGTGGACTCGCGGCGCGACTGGTCGGCGGCCTGGGTCAGCACGGCGCGAGGGCCATGGGGCTCGACCATGACGACATCCGACCAACCGACGGTCGTAGTACGGATGGCCGATGCCGGTGACGTCTACATGTCCTGGCGGTGGGAGGACGATTCCGCGCCGCGCGGCGCCGCGATGCTGCCGGGTGATCCGATCACGGAGGCCGTGCGGGCGCTGACCGACGCGCTGCCGAACCCCACCGTGCCCGGCGGGCTCGAGCACGCCCTCACGGCCGGAGCCTTCGCCTCGCCCGATGCGGAATACGCACTCGCACAGTCGCTTTCTCGGGCGCTGCTGCCGTACGGCCTCGCGGAGCAGTTGCACGGGCTGTACACGCGCGGAGTCCGTCCGCACATCCGGCTGCAACCCTCGCCGCGGGTGGCGCAGGTGCCGTGGGAGATCATCGCGCCCGATCCCGCCTTGCGGCTCGTCGATTTCGCCGACGTCAGCCTGCTCGCGCCCGCCGGTGTAGTGCACGCGCCGGATCGTCGCGCGCGCTCTTGGGCCACCGACCATGAGCTGCCCGTGGTGGCGGTCCTCGATCCGCGGGTGCCGGGTTTTCGTGCCGACTCCGCCCTCGGTTCGGTCCTCGGGCGGATGGACGGCACCGGCCCGCTGGCCGAGCGCGTCGCCGAACACATTGCGGGGCAACGCCTCCGGCCTGTGGTGGCAGATCCCGTGGAAGTCTTCCGACGCACCGACTTGGATCGCGCGTGGCTCTCCGAAACGCTCCGCGCGGGGGCTTCGCGGCTGATCTACGTCGGTCACGTCACGGCCGCGACCCCGGAATCCGGTCAGAGCGAGAACGCCGAACTACACCTGGCCTGCACCGCAGACACCACCGGTTTCGCCGAACCGCTGCGCGCGCACCGCCCGCTCTCCGCCAAGGACCTCCTGCTCGGCACGCACACCCTGGACCCAGAACCGGTTGCGGGGCCGGACCTTTGGCCGATTCCGAGCCGGGTCGCCCTGATCGCCTGCGAAAGCGGCGGCGACCTCCGCTTCACCGAAGCGCTCGGCCTCATCGCCGCCATGATCAACGGCGGCGCCGAACTCGTCACCGCCACCCGCTGGCCACTCCCCACCGACCTGGCCTTCCAACGCCTCGCGGGCGCCACCACCGCCACCCCGCTACAAGACCTCATCCGCGCCATCGACACCGCCCACGACCACCCCAACCCCCTACTCCCCCTCACCACCTGGCACCGCACCCGCCTCACCACCTGGCGCGAAACCGGCGCCATCCACCACTCCCCCCTCCTCTGGTCCGCAATAGCCACCTTCCACACCTGACCCCACCCGCTCGAAGCGATGCTCGAGCGGTATGCGGAGGCGTTGAGGATTGGAGCAGGGGCTAGGCGGACCGGCCGGGGGTCAGTGTTCGTCGTAGTGACCGTTGTGGGGCGCGTGGCGGTGGCCGTCGTGGATGTAGTCGATGTGGTCGCCGTGGGGAACGGCGACGTGGCCGCAGCCTTCACCGTGCACGTGGTCGTGGTTCGCGGCTTCGGTGTGACCGGAGGGTTCGCATTCGTCGAAGTGGCCGTCGTGGGCGCGGTGCAGGTGGCCGTCGTGGACGTAGTCGATGTGGTCGCCGTGCGGGACGGCGACATGGCCGCAGCCCTCGCAGTGGGTATGCGCGTGGCCGGTGTGCTCGGAGTGTGCCGCAGTCATCAGAAAGCCTTCTTCCATCGTGATGGACAGGTGTATCTGTGAACAAGAACACATTAACACTTACGCATGAATAGCGGTTGCCGAGCGTGCGCTGCGGGGACCGCTCGATGCGCGAGCAGGGCGGCTTATCGGGCCACAGATTCCGCCGAAGCACCGCACCCCGGGGAGCGTCGCCGAAGGACGGCGGGCCCGCGGCGAACAGCGGCGGCTGCTCACAGCACCTGCGACAGAAACTTTCGCAACCGCGGCGTCTCGGCCGCGTCGAACAACGCCTCCGGCGCGCCGGTCTCAACCACCTGTCCCTGGTCCATGAAGACCACCTTGTCCGAGACGCTGCGCGCGAACCCCATCTCGTGCGTCACCACGATCATCGACATGCCGCCCGAGGCCAGCTCGCTCATCAGTCCGAGCACGCCCTTGACCAGCTCGGGATCCAGTGCCGAGGTGGCCTCGTCGAAGAACATGATCTCCGGCCGCATGGCCAGCGCGCGGGCGATCGCGACCCGCTGCTGCTGGCCGCCGGAGAGGTTTCCCGGACGCGTGTCGGCCTTGTCGGCCAGCCCGACGATCTCGAGCTGCTCGATCGCCAGCGCCCGCGCCGCGTCCTTCGACAGGCCGCGCAGCTTGCGCGGCCCGAGCGCGATGTTGTCCGCGACCGTCTTGTGCGGGAACAGGTTGAAGTGCTGGAACACCATGCCGATGCGCTGGCGCAGCCGGTCCGGGTCCTCCCGCAGCACCGACTTCCCGTCCAGCAGCACGTCACCGCGGTCGGGCTCGTGCAGCCGGTTGAGCACCCGGAGCAGGGTCGATTTGCCGGAGCCCGACGGCCCGATGACAGTGGTGGTCGTGCCCGCGTCGACGTGGATATCGATACCGCGCAGCACGTGGTTGCGGCCGAGGGTCAGGTGCAGGCCGGTTCCGGTCAGAGATGCACTCATGGTTCAGCGCCCTTCGGTGATGGTGGCCTGCTCCAGCTCGTCGATCGGCTGGTCCGGCCTGCCGGTGCGCATCCGGTGGTCGATGTAGTTGACGAGGTGCGTGAGCGGGATGGTCAGCACCAGATACATCAGACCCGCGGCGACGAGCGGCGAGAGATTTCCGGTCTGCGCGTTGAGATCTCGGCCCACCGCGAACAGTTCGCGCTGGCTGGCCAGCAGGCCGAGGAAGTAGATCAGCGAGGAATCCTTGATGAGCGCGATGAATTGGTTCATCAGCGCGGGCAGCACTCGGCGCACGCCCTGCGGGATCACCACCAGCGTCATCGCCTGCCGGTAGCCGAAACCAATGGCGCGCGCCGCCTCCAGCTGCCCAGCCTCCACGGATTGGATTCCGGAGCGGAAGATCTCGCCGATGTAGGCCGAGGCGAGCAGCGCCAGCGCGACCGCGCCGAGCCAGTACGGATTGTTGCCGGTGATGTTGCGCGCCACCGGCCCGATGCCAAGGCCGATGAGCAGGATGATCACGACGGCGGGAAGTCCGCGGAAGATGTCGGTGTAAACCCGTGCGGGCCAACGCAACCAGCGCGTTCGGGAGATTCCGGCGACGGCGAGCAGCATGCCGATCACGGTGCCGAGCGCGCCCGAAACGAGCGCCAGGATCAGGGTATTCGGCAGACCGGTCTTGATCAGGTCGGGAAAAGCCTTGCGGTACAACGACCAATCGAAGAACGTCTCCCGCAACTGCTGCAAGGTCGACTTCGGCGCGTTCTGCTCCTGGCTCTCTTCCGTCCGATTCTCCGCGGCCAGCGCGGCGAAGTCGGGCAGCTGCGGCGTCGGCGCGGCCTTGGAACCGGGCTTCCAGCCCGGCGGCAGCTGCCTCGGCACCCAGTCGCTGTAGAGGCGGGCGTAGGTGCCGTCCGCGATCACCGCGTCCAAGCCGCTGTTGAGCGCGTCGGTCAGCGGTTTGTTGTTCTTGCTCACCGCCCAGGCGGCGAAATTGTCCAGGCTGAAGGCGTTCTGGACCACCGAGGTGCCGTCGCCGGGTTTGATCGCGCCTTCGGCCTGCGCCGAGGGCGCGACCCAGGCGTCGACCTGACCGGTCTTCAGGTTGGCGTAGGCGGTGTTGTAGTCCGGGAACTTCACCGGGTCCAGGCGCAGGGTGTTGACCACGTAGTCGTCCTGCACCGTGCCCTGCACGACGGCGATGCGGGTGCCCGGCCCCAGATCCGCGAAGCTCCTGATCGGGCTGCCGTCGGCGACCACGAGGGCGAAGTAGCCGAAGTCGTACCCGTTGGTGAAGCCGACCAGTTCACGGCGGGCGTCGGTGGTGGTGATGTTGGACGAGCCGACGTCGAAGCGCGCGCCCGCGACTTGCGCGAGCAGTCCGGAGAACTCGGTGCCCGAGAACTGCACCCGCAGACCGAGTTTCGCGGCTACCGCGCGCAACAGCTCGTTGTCGAAACCGGTGAAGGTCCCGGCGGAGTTCACGCAGATGCTCGGCGGCGCGTCCGAGAGCGTGCCGACGCTGAGCGTGCCGGGCGTGATCAGCCCGAGCTCGGTCACATCGATGGATTCCAGCGGAACCGTGTTCGCGGTGGTGTAGCGGTCCGGCCCCGCGGTGGCGGATGAGGCGAGGTTCGTCGGTGCCGCGGACGCCGCGCTCAGTCCCGGCGGCGCGCAGAGGTCCCTGGTGTCGGCGGAATCGTCGCCGGAACCACAGCCTGCCACAGTCAGGCCCACGGCGAGCAGTAGCAAGGTGATCAGGGCACGACGCCGTGCAGCGGGCAGACCAGCCATGTTCCAGACCATAGCGGGGATGCACCGCAAACCCACAGTTAAGCGCGGCCGACGCGACGAGGGTCACTCGGGGCGGAAACGCACGGCTGTGCGAGAATCCCTCGGGAATTTGCCCCGGGTACGCGGACATTTCGTCGGTGCACTTGGTCCCGTGGCTTGTTCATTGTTCACACCGATCGAAACTGCTCGACGTTCCACCGATGCAGCAGGCGGCCGACTTCGCCTCGGCACCACCACGATCGGACAGCGAGCGATCACCGCTGTTACCGCTTCTCGAGACTGTGTCGGGACTGAATCAGAACCGTTCGACCTCGAAAGGAAACAGGGCTAGTGAACTACCTGGATTCACGTTCGGCTTCGGCGGGCTCCGCGTCGAGGACCTGGGGCGCCTCGTGACGGCCGCCAACGAGATCATCGAGCTGACCGACGACGACTTCTACCAGGACCCGCATGCCGTCTACCGGAGGTTGCGCGAACGCGGTCCCATCCACCGCGTCCGCTTGGACGGAGTGCTGAGCTGGCTGGTCGTCGACCAGAACGTCGCCAAACAGGCCTTCGTCGAGCCGAATCTCAGCAAACGCGTCACCTCGCCGGAAGGCCAGGCGGCCATCGCCAAGAACGGCGGAGCCGAGAAGTTCGCGGGCGCTGTCAACGAGAACATGCTCTTCGCCGATCCTCCGCAGCACACCCGGCTGCGCAGCCTGGTGGCGAAGGCGTTCGCCAGCCGCGCGGTGCGTGACCTCGGCCCCCGTATCACCGCGATCGCGGACTCGCTGCTCGACGAGCTGAGCGTCAAGGAATCCGCCGACCTCCTCGACGACTACGCGTTCCCGCTGCCGATCATGGTGATCTGCGAGCTGCTCGGCGTGGCGGACGACGACAAGGACGACTTCCGCGCTTGGACGGAGATCGTGGTGAACGAGTCGGCCAGCGTCGAGGAGCGGACCAGCGCCGGGATCAGCTTCTTCACCTATCTCACCGAACTGATCGCCGTGCGCACCGACAACCCCCGCGAAGACCTGCTCTCCGAGCTGATCGTCGCCAAGGATGACGGGGATCGGCTCGATCAGCAAGAACTCATCTCGATGCTGTTTCTGCTACTGGCCGCCGGACACGAGACCACCGTCAACCTGATCGGCAACGCGGTGCTCGAGCTGCTGCGCGATCCGGCCACCGCCGAACGGCTGCGCGCGGACCCGATCGGCGTCCCGGCCTTCGTCGAGGAGATCCTGCGCTGCCAGGGTCCGGTGCATCTGGCGACGGCCAGGTTCACCACCGCGCCGATCACGTTGGGCGGTCGGGACATCGACGCGGGCGAGTTCGTCATGATCTCCCTCGCGGCGGCCAACCGCGACCCGCGGCGATATCCGGACCCGGACGGCTTCGAGCCCGCCCGCACCGACAACCGGCACATCGCCTTCGGCCACGGCATCCACTACTGCGTCGGCGCGGCGCTGGCCAGGATGGAGGCCACCATCGCGCTCACCCGGCTGCTCGACCGGATTCCCGCGATGTCGCTCGACGGCGATTTCGCCGAACTCAGCTGGCGCAAGAGCCTGCTGATCCGCGGCCTGGCCGCGCTGCCGGTCCGCCTGTCGCTGCCCGTCGAGGGGGCAGCGGCCGGTGAGCTTCGGTATTCGGCGAACTGACCGCGGTGGAACCCGGACTCAGGCCAGTCCGCTGACCTGTTCCGGGTTCACTTCGTCGCGCCAGCGGATGGCCTGCTCGAGTTCGCCGAGGTCGTAGCCTGGGCCGCTCACACCGACGGTGAAGAGCCCGACCCCGGCCTCGACGAACTTCGGCGCCTGCTCCGCGCCTGGCCACGGCACCGAGCGCTCGATACGGGACACGTCGGCGCCGATGGCGGCGGCGTGCTGCGCGAGCACCTGGTTCTTGTGCTTCAGTCCCGCGAGGTCGGCGAAGCTGTGCCAGATGTCGGCGTACTCGGCGACCAGGCGCAACGTCTTCCGCTCGCCACCGCCGCCGATCAGGATCGGGATCTCGCGGACCGGCTGCGGGTTCAGCTTCTTCAGCCGCGCGGTGAGCCGGGCCATGCTCTCCTTCAGCAGATCCAAACGGCTTCCCGCCGTGCCGAATTCGTAGCCGTACTCGTTGTAGTCCTTCTGGAACCAACCCGCGCCGATGCCGAGGATCAGCCTGCCGTCGCTGATGTGATCGACGGTCCGCGCCATATCCGCCAGCAGTTCCGGATTCCGGTACCCGCCGCCGGTGACCAACGCGCCGATCTCCACCCGCTCGGTCTGCTCCGCGAACGCCGCCAGCATCGTCCAGCACTCGAAGTGCGCGCCGACCGGGTCGCCGCTGAGCGGATAGAAATGATCCCAGTTGAACACGACGTCTACACCGGCGTCTTCGGCCCGCAACACGGCATCGCGAATCAACCCGTACTTGGGCGCGTGCTGCGGCTGCAGCTGAACTCCGATCCGAACCGGTCGACTCATCTCAGGCCCTCCTCGTCGCTCGCTGGTCTCCGCGATCGAGGCTACCGGCGTGCGGCCGCATCATCATGAGATCGACCGGCTCCGCCGCACCCGGTCGCAATGTTCGGCGCGAACCCCAGGCGCTGCTCGAAGCGACTTGAGAGGTGGTGGTCGACATCGGCCACAAGTCGCGCATGCCGGGATCGCTCTGCTGGTCATAGTTCGGCTGGGGCACAAACACTCTGTGCCACAAGACGATCCGGCTAGCGAGCCTGCTCGACAAGGCCCCCTGGCCAGTTACCTCGCAACAAGGATTACTTGGCAACCAGGACGGACCTCGAGCCCGCCCGAATACGGAATTCGGATTGACACTGGTTCGAGGTCCGGCCGGGTAGCCCGCACTCGGTAGCTTCCGTCGCTTCATTTCAAAGATCGTGACATTCCAAACCGGCCAGTCCAATCTCCAGGAAAGGTGGCCCGAGTCGGCGCAGATACCAGCTGAAGTCGGTGATCCGCCCAGAATCGAGAAGGGCCCGATCAGCGTCGAGTATGAACGTTACTGTCATCGCCTTCGGGGGCACCAGAAAACTACCACCGAACTCGGAGTCGATGAAATGCGCCGAAAGCCCGACTGTCTCCCCACGGTCGTGGTGCCGGCAAATATTCTCCAGAACAGTGTCGATATCGTCGAAGGTCCTCGACTCCCATTCGAAATCGTCGGTCAGATGAAAATTCACACTGCCGCCCGAATCGAGCGTCATACCGCTTTTCGCAACAGCATCCAGAAGTACCGATACTCGAATCGGATGTTCGAATTGAAAATCAATGTCTACCATCTTACCCATGGGACACCAACGTTCCTAACCCCTAGCCAGCACCCTCAATGGAGGGAATGCTTCCTCCCCAGCCGCAACGTTACCTCGGAAGGGATCGGATACTCCAAGTGCACCCGAATTCCGCACCGTTCGGAGCTGTGCACGGTGAGCGACTCCGATCCGAGCGAAGTTACGACACGTCGGTCGATCCGGACATACTTCGACTCGAGCCGAACGGAGTAATGAAAGGAAAGGTATCGAAGAACTCGCCGAGAACCTCGGGGTGGCTTCGAATTGCGACTTCGGCAGCCCTCCTGGTTATCGGCGGATCGTAGACATCAACTCCCCTCTGGAACGCGATACCATAGATTGCCGGCTCGATGAGCGAAACCGCACCGTCATCCGGGGAAAACCCGATAGTACGAACAACACCAGCTAATGAACCTTCATATTCGACCAACTCGAAGATATACGGCGGGATATCCTCCACCCGATTCGACATCACTACATGCAGGGACCACTGTTTCATTTCGTCGAGACTTATAGCTCGACAAAACAGGCACGTCAGAACAAAACAAATGGTTCTCGGATCCTCTTGGGTCAATCCGTCTACATTCCGTGTCACCCTACCACCCTTCACCCTCACTAGATCGACCCCATCAACGTGCAGAACGCGAGCAGAATCGGAACATCCGGAAAATGCCGACACCGGGCGGATCGAATCAACTTATTCACCCCAGGGAAACCATGACAACCCTGCAGGCAATTTCTCAGGGTCCGAGTATATGGCCGTCAAGCCCTTCCTAAGAATTTCCGGAGCGACGCGAGACTTCCCCGGAAATCTTCTCTCATGTGCAACCTCATAATAAGAAACCATCGAGTCGTCGAGCGAGTCACCACAAGAACAGAACTGCCCACCACTCCCCCATACAACCAGCGTACCGAAGCCGGTATTCAGATCGACACCGACTCCTACATTTGCGACATGAATCCCGCCCGAACCGATTACGAATATCGAGCCAAAATTTCGAGTTGGATCAGCTGCTTGAATCAAGTAGTCGACGATGGCCGCCAACTCGTCTCCTGAGCGTGCGACAACGGGCGTTTCACGATGCTCCGGCAAGAACCCGAATTCTACGGAATAGGGCATAGTCACCAATCGATTCTGACGTGCCTATCGTGCGATACCCGAGTAAACATTGGCGCCACCACGGCAGGTCCGGCGGAGCGGATCATGAGTTGGCGGTTGCCCTCCTCCAAATCGGTAGTCCTCGCCCATGACCCGTATCCACTGCGCAGCGTTGACCACAGAGATCATTCCCCGCTCCCAAAAGCACGACCGTTTCTGATGTCTTCTATCAGCCGTCGGTAGTAGCGTCCGGCTTCGTCGACTCGCGCTCGATCGTCCGAACGGAGATTCCGCCTCTCGTCCGCGAGCAGCTTCTGCGCCGCCAGTGCCGCATCGATTACCGCTCGGTCCGGCTCTTGCTTCTTGTACTCCGCCGAGATACGCGCGCTGTACGCGCCGACAGCCGAATTGATGAGATCCAGCACGGCTTCATACGCGGCGACATCCATGGTGTGCCATTCGTACGACGGAAGTGCACCGGTTACCGAAGACTTCCAAGGCTGCTCGTCCTGCCCGGTCATATGCGTCCCCCAACTTCCCGGGACACCGGCTCGCGGCGCGCCCAGCGTCGATCCTACTGTCCGCCTTGCATTCGTGCCGCTGGCGCACTATCGGATCAGCTGAGAAGGGGGATTGCCCTGGCTCGGCGTCTGCGCGACGCGGCGGATCCGGAACGGGTGTTCGTGTCGGATCTGGCCCGTCGGCTGCGGTTGGTCGACGACGAGCCGGTTCCCGCCCGCCGATAGCGGCGGACCATCGGTTACTGCTCGTCTCACCCCTGGTGGGAAAGCGCCGAACTCGCGAGCGGTTCCTCGACGAATCGGGACGCCCGCGCACCGGACTCGGCTGCGGTGAGATCGAGCGACCGATACCATCGTCCGGACCGTCCGCATGCGACGGTGACCCCTCTACTCGGATCGTCCGGCACGTTCCTGCCGGTGAAGGGATGTGATCTGCCGTGGCTACGGTGACCTTCGAGCGGGCTACCCGCCTCTATCCCGGCGCGACCAAACCGGCCGTCGACGAGCTGAATCTGGAGATCGCCGACGGCGAGTTCCTGGTGCTGGTCGGTCCGTCCGGCTGTGGGAAGTCGACCTCGCTGCGGATGCTCGCGGGGCTGGAGGAGGTGAACGGCGGGCGCATCCTGATCGGCGCGAACGACGTCACCCACGCGGAGCCGAAGGAACGCGACATCGCGATGGTGTTCCAGAACTACGCGCTCTACCCGCACATGACGGTCGCCGAGAACATGGGCTTCGCGCTCAAGCTGGCCAAGGTCGCCAAGGCCGAGAAGGACCAGCGCGTGCTGGAGGCGGCCAAGCTGCTCGACCTCGAGCCCTACCTGGACCGCAAGCCGAAGGCGCTGTCCGGCGGTCAGCGGCAGCGCGTGGCGATGGGCCGGGCGATCGTGCGCCAGCCGCAGGTGTTCCTGATGGACGAACCGCTGTCGAACCTGGACGCCAAGCTGCGCGTGCAGACCCGCACCCAGATCGCGCAGTTGCAGCGGCGGCTCGGCACCACGACGGTGTACGTCACCCACGACCAGGTCGAGGCGATGACCATGGGCGATCGCGTCGCGGTGCTCAAGGACGGCCTGCTCCAGCAGTGCGCGACCCCGCGCGACCTGTACCGGGATCCGGCCAACGCGTTCGTCGCCGGTTTCATGGGCTCGCCCGCCATGAACATGTTCACGCTGCCGGTGTCCGACGGCGCGGTGGCGCTGGGCGGGCACGCGCTGCCGGTGCCGCGTTCGGTGTCCGACGCCGCCGAGGGCAAGGTCGTGGTCGGCATCCGCCCCGAACACTTCGAGCTCGGCAACGGACTCGGCAAAGGCATCGAGATGGAAGTGGACGTGGTGGAGGAGCTCGGCTCCGACGCTTACATCTACGGCCGCACCATCGCCGAGGGGCAGATCAACGGTGCCGGGGAAACCATTGTGGCGCGGGCGGATTGGCGCAACCCGCCCGCCAAGGGCACCCGCCTGAAGCTGTCGACCTCGCCGGAGCACACGTACTTCTTCTCCGCGGCCGACGGGCGTCGCCTGAACTGAGTTCCGGGGCAACCGCCATTTCTCTTCCGTCGGTGGAGAAATGGCGGTTGCGCTGGTCTGGGGGGCTTATCGATCTTCGACAGCCGCCTTTCTCTCCGGTCGGATTCCACCTCGGTTCCGGTGCCCGACGCGGCGCGTCCTCCGATGGGCCGAATCACGGTCCTACTCCGAGCGTTCGCGCCGCTTCCGGAGGTAGTCCTCGTTCACTCGGATTCCGAGTTCCTCCAGTTCGATTTCCTTGCCTGTCGCGCTGCGCACCTCGACGCGGACCGGCGCGCCCGTCGCCTCCTCCACCAGCAGCAAGGGGGCCGGTCCCGGCTGCAAATAGGCGTCGCCCCATTGCATCAGCGCCAAGACGGCGGGAAGCAGGTCGCGGCCCATGGGGGTCAGCACGTATTCGTGGCGGGTGCGTTTGCCTTCTTCCTGGTACGGCTGCTTGGCGAGCAAGCCCGCCGCGGTGAGTTTGCGCAGCTGGGCGGCGGCGGCCGCGTCGGTGATGCCGACCCGGGCGGCGAAACCGTCGAAGCGCCGGGTTCCGTAGTAGGCCTCGCGCAGGATCAGGACGGCCGAGCGCGTGCCGACGAGGTCCATCGCCTTCGCGATCGAGCAGTCGACGGCCTGCCACGAGCTGAGATCGGCCAAGGGTCCTTCCATCACGGCTGCCATGACGCACATCATAGCGATTACTGGCTTGAGTCGACTATATCCAGGCGTTAACCTGACTATAAGACGATGGAGCCAGGGTGAAGAAGCCCCGGTCACAGGAAGGATCCACCATGAGAGACGCGGTGATCGTCGAAGCGGTGCGTACGCCGATCGGCAGGGGGAAACCGAATGGGGCGTTGCACGACGTGCACGCGGTGGACCTGCTCGCGCACAGCCTGCGCGCGGTGGTCGAGCGCAGCGGTATCGATCCCGCGCTGATCGATGACGTGATCGGCGGTGTGGTCACGCAGGTCGGCGAGCAGGGCGCGAATGTGACGCGGCGGGCGGCGCTGGCCGCGGGCTACCCCGAATCGGTGCCCGCGACAACGGTGGACCGGCAGTGTGGCAGCAGCCAGCAGGCCATCCACTTCGCCGCGCAGGGCGTGATGGCTGGCGCGTACGACATCGTGGTCGCCGCAGGCGTCGAGTCGATGGGCCGAATTCCGATGGGCGCCAACCTCGTCGGTTCCGAGGACGTCTCGGGTGTGGCGTTCGCCGAACGCTATCCGGAAGGTCTTGTACCGCAAGGGATCAGCGCGGAACTCATTGCCGCGAAGTGGGGACTCACCCGCACCCAGCTCGACGAATTCGCGCTGACGAGCCACGAAAAGGCCGCCCGGGCAACGAAGAACGGCCTGTTCGCCGCCGAACTCGCGCCGATCAACGGACTGGAAACCGACGAGGGCATCCGCGTCGGCAGCACCCTCGACACCCTCGCCGGACTGCGACCCGCCTACTACGACCCCGCCATGGCCGAACGCTTCCCGCAGATCGGCTGGCAGATCACTGCCGCGAGCGCCAGCCAGGTCAGCGACGGCAGCGCCGCGGTGCTGATCATGACCAGCGAACGCGCCGAGCAGCTCGGCCTGCGCCCGCTGGCCCGCCTGCACAGCTTCGCAGTCGCGGGCGACGACCCGCTCATGATGCTCACGGCGGTGATCCCGGCGACCCGAAAGGTGTTGCAGCGGGCCGGTCTTCAGCTCTCCGATATCGACCTCGTCGAGATCAACGAGGCGTTCTCGCCGGTGGTGCTCGCGTGGGCGCAGGACACCGGGGCGGATATGTCGAAGGTGAACGTCAACGGTGGGGCGATCGCGCTCGGTCATCCGTTGGGCGCCTCGGGAGCCCGGCTGATGACGACACTGGTGCACGCCATGCGTGATCGCGGGGCGCGGTACGGGTTGCAGACGATGTGCGAGGCAGGTGGGCTCGCGAACGCGACCATTCTCGAGCGGTTGTGAGCGAGTGGGCGCCCGGTTCCGCCGGGCGCCCACTCTCCGCACGATTGGTGGACGAGCTGGTCGGAGCCAGGATCTAGCCGACCACGAGTGCGACGAGGCATCCGAGTAACCCAGACTCGACGACCAACGGGACCGCTACCAGTGGCGCCCATCCAATGGGCCTGCTGCTGCGCAACTTCGAGACGACCATCGCCGCGGCCGCTGTACCCGCCGCGGCGATGCCCGTCCAGGCGAGCGCGTAGGCGACCGGTAGATACCGCTGTTCCTCGTCTACGAGGAAGTCGTACAGCGGGACGAGAAGTGCTGCTGCCCAGCCGACTCCGAGGGCGATCAAGGTGGCGAGGGCGGCACGCACCAGGTCTCCCAGTTGCCTCACCGACGCCGAGCTCATACGTCCAGGGTGCCCGCACAGGTGCCTGGACAATCGCGCGAAGGTCATCGCTTGCCGTGCCGACCGGCTTGCCGGTCGATATCCGCGACGCCGACGCCCGTACCCTGGCGAGCGATGACTGCCGCCACCTTTCCCGAGCCCGTCGTCTACGCGATTCCGCTGCGCACGCGGTTTCGCGGGATCACCGTGCGGGAGGGGATGTTGATTCCCGGGCCGCTGGGCTGGGGGGAGTTCTGCCCGTTTCCCGAGTACGACGACCGGGAGGCGGCGGGCTGGCTGGCCACGGCATTGGAGCAGGTGACGGCCGGTTGGCCGGAGCCGGTGCGGGAGCGGATTCCGATCAATTGCACGGTGCCCGCGGTCGATCCGGAGCGAGCGCATGGGATCGTCAGTACGTCGGGATGCCGCACGGCGAAGGTGAAGGTCGCCGACCACCCGGATTCGCTCGCCGAAGATCTGGCACGGGTCGAGGCGGTCCGCGACGCCCTCGGGCCGGGCGGCGGGATTCGGGTGGACGCCAACGCGGTGTGGGATGTAGACACCGCGATCGCGCATATCGCGCGAATCGACCGCGCCGCAGGCGGTTTGGAATACGTGGAGCAACCCTGCCGCACCATCGAGGAACTCGCCGCGGTGCGCAGGAAGGTCGACGTGCGCATCGCCGCCGACGAATCCATCCGGCGCGCGGAGGACCCGCTGCGCGTCGCCGTGGCGGGCGCGGCCGACGTCGCGGTGTTGAAATGCACACCGCTGGGCGGCGTCCGGCGCGCGCTCGAGGTCGCGGCGGCAGCTGGACTGCCTTGCGTGGTGTCTTCCGCACTCGAGACCAGCGTCGGCCTGGGTGCGCAGCTGGCGCTCGCCGGTGCGCTGCCCGAACTCGACTTCGCTTGCGGACTCGGCACGCTCTCCCTCTTCGAGGGCGATGTTGTAACCGAATCCCTACGCCCGGTGGACGGTTTCCTCCCCGTCCCGCGCGCCCCCTTTACACCGGACCCCGACCTTGTAGACCGCTACCGCCACCCCGACCCCGAGCGAGTCGCTTGGTGGCACGCCCGTTACGAGCGCGTCCGCGCTTTGCTCCCCTGACGAACCCTACTCGGCCCTTCTACGACACTGGCCATCAAGACCACCATTCCTCTATCGAGCGTAGTCGAACGGATCTGACGCGCGAGAAAAGGCGGTTTCGGCGGCCCCGAAAGCAACCATTTCACTACCGTCGATTGCGGACGCCGCCCGCTCAGCCGAATCGAACGCCGCAGCTGAGCATTGCGGTTCGCAGCACTAGGGCCGCTTCGGGGCCGATGATGCCGTCCACCAGTTCGAGGTAACGGGTGCAGAATTCGGGGCCGTGGGGGGGGACTTTGTCGGCGGCGGGTTCCAGATGGTGGGCGAGTTCGTGCAGCACGACCAGTTCGCGCAGAGCCCACGCGGTGCCGCCGGTGTGCAGCGGCACCGCGAGGACCGCGTCGGCCGCTTCGTAGTGAGCGGCGGTCGCTCCGGCACGCGACCGCACCCGAACCGGCACCTCGGCTCTATCCCATTGGGCCCGAACCCAATTGAGGGCGAGCACTTTCTCAGCATAGGTCTGGACCGACGCGACCGAGGCGAAACGGCGTTCGATGGGTAGCGTGATGTGCGAGCCGTAGAGCTCGACCGTTCGGTTGCCGTGCTCGTCGGCCCGATCGAACATCCCGCGAACCAGCTGCTCGGCGTCGTAAACCTTGGCGCGCTGCACATCTCGCACACTCATCGCCGCGGAACCCGTCGCCGCCTACACCCCACCCGATGGTCCACGCCTCCGCTACGCCAGTCCTGGGTCGAGCCGAAACCTCCCCTACTTCGTACGTTCCAGCGCTTGCCCGATGCCACCGGACGAATCACCCTCCCGCGCCCGAGGACAACTGCCCACGCACCCCACCCAATTCCGTCGACGTCCCCAACCGCGCCGCCTGGCCAGCGCGATCACCAGCGCGCCGGGCGGCTGCCGAGTGCCCGGCCGACGCCTGCGGACCGCGCCACGTTCCGCGAGCCTCCGAGGTGCTGGTGTAGAAGTCGGCGAGTTCGAGTTCTTTGTCGCGCAGGGCGAGCGCGGTTCCGGCGGCTGCGGTCTCCGGCGCCACCGCTTCGGCTTCCACTTCCGATTTCACCTCGGCGAGCCGGCGGCCGATGCGCGCGGCGAAGGCCATCTGGAAGTTCAGCCGGGCGGTCACCGGCGCCGCCGGGGCTTGGACGCGGCGCTTTACCGTGCGGCCCCAGCGCTTTTCGCTGACGACCTTCTCGACGGTCGCCGAACGGTACTGCCCCGTTTTTATGTAGTAGTCGGACGCGCGCACCATCTGGACGAGCAGGCTGGCGTAGAGCGCCTCGCAGGTGTCGATGTCGGTGTCGAAGCCGTAGGCGTAGACCTGGGTGGAGGTGCGGGCAACATCGCAGCGCACGTCATTGGCGTGCGCGATCGCGACGAACAGCTGCACGTAGGTGCGCAGCCCTTTCTTACCCGGCTCGCCGATCGGGATGACCCGCTGCACCGGCGTCGGTCTGCGCTCGCGCCCGGCGATGTGCGCCCGCGCCACCGCGAGATCGATCGAGGAACGGGTGGCCAGCCGCTGCGCCGCGGCGAGGAACGCCTCCGCCTCGTGCTCGTTGTCGGTGGCCTCGGCCTTGCGCAGCAGACCGCCGATGCGTGTGAGCATCCGATCGGGAACCGCATTCGGCGAAGTCATCGGCAGCCAGAGTAACCGCGGACCCCGACACCGTCCGCCCGCCGCCCACCCCGCATGCGAGTCAGCCACCGCGTCCCGCCGTACCCGCCAAAGCCCGCCGTCCATCCCGGGTCCAGGTCGGCTACTGCGTCCCGCTGTGCTCGCCAGAACCCACCGCGCACCCCTGCACACCGGCCCGCCACACCCGCCAGAATCCGCCGCCCACCCCTGCCCACGGGCCAGCCGCTCCCCCGCACCCGCCGGAGCCCGCCGCCTGCCCCGCGCACTTCGGCCGCCCGACGGACCAGCCACGCTCGCCCCACGGGCTGTCTCCGCAACGCGAACGTGAGCTCGGCATCTTCCGAGCCGCGCAGCCGGACACGGCGGCCACGCACAGCCGCACAGCACCGCCCCGACATCCTCCAAGACCTGCGCATCTGGACCGCTCTTCGGGCGTGGCGGGTGAACACCATGTATCTTCCGTTGTGCAACCGGCAGGGTGTGCTGCTGCTCACGTCGTACCCATGGAGTGTTCGCGATGGCTTTGAAGAAGGTGTCGTCCCTACGTTCGTCGCTCGTACCGAGGGCTGCGCTGGCGGCCGCCTCGGTGGCGCTGCTGACGGCGACCTTCACCAGCGCGTGCTCCAGCGACAGTGGCGGCAACCCGACGAGCCAGAACCTCACCGGCCGCGGCCCGATCACCTACGTCGAGGGCAAGGACACCACCGAGACCGGTGTGGTCAAGCAGCTCATCGAGCGCTGGAACGCCTCGCATCCCGACGAGCAGGTGACGTTCAAGGAGCAGTCGAACGACGCCTCGCAGCAGTACGACGACCTGGTCGAGCACATGCGCTCCAAGCAGTCCAACTACGACGTGGTCGCCCTCGACGTGCCGTGGACCGCGGAGTTCGCCGCCAAGGGCTGGATCCAGCCGCTGAAGGACTCCTTCGCCATCGACACCTCGACGCTGCTCTCCCCGCCGGTCGCCAGCGCCACCTACAACAACACGCTGTACGCCGCGCCGCGCAACACCAACGGCGGTCTGCTGTTCTACCGCAAGGATCTGGTCCCGAACCCGCCGAAGACCTGGGGCGAGATGCTCGGCCAGTGCCAGATCGCCCGCGACAACAACATCGGCTGCTACGCCGGACAGTTCGCGCCCTACGAGGGCCTGACGGTGAACACCTCCGAGGTGATCAACGGTTTCGGCGGCACCTTCGTCGGCGCGGACGGCAAGACGCCGACGGTGGACAGCCCGCAGGCGCGCGCCGGTCTGAACACCCTGGTCACCGCCTACAACAACGGCGACATCCCGAAAGAGGCCATCACCTTCAAGGAGCCGGAATCGGCCAACGCCTTCACTCAGGGCAAGCTGATGTTCCTGCGCGCGTGGCCGTCCACCTTCGGTGACGCGGGCGCCGAATCCTCGCTGGTCAAGGACAAGTTCGCGGTCGCGCCGCTGCCCGGCGAGAACGGGGTCGGCGCCTCGACGCTCGGCGGCTACAACGCGGCCATCAGCGCCTTCTCCAAGAACAAGGCCACCGCGCTCGACTTCCTGCGCTTCCTGATCAGCGAAGACGCTCAGCACATCATCGCCTCGGGCGCCCTGCCCTCGGTGCGCGCCTCGATGTACGACGACCCGGCGCTGATCGCCAAGATGCCGTACCTGCCCGCGCTCAAGGAATCGATCGCCAGCGCGGTGCCGCGCCCGGTAACCCCGTTCTACCCGGCGGTGTCCAAGGCCATCCAGGACAACGCCTATGCTGCCCTGACCGGAAACAAGTCCGTCGACGACGCGATCGTGGGGATGCAAAAGGGCATCGAGACCGCGGGATCGTAATCGATTGCGCAACGGACCCGACCTACCCGTAGGAGAGAGATAACGGTGTCGGATCCTTCGGGAGCGGCCACACGCGTGCCGAGCGACGAATTCCTTCCGCGCAAACGCGGTTTCGGTGCGAGCCTGGCCTGGGAGCTGCGCCGTTCCGGCAAAGCCTGGGTGTTCGTCGCGCCGGTGCTGGTCGCGCTGGCGGTGGTCATCGGCTATCCGGTGTTCCGCGCGCTGTACATGTCCTTCCAGAAGGACTCCGGGCTCGACCCGAGCACGGGCATGTTCGTGGAAGGCGGCAACGCCGGATTCTCGAACTACACGCACTGGCTGCTGCAGCAGTGCAGTCTGCCGACCGGCGAGACCATCGCCTGCCCCACCGGCAATCTGGGTTCGCAGTTCTGGATGGCCATCGGCGTCACGCTGTTCTTCACCGTGATCACGGTGGCGCTGGAGGCGGCCATCGGCCTCGCCATGGCGATCGTCATGGGCAAGAGCTTCAAGGGCCGGGCGCTGCTGCGCGCGGCGGTGCTGATCCCCTGGGCGATCCCGACCGCGGTCACTGCGCGGTTGTGGGAGTTCATGTTCCAGTACGACGGCGTGGTGAACCGGGTGCTCGGCACGCACATCCTGTGGACCTCGGATCCGTGGGCCGCGCGGTTCGCGGTGATCGCCGCCGACGTGTGGAAGACGACGCCGTTCATGGCGCTGCTGCTGCTCGCCGGTCTGCAGGTGATCCCGAACGACGTGTACGAGGCGGCCAAGGTCGACGGCGCCTCGGCCTGGCAGCGGTTCACCCAGATCACCCTGCCGCTGCTCAAACCCGCACTGCTGGTGGCGATCCTGTTCCGCACCATGGACGCGCTGCGCATGTTCGACCTGCCCGCCATCATGACGCTGGGCAACCCGTCGACCCGCACGGTCTCGATCCTGGTCGTCGACCAGGTGCGCCAGGGTCCGAACAGCGCGGCCGCCCTGTCCACCATCACCTTCCTGCTGATCTTCGCGGTGGCCTTCGTGCTGGTGAAGATCCTCGGCGCCAACGCCGTTCGCACTCAGGAGGCCCAGCGCGAGGGGAAGGTGCGCGCATGACGACGAGTGATCAGGTGCGCACCCGCGAGACAGGAGGCGCGCCGATGGCGACCGAACCGACCACCGTCCGGCGCGCACCGTGGACCAAGCGGCTCGGATCGGCGCGCATCTACCTCGGCGTGCTCGTCGTGCTGGTGTGGGGGCTCGGTCCGTTCTACTGGATGGCCGTCACCGCATTCCGCGATCCGGTCTACCAGTTCGACAACACGCCGTGGCCGACGCACGTCACGCTGGAAAACTTCCGCAACGCGTTCGACACCAGCCGCGGCAACGACTTCGGCAAGGCGCTGATCAACAGCGTGATCATCGGCGCGTGCACCACGGCGATCGCGCTGGTGATCGGCATCTTCGCCGCGTACGCGCTGGCCAGGCTGACCTTCCGCGGCAAGTACGTGGTGGCCGGGCTGATCCTCAGCGCCTCGATGTTCCCGGTGGTCGTGCTGGTGACGCCGCTGTTCCAGCTGTTCACCAACCTGGGCTGGATCGGCGAATACCAGGCGATGATCATCCCGAACATCTCGTTCGTGCTGCCGATGACCGTCTACATCCTCGCCTCGTTCTTCACCGAACTGCCGTGGGAGTTGGAAGAGGCGGCCCGCATCGACGGCGCGAGCAAGATGCAGGCGTTCCGCCTCGTCATGCTGCCGCTGGCCGCGCCCGCCGTGTTCACCACCGCCATCCTGGCTTTCATCGCCGCGGTGAACGAGTACCTGCTCGCCCGGCTGCTCTCCAGCGACCAGACCGAGCCGGTGACCGTCGCGATCGCCCGCTTCTCCGGCAACAACCCGCTCGTGCAGCCCTACGCCGCGATCATGGCGGCGGGCACGATCGTCACGATTCCGCTGGTGATCATGGTGCTGCTGTTCCAGCGCCGCATCATCTCGGGTCTGACCGCAGGCGGCGTCAAGAGCTGAGTTGTTGGCGCGCTGGCGCGCGCGTGTTCGCGGCCTTCATGTCTCGCTTCCCAGCGCTCGAGACTCGCGCCTTCGGCGCATGCGCTTCGAGCGCTGGGAAGCGAGACGGCCGCGAACGGTCGCTCGTCAGGCTCGCTCCCGACGGGGCTGCTAGGGCTGGATTGTTTCGTTGGGTTGGCAGGTTCAGACGTTTGATTGCGGGCGGGATCAAGAGCTGAGTCGCGGGGGTTCGCGGGCCGCGGTTGGCCTGTGGAATTCGGGTTACTTTGTCTAAGAAGCGGAATGCTGTGGACTGTGTGCGGCATCGAACCGCGTGGGCGGGGTAAAGTCCGGTCATAGTTCGGTTCGGCGATCGTTGTCAGTGCAGGTGGGTTCGACCGACGCTCCGGGAGGAGATGATCGTGAGCTCGTTCGGCAAGCGACGCGGCAAGCGCGGTGCCGGGGGCAAACCATCGCAGGCGGCACACGCCTCCATCGCGGGCTTCCGGGAACGACGTAGAACACCGCCGCCCCGCGAGCGGAAAGCGCTGGCGCCCAAACCATCCCGGCCCACCGCCAAACCGACGCCGGCGACGGATCCCGACCGGCCGCCGCGCAGCCGCGCCGAACGTCTCCGTCGGCTCGCGCTCGCCCTGTTCATCCTGTTCGTCGCGGTACCCTCGCTGCTGTTCGTGCTGGTGTACTGGAGCGCCGAGATCCCCGATCCGGCCGCGGTGCAGACCAATCAGATCGCCACCATCCTGGCCTCGGACGGCAGCACGGTGATCGCCAAAGTGGTTCCGCCGGACGGCAATCGGAGTCCGGTGCCGCTCTCCGAGGTGCCCGAACCGGTGCGCGACGCGGTGCTCTCCGCGGAGGATCGCGATTTCTACACCAACCCCGGCTATTCGACGTCGGGCTTCCTGCGCGCGGGCCGGGACAACCTGTTGGGCAAGGAGGACGCGGGCGGCGGCTCGACCATCACCCAGCAGTACGTGAAGAACGCCTTCCTCGGCTCGGAACGCACCCTCACCCGCAAGATGCGCGAGCTGATCATCGCGGCCAAGATGGCACGGCAGTGGAGCAAGGACGACATCCTCGCCGCCTACCTCAACACCATCTACTACGGGCGCGGCTCCTACGGTATCGCCGCGGCGTCGAGGGCGTATTTCGGCAAGCAGCCCGCGCAGCTGACGCTCGCCGAGGGCGCGGTGCTGGCCGCCCTCATCCGCACGCCGTCGATTTTGGATCCGGAGACGCACCTGCCGGAATTGAAGGCGCGCTGGCAGTACGTGGTCGACGGCATGGTCGAGATGGGCGTGCTCGCGCCGGGCCACCGGGACGCCACCGTCTTCCCGACGATCCTGCCGATCACCGATATCCCCGACGCCAACGCCGCCCGCGGCCCCGAGGGCTTGATCCGCACCCAGGTGCTTCGCGAACTGCGCGCGTCCGGCGTCAGCGAGCGCGAGCTCAACACCGGCGCACTGCGGATCACCACCACCATCGACGCCAAGGCCCAGCAGGCCGCGCTCACCGCCGTGCACGACCGGCTCGGCCCGCAGCCGCCGCACTTGCGCGCCGCGGTGGTCTCGATCGATCCGCGGTCCGGCGCGGTGCGCGCCTACTACGGCGGCGAGGATGGCATCGGCTACGACTTCGCGCAGGCGCCGCTGCAGACGGGGTCGGCGTTCAAGGTCTTCGCCGTCATCGCCGCGCAGCAGCAGAGCATCCCGCTCACCCGCGTGCTGGACAGCTCGCCGGTGACCGATCGCGGCACCAGGATCACCAACGTCGACGGCGAATCCTGCGGCAAGTGCAGCATGGCCGAATCGCTGAAGCGCTCGCTGAACACCAGCTTCTACCGGCTGACCATGTCGATGCTCGGCGGGCCGCAGTCGATCGCCGACGCCGCGCACCAGGCGGGCATCCCGGAGGAGATCCCCGGCGTGGCGGGCAAGACCCTCACCGAGGACGGCGGCCCTCCGCTCAACGGCATCGTGCTCGGGCAATATCTGGTGCGCCCGATCGACATGGCCTCGGCCTACGCGACCATCGCGGCCTCGGGCATGTACCACCAGCCCTACTTCGTGCAGCGGGTGGAGACCGGTGACGGGCGGGTGCTGCTCGATCGCGGCGCGCCCGAGCAGCAGGTCGGCGAGCAGCTGCCGCCGGGGGAGCAGCGGATAAAGCCGACCATCGCGGAGAACACCATCGCCGCGATGATGCCGATCGCCGCCTATTCCAACGGGCACGCGCTGGCGGGCAATCGACCGTCGGCCGCGAAGACCGGCACGACCCAGTTGGGCCAGTCCGACCAGAACAAAGACGCCTGGATGATCGGGTTCACGCCCTCGCTGTCCACCGCGGTGTGGATCGGCAGCGAGCAGTCGCAGCCGATTCACACCGCGCGCGGCGCCGACATCTACGGTTCGGGTCTGCCCGCCGACATCTGGAAGCAGATGATGGACGAGGCGCTCGCGGGCACGCCGATCGAGCAGTTCCCGATCGCACCCGCGGGCGGTCCGGCGGGTGGGAACCAGCAGCAGCCCTCGGGCAATCCCTACGACATCTTGAACCCGAATCCTGCTCAGCCGCAACAACAACCGCAGGAGCCGTCGATCGTCATCCCGCCCGCGCCACCGGAGCCGCGGCAGGTCGAGATCTTCCCCGGACTGAGCGTTCCGGTGCCCGGCTGACCCGCCCCGGCCAGGTAACTGTGACCGAACCCATCTCGAGTCGATCTTGTGACCTAGCGTGCCTCCGGGGAACGCATGACATGGCAGCATCGTTTTGCCAGAGTGAGAGCGCGACCGAGCGGCGCCGAGGTGAACATGGGGCGACGCCCGTCCCACGGCGACGATGCGGAAGGATATGCGCTCGAGCGACGACGGCAGCGGCGCGAGCGACCGGCCGAAAGGCGGTAGCCTGCGGACCAACTACAGGGGCCCGGAAGCGCCGCCAATTGAAAACAGACTAGACATAGGGGCTACGCCGGTGGATTTCAATGTCGTTGACCGTCCCGAGACGCTGGTGGCGGGCACAGTACTTCGCAGCCCGGCGCTCGCGGTCGAGGGGCCACGCCGCGCGAAGGTGGAGGAAGCGTGGAAACGCATCCTCTCGCGCCGCCTACCCGGGCCCCCGACCACCGCCTATGTCGACCACGCGCCGGAGATCAATTCGTATCTGACCCACATCGTGGGCTACCGCTGCCGCAGCCTCGACGACCTGCTGCCCGGCGATGTGCTGGCCAGGGTGCCCGCCGGTCGCTTCGCCCGTTTCATCGCGAGCGGCGACGATCTCGGCGATACGATCGTCAGCATTTGGCGGGCGGTATGGGATGCCGAGGCGGCGGGCCGACTCGTGCGCTCCTATTCCGGCGATTGGGAGCACTATCCCGACGACCGCACCGCCGAAGTCTTCGTGGCGCTGGCCGACGAACCGAGCGACGGGTAGGACAAAGCAGTGGATTTCGAGATCGTCACCTTGGATGAAGGTTTGGTCGCCGGACTGACCATCCCGCTGGCCGGCCGTGAGGTGGCCGCCCGCGACCTGGACCTGGTGAATTTCACCTGGGACCGCTACCTCGCCAGGGAGAAGAACGTGCCGCGCGTCGCGGCCTACATCGGCCAGAACGACCACGCCGTCGCCGTCCTCGGCTACGAGGTCGCCTCGCTGGACGATTTGGACCAAGGCGACGTCGTGACCCGCATCCCGCACGGCCGCTACGCGAAGTTCGTCGTCTCCGACAAGCCCTACGACCTGCTGCGCACCGCGTGGGCGCAGGTCGCCAAGGCCGAGAGCGCGGGCATCATCACCCGCTCCCACACCGCCGAGATCGAGCGCTACACCGGCCCGACCTCGGTCGAGGTCTACGTATCGCTGGACTGAGTCCGGCTTCGACGCGGCGTGTCCGCGGCCCGTCTCGATCGGGTCGGGGCACGCCGCTCGCGTAGTCCAGCCGACACCTCTCACCGTGTCGGCCGCACCTCACAGCACCCGTGAGACCTGGTACGCGACCCCACCCTCGATCAGGTATCCCGAGCCGACGCAGACGATGTCGTTCAACCAGGCGTACTCCTTCGCGCCGGTCTCGAACATGGGGGCCGTGCGCCAGTAGTACTCGGCAGGGTCGACCTGACGACTCTTGACCGGGTCGGCGATGTCCGCGCGCAGTTCGGCCGGGACGATCCAGCGACCTCCGTAGGTCATGTGCACCAAAGCGCCGTCATCCGTGCGGAGTGTCAGCCGGACATCCAGCGACATTCCTCCGTCGGAACGGAACAACGCCCAGTCACCGCCGCCGGGCAGTACCTCCCCGCGTAGCGCGGGGCCCGAGAACGACCCGCCCGCCGCGCCGAAATAGACGCGCTTGCCGAACGGGCCGTCACCGATGGTCAGCCGTGGGGCCAAATCGACCGCCATGTCGAAGAGGTGCGTCGTCGCGATCTCGTCGACGGCCTTCAAGCGCGCGTCCGACCTCATGTCATCACCTGTGCGAGTAGTCATGAATTTAAACGTACGACCTATCGTATGTTTAAACAAGACATGGCATGATGAAGACGATGAGCGAACTCGAGCAGCAGCACAGCGCACGCGGCGACTTCCGTTCGCCGGAACGACCGGAGCCGGTGATCACCGATCAACGCCTTCTGCGCGGCGCGCAGACCAGACGCACGATCGCGCGCCATGCCGTCGACGTCGCCTCCCTCGAAGGGCTCAACGGACTCAGCCTCGGCAGGCTCGCCACCGATCTAGGGCTCAGTAAAAGCGGTGTCCAGACACTGTTCGGCACCAAGGAGAACCTGCAACTCGCCGCGATCGACAGCGCGCGAGAGCAATTCGTCGACGCGGTCGTGCGACCGGCCCGCGGCGCGGCGCACGGTACGGCGCGACTGCGCGCGCTGATCGAACACTGGATCGATTACGCCACGGCACCGCTCTTCCCCGGTGGCTGTTTCCGAGCGGCCAACATCGCCGATTTCGACAGCAGGCCGGGCCCGGTCCGAAACGCGCTCGTGCGCGATCAGACGGCGTGGGTCGATCTGCTCGCGAGCGAGCTGCGCATCGCAGCGGACGCGGGCGAGATCGCCGAGCTCGACGCCGATTTCGCCGCCTTCCAGATCGACGCGGTGCTGTGCGCCGCGAACACGGCGATGCGCCTCGGCGACGCGGACGCCGCGCACAAGGTGCGCCGGGTAGTCGAAGGGTTCCTCGCGCCCCCACGCTGATCTCGCGGAATTCGCTGCGGCACAACGGCTACCGGAAACGGCAAGCCGGCCGCAGAGTTGATCTCCGACCGGCTTCCCTGAGGCCGAAGCGGACCTGTGCAGTCCGCACCCGCGTGCTCAGACCGTCGCGTCCTGAGCCGCGGCGGTCACGACCAGGCGGCGACGCCTGCTCGGCACCATCAGGGTCGGGTGGTTGACGCTCCACGCGGCGCCCTTGCAGATCAGCTCCTTCACGCGCGCGCCCTTGCGGCCGACGTCGACCTTCGAGGTCGGCTGATCCTCCTTGGTCACCTTCTGCACGATGGCATCGTGGCGGCCGAGGCTGATGCACTGGCTGTTGTAACCGATCGGGGCGTCCGGGACCGCACGTCCGGTCAGCCGGGCGGCAATGGCATCGGCGCCCAGCCAGGCCATCGGGGAGGCGGTGGCGCAGCCCATGCGCAGCGTCTTGCCGCCCACTCCGGCGGCGTGCGCGGCATCGCCGACGGCGTAGACGTCCGGGTGCGAGACCGAGCGCAGGGTGGCGTCGACGACGATGCGCCCGGCCTCGGAGACGGTGAGCGTGCTGGCGGCCGCGATCGGGTGCGCGGCGAAACCCGCTGTCCAGACGGTCATCCGGGCCGGAATCTCCGCACCCGATCTGGTGACCACGCCGTCCCCGGTGACGCGGGTGACGTCGGCGTGTTCGTGCACGGTGATGCCGAAACGCTCGAAAGAGGCGCGCAGGTGGGTCTGCGCCTTCTCGTCGAGCCAGTCGCCGACGCCGCCGCGCGCCGCCACGGCGACCTTCAGATCCGGGCGCGCTTCGGCGATCTCGGTCGCGGCCTCGATGCTGGTCAGGCCGCCGCCCACGATCAGCACGGTCTCGCCCGCCACCAACTCGTTCAGGCGCTCCCGCAACCGCAGTGCGGCCGGCTTGCTCGCCACATTGTGAGCGTGCTCGGCGACGCCGGGCACGCCGAAATCGGCGATGGTGCTGCCCAGGGCGTAGACCAGGGTGTCGTAGGGCAGCGTCTCGGCGCCGTTCTCGCCGATCAGCCCGACGGTCTTGCGATCCGCGTCGACCGAATCGACCCACGCGATTCGCACCTGAACACCGGTGCCCGCGAACACCTTCCGCAGCGGGCGGGCAGGCAGGTCCTGACCGGCGGCGAGCTGGTGCAGGCGGATCCGTTCGACGAAATCGGGATCGGCATTGACCAGGGTGATCTCGATGTCGTCGCGGTGTAGCCGCTTGGCCAGGCGGCCGGCGGTGATGGCTCCGGCGTACCCGGCTCCGAGGACGACGATGCGGTGCTTCATGGTTTTGCTCCTGTCTCGGTGGGTTCGATACCTGAACCGGACAGGGCTACGAATGCTGACAACTACCGACTGTGATGTGGGTCACCACAGTTCGGGCAGCGGCGCTCCCGGCGCGTAGGCGGCCCACTGGCGGTTGGCATGTGCCAGCTTGTCGGGGTTGACGTGGGCGTGCACGGCGGCGATGCCGTCGACGGTGACATGCAGGACCACGATGCCGACGACCCGATCCTCCGACACCAGCACCAGCGCGGGCATGCCGTTGGCGATGGCCGCGAACATCTCGGGCTTGCCGCCGAGCTTGTCCCACGTACCGTTCGAGGGCTTGATCGCGAGACGCACGAACCGCGCGATGCGCTCCGCGCCGAGAAGCGGCCGGCTCAGCGTCGCGATGAATCCGCCGCCGTCGCCGAGGATGGAGGCATCGTCGGTGAGCAGTGCCACCAGCGTCTCGGTCCGTCCACTGACCGCTGCGGCCAGGAATTCCTCGACGATCCGTCGAGCGGCGGCCTCGTCGACCTCGATGCGCGACCGCTCCATCGAAAGGTGCTGTTTGGCACGACGATAGACCTGCTGGCAGTTGGCTTCGGTGATGTCGAGCAAACCGGCGATCTCTTGGTGCGGGTAGCCGAAGGCCTCGCGCAGCACGTACACCACGCGCTCCTTGGCGGTGAGCCGCTCCATGAGCGTGAGCATGGCGATCGATACCGATTCCCGCTGCTCCACGGTGTCGGCCGGACCAAGCATCGAGCCGCCCGCCAGCACCGGCTCCGGAAGCCATTGCCCCACATAGGTTTCCCGGCGGGCGCGGGCCGAGCTGAGCTGGTTGAGGCAGAGATTGGTGAGCACCTTGGTCAGCCACGCCTCGGGCGTCTCCACGTACTCGCGGTCGGCGGCCTGCCAGCGCAGGTACGTCTCCTGCACCGCGTCCTCGGCATCACTGGCCGAGCCGAGCAGGCGATAGGCGATCGCTTCCAGGCGGGCCCTGGAGCCTTCGAACAGATCGGCCTCGCGCGTGAGCAACATGCCGCCATCGTCGGCCATGCGTACCGGGCACGTCCACCCGCGCCCGGCCGGACCTTCGAATCCGGGCACGCACTATGCGACCTCTCCGCGGAGTTCGACTGCGACACAACGACTCCCGGAAACGGCGAAGCCGGTCGGAGAGTGGTTCTCCGACCGGCTTCCCGCGTCGACGAGTAGGACTTACTCCGCGTCGATGATGAACGCTTCCAGCTGGGCGCGGGCGACGTCGTCCGCGAGCTGCTTCGGCGGGGACTTCATCAGGTAGGCCGAGGCCGGGATGACAGGTCCGCCGATGCCGCGGTCCTTGGCGATCTTGGCCGCGCGCACCGCGTCGATGATGATGCCCGCGGAGTTGGGCGAGTCCCACACCTCGAGCTTGTACTCCAGATTCAACGGCACGTCGCCGAAGGCGCGACCCTCGAGGCGCACGTAGGCCCACTTGCGGTCGTCGAGCCAGCCGACGTGGTCGGACGGGCCGATGTGCACGTCGTTGGCGCCCAGTTCCTTCTTCAGGTTGCTGGTGACGGCCTGCGTCTTGGAGATCTTCTTGGACTCCAGGCGCTCGCGCTCGAGCATGTTCTTGAAGTCCATGTTGCCGCCGACGTTGAGCTGCATGGTGCGGTCGAGCTGCACGCCGCGGTCCTCGAACAGCTTGGCCATCACGCGGTGGGTGATGGTCGCGCCGACCTGGCTCTTGATGTCGTCGCCGACGATCGGGACGCCCGCGTCCACGAACTTCTGCGCCCACACGGGGTCGGAGGCGATGAACACCGGGAGCGCGTTGACGAAGGCGACGCCCGCGTCGATGGCGCACTGGGCGTAGAACTTGTCCGCCTCTTCCGAGCCCACCGGCAGGTAGGACACCAGGACGTCGACCTTCGCGTCCTTCAGGGCCTGCACCACGTCGACCGGCTCGGCCTCGGAGAGCTCGATGGTCTGCGCGTAGTACTTGCCGATGCCGTCGAGCGTCGGGCCGCGCTGCACGACCACGTCGGTCGGGGGCACGTCGGAGATCTTGATGGTGTTGTTCTCGCTGGCGAAGATCGCCTCGGCAAGGTCGAAGCCGACCTTCTTGGCGTCCACGTCGAACGCGGCGACGAACTTGACGTCGCGGACGTGGTACCGGCCGAACTTGACGTGCATCAGACCGGGCACGGTCGAGGTCTCGTCCGCGTCCTTGTAGTACTGCACGCCCTGGACCAAGGAGGAGGCGCAGTTGCCCACGCCCACGATGGCCACGCGAACTTCGGTGGCGTTCTCAGCCGTATTGATGTCACTCATGGCCGATGGTTCCCTCTTTCTGTGGTGCCGCCTTCGTTGATTGCTCCGCCGCAATCAACTCGTTGAGCCAGCGCACTTCGCGCTCGCTTGATTCCAGACCGAGTTGGTGGAGCTGGCGGGTGTAGCGATCCAGCGACCCGCTGGCCCGTTTGATCGCTTCCCGCAATCCCTCTCGGCGCTCCTCGACCTGCCGGCGCCTGCCCTCCAGGATTCGCATCCGCGCTTCCGCGGGAGTGCGACTGAAGAACGCCAGGTGGACGCCGAAGCCGTCGTCGGTGTAGTTCTGCGGTCCGGTGTCGGCGAGGAGCTCGGTGAAACGCTCCCGCCCTGCCGGGGTCAGCTGATAGACCCGTCGCGCGCGGCGCATGGTGACGCCCGCGACGTTCTCCTCCGCGATCAGCCCGTCCGCCTGCATGCGCCGCAGCGTCGGATAGAGCGACCCGTAGGAGAAGGCACGAAACGGCCCGAGCAGACCCGTCAGCCGCTTGCGCAGCTCGTAACCGTGCATGGGCGCTTCGAGGAGCAGCCCGAGAATTGCCAGCTCGAGCATCGGGCGTCACCCCCTGACTGTTGTGCAGACCTAACCAATAGATGCGACTTCCGAGTATATCGCGCCGATATAACCGGGCACAGCGATGGTCGATACATGCGGTGTGTGCGCAGGTCAGCGACCGGGCGGGCGGACTTCCAACGGTTCGCCGTCGAACAGCACGGTCATGAAGCCGCTCTCGTCGACCTCGTTGCGGACGAAGATCTGCAAGCGCGGCTGGGCGTTCTTCTCGGCTTCGCGCTCGATGCTCACGTGCGAGATGGGACTGCCAGGCAGCAGCAACGACTGCGGGGCCCCCGCGAGCAGCCGGGAGACGACCGGGAGGTCGATGGTGGCGAGGTCGACGGTCGGAGTGTCGAGCTTGCGCGCCTGCGAACTGCTCGACGCGTCGAAATCGCCGTCGAAGTGGAAGTACTGGGACCTGTTGTTCACGTTGCGATAGAAGATCGCGTACCGCGGATACACGGTGAGATCGTCGACGACCGTGTCGCCGAACTCGGCGCGGTACCGATCGATGAAGTAGGCCAGGCCGGGGCCGGTGGTCAGGTCCGGCAGCGGATCGGCGGCGACGCGATCGGCCCCGCCGCGGCCGACGCAGCCGACGAGCGCGCCGAACAGCGCGGCCGCGAGCAAGATCGCCGCGGGCAACCACCACCCGCGGCGGCGTCCGCCACGCACGACCGGCGCGTCGACCAGGTCGCCGGGGATCTGCAGGTCGGCGATCAGCTTGTCCAGCTCGCCGAACGACTGCGCCTTCATCGCCGCCTTGGTGCGGGCGGTGTGCTCCTGCTCGGTGAGCTGGCCGTCGGCGAGTGCCGCGTCGAGCAGACCGCACACATCGGCGCGATCGGTGTCGCGGGCCCGCAGCCGAGCGGTGTTCGACGCCATCCCGCCCCGGTTCATCGGACCTCCCAGACCTTCAGCACCTCGCCCGCGGGCGTGAGCACGACGCGACCGTACTGGCCGCGCTCGTTCTTCACTCGAATCTCGACCAGCGGCCGACCCGGCGCCGTGCCGGAATCGTCGGCGGAGACGTCGATCGAGTCGACGACGCCGTCGGGCACCTTGGTCAACCCGGGCGCGTCGGCGAGCACCTTGCCGATCGCCGCGACATCGAGAACGGCCAGGTCCACCGTCCGGGTGTCGGGATCGCGCGTCGTGACGGTGTCGTGCCGCCGCTCGAATCCGCCCCAGTAGTCCCAGTCGACGGACCACCGCGGGCCCTCCGGCGCGACCCGCTGCACCGAGGCGAAATTCTGGTGCAGCGCGAGTTCGTCGACGATGGTGTCGCCGAACTTCTCGCGATACCGGTCGCGGAACAGCGTCATGCCCGCGACCGTGTCGAGTTCGGGCGTCGGCAGCACCAAGGGCTGCACCGAATTCGGATCGAGCGTCTGGCGAGACGTCGCCGTCACCCCGGCATCGTCGCGTCCCGCGGCGACGTAACCCGCCCACACGCCGAGCACCGCCGTGACACCTACGGCGACCCGGAACAAGAGCCGACGGCGCGACCGCGGCGGAGTGGGCGACGGCGCGGCGGCGCGCTGCAGATCCGCGACCAATTCCGCCAACTCAGCGAGCGTTTTCGCCTCCGAGGCGAGTTCGGTCGCCGCCTCGTGTTCCTCGGCGCTGAGCTGCCCGTCGCCGAGTGCGCTGTCCAGCGCCCGAACGGTGTTGGCGCGATCGACATTTCGCGCCCGGGTGTGACCGGCGTAACCCGCACGGGATCGACCACGTCCCAACGGTTTCCGTGACACGCCGCGTGGCGTCAGATCTCGCGCGGCCGCCGGGACCTGGAGATCGGACGTCAAACGCGCCAGCTCACCGAGTGTTTTCGCCGCGGATGCCTTGGCCGTTCGCTCGCGATACTCCTCACCCCCGAGCTGCCCCTCCGCATAGGCCGCGTCCAACACCCCGCACGCATGGACTCGATCGATGTCTCGCGCTCGCATGCGCCCGTCATTCCCGGTGGACACCACCGAATCGTAGACGGCCCCGACCCTCGCCACCGGCGAAATCCCTATCGACGAAGGCCGGTGCGCCGCCCGAACCAATGCCCCGCGCGGCCTAGATAAGCCCGGTGGACCGAGGCGCTCGCGCCCGCGCCCCGCTACTCTGGTTGGCGTGCGAATTCAGCGGCAGGTGGTCGACTACGCGCTCCGGCGCCGGTCGCTGCTGGCTGACGTCTATGCGGGCCGGGTCGATGTCGCCGAGGTGTGTGATGCAAATCCCTATCTCCTGCGTGCGGCGAAGTTCCACGGTCGGGGGAGCGAGGTCACGTGCCCTATCTGCCGGAAAGAACAGCTCACCCTCGTATCCTGGGTCTACGGCGACGGCCTAGGACCGGTGGCTGGTTCGGCTCGCACACCCGAGGAGCTCACGCGCCTCGCCGAGACTCGCGAGGAGTTCTCGGTTCATGTCGTCGAGGTATGCCGCAGCTGCAGCTGGAATCATCTGGTGCAGTCCTACGTGCTCGGCAACGCCCCGGCGCCCACGCGTCGCCGTACGGGTACCCGAGCGAACCGACGTACCGCCGCCGAGTGATGTGCCTGGTCATCTGCCCGTTGGGTGACATGCGGAGCCCACACGTGTCCGCTGCGGTGCCCGTGACCGCACCGAGCCAGCCTGACCGATACGAGTTATGGAGATCTTGTCAGTGAATTCGCCTTACGAGACTTCCCCCTACGGCGATGAACCGCACGGCGGCCGTACTCAGCGAAGTTCACAACCGGCTCCGAACCCGTCACCAGGCCAGCGCCAAGCGCCGCCGCCCGGTTTCCGTCCGCTGCCGCCCCCGGGCGGTCCGCGCCCGGGTGGCCCGCAGGGCGGCCCGCGTCCCGGCGGTCCGCAGGGTGGACCCAACGGTGGCGCGCGCGGTCAGCAGCCGCCGCACCGTCCCGGCCCGCCGCCCCAGGGCCGTCCTCCGCAAGGTCGTCCCCCGCAGGGTCGTCCGCCGGAGGGTCGTCCGCCGGAGGGTCGTCCGCAGCCGCCCGGTGGCGCCGCGGGCGCGACCCAGCGCATTCAGCGGCCCGGCCAGAATCCGCAGGGCGCGCCGCGACCCAGCTCGCTGAGCGAGGCGGTCGCCGAGCGCGACCGGCGGTCCGGTCCGAGCGCCGCCGTCCGTCCCGCGGGCGGCGCGCGGCCGAACACCGGCCAGCGGCCCGCGATCGACCGCGATCGTCGTCCGAACGGTCCCGTCACCGGGGAGCGCCGCGCCCAGTCGGGTCAGCCGCCCTCGGGCCCGCCGCCGCGCCGCAACGGCGGCGGTGACGGTGGTTCCGGCGGGGCGGGCAAGCGACCCGGTGCGAAGCGGATTCCGTGGAAGCTGATCCGCCGGACCCTCTACGTGTGCATGGCCCTGGCCATCGTGGTGCCGAGCGCCGTCTTCCTCGTCGCCTACAGCACGGTGTCGGTGCCGCAGCCCGGCGACCTGAAGACCAACCAGGTCGCGATGATCTACGCCAGCGACGGCAGCACGGTGCTGAGCAAGGTGGTTCCGCCGCAGGGCAACCGCACCGACGTGACCATCGAGCAGATCCCGCCGCACGTGCGCAACGCGGTCATCGCGGCCGAGGACCGGGATTTCTACACCAACCCCGGCTTCTCGATCTCCGGCTTCGTGCGCGCGGCCCGCGACAACGTCATGGGCAAGGAGAGCGCGGGCGGTGGTTCGACGATCACCCAGCAGTACGTGAAGAACGCGCTGGTCGGTGACGAACGCTCGCTCACCCGAAAGATGCACGAGCTGGTCATCTCGGCGAAGATGGCGCGGCAGTGGAGCAAGGACGAGATCCTCGCCGCCTACCTGAACACCATCTACTTCGGTCGCGGCGCGTACGGCATCGACGCGGCGTCCAAGGCCTACTTCGGCAAGCCGGTCCAGGATCTGACCGTCGCCGAGGGCGCGGTGCTCGCCGCCACCATTCAGCTGCCGTCGCTGCTCGATCCGGAGAAGAACCCGGAGGGCGCCAAGACGCGCTGGAACTACGTGCTCGACGGCATGGTCGACGGCGGCAACCTGAAGCCCGCTGACCGGCAGGGCATGCAGTACCCGCAGGTGACCCCCGTCGCGCAGACCCAGGACAAGACGCTGGATTCCGGTCCCGAGGGCCTGATCAAGACCCGAGTGCTCGAGGAGCTCTCGGAGGCGGGCATCAGCGAGCAGCAGCTCAACACCGCGGGTCTGCAGATCACCACGACCATCGATCCGAAGGCGCAGCAGGCCGCGGTCGACGCCGCGACGAGCAAGATGCAGGGCGAGCCCGAGCAGCTGCGGACCGCGGTGGTGTCGATCGACCCGCGCACCGGCGCGGTGCGCGCTTACTACGGCGGCACCGACGGCCAGGGCTACGACTTCGCCAACGCGCCGCTGCAGACCGGTTCCTCGTTCAAGGTGGTCGGCTTGGCCGCGAACCTCGAACAGGGCATCCCGCTCTCGCAGATGTACGACAGCTCGCCGCTGACGGTGAACGGCATCAAGATCACCAACGTGGAGGGCGAGTCCTGCGGCATGTGCACCATCGCCGAGTCGCTGAAGCGTTCGCTGAACACCAGCTTCTATCGGATGCAGCTGGACATGGGCAATGGTCCGCAGAAGATCGCGGACATGGGTCACAAGCTCGGTATTCCGGAGGAGCTGCCCGGCGTCGGCAAGACCCTGTCCGAGCCGGACGGTTCCGGCCCGAACAACGGCATCGTGCTCGGCCAGTACCAGGCCCGGCCGCTCGACATGGCCTCCGCTTACGCCACGCTCGCCGCGTCCGGCGTGTACCACCAGCCGCACTTCGTGCAGCGGGTGGTGACCGCCGACGGCCAGGTGCTGCTCGATCGCGGTGACGTCGCGGGCGAACAGCGCGTCTCGGCCGCCGTCGCCGACAACGTGACCGCGGCGATGAAGCCGATCGCGCAGTACTCGCGCAACCACAACCTGGCGGGCGGCCGCGAGTCGGCGGCCAAGACCGGTACCGCGCAGCTGCTCGACACCGGCGAGAACAAGGACACCTGGATGGTCGGCTACACACCGTCGCTGTCCACCGCGGTCTGGGTCGGCAGCGTGGACAACTCGCCGCTGCGCAACTACGCCGGCGCCATGATCTACGGCTCCAGCCTGCCGTCGGACATCTGGAAGGCGACCATGGACGGCGCCCTGCAGGGCACACCGGTCGAGACCTTCCCGAAGCCCGCGCCGATCAAGGGCCAGGCGGGTGTCCCGGAGTGGACCGCGCCGTACACCCCGCCGTCGACCGTCGACGCGCCGGTGCCGCCGGTGGTGATCGCGCCGACCCAGGTGGAGATCCTGCCGGGCATCACCATCCCGGTCCCCGGCGTGCAGCCCAACCCGCAGACGCAGCAACGTCCGCAGCAGCGTGAGCAGGATCCGGGCCCGCTGCCCGGCCAGCCGGTCGCCCCGACCGGCGGTGGCTCACCGACGCAGACCGGCTCGCCGCGTCCGGGCGGAACCGGAAACGGCGGCGGTGGAGCGGGCGACAGCGGCGACGAAGAAGGGTCGAACAGCCCGCAGCCGACGCGCAGTCGATAACAGCCGAGGCCGCCCGGGAAAATCCCGGGCGGCCTCGCTGTTTGTCCAGTGCACGCGACTGGCCGCGCCGTCGTCGGCCTGAAGCGGCCTGGCACCCGACGGGATCAGACGCGGGTGATGTACCAGAATCCGTTCGGGTCCTGATAGCAGCGGTCGTGCACGCCGGCCCAGGTCAGGCACTCGGAGTACGAACGGTAGCCCTCGAGGACGACCCAGTTGCCCTCGCCGACCTCGACGCACCTGTCGCGGACGCCTGCCCATGTCAGACACTCCGCATACGACGGGTACCCGGCTGATGCGTTCCCCGCGAGTCCGAAGACCGCAGCGCTCGCTATGGCGAGCACCGTCAGCAATTTCTTGAACATATAGCCCCAACGGCAGCCGTGTGCGCCGGTTCCATCGACCGAGTGCTGCCAGTCGCCCACACTCCTGTCACGTCGGGGCCGTACGACGGCTCAGGCGGACCTACTAGGCTCGGGTTCCGTGACCGATCAGCAAGTGGTGGACGTGCGGACGGGAGAGGCCGCGCGCTCCAGCGGGGGCTCTGGTGGCGGGACACACTACGTGGCGCCCGCGCCGCTCGCACCGGACCTACGCTCGGCCGACGCGCGGGATCGCCCGAGCCGCAACGATTCCCTCGCCGCGCAGCTGAGCACCGTCGTCGGCGGGCCGGTGGGCGATCACGCGCTGATCGGCCGGGTCCGCTTCTGGACACCACTGCGGGTCATCTTCGCCTGCACTGTGATCTTCCTGGCGCTCGGCTGGGCTACCAAGGCGGGCTGCATCCAGCAGACGGACGCCGGTGACGGCACGCTGACGCTGGACTGGAACAACGGCCGCCAGTACGTGGCGATGTGCTACTCGGACACGGTGCCGCTGTACGGCGCCGAACGCCTCGACGAAGGCGCGTTCCCGTACAAAAAAGCCTGGGTCGAGAAGACACCCGACGGTGGGCGCGAGACGCGGTACATGGAATACCCGGTGCTTTCGGGTCTGTACCAGTACGTGTCCATGCAGATCGCCAAGACCTGGGACGCGCTGCCGCTGCCCGGCGCGCTGCAGGTGGTCATCTACTTCAATGTCGTCGCGTTCGGCCTCGCCCTCGGCTGGCTGGTCACCGTGTGGGCCTCGGCGCTGCTCGCCGGACGCCGGATCTGGGACGCGGCGCTCGTCGCGTGCTCGCCGCTGGTGATCGTGCACGCGTTCACCAACTTCGACGCCCTCGCGACCGCGTTCGCCGCCACCGGCCTGCTGGCCTGGGCGCGGCGCAGGCCCGTCCTCGCCGGCGTGCTGCTCGGGCTCGGCGGCGCGGCGAAGCTCTATCCGCTGCTGCTGCTCGGCCCGATCGTGGTGCTGTGCCTGCGGGTGGATCCGATGCACCGGGTGCCGAGCACGCGGCTCGGGCTGCGGATGCGCGATATCGACGGTTGGCGCGCGGCGCTCACCTGGGTGCGCGAAACCCCGTACCGCATCCAGTTCCTCAGCTTCCGTCCGCTCGGCGCGGCGATCGTCGCGGTGGTGGCCGCGGCGGGCACCTGGCTGGCGGTGAATCTGCCGATCGCTGTGCTGTATCCGAACGGCTGGCGCGAGTTCTTCCGGCTCAACACCACCAGACACGCCGACCCCGACTCCATCTACAACGTGATCACCTCGTTCACCGGCTGGACCGGATTCGACGGCGAACTGAACCACGGCGAGGCGCCGACCGTGCTGAACGCGGTCTCGCTGCTGCTCTTCGTGGTCGCCTGCGCCGCGATCGCGTATATCGCGCTGACCGCGCCGCGCCGCCCGCGCCTGGCCCAGCTCTGCTTCCTCGTGGTCGCGGCGTTCCTGCTCACCAACAAGGTGTGGAGCCCGCAGTATTCGCTGTGGCTGGTGCCGCTCGCCGTGCTCGCGCTGCCGCACCGCCGAATCCTGTTGGCCTGGATGACGATCGACGCGCTCGTCTGGGCGCCGCGCATGTTCTACTACCTCGGACTCGACCGCAAGGGTCTGCCCGAGCAGTGGTTCACCGGCACCGTCGTCCTGCGCGACCTCGCGGTGCTCGGGCTCTGCGCACTGATCGTCTGGCAGATCTACCGGCCGGGCGAGGACCTGGTACGCCGCGATTTCGTGGACGACCCGGCAGGCGGCGTCATCGACCGCAGCGCCGATCCGCTGCTGCCGTGGTTGCCGGAATTGTTGCGCCCCAAGGCGACCCCATCCCGCACCGGCTGAGCCGCGCGATCGTCGACCGAAGGTGACCTATGGTCGGTCCGAATAGCTCACGGTCACCTTCAGTCGGATTGCGCCCATGCGGTATTCGACCGAAGGCGGCCGCCAATGGCTGACGGTCACCTCGATCGGTAGCTACTCCGAACGCAAAAGCTTTGCCGCCCGCTGCGGATCGCTTGGCAACAGATCCAACTCCAACTGCCAGGCGCTCCCGGTCCACGGATCGAACAGCGGGGTGTCCTCCACAGTCGGCAGGTGACGGCAGGCCTGCGACAGCGCCGCCACGGTGCCGTCCGGTGATTCGGACTCGTCGCTGCCGACGATCACGATGGACAGCCCGATCAGATCGCCACGCAGGGTCAGCGCCGTGATGCGCTGGGCGTCGGAGGCCTGGTATCCGTGCGGGAAGTCGGCCGCGAGCAGCACCCGATGCTCGGCGGGCGGTGTGAAAGCGCCGCTGTTGTAAGCCATTTCGGCCAGCTCGGCGGCGTCGACAAGGGCTTGCAGTCGCGCCGAGATATCGCCGTGGTCGGTGATCGGCGGACCGTTCAGCACCGCTCCGAGCGGCGCGAGCAGTCCGGTGAACGCCCCGGTCAGGTCGATGGCGTCGATGCGGGTGCGCCTGCCGGGGTCGGACGCGAGGAGCCGGGCCAGCAGTGCGCCGACCACCGGAACGACCGCCGCCGAATGCTCGGTGTCGATCCACAGCGGCCTGGTCAGCGGCACCGGCACACAGTACGGGATGCGCAGCGACCCGCGTTCGATCGCGTACAGCTCACCCAGCCGGATGCCGTCGCTCGGCTTCGCGCGGCCCTCCCAGGCCGGTGACGACCAAGAGGCCAGCGCGGGCGGCAGCAGCCGGTCGGCCTCGGCGAGCTCGCGCATCAGATGCTCGCTGTCGCGCCGGTGATTGCCCTCGGCGACCGCGACGAGTTCGTCGCTGCGCCGTTGTGCTTCCTGGCGCTTGGCCTCGGCGACCGGGGTGTTCCTGGTCGCGGGATCGGAGACTGCGGCCGAGAGTTCCTCGTCCAGCCGTTTCGCCGCGTAGTCCCGTGCCGAGATGAGCGCGGCGGCCGAGCGGGCCGCGTCCTCGAAGATCATCCACAGCCGTTCCAGACCGTGCGACACCTCCAGCCCGGGACCACCGGTCGGATGCTGGGCCTGCTGCGGCCCGGCGATGGCGTCCCGGTCACTCGCGGGATGCGGGGCGTGCGCCGCGGCATCCGGTCCACCGGACACCTCGACGCCGTGCGCTGGCAGCAGCACCGGCAGCCCGCCCGCGTAGCCCTGGCCGACGGCGCGCACCTTCCACGCGTCCCCGCGCCGGTAGACCTCGAGGCAGATCAACGCCGCCTCCCCCGCCGCGGGCGCGATCGCGAATTCCGCGGTGACCGTGCCGTTCTCGGAGAGAGACGCGGTCACCGGCCCGAGTTCGCCGCCGCCAGGCGCCGCGGGGTCGGCGCTGACCACCAGCAGCACCGCCTTGGCGTCGGCGCGCACCTCGGCCAGGGTGATGCTCACCTCGTCGCCGTCCAGCGCGACGCCGCCGGTGCTCGGCTGGTTGTAGAAGACGAAGTCCGACGCGTCGAACACGCGCAGGTTCTCCGCCACCACCAGCGCGGAAACATCCAGCGCCGCACCGGCTTTCGCGCTGAACCGAAGCACCTCACCGTTCAGCGGGATGTTCTGGCCCGCCTTCAGTTGAATCACGTTGTCCGCCATGCTCTTCGCGTGTACCTCCGGCAAGCCTGCCTCAGAGGAAACGGCCGAGCTGGGGAATCGCCTCGCCGGGATGTTTGGCCTGGAAGCCCTCGCCGAGCGCCTGCATCTTCCAGTCGCCGCCGACCCGGAACACCTTCGCCATCGCCATCGCGGTGAACGCCATGCCGCCCGCCATGGTGTACCTGGCGAGCTCGGCGTTGTTGGAGCCGTCGACGAGACGGGTGAACGCGTTGCGCACCTGCTCGAAGGTGTGGCCCTTGTAGGAGGTCACGATGAACACCAGCGAGGTGATGTGCGCCGGGATCCTGGTCAGGTCGACCAGGATGACCTCGTCGTCGCCCTCGCCCTCGCCGGTCAGGTTGTCGCCCTGGTGGCGCACCGAGCCGTCCTTGGAAGAAAGCTGACCGTAGTAGGCGTAGTCGGCCGGGTTTCCGTCGGCGAACATGATCACCGAGGCGTCCAGGTCGATGTCGACGGTCCGGTTGCCGAACATGCCGCGGGTTTGCACCGGATCCCAGCCCAGACCCATCTTCACGAAGGTCAGCGCCTGGCCGCCCTCCTTGCGCAGCGTGACGCGCTGACCCTTCTGCAGGCTGACCGGGCGGTCCTTGCTCAGGCTCACCTCGCCCGTCGGCTGCGCGGCCTGCTGCGGTGCGGTGGCCGGTCCGGGCGGCGGCGGGTAGCCACCACCGGTCGGGGGCGCGTACCCGGGTCCGGGCGGCGGGTACGAGCCGCCGGTGGCGGCGTACTGCGGCGACTGCTGGGCCGGGGCCGTCTGCTGCGGGTAGTGCGCCGGCGGCGCCTGCTGCGGGGCCTGCTGGGCCGCGGGCGACTCGTCGACGGACACGCCGTGATCGGTGACCAGCGCCGCGAAACCACCCGCGTAGCCCTGGCCGACGGCGCGCACCTTCCAGGAGCCCTGGCGGCGGTACAGCTCCAGCGCGATCACGATGGACTCGGTGTCGAGCCCGTCGATCCGGTACTCGTACAACGGATTACCGCCGGCGTCGGAGACGATGGCGATCGGCGGCGCGGTCCTGCCGAAATTGCTGGAGGCGTCGTCGAGGGTGATCACCGCGCGGATCTGCTCGATCTCGGCGGGCACCGCGTTCAGCGACACAGCGAGCGAGGCGGGCTGTCCCGCGGGCGCGGGCTGCAGGTTGACGCCGGGGCCATTGGGCTGGTTGAAGAAGACGAAGTCCGCGTCCGAGCGGACCTTGCCCCGCTCGGTCACCAGCAGTGCGGACAGGTCCGCCGGTGCCGACAGCTGGACGGAGATCACCACATCGTTGGTGGCCAGCGGGCCGTTCTGGCCCTTGGCGAGTGTTGCGGACAAGGTCGACCCTTCGCTTGTCGGTGCGTACGTTTGCCACTCTACGAGAAACGGCCCGGCCACCGCCGAAGTAAACGCCGCGCGGGGCGTTGCGAACCCTGTGTGTCCGTTACAGTGACCGCTGGCAGCGGAACGCGACGACGACCCACGTTCCCGAACTGAGACAGCAGGGCAAACTCCCAGATGGCACAACTTTTCGAACAGTCGAAGAAGGTGGTCGAGGCCCATCTCGCCGGAACGAGCGTCCGCGCGATCGCCGGGTCGATGATCGCCTACGAAGGAAACGTGCAGTTCAAGGCCGCCGGATTCGGCGGAGGCGACGGCGTGCTCGCCGGGCTCAAGCGGCGCGCCACCGGCGAGAAGCTGTCGCTGATGGAATGCGGCGGTAACGGCAGGGTCTTCTTCGCGGTGAACGGCCAGCACGTGTCGGTGGTGAACCTGAACGGTGAGACGCTGCAGGTGGAATCGCAGCAACTGCTCGCGTTCGCCGGGAATCTGCGCACCGACGTGCGTTTCGCGGGCTTGCGCGGCGCGTCCACCGGGGCGGGGCTGTTCACCACCACCGTCACCGGCCAGGGACAGGTCGCGCTGCTCTCCGCGGGCGGCCCGCTGATCCACCTGGAGGTGTCGCCGCAGTATCCGCTGGTGGTCGATCCGGACGCGTTCGTCGCCGCGCAGGGCAATCTGAACCAGTCCTTCGTCACCGATGTCTCGTGGCGGACCATGGTCGGTCAGGATGCGGGCGAGGCGTTCTCGCTGCGCTGGGAAGGCCAGGGCGTCGTGTTGATCCAGCCTGCGGAACGGTAAGGGGCCGGGGATGTTCGAGAAAGTCAACGGCAAGGTCGTCAAGGTCGACGTCGGCATGGCGGGCGGCGTCGTCGCGCGCAGCGGCGCGATGCTGTACTACAGCGGCGACGTTTCCTTTGCGCCGCACCAGATTCCGGGCGCGCAGGGCATGGGCGGCGGCGGGCTGATGGGCATGGCGGGTCGCATGATGGCGGGCGAGCACGAGCGCACCATGCTCGCGCAGGGCAACGGCCAGGTGCACTACGGCTTCGCGGGGCTCGAGGTGCACGTCGTGCAGATGCAGCCCGGCGCGTCGCTGCGGGTGGAAGCCTCACGGCTCCTTGCCAATACCGCTGGCCTGCAGAGTTCGATCGTCTCGGTGGCGAGTTCCGGCGGCGGTGGCGGCGGCGGGCTGATGGGCGCGCTACGCGGCGCGGCCTCCGGTGCGCTGACCGGGCAGGGCATGTTCACCACCCAGCTGTCCGGGCACGGTGCGGCGGTGCTGCTCGCGCACGGCGGATTCCTGGAACTGCAAGTGGGCGGGCCGAATCCGATCGTGGTCGACCCGCAGGCGTTCGTCGCCGCGTACGGCAACGTGCAGACCGAACTGAAGACCGCGCTGAGCTGGCGTGACGCGGTCGGGCGCGGCTCCGGCGAGGCGATGCAATTGCATTGCGTCGGACAGGGTGTCGTCTACGTGCAGGCCTCCGAAGAGAAGTTGTGACCATGGCCCAGATCCTGAACCCGATGACGCTCGGCGAGAGCGACAACATCCCGGGCAACAGCTACGCCTACTGCATCGACCTCAACAAGCCGTGGTTCATGCGCAAGGGCGCGATGATCGCCTACTACGGCCAGATGAATTTCCAGCTGCTCACCCACGGCCTGCACGGCGGGCTGATGCACATGGTGTCGCAGCAGTTCTCGGCGCCGCTGTTCACCAACGACTACGTCGTCGCCGAGGGCCACGGCAAGCTGATCATCGGCGACCGCGGCTACGACATCAATTCCTTCGATCTCGACAACGGCAATCTCACCATCCGCGCGGCCAACCTGCTCGCCTTCGAGCCGGGTCTCGCGCTGAAGCAGTCGATAGTGCCCGGCTTCCTCACCCTGATCGGCACCGGCAAGTTTCTCGCCTCCTCCAACGGCCCGGTGATCTTCGCCGAACCGCCGCTGCGGGTCGACCCGGAATCGCTGGTCGGCTGGGCCGACTGCCCCTCCCCCAGCCACCACTACGACCACCAGTGGGTCTCCAGCTTCCTGGCGGCGGGCGCGGCGCGCTTCGGCGTGAACTCCGGTGAGGAACGGCAATTCGACTTCACCGGCGCGGGGACGGTACTCATCCAGTCCAGCGAGAAGGTCATGAGCGACTCGGTGCTCGTGCGCACCATCGAGGGCCAGCTGCAAAGCGGCGTCACCGTCGGCGGCCTGCAACGCCTGCAGAGTGTGATCGCCCAGCAGCTAGCGGGCCAGCAGCAGTACTGAGTTCGCGGACCGGCGCGACTCGTGCGCCGGTCCGACCTCAGTCGGCGAGCGGCGCCGCCTTGATGAACCAGTTGATGATCTCCTCGCCCGCGAGGATGCCGGTGGCGCGGGTGATGGTGAGGTTGGGGCTGGTCCAGTTGAGTTGTTCGAGTTCGCCGTGCCGCGGGCGGATGGCGGAGTCGGCGGCGCGCAGCATTTCGGCGTCCAGCGCGCCGTCACCGGCGGCGAAAGTCTTGGCCGCGTAGGTGAGTTCGCCGGATTCCATGAGGCGGCGGCGCACCTCGGCGACCGCGACGCTCTTGCAGACCGACTGCGGCATCGTGTAGATCTTGCGGCCCTGTTGAGAGGCCGACCAGCCGCGCTCGCGGCACCAGGCGTCCCATTCGGCCAGGAAACCCTCGGGCACCGCCTTGGGCTTGACCACCAGGTAGCAGAACAGATGGTCGGCGACGCGGAACTTGGTCACCCAGGAGTCATCGATCCTGGCGCGTAGCTCCGCGCTCACCTCCGACAGGGTGGCGCCGCTCTGGCGCACTCGCACGTCGATGTCGATGCGCCAGCGCATGTCCGGGACGCCGTCCACCAGGATGTTGCCGCCGTTGCTCGTGATCGCGTAGCGCCAGGGCGCCCCGGGTAGTCGAATCCGGTTGAACTGCTTGATGGTCCGGGTCGTCGTCGGGATGACGGCCGCCGGTTGGGTGAGCGTCTGCATGCGCAGCGCCGCGGCCGTCGTCATGAACGACAGCGGCGCGCCCTCCAGATGCTCGACGCACACCATCGGCACCTCCGAGGCGGTGCTGAAGGCGTTGCGCGAGTAGATCATCGTGCGGTCGAGATCGGTGGCGACTAGCGCTTGTCTTCGTGGTCTTACCAATAGCATCTACTTCGGTACTTCCTTGATCAAACCCATGCACGAGTACGCCAGATCGGGGACGACCTCGACGGGCACACCGCGCGCGGCGGCGAGCATCCGGATGTGCGCGTGCTCGGGGGCGTCGGCCTCGCGGACCAGCACCCGCCACGGCACGCGGCGCAGCAGCACCCGGGTGGTCTCACCGACCCCCGGCTTCACGAAATTCACACTGGCGATGCCGTATTCGGCACGCACCTTCTCCACCGAGGACCAGCCGGTCCAGGTGGGAGTCCGATCCGAGCCGAGCACCGCGGCGAGTTCGGTGGGCACGCGCGGGCGCACGGCGTCGAAAGCGCCGGTGACGGCGTCGAGCAGGCGCCCGGAGACGTCGTCGGCCGCCAGTTCGCGATAGAACTTCGCGCCGTGGAAGTCACCGGGCCCGATGAGCGTGTCGTTCAGCACGGTGCGCGAGATGAGACCCGACACTGTGGAATTCAGGCACGCGGAGGCGATCAGGAAATCGTCGCGGGTGCCGTAGGTGCGCACGCAGTGGCCAGGATCGGCGAGCACGGCGAGCTCGTCGTCGAATCGAGCGCCGCCCGCCGCGTGGTAGGCGTCGAGCGCCTCGGTGAGTTCCTTGGTGATCGCGCCCTTGCCGGTCCAGCCGTCGACGAACACCACCGAGGCCGGATCATGATGCCGGGCAAGGTAATCCAGCGCGGTCGCGTCGATGCCACGGTCCCGGACGATGGACACCGCGTAGTGCGGCACGTCCAGGCCGGGCAGTCCGTCCCCGCGTCCGGAGCGCAACCAGCGCTTCATCAGAATCCCGACCGGCGTGCCCGCGCGCGCGAGCGACACCAGCACGATGTCCTCGCCGCGCTCGGCGACCACGAGTTCGGCGACGGTGGCCACGGCGAGCGCCAGCCGCTCGGAGCTCTCCGCGAGCACCTCGTCGAACAGACCGCGATAGGCGGCGTCCGGCTGGTATTCGATCGGCAGCGATTCCGCGTAGTGCGCGACGCCCGCTTGGATGCGGCGCTCCCGCTCGGCGATGTCGGCCTCGAGGTCGGCGTCGGACAGATCTTTCAGCAGCCAGGAGACCTCGTCGGCGGCGTACGAGCCGAAGTCCGGCCCGTACAGGGGTGCGGGTAGCCGAGGCTCCCCGGTCGCTTCCGGCAACGTCGCGGCACGCACGGCGCGGTTCGTCTCGACCTCCTCGTCGACGTTCGCGGCCTTCGCTGTCGCACGCCGCTCGATGTCCAATTTACGCGGATCGGCGCCCGGCACGAGCGCGACGAGCACGTCGGCCCCCGAAGCGGTGAGAACGTCGACCAAACCGCCCTCCGCGATCAGCTCCGGCGTGTCGGCGGGCGGGTCGAGTACCACGATGAGGACCGGATCATTTCCGGTACCACCGTGCACGCCCGCGCCCGACGCACTGTCGCGCGCATCGCCTGCGGCGCGCAGGTCGTTCTCTGCGCCCCACGCGTCCGCATCGGCGGCCCGCACGCCATCATTCGCAACCGAGGTGTCCTCGCCGGCGACCCCCGCATCCCCGCCGGCGGCCCGCACACCATCTCCCGCGACCCGCGCATCGTTGTCGACGGCCGACACGTCCTCGGCCACGACCGAACTCTGCGCCGTGAGCTCGCGCAACTCCGCGTCGAAATCCTCCGGCCAGCAGGCGTTGTAGAGATACCGCGGCGCGTCCGCGTCGGATTCCGGTGCGACGAAACGGAACCCGCGCCGCAGCGGATATCCGGGCTCGTCCAGCACGTAGGCGGGCGAGCGGGTGGTGGTCTGATACCTCGTCGGGATGCCCGACTCGGCCAACGCCGCCGCCAACCGCAGCGGCAGGTACATCAGCTCCTCGTGCCCCAACACGATGACCGGACGATCCGGCGCGTCCACGGCCAGGCGCGCGGTCAGCACCGCGGCCGCGGCGGCGACGGCCGATTCGAAGGCCGGGGCGTCGGAATCCAGTATCCCGTGCCGTCCACCCTCGGGCACCGAATCGGGCCAGGGCAGCTCGATGCGACCGAACGAGCCACGCTGCGGTGCAATGGGATTCAGCGCCGGATCGGGCATCGAGGTGACGGCCTCGATCAAGCCTTCCGGCAGCTTGGTCAACCCCGAGGCCAGGCACACGGTGTCGATGCGGGCACCGAGTTCGGCTGCGGCGCTCTCGAATACGGCCCGATCCTCGGCGGTGCGCATGTCCACCAACGAGGCGAGCACGTAGTGCGAGCGCGGCGCGAAGTCGTGCAGCGCGCGCACCGCGTCGATCGCTGTAGCGCCAGTGGAGATCTCGTCGTCGACCAGCACCAGCGGCAGGTCGTTGCGGAAGATCTCGGCGGGCGCGGGTTGCAGCAGGTGCGAGGTGGCGTGCGAGTGCCCCTCCTCGAAACCGGCCAGGGTGTCGGCCTCCGGCACGTCACGGCGCGTCGAATGCAGGTAGCACCGCGCCCCGATTCGCGCCGCGACGGTGTGACCGAGACCCGTTGCGGTCTCGGCGAATCCGAGCACGACCGCGCCCGACTCGTCCGCCCGCTCGGTCAGCGCGGCCCGCACCAGATCACCGAGCCGGTTGCCCGCGTCGAGCACCACCCGCGGATCGGTGGGCAAATGCTTGCCGAGCACCGTCGAGACCAGCAGGTGCGCCCGGCGCGGATTGCGCCGCAAACCGGGCTCGATCAGCATCTCGATCGACAGCTCGGCGGGCAGCACGCCGTCGGAACTCGTGCCGTGACAAGACAGATGATGCAGTTCGATACCGAGTGTTCGGGTCGCCCACGGCGAGGTCATGCCTGCGCCTCGCCGACGCTCGGCTCCGGCATGCGCGATGCACGCTGGCACATGATTCGCTCACTCCGTTCGCTCATACCTTCACCAACGCCGTGAGCAGATCCACGAAAGAAACTCCCTTGTTCGCCACACCGAACACGCGGGCGCGCAACAGCGTCTCGCGGGCCCAACTGCGGTGTGGCCGCATCTCGTTCATCTTGTTGCGGTAGCCCGAGGCCGCAACCCCGCCCACGTCGACCTGGAGGATGTCGAGCGCGTCGGAATACTCCTCGTGCGACACCACCGACAGCGCGTGCACCGCCGCGACGTGCGAGGGGTGGATCACCGTCTTGCCCTGGATGCCGTTGGCGCGGTCGAGGGTGATCTCGCGCAGCAGTCCGTCCAGATCCCTGCTGACCAGGTACTGCCGGAACGGCACCGCGTCGGACTCCTCGAACGGCGCGGTGCGCAGCAGCGGCCGGAACATCCGCTCGTGATCGGCGAAGTACTCCCACACCGGTCCGGTGATCACGAAGCCGGTGCCGTCGGCGCGGCCCAGGTAGTTCACGATGTCGGCGATGACGTCGGCGACCACCCGCACGTCGTAGATGGTCAGGTCGCGGTCGCGGCGGATGCCGAAGGTCGAGCACATATCGGTGGCGCCGACCCGCACCGCGAGCACCCTTTCCCGGTGCTCGGCCAGCATGGCCGCGATGTTCGTCAACTCCTGATCGCGGGTCTGGCGGTGCACGAGGGCCGCCGATTCGAGCACCGGCATGCCGTAGAGCGGCCGACCCAAACGTTCGGCCGCCGCTGCCAGCGCGTCCAGATAGGCCCGGCCGGTGGAGCTGTCGAACTTCGGGAAGACGAAGCCGGTGAGCGCGGGCGCGCCCGCCCCGAGCTGGTCGACGATCTCGCCGATGGCGCCGGCTTCGCGCACCCGAATGAACAGCAGCGGATTGGGATCCGGTCTGGCCGCCAGCTCGCCGAGTGCGTCGACGGCCTGTTTCTTCGCCAGCTCCACCTCGTCGTCGGCGACGGCGTCCTCGAGGTCGATCACCATCGAGCAGACGCCGCGCTCGGCGCGGCGCCGGATGGTCTCGGCGAGATCGGGTCTGGTGGCGGGCGCGTAGAGCGTCGCGCCGAGTCCGTACGCGAGCATCTCCCGGTCGGTGTGCTCACCGAACGGTTCGGGCTGCCGGTGGAAGAGATGTCTGGCATCGGGGCCTTGCAGCTGCCGAAAGTGGCGCAGCGGCAGTCGCTTCCGCAGGGATACTTCCTGCTGGACGGCGACGGGAGCGGTCATCGGTGCTCCGTCCTCATTCTCGTCGTGGTCCTGCTTGTTTTCTCATTCGATCCACTACTCCGGCTATGAATTCGGTGACGGCATCCAGTTCCGCCACATAGGCCCAGTAATCGGGGTGCCGCCCCGACAGTGTTTCGGTGATTCGTTCGATTCGTTCGGCCTGCGCGTCCAGCACAGATCCCCATTCGCCCGCGAGCCCCCGACTCATCGCGAGCATCTGCGCGTCCCGCAACCTGAATCGTACGGCCTTTGCCTTGTCTTGCGGGTCCTCGCGAACCGAGCGCAACAGCTCGAGCCGCTTGGTGACGGCATCGATCAGCTGCTCGGCCTCGGTGAGGCTTCCCCGCGCGGTAGAGGTCAATTCAAGGGCTGACTCCGGATTCTTCGCGACCGATTCGGCGCGCGCCCTGGCGAGAGCGTCGGCTGCGGCATCGATGGCTTGCTGGCTTTCCCGCCCATTGTTGGCCAGATCCGCCGAACTCGCAGCATTGAATTCCCGCAGCAGCGCCGAGTAGGCGGGCCCGAGCCGCTCGGACCGGTTGCGTACGGCGGCCAGCCTGGTATCCACCGAGGTGAGCGCGGTATTCGCGGCGCCGAGCCGAGATGGTGCCTGCGCCAACGCTTCTGCCAGTTCCTTGGTGACCGCGTCCAAGCGGTTCGCGGCCGCGCGGACGGCGCCCGAACCACCGCTCACACCTGCCGATTCCAGTGTGACCAGCGCCTCATCCACGGCGGCCGCGCGCGACCGCACCGAGGGGTAGTCGGCGTACTCGGATTCGGCGGCCTGCCCGCGCACCGCGGCGGCCGCGACCTTCACCTGCTGCGCCAGCTGCGGCACCGACCGCACGATCGCGACGGCTTCCTCGAGCCGAGCCTGATTGCCTCGATAGAACTCGTCCACCGCGCGCGCGGCCTCGACCAGCTGCCGCGTGACGGCGTCGGCGCGCTGCTGACCGTCGGCGACGCTCGTGCCGTCGCGCTGGGCCGCCTCGAGCTCCTCGCTCAACGCCAGATACGCGCCCGCCGCGTCGTAACAGCGGCCGCGCACCGGATCCCACGCCGCCGAGAACCCCCGCTCGGAGAAGACTTCCTCCGAGGCGTGCACCGCGGCCTCCGCCGCGCTCTGCCGCCGGTCCATGTCGAGGAACGCGTCCGCGAGCCGGGCTCGCGCCTGCTCGATCCATTCGCTGTTCCCGGACGACCGGAACCAGCTCCGCCTGCGCCCTACCACGCCCCGATGGTAGGAGATCTTCCTGTTCGCCGGGGGTTCCCCCAGTTCCTACGCAAGTTCGGCGAAACCTACTACTGTCGTAAGTCGTACCCGGCGATTCGGACATGCTGGGAACCACAGACGGACTAATGAAAGGGATCCCCGCATGGGTGTCAGTTTGTCCAAGGGCGGCAACGTCTCGCTGACCAAGGAGGCGCCTAACCTGACTGCTGTTTCCGTCGGCCTGGGGTGGGATATTCGGACCACTACCGGTACCGACTTCGACTTGGACGCCAGCGCGATCGCGACCGGTGGCGACAAGAAGGTGCTGACCGACCAGCACTTCGTCTTCTTCAACAACCTCCGCTCGCCGGAGGGCGCCATCGAGCACGCGGGCGACAACCGCACCGGTGAGGGCGAGGGCGACGACGAGGTCATCAACGTCGACCTGGCCAACACCCCGCCGACCATCGAGAGCATCTTCTTCCCCGTCTCGATCTACGACGCCGACACCCGTCAGCAGTCGTTCGGTCAGGTGCGCAACGCCTACATCCGCGTCGTCGACCGCAGCAACGGCACCGAGCTGGCCCGCTACGACCTGAGCGAGGATGCCTCGACCGAGACCGCCATGGTCTTCGGTGAGCTGTACCGCAACGGCGCCGAGTGGAAGTTCCGCGCCATCGGCCAGGGCTACGCCTCCGGCCTCGCGGGCATCGCCCGTGACTACGGCGTGAACGTCTGACGAAAACACGCACAACACGAGGGGGCTCGGGCGACGAGCCCCCTCGTCGTGCGACCGGGGCAGCTATCGCGCCGGTCGCATTCGTTGGACATCCGGCGGTTCAACGGCCACGCTGGTATCGATCTCGCCGTTTCAGTTCCCATTCACGAAAGGTCCACGCGTGGTCCTGCGCATCTTCGGCCTGTCCGGCCTCGTCACCGTGGCGTCCCTGGTGGTGGCGTTCTTGTACGGTGGCCCCACCGCCCTGGCGCTGTGCGCGATCCTGGGCATTCTCGAAGTCTCTCTCTCGTTCGACAACGCCGTCATCAACGCCACCATCCTGCAGCGGATGAGCGATTTCTGGCAGCGCATCTTCCTGACCATCGGTGTCCTCATCGCCGTCTTCGGCATGCGCCTGGTGTTCCCGCTGGCGATCGTGTGGATCACCGCGGGCCTGGACCCGGTGCAGGCCCTCGACCTCGCGCTCAACCCGCCCGCGGGTGACGCGCCGTACTTCCCCGACGGCAGCCCGAGCTACGAGACATTGCTCACCGACGCGCACCCGCAGATCGCGGCGTTCGGCGGCATGTTCCTCGCGCTGCTGTTCCTGAACTTCATCTTCGAGGAGCGGGAGATCACCTGGCTCGGCTGGCTGGAGCGGCCGCTGGCCGCGGCGGGCAAGCTGGACATGCTCTCGGTCGTGGTGGCGGGCGCGGGCCTGGTCCTGACCGCGGAGCTCCTGGCCGCCGACGACAAGCGCGCCACCGTGATGGTCGCGGGCGTGCTCGGCATGATCGTCTACATCGCGGTCGACGGGCTCGGCTCGATGTTCCACACCGAGGAGCACACGGGCGGACCGTCGGAGCTGGCCAAAGCCACCGGTAAGGCGGGCTTCTTCCTGTTCCTCTACCTCGAGGTGCTCGACGCCTCGTTCTCCTTCGACGGCGTGATCGGCGCGTTCGCCATCACCTCCGACCCGATCATTATCGCGCTCGGCCTCGGCCTGATCGGCGCCATGTTCGTCCGGTCCATCACGGTGTACCTGGTGCGCAAGGGCACGCTCTCGGAGTACGTGTACCTGGAGCACGGTGCGCACTGGGCGATCGGCGCGCTCGCGGCGATCCTGCTGATCTCGATCGGCGTGCACGTCAACGAGCTCGTCACCGGTGGTATCGGTGTGGCGTTCATCGGCGCCGCGTTCATCAGCAGCGTGCTTCGCAACAAGCGCGAGGGCGGCGACGAGGAGGAACTCGAGAGCGAGCGAGCTGCCACGCCGGTAGGCTGATTTTCGGCAGGCAGCCGACGAACTCGACGCGGCAGCGGCCCCTCCGAAGGAGGAAGCCGTTGCCGCTTTTCTTTTCCCGAGGGGGACCGCGCATGGCGTCCGAGCAGCAGTCCGGCGGTGCGAATTCGACGAAGGTGACGCTGTCCAAGGCGACGCCGAGCATCAATCTCACCAAACCCGGTGAGCAGCAAGGGGTCTTGCGGGTCAATCTGAACTGGTCGCGGGCGGCCAAGGGTTTCTTCCGCAGATCCAAGCCGGTCGATCTCGACCTCGGCTGCCTCTACGAACTCGCCGACGGCTCAAAAGGTGTCGTGCAGGCGGTCGGCGAGAATTTCGGTTCGCTGCGGGACGAGCCGTACATCCAGCTCGACGGCGACGACCGCAGCGGCGCCGTCACGGCGGGCGAGAACATGCACATCGATCTCGCGCGCCCCGAATTGTTCAAGCGCATCCTGATTTTCGCCTTCATCTACGAGGGCGTGCCGAACTGGGCCGCCGCCGACGGCGTGGTCACCCTGTATCCCAGCAACGGGCCGCAGGTGGAGGTGCGCCTCGACTCCCCGGTCGACGGCGCCCGCTCCTGCGCCATCGCCCTGCTGCAGAACAACGGCCGCGGAATCACCGTGCACCGAGAAGTGCAGTACATCAACGGAACCCAGCGCCACATCGACGAGGCCTACCGCTGGGGAATGCAATGGAGCAGCGCGAGCAAGTGACGGCCAGTCACTGTCTCGAAGTCCGGCCGGATGGGACTTCGAGACAGTGACTAGAGCATCCGGCGGGGCCTGCGCATCGCCCTGGCCCGACGCACCGAGACGCGCGACCACACGGCCTGCTGGAACGCCAGCGTCGCCCATCCCGCGAACGCCATGCCGGAGAGGTTGACGATCAGCTGCAAGGTGCTCCCCCAGATCGCCTCTTGGACACCGAAAGCCACACCGAGCGCGATGTTTCCGGCGGCGGGCACCGTTGTCACCGAGATGAAGACACCGGCGAGCCCGGACGCCTTCGACGAGGTCAGGGCGAGCACTCCGGCGGCGGCCGCGATCACCGCGACGATGAACGACCACTTGTCCGGCGTGTAGATGAACGCCGTGCCCGGGCGCGGCCCAGTCACGTCCTCGATGGTGATCCAGCCGAGCCCGCGTCCGATCAGCACCAGCACGAACGTCACGACGATGGCCGCCGCGAAACCGAGCAACAACGTGCGCACCGCGAGTCCGAACAGCACGAAACGGCGGCGCACCAGCGCGACGCCGAGCGCGGCGATGGCCCCGAACTCCGGGCCGAGCACCATGGCGCCGATGACCAGGATCTGCGAGTCCAGCACGATCGCGATGGCAGCGATCACCGTCGCCAACGTCATGAAACTCAGGTAGGTCCAGTTCAGCTCGGTTTCCTCGTACGAGCGCTGTGCGACGTCGGCCCACACCACCGCGTCGGCGCTGCTACCCGGCGTGCGCACCTCGGCGTCGAAACCGCTGCGCGACAACCACGTTCGCACCTGATCGACCTCGATACTGCCCGCACGATGAACCCCGAGCGCGCGCAGCTTCTGGATAACGTCGTTGCCCGCCTCCCGCGCGACGTCCGCGAGCACCAGGTCACCGGGCGGTTTCAGCGACGAACCGCGCACGACGGCCAGCCCGCTCACTCCGGTGTCCCTGTCGAGGATGTCGATCACGTCGTCGGTCATCTCTTTGGGCGACAGGATCCGCATGTGCAGCATGCGCCCAAGTGTGGAGGGGCGGGTGCGCCTGCACAACGGGCGGTTCTCCGGGTGAGTGCCTACCAACGGAAAAGACAGGGCCTGACCCTCCGTTGGTGGTGTGCGGGCCTGGTTCAGGCGGCGACCAAGTCCCCTCGGTCCGGGCTCGTCCGCGCGGTCTTCTCGTCCGCCCCGCGCAAATCGGCCCTGATGAACAAGAAGAACAGCGCGACGAGCAGGGCCGCGCGGCCCCACACGCCGAACTGGACGACGACCTCCTGGGTTTCGAACGGCGCACCGGAGCCCATGGCGTAGAAGTAGCGGAACACGCCGATCCCGATGGCCGCGTCGGCGAGCAGATACGCGCCGATCATCTGCCACGGCACCGCGAGCAGCACCAGGAACGGGATCAGCCACAGCGTGTACTGCGGTGAATGCACCTTGTGGAAAACCAGGAATCCACACAGCATCGCGCCGCTCACGCCGACCCACGGGAAGACACCGGTCGCGCGATAACGCTTCCAGCCCAGCCAGACCGCGAGGACGAACGCGGCGAGGATCAGGGTCGGCGAGGCGATGGAGACGCCGTCGTGCCAAGCCTGACTGGTCTCGGACTCTCGCCCGTACAGCAGGTGGTGTCCCCAGTACCAGATGGAGTTGGTGGTGATGTCGGCTTGGCGCAGCTGCTGGAAGGTGATCGACGCCCGCCAGCCCTCGTATCCGATCAGCGCGAACGGCAGGTTCACCGCGACGACGGTGCCGATGGCCGCGCCCGCGGTCAGCAGCGCGCCGCGCACGTCCAGGCCGGAATCGTCGTCGGGATCGCGCTCGCCGCCGCCGGTCAGCACGTAGATCATCAACGGCAGCACGAAGATTCCCGGATACAGCTTCAAACAGAAGCCGAGCCCGAGCAGCACGGCGGCGAGCACGCCGCGGGTCCGCAGCGAATACCTGGTCGCCGTGGTGACCACATAGACGGCCGCGACCGCCGTGCAGACCACGGGCAGCTCCCAGTTGTGGAAGGCGTAGAGCACCAGCGGCGGACCGATCGCCCACAGCAGCGCGGCGCGTCCCGCGAGCCGGGCCAGGAACCAGGCGGTGAGCAGCGCGAAGGGCGCGAGCAACAACGCGGAGAGGCGCAGGAAGCCGGCGTCATCGTCCGCGCCGCTCGCGCCGACCCACATGAGCGTGCCGCTGAGCACCGGGTATTCGACCGCGCCGCCGGTGAGGAGGCCGTCGTCGGTGATGCCACCGTCGACGTAGGGGAAGACGTGCCGATCGATATCGCGGCCCAGCCAGAGGAACTGGATGTCGGAATAGCAGACGTCCGAATCCTTGATCACGTCGAAGACCGCGCTGCGACCGTTCTCGTAGAACGGAGCGCCCGCGCACCTGGCCTTGTTCGCGTACGCGAACGCCAACGTCAGGCCGCACAGCAGCACGATCACCGCGGCCAACGCGGTCCGGCGGTGCATGCGCCGGGCCTGCACCTGGGTGGCGGCGGGTCCGGTCGACATGTGACCACCTTATGTGCCACACCCGCACCGCGTCATGACGCGAAACCCCGCCCCAGGCAGGTGTACTTGTGCGGGTACGGCCCACGAGCAGACCGTGATCTCCCGTTGACTGGCATTCACCCGGAGAACCACCCCTTGGCAGGTAAACCTGCCCCCATCATGTAGCCTTACCGGGTTGCTGACGCAACGACCCTCCTGCCACGGACCGTCCGTGGCCGTTTCCTAGTCCACAGGAGGTGATTGGTCCGTGCGTCATTACGAAGTGATGGTCATCCTCGATCCGAGCCTGGACGAGCGCACTGTTGGTCCGTCGCTGGACAACATGCTGAGCGTCGTCAAGACCGAAGGCGGCAAGATCGACAAGGTCGACATCTGGGGCCGTCGTCGGCTCGCCTACGAGATCCGCAAGCAGGCCGAGGGCATCTACGCGGTGGTCGATCTGACCGCGACCCCGGCCACGGTGAGCGAGCTCGACCGCCAGCTGGGGCTCAACGAGTCGGTGCTGCGCACCAAGGTTCTGCGCCACGACAAGTAGTTCCACCGCGCTCGTCAGCGTCGGTGCCTATCTCTAGGCTCTAGCGCAACAAAGCGAGTGCATGCGGACTGCACACCGAGCAGGAGGAACCCATGGCAGCAGGCGACACGGTCATCACCGTCATCGGAAACTTGACGGCCGACCCCGAACTGCGTTTCACGCCCGCGGGGCAGGCGGTCGCGAACTTCACCGTCGCGTCCACCCCCCGCGTGTTCGACCGTAATACCAATGAATGGAAAGACGGCGAAGCGCTTTTCCTGCGCTGCAACATCTGGCGCGAAGCCGCGGAAAATGTCGCCGAAAGCCTGACCCGAGGCGCTCGCGTCATCGTGAGCGGACGGCTCAAGCAGCGCTCCTACGAAACCCGCGAGGGTGAGAAGCGTACGGTCGTCGAGCTCGAGGTCGACGAGGTCGGCCCCTCGCTCCGCTACGCGACGGCGAAGGTCAACAAGGCCAGCCGCGGCGGCGGTGGGGGCGGCGGCTTCGGTGGTGGCGGTGGCGGTAACTACGCCTCTTCCGGTTCCGGCAGCAGCGGTGGTGGCGGCGGTCGTTCCGGCGGCGCCGAGGACGACCCCTGGGGCAGCGCGCCCGCGGCAGGTTCCTTCGGGGGCAGCCGCATGGATGACGAACCGCCGTTCTGAGACGGCTTTCATAGGCCCGGATCACTTGGGCCACAATAATTTTGGAGTAAAAGACCATGCCTAAAGCGCCCGCGCGCGAAAAGGTGCTGAAGAAGAAGGCTTGCGCTTTCTGCAAGGAAGCCAAGTTTGGCACCGTTTCGATCGACTACAAGGACACGACGCTGCTGCGCAAGTACGTCAGCGACCGCGGCAAGATCCGCGCCCGCCGGGTGACCGGCAACTGCGTGCAGCACCAGCGCGACATCGCCGTTGCCGTGAAGAACTCGCGTGAGGTGGCCCTGCTGCCTTACGTGTCGACGGCTCGCTGAGTAAGGGAGGCACGCAAATGAAGTTGATTCTGACCGCTGATGTGGACAACCTCGGTGCCCCCGGCGACACCGTGGAGGTCAAGGACGGCTACGGCCGCAACTACCTGCTGCCGCGCGGCCTGGCCATCGTCGCCAGCCGTGGCGCGCAGAAGCAGGTCGAGGGCATCCGCCGGGCGCAGGACGCCCGCAAGGTTCGCGACCTGGACCACGCCAACGAGCTGAAGCAGGCCATCGAGGGCCTGGAGTCGGTCTCGCTGAGCGTGAAGACCGCGGGCACCGGCAAGCTGTTCGGCTCGGTGACCCAGGCGGACGTCGCCGCGGCCATCAAGACCGCTGGCGGCCCCGTGGTCGACAAGCGCAGCATCGAGCTGCCGAAGGCGCACATCAAGTCGACCGGCAAGCACGGCATCGTGGTGCACCTGCACCCGGACGTGGTCGCCAAGTTCGACCTGCAGGTCGCCGCCGCGAGCTGAGTCCGCACCGCCCCCCGGGCGGTTCGCGCTTCACGTCGAAGACCACCCCCGTGTTCGCTCGGGGGTGGTCTTCGGCTTGCCTTTTCGCGTCCCGATCCTCTGTTAGCCGGATATTTGCTCTAATGCAGGGCGGTGAATTGGGGCACTACCGGCTCGCGTCGGCTATCGCCTTTCACCTCCGGTTATTCGGCCTGTGGATTACTGACCAAACCGACCGATCGCAATGTGACTCAGCCCATAGCGTGCGCACCCGCTGTTTACCCAACACGCCCGGCTGTTCATCTCGGGCGACACGCCGAGGTGAGATCTATCCACACGTGGATGGATGCGGAAACGTGCATCCATCAGCGGCTTTAGTAGGAGTGACCTGGGTTTTCCCCAAGTTGTACACAGGGGGTGCACACGGTTTGGTAAACAGTCCCCAACTTATCCACAGTTGTGTGCACAGCTCGGTTTGGCGACCTCCCACCGAGTCGCCTAGGTTCGTCGCATCGCCCGGATCGGGCCGTACGGAATGGCGCGAATTCGAGCTGTCGCGATAGTTGCTGGTCGAGGTCGACGCGGCTGTGGCAAACGCGTCCGTGGCTGTGGCAAACGTGTCAGAGGCCCGGAGTAAGAACGAGTCATCGATACGGTGAAATCCGATCGTGGGGCAGAGAGGACGGTCGAGTCTGGTGACGACCACCGATGACCGCGGGCACACCGACTTCCCGCCCGAACCTCCCGGCGAAGACTTCGGCCGTCAGCCGCCGCACGACATGGCCGCCGAACAGTCCGTCCTCGGCGGCATGCTGCTGAGCAAGGACGCCATCGCCGACGTCGTCGAAGTCATCCGGCCCGGCGACTTCTACCGCCCGGCGCACCAGGCGGTCTACGACACCATCCTCGATCTCTACGGCCGCGGCGAACCCGCCGACCCCGTCACCGTCGCCGCGGGCCTGGACCGCCGCGGCGAACTCAAGCGCATCGGCGGCGCGCCGTACCTCGTCACCCTCACCCAGACCGTTCCCACCGCGGCCAACGCGGGCTACTACGCCGAAATCGTCGCCGAGAAGGCGATTCTGCGCCGCCTCGTGGAGGCAGGCACCCGCATCGTCCAGTACGGCTACGCGGGCGCCGACGGCCAAGACATCGCCGAGGTCGTCGACCGCGCCCAAGCCGAGGTCTACGAGGTCACCGAACGCCGAACCACCGAGGACTTCCTCCCCCTCGAGGAGCTCCTGCAGCCCACGATGGACGAAATCGACTCCATCGCCTCCCGCGGCGGCATCTCCCTCGGCGTCCCCACCGGCTTCACCGAACTCGACGAGATCACCAACGGCCTGCACCCGGGCCAGATGATCATCGTCGCGGCTCGACCTGGCGTGGGAAAGGCACTCGCCCTCGACACCCCGCTGCCGACCCCCACCGGCTGGACCACCATGGGCGAAGTCCAGGTGGGCGACGAACTCCTCGACGCCGAAGGGCGCCCCACCCGCGTCCTCGCCGCCACCGAAGTCCTCACCGATCGGCCCTGCTTCGAGGTCGAATTCTCCGACGGGACAGTGATCGTCGCGGATGAAATGCACCAGTGGGTGACCCGGTCGGCATTGGATGTGGTCAGGCCGATCGCGGTCCGCACCACAGGAGAGATCGTCCACACCCTGCGCGACCTCACGGGCGACCTCAACCACTCCGTAAGCGGCACAGCCCGTTCCGCACCGCGCCGAATCGTCGACGTGCGCAAGATCGACAGCCTCCCGGTGCGCTGTGTCGAGGTCGACAACGCCGATCACCTGTATCTCGCCGGGCGCTCGATGATCCCGACGCACAATTCCACGCTCGGCATGGACTTCATGCGCAGTTGCTCGATCAAGCACGGGCTGGCCAGCGTCATCTTCTCGCTCGAGATGAGCAGGACCGAGATCGTGATGCGTCTGCTTTCCGCGGAGGCGAAGATCAAGCTCGGTGATATGCGGTCGGGGCGGATGAGCGACGACGACTGGACGAAGCTGGCTCGGCGGATGAGCGAGATCAGTGAGGCGCCGCTGTTCGTCGACGACTCGCCGAACTTGACCATGATGGAGATTCGCGCGAAGGCGCGTCGTCTCAAGCAGCGCCACGACCTCAAACTCGTCGTGGTGGATTACCTCCAGCTGATGACCTCCGGAAAGAAGGTCGAATCCCGCCAGCAGGAAGTCTCGGACTTCTCCCGAAACCTCAAGCTGCTTGCCAAGGAACTCGAAGTCCCGGTGGTCGCCATCAGTCAGCTGAACCGCGGACCCGAACAGCGAACCGACAAGCGGCCCATGGTGTCCGATTTGCGCGAATCGGGCTCGCTCGAGCAGGACGCCGATATGGTCATCCTGCTGCACCGCCCTGACGCCTTCGAGCGCGACGACCCGCGCGGCGGTGAGGCCGACCTGATCCTCGGCAAGCACCGTAACGGTCCGACCGCCACCATCACCGTCGCCCACCAGCTGCACCTGAGCCGGTTCGTGGACATGGCCCGCGGCTGACCGGAGCTGTAGGGTCGGCCCTTCCGTCTGTCAGCTCGACGTTTGTGGTCCGACTGTCCGGTGATACCGGCGATCGGGACGTTCGAATCTCTTGCGGCGCAGCAAATCACGCATCTGCCGCAGAGGGTTCGCGTCCACCCACTTTGCGAACTCGAGTGGTCCTCGCGGTAACGCGCTTGCCCTTGTGGTTTTCGGTGCGAAGTTCAGCGACGGGGTTACCGTCACGGTCGACGAGTGTCGAGTGGGGTTCGTTGTCGGTGAAGGCGTGGCGTTCTCCCCATTGACGCAACGCCACGACGAGGGTGAAGAGGTCCTGCCCGGCTTCGGTGAGTTCGTAGATGTGCCGCTTGCCGCCGGGTGTGGCACTCGTGGCGAGGATGCCATGGTCGACGAGCCTGCGCAGGCGGTCGGTGAGGATGTTCCGGGCGATACCGAGCCGCTGCTGGAATTCGGTGAAGGTCGCCGCGCCGTCCATGGCGTCACGCACGATCAGCAGACTCCACCGGTCGCCCACGAGGTCGACGGCTCGCGCGACGGGGCAGGTGGGATCGGTCCACTCGCGGCCGGAACCGAGTGTCGCGGTCATGAGTTACCTCCCAATCGGTTGCAATTCGAAACCATTATGCCCTACCTTTAAATGGTTGCATTTTGCTACTGATTGGGAGGTGTGGTGGCACAGAGGGTCTCGCGTTCGCAGCGATTCATCTTGGCGCTGGTGTGCGCAGTGGCCGTGTCCACGATCTATGCGGTCCAGCCGGTACTGGAGGCAGCGGGCACCGGCCTGGATTTGGCGCACGATTCGCTGGGCGTGCTGGTCGCCGCCGGGCAGGTCGGCTACTTCGTGGGTCTCGTCCTGCTGGTCCCACTCGGAGACGTAGTGGATCGTCGCCGGCTCATCACCGCCCTGCTGGTACTCACCGCCGCGGGCGCTACGGTCGCGGCTGCCGCCCCGAACAGCGCCGTCGCGGTGACGGGGCTGGCGGTCGCGGGTCTGTTCGCGGTCGTGGTTCAGGTGACAGTCGCCTATGTCGCCGCGGTCTCCGCACCGAGCGAGCGGGGCCGCAATATCGGCGCGGTCACCTCCGGTGTGGTGATCGGCATCCTCGGCGTCCGTGTCCTCGCGGGTGTCCTGGGCGACACGGTCGGCTGGCGTGCCGTGTACGCGCTGCTCGCCGCACTGTGCGTGGCTCTGGCCCTCGCTGTCCGCACGACACTCGACCCCGACCGCGGCACTTCCGGCGTCCGGTACGCGCAGGTCCTGGCATCGATGGGGCGGCTCGCGCGCACGGATCGCCTGTTCCTGAGCCGAGGACTGATCGCCTTCTTCCTTTTCGGGTCCTTCGGAACACTCTGGAGCGGGCTCGCCCTCCCCCTCGGCACCGAGCCCTGGAACTTGGGCACCACGCAGATCGGCCTATTCGGATTGGCGGGCCTGGCCGGAGCGCTCGGCGCCGCCCGCGCGGGACGATGGGCCGACTCCGGTCACGCACAGGCGATCACCGGTTCCGCACTGGCGTTGCTCACCGCCTCCTGGCTCCTCATCGCCCGGACCGAAGCAACACTATGGCTGCTCATCATCGGCATCGTCCTGCTCGACTTCGCCGTCCAGGCAGCACATGTCAGCAGCCAACACCTGCTCACCGCAGCGCACCAGCACCACGCCAGCAGCGTCATAGGCGCCTACATGGCCTGCTATTCCCTCGGATCCGCACTCGGCGCGATCACGACCACCTGGGCGTACAGCACCTGGGGATGGTCGGCCTCCTGCTGGGTCGGCGCGACCTATTCCCTCTGCGCGCTGGTTGTGTGGGGACTTGCCCAGGCTACCGGCGCGGTGTCGGTGAGCGGCGAAGGCTCGAAACCGGCGGCCCGTCCGGCAACGGCTGCGGTCGCCGGTCCTTCTCTGTTGCGCCGATCTTGTCGCAGATGCGCTGCACCGCGAGATTCGACTCGTTCGTGCCGATCTCTACGCTGGTGAATCCGGTGTCGTGGATCGCGTCGACGAGGGCGGCCACCGCTTCGCTCGCGTAGCCGGCTCGCCGGTGACTGGGGCCGATCCACCAACCGATGGACGGGAACGACGTCTGGTCGTCGCTGAGGTGCACAGTCGCACCACCGATCACGGTTGTGTTCGATCGCGACTCGATCACCAGAAGCCCGAGAGTCGGGTAGCCGTGCCCGACCGCCTTGATCAGTGCCCGGCCATTTCGTTCTGTCCAACCGTTGCTGGCGAGCATCGCATCGTCGATCGTGGCCGCGAGCGGGACGGCGTCCTTCGGCATCGGTCGGCGCAGAGTGAGCCGCGAGGTTTCGATGTCCCGCAGCACGTCATAGCGTGCACTGCTTTCCTTGCTGGCAAGTTCGCTGACGCGCCACACCCAGAGCCAAACCGCGACGAGTACGGTGGCCACCACGAGCAGCAGCCAGACACCAACGACGAGTTCGGTTGCCGCGGCGGAAAATTCGGCCGTAGCCGCGACGCCGATCACTGCTGCGGGAAACCCGAGGAGCGCGATCCATCCCGCCAGCCCAAGGATGGCACGCCGGGGCCAGCGCTGAAATGACGCTTTGGCAGAAGCGATTCGCCAGGTGGGGAACATGCGAGAACCGTATTCGACTCCCTCGTATTCGTCGCGGATCCGTCGTTTGGTTCTTCGGCAAGCAGTGGACGTGTGAAGGATGGGAGAGAGGTTCGGCCATCTCCGCACGTTGAGCAGGTTTTCCCGGCACGGGTGAAAAGCGAAACTCTCTGCTGTGTAGCAACTTTGGACATTCGTCCGATAGGGGACTCGGGTGCGGCGAGCGCGCTTATCTCAAGTTGGAGGTCGACGATGTCTCATTTGAGGAGAAGTCCGCGCACGGTTCGGCAGTCGGTCCTGCTGGCCGCAGTCGCCGGGACGGTGATGCTTGCTCCGGCCGCGCTGGTCATACCGGCATTCGCAACCCCTGATCAAACCCCGGCTACTACCGCACCTGTCACCATCGCGCCCGTGACGACGGTGCCGCCCGTGACGACCGCGCCACCGGTGACGACCGCGCCGCCGGTCACCACCGTGCCGCCGGTGACGACCACGCCGCCGGTCACCACCGTGCCGCCGGTCACGACCGAACCGCCCGTGACCACTCCGTCATTTCCGAAACTTGTTGAGCCGGAGGACCCCTACGGCCCCGACGGCTTCGATGTCTGGGGCTACGACCGGTGGGGTTACGATCGCTGGGGTTACGACAGGTGGGGCTATGACCGGCAAGGCTACGACGAACAGGGCTACACCTCGCAGGGCTGCGCTCGTTCCGGCGAGGACCGGCCGGATGCCGACCGGCTGGCCTGCGAACTGCGCAGGACGCGACCTTCCACCGGCAGCGCGGGCAGCTGAAACCTATACCGCTGCTGATCGACACCCCGGCATCGACTCGTAGCGCAGACGACCGCGCCGCGGGTCGATGCGCGGTCAACCGATGCCGCTGAGCGAGCGACCAACCGAGCGGAGGTTGGCGAGCAGTAGCGCGGTCCGTGGTGGGACCACACGGACGAAGTGTTGGGAATTGCCACCGAGTTGGACTGACAACGTCCGCCACGGCGTGAGACAAACCGTAAACGGCCAAGTCAGTGCGCTGGCGGTATGCCATGCCTTTGAGAACCTACAAGCATGTCAGGATCAGGCCGGATCCGGCAGATGGATCGAGGCGAGTTTGGCTGGGTCGACGACGATGTGGATGGCGGTGATCCGGTCTCCGGCGACCGTGAAGGCGATGACGGAGAGTGGAGTTCCGTCGGAGCGCCAGGACACATAGCCGGGGATGCCGTTGACCAGCACGGCTCGGTGGCGGGCGACCTCGCCGGAGAACATGCGAGCGCCGACGGCGACCTCGGTGGCGCCGAGTGTTACGACCACGCCGTCGGGGGTGTCGACGGTCAGCTTCACGTTCGGGTCGAGGACGCGGAGGAGCGCTTCGAAGTCGCCACCGAGGGCGGCGGCGCGGAAGGCTTGGACGACCTCTCGGTGTTGACGGCCGCGGCCCGCCGGCCGGTCCGTGGCTTGGACCTTGCGGCGGGCGCGGCTGGCGGTCATCTTGGTGGCATCGGCGGATTTGCCTAGGATCTGCCCGATTTCGTGGAACGGGACCGCGAACATGTCGTGCAGGACGAACGCCAGGCGCTCACTCGGGGTGAGCGAATCGAGCACGACGAGCAGGGCCAGGCCGACCGAATCGGCTAGTGCCACTTGCTCGTCTGGCATAGGAGCATCATCGATCGACACCATGAAATCCGAACACGCCTGGCCGTAGGGTGTTTCGGGGTGCGCCTGGCGTGAGCGCAAGAGGTCCAGGCTGATTCGGCCGACGACGGTGGTCAGCCAGCCCGCGAGGTTGCCGATGGCCGCCGCGTCCTGGTGGACGAGGCGCATCCAGGCTTCTTGGACCACGTCCTCGGCGTCGGCGTGCGATCCCAGCACGCGGTACGCGACGGTGCGGAGCCGATCGCGCTGGGCTTCGAACGCCTCGGCTACGAGACCGGACGGCTGGGCGGTCACGGCTTGCGCTGTTGACGGAGCGAGATCCGGTTGCCGTCCGGGTCCACCGCCTCGATGCGGACCCCGAACGGGTAGTCCTCGGGTTCGGATTGTTCGAAGGTGATGCCGCGCTGGCGAAGGATCTCGAAATCCTTTCGCAGATTGTCGGATTCGAGGATGAGTGGACCGGGCGCGGCATGCTGGCCCACGTCGGCCGGCTGTCCCGCGGCTGCCGCATGCGACCACAGGATGATCTGCACCGGGCTATCGGGAAGCCCGACTGTGAGGAAGCGCCCGTCGGGCCCTGGGAAGTCGATCCGCTTTTCCAGGCCGAGTCCCTCGGTGTAGAACTCCAGCGCGCGGTCTTGATCGGTGACGTAGACCGTCACGTACATGATGTTGGTCAGCATCCTGTTCTCCACTTCAGTCGTTGGTGCGACGACCGTGCGTATTCGGTCGTCGCACCTATGACGAGTGCCGACGGGAGAACGTAACAGGACCTCTCCGCCGGAGTGGTTGCCGAGCGTATGCGGCTAGCGGCATCACGCGTCCAGGCCAGACCGGCCTCCTCGACCGGTGTGGTGATCGAAGCAGCCGCCGCGTTCCCTGGCCGCACGTCGGCGGGTACTGCCCTCAGCGGCGAGCTCGTCGCCGTGGACATCCCGGCCACCGAACGGCGCCTCTGCATCACACAGCACCAGGAAAAGCCCGTCGTGCAAGGGATTTCGGATAGATCCGAGGTAGTTCACGATAGGTCAGCCTACGGCCGGAGGATCGGTCGCGGTCGACCTTCGGCTCACCCTGCCGAACCCGCCGACACCGCGAAAGCTTCGCTGTTCGCGACAGGGGATCTCAGTCGAGGACGGCGAACGCCTCGACCTCGACGAGGACGTCGGGCTCGAAGAGGTAGTCGACGCCGATCGCGGACAAAGGCGGTAGCGGCCGCGGGATTTCGAGTTCCTCCGCGACGCGCTCGATACCTGCGATGAAGTCGTCGTACTTGTCCGGGGTCCATTGCGTGACGAAGAAACGGAGGCGTACGACGTCGGCGAAGCTCGCTCCGGCGCCGGCCAAGCCGCGTGCCGTGTTGCGTAGCGCGTGGGCGAGCTGGCCGGCGAGGTCACCGGGAGCGACAGGGTTGCCCTCGGCGTCTCGGGCGATCTGGCCGGCCACGTGCACCTGACGGGCGCCCGTGCTGATCGAAACATGGTGGTACGGAACGGGAGCGAACATGCCCTCCGGGGTCAGCAGCTGCACTGCCATGGTGTGTCCCTTCATGGTCGGGTTAGGTATCTGATGTCTACCTGGTACTTGAAGGGAACTTCAACGAGACTAGGTGTCATGCAGGAAACCGCTCCACACAGTTCGGACAGTCCTCAACTCACCGAGCAACACCGTGAGCTGCTCGACCAGGTGCTCGACAAGTGGTCGCTGCAGATCCTCGACGCCCTGTGCGAGCGGCCGTTGCGCTTCAACGAGCTCCGCCGGGCGATCCCGGTCGTGACGCAGAAGCCGCTCACGGCGGCGCTGCGGCGCCTCGAGCGCAACGGGATGGTCGAGCGCGTCGTCACAAGTACGCGGCCTGTCGCCGTCGAGTACCGGATCACGCGGATCGGGAAGTCGTTGCAGGACCTCATCGACGCGCTCCTGCACTGGACCACCGCCACATTGCCCGCCGTCGAGCGGGCCCGTGCGCGCTTCGACGACCAGGAAGAAGAGCTGTCACTCACCACCGACGTCATCCGTCGAGAAAGCGCAGCAGTTCCGCGGTGACGAATTGCGGGTTCTCCTCGACGAGCCAGTGTCCCGCGTTCGGGACGTCCACCGCGCGAACGATATTGGTGATGCGCGGGGCGGCGGTGGCGCGGACCGGGTCGAGTTGTCCTTGGGCGGTCATGAGCAGGGTCGGGACGTGTACCGGTGCGGCTGCCGTGGTGTCGCGGACGTCTTCGTCGAGGGCGCGGTAGAGCTCGAAGCCGCCCGACAGGACTTCGGGTCGACGGTATGTGCGTGCGTACTCGTCTATTTCGGCGTCGGTGAACGGGGATCGGTCGGATGTGCCGCCGAAAGCCGTTCCACCGTAGGAGACTTGCGGATAGAACAGGGCGAGATAGTCGCGAACGTCGTCGCCGACCACCGCCTCGGGGACCCGCCGCTGGGAGTGTAAGGCGATGTGCCAGCTCAGTGTTCGGTATGTCGGCGCATCGATTACGGGACCGGGGAGCGGCAGGTCGAGGTAGCCGAGGCGTGCGGTGTCGGCGGGGAACTGTGCCGCGTACTGGAACGCCACGGCGGCGCCGAAGTCGTGTCCGACGACGCGGGCGTCCCGCACTCCGAGCCGACCGGCGATCAGGGTGTGCACGTAGCGCGCCAGGGTGGCCTTGTCGTAGCCGGTGGGGGTGCCGGTGCTGTCGCCCAATCCGGGGAGGTCGACGGCATAGACGGTGTAGTGCTCGGCGAGCGCGGGCATGATCGGCCACCAGCCGTACCAGGTCTGCGGCCAGCCGTGGATCAGCACCACGGGCGGGCCGCTTCCGCCGGTCACGTAGTGCATCCGGACGTCGTCGACGTCGGCGAATTCGTGCCGAAAAGTACTCGTGAACTGCGGGTCGTCTTGCGTGATGGCAGCGTGGGCGGGAACGTCGTCGGCGGCCGGTGTGCCGCAAGCCGCGGTGTAGATCGTGAGCAGGAGGGCGAGTACGGCGGTCGCCACCCTGCGCGTGGAGGGGCGCGATGTGGTGATCATGGGTCCTCGATTCGAGAATGCGGGTGAAGTCAGCGCCCGGTCGCGCCGTCGATCAGTTCGCGGAGGATGTCGGCGTGGCCGGCGTGGACAGGACGAGTCTCGCCAGGCCGACCAGGAACTGGCACGCATTCTTGCGGTTCCGGCAAGATGAGCCGGTGGACCGCGATACGGAAAACGTGCTCGACACGGTGGGACCGAGGTTGCGCGCACTGCGCCGCGAACGCGGTATCACCCTCGCCGATCTCGCCGCGACGACCGGCGTCTCGGAGAGCACCCTGTCGCGGTTGGAGAGCGGCCAGCGCCGGGCGACCCTGGAATTGCTGTTGCCGCTGGCCCGTACCTACGACGTTCCGCTGGACGACCTCGTCGGCGCCCCGCGCACCGGCGACCCCCGCGTCCACCTGAAACCGATCCGGCGGTACGGGATGACCTTCATTCCGCTGTCCCGGCGTCCCGGCGGTGTCCAAGCGTTCAAGATGATCATCCCCGCTCGGCCGAAACCGCTCGAACCGACACCGCGGACGCACGAAGGCTACGAATGGCTGTATGTGCTCAACGGTCGTCTGCGCCTGGTGCTCGGCGAGCGCGACCTGACGTTACCCGCCGGTGAGGCAGCCGAATTCGACACCTCCGTACCGCACTGGCTTGGCAGCGCCGACGGCGGCGTGGTCGAGCTGCTCATCCTGTTCGGTCCGCAAGGGATGCGCGCGCACGTGCGCCCAGGCTCCGATCGGTCTTCTTCCGGATCATCGTGACAACGCTTGCCGTGGCGCGGCGCCTACCCTTTCACCAGCTGGGCGAGACGATCCCAAGCCGGGGACGAGACTCCGGCCTTGGACAACGCGGCCAACCGGGCGATAGTCGAGTTGTGGGCGGCATGGGTCTCGCTGTGGTGGTTGGCGAACCAGTTCCGGGTACGGTCCGCGAGGGCGAGCAGGCGGGGATCGTCCGGCGGCCAGTCGTAGGCGGCGTCGTATCCGAGGTAGAGGGCGCGGCCCTCGGGATCGGTGATGTGCTCGCGCTTTTCGGCGATCCACGCGGCGGCGTCCTCGGGTGCGGCTGTTTGCAACAGGATCCAGCCGTCGCGTTCCAGGCGAAGCTGACGCTCGCTGACGCCGAGTTCGCGCAGCTCGTCGAGATAGTCGGCGACTTCCTCGGAGACGAAAAGCCGGTCGCCGCTACGCAACTGGGCGAGTTGATCGCGGGTTCGCCGCAGCTGCGCGATGCGGTCGGCGAGGTCGTGGTCGATCTCGGCGATGGCTGCCGTGAGCGCGTCCGGATCGGCGCCGAGGAGGTCCTCGATGCGAGCCAGTGGCACGCCCGCATGGGCCAATGTCCTGATCTTGACGAGGGTGATGGCGTCTTGGGCGGTGTAGCGGCGATACCCGGACGAGTCGCGGTCGGGCTCGGGGAGCAGACCGCGCTCGTGATAGTGACGGATGGCTTTGATGGTCACTCCGGCGTAGTCCGCGAGCTGGCCGATCGTGATCATGGTCGACATCCTCGCAGGTCGTTCGGAACGGTCAGGCCCGTCGGGTCAGGCGGCCGCCTGCGTTGTGGAAGCGCGCTCGACCCTCGCGGACATCGTGGTAGGAGACGAGCAGCAGTCGCAGGTATCCGTCGAAAGCCTCCAGCGGGTATCCGGCGGGCGCGAAGAGGCCGGGCTGGATCGGCACGTAGCGCTGCGGCGGTGCGGAGGTCGTGCCGCCGGTGAACTCGGTGAAGATACGCTCCTGGGAGGCGTCGGCCGGTTCGTAGGTCACCCGCTCCTCGAGCTGGCCGTCGACGATGTCGACGTCGATGCGAAGCTGATTGGAGCGGTAGGTGCCCACGTAGGGGGTCAGGTCGACGTCCTGCGCCAATTCGGTGATGAGGGTGGGGATCTGGACGCCGAGATGCTCGCGCACGAGCCACTGCAACAGTTGGTCCTGCAGCATGATCGCCCCGGGGGTGTTGCCGAAGGCGGTGAAGACCAGGTCGTGTTCGGGCACGACGCACAGGAGGGACACCCCGCCGGGCGACGCGCCCGACATGGCGAGGACGGTCGTCCCACCGAACGGATACAGCACCCAACCCAGGCCGATCGGCGGGACGTTCGGGCTGGCCATGTCGTAGGCGACTTGCCGCATCAGCGCGGTCGACTCGGTCGAGAGGACGCGGGTGCCGGTGGGCGACACACCGCCCGCGAGGTGCGTGCGTCCGAAGGCCAGCAGGTCGGCGATGGTGCCGATCGGTGTGCCGCCGGCCGGTCCCCAGGTTTCGGGCAACGTGAACATGCCGGTGGGCGCGGCCGCCATGGTCTCGTGGTCGTTGAAGTGGCCGACCGCGGTGCTGCGCAGGATGGCCTGCTCGGCCGAGGTGCTGGAGTCGTTCATGCCGACGGGTCGGTAGATGTCGCGCGCGAGCAGCTCGGGAAAGGGCAGCCCGGTGACCACTTCCAAGAGGCGGCCCGCGACGATCATGCCGCCGTTGGAGTAGCTGAGCTGCTCGCCGGGTTCGAACAGAGTGCCGCCGCTGCTCTCGAGGCCATCGACGTAGGACTTCAGGGCGTCGCGGCCCTTGGCATCGGGAAAGTACAGGTCGGCGTCGATGCCGTTGGTGTGCGAGATCAGGTGCCGGACCAGGATCCCGTCCGTCGCGCCCGGAGCGGCCAAGGCGAATTCGGGGAGGTACTTCACCACCGGCATATCGAGGTCCAGGAGTCCGCGCTCGACCTGCTGCAGGACCAAAGTGGTGGTCAGGACCTTGGTGACAGAGCCGAACAGGAATCCGGTGTGTTCGAGCATCGGTGCGCCGGTGGTGACGTTCGCGGTGCCGTGCGCGACGACGATCTGCTCGCCCGCGTGATAGACGCCCGCGAGGAAACCGGGGACGTTGTTGGACTCGCAGTAGGACGCGGCCTGTTCACGGATCTGGGCTTCGACGGTGCGGAGTGCGTTGTTGTTCATGCGAAGGATCGTCGAACCCTGACCCAGGGGCAAGGTCAAGTCCGTTCGACGAACGCGGTGAATGCGTCGCGCGAAAAAGTTCGGCGACGGATGTCGAGAACGTCGTGACGGTTCCGTCCCAGGGGTGAGCGACCAACTAGGGTCGCAAGCCGAAGGGAGAATCTCATGGCCAAGTACCTGCTCCTCAAGCACTACCGAGGCGCCCCGGCGGCCGTCAACGACGTGCCGATGGACCAGTGGACGCCCGCCGAGATCGAGGCACATCTGCGGTACATGAACGACTTCGCGGCCCGCCTGCAAGACAGCGGCGAGTACGTGGACGGCCAAGCCCTCGCCCCGGAGGGCGCCTGGGTCCGCTACGACGGCGAGGGCAAGCCGCCGGTGACCGACGGCCCGTTCGCGGAGACGAAGGACCTGATCGCGGGCTGGATGATCATCGACGTCGACTCGTACGAGCGCGCCGTCGAGCTGGCGGGCGAGCTGTCCGCGGCGCCCGGCGCGGGCGGCAAGCCGATCCACGAGTGGCTCGAGGTTCGGCCCTTCCTGACGGCTCCGCCGACCGTCACCGAGTGATGGCCGCCGATGCGGTGGACGAGGCCAAGCTGCGGGACCTGATTCCGGGTGTCTTGGCGGCTCTCGTCCACCGCGGGGCGGACTTCGCGACCGCCGAGGACGCCGTCCAGGAGGCACTGGTCCGTGCCGTCGAGACGTGGTCGAACCGGCGTCCCGACGACCCCAAGGGCTGGCTGGTCACCACGGCATGGCGTTGCTTCCTCGATCTCGCCCGCTCCGACGCCGCGCGGCGGCGCCGCGAGCTTCGGGTCTCCGAGGAGCCGCCGCCGGGACCGGCCGCCACCGTGGACGAAACGTTGCGGCTCTACTTCCTGTGCGCGCACCCGAGCCTCACCCCCGCGTCGGCCGTCGCGCTGACACTGCGGGCCGTCGGCGGCCTGACGACCCGTCAGATCGCGCAGGCGTACCTGGTGCCCGAAGCGACGATGGCCCAGCGGATCAGCCGGGCCAAACGCACCGTGAGCGAGGTCCGGCTGGATCGTCCGGGTGACCTGCGCACCGTGCTTCGGGTGCTCTACCTGGTGTTCAACGAGGGGTACAGCGGCGACGTCGACCTCGCCGCGGAGGCGATCCGGCTGGCCAGACAGCTCGCGGCGACCACGGGTGGTGATCCGGAGGTCGCGGGACTGCTCGCCCTGTTCCTGCTGCACCACGCGAGACGCCCGGCCCGGACACGCGCCGACGGCAGCCTCGTGCCGCTGGCGGATCAGGACCGCGGCCTCTGGCGGCGCGACCTGATCGCCGAGGGTGTCGTGATACTCCAGGCGGCGCTGGCCCGCGATCGCCTCGGGGAGTACCAGGCGCAAGCCGCGATCGCCGCACTGCACGCCGACGCGCGGACAGCCGAGGAAACCGACTGGGTGCAGATCGTCGAGTGGTACGACGAGCTGGTCCTTCTCACCGACAGTCCCGTCGTCCGGCTCAACCGCGCGGTCGCGGTCGGCGAGGCGGACGGACCCCAGGCGGGCCTCGCCGCACTCGCCGAACTCGACCCGAAGCTCCCGCGGTACACCGCTTCGTCCGCCTACCTCCACGAGCGCGCTGGCGACACCGCCACGGCGGCAAGGCTTTACGTGGAGGCGGCCGCGCAGGCGCAGAACCTCGCCGAGCGCAACCACCTCACGCTGCGCGCAGCGACCCTCCGGCAGCGTCTCTCCAGCGAAGGAGGCTGAGCGCCGCCGCGCTCGCGACACATCGAGGGAGACATCATTCTGGTCGAAGGGGTTCCCGACGACTACGCTCCGACCGCCGCCGTGCGGGCGATACGCGAGGCGGCGGCTGCCGAATAACCAGCGGGGCGTGGAGCTTCCGACGGCGGAGTGCCGCGCACCGAAGATGCGGCGCGCGGCAGCCCGGGCGAATCACCCCGGAAGGTCGTCGACCGATGCCGATTCCGTGCGAGACAGCGTGATTCCGAGATTGGCGGCGGTGCGGTCGAGTTCGTCGTCGCCGTGCTGCAATTCGATGGCGGACCCGGCGGAGAGGACCTCGACGTTGAGGCACAACGACTGGAGTTCCTTGAGGAGCACCTTGAACGACTCCGGAATGCCCGGCTCCGGAATGTTGTCGCCCTTCACGATCGCCTCGTAGACCTTCACGCGGCCCACGACGTCGTCGGACTTGATGGTGAGCAGTTCCTGCAGCGTGTACGCCGCGCCGTAGGCCTGCATGGCCCAGCACTCCATCTCACCGAAGCGCTGACCACCGAACTGCGCCTTACCACCGAGCGGCTGCTGGGTGATCATCGAGTACGGACCGGTCGAACGCGCGTGGATCTTGTCGTCGACCAGGTGGTGCAGCTTCAAGATGTACATGTAACCGACCGCCACCGGGTACGGGAACGGCTCGCCGGAGCGGCCGTCGAACAACGTCGCCTTACCGTCCGCGCCGACCATGACGTCACCGTCGCGGTTGGGCAGGGTCGACGCCAGCAACCCGGCGAGTTCTTCTTCGCGGGCGCCGTCGAAGACCGGTGTCGCGAGATTCGTGTCCGGGCTCGCCGACAACAACTCCTCGGGCAACCGCTTCGCCCAGTCCGGACGCGCACCGTCGGCAAGCTGAATGTTCCAGCCCGCCTTGCCGATCCAGCCCAAATGGGTTTCCAGGATCTGGCCGATGTTCATACGACGCGGCACACCGTGGGTGTTGAGGATGATGTCGACCGGGGTACCGTCCGGCAGGAACGGCATGTCCTCGGTCGGCAAGATCTTGCCGATCACACCCTTGTTGCCATGACGACCGGCGAGCTTGTCACCGTCCTGGATCTTGCGCTTCTGCGCCACGTACACCCGGACCAACTCGTTCACACCCGGGGGCAGGTCGTCCTCGTCATCCCGGGAGAACACCCGAATACCGATGACCTTGCCCGACTCACCGTGGGGCACCTTCAGCGAGGTATCACGCACCTCGCGCGCCTTCTCACCGAAGATCGCCCGCAGCAACCGCTCCTCCGGAGTCAGCTCGGTCTCACCCTTCGGGGTGACCTTGCCGACCAGGATGTCACCATCCCGAACCTCGGCACCGATACGCACGATGCCCCGCTCGTCCAGATCCGCCAGCACCTCATCGGAGACATTCGGGATGTCCCTGGTGATCTCCTCGGCGCCCAGCTTGGTGTCGCGGGCATCGATCTCGTGCTCCTCGATATGGATCGAGGTGAGAACGTCCTCCTCCACCAAGCGCTGCGACAGAATGATCGCGTCCTCGTAGTTGTGACCCTCCCACGGCATGATCGCCACGAGCAGGTTCTTACCCAAGGCCATCTCACCGTTCTCGGTGCTGGGCCCATCTGCCAGCACTTCGCCGTACTCCACGCGCTGCCCCTCGTCCACGATCGGACGCTGATTCGCACAGGTGCCCTGGTTGGTCCGCGCGAATTTGCGCATGCGATAGGACTTGCGGGTGCCGTCGTCGGCGATCACCGTGACGTAGTCGGCGGAAACCTCCTCGACCACACCCGATTTCTCGTTCACCACGACATCGCCGGCGTCGATCGCGGCACGCGACTCCATACCCGTACCGACCAGCGGGGCTTCCGAACGGATGAGCGGCACGGCCTGCTTCTGCATGTTCGCGCCCATGAGGGCACGGTTGGCGTCGTCGTGCTCGAGGAACGGGATCATGGCGGTCGCGACCGACACCATCTGGCGCGGAGACACATCCATGTAGTCGATTTCGGCGGAGTCGACGAGTTCGACCTCGGAGTTCTTGCGGCGCACCGCGATGCGGGCAGCGAGGAAGCGGCCGTCGGCATCGAGCGGCTCGTTCGCCTGCGCGACGACATGCCGGTCTTCCTGGTCGGCGGAGAGGTAGTCGACCTCGTCGGTCACCTTGCCGCCGACAACCTTTCGGTATGGCGTCTCGATGAAGCCGAACGGATTGACCCGCGCGTACACCGAGAGATATCCGATCAGCCCGATGTTCGGACCTTCGGGCGTCTCGATCGGGCACATCCGTCCGTAGTGGCTGTAATGCACATCGCGGACTTCGAGACCGGCACGTTCCCTGGTCAAGCCACCCGGCCCGAGCGCCGACAGACGACGTTTCTGCGTCAGGCTCGCCAGTGGATTCCGCTGATCCAGGAACTGCGACATCTGCGAGGTTCCGAAGAACTCCCTGATCGCCGCGACGACCGGACGGATGTTCATCAGCGTCTGCGGCGTGATCGCCTCGACGTCCTGGGTGGTCATCCGCTCGCGGACGACACGCTCCATGCGGGACAGGCCGACCCGGATCTGGTTCTGGATCAGCTCGCCGACGGTGCGCAGCCTGCGATTACCGAAGTGGTCGATATCGTCGACCTCGACCGGCACCTCGACGCCACCGGGCGCGGTCATCACCTTCTCACCCGCGTGCAGACGCAGCAGGTATTCGATGATCGTGACGATGTCTTCCTCTGTGAGCACCCGGGCACCGGTGTGAATGCCGAGTTTCTTGCCGATCTTGTAGCGGCCGACGCGCGACAGGTCGTACCGCTTCTCCTTGAAGAACAGGTTCTCCAGCAAGTTCTGGGCGGACTCCCTCGTCGGCGGCTCGCCCGGACGCAGCTTGCGATGGATGTCGAGCAGCGCCTCATCGGTGCCGGAAGTGTTGTCCTTCTCCAGTGACGTCATCATGGTCTCGGAGAAACCGAATCGCTCGGTGATCTGCGCGGCGGTCCAGCCCAGCGCCTTGAGCAGCACGGTGACCGGCTGACGGCGCTTGCGGTCGATACGCACGCCGACGGTGTCGCGCTTGTCGACGTCGAACTCCAGCCACGCGCCGCGCGACGGGATGACACGCACACTGTGCACATCCTTCTCGGTGCCCTTGTCGACGGTGCGATCGAAGTAGACGCCCGGCGAACGCACCAATTGCGAAACCACGACACGCTCGGTGCCATTGATGACGAACGTGCCCTTGTCGGTCATCATCGGGAAATCACCCAGGAAAACCGTCTGGCTCTTGATCTCGCCGGTGTTGTTGTTGATGAACTCCGCGGTGACGAACAACGGCGCCGCGTAGGTCATATCCTTGTCCTTACATTCCTCGATCGAGGCTTTGACCTCCTCGAAACGGGGCTCGGAGAGCGTCAGCGACATCGTCGCGGCGAAGTCCTCGATCGGGCTGATCTCGGCGAGCAACTCCGCCAATCCACCCTCGGGCGAATCGCCGAGCGCCGCTGACCGTTCGCGCCAGGCGGGCGCACCGATCAACCATTCGAACGAATCGGTCTGGACATCCAACAAGCCTGGAACAGCGAGGGGTTCACGAAGTTTCGCGAACGAGACTCGCCTCGGGATCCCGGCTTTCGCGGTATCGGTGGGGTTTCCGGCATCGACCTTGATCTGACTCGAGACTGCCAAGACGCGTCCTTCCAGCACCTCGTGCCGCACACGCTGGTCGCGCGGTCGTCACGGTATCTGCTTGTCCTGTGGGGTGTATTCACATCGCGCGCCGTGCTGGACACCGCCCGAACATGACTCGACAACAACGGGTAGAAAGTGGCACGCAGACAAGCGCCACTTCCACAGTCATTTCGTATTTCGAGAGTTGGACAGCGCGCGACCCGGCGCGAAGTCTCAAATTACACCCGAACTCGACCGATGTCGAGGGCGAAGATAAATAGGCACCGCAATTACTGAGTGCCTTCCCGTATTTATAGTGACATCCAAATATACCATTCGTCAAGGCCATTAGCGGTAATCGGCCACACATGAGCGCCAATTGTGAAAGAGGTCCGCGGCATTCGATCTGCCCGAGCGGCCTACCTGCGCCGATGCCTGTGAGTGGTGGCGATCCGGCACCCTGGGGTGCCTAGGCCCATCGACGGATGCGCCCGATCCTGGATGGACGAGAACGTTCCCCTCAGGAGGTCGACACGGTGCTTTATTGGATGGTTCTGGCCGGTGCGGTCGTCGGCGGCGGCATCTGGGCCGCCCAGACATGGTTCGCGCGGACGGGTCGCAGTCAGCGGCTGAACGAGCGGCAGGAGACGAGTCGCGTCGTCCGGTCCGGCAGGCTGCCGGAGAACTGGAGTGTGTGGGTGCCGCGGTTGCAGGCGTATCGGCGTGGTTACGTGGTCTGGGGACGATTCGCCCTCGCCCTCGCCGCCCTCTACGCCTTGGGAGCCACGTCGCATCTGCTCGAACACGACAACGCGAAGGCGGCTCTCTTCGGCGGGCTGGTAGCGCTCTTCCTCGCTTCGGCCTACGTCGCCCGTCGTCAGGTGCGCGGAACCGACAAGCTGCTCCACCAGTGAGACACCCCTGACCGACCCCTCGAATCGATCACAGTAACGCTCGCTATCCCAACCACGACGTGCTTGGTGACATATGGCCCGTCGGGGGGCCAGCCCACCTGTCGGTACTGGAATGGGATCGGGACATGGCTTTTCGCGAGTTCTTCGCGCGGCATCGCATCGCTTCGGCCGTTGCCGCACCAGCAGTTCTCGGCGTGGCGGCGATAGTCGCCGCGTCGTTCGCTATCGATTCGCCGCCGCACACGGCGGACACCCAACTCAAGGCTTCCGTCACGGAGTGCCACGACATGGTGACCATCTCGGTCGCCGGTCGCGGCGACACTCCCACCGCGGGGACCACGAAGTTGCTGGTCGACGCCAACGGCAACGAGTTGCCCGCCGCGCTGGCCGGTGACCACAACAGCCGCTGGGTCGACCCGGTGGTGAACGCTCCGGCCGACGACGTCGACCCCGGCTCCTACGCCGCGGTCTACATCGCCTATCCGGCGAACATGGCCACCTACGAAGACGCCGTCAACGCGGGCGTCGCGAACACCCAGCAGGTGATGCGGGAGATCGCGCAGGCCTGCCCGGACACCAAGTTCTCGATCGTCGGCTACAGCGAGGGCGCCGATGTGGTCCGCCGCGTGGCGATGAACATCGGGCACCAGGAAGAGGGCGGTCAGCAGATCGTCGATCCGGACGACGTGCTCGGTGTCGTCATCCTGGCCGACTCGGGCCGCTCGGCCGGAGACGGGCCGTTCCCCGGCTCGAAGGACCCGTTCAGCAACCCGGACGGCTTCGACCAGCAGTACCAGGACGGCAGGAAGCCAGTCTCGGGCCAGGGCGCGCTGCCCGGTACCAGCGGCGACTTCGGCAAGCTGAACGGCAAGATCGCGTCGTTCTGCTCCGAGGGCGATCTCACCTGCGCCGCGCCGGAGAACATCTCGCTGTTGCAGCTCGTGGTGAACGTGGGCAGGCAGATCAACGTCGACCAGCTCGAGCGCGAAGGACTCAATCCGACCAACGGCATGGATGTCGCCGTGGTTCTGGGGGAGATCGCGATGGCGGCGTTCGCGGACATCGCGTCGCAGCCGAACTGGATGGCGAGCGACGAGACCTTCCTCGAGGTCCTGCTTCGGGTCTCCGATCCGGAATACAAGCCGGGTCAGCAGCCGAAGGAGCCCGCGAAGGCCGACTCGATCTCGACCGATCAGATGTCGCCGCTCGCTTACCTGCCGCAGAAGGTGCTGAACGAGATCATCGGTCTCGTCGTGACCAACCAGAACACCATCCCGGTGATCATGAGCGACCCCTACAAGCTGACGCTCGGACCGGACCACACCGGCCACCACTTCGACTACTGGCGCGACGCCAACCCCGGCGAAGGCCGGCCGCTGACCTCTGCCGAGTACGCGGCCGCGTGGCTCACCCACCTGGCGAAGCAGGCGCAGGCGGGCGAGACGGTCGACAAGTCCGCCGAGCCGGATGCCACCGATTTCGCCGCCGCGCGGGAGGCGGTGGAGTCCGCCACGGCGAAGCCGAAGGCCGCCTCGACCACGACGACGACCTCGGCCGCGCCGACCACCACCAGCACCGCGCCGACGACCACGAAGACCGACGCCGCCGTCACATCGACGACCACGGCGCCGACCACCACGCCCCCGGTCTCGTCCGAAACCTCCAGCACTACAACGGCTCCGGAGGCGGCGAATCCGCAGGCGCGGACCTCGGTCGCGGCACCCGCCCAAACCGTGGCACCGGCTGAGCCCGTGGCGCCGACCACCACCCAGCCGACCACGACCGCACCCACCACCACGACGCAAACCCCCGCGCCGACCACTACCGGCGCGAGGTGAGCTGGGCGAGGTCGACGGCCACCGAACGGCCGCCGACCTCTCCCGGCAACGCCTTCACGATCGTCCTGGGCAGTGGGCTTCCACTTCACGAGCGAGCAGTACCGCTGTGCCACATAAGCATTCGACGCCTCGCATAGCCACCGGCTATGTGGGGCGTGTGAAAGATGTGTGGGAAGCGCCTGCATCCCGCGGTGGCGCATGCAGGTCGGCTGGGGCGGCGTGGGTTCGCAGAGGGCGGGACAGGCGTACAGTTCGCAGCGTTCGGAGCAAACCTGGGCCGCTGCGCATTGGGATGTCGCGGGTGGTGAAACCGTTGAGGCCCAGGGTGATCAAAGCGGCGGCCAGGGTCGCGGAGGCGATCAAGGCCAAGGGGGAGACGGCGTCGGAGGGGGTGCGGCCCACCCATTCCAGTGGAGAGAGGTGGCGGAGCCATTCGGGTAGGCGGAGCGTGTCGGCGAGGGTCGCGATAACGGCTACGGCGACGAAGGCGGCCCAGCTCGCGGACAAAGCGGCAGGGCGAATTCCGTAGAGCGCCACCGCGAGCCCGAGCAGCACGAGAACCGACGGTAGGTACGAGAGCGTGGCGAGGGTCAGTCGCATCACGGCCGAGGAATCGCCCACTGCCAGCGCGTCGCTCACGCCGAGCGCGAATCCGCTCACCGTGGCGACCACGGCGGTGCCGCATCCGACGGTGATTACCTCGGCGGCCAACCACCGCGCTCGCGAAACCGATCCGGCCAGTACGGGTTCCAGCCGATCGCCCGGCTCGTCCTCCGCGATCCGGCCGACCCCTTGCACCGCGAAACCGGCGACGATCAAAGCCAGCAGCACCGCGACGAACGACAGATACGCATCCGGATTTGCGCTGTCGCCGCCGAAGACGTCTTGGAGGGCGGCGTTGTCCGCCATCACGGTGCGGATGGCGTCGGCGAGCGCACCGAACGAGATGGCCACCAGCGCGCCGATCACGCTCCACGAGACGATGCCGCCGCGGTGCCTGCGAAAAGCGAATCCCCAGGGCCGCAGCAAAATCGGTGACGCCGAGGCGGGTCCGCGACGGGCGGCCAGCACCCCGGCGCCGTGGTCGCGTCGCCCCGCGACCCAGCAGGCCGCGCCGAACAGCACCGCGGCGAAACCCAACGCCAGCAACACGGGCCACCACCGCGCCGCGCCGAACGGGCGCGCCTGCTCCGCCCAGCCGATCGGCGACAGCCACACCAGCCCGTTGCCGCGCACGTCGCCGATGCCGCGAAGAAGGAAGGCCGCGATCAACACGGCGAGACAGATTCCGAGGACGTTCCGCGCCGACGCGACGATCTGGGCCGCCAGCGCCGCGATCCCGGCGAAACAACAGCCGAGCGACATCAGCGCCGCCGAATAGAGCAGCGCGCCAGACACTTCCAGCCCCGTCGCCAGCAAGGCGACAACCATGGACACGGAAACCAATATCAGCGCGGAAACGGTCAGCGCCACCGCCGCGGCGAGTCCGGCAACCCGGCCGACCGATCCGGCACGCAACAACTCCGCCCGCCCGGATTCCTCTTCACGCCGCGTCATCCGAGTCACCAGGTGAATTCCCATGAGCGGAAAGGCGAGTGCGCTCATGAAACCGAATTCGTAGGCGATGACTCCACCCAGATCGTCCACTCCATAGGGTCTGCCGTTGATCGCGAACAGCGCCGCGCCCGATTCGGTGGCCGCCCGGTAACTCGCCAACTCGGCCTGCGTGGAATACAGGCTGTCCAGCGACCACACCGTCCCCGCGAAGACGGCCGCGAGCCCGAGCACCCAGCACAGCATCTGCCGGCGGCTGCCGCGCAGTCCGACACCTGCCATCACCGTGAATCCGCGCACCGCTACACCCCCACCGTCTCGACGTCTTCGGCGGACGCGTAGTTGCGCAGGAACAATTCGTCCAGGCTCGGCGGATTCGCGGTGATCGACAGCAACCCCGCCGCGTGCAGCGCGCCGATCGCCGCCCCGACGTGCCCGGCATCGACGCCGAAGGAGACCGCGTACCCGGCTCCGTCGTGCTCGATGCGAACGGAACTCACCCCGGGCACGTCGCTCAACCCCGGCGGCGCGGTGGTGATCGCGTGCACGTGAGTCGTTGTGTGACGGCGCAATTCGTCCAGCGTCCCGGTCGAGACCGTCCGCCCCTGCCGGATGATGCTGACCCGGTCGGCGAGCGCCTCGACCTCGGCGAGGATGTGACTCGACAGCAGGACGGTGCAGCCCTCGGCTTTGCGTTCGGCCAGCGTCTGCTGGAACACCTGCTCCATCAGCGGATCCAGCCCGGACGTCGGCTCGTCCAGGATGAGCAGCTCGCTGTCACAGGCGAACGCGGCGACCAGCGCGACCTTCTGCCGGTTGCCCTTGGAGTAGTCCTGACTCTTCTTCCCCGGATCCAGTTCGAATCGTTCGACGAGGGCGTCGCGGCGGGCGCGGTCGAAGCCGCCGTGCGCGGCGGCGAGCACGTCGAGGCATTCGCCGCCGGTGAGACCGGGCCACAGCGAGACGTCACCGGGGACGTAGGCGATGCGGTGGTGCAGCCGCACTGCGTCGCGCCAGGGATCGCCGCCGAGCAGGCGCGCGGTGCCGCCGCTGGACCGGATCAATCCGAGCAGGATCCGGATCGTCGTCGATTTGCCCGCGCCGTTCGGCCCGAGGAATCCGTGCACCTCGCCCGCCTCGACCCGCAGGTCGAGTCCGTCGAGGGCAGTGAAGTCGCCGAACCGCTTGCGCAATCCGATCGTCTCGATGACGGCGTCGGCCATGGCCGCACCCACCTTTCAGAACGTTGGTGTGTACCGATGGTACACACTAGAGGTGCGCACGACTAGGCCCTAGGATGTGACCATGCCGCTCCCCCGCTTCACCCGGCTACCCGCCGACGAACAACGCCGCATCCTCGATGTCGCGCAGCGGATCTTCGCGGAGGACGGCGTGGAAACCGCCTCCTACAACCAGATCATCGCGGCGGCGGGCATCTCGAAATCCTCGGCGTACAACTACTTCGACGGCCGCGAAGACCTGCTCTACACCGCGCTCGACGACGTCGCCGTCCGCCTCGCGGAGGTACTCGGTACGTGGCGGCGGGTCGCGGACGACGCCGAGTTCTGGTCGCAGCTGAAGACCATCGAGCAGCGGCTGCGCGCCCACATCGAAACGCACCCCGCCGACCTCGCGCTGATCGATCCGGCCTTCCTGCTGCGCGAACAGGGCGCGTTCATGTCCTGGATCGCCGACTTCGTCGCGAACGGGATCACCATCGGGATCATCACCGTCGAGACCGACCGCAACCTGCTGGTCGCCGCCACGGCCGCCGTCCTTCGCGCGGTCGACGGCTGGGGAGCCGCCGAGATGAAGGCGGGTCGGACGCCGGATCCGGATCAGGCCTGGGTCCTGCTGCGCAACCTGTGGGGCACCCCGCGCGCCTGACCGCGCGCGACTTCCTGGATCTGCCGGATCCGGTTGCCGATCGGCCCGCGCTGGCGAAAGTCGTTGCCGCACTGCTGCCTTCCGCAGCACATCGCCCGGAAGCCCAACGGAAGCGACATACCGGCTGCCCATGGAAATCGGATCTGTCGGATCATGGGATCACCCGCTAGGCTCCTCGTGGATCGAAAGCGAGCGAGAGCATGAATTCTGTGGCGATGGCTCGGGGAACAGCGCGATGACCAAGCGCGGTTGGCTGCTGTTCCTGGCGATGGGCGTGATCTGGGGCGTGCCGTACGCGATGATCGCGGTCGCGGTCGAGGACTTCGACCCGGTGTTCGTGGCGTTCGGCCGGACGCTGATCGGCGGTCTGTTGCTGTTGCCGATCGCGCTGTACACCGACGCGCTGCGACCGGTCTTGCGACGCTGGCGACCGCTGCTGCTCTACACAATGGTGGAGATCTCGGGCCCGTGGTTCCTCATCGGGTACGCCGAGACCACGCTCAACAGTTCCACCGTCGGCCTGCTGATCGCGGCGGTGCCGCTGATCGCGGTGCTGATCGTGACCCGTATGGGGCACGAAACCATCGACGCGCGAAGGATTTTGGGCCTCGTCGTCGGCTTCGCGGGCGTCGCCGCGCTGGTCGGCCTGGATGTGGATCTGTCGAATCCGGCGGCGATCGGCGCCATCGCGCTGACCACCATCGGCTATGCCGTCGGCCCGATCGTCATCAACCGTTCGCTGGCGGATCTGCCGCCGATGGGCGTGGTCACCGCCTCCCTGCTGCTCGCGGCGGTGCTCTACGTGCCGTTCGCCGCGCTGCGCAGACCCGAGCACTTCCCCGCGGACGCCTCGCTGTCGGTGCTCGGCCTGGCGATCGTCTGCACCGCGGCGGCGTTCCTGCTGTTCTTCGCGCTGATCGGCGAGGTCGGTCCGGCGCGGGCCACGGTGATCACCTACATCAACCCCGCCGTGGCGATCGTGCTGGGCGTTACGCTGCTGAACGAACCGCTGACCGCGGGAATGGCGATAGGATTTCCGCTGGTAGTGCTCGGATCGTTCCTCGGAACACGGCAGTCTCGCGCCGCCGCTCCGCAGGACGACCCCGCGCTCTCCGCGACGCCATGAGACACCTTTCGCGCAAAGGAGTTCCGGTTTGACCCATGCCGATGTCGACGCCACCCGCACGGCCTACGACGACATGGCCGAGCTCTACACCGAATTCGCCCGCGGCAACCTGGCGACCAAGCCGTTCGACCGCGCGGTCCTCGCCGCGTTCGCGGAGCGGCTGCTGGCCAACGGTTCCGGTCCGGTCGCCGACATCGGCTGCGGCCCGGGCCGAATCGCCGCCCATCTCGAGTCGCTCGGCGTCCCGACCTTCGGCATGGATCTCTCGCCGCGCATGATCGAACTGGCGCGCAACGAGTTTCCCGGCCTGCGCTTCGAGGTGGGGTCGATGGAGGAGCTCACCATCGAGGACGGCGCGTTGGCCGGACTCGTCGCCTGGTATTCGCTCATCCACCTGCCGCCGGAGCGGGTGCCGCACGTGTTGAACGAGTTCTACCGGGTACTCCGGCCGAAAGGGCACGCACTGCTGGCGTTCCAGGCGGCGGACTCCGCGGACACCGTGCTCGCCTTCGACCACAAGGTGACTCGGGCCTACCGTTGGTCACCCGACCGGCTTGCCCAGCTGGCGCGCGAAGCGGGCTTCACGGTGATCGCCAGGATGGTCTGCGCGCCGGACCCCGACGAGCGGTTCGATCAGGCGTACCTGATGGTCGCGAAGGTCGACGATCCGGTGGGCTGATTCCGCGCACATCCTGGGCTACCCCAGGTAGCTTTGGTACGGGTACACAGGTTTCTGTGGTGCGTCCCACCCGACAACGTGGTCGATTGTTCATTGCACAAGATCTCCACCGTCGTCAGGGGGCGACTCATACATGGAACTCATCGCACCGGTTGATGCCGTGTTTTTACTGGCCGAATCCCGCGAGCACCCGATGCACGTCGGCTCGCTACAGCTGTTCGAACCACCGGAGGGGGCCGGTCCGGAGTTCGCCAGGGAGACGCACGAAAAGCTGTTGTCCTGCCGCGAGATTCATCCGACCTTCCGCAAGCGCCCGGCCAATCTGCTCGGCTCGCCGCAGCTGGCCTGGACGCTCGAGGACGAGGTGGAGCTGGAGTACCACGTGCGGCGCATCGCGCTGCCCGCGCCCGGCACCCATGGGCAGTTGATCGAGCTGGCCTCCGGGCTGCACAGCTCCCTGCTCGACCGGCACCGTCCGCTGTGGGAGATCCACCTGATCGAGGGGCTCAAAGACGGCCGCTTCGCACTCTATTCGAAGATGCACCACGGCTTGATCGACGGAGTCTCGGCGCAGCGGCTGTTGCAGCGCACGTTGACCGACGACCCGACCTCGAGCGAGGCGCGGGTGCCATGGAACCTGCCGCGTTCGGGACGCAAGAAAGAGTCGTCCAATTCCGGATTGCTCGGCGCGGCAAGGACTTTCGTCTCCGCCGCCGCTTCCGCCTCGCCGCTGCTTCGCGCGGCGCGCATCGCGCTGCGCGAACAGCAGGTGACGCTGCCGTTCGAGGCGCCGAAGACCATGTTCAACGTGCCCATCGGTGGCGCCCGGCGCTCGGTCGTTCGTTCCTGGCCGCTGGAGCGAATCAAGCAGGTGCGCAAGGCGACCGGGACCACGATGAACGACGTCGTGCTCGCGATGTCGTCGGGTGCGCTGCGGAGTTACCTGGCCGAACGCGACGCGCTGCCGGACAAGCCGCTGATCGCCATGGTGCCGATGTCGCTGCGCTCGGCGGACGACACCGAGACCAACGGCGTCAAGGTCGGCGCGTTGCTGTGCAACCTCGGCACCGACCTGGCCGACCCGATCGCCAGGCTGCGGACGGTGAGCGAGTCCATGCGGAAGAGCAAGGAGGTCTACAGCGAGCTCTCGCCCGTGCAGTCGATGGCGCTCTCGGCGCTGATGGTCAGCCCGATAGCGCTGAACCTGGTGCCCGCGCTCATCCCGTGGACCACACCGCCGTTCAACATCGTCATCTCGAACGTGCCCGGTCCGCGCGAGCCGATGTACTGGAACGGCGCCCGGCTCGACGCCATCTACCCGCTCTCCATCCCGTTCGACGGCCAAGCCGTGAACATCACGCTCACCTCGAACGCCGACAACCTGGACTTCGGTTTGGTCGGCTGCCGCCGCAGCGTGCCACAGCTGCACCGCATGCTCGACCACCTGGAGGGCGCGCTCGCCGAGCTGGAGAACATTGGCGGGTTTGCCTGCTGATGGTGTGGTCCTCTGCGGGGGTACCCGCAATGGGAAGAGACCGTCTGCTGGTGCGCCGTCTGCGCACGGGAGCGCTGGGGGTACCGCGACAAAACTAGAACGTGTTACTGTCAATCTATGGTGCCCCACCGGTCGATGACGACGCTGCCGCGGCATGGCGATACCCGCGGCATGCGGCGGATTCGGCCGGTCGGGGCGGCAGTCCGTCGCCCGCGAGGCGAAGCCCGCGCGGCAACTATGTAACCCGTTCTAGAACGTCCGCGGCCGCTGCGATCCGGTCACGGCGTAGGTAAGGGAGACCAGCACCCGATGCGTACCGAAATCTGCGACCGGCTGGGGATCGAGTTCCCCATCTTCGCCTTCACCCACTGCCGCGACGTGGCGGCCGCGGTCAGCAATGCCGGTGGGCTCGGCGTCCTCGGCGCGGTGGGCTTCACCGCCGAGCAGCTCGAGGTCGAGCTCGCCTGGCTGGACGAGCACGTCAACGGCGTGTACGGCGTCGACCTGGTGATCCCCTCCAAGTACGAGGGCAAGGGCATCGACGACCTGACCCCCGAGCAGCTGGAAGCCAAGCTCGGTGAGATGGTGCCGCAGGGCCACCGCGACTTCGCGGAGAAGATCCTCGCCGATCACGGCGTCCCGCACCTGCCCGCGGAGGAGCATCACAACCAGCTGCTCGGCTGGACCGCGACCACGGTGGCCCCGCAGATCGAGGTCATCCTGAAGCACCCCAAGGCCAAGCTGGTCGCCAACGCGCTCGGCACGCCGCCCGCCGACGTGATCGAGCAGATCCAGGGTTCCGGCAGGCTGATCGGCGCGCTGTGCGGTTCGGTCAAGCACGCGCTCAACCACAAGGCCGCGGGCTTGGACTTCGTGGTCTGCCAGGGCACCGAGGGCGGCGGGCACTGCGGCGAGATCTCGTCCATGGTGCTCTGGCCGCAGGTCGTCGACGCGATCGGCGATATGCCGATGCTCGCCGCCGGCGGCATCGGCGACGGCCGCCAGGTCGCGGCCGCCATGGCCATGGGTGCGGCGGGCGCGTGGACCGGCTCGCTGTGGCTGACGGTCGAGGAGGCCAACGTGCCGCCCGCGCAGATGCAGACCTACATCGACGCGAGCAGCCACGACACCGTGCGCTCGCGCTCGTGGACCGGCAAGCCGTGCCGGATGCTGCGCAACGACTGGACCGACGCGTGGGAGTCGGCCGAGACCCCGGACCCGCTGCCGATGCCGTTGCAGATGATGGTGGCGCTGGACGGCGTCAAGCGCGGCCACCGGTACCCGGAGGCCGCGAAGGACGTCAACTTCAACCCGGTCGGTCAGGTGGTCGGCATGATGACCAAGGTGGAGCGCTCCGCCGATGTGGTCCAGCGGCTGATCAACGAGTACGTCGAGGCGTGCGATCGCCTCAACAAGCTCAACGGCTGATCACGCGGGCCATTCCGGCCAGCGCGCCGCCTTCTGCTCGAGCACCGGATCGGTGATGCCGCCCCAGCAGGCCAGCCGGTCGGCATCCCATCCGGCGAGCTCGGAGCCGTTGGCGTAGACGGACTGGAAGAATTCCAGCGCCGCGCCCACCGGGTCACCGGTGCGGCGCGCGGCGTCGTAGGGGTAGTACGCGGAATGGCCCGAGCCGGAGGCGACCCAGCGCGCGCCCGCGGGCTTCAGCGTCCGGTCCGCGAGTCCGTCCGGTTCCGGTGCGACGTAGGAGTAGAAGGTCGGCTCGGGGACCTTGTCGTCGCCGAACCAGAATCCGGCGCTGATCACCTCGCGCGAATAGGCCTCGCGGGTCACCGAATCGACGGTCGCGGGCATGTCGATCTGCCGTGGCGAGAACCGCTGCACCGCGATATCGAAAGTGTGCCAGAACAATTGGACGGGGCTGATCTTGCCGGAGTAGGTGGCGCTGAACTCCTCCAATATCCGCCCGACCTGGCTCGACACGCGAAAAGCCTTGCGCGCCTTGTCCGGATCGTAGGCGGCGTGGTCGGTGTCCTCTTCGAACGGCCGGTCGGAGTCGGGCAGATCGAAGGGGTGCGGGTGCGGCATGACGACCTGGATGCCGAGGTCGCCGAGTCCGCCCATCACATCGGTGTAGAAGGTGGCGACGGACTGCTGAAGCAGGTCGATCTCCACCTCGACGCCGCGATCGGTCGCGATGCGCAGGACGTGGTCGAAGAAGTCGAAGGAGCAGGTGAACACCGGCCCGTTGCGCGCGGTGCCGAGCGGAACGGTGGTCCAGCCGCGGGCGGTCAGCCGGAAGGTCATGTGCCACCAGTGGTTGCGGCGGATGCCTTTGGCCAGGGCGACCTTGCCGACCACCTGGGCGAAACGGTGCAGCGTGTCCTTGGTCGGACGCCAGGATTCCAGCGGTATGGCGGGCAGCGATTCTGCTGACTCGGTCATGACGAAAACGGTACGACCGACTCCGGCAATGCGCTGGCAAATCGCGCGGCCCACCCGATTCGGCTAACAGTCACCGATACGTGCACTTGTGCGGAGCCGGCACACCGGCAGGCCGTGCTTTTCCGTTGGTGGGCACTCGCCCGGAGATCCACACTACGAGCAGGTACACCCGCCCCCGCCAGTCCGATGACGGGACGGCCCGGCACCGTGAGCGTCGGCGCCGAGTCCGCGGGTCACCGCACGCGGTCGAGTATCCGGCCGCACCCATCACGCCTCCCCGTGATCGGACAGCGGCAACGGTTGCCCCGAGCGCGTCGGCGACACCGTCCAGCCAGATCCAGAATACCTGTCTCAGACGCTATTGACCGGGATAAGTAATGAACAAGTGACCAAGTTCCGAGCGGCCGCGGATCGCGCGACCGCCCGGGACGACTGGACTCAGACAGCCCGTTTTGTACGTTTCGCCGGATCAGGCGGTGGCTGCGTGCGCTTCCTCGACCTCGGCTTCGCCGCCGCCGAGCAGTTCCTCGAACCGGGCGATGACCTTGTCGTGGTACATCCCGAACAGGTCCTCGAACAGCGCGAGCTGCGCCTCCGACGGGCCGGAGCCTGATTCCCACACCGCTACCAGCGCCCGCCACACCAGCACGTGCAGGTCGGCCGCGCCGGCGAAGTACGCCTCGATCGCCTCGGGCACCTCGAGCACCATCTCGCCGATGGTGTTCAGGATCGCCCGCTGCATGCTCAGTCCGAGCGCGGTCAGCAAACGCCGGACCAGAGCGACCTCGATGGCCAGGATCTGCCGGTAGTCCGGAACCTCCAGGCGGGCAAGGGCTTCCAGTTCGTCGATGGCCGCCTTCAGCTCGGCCGGGTCGATCTCCTGTTCGCTCGCGGTGTAGGCGAGCAACGTCTCCATGACGATGCCGCGCTGCACGTCGACGATGTCGTGGAACATCTCGATCGCGACGTCGGGCATCGGCACCGAGAAGCGGAACAGATGGCGGTACACGTCGAGGCCGCCCGCCTCCCGCACATCGCGGATGGTGAAACCCTTACCGCGACGCGCCTCGACGAATCCATACGATTCCAGCCTGCCCAAGGTCAACTGCGCGGTCGCGCGATTCATATCGAATTCTTCGGCGACCTGGCGGACCGACGGCATCAAATCCCCCGGCTGATATTCCCCCGCGGCAACCCGGCGCGCCAGCTCGTCGGCAACGTCGGCGACTACCGTCTGGGATCCCATCGGATGCCACCTTTCGACTGTTTTCCCATTACGTCCCAGACAGTCTAAGCCCTGCTGTACGAGACTGCATCTGTGTAACACCGATCCGCGCACAGTGTGAGGTGATTCATGGCCATTCGCCGCCGGCCTGCGCCTTCGGGAACCGAATCCCCAGGTAGACGTCTTTTCGCGGTGCCGGACGGATGGCGTGCCTCCGGTCCGTCGTTCGATACGCACTGCCCAGTTGGCCGGAGTGCCGGTGGCCTACGCGGGTCGTCGGACGCCACCCCCGCCATGCTTCCCGCCGCCGTGGACGCCGCCATGACGGCGAGCATGGGCCCGGACTGGCGCTGGCATTTCCGGGAATTCGACGAGCGCCGCGCGGCGGCCGCCTCGATCGGCCATGTGCACCGCGCGGTCTGGCGCGACGGGACACCGGTCGCGGTCAAGGTGATGTATCCCGGCGGCCGTGCCGCGGTGACGGGAACCGAGGGCCCGTATCGCGCCGAGCTCGCGCGCTGGTACCCGGAACTGGACGAGAACGCGCACGGTCCGGTGGACGCCGCGCCGGTTGCTCCGGCCGCGATCTGCCTGATTCGCGATGCCGACTAGGCGCAGGTTCCCTGGGCTGACCTGCGCCGATTCCCGAAATGAGCGCTGGATTCCCGTCTGGGACACTGCTGGATTCCTGGACCAGAAGCGGCTGGAACTCCGAAACACTCAACGGGACAACCACTCCAGCCAGACCGGCATGATCAGCGCCGCGATCGCGTCGTAACCGGCTTCGCTCGGGTGCGCGCCGTCGCCTTCGCGCACCTCTCGCATCCACACCTCGTTCGCGCGCAGTTCGTGATGCACGCGGGCGTACGGCGTTCCGGCCGCGGCGCAGATCTCGGCGAAGCGGTCGTCGAGGTGGGCGATCCTGGCGTTGTGGGCGTCGCCGTCGACGGGCGGCGGGGCGACGATCATCGTCTGCCAGCCACGCTCGGCGGCGCGCGCCAGCACGGCGGTCAGGTTGGTCGCCGAGTCGCCGGGATCCACCCGCGGCGAGCCGTTTTCGAGCACGGTGTCGTTGACGCCGAACGAGAGGACCACCCTGGCGTCGGTCCCCTCGGGCAGCCGCGGCGCGCACTCGGCTTCCCACCGCGCGGCGATGTCCGCCGAGGTCTCGCGCCGCACGCCGAGGTTGTATCCGGTGAACGGCATGGCGGCGGCGCCGAGACGGCCGACCCAGCCGAGGCAGCGGGGATCGCCGACACCCGCGACGAACGAGTCACCGACGAAGCAGATGCGAAGATCACGAGCCACCGGTCGATCCTCTCGTGCACTGTCGCGCTGCGGAATTCCGGCCGCTCGAAATTCGCCGGGCGAAGGCAATAAGATCGGCGTGTTCGTCCGGGAGGGAGTGACGTTGTCAGGGGAAACGGTGAGTCAGGCGCCCGCGTGGTTCACGGAGTTGTTCGCGCATCGGCGCTGGATCCGGCGATCGGGGCCGTTTCCGCACGTGTATGTGCGCGACGTCTTCGTGGAGGACTTCTACAAGCGACTGGCCGACGAATACCAGCGGGTGCTCGACGCGCGATCCAGCGCGTTCTCGCGGGTGGCCGACAACTACAGTGCCAGCGGAATTCCGCTCGCCGAACTGCGCGACGGACCGCTCGCGCTGTTCACCTCGCGGGAATGGCACGACCTCATCGCGTCGGTGGCCGGGGTGGAGGTCACCGGCGACGTGGAGGGCTCGATCCACCACCATGCGCCGGACAGCCCGGCGGGCTGGCCGCACAACGACCTGAATCCGGCGTGGTTCGCCGGCCCGGCCCCTGGCCCGGACGAGGTGCGTCTGCCGGACCCCAGCGTCAACACCAAGACGGGGGCGAAGTCCGACGGCGTCACCGCGCGGGAGACGGTGCGCGCCGTCGCGCTGCTGTTCTACCTGGGCAATCCCGGATGGCAGCCGGGCGACGGCGGCGAGACCGGCTTGTACGCCAATATCGCCGACCCGGCGCCGACGCTCGCGGTGCCGCCGCTGGACAACTCGATGGTGATCTTCGAGTGCACGCCGCGGTCCTGGCACACCTACCTCGGCTACAACCGAGCCTCGCGCAGCAGCATCGTGATGTGGCTGCACCGGCCGAAGGACGACGCGATCCAGCGTTGGGGAGGAGACCGCATTGTCCAGTGGTAACCGACGGGTCTGCCTGCTCACCGGCGCGGGCGGCCTCTTGGGCGACGCGTTCTGCCGTGCCCTCTACACCGCCTACGACATCGTCGCCGTCTGCGGCACCCGCGTACCGGCGACGCCCTCGCAGCACGAGTGGTTCGTCGATCCCTTCGACCCGCAGGGCACGGTGCCGGAGAACGATTCCCGGGTCTTCCTGATCCGTTCCGATCTCACCGCGCCGGGTGAGGTCGACCGGGTCATCGATCTGGCGCTCGCCAAGTTCGGCGGCGTCGACCTGCTGGTCAACAATGCCGCGAGCCTGCGGCTGCATCCGCAGGGCATCGTCGACGGCGACACCGCGATCGACGACTTCGAGCCCCAGTTCGCGCTGAACGTCGGTGTGCCGCTGCGGCTCTCGGCCCGATTGGCGCAGCGCGGCTGGATGCACGACATCGACGGCAACCGCGCGCGCAACCGCAACATCGTCAACGTGTCCAGTCTGTCCGGCTCGAATGTCTATCCCGGCGGCCAGGCGGTGTACGCCGCCTCCAAGGCGGCGCTGAATCATTTGACCCGGCACCTGGCCGCGGAGTTCGCGGAGTTCGGCGTCCGCGCCAACGCGGTGGCTCCCGACAGCTTCCCGGCCCGGGTGCCGACAGAGAAGGTGTTGCAGGCGATCCTCGAACTGGACACCGGCGCCATGACCGGAGGCGTGTACAGCGTCGTCGCCAATTGAGCCCGCCGGGCCGCCGCGGGGCCGCCTCTGGCAGGGTGAACACATGCGAGTCGACGGGCGGGAGATCCCGGTAACGGGTAGTCTCCTGCAGCCGCTGATCCGGCGAACCACGGACATCGTCCGGGTCATGTTCGCTGCGCTGTGGCTCGGTGTGGTCATCGCGGCCTCGGTGATCACCCGGCCGGAATGGCTCGCGCTGGAAAGCTCGGTTTCCAACATCGTCGACTTCCTCACCCCGGACCAGTCCAATCTGATCTACCTGATCTACGGCATCGCGATCCTCATCCTGCCGTTCGCGATCCTCATCGAGCTGATCATCGGCAGGCAGTGGAAGCTGCTCGCGGGCTACGCCGCGGCCGGGCTGGTCGCCGGGCTGCTGCTCTCCATCACCGGGACCGGCATCTCCGCGCCGCAGTGGCACCTGCAGGTGCCCGATCGGCTCGACACCTTCCTCTCCCAATTCCTCGACGACCCGCGCTGGATCGCCATGCTCGCCGCGGTGCTCACGGTCTCCAGCCCGTGGCTGCCGACCAAGCCGCGCCGCTGGTGGTGGTTCCTGCTGCTCGCCTTCGCGCCGATCCACCTGGTGGTCAGCACCGTGGTGCCCGCGCGGGCGATGTTCGGGCTCGCGGTGGGCTGGCTGGTCGGCGCGGTGATCGTCTGGGTGGTCGGCACCCCGGCGCTGGAGGTGCCGCTGGACGCCGCGGTGCGCGTGCTCGCCAAGGGCGGGCGCACCGTCACCGGATTCACCGTGGTGCGACCGGCCGGGTCGGGTCCGCTGGTGCTCGCCGCCGCCGTGACCGGTCCGGAGCGCGAGCTGACCGTCGAGATGTACGGCAAGAACCAGCGCAGTCACAGCGCGCTGCGCATGTTCTGGCGCTGGCTGACCTTCCGCAGCAGCGAGACCGGCGCGCTGCACGGCTCCATGCACCGCGCCGTCGAGCACCGCGCGCTGATGACGATCGCCGCGGGCGACCTCGAACTCGCCGGTCAGCAGGTGGTCGCGGTGGCCGCGCTGGATCGCGGCTGGATGCTCTACGCGCATACCGACTCCGGCGGCGCCTCGATCGCCGAGACCCCGATCGACCGGCTGCCCACGGTCTGGAAGGCGCTCGACGCGCTGCACACCGGCCGGATCGCGCACGGCGACCTGCGTCCCGACGACATCCGCGTCACCGAGGACGCCGTGCTGTTCAGCGGTTTCGGCAATGCCGAGTTCGGCGCGTCGGACACCCAGATCCAGTCCGACATCGCGCAGCTGCTGGTCACCACGGCCGCGGTCTACGGCAAGGAGTCCGCGGTGCGCGCCGCCATCGACGCGCTCGGCGAGCAGACCGTGCTCACCGCGACCCGCCGCCTGACCAAGTCGGCCATGCCGTCCGGCATCCGGGTCTCGATTCCGGAGTGGGGTTCGATCGTCGCCGAAACCCGGGACGAGGTGCGCGAGCAGACCGGCAAGGATCGGATCGAGGCCGATCAGATCACCCGGTTCTCCCGCAACCAGATCATTCAGCTGGTGCTGCTGATCGGCCTGGTCTACGTGGCGTACCCGTTCATCAGCCAGGTCCCGACCTTCTTCACCCAGTTGAGGACGGCCAACTGGTGGTGGGCGCTGCTCGGGCTCGCCGTCTCCAGCCTCACCTACATCGGCGCCGCGGCCGCGCTGTGGGCCTGCGCCTCCGGCATGGTGAACTTCCGCAACCTGGTGATCATGCAGATCGCCAACACCTTCGCCGCGACCACCACGCCCGCGCGCGTCGGCGGTCTGGCGCTGAGCGTGCGGTTCCTGCAGAAGGGCGGGCTCGGCGCGGTGCGGGCGACGGCGGCCGTCGCGTTGCAGCAGGCGGTGCAGGTGATCACCCACCTCAGCTTGTTGATCCTGTTCAGCATCGTGGCCGGTACCTCGGCGGACCTCTCGCATTTCGTGCCGGATCCGCTCGTCCTGTATCTGGCCGCGGGTGTCGGCGTCGGCATCATCGGCACCTTCATGTTCGTGCCGAAACTGCGGCGCTGGCTGAACAATTCGGTTCGGCCCCAGCTTCAGGAAGTGCTCGGCGAGCTCGGCCAGCTGGCAAGGGACCCGAAGCGGTTCGCCATCATCGTCGCGGGCTGCGCCGCCATCACGCTCGGCATGGCGGGTGCGCTGTGGGCCAGTGTCGAGGCCTTCGGCGGCGGCACCACGTTCGTCACCGTCACGATCGTGACCATGATCGGCGGCACGCTCGCCTCGGCCGCCCCGACACCCGGCGGCGTCGGCGCCGTCGAGGCGGCGCTGATCGGCGGCCTGGCCGCCTTCGGACTGCCCGCGAACATCGCCGTGCCCGCGGTGCTGCTCTACCGCGTCCTCACCTGCTGGTTGCCGGTGTTCTGCGGGTGGTTCACCATGCGGTGGATGACCGCGAAGAACATGATCTGAGCTATCGCCGGACTGGCGTTCGCTGCGCCGCCGCTACTTCGTCGCGAGCAGGACCCCGGCGAGCGGCGGGACGGTTTCGAACTCGATCGAGCGGAACCCCGCTGCCGACAAGGGTTCTCGGTAGCGGCGGATGTCGATGGCGGCGAGCGGGTCGGCGTGCTGTCCGGCCGCGTCGCCGGTGTGGTGCGCGGCGAAGCGGGACATCGTGCGGATGAGTTTCGGCAGGACTCGCCCGGCGGGGTGGGTGTCGGCGAGGAGGAGTCGGCCGCCGGGGCGCAGTACGCGGTACATGTGGGCGAGGGCGGCTTCGCGCTGGGTCTCCGGGATGTGGTGCATGACGAACGTGCAGGTCACCAGGTCGAACGAGGCGTCGGGGTGGTCGAGGGTCTGCGCGGGACCGAGTTCGAAACGGCAGTTCGGCAGCTTCGCGTGGGCGGTGGCGTAGGCGATCATTCGCGGTGACGGGTCGCGTCCGACGACCTCGCCCGTGTCCCCGACGCGGGCGGCCGTGGCGCGGGCGAAATCGCCCGGACCACAGCCGATGTCGATCACGCGGTCGCCAGGGGCGGCGCCGCTGCGGGCGATGAGTGCGGCATTCTGCGCGCGGCCGCGGCCGAGCAGGAACGCGGAGCGGACGAAGCGGTAGCCGCGCGGGCGGGTGATGAGCAGGCCGATCTCGGCGGCTTGGTCGTTTGTGGACTGTTGTGCGTTTCCGGACATATGTTCATGATCGAAGGTGGTCGCCGCGGCGACCAGAAGCAGAAGTACGGAATCCGTCCGGTTCGGGACAACACCGCCCGATCCGTCCGGAAACGCGGGAACAGATGATGAACGAGACAATCGACCGCCGGGTGCGGCGGACCAGGGCGACGTTGCACCGGGCGCTGATCGAACTGCTGCTGGAACGTTCCTACGAGCGAATCACGGTGCGCGACATCCTGGATCGCGCGGACGTCGGACGCTCCACCTTCTACGCGCACTTCCGCGACAAGGACGACCTGCTGCTGGTGAGCAGCACCGAATACCTGCGCGCCGCCATCACCGCGGCCCGCCCGGAGGACCCCGCCGCACCACCGCCCTCGGCTCCGCTCGCACCGGTCTACACCCTCTTCCAACTGGCCGCGGAGAATCCCGAGGTGTACCGAGCGCTACTGGGGCGCAAGGCGGGCGGGCAGCTGCTGCGCGCCACCCGCGGCATGGTCGGCCGGGTGCTCACCGAACAACTGTCCGGGCGGTTCGACATGGACGACGAGGAGTTCACGGCGATGGTGAACTTCCTGTCCTGGGGCGTGGTCGGCACGCTCGGCGCGATCGCCGACGCGGAACCGCCGATTCCGGCGGAGGTCGCCTATCGGCGTGTGGCGGGGTTGATCGGGCCGGGACTGGCCGATCGAATCCGCTGAGGCCGCGCGGCGTGGTCGGCCGAACTTTGGAGCGGGCGTCGCAAGGCAGTTGGCCGCCGGGTCCGGCTTCAGCGGTGGACGAGGGCGAGGGCCTCGGCGGCGGTCAGGCAGCCCGCGGTGACGAGTTCGAGGTTGGCGAGTGCGGCCTCGTGGGCGGCGGGGTCGGCGGCGGCGACGCAGTCGGCGATCGGATGAACCGTGAAGCCGAGATCCGTTGCGTGGCGCGCCGTCTGCTCGACGGTGAGGTTGGTGGCGACGCCGGTGAGGAACAAGGTGTCCAGGCCGCGCTCGGTCAGCCAGTCGGGCAGGGCGCTGCCCGCGAGCCCGGACAGCTTCTGGTTGTCGTAGATCGCGCTCGGCTGATCCTTCATCTCCGTGATGACTTGTGCGCCGGGCGATTCCGGACGGAACTCCGTCTGCGCCGCGCCGACCGACCGCATGAAACCGGTGTTGCGCACCAGAGCGCCCTCTCCGACGGGGATGGTGAACCGGGTGAAGATCACCGGGAGATCGGCTTCGGCGGCCGCGTCGTGGAAGTCCACCGCGCGCGGCACGACGCCGCTGGCCGCGACCGGTCCGGCCAGCATCGGACCGAAAAAGCCCTCGGGCCGAACGATGTTCACCTGCCAGTGCAGGGCCAGCACGGCGGCGCGGATGCGGGGAATCGCCATGCCTCGATCCTCACGCATCCGCGCCGCGCGTGTGGCCGATTTCCACCACCCAGTTCGTGGAAATCGGCGGACGCGCAACGGATCAGGACGAATAATCCTTGCGCAGCTCTACTTTCACGACCTTGCCGCTGGCGTTGCGCGGGAGTTCCGGCACGATCACCAGATCCTTGGGGTGCTTGTAGCGGGCCAGGTTCTCGTTGAGGAACGGCTCCAGCTCCGCGAGGGTGAGCTCGGCGTCGGGGTCGACCAGCGCGACGACGGCGACCGGCACCTCGCCCCACTTCTCGTGCGCGCGAGCGATCACCGCGGCCTCGCGGATCTTGGGGTGCCCGAAGAGCACGTTCTCCACCTCGGCGCAGTAGATGTTCTCGCCGCCGGAGATGATCATGTCCTTCTTGCGGTCGACCACCCAGACGAACCCCTCCTCGTCCGTGCGGACCAGGTCGCCGGAGTGGAACCAGCCGCCGGCGAAAGCCTCGGCGGTGGCCTCGGGCTTGTTCCAGTAGCCCTGCATGAGAGTCGGTCCGCGGTAGACGATTTCGCCGACCTCGCCCGGCGCGACGTCGTTCATCTCCTCGTCCACGATGCGGGCCTGGATGGTGGGGATCGGCTTGCCCACCGAACCGAGCTTGCGCAGCGCGTCCTCGCCCTCGAGCACGCAGGTGATCGGCGACATCTCGGTCTGGCCGAACACCGCGACGTTGGCGGCGTTCGGGAAGCATTCCGCCATGGCGCGCAGCACCGAGTCCGAGGCGGGCGCGGCGCCCCAGCTGAGCATGGTGAGCGCGAGCTTGCGGTCCTTCACGGTGGGCTCGGCGCAGATGGCCTGCCACTGCGCGGGCACGCAGAACGCGGTGGTGGCCTGTTCCTTCTCGACGGCGTCGAGGAACTCGGTGGGATCGAACGCGCCGAGGGGGTGCAGCACGGTCTTGCCGCCGAGCAGGAAATACGGTGCGAGACTTCCGAGTCCGGCGATGTGGAACAGCGGCGAGGTGCAGAAACCGATGGACTCGGGGCCGAGGTTCATGGCCCGGATACAGGTCAGCGCCTGCGCGTTCATGTTCGCGTGCGAGAGCACGGCGCCCTTCGGGCTGCCCGTGGTGCCCGAGGTGTACATGATCAGCGAAGGGGTGTCCTCCGGGATGTCCAGCGGCGTGTGGGGCGTCCCCTCCTCGGCCAACACGTCGTCGTATCCGAGCACGCCCTCCGCGCTCTTGCCGCCGATCACGACGCAGGTCTCCAGCACGGGCGACTGCGCGAGCACGGCGGTGGCCAGCGGCTGTAGCACGGTGTCGGTGATGATGGCCTTGGCCCCGCTGTCACCCACGATGTAGGCGACCTCGGGCGGGGTGAGCCGGAAGTTCACCGGCACCGCGATGGCGCCGAGCGCGTTGATGCCGAAGACCGCTTCGATGTATTCGGGGTAGTTCAGCGCGAGGATGAGGACCCGATCGCCGAACCCGACGCCACGCCTGGCCAGCGCGTCGGCGAACTTCTGCGAGCGCTCGTGCAGCTGCTGCCACGTCGTGTCCACACCACGGAACCGCAGGGCGACCGCGTCCGGGCGCATCTGCGCGTGGGCGGCGATCTGGTTGTTCCAGTGGTTGCGCCGCGACCTGATCGGCTCGTCGAGCGCCTGTGCACCGGTGGTCATGCCACGTACTCCTCTCGGACCGCCTACAGCGTCCGCCGGGGTGGCCGACCGCCAGGGCGGGCTGAATTGAGACGAGAATAACAACTAACTTAATCGCGCGGCAAGAGATCAAGAGATGAATCATCGTTAATTGACTCAGTGCCGTGGCGCTCGTCGCAGAAGCGCCGCCATCTGCGCTTTTGGGCGGGCGCAGCGCCCTCGAGGGCGCTATCGAACAGCACTGCGGCTGTTTAGCTATGCGAACGGCGACTCACTTACCAGTTGTACGTGAGTCGACCCTCATGTCACGATCGTCCTGTCGGGACGGACCGGCACGCGTGGCGCGCCTGCGCTGGGACAAGCCGTCGCGGTGGGACAGAACAGCGGTGCGCGATCCACGGACGCCGCCGTCATACGGAGGAGAGCGCAATGCTGCGGACCAGGTTCACCGAGGAATTCGGGATCGAGCACCCGATCGTGCAAGGCGGCATGATGTGGGTCGGCCGGGCCGAACTCGTCGCCGCCGTCGCCAACGCGGGCGGACTCGGTTTCATCACCGCGCTGACCCAGCCCACCCCCGACGATCTGCGCAGGGAGATCGAGCGCACCCGCGAACTGACCGACAAGCCGTTCGGCGTGAACGTGACCATCCTGCCCTCGATCAACCCGCCGCCGTACGCGGAATACGTGCAAGCCATCATCGAAAGCGGCGTCAAGATCGTCGAGACGGCGGGCAGCAATCCGGAGCCGTTCCTGCCGTACTACAAAGAGGCGGGCATCAAGGTGCTGCACAAGTGCACCAGCGTGCGGCACGCGCTCAAGGCGCAGAAGATCGGCGTCGACGGCGTGAGCATCGACGGGTTCGAGTGCGCGGGTCATCCCGGCGAGGACGACATCCCCGGCCTGATCCTGATTCCCGCCGCGGCCCGCGTGCTGGAGATCCCGATGATCGCCTCCGGCGGCATCGCCGACGCCCGCGGCCTGGTCGCGGCGCTCGCGCTCGGCGCGGACGGCGTCAACATGGGCACGCGTTTCCTGTGCACCGCGGAGTCGGCGATCGACCAGAAGGTCAAGGAACAGATCGTCGCCAACAGCGAACTCGACACCCAGCTGATCTTCCGCACCATGCGCAACACCGCGCGCGTCGCGGACAACGAGATCAGCCGCAAGGTGGTCGAAATCGAGAAGGCGGGCGGCACTTTCGAGGACGTGCGCGAGCTGGTCGCGGGCGCGCGCGGCCGCCGCGTCTTCGAAGAGGGCGACCTGGACGCGGGCATCTGGTCGGCGGGCTTGGCCCAAGGCCTGATCCACGACATCCCCACCTGCGGCGAACTCATCAGCCGCATGGTCTCCGAGGCGGAACAACTCATCACCGCCCGCCTCGCCGACGTCGTCGCCTGAGGTCGGGCGAAATCGACGGTAGTCGGATGGCGATAGCCAGGCCGTCGCGCGGCAAGCGCCGCCAAGCCGCCGACACCGCGCGGATCGCTGTGCTCGAACGCCTACAACGGGCAACGGTGCCACTCAGCGCATTTGGACACCGTGCGCGGCGAACGGCATTCTCAGCGCGAGGGGTTGCGGGTGGCGCGGGCGGTGACCGCGGCGTGGTCGTGGCCCGCGACGATCTCGATGTCGTCGGGGAGGGCGTGTAGGCGGTGGATGACGGCGAAGGCGGCGTCGCGGTCGGAGTCGAACAATTGGCCTGGCATGGGGGCCTTTTCGCGTAGCAGGTCGATCTGGAGCTTGCTCCATACGGCGTCGCCCGCGAGCAGGACGCGGGTGCCGTCGTCCACCGCGAGGAGCACGCCGATGCTGCCCGGGGTGTGGCCCGCCAGGTCGAGCAGCAGTACCGAACCGTCGCCGAACAGGTCCTTGCTGCGCGGGAAGGTCAGCACCGGAGGGCCGTCGAGTTCGAAGGGGTCGAAGGTGCGTCCACGCAAGGGGCCGCGCGCCACGCCGACCGGTGCGTGCGCGCCGAGCATGGCCCACGCGTATTCGGCGGCGGGCAACCGGACGGGCACCTCGGCGGGCAGCTCGAGCAGGCCCGACACATGATCCCAGTGCAGATGGGTGGGAATCACGAAATCGATGTCGCTACCCGCCAAGTCGCGCGCCGCCAGCGCGTCGGACAGGCCGAGCACCGGCTTGTCCGGCGCGACGAACAGCGGCACCGGGAACGGCAGCTCGGGTATCACGCGATCGTGCACGCCGGAGCACAGCGCCGGGTCGACGATGAACCTCGCCTTCGGGTGCTCGATCAGGAACGCCGACATGATCAGCGGCAGCTCCCGCAGGCTGCGCACCCCCTCGGCGACGATGGTCTCCGGTGCGGTCATGTCGCCCTGGGCGAGCACCGTCAGCCGGACGGTCGCGGTGGGGCGCGGCGGCTCGGCGACGGTCAGCCGGGCCAGCAGGTCGGTGTCGGGGCGGCGGGGGCGCAACAGCTTGCCCGGGGTCGCGGCGAGCGCGGCGCAGCAGCGCAGCACGGTGGGCAGGGTCGGCGTCCGCTCGGCGCGCGTCGCACGGTCGGGTTCGAGCACGGTTGTCACGGTAGGGGATGGGCCGGTTTCCGGAAAGCATCCGGGCGACACGCGGGGGCTGCGAGAACTCTTGGCGTGTCGCCAAACGCGCAGGCGAACAGCGGAAAACGGACGTTTTCCGGCCTCTTCAGGTACGGCATAATCGCGGGGGTACCGTTCCCGGGCCGCGAACCGCCGGGAGACGGGGAGGGAGGACGAGATGCGGCCCAGTCAGCCGGACGGGCAAAGTGATACCACCGGAAACGGCCATACCGGCGTGCGCGATCGACGTGCCGCGCTCGCCGACGCCGCCGTCGTGGCGATCGCCGAGTTGCTCGGCGTCGCGCCCGCCGCGGTGTCCACCCGCACGCCGTTCGCCGAGCTCGGGCTGAGCTCGACGCAACTGGCGCGGCTGACCGCACAACTCGAGGACGCGATGGGCGTCGAGGTGTCGCTGGAAGCCGTGTACGACCACCCCGATATCGAGCAGTTGGCCGAGTTTCTCGCGATGCGATGACCGCACGCACTCCGTCCACCCAGCCATCGGTCGCCATCGTCGGCATGGCGTGCCGGGTGCCCGGCGCCGCTGGTCTGGACGAATTCTGGCGACTGCTGACGGCCGGGCGCGATGCCACCGGCGATCCACCTCCGGGCCGGTCGGTGACCAGGCGGGCGGGCTATCTCGACGACATCGAGTGGTTCGACAACGACTGGTTCGCCATCTCCGCCCGCGAGGCGGCGCTGATGGATCCGCAGCAGCGCGTCGCGCTGGAGGTCTCCGTCGAGGCGCTCGACGACGCCGGGATCGGCTATCGCACACGGGGTTCCGATGCCGCCGTGGTGTTCGGCGCGTGCGGATACGACCACGGCGTCACGGTGCTCGGCGGCGGTGAACAGGACGCGCCGTACGCGGTGACGGGTTCCGCGCTCAGCATCATCGCCAACCGGCTGTCCTACGCGCTCGACCTGCACGGGCCGAGCCTTGTGGTGGACAGCGCGTGCTCGTCCTCGCTCGCGGCGGTCGACATCGCGCTGCGGCTGCTCGCGGACGAGACCGTGCCCTTCGCGATCGTCGGCGGCGTGAATCTGACGCTGCTGCCGCACACCTCGGACTACCTGGCCGAGAGCGGATTCCTGGCCGAGGACGGGCGCTGCAAGCCGTTCTCCGCGGCGGCCGACGGCTACACGCGCAGCGACGGGTGCGGCGTGCTCGTCCTCCAGCGCACCGCTGACGCGCGGCGCGAGGGAAACCGCGTGTACGCCGAGATCCTCGGTGCGGCGGTCGGTTCGGACGGCCGCTCGAACGGCCTCTACGCGCCGAACGGACGCGCTCAGCGAGAGACCGTGCGTGCCGCGTGGTCTCGCGCCGGACTCGACCCGCGCCGCGCGGGTTACATCGAATGCCACGGCACCGGAACGGCTCTCGGTGACGCGGTCGAGGTCGGCGCGTTGGCCGCGGTGCTCGGCGGCGGGGACACCTGGATCGGTTCGGTGAAGTCCAATCTCGGCCACCTCGAGGCGGCGGCGGGCGTGACCGGGTTGATCAAGACCGCGCTGTCGATCCATCGCGGCGTCATCGCACCGACTATTCATTTCGACATTCCGAACCCGCTGCTGAAGTTGGCCGAGCGCGGACTGCGGGTGCCCACGGAGCCGGTCGACTGGGCGGCCGCGCCGGAAGAGCGGCTGGCCGGGGTCAGCTCGTTCGGATTCGGCGGGACCAACGCCCACGTCGTGCTGCGCGGGTATCCGGAGTCCGCGGCGTCGCGAGGTGACGAGCCGCCGGTACTGATACCGGTGACCGGGCGCGACGTGGCGGATCTGCAGGTTCAGGCGCTGGCGTTGGCGCAGCGGTTGGATTCGGAGGGTGAGTTCGCCTCGAGTCGCGGCGATTCGGTGCGCGACTCCGTAGCCGGGTGGAATTCGGAATCCGCTGGGAAGACCGGCATTACGGGGCTTTCGGACGGAGCGGCCAAGCGCTCACCCGGCCGCGAATCCCCCAGGGATACCCCGCCGGAACTCGACGGCACATTCCCCACGGCTACCGGGGCGATACTCGACGGCGAGCCCCGCACGGCTACCCGGCCAGTACTCGACGGCGAGCCCCGCACGGCTACCCGGCCAGTACTCGACGGCGGATCACCCACGGCTGCCGCGCCAATACTCGACTGCGAATTCACCACGGCTGCCTCGCCGGTACTCGAGGGCGAATTCCCCACCGCTACCCGGGCGGTACACGACAGCACTTCCCCCACGGCTGCCCCGCCGGTACTCGACCATGAATCCCCCACGGCTACCCGGGCGGTACACGACGGCGGATCCCCCACGGCTATCTGGGCGATACGCGACGGCGAATCCCCCACAGCCGTCACTCCGGTACTCGGCCGCGAATCGCCCACGGCCGCCCGGCCAGTACTCGACGGCGAACTCCCCACAGCTAACTGGGCGATACTCGACGGCGAATCCCCCACGGCCGCCCCACCGGTACTGGACAGGGTAGGCGCGACGGCTGACCCACCGGTCCCGGGCGGAGTAGCCTCGACGGCAGACGCGACCGAACGGACGGCGCGACCATGGCCGAGTGGATGGTGCCGCAGTTCCGCGACCGCGATCGCGGAAACCGCGACATCCGAGCGCATTCCCGTACCCGAGCCCACCACACGCGCCGCGGGCAGAGATGAAACCACCGCGGCGACTGGGTATTCCACTTCAACCCTTCGCCCACTCGCCGCGGCGGCGGCCCGATTACTGCCGGAGGACGCGCGCGCCAGCGTGATCGCGCACGACCGCGCGACGGCGGTCACCGCGTTGCGGGCGTTGGCGCGCGGCGAGAGCGGTCCCGCGATCACCGGTCCCGGCACGGTTCGGCGGCGCGGCGGTGTGCTGTTCCTGTTCTCGGGGCAGGGCGGGCAGCATGCGCGGATGGGACGCGCGTTGGCGGCGCGCTATCCCGTGTTCGCCCGTGCCCTGGCCGAGGCAGCGGACGCGATCGCGGGGCACGGCGGGCCGAAGGTGTGGACCCCGCGCTACGGGTTCGGTCTCGGCGAGGACGGGCGAGCCGCCACCGAACTGGTGCAGCCCGCGATTTTCGCCTACCAGGTGGCGTCTGCGGAGCTGTTGGCCTCCTGGGGGATTCGGCCGGACGCGGTGGCGGGGCACAGCCTCGGCGAGATCGCGGCGGCGGCGGTGAGCGGCGCGTTGACGCTCGCCGACGCGGCGCTGGTCGCGGTGCGGCGCAGCCGTGCACTGGCGACGCTCGACGGGCAGGGCGCGATGGCGCTGCTGGAGGCCACCCCGGACGAGACGGAGCGGCTGGTCGCGCCGGTGCGGGCCGAGGTGGCGATCGCCGCGGTGAACGGACCGCGTTCGGTGGTGGTGTCGGGGACGCCGCGCTATATCGACACTGTCGTGCGACGGGCGAAGCGCCGCGGCATGTTCGCACAGCGCATCGCCGTCGACTTCGCCGCGCACAGTCCTCAGGTCTCCTCCGTGCTGACCGAATTCATCGGCGCACTGGGCGATTTGGCGCCACGTACGCCACACACCCCCGTCTACTCCACGACACGCCGCGGCGCGGTGTTGACGACGGCCGCGCTGGACCGCGACTACTGGGCCGAGAACGCCTCGGGGACAGTCGAACTCGCGGCCGCACTGGAACGCGCCGCCGCGGACGGACTGGCGACGGTACTGGAACTCGCGCCGCACTCCGTCCTCGCTTCGGCCGCCCGCGAGTATCCGGAATTCCGCGCCGCCACGTACCCGATCGCCGATCGTGACGACGAAGCCGGGGCCTTCTTGCGGTGCCTGGCCGGGTTGTACGACGAGGGCCGTCCGCTCGACTGGTCCGCGAGCGGACCCTTCGTCGTTCCGCCACCGCGCAGGCGCTGGCGGCGCAGCCAATTCGACCTCGTCACGCGACATCGAACCGGTCGAGCGACAACGCCTTTCCGCACCGGCTCGCTGGAAGATCATGTGGTGCGCGGCGTTCCCACCGTGCCCGCCGTGCACTGGGTGCGCAGGCTGCTGCACCAAGCGAACAGCGCGGCGGCCGGGATGATCGCCGATTTCGTCGTCCACGAACGCACCGACCTGTCCGTGCTTCCCGAAGCCGTCTACCGCACCGACGACGCGAGCGTCCGGGTGCACGCGGGCGCGACGCTGCTCGCCGCGGCACGGCCCGCACCGGGACCGACCCCCGCGGACATCGTCGCGTGGATGCGCGCGGTCGACGCCAATCGCGCCGCCCAGCACCGGATGCGGACGCTCGCGGCAGGTTCGTTCTACGACGCGCTGCGCCGCAGGGGACTCGAATACGGTCCGCGCTTTCGTCCGCTGCGCGCCGTCGCCGCCGCACCCGGGCGCGCGCTCGGGCATTTCGATGCGGCCGAATTACACAGCGCCGCAACTTTGGACGGTTGCCTGCATCTGCTCGCCGCGGCCGCGGACGGCACGCTGCCCGACGGACTCGTCCCGCTGCCGATCGCCATGGATACGGCGTGGGTATCCACCGAGCCGGGGCGCGTGGTGGCCGAGGCGCACGCCGTCACCCGTGAGCGCACGGCGCGCGGTTTGATCGGCGACGTCGTCGGCACCGATCAGCACGGTGTGCCCGTGCTGGCGTTCTGCGGCGTGCGGGTTCGTTTCGCGGACGCGCGATCGGTGGATCACTTCCGGCACGACGAGGACTTCGGCGGCGAGGAGCGCGGAATCTTCCGCACCGAAACGTGGCAGCCGATCCTCGCCCCCGCGAGCCAGAGCTACGACCTGACGCGAGTACCGCCAATCAACACCGCGCACTACGCACCACACCCCAGGAACGATGCGACCACGGCGAACTCAACCAACGCCCCGCACTACGCCCCGCACCCGGGGAACGATGCGGCACCGCCGAACTCGGCCCACGCCCCGCACTACGCCCCGCACCTGGCGAACGATGCGACACCCGCGAACTCAACCAACGCCCCGTACTCCGCCCCACACCCGACGAACAATGCGACACCGGCGAACTCAGCCAAGAACCCGACCAACGATGCGACACTGGCGAAGGCAGCCAACGACGCGCACTCCGCCCCGCACCCGGGGAGGGATGCGGCACTGGCGAAGGCGGCCAACGACGCGCACTTTGCCCCGCATCAGGGGAAGGGTCCGGCACAGGCGAGCTCGGCCGACGTCGCGCACTCCTCGCCGGGCAATGAACCGGTACCGGCAAGTCCAGCGCGGAGGGGAAGCACATCCGGCGCTCCGCATCCGAGGCGCGCGCTCGTGGTGGGCGAGTCCGACCTCGCCGTTCGACTGTCCCGCGCGCTGGAGCGCACACTGCCGACCGAGCGGATCGCACGGGAACCCGACGCGGCCGGAGCCATCCTCGCGTCGGTGCTGCTGGCCCGGGACGCCGCCGACCGCACCGCGCTGGTGACCGTCTGGCCCGACGACGGCGGCGAACCCGGCACCTCCGCGGTCGGCCGAGTTCTGGACGTGCTGCAATGCGCGCAGTCCGATCCGGCGATCGGCTCGCTGACCGTCCTGCTTCCGCAACGAGCACGGCGCGGAAGCACCGCCAACGCCATCGCCGGGCTGACCCGGACTCTCCAGCTCGAGTCCGGCCGTCCGGTGCGGCTGGTCTGGACCGATACCGATCCGCGCACGCTGCCCCGGCTCGTCGAGCTGGTCACCCAGGACGCGCACCCCGCCGAACTCGAGGTGACCGCAGGCGAACTGGCGGTGCGGCGGTTCGTCCCGGCCACGCCGGACGCCCCGCCCATCGTGATCGATCCGGACGGAACCTACGTGGTGACGGGCGGTCTCGGCGCACTCGGCGCGGTCGCGGTGCGCTGGCTGCTGGACGCGGGCGCGCGCGACGTGGTCGTGTTGACGCGTTCACCCCGCCCGGTGCCCGCCGTGCTGGACGGCTCCGAGGATCACGTGGTCGTCGTCGGCTGCGACGTGGCCGATCGCAGCGACCTCGCGAACGCGCTCAACGACATTCGCGAATGCGGCTCCACCATCCGTGGCGTGATACACGCTGCGGGCGCGCTGGAGGACGCCGCCTTCGAGGACGTCGACGCGGACCAGCTGGCCAGGATGTTCGCGCCGAAGGTCGGCGCGGCCGCCGACCTGGTGGCGCTCACGGCCGCCGACCCCACCGATTTCGTGCTCCTGTTCTCCTCTGCCACCGGCGCTTTCGGCGCACCCGGTCAGGCGGCGTACGCGGCTGCCAACGCCGCGATGGACGCGGTTGCCGCCGCTGCGGGAGACCGCCGGGTGCTCAGCATCGGGTGGGGAGTGTGGGCGACGGGCCTCGCGGCGACGGCAGGCGGCGCGGAGCACCTGCGCCGTGCGGGCATCGCCGCCCTCGACGCGGAGCGTGGCGCGGCGATGCTGGCCAAGGCCTTGCGGTACCACGGACCGTATCTGCTCGCCTTGGACTACACGCCGACCGACGACCGGTCGCCGGTGGCGGCCCGGCTCCGCGAACTCCTCGGCGCACCGTCCTCCTTCGAGCGATCGCCGAATTCGGCCGGTGTATCGACGGCCCGCGGTAGCGACGACCCGATCCGCCGATCCGACGGCGTCGCACCGGCCGATCCGGAGTCGATCACCGCCGCCATCCGCCGCGTGCTGGCCGCCACCCTGGACCTGCCCGCCGAAATGATCGGCGCCACCGACGACTTCAACGATCTCGGCCTCAGCTCGCTGCTCGCCATCGAGGCGCGCCGCACGCTGGAGGCGCGGCTCCGCATCGCTATCTCGACAGCCGAACTCTTCCAGCACCCCACCATCGCCGCCCTCGGCGCCGCCCTCGCCGACCGCGTCGCCGCGAACGACAGCGAGGCATCGTGACCACCGAGCACCCCAGCCCGCTCGCCGCTCTTGCCGACCGGGTCGCCAGAAACCACTGCGAGGCACCGTGACTGCCGACTTCCCCAGCCCACTCGCCGCCCGCGTCGCGGCGTGGGCGGCGACCAAGCCCGATGCCGAAGCCTTCGTCGAATTGCGTTATCGCGGAACGTCCTGCTTCCCACGGTCGCTGACCTACGCGCAATTACACCGCGCCGCAGGCACACTCGCATCGCAGCTGCGCGCGACCACCGAACCGGGCGACCGGGTGGCGATCCTGTGCGCACACGGCCTGGACTACGTGGTGGCCTTCCTCGCCTGTCTCTACGCCGACCGCGTCGCGGTGCCGCTCTTCCCGGTCTCCGGCGCGCGCAATACCGCGCGGCTCGAGGGCGCGCTCGCCGACTCCCGTCCTGCGCTGTGCCTGCTCTCCCCTGGCGACGCGGTGACCGAGCCGAGCGTCGTCACGTCGCTCGGCCGCATCCACTACCTGCCCGACGAACTGGTGACCGCAGAGGCCTCGGACCCGGTGCTCGATCCCGTCGGCCGGGGTCCCGCGTACCTCCAGTACACCTCCGGCTCGACCAAGGCGCCCGCCGGCGTCGAGGTGACGCACGCGAATCTCGGTGCGGCACTCGCGCAGCTCTGGACCGCGGTGCCCGCGGCGCGACACAAACCCATCGTCACGTGGTTGCCGTTCTTCCACGACATGGGCTTGGTGCTGGCGCTGGCACTGCCGCTGTACTCCGGCGTGCTCGGCGTGACCATGGCCCCGGCGGAGTTCGTCAAGCGTCCGATCCGCTGGTTGCGCGCCTGTGCCGACTACCGGGCGGGCGTCACGGGCGGCCCGAATTTCGGTCTCGCCCTGGCAGTTTCGGGCACCACTCCGCGAGAGCGCGAACAGCTGGATCTCTCCGCCCTGGACGCCCTGCTCAACGGCGCCGAACCGATCCGCGCCGAGGCGCTGGAGCTGTTCTCGAAGACGTTCGCGGCCAACGGTTTCCGCCACTGCGCGCACACGCCCGGTTACGGCCTCGCCGAGGCGACGCTCTCGGTGACCATCGGTGATCAGGCCGCCGAACCCGTGACCCACCGCTTCGACCGGGCTCGTCTCGCCGAGGGCATGGCACTCGTCGACGAGACCGGCGCCGCCGGAGTTCCGCTCGTCGGCTGCGGCTTTCCCGCCGGACAGCGGGTCGCGGTGGTCGATCCGGCCGCCCGAACCGAGCTGCCCGCGACGATGGTGGGCGAGATCTGGGTGGCGGGCCCGAACGTCTGCGGGGGCTACTTCGGCAATGCCGCCGCGACCGAGGAGACGTTCGGCGCCACGCTGGCGGGGCGGCCCGAACGCTGGCTGCGCACCGGCGATCTCGGCTTCACGTTCGACGACCAGCTGTACATCGCGGGCAGGCTGAAGGACCTCATCGTGGTGGACGGCCGCAACCACTACCCGTCCGACATCGAATCGACGGTGACCGACCACGCGCCGGAAGTGCGCCCCGGCCACGTGACGGCCTTCGGCCACGACGACGGACGACGCGAGGACCTGGTGGTGGTCGCGGAGCTCGCGGAGCACGCCGCCGAAGCCGACGCGCTCGCGGAGGTCGCGCGGCGCATCAGGGCCGCGGTCGCGACGGCGCACGAGGTGATGCCGGGTTCGGTCGTGCTCGTGGAGCCGGGCGGAATCCCCAAGACCTCCAGCGGAAAACTACGACGCGGCGAATGTCGCAGGCTCTTCGGCGCGGGCAGGCTTCCGCACCTGGTGACGATCGGCCACCGGCCCGCGCCGTGAACCTCAGTCCTCGGTGCGGCCGAGGAGACGATCGGTCTCGCGCCGCTCCCGCTTGGTGGGGCGACCGGTGCCGCGGTCTCGGCGCGGCATGGTCGCGAGGATCTCGCGGGAGGGCGGGGGCGGGCTGCGGTCGATCAGGCACTGCGCGGCGACGGGAGCGCCGACGCGCTTGGTGATGACCCGCTCGACGATCACGATGCGTTCGACACCGCCCGCGCGGATGCGGATCTCATCGCCCGGCCGCACGGGCTGGGCGGGTTTCGCGGTGCTGCCGTTGACGCGGACGTGCCCGCCTCGGCAGGCTTCGGCGGCGGCGGACCGGGTTTTGAACAGGCGTACCGCCCAGGTCCAGGAATCGACCCTGGCCTGCGTCAAGGCAGCCTGTTCTCCCTTCGGCACCGGTTCAGACTATGCGTACATCCGCCTCGGCTCCAGCCGTGCACGGGCCGACGACGGACTTGCCCGAGGGTGACCCTTATTCCACGATGCGGCGAGCGGTGACCACGTCGTCCGGGCTCAGCGAGGTGTAGGACACCGGCTGGCCCGACTGGACCGCGTTGAGCAGCTTGCCGTCACCGGCGTACAGGCCGACGTGGCCGCCACCGTTGGTGATGACGATGTCACCGGGCTTCAGGTCCTGGAAGGCGACGGGGGCGCCGACGTGGGACTGCTCGAAGCTGGTGCGGGGCAGCTCGATACCGGCCTGCCGGTAGGCCCACTTCACCAGGCCGGAGCAGTCGAAGCTGGAGGGGCCAGCGGCGCCCCAGGAGTACATGGCGCCGACCTTGGTCTTGGCGGCGTCCAGAGCGATGTCACCCGGAGAGTTCTGCACCTCGAACGGGTTGGGCATCTGGAAGTTCGGGAACTGCGGCGCGGCGAGCGGCGCCTGCTGCGGGGCACCGGCCTGCGGCGCGGCGAGCGCCTGCTGAAGCTGCTGGTTGAGCTGCTGGACCGGCTGCTCGAACTCTTGGGGTACCGGAACATCGAAACCGCCGATGCCGGGGATGTTGATCGTGGCGGCCATCGCGGGCACCGCGGGCATCGCGCCAGTGGCGGCCACCGCACCCATAACGAGAGCACCCTTAACGGAATTCGGCAGTCGCGATTCCCGCTGCAAGCTGTGTTTACCCACCGAGCTGAGTCTCCGATCTTCCTGCTCTTCCACCGACCGGGTTAGCTGACGGGTTCGGGCCGGGAAGATCGGCCCTACCACTCCGGCCGTGCGGCCTTCGCGGATTCACCCCAGACGAACCTGTGGGTCCCCGGCACGGCAGGCGGATCCTGGTGGGCCGACTGCCGTTTAGGTGGTGACTCCATGGCGCCACTCCTCTTACGAAGCGACTCCCTCCACGAAGTCACGAAGAGATTACGATGTCGGAAGCGGTGTTGTCCAGCGCACAGTGCAGTTTTTCCAGCCCTTGTGAAAAATCACTGGACGACCGGGCGGAATGATGCCGAGGTGATCAGGTCACGGTCCGGTCTCGGCGGACTGCACAGTGTTACGAAGCGAGTCGGGCGAGTTCAGGACCGTGAGTCGCGCTCGGCGAGCGCCCGCTCCAGCTCCTCGATGCGCCGCCGCGCCTCGGCCAGGCCGACCTCGAGTTTGCCGAGCGCCATGACCAACGGGCCGACCGCGAGATCGGCGACCAGTTGCGGATCGTCGTAGCCCTGCTCGATGGCGACGAGGATGTTGGACCGGATCAGCCCGGCCTGGGTCGCTCCGGCGGGCACGGTCCAGGACTCGACCACCTCGGCGGTGGTATGGGGAGCTGGCTCCTCGGACATGACTCCTCCGTTCCCACGCGGGCCGTTCACCGAACCGCCCCAAGCGTAAAGACTTCCACGCGGAAGACAAGGACGAAATACCCCTCTCTACGACATCGAGTAGAGATAGGAAGATTCTTGTGCCCGAACGCGCTACGGTGTGTCGGCATGGACCCCGTGCGCAATCCGTACGCACCCGGCGCGGGCCAGCGCCCGCCCGAACTCGCCGGGCGCGACAAACAACTGACGGCTTTCGACATCGTGCTCGAGCGCGTCGCGCGGGGCAGGCCGGAACGCAGCGTGATGCTCACCGGCCTGCGCGGCGTCGGAAAAACCGTGCTGCTCAATCAACTTCGCTCGGCCGCCATCTCGCGCGGCTGGGGCACCGGCAAGATCGAGGCGCGACCGGATCAGGAACTGCGCAGGCCGCTCTCCTCCGCGCTGCACATGGCCACCCGCGCCATCGCCATGGCGCACCGCAATCCGGAGCGGGTCGACGACTTCCTCGGCATTCTCAAGGCCTTCGCGCTGCGAGCCACCGCGGACAAGGGCATGCGGGAACGCTGGCAGCCCGGCATCGACGTGCCCGCGGTCTCGGGCCGCGCCGACTCCGGCGACATCGAGATCGACCTGGTGGAGTTGCTCAAGGAGGCGGCGGGGCTGGCCAGCGACATCGGCGTCGGCATGGCGATCTTCATCGACGAGATGCAGGATCTGGGCGCCGCCGACATCTCCGCGATCTGCGGCGCCTGCCACGAATTGAGCCAGGACGGCGCGCCTTTGATCGTCGTCGGCGCGGGTCTTCCCCATCTTCCCGCGGTGCTGTCGGCATCGAAGAGTTACTCGGAGCGCCTGTTCAGCTACCACCGAATCGATCGGCTGGACCGGGAGTCGGCCGACCAGGCGCTGATCGCGCCCGCCGAGCGCGAGGAGGTGAAGTTCACCGAGGAGGCGTTGGACGCGCTGTACGAAAGGGCCGACGGTTACCCCTATTTCGTGCAGGCGTACGGCAAGGCGGCGTGGGATCAAGCGCCGGAGAGCCCGATCACCGCCGAGGATGTCGAGGTGGCCTCACCGGCGGCGGAGGAGGAGCTGGCGGTCGGATTCTTCGGCTCCCGCTATGAGCGGGCAACACCGGCGGAGCGGGAGTACATGCGCGCCATGGCCGACCTGTCCGGCGACGACGGCCCGGTCGCGACCGCCGCGGTGGCGAGCGAACTCGGTCGCAAACCGGCCTCGCTCTCGCCCGCGCGGGACGGTCTGATCAAGAAGGGGCTGATCTACTCGGCCGAGCGCGGCACGATCGGTTTCACGGTCCCGCATTTCGGTCGCTACCTGCGCAGCGTGTGATCGGCATATCTCCGCAGCGGCGGGAGCGATCCCCGGCAAACGGCGCATGGACGGCGATGCGCCCTCGCTCTCTATCAAGATCATTAGAAATCGGTAGATATCGATCGGCTCATATGCCTACCGGTGAGTAACCGACTTTCCTACACTCGAATGTGATTCTGATCACGTCCGAGGAGGACACCATGGCGACTGCCGCGAAAGTCGACGCCACCGAAGAACAGGCTCGCGCACTAGTCGAGGAATCCCGCGAGACCAGCTGGGCCAAACCGTCGTTCGCCAAGGAGATGTTTCTCGGACGGTTCCGGCTCGATCTGATCCACCCGTACCCCCGGCCAGGCGCGGAGGAGGCCGCGCGCACCGAGGCCTACCTGGCGCGGCTGCGGCCGCTCTGCGAGAGCATCGACGGCTCGGTGATCGAGGCCGAGGGTCGCATCCCGGACGAATACGTCAAGGGTCTCGCCGAGCTCGGCTGTTTCGGCCTGAAGATCCCGGAGTCCTACGGCGGCCAGGGCCTGACGCAGTACGGCTACAACCGCGCGCTGATGCTCGTCGGTTCGGCGCATCCCAGCCTCGGCGTGCTGCTCTCGGCGCACCAGTCCATCGGTGTGCCGGAACCGCTCAAGCTGGCGGGCACCCCCGAGCAGAAGGCCGAGTTCCTGCCCCGCTGCGCGGCGGGCGCGGTCAGCGCGTTCCTGCTCACCGAACCCGACGTCGGTTCCGACCCGGCCCGCATGGCCAGCACCGCGACGCCGACCGCCGACGGCGAGGCCTACGAGCTGAACGGCGTGAAGCTCTGGACCACCAACGGCGTCGTCGCCGAGCTGCTCGTGGTGATGGCGCGGGTGCCCAAGAGCGAAGGGCACCGGGGCGGCATCTCGGCGTTCGTCGTCGAGGCCGACAGCCCGGGCATCACGGTCGAGCGCCGCAACGCGTTCATGGGTCTGCGCGGCATCGAGAACGGCGTCACGCGGATGCACAACGTCCGCGTGCCGAAGCGCAACCTGATCGGCAGGGAGGGCGACGGCCTCAAGATCGCGCTGACCACGCTGAACGCCGGGCGGCTCGCCATTCCGGCACTGTGCACCGCCGCGTCGAAATGGTCGCTGAAGATCGCCAGAGAGTGGAGCGCCCAGCGCGTGCAGTGGGGCAGGCCGGTCGGCGAGCACGCCGCCGTCGGCGAGAAGATCTCGTTCATCGCCGCGACCACCTACGCGCTGGAGGCGGCGCTCGACCTCTCGGCGACCATGTGCGACGAGGACCGCAACGACATCCGCATCGAGGCCGCGCTCGCCAAACTGTGGGCCAGCGAGATGAGCTGCCGGATCGCCGACGAGCTGGTGCAGATCCGCGGCGGACGCGGCTACGAGACCGCCGCGTCGCTCGCCGCACGCGGCGAGCGGGCGGTCGGCGCCGAACAGCTGCTGCGCGACCTGCGCATCAACCGGATCTTCGAGGGCTCCAGCGAGATCATGCGGCTGCTGATCGCCCGCGAGATGGCCGACGCCCACATGGCCGCCGCGGGCGCGCTCGTCGACCGCAAGGCCGAGTTCAAGGACAAGGCCAAGGCCGCCGTCGGCGCCACCGGCTTCTACGCCAAGTGGTTCCCGCAGCTCGCGGTCGGCGCGGGCACCGTCACCGGCACCTACGCCGAATTCGGTCCGCTGGCAAGGCATCTGCGGTTCGTCGAACGCACCTCGCGCAAGCAGGCGCGCTCGCTGACGTACGGCATGGCGCGCTGGCAGGCCGGCCTCGAGTACCGGCAGAACTTCCTCGGGCGCATCGTCGACATCGGCGCCGAGCTGTTCGCCATGTCGGCGGCGTGCGTGCGGGCCGAAGCCCAGCGCGCCACCGGTGGGCCCGAGGGCCACGCGGCCGTCGAACTCGCCGACACGTTCTGCCGCCAATCGCGCATCCGGGTGCGCGAGCTCTTCGACGGGCTCTGGGAGAACACCGACGACGAGGACCGGACGCTCACCAGGGGCGTGCTGGACGGGCGGTACACGTGGCTGGAGGACGGCATCATCGACCCGAGCGAGGGCACCGGGCCGTGGATCGCCGAATGGCAGATCGGTCCGTCCACGGAGGCCAATCTGCTGCGGCCGTTCCTGCCGTCGACGAAGTCTCACGTGAGCCCGTAGCGAGGCGGGGCGTGCGCCCGGTGGACTGTCCCCGCCGGGCGTCATGCACATCTGCCGATGTATGGCGGATCCGCTAGAAGCCCGTAGATTTCCGATACTCGCGAAAGCGGTAGGGAAATCTACCGCGTTCTAGGAGGTTCGATAGAACGCCGGATACGGAGATCGCGAGCGGGACATCGATCAAGATCTACTCGTATCTAGCAATCGACCTAGTTTTCCGTAGATTCTCCGGCGAAGCCGCCGCGAGCCAGGCGGACATTCGCCTGGCGCGCGTCGAACGCGGCCTTCGTCCGGTCGTACCGACCGGTGTGATCGACCAGCGGCCTCGGTTGGACAACGTGTCCATAACGCCCGGTATGGACGGCTAACGGTGCGGAAATGGATATCGACATCCTGGCAAGACGCTCCGACCAGGTGCCCGCCGCAGGAGAATCTCATGTCGACCATCGCCCGCCGCGCCGCCGATTTCGACGGCCACCGTGTGACGGTGTCGGCCGATGACGGTGTCCCGATCTCGGTCCGCACCTTCGGCGCCGACGACGCGCCGTTCACCGTCGTGTTCGTGCACGGGCACTGCCTGCGCACCGAATCGTGGACCTTCCTGCGCGAAGAATTGACGCGCCAGTGGGGCGACGGCGTCCGGATGGTCTTCTACGACCACCGCGGTCACGGCGAGTCCGGCGTCGCCGACCCGTCGACCTACACCATCGACCAACTCGGCCACGATCTCGACGCCGTGCTGCGCACGATCGCCGCGACCGGCCCGGTGGTGCTGGTCGGGCACTCGATGGGCGCGATGGTGGTGCTCGCCTACGCCCGGCTGTTCCCCGAGGCCATCGGCACGAAGGTGCTCGGCGTCGGGCTGATCGCGGGCATCGCCAATGGGCTCAACGAGGTCGGCATCGGCAGGCTGCTGCACCGGTACGCCGTCACCTCGTTGCAGGCGGCGGTGGTGCGCGCGCCGCGGGTCATGCAGGCGTCGAAACAGTTCTCCCGCCGCATCTTCGAGCCGATCATGCGCGAGGCGAGCTTCGGCACGAGGAAGATCAACCCGAGGATGGTCGCCGTCGCCACGGCCATGCTCAACGAGACGCCGCTGCTGACCATGTCGAGCTTCCTCGGCTCGCTGATCACCTTCGACGAGACCGCGTCGCTGCACCGGCTCGGCGACATCCCGGCGCTGGTGCTGGCGGGCTCGGCCGACATCGTCGTGCCGTTCGCGCACTCGGTGTTGCTCGCCTCCCAGCTCACCAGCGCCGAACTGGTGCGGATCGAGGGCGCGGGCCACAGCGTCATCCTGGAACGCGCCGAGGAGGTCGCGTTGTCGATCGTCGCGCTGGTCAACCGCGCCTCGGGAACGATGACCACACCGGGGCCCGAGTACGCCGCGGCCAGCTGACCCGGCTCGAATGTTCCCCCTGCGGTTGCGAACCGCCGGAGGAGCCCGCACGCTGGAACCATCCCCCGATGATGCGGGCAAGCTATCCGCAAATCTGAGAATCCCGAATCGCACGAGCTTGTTCGGGAATCTTTCTGTACTGTGTTGTAGATCACGTTGTGTGGTGGGTCACACGACTCGGTGGTGTGCGGCCCTGGGGAGATCTCCGGAACCGTAGGTGCCGACCGGGCTCGCACGGCCACCGAAGGAACACAGGAGGTAACGATGACACGCAGCGATATCGCGGAACTGCGCTACGCCGTCAACCAGCTCCGGCAATCCATCGGCGCACTGCGCTCCCACTATGGCGACGCGAAGACGGTGCGACGGCTGGAGAACGACCTCGAACGGCTCGTCATCGACGCCGACGAGTTCGAGCAGGCGCCGCCGCCCGAGGTGACCAGCCGACCGCAGGAGACCATCTACGTCCCGGACAGCAAGTCCGACGAGGCGGCCTGGATGGGCGCGCAGGACGAAGGCCTAGGTTTCCACTCCCGGCCGCGCACGAAATAGCAAACACCCAGCGGTGCTCGTCCGCTGATGCGGGCGAGCACCGTTTCGGTTCACCCTCGGGTGACCCGAAACCGATGCCATTCCCGGCTGCGCGCGACCACCGACCGAACCCGCGCGATGCGGGCGCCTCGTGAAACAGCCTCGCAGGCGGACAGCACGCGATGCGGCGACGACGACCTCCGGCTCACCCCTGGCGCGGCGCACTTCGGCGCGATGGGCGGTCAGGGTGAGCCGTCCGAAAACCGGGACAGCGAATCCCGCGCACGCTGGGGCGGCAATCTCGTTCTCCTGGAAAGGAGTTCGAAAGGTTTGCCGTACCGTCCGAGCGGAGACGCGCGCGAGGCCGCTGTGTGGCGCAAATCACGGGCTGCCACGCGGGTCTGTATTGCCAGGACCGCGCTCGAGCAATAGCTGACGTGTCGTATGGTGCTGAGCATCACATTGGATCGCGGTCGGTATCGATCACCGCCCGCAGACAGATCAGCGAGGCATCCACCTGTGAGTGCCGCACCGACCGCCACCCCGGAGCAGGGGACCGGCGTTTTCAGCAAGACCAGGGCCCGAATCGCCGAGCGCACGCTACGCACCGACCGCTGGTGGGTGCCGCCGCTGTTCACCGTGCTCGGCCTAGCCGCCTTCGTCCTATACGCGGGCATCAGATCGTATGTGCGAACGGCATATTGGGTGCCGGACTACCACTACCTGACGCCGTTCTACTCGCCGTGCCTGAGCACCTCGTGCGTCCCGGGCTCCAGCCACTTCGGTGAACCCTTCGGCGAGCTGCCGATGTGGTTGCCACTGGGCTTCGTCGTGCTGCCCTTCCTGCTCGGCTTCCGTCTGACCTGCTACTACTACCGCAAGGCCTACTACCGCGCGGTGTGGTTCTCCCCGCCCGCCTGCGCCGTGGCCGAACCGCACGGCAAGTACACCGGCGAGACCCGGCTGCCGCTGATCATCCAGAACGCGCACCGCTACTTCTTCTATGTGGCGGTGGTGGTTTCGGTGATCAACACCTACGACGCGGTGATCGCCTTCCACGGCAAGGACGGCGGATTCGGCTTCGGTCTCGGCAACATCGTCCTGCTCGGCAACGTGATCCTGCTGTGGGCCTACACGTTGTCGTGCCACTCGTGCAGGCACATCGCGGGCGGCAGATTGAAGCACTTCTCGGCCCACCCGGTGCGGTACTGGTTCTGGACCCAGGTGTCCAAGCTGAACACCCGTCACATGGCGCTGGCGTGGACAACGCTCGGCACCCTCGTGCTGACCGACTTCTACGTGATGTTGGTGGCCAGCAACACCATTTCGGACCTGCGGTTCATCAACTGACCGCTCGACTCAGGAGTACACGCGGCAATGCCAGAAGTGGAACGGCACAAGTACGACGTCGTCGTTATCGGTGCCGGTGGCGCCGGACTGCGCGCGGTGATCGAGGCCCGCGAACACGGGCTCTCCGTCGCGGTGGTGTGCAAGTCCCTGTTCGGTAAGGCGCACACCGTCATGGCCGAGGGCGGCTGCGCCGCCTCGATGGGCAACGCCAACGAAAAGGACAGTTGGCAAACCCATTTCAAGGACACCATGCGCGGAGGCAAATTCCTCAACAACTGGCGCATGGCGGAACTGCACGCCCAGGAGGCGCCGGACCGGGTCTGGGAACTGGAGACCTACGGCGCACTGTTCGACCGGACCGCCGACGGCCGGATCAGCCAGCGCAACTTCGGCGGCCACACCTACCCCCGGCTCGCGCACGTCGGCGACCGCACCGGGCTCGAGATCATCCGCACCATGCAGCAGAAGATCGTCTCGCTGCAGCAGGAGGATCACGCGGAGACCGGCGACTACGAGTCGCGGATCAAGGTGTTCGCCGAGTGCACCATCACCGAGTTGCTCAAGGACGGCGACCGGATCTCCGGCGCGTTCGGCTACTGGCGCGAATCGGGCAAGTTCGTGCTCTTCGAATCGCCCGCGGTGGTACTGGCGACCGGCGGCATCGGCAAGTCGTACAAGGTCACCTCGAACTCCTGGGAGTACACCGGCGACGGTCACGCGCTCGCGCTGCGGGCCGGGGCGACGCTGATCAACATGGAGTTCCTGCAATTCCACCCGACCGGCATGGTGTGGCCGCCCAGTGTGAAGGGCATTCTGGTCACCGAGGGCGTGCGCGGCGACGGCGGCGTGCTGAAGAACACCGACGGCAAGCGGTTCATGTTCGACTACATCCCCTCGGTGTTCAAGGGTCAATACGCCGAGAGCGAGGCCGAGGCCGATCAGTGGCTGAAGGACAACGACTCGGCCCGCCGCACACCGGATCTGCTCCCGCGCGACGAGGTGGCGCGCGCCATCAACTCGGAGGTCAAGGAGGGCCGCGGCACCCCGCACGGCGGCGTCTACCTCGACATCGCCTCGCGCCTGCCCGCCGACGAGATCCGGCGCCGCCTGCCCTCGATGTACCACCAGTTCAAGGAGCTGGCCGACGTCGACATCACCAAGGAGCCGATGGAAGTCGGGCCGACCTGTCACTACGTGATGGGCGGTATCGAGGTCGACCCGGACACGGGCGCGGCGAAGGTGCCCGGATTGTTCGCGGCGGGTGAATGTTCCGGCGGCATGCACGGCTCGAACCGGCTCGGCGGCAACTCGCTGTCGGACCTGCTGGTCTTCGGTCGCCGGGCGGGGTTGGGCGCGGCGATGTACGTGGAACAGCTGACCGAACAGCCCACGGTGTCCGACGCCGACATCGCCGCGGCGGCGAAAGCCGCTGTCGCGCCGTTCGATCCGCCGGCCGAGGGCGCGGGGGAGAACCCCTACACCCTGCACACCGATCTGCAACAGGCGATGAACGACCTGGTCGGCATCATTCGCAAGGAGCACGAGCTGGAGGAGGCCATCGAACGGCTCGGCGCGCTGCGGGAACGCTTCGCGCACGTCACCGTGGAGGGGCACCGGCAGTTCAATCCCGGCTGGCACCTCGCCATCGACCTGCGCAACATGCTGCTGGTCAGCGAGTGCGTGGCGCAGGCGGCGCTGCTGCGCACCGAGAGCCGCGGCGGGCACACCCGCGACGACTTCCCGTCGATGGACCCGGCCTGGCGCAACAAGCTGCTGGTCTGCGCGATCGAACCGGACGACGCGGCCGAAGCCGTGCCGCGGGTGCGGGTGACGCCGGAAGACCAGGTGCCGATGCGCGACGACCTGCTCGCGCTGTTCGACCTCGCCGAACTCGAAAAATATTACAACTCCGCCGACCTCGCCGAACACCCGGACGGTTTGGTTTCGGCCACAGAAGGTGAGGCGTAGCAATGGGTTACGACGCCGAATTCCGCGTGTGGCGCGGCGATCAGGACGGTGGCGCGCTCGAGGACTTCACCGTCGAGGTGAACGAGGGCGAGGTGGTGCTCGACATCATCCACCGGCTACAGGCCACCCAGGCGCCCGATCTAGCGGTGCGGTGGAACTGCAAGGCGGGTAAGTGCGGTTCCTGCTCCGCGGAGGTCAACGGGCGTCCCCGCCTGCTCTGTATGACCCGCATGTCCACCTTCGAGCCGGACGAGCTGATCACCGTGACGCCGATGCGCACTTTCCCGGTGATCCGCGATCTGGTGACGGACGTGTCGTTCAACTACGAGAAGGCCAGGGAGATCCCGTCGTTCACTCCGGCCCCGGACCTCAAGCCCGGGGATTACCGGATGAGTCAGGTCGATGTGGAGCGCTCGCAGGAGTTCCGCAAGTGCATCGAGTGCTTCCTGTGTCAGAACACCTGTCACGTGGTGCGCGACCACGAGGAGAACAAAGAGGCCTTCGCCGGTCCGCGCTTCCTGATGCGTATCGCCGAGCTCGAGATGCATCCGCTGGACGTGGGCGATCGGCGCGAATTGGCCCAGCAGGACCAGGGTCTCGGCCTGTGCAACATCACCAAGTGCTGCACCGAGGTGTGCCCGGAGCACATCAAGATCACCGACAACGCGCTGATTCCGCTCAAGGAACGGGTCGTCGACAAGCGATACGATCCGCTGGTCTGGTTGGGGAACAAGCTCTTTCGACGCTGACCCGCCGATGTCAACCGGCCGGGTTCACACCCGGCCGGTCGGCGCACCCGTTCACAGCATCGCGACGACGCCGATGGCGACCAGCCACACCAGCACGCCGACGAACAAGGCCGACAGCAATGAGCTGGTGAGTACATACACGCCCACCGATGACACCGCGAAAAGCAGCGCGACGATCAGCCATTCCACCCAATCGCCCGGCCGCAACTTCTTGTACCGAGGTGGGGGGTTCTTCAACCCGCGGTCCACGAAATATGGGCTACCCGTTCGCAGCCCAGGTAAACGTGATTCGTTGTCGAATCTGCTCCGTTTCGTGATCTTCGCGCAGAGATGATCACGGCGCCGGATACGCCACGGCCCGGCCGGGCGGGATCGCACGCCGCCGGGCCGGTCCGTCGAACCTCACGGTAGCTCGAACTCCCCGTCGTTCACGCCGGCGGTGAAGGCCGCCCATTCCCCCGGGGTGAAGACGAGCACGTGACCGGCGGGGTCCTTGGCGCTGCGCAGCGCGACATACCCCGCAGGGAGCAGTGCCACCTGCACGCCCTCGGATCCCGCGCCGTTCGCGCCGCGCCACTGGGCAGCGGCCAGATCCACCGCCGCGCCGAGTTTGTCGTTCACGGCTTCGCCAGAGGTGTTCACGGGCGAGTGAATTCGCCGTCCGCGACCCCCGCGGAGAAGGCGTCCCACTCGCTGGGCGTGAAGATCAAGGCCGGGCCCTCCGGGTTCTTGCTGTCGCGGACGCCGACCTGCCCGCCGGGCAGGAAAGCCACTTCCACGCAGTCCCTGCTGCCGGAACGGGTGCTCTTGATCCAAGTCGCCCCGACGAGTTCCGTCCTCATGCCGCACACTCCTTCGCTAACTGCCGAAGCAGATGTCTACTGGGTTGGATGTCCAGCGCAGAGCGCTGGAGGCACTCGTGTGCCAGGTGGTAACGCTCAACATCGGCCGGTCTTTCGAGATAGAGGTCTCCGGTGAAACCCTCTACGTACACCACCGGAGGCTCTACCTGATGTCCCTTGCTGTCGGTGCCGAACCCTAGAACGGTGAACGGACCCGTGGAATCGCCGAGCGGGACGCCGGCCGCGAACGGCAGGATACGCAGGGAGACATTGGGTCTGGTGCTGAAATCGGCAAGATGTCGTAGCTGCGCCGCCATCACTTTCGAGCCACCCACCGCGCGGTGCAATACCGACTCGTGCAACACCACGTCCACGATGGCGGGCGAGACCCTTCGGGTGACTAAGGCTTGCCGCTGTGTGCGCAGCTGGACGCGCCGTTCGATCTCGTCCTCGGTGTCGTCGGGGTAGCAGAGCCGGTTGAGCGCCCTGGTGTAGTCGGAGGTCTGCAGCAGCCCGAGCACGAGTTCGGACTGGTAGGAGCGGAGCTCGCGGGCCGAGGCCTCCAAACCGACATAGACGTCGAAGTTTTCGGGGATCAGGTCGCCGAAGGCGTGCCACCAGCTCTTGACCGCCGCCTGCTGCGCCAGGCCCTTGAGCCCGTCGCACAGCTCGTCGGGGATGCCGTAGATGCGGCACAGCTCCTGGATGTCGATGGTGCGGATGCGGTCGGCCTGGCCCTTCTCCAACCGTTGTAAAGTGCTGGCGCCCCACTCCATCAGGCGGGCGGCCTCGGCGATGGTGAGCCCGGCCTGGGTACGCCAGTCCCTGAGGTATCGGCCCAATTGCCGGCGCGGTAGGGTGGACGAGCCGTTGTCGGAGGCCGCGGGCGTGCGGTGCGTCTCCGCGGCCGCGTGCTCCGAATTCGCTGCTGTTCTCGCCGAACTCGCTGACACAGTACGCTCCGTTCTGTGCTCGGTCTCCTCACCCGAGTCGGTCAGGGGCGCACCCACAAGCTCGGTTCCCCGTGACTTCGCTTGGGCAATAAGGGCAATGGGGCTTCGTGTGGCTCTGCTGTGGCGTTGTCGAACGTCGATCGCGGACTTCCTCGTCCACTATGGAGAATCCTGCCCTCCCGGCTGGATTTCGTGCTGGGAATTCGCGCGAAATCTTTGGATATCCACGAAGGACACCGTGTCGTGGCCGCCTCGATGGTGTGCTGGAAGTGTGCTCGGATCGAGCGCGGCACCGTAAACCGCACGCAGGAACGAGGAGTCATGGCCGTACAAGTCATAGGGTCGTCGTTGATGACCAGCGATCTGACACCGCATCGAGCGCGCAGCGTAGGGCAGGAAGGCTGGGTGGTCTCCTATTTGCCCGGGCGCACCCTCACTTGCGCGCAAGCGGTTGCGGCGCTGCGGGTTGCCGAGGTGGTGCCAAGCCTCCTCGACACCGTCGGCGAGCTGGCCGACGAGGTGGGGCTCACCGCGCTCGAGGCGGTCGGCATGGCGGTGCGCCTCGCTCCGTGGGACGAACGGCCCGCACCACGGCGCTCCCGACTATTCGGCTCCGACCGCGAGCGGGTTGGGGTCGCCTGATGCAACTGACGAATCTGAACATGCACGTCGCCGGTCTGCTGGTCTGCGGTCGCGACCCCGGCGTGATGACCGACGAACAGGCGCACGCGGCAATGCAATTGCACATCGACTGCACCGTCGACCAGTGCCTGGTGCGCCGCCGGGCCCGTACCACCCTGGTCGAATCGGGCAAATGCGTCTTGGACGAGCGGGCACTGCAATTGTGAACTCGACCGAATGTCACCTTCACCGCTTGAAACCGCCCCGACCGACCGAAGGTGACCTTCAGTGCCAGGTGTGATCGGTGAGCGGGGTGCGCGGGCCGAATTTCGGCTTGTGCGCTTGGCCGCTGATCTCCAGCAGCCGGATGGCCCGGTAGCGGTGCGGGCGAAGGGGTTCGAGGTACTCGACCATCGCCTCGTCGTCGATCGGGCGTCCGAGCAGAGTCCAGCCGACCACGGCGGCCAAGTGGTAGTCGCCGACCGAGAGCGCGTCGGCGTCGCCGTAGGCGCGTTGGGCGGTCTCGGCGGCCGTCCACACGCCGATGCCCGGCACCGAGCACAGCCGCCGCGCCGCCTCGGCCGGATCCTGATCGGCGGTGCGCTCCAGCGATTCCGCGAGCCGCGCCGCGCGCACGATGGTCTGCGCGCGTTGCGGTCCGACGTTCGCGCGGTGGTAGGTCCAGGACGGGATGCGCCGCCAGGTCTCGGCATCCGGGGGTAGGCGCAGCCCGTCCGGCGCGGGGCCCGGTGCGAGCTCGCCGAACTCGCGCACCAATTTTCGCCAGGAGGCGCGCGCCGAGATGGTGTGCACCTTCTGCTCGAGCACGGCGGGCACCAGCGATTCCAGGACCAGGCCGGTACGCAGCATGCGCAGGCCGGGGAAGCGGCGGTGCGCCTCGGCCAGCTTGGGGTGCTCGGGAGCGAAGCCGGACAGGTCCTCGTCCAGGCACAGCATGTGATCCAGCCGGTCGAGGAATTCGGCCGCGCCCGCACCCCAGGCCTGCGCCCGCACCGAACACCGATCGATTTGGACGAGCCGATAGGTCACCGGACCGCTCGGCATCCGGGAAGCTCGCCAGTGCGCGCCGTCGGCGGTGACCCGATGGCAGGGGTCGCCGGTGCCGCGGCGCAGCGGCGCGAGGGTGTGCGCCAGATCGATCGGCCGGTCGGACGTCACCGTTCGAGCCAGGCCGGACCGCGCGGCCGTTGCCATCTGTTCGCGCACGGATCCATTCTCCGCGCCTCCGGTGCGGCGGGCGCACCCGGCCCGGTCGAAACTGTGGCAACCAGGATGGATGCGCCAATCACCTTGTCGTCGAACATATTTCCGTCGCGTGCGCGCCGCACGAAGATTTGATCGAACGATCGAGCTCGGATATAACCTCTCATAACTTTCATCGTTGTAATTCGCACCGCGAAACAATCTGCACGCCAATCGGTTTGCGACGTTCACGGTGCCGGGAGGGTACGGAAATCATGCGTCTGACCACCAAAAAATTCGGCCGTAAGGCTCTCGTCGCCGCATTGCCGCTGGCTGTCGCGGTGACCTTCGCGGGCGCGGGAGCGGCTTCTGCCGACGCCTCGAGCATCGCCCCGCAGTCGTCCGCAGCCGTGCAGGTGGTCGAGGCTTCGCAGACTCTGGACACGATCCAGCGGGTGATCCCGGTCGCCGCGCAGCCCGCGGCCGCGGATATCGCACAGCCGGTCACCCCGGAGGTGGCTCAGCCGGTGGCGGCCGCGGTTCCGCAGGACATCGCCACCAACCCCAATGCGGCCAACCACGATCCGCTGGCCAATGGCGCGGCAGCGGGCGGAATCGCCGGGGCCGTGTTCGGAGCCGTGGTCTGCGGCGCCACCATCATCGGGATTCCCTTCATTCCACTGTGCGCGCTCGGTTCCGGTTTCCAGGGCGCCGTGATCGGTTTGATCGTCGGCGCGATCGCCCCGGACGTCATTCCGCAGGTCCTGCCGTGATCCCTCGGGGATGAACGATTCCGGTTTCGGACGCACGCCACGGTGCCCTGGACCGCGTGTTCCGTAGCCTTGATCACTCGCCCATGAGGAATTGCGCCAGGTGCATTCCTGGGCGTCCTGTCAGCTGGGCGCTCTGGCAGCGACAGGAGAAACCGTCGGCGAGGAATATCGCGTCGTCGGGCGCCTCGCGCAGCGCGGGAAGCAAGCCGTTGGCGGCCACTGCGACCGAAATGTCGTAGTGGCCTTTCTGCATGCCGAAATTGCCCGCGAGGCCGCAGCATCCGGTGATCTCCGTCACCTGCGCTCCCGTGCTGGTCAGAATTCGGCGATCGGCGGTGAAGCCGAGCACCGAATGTTGGTGGCAATGCGGCTGGACGGCCACTCGGCTGTTCGTCCGTCGCGGCGGATGCCAGTCCGGGTGGTCGAGCAGGAACTCCGCGAGCGTGCGGACGGCCGCCGCGGTGGGAGCGGCGCGCGGGTCGTCGGCGAGGAGTTCGGGGAGGTCGGCGCGCAGGACCGCGGTGCACGAGGGTTCCAGGCCGACGACGATGCCGCCCGCGCGGACGTGCTCGTCCAGCTCGGTGAGGGTGGCGCGGAGTTTTGCTCGCGCGCCGTCGAGTTGACCGGTGCTGATCCAGGTCAGGCCACAGCACACTCGTCGCCGGGGGATGCGCACGCGGTGGCCGAGCGATTCGATCAAGGTGACGGCGGCTTGGGCGATGCCGGGGTCGAAGGCGTCGGTGAAGGTGTCGATCCAGAGGAGAACGTCGGCTGGGGCACCGGCTGATGTGGTGCTCAGAGGGTTGAGTGTGGGGGGCGGCGGATCGGGCGATAGCAGCGCTCGGGCGCGTTCGGTGCGGCGGAAGGGACGGTCGGCGAGGCGGGGGATTTCGCGGCGCGGGTCGATGCCCGCCGCGCGCAGGCCGATTCGGCGCAACCAGTCGATACCGGCGATCGCGTTGGCGGCGCGCGGGATTCGGCTGGCGGGGCGGAGCCAGCGGGGGAGCCAGCCGAGGGCGTAGTGGTCGAGTGGGCGCGGTCTGCGGCGGTAGCGGCGGTACATGGCCTCGGCCTTGTAGGTCGCCATGTCGACGCCCGCGGGGCAGTCGGAGCGGCACGCCTTGCAGGAAAGGCACAGGTCGAGCGACTCGGCGACGGCGGGCGCGGACCAGGGCAGCTCGCCGCGCACCACCTCTTGCAGGACGCGGGCGCGGCCGCGGGTGCTGTCCTTCTCGTCGGCGGTGGCCAGGTACGAGGGGCACATGAAACCGCCCGCCGCCGAGCTGTCGGCGCGGCACTTCCCGACACCGACGCACCGATGTACCGCGGTGCCGATGTCGCCGTCGTCGTGCGGGAAGGCGAAGCCGCCCGCGCCGGGCAGCAGCGGCAGGCCGGCGACGCGCAGGTCGGCGTCGACGGGGCGTGGCTCGACGAGCACGCCGGGGTTGAGCACGTCGTCAGGGTCGAACAGCGCCTTGTATCCGGCGAAGGCCGCGAGCGCGTCGGGGGAGTACATCACCGAGAGCAGTTCGGAGCGGGCCCGCCCGTCGCCGTGCTCGCCGGACAGCGAACCGCCGTATCGCACCACGAGTTCGGCGGCATCGAACACGAAGGCGCGGAAGCGTTGCGGCGCTTCGGTGATCGGCAGGTCGAGGCGCACGTGGATGCAGCCGTCGCCGAGGTGGCCGTAGAGCAGGCCGTCCACTCCGTGCTGCGCGGTGAGTTCGGCGAAATCGCGCAGGTACGCGCCGAGGTGCTCGGGCGGAACGGCGGAATCCTCCCAGCCGGGCCAGGCAGGCTTGCCGTCGGTGGTGCGTCCGGCGAGGCCCGCGCCGTCCGCGCGGATGCGCCAGAGCGCCGCGACCGCCGCGGTGTCGGTGACGATGCGGGCGTCCAGCGCGTGCGTGGTCCGGCACAGCCGCTCGGCCACCGCGAGCGCCTCCGCCGCGCTCGCGCCCGTGGTCTCCACGAACAGCCAACCGTCGCCGCGCGGCAGCTCGGGCACCGTGCCGCGGTGCGTGCGAACGACGTCGACCAGGCGGGCGTCGATGCCCTCGACCGCGATCGGCGCGCACGTCATGACAGCGGCGACATCGTCGGCCGCGGTCGCGATGTCCGGGTAGCCGAGCACCGTGAGCACGGTGGCGCGCGGCAATTCGACCAGTCCGACCTCCGCGTCGAGCAGCAACCCGCAGGTGCCCTCGCTACCGACGAACGACTTGGCGAGGGCCGAACCGCGTTCCGGCAGCAGGTGCTCCAGTCCGTAGCCGGACGCCTGCCGTTCGAAGCGGCCGAGCTCGGTGCGCAGTACCGCGAGGTTGGACCTGGTGAACTCGGGCAGGCCCGGCACCGCGGCGAGATCGTCCGCGAGGACGCGCTCGGTTCCGGTTCCGTCCAGAACGCGCAGCTCGCGGACGGTGTCGGAGGTACGGCCCCACGCGACGGCGCGCGGACCGCAGGCGTTGTTGCCGATCATGCCGCCGAGGGTGCAGCGGTTCTGTGTGGAGGGATCGGGGCCGAGCCGCAATCCGTGCGGCCGGGCCGCCGTCTGCAATGCCGACAGCACCACGCCCGGCTGCACCCGCGCGGTCCGACGGTCCGGATCGATGTGCACGATGCGGTTCATGTGCCTGCTGAAGTCGAGCACGAGGCCGGAGCCGATCGCGTTGCCCGCCACCGAGGTTCCCGCACCGCGAGCGGTGACCGGCAGGCCGTGTTCGCGGGCGAAGTTCAGGGTTTCGGCGACGTCGGAGTCGGTGCGGGGGAAGACGACGGCGGTCGGCGGCACACGATAGTTCGACGCGTCGGAGGAGTACTCCGCGCGCCGCCGCGGTGACGCGTCGACCTCACCGTCGACCCGTCCGCGCAGAGCCGCCAGCATCCGCTCCTCGGTCACGATGTCAGCCTAGGGCGTACCTCCGCCTTCGGTCCGGCCGTGCGCGGGCTTTCGACGGACACGTCCGGCAGCGGTCTTCGGGCGTCCAACGGCTATGCGCGGACTGAGATCGGGACTTCGCGCGGCAGCCCTCGGCGGGGACCATCGACCGCTGTCGGACGGTGATCAGTCGACCCGACGCGAGGCGGTTGCCACGGAGCGGGCTTGGCCGAGGAGTCGGGCCAGACGCCGAGCGAGCATCGGGCGCATGGCAGCCGGTCGATCTTCGAAGCGGGAACCCCGCCGCTGATCGGCCACTTTGTTCGCTCGCGGCGGAATCCACGGGCGCCACGGAACGACTTGCCCTCAACCTTTGTTGAGGTCCTAGTGTCGGTGACCAGGAGTTGGATGGCGGGGGTCGAGAGGGAGCGATCGTGAGTATCGAATCGGTGGCGTGGAGCCAGATGTATCGGCGGATGAACGCGCCCGACGAACAGCGCCCGTTCAGTCTCGCCACCGCGAAGCGCATCCTGCGGTTCGCCGCGCCGCATCGGCGGCGGATCGCGGTGTTCCTGGTGTTCAGCGTGGTCTCGGCGCTGCTCGCGGTGGCGACGCCGGTGCTGGCGGGCCGCGTGGTGAACGACATCGTCGGCGGGGCCGCGCCGCGCATGGTGGTGACCGTAGCGGCGATCATCGGCGTGCTCGCCGTGTTGGACGCGGCGCTCGGGCTAGGCATCCGCTGGCTCTCCTCGCGGATCGGCGAGGGTCTGATCCTCGACCTGCGCCGCGCGGTGTTCGACCACGTGCAGCGGATGCCGATCGCCTTCTTCACCCGCACCAGGACCGGCGCGCTGGTGAGCAGGCTGAACAACGACGTGATCGGCGCGCAGCGGGCCTTCAGCGACACCCTGTCCGGCGTCGTCGCGAACCTGGTCACGCTGGCGCTCACGCTCGCCGTGATGCTCAGCATCTCTTGGCGGATCACGCTGCTCGCGCTGGTGCTGCTTCCGGTGTTCGTTGTTCCGGCGCGGCGGATGGGCAACCGGCTGGCCGGGTTGCAGCGCGAGGCCGCGCGGCTGAACGCGGCCATGAGCACGCAGATGACCGAGCGGTTCTCCGCGCCGGGCGCCACGCTGGTGAAATTGTTCGGCCGCCCCGAGCAGGAGTCCGACGAGTTCGCGCTGCGGGCGCGGCGAGTGCGCGACATCGGCGTGCGCACCGCGATGTTGCAGACGGTGTTCGTCACCTCTTTGACGCTGGTCTCGGCCCTGGCGGTCGCCCTGGTCTACGGACTCGGCGGCTGGTACGCGCTGCGCGGGCAGTTGGACGCGGGCGCGGTGGTGGCGCTCTCGCTGCTGCTGACCAGGCTGTACACGCCGCTGACCGCGCTGGCCAGTGCGCGGATGGAGATCATGGCCGCGCTGGTGAGTTTCGAGCGGGTCTTCGAGGTGCTCGACCTGCGCCCGCTGATCGAGGACGCGCCCGACGCGATCGCGGTGCCGGAGGGTCCGGTCGCGGTGGAGTTGGACGACGTCACCTTCGCGTACCCGTCGGCGGACAAGGTGTCGCTGGCCTCGCTGGAGGAGGTCGCGACGCTGGACACCAGGGGTGGGGTCGACGTGCTGCACAATGTGTCGCTGCGCGCCGAGCCCGGTCAGCTGGTGGCGCTGGTCGGCTCCTCCGGAGCGGGGAAATCCACCATCGCCCAATTGGTTTCGCGCCTGTACGACGTGGACGGCGGCGCGGTCCGGCTCAACGGCGCCGACGTGCGGCAGATCGGCGCGCACTCGCTACGCGAGACGGTCGGCCTCGTCACCCAGGACGGGCACCTGTTCCACGACACGATCCGCGCCAACCTGCTGCTGGCCCGACCGGAGGCGACCGAGCCCGAGCTGTGGGACGCGCTGCGCCGGGCCCGCCTGCACGATCTGATCGCCGGACTACCGGACGGCCTGGACACCGTGGTCGGCGAGCGCGGTTACCGCCTCTCCGGCGGCGAGCGCCAGCGCCTGACCATCGCCCGATTGCTGCTGAAGCAACCGCGCGTCGTCATTTTGGACGAGGCGACCGCCTCGCTCGACTCGACCTCCGAAGCGGCTGTGCAAGAAGCCCTTTCGGAAGCGCTGGAGGGTCGCACTGCCCTGGTGATCGCCCACCGCCTCTCCACGATCCGCGCCGCCGACCAGATCCTGGTCCTGGAAGACGGCCGTGTCGTCGAGCGCGGCACCCACACCCAACTACTGGCCGCCGAAGGCCGCTACGCCGAGCTCTACCGCACCCAGTTCGCCGACGAGCCGGTCACCGTCGCAGCCTGACCCACACCCGAAGGCCGCGCCGAACCAACCGGCGCGGGGAGACCTCGGCGCGGCCGGTCGGCTCAGAATTCGCCTGCGACGCCGAGGACGGTTCGGCCGGAGTGGTTTCCGCTCTTGATGCTGCGCAGGACGGATTCCACTTCGGTGATCGGGGCGTAGTTCTCGAGGGTCGAGAGGTGTTGGGGGCGTAGGTCTTTGCCGAGACGGGACCACAGTCCGCGGCGCTTCTCGATCGGGAGGTTGACCGAGTCGATGCCGAGCAGGGCGACGCCGCGCAGGATGAACGGCATGACGGTGGTGGGGAGGTCGTGGCCGCCGGTGAGGCCACTGGCCGCGACCGCGCCGCCGTAGCCGATGCAACTGAGCACGTAGGCCAGCGACTTGCCGCCGACGCTGTCGACCGCGCCCGCCCACTGCGCCTTGGACAGCGGGCGCAGCTTCGCCTCGGGATCCTCGGGCAGGCGGCCGATCACCTCGTTGGCGCCGAGTTCGGAGAGCAGATCGCCCGCGTCCTTCTTGCCGGTGGAGGCGATGACCTCGAAGCCGAGGCCGGACAGGATGTCCACGGCCACGCTGCCGACGCCGCCGGTCGCGCCGGTCACCAGGATCGCGCCGTCGTCGGGGGTGAGACCGCGGTCGAGCAAGGCCTGCACGCTCAGTGCCGCGGTGAAACCGGCGGTGCCGAGGGCGGCGGCGTCGCGGGTGCTCAACCTGTCCAGCTTCACCACCCACTCGTCGGGCACCCTGGCGTATTCGGCGAAGCCACCGTTGCGCGAGACGCCGATCTCGTAGCCGTGCGCGACGACCTGGTCGCCCGGCGCGAAATCGTCGGATTCGGAGGAGACGACCTCGCCGGTGATGTCGATGCCGGGCACGATCGGGTAGTTGCGGACCACACCGCCGCCCGGCGTGATGGCGAGTCCGTCCTTGAAGTTGGCGCTCGAGTAATGCACCTTGATCGTCACGGTGCCCTGGCCGAGGAATTCCTCGTCGACCTGCTGCCGCGTCAACACGATCCCGCTGTCCGATTCGTGTGCCACCATCGCCCAGAACTCCATGCGGACGAGCATACGAGGATCGGGCGGCGCTCGAGGGGGCTCCGCGAGGGCCGCCCGTTGACCCGCGCGGCGTTCCTCCTCCCGGGCGACACGGAGGCTCCGGGACCGGCCCGCTACCGGTGCTGGCTGAGCGCGACTACTCCTCGGGCACGAACTCCAGCCGCACGCCGAGCAGACGGACGGGGCGGTCCAGGTCGAAGCGGTCGATGATGCGCAGCGCGGTCTCGGTGATGGTCGCGATGTCGGCGGTCGGCTTCGGGAGTTTGGCCTGTTTGCTGCTGGTGTAGAAGGTCTTGGTCCGCACGGTGACCGCGACCCGGATGCTGATCCGGCCCACCTCGGCCATCTCCTCGGCGACCTCGGTCGCGATGCGCGCCACCTGCGCGCGGATCTCGGCGGGATCGGTGAGATCGTGCGGGAAGGTCTCGGACTTGCTGCGGCCCACCGGGATTCGCGGCTCGGTGGTCACTTCGGTGTCGCCCTTGCCGTGGCCGAGCACCCACAGGTAGGGGCCGGTGGTCGGGCCGAACGCCTCGGCGAGGCGGTGGCGGTCGGCCGCCATCAGGTCGGCGACGGTGTGGATGCCGAGGTCGGCGAGGCGGGCGGCGATGCGGCTGCCGATGCCCCACAGCGCATCGGTGGGACGGTGCGCCATGACCTCGGTCCAGTTGGCGGCGGTCAACCGGAACATGCCCGCGGCGGCGCCCACGCCTGGCGCGTCCGAGGACTTGCCCGCGGACTTGGCGAAGCCGGTGGCGAGCTTGGCGGTGAGCTTGTTGTCGCCGATGCCGATGGAGCAGGTCAGGTCCAGTTCGGCGATGGCGCCGCGGATTTCGCGGGCGAGCAGTTCGGGATCGTCGGTGTCGGCCGCAAGGAACGCCTCGTCCCAGCCCCACACTTCGACCTGGCCGGGGAACGTGCGCAACAGCGCCATGATCTCCTCGGAAGCCTCCTCGTAGGCGGCCATGTCGAGCGGCAGGAAGACGCCGTCCGGACATTTGCGCAGTGCGCTGCGCAGCGCCATGCCCGCGCGCACACCGTAGGCACGAGCGGGATACGACGCGCAGGTCACGACCTTGCGCGGCTCGTTCGGGTCGCCGTGGCCGCCGACGATGACCGGCTTGCCGCGCAGTTCCGGGTGGCGGCGGAACTCCACCGCCGCCTGGAACTGGTCGAGATCGACGTGCAACAGCCATCTGGCCACCTCTCCGTCATACCGCACGGGTATGACGGAAGCAGGTGGACGTGTTGCGCTGACCGGAGAACAGAACTAAATTCTGGTTATGAAGATCCGAGATCGGTTGCTGCTGGCGGCCGAGCGCCAGTTCGCCGAGCACGGAGCGCTGGACGCGACGCTCGCGCAGATCCGCGAGGCGGCCGGAGCGAGCGTCGGCGCGCTCTACCACCACTTCCCGGACAAGGCGGATCTGTATCGGCAGGTGTGGGCGCACGCGCTGACCGACTATCAGCAGCACTTCTGGGTGGTGGTCGGCCAGAGCACCGACGCGCGCGAGGGCATCACGGCGGGCGTGCGGGAGCATCTGCGCTGGGTGACCGAAAACCAACACCGCGCAAAGGTTCTCACTTCGGCGCGGCCGCCCGGCGTGCGCGAGAGCGAAACCAACCGCACCTTCATGACCGACATCGCGCGCTGGTACCGCACCCACGCGTCCTACGGCGCGTTGCGCGCACTGGATCTGGATCTCGTCTACGCACTATGGCTCGGCCCCGCGCAGGAGTATTCGCGGCAGTGGCTGGGCGGCGACATCCGCATCGCGCCGACGCAGGTCGGCGCGGAACTCGCCGAGGCGGCCTGGCTCGCCCTCGACGCCGGATCGACATCGAAAAGAACGGAGCGGCAATGACCGTCGGCACCACAGCACTCGACCTCGACCTGGCCAAACAGGTCCTGACCGCGCAACCCTTCGCGAATCTGGTCGGCTCCGAACTCACCCGATTCGGCGACGGCGCCGCGACTCTCGTCATCCCGATCCGCCAGGAACTCGGCCAGCAGTTCGGCTTCGTCCACGGCGGCGTCCTCGCCTACGCGGCCGACAACGCCCTCACTTTCGCCGCCGGAACCGTACTCGGCGCGAACGTGCTGACCGGCGGGTTCACCATCACCTATCTGCGCCCCGCCGCGGGGGTGCGATTGCGGGCGGAGGCTTCGGTCACGGCGTCCACGCGACGCCAGGCCGTGGTGAGCTGCGAGATCTACGCGGAATCCGAAGACGGGGAACCGGTGCTGTGCGCTGTCGCGCAGGGAACCACCCGCAGCGTCGAAAGGGAACTCGGCGACGCTTGACCGGGTTCACATGGACGGTGGCGCATAGGGTTCACACGCCTCACATAGGCGGTGCCTATGTGAGGCGTGTACAGCATGTGTGGCACTAGTCAGGGGTGATGAAAGTTCCGCATTCGGAAGGGCCGGGCGCGGTTTCCCGTGCCCGGCCCAAACCGGACTCACGCGGTGGCAGCGAACGCAGGACGGTTCAACGACTCCTCCACCACCGGCTCGATCGCGTGACCCAAAATCTCACCCACGTCCGCCACCGGCCGAACATCCAGCGCCGCAAGCACTTCAGCGGGCACCTCGTCCAGATCCGGCTCGTTACGGGCCGGAATGAACACGGTCTTCAACCCGGCTCGCTGCGCGGCGAGCAGCTTCTGCTTCACGCCGCCGATCGGCAGGACCCGCCCGTTCAGCGTGACCTCACCGGTCATGCCGACATCCGAGCGCACCTGGCGGCCGAGTGCCAGCGACACCAGGGCGGTGACCATGGTGACGCCCGCGGACGGACCGTCCTTGGGCACCGCGCCCGCCGGGAAGTGGATGTGGATGTTGCGGTCGAGCACCGACGGTTCGATGCCGATCTCCTCCAGGTGCGAGCGCACGTAGGTCAGCGCGATCTGCGCCGATTCCTTCATGACGTCGCCCAGCTGGCCGGTCAGGGTCAGTGAGCGCTCGCCCTCGGCCGCGTTGGCCTCGATGTAGAGGACGTCGCCGCCCGCGCCGGTCACGGCAAGGCCGGTCGCCACACCGGGGACCGCGGTCCGCTCCACCGAATCCGGGGTGAAGCGGGGACGGCCGAGGTAATCCTTCAGATCGCCGAGACCGATGGTGAGTCGGCCGGAAGAGATCGTCGCCGGCAGGTCGTAGCCGAGCTCGGGGTCGTAGCCCAAGCCGATGTCGGACACCGTTGCGCCGGAGCCGGCTTCGTCCTCCGAGAGCCGAGTCGCCGCTTTACGCAACGCCTTCGCGATCAGGCGCTCCATCTGCCGCACGCCCGCTTCCCTGGTGTAGTTCGCCGCGATCTCGCGCAGCGCCTCCTCGGTGATCGAAACCTCCTCGGCGGTCAGCGCGTTGCGCTCGAGCTGGCGCGGGATCAGGAAGTCGCGGGCGATCGCGACCTTGTCGGCCTCGGTGTAGCCGTCGACCGTGATCAGCTCCATGCGGTCCAGCAGCGGACCGGGGATGGTCTCCATGACGTTGGCCGTCGCGATGAACAGCACGTCGGACAGGTCGAGATCCAGATCCAGGTAGTGGTCGCGGAAGGTGTGGTTCTGCGCCGGATCGAGCACCTCGAGCAGGGCCGCCGCCGGGTCGCCGCGGAAATCGGAGCCGACCTTGTCGATCTCGTCGAGCAGCACGACCGGGTTCATCGAACCCGCCTCCTTCATGGCGCGCACGATCCGGCCGGGCAGGGCGCCGACGTAGGTGCGGCGGTGACCGCGGATCTCGGCCTCGTCGCGCACGCCGCCCAAAGCGACGCGAACGAACTTGCGCCCCAACGCCCGAGCGACGGACTCGCCCAGCGAGGTCTTGCCGACACCGGGCGGACCGACCAGCACCAGCACCGCGCCGGAACCGCGTCCGCCGACGACCTCCAGCCCGCGCTGCGCGCGCCGGGCCCGGACCGCGAGGTACTCGACCATGCGGTCCTTGACCTCGTCCAAGCCGTGGTGATCGGCGTCCAGCACCGCCCGGGCGGCGGAGACGTCGGTGGAGTCGGTGGTCTTCTCGTTCCACGGCAACTCCAGCACGGTGTCCAGCCAGGTCCGGATCCAGCCGGTTTCCGGGCTCTGGTCGCTGGACCGCTCCAGCCTGCCGACCTCGCGCAGCGCCGCCTCGCGAACGGACTCGGGCAGGTCGGCCTGCTCCACGCGGGTGCGGTAGTCCTCGGCACCATCCGGCTCGTCCTCGCCGAGTTCCTTGCGAATGGCGTTGAGCTGCTGACGAAGCAGGAACTCGCGCTGGCTCTTCTCCACGTTCTCGCGGACCTCGTCACTGATCTTCTCGGTGACCTCGGCCTCGGCGATGTGCGCCTTGGTCCACTCGATGAGGGTGGTCAGGCGCTTGGCGACCTCGGGAGTCTCGAGCAGTTCGCGCTTCTGCTCCGGGGTCAGATACGGCGCGTAGCCCGCGGTGTCGGCGATCGCCGACGGGTCGGTCAGCTGGTTGACCGCGTCGATGATCTGCCAGGCCTCGCGGCGCTGCAACACCGAGACGACAAGCTTCTTGTATTCGGCGGCCAGCTCCTTGGTCCGGCCGTCCGGCGCCGGATTCTCGACCGGCTCGGCCTCGACCCACAGCGCGGCGCCCGGCCCGGTGACACCGTGGCCGATCTTGGCTCGCCGCTCCGCCTTCAGGACCGCCGCGGGCGCTCCACCGCGCATCCGGCCGACCTGTTCGATGGTCGCGACGACGCCGTAGGACGCATAACCCTCGGTCAGTCGCGGCGCGAGCAGCACCGCCTCGGTCTTGGCGGCACGCGCGGCGTCGATCGCGGCCTGCGCCGATTCGTCCAGTTCGATGGGCACGACCATGCCCGGCAGCACGATCGGATCGGTCAGGAACAGCACCGGCAGATTCTGAGGTGTAGTCACGTGTTCGACCCTTCCAAAAGTTGAGCGATGCCTACTCAACCCCACCCGTTCCGTCTTTGTTCCGCCCTTCCTGGACGTTCGCTCAGAGCGAAGGAAGGGCCGTCTGTGACAGTTCCCGCTGCCGCGTTGACACCCTCGCAATCGCAATGAGAATGTGGGGGCCACTACAGCTCGCGGCACTAAGGGGATCCCAGGATGACCACTCTCGCCTCCGGGGTGTTCATCGACTGGGAAGAGCTCACCGGCCAGACGAAGTTCGTCGTCGACCTGGTCACTTTCCCGATTTTCAGCGCGCTCGCGGGCTGGCTGACCAACTGGACCGGCGTGCTGATGCTCTTCTGGCCGGTACAGTTCCGCGGCGTCCGCGTGCCGGGCCTGCATGTGCTGTACCCGTACCTGCCGCGGCGGGTGCAGGTGCTGCCGACCTTCTCCGGCGACGGGCGCCGACTCGGCTTCCAAGGCTTCATTCCGGCGCGCGCGGAGAAGATGGCGAGCATCTGCGTCGACAAGGCGCTGATGCGGATCGGCAGTCCCAGGGATTTCATCCACGAACTCGACCTGGACGGCATCGCCGACTACATCGCCGAGCTGGCGCGCAAGCAGGTGCAGCCGCTGGTCGACGAGGTGATGTACCGGGAGAACCCGGACCTGTGGCGCTCGGTGCCACGGCAGATGCGACAGGTCATCTACCAGCGGGTGGACCGGCAGCTGCCGAAGCTGTGCCGGCGGGCCTTCGATTCGCTCGGCGACAACATCGATCAGCTCATCGACATCAAGAGCTTCGTCATCCGCTACCTGCGCGAGAACCCGTACATCCTCAAAGATCTCACCACCACCATCGCGGCCCCCGAGCTGAAGTTCATGGTGCGCATCGGTTTCCTCGGCGCGCCGTTCGGCCTGCTGATGGCGCTGTATCTGCGCGTGCACGACCGCATTCCGGTGCTCGGTTGGGTACCCGCCTGGGTGATCGTGCTGCTCAGCGCGGCGGCGATCGGCGTCGTCGTGAACGTCATCGCGGTGAAGATGGTCTTCGAGCCGGGCGATCCGCAGCCGAGGTACAAGTACCTGTGGCGCCAGGCCCTGCTGGCCAAGCGCCAGCCGCAGGCCGCGACCGACCTCGCGCGCATCCTGGCCTACCAGGTGCTCACCCTGCCGAACCTGGCCTCGGAACTGCTCGACGGACCGAACGGCGACAAGACCCGCCAGCTCGTCGAGCGGCTGATCTCGGAGGAGATTCACCGTCAGCTCGGGCCGACGCACTCGATGGTGCGCGCCGCGTTCGGCAAGCGGCAGTTCGACAATCTGAAGGTCGGCGCGGCGGGTGCCGCGGTGGCCTTGGCGCCGAGCATGATCGAGGACGAGGAGTTCGCGCGCGAGCAGGCGAAGAAGATCGACGAGTTCGCCGCGCGCAAGTTGCAGCAGCTGAGCCCGGGCGAGTTCATGGAGATGTTCTACGCCTCGGTGGAGCAGGACGCCTGGCTGCTGTACCTGCACGGCGCGGTGCTCGGGCTGGCCGTCGGCGCGGCCCACCTGGTGCTTTTCGGCTGGTAGGTCGCGCCGGAAATACAAGCACGCGTGCTTGCATTTTTTCCGCACCGCTGCGATGCTTGGTCATACCAAGGCACACGCGGCGGTGTGCCCGCGATCGGCAAGGGAACTCATGGCTGACCTCGAGGCGCTGCTCGGCGATTTCGGCGACGAATGCGCGGACCTGGAACGACTTGTCGCCCCGCTGGCCCCCGCGGAGTGGGCACGGCCGACGCCCGCGCCCGGCTGGAGCATCGCCCATCAGATCGGGCACCTGACCTGGACCGACGAGATCGCGTCCGTCGCGGCCTCCGATGCCGACGAGTTCGCGAAACAGGTCGCCGCCGCCGCGCCCAAGGCGCTGACTTTCGTCGACGAGGCGGCCGAGGAAGCCGCCGCGGCCCCGCCCGCCGAGCTGCTCGAGCGCTGGCGCGCCGGACGCAAGACCCTGATCGAGGCGCTGCGCGCCGTGCCGGCCGGGACCAAGCTGCCGTGGTTCGGCCCGCCGATGAGCCCGGCCTCGATGATCACCGCGCGGCTCATGGAGACCTGGGCGCACGGTCAGGACGTCGCCGACGCGCTCGGTGTGGTGCGCGAACCGACCGCGCGATTGCGCAGCGTGGCTCATCTCGGCGTGCGGACCAGGAACTTCGCCTATTCGGTGCGGGGCAAGACGGCGCCCGCCGAGGAATTCCGCGTCGAGCTCACCGCGCCGGACGGCACGGTGTGGACTTGGGGTCCGGAGGACGCGGCGCAGCGGGTGACCGGGCCCGCGCTGGACTTCTGCCTGCTCGTCACCCAGCGTCGCCATCCCGACGACCTGGCGGTACGCGCCGACGGCACGGATGCGCAGGAGTGGTTGACGATCGCCCAGGTCTTCGCGGGACCGTCCGGGGAGGGCAGGGCCGCAGGGCAATTCGCCTGATCACCGCCGAAATGGCAGGCAGCCCGGCCGGACACCGTCCGACCGGGCTTCACCCGACCCGATCCGAAAATTCGGGAGCGGGCGAGCGCCACACTTGGGTGCGCCGTTCGCGTCGACGGCCGGACGCCGTTGGCCGGGTGTCTAAGAGTGGCAGTCGAGAATGACGCTCGCCAGCTAAGCGATTTTTACCCTCTCTTCAGATGCCGGAAACATCCGTAGGGCGGTCTATTGTGATCCTGCTCGCACGGATGCCGTCCAAGATCGCGGAGCGTCGTAACCTGGACAGGCGTTCGGCTTTCAACGATGCGGGCCGACGACGCGAGGGGAGTCGGGGCGGAGGGAAAGGAACGCATCGTGACGGCACACAAGCCTGCTCAGATCGTGCGTCATACCGCGATCGTGTTGGCCGGTGCGGCCAGCCTCAGTCTCACCTTCGTCGCAGGCTCGTATATCGGGAACCAGATGGCCGACACCCAGTCCGCAGGCGCCGGGCAAGCCGCGCCGCCGCCCGCGCCCGTCGTCGAGCCCTTCGCGCCGCGTCCGGGCCCACGAACCGTCGACACCTTGCTGGCCGGTGAGACGCACGCGCTGCCGTCGCCCTACCAGGCATCCGTTTTTCCCGCGAAAGCCGTTGTGCCGCAACCAGATCCAGCTGCCGCTCCGCCGCGACCCGCCGGGGTCGGCGGGCGTTTGGGCCTCGGTAACGCCTACGTCGGCGCGCAGGTCGCCCCGGTCCGCACCGGCACCGTCGCGTTCACCGTCGACACCAACGCCTTCTCGACCCTCACCGGCCTCGTGCTGTCCGAACCCGTGCGCGACCACCTCGGCATCGACCTCGACCCCACCGGAATCACCCGGATCCGCACCGAAATCGACACCCGCAGCGGCGAAATCGCCCTCGTCCTCTCGGACGCCAACCTCGGCGAACACACCATCGAACTCCACCCCCACCCGACCCCGACGGACGAAATCACCCCCACCGACCCGGACGCCCCTGCGGGCAACGACATCCAGTCCGCGCCCTCGGCCCGAGCCGAATCCACCGTCACCCTCTGATCCGGATCCCGGATCAGGGGGCTTACGCACCGCTCGACGATACGAAAAGACCCGGCCCTATCAGGGGCCGGGTTGGTGCTGTCACCGTAAGAGCCGGGCGGGACCACCGCCAACGCGTTTGCGCCGCACCCCGGTACTGTCGGCTGACGTGTACGACTTTTGCGTGATCGGGGGCGGGATCGTCGGGGTGGCGACGGCCCGGCGGCTGGTGGAGCGGTATCCCGGGACTCGGCTGGTGTTGGTCGAGAAGGCCGGGGGGCTGGGGACGCATCAGACGGGGCACAACAGTGGGGTGATCCACTCCGGGATCTATTACGAGCCGGGGAGTCTCAAGGCCGAATTGTGCAGGCGGGGTGCGCGGTGGACGAAGGATTTCGCCGCGGCGCACGGGATTCCGTACGAGGTGTGCGGAAAATTGCTGGTGGCCACCGATGCCGCGGAGTACGAACGGATGCTGGCGCTATACGAGCGCTCGGTCACCAACGGGGTGGAGGTCGAACTCGTCGACGCCGCCGAACTGGTGCGGCGTGAGCCGCGAATCACCGGCGTCGGCGCGCTTTTCGTGCCGAGCACCGGCATCATCGACTACCGCGAGGTGACCGCGGCACTCGCCGAACAGGTCCGCGCGGCGGGCGGCGAGATCGTGCTCGGCGCGGAGATCACCGCCATCGAGGAGACCGACTCGGCGGTGACGATCACCGGCAAGACCGGCACGTGGACGGCCCGCACCCTGGTGGTTTGCGCCGGACTGCAAGCGGATCGCATGGCGCGGCTCGCGGGTCTGCCGATCGACTTTCGCATCGTTCCGTTCCGCGGCGAGTACTACCAACTGCCGCCCGAACGCGCCGGTCTGGTGCGCACGCTGATCTATCCGGTGCCCGACCCGAACCTGCCGTTCCTCGGCGTGCACCTGAGCCCGACCATCGACGGCGAGCTCACCGTCGGGCCGAACGCGGTGCTGGGTCTCGCGCGCGAGGGCTATCGAAAGGGCAGCGTCGACCTGCGCGACGCCAAAGAGGTCGTGGGCTTCCCCGGCGTGCACCGGGTCGCCCGCACGCACCTCAAGACGGGTCTGCGGGAACTGCGCAATTCCCTGTTCAAGCGCGGCTATCTGGCCGAATGTCGCCGCTACTGTCCGGAACTCACCGCCGCCGACCTGCGACCGCGCCCGGCGGGCATCCGCGCCCAAGCGGTGTTGCGCGACGGCACCCTGGTCCACGACTTCATGATCGAACGCACCGCGCGCTCGGTGCACGTGCTCAACGCGCCCTCGCCCGCGGCGACCTCGGCCATGCCCATCGCGGAGTACATCGTCGACCAAATCTGACGCCACCTCGGCGACCGGCCGGTTTGGATATGGAAAGGCGTACCTCCGCCTTCGCTCCGGCCACAGGCTACGGGCGGACGGCGTCCGGCTGTGTCGACCGGGCTACTGTCCGATTTGCGCCCAACCCCTCGAATAAAAAGGAGAGCTGTAGTACTTTTGTCCGCAGCCGTGGATCAGGGAGGGCCTATGGGCCACATCAAGTACGCGAGTGACGTCGGGGCACCGGTCGAGGTGGCATTCACGTACACGGACAACCATCTTTTCGTGCCGGATTGGATGTTCGGCGTCGCTTCCTTCGAACCCACCGGCGAGCTGGACCAAGGTCCCGGCGCCTGTTTCGCGACAACGGTCCGACTCGGCCTGTGGCATCCGAAGATCCCTTGCGAGATCACCGAATATCGCCGCAACGTGGTGATCGGGTATACGCTGCGTGGGCGGTTGTCGGGAACGCTGACGCTGCGTTTCGACCCGCTCGGCTATGGACGGTCGGTGCTGACCTCCGAAGCGGAGTACGCTGCACCTCGCGGCTTCCTCGGCCGCATGTGCGCGGGCTTGGTCGACAGTGCCGTGCGATCGGCGCTACGTCGCACCGAGTCTCAATTGCGAAGGGAGATAGAGGAATTCCACGGTACCGATCTTGTCGGTCGGATTGCGTAAGGTGCCAGCCATGATCATCGTGAGCACCGACGGATCCTGCCTCCGAAACCCCGGCGGCGCTATCGGCTGGGCTTGGGTCAATCATCAGGGGGGCGCCTCGCGCAGCGGGGGAGCCGCGACGGGGACGAATCAGATCGCCGAGCTACGCGCGGTCCTGGAGGCCATCGAGGCCCACCCCGGCGCCGAACCCCTTCTGATCGAAAGCGATTCGCTCTACGCGATCAAGTGCGCGTCGGAATGGATCTCGAGCTGGCGGCTGAACGGCTGGCGCACCTCGACCGGCGGCGCCGTCAAGAACGTGGAGATCATCAAGCAGATCGACCGCGCCATCGCGAGCAGGCCGGGTCCGGTCCGATTCCGTTGGGTGCGCGGCCATGTAGGCAACTACTTCAACGAGATGGCCGACACCCTCGCGGGCGAAGCGGCACGGAAGGCCGCCGCTTCGGCGTCCGTCGCCGAGGCCGACACCACCGAGCTCACCGCCGTGGAAACGCCGAAAACCACGGTGCCACTGGCGAAGACGACCGTTCCGCTCTCGGTGACGCTGGCGAAAAGCGCTGCACCGCAACAGCGGAATGCCGCACCGCAACAGAAGACCACCGGGCCGCGGGCCTCGGGGAAGGCGGTCGCGTCGGCTCCTCAGACCTTGACCTTGTTCTGAGCAGCTCCGCGACCGCATGCAGGACCGCCCGAAAGACCTCCGGCGGTGGTGACTGGGCCCACCGCCGGAGGCGCTTTCGGAGAACTGTCGAGTGATCAGTTGCCGGGTTGCGGCTGCGGCTGCTCGGTCGGGGCCGGAGCCGGAGCGGGCGCCGGAGCGCCGCCGGGCAGGCCGGTGCCGCCACCCTTCAGCATCGGCGAGTCGAGCTTGGCCACCTTCCACTTGCCGCCCTCGTTCTGCAGGTCCGCGACGATGACCACGAACTGCCGATCCGGCTGCTGCTGGGTGAAGTTGGTGCGGAACTGGGTCAGCGTCACCAGCACCTTGGCCTCGCTGGTGTCGCCGGACTGGTACCCGCACTGCACGTCGTCGGCCCAGGACTTGACCTGCGCCTGCTTCATGGCGTCGGTGAGCGCCGTGGTGGCGTCGGTGAATTCCTTCAGGAACTCGCCGGTGGAGCCCGCCTTGACCTTGTTGAAGTAGCCCTCGAGGTCCTTGGAGTAGTCGTAGACCGAGACGTCGCGGCCGAAATCGCACGCTGCGCGCGTCGCGTCGTTGACGGCGGCGAGCTCGTCCGACTTCTTCTGTGCCTGCTGGTAGAACACCACCACCGCGGTGACGGCCGCGACGAGCAGAATGCCCGCGACGAAGGCCGCGATCACCGGCAGCAGATTCGAGCGGTCCGGGCTCGCCGCGGGTGACGGCTTCGGCTTCGGCTCGCTCTTCGCCTGCTTCTCGCCCGCCTTCCCCAGATCAAGCTTGGCCGTCGCCGCGTCGCTCGCCCCCGCCGCGTCGGTCGCGGCATTCTCCTCGGCGGACTTCTTCGTGGTCTCGGCGTCTTTGTTGGTGTCGGCGTCGTCGGTGGACATCGATAAATCCTGCTCTTTCCCGGCGCGCGCACGCACCGAATCGGCTCGCCGGCCCGCATGCGCGAACCGTACGCGTTCTACCAGCGAGTATGCCGGGCCGACCGAACAGGCGGTGGCCCGGGTCACTCACCGCACCGGGGGAAGGGTCCGCTCGTTGGGATCCACGCCCGGCGGCATCTGGGCGCCGTTGTTCGGCACGTTCGGCCGCGGCGCGTTCGCGGCGCCTCGGATCTGCTGCCCCGGCGGCGGATTCACGCAGTAGTTCCACTTCGGGATGCTGCCGTCCTGGACGACCTCGTTGCGGATCTGCGGGGTTTCGTACGTGCAGTACGGCCGGGGCCAGATGTCGATGATCGCGTGGAACTCGCCGTCGTGCGCCGGGATACCGAGCGCCTCGGCGCCGAGCGCGAGCGAGGGGAACAGCGCGCGCAGCGCGGGCAGGCGCAACTGCGCGGCCTTGGTGATGGCGACGAAGTTGGTCGCGAGGCTGGTGATCGGGTCCGAGGTTTGGTCGAGCACCGCGCCGAGGCTCTCCAGCTGACCGGGGCCCGAGTCGAGCACGCCGACCAGTTCCGCGTTGGCCGCGTTGAACTGCGCGAACAGCTCGCCGGAGTTGGCGGTCAGGGTGGCGAGATCCGGCTGCGCCTGCGACGTGGTATCGGCGATGGTGCGCAGGTTGGTGATCAGGCTGGTGGTCTGCGGCAGCAGTGAGTCGAGACCGGACGTCGCCAGGCTGATGCCGTTGACCAGGCCGCGCAGCTGATCCGGGCCGCCGCTGAGCGCGATGTCCAACTCGGCGAGGATGACGCTGAACTTGTCCGGATCGACCTGCGCGATCAGCGCGCTGGTGTTGTCCAGCACCGACCACACCGGCGTCGGCGTCTTGACCGTCTCGGGATCGAACTCGACAACCGCGCCGTCGGCCAGGAACGGGCCGTCCTCGGTGCCGGGCCGGAAGTCGATGTACTGCTCACCGGCGGCCGACAGCGCCTGCACCGCGACGTCGGTGTCGACGGGGATCTTGTATCGCCCGTCGATCTCGGCCGTGGCGGCGATGGCCTGCCCGCGGTCGGTCAGCTCGATCGAGGTGACCTTGCCGACGCGGTAGCCGCGCAGCGTCACGTCGTTGCCGGGCTGCAGTCCGCCGGAACGGTCCAGGTTCACCGTCACGGTGTAGCTGGACCGCAGCGGATTGATCCGCATGACGCTCACCAGCAGGTACGACGCGCCGACGAGCAGCACGAGCACCAGGCCGACCCCCGAGAGGATCAGCTTGTTCGTCCAGAGCTTCGACACCGCGCTCATCGGTGGCCTCCCACCCGCTGCTGCACGAGCTGCAGCACCTGGATCAGGCTGCCCGCGAAGTCCTGCAGGTCTTCCAGGTTCGGCAGCCTGCCGTGCTGTGGATCGGTCAGCGCGCTGAGATCGAGGTTGGTCGCGGTCGCGTAGACGGCGAAGCTGCGGCCGCGGAAGGTGGCGTCCACCTTCGGGCGGATGTCGTGCAGACGGTCCATCAGCAGGCCGAAGTCGTCGCCCGTTCGCGCGAGCGCGTCCATCAGCGCCTGAGTGTTGGTCAGCAGGTTGCCCAGCTGGTCGCCCGTGGTATCGGAGTAGTCGCCGAGCGCGGCGCTGGTGACCGAGATCTTGGTCAGCAGCTCGCCGATCGCCCGGTTGTTCTCGGCGACCGCGCCGATCATCTGGGGCAGCGTGTCGGCCACCTGGCCCAGTTCCGCGCGCCGCGAGTCGAGCGTGTTCGCCAGCGTGCTGAACTGGTTCAGCACCGCGTCGACGCGGGCGGTGTTGTCGTTCAAACTGCCGACCACACCGGTCAATTCGTCGATCAGGTGCGCGACCTGCGGCCCGCGCCCGCCGACGATGGAATCCAGTTCCGAGGTCAGCTTGGTGAGCGAGGCGATGCCGCCGCCGTTGAACAGCATGGACACCGAGATGAGCAGCTGCTCGACGGTGGCGCCCGCCGAGGTGTCCTCGATCGTCAGGGTGTCGCCGTCGTGCAGCATCGGCGCGCCCGGCTCGACCTTCGGCTTGGACAGCGCGACGAACACGTCACCGAGCGGGGTCGCCTGGCGCAGTTCGGCGGTGCTGCCCTTGGGCAGCTCGATATCGCTGCGGATGCTCAGGTCGACGACGGCCTGGAAGTTCTCGGTCGTGATGTTGGTGACCACACCGACATCCGAACCGCCGATCTTCACCTTGGCCTGGTCGGGCAGGTTCAGCGCGTTCTCGAACACCGCTTGCACGGTGTAGGTGTCGCCCGCCTGCCCCGGCTTGGGCAGCGGCAGGTCTTCGACCGTGAACCCGCAGCCGGAGGTGATGCCCACCCCGGCCACCGCGGCGATGGCGACGAGCGCCCTGCGTGCCTTGATCGTCATCCGGTACGTCATTTCGTCAGTCCAAGCAGTGCGGCGGTGAGCCCGTAGTCGGGTCCGAAGTCCTGCATATTTCCGGTGCGGCACCCGTCGGCCTTCATCTGGATCCGCTCGCAGAACAGGGCGACGATCTCGCCGTTGAGCGCGGTGCCGATGATGGCGTGCAGGCGCACGTAGCGACCCTCGCGGTTGACGATCCTGTCGATGTTCTGCATCGCCATCGGGGCCACGTCGGCGACCTCGACGAGGCCGTAGGCGTTGTCCCGCAGCTGGTTCGTGACGTTGGTCAGGCCCGCGAGGCTGCTGGCCAGCTCGCCCTGGTAGTCGCCGAGCGTGGTGCTCGTGTTGGCGAGGAAGTCGTTGAGCTGGTCGAGCGTGGCCTGGAGACCGGGAGCCTGCTCGGCGAGCAGGCCGGTCATCTGGGTCACCCGGTTGCTGAAATCGCGCACGGACTGGTCGTTCTCGGCCAGCATCGTGGTCAGCTCGTTGAGCTGGATGATGATGTTGGAGATCGCGTCCTTGTTGTCGACGCCGACCTTCAGCGCGCCGGACAGGGCGTTGAGGGTGTCGCGCATCTTCTCGCCGTTGCCGTTCAGCATCGGGTACAGCACCCGTCCGGAGAGCGGGCCGATGCCCTCGACACCCTCCTGCGGCTTGAGCGCCGCGGCGAACTGGTCGATGGTCTTGATCATCGTGTCCAGTTCGACGGGAGTCCTGGTGCGCGCCTTCGGCAGGTGGGTGCCGTCGGTCATCGTCTCGCCCTCGGTGTAGACGGGGGTGAGTTCGATGTGCCGGTCGGTGACGATCGACGGCGAGACGATCGCCGCCTCGGCGTTCTTCGGGATCTTCACGCCGGAATCGACCGAAAGGTGCACCTCGACGAGGGTGCCCTTCGGCACGATCTTGTCGACTTTGCCGACTTGGAGACCGAGCACCGTGATCGGGTTGCCCTCGTAGATGCCCGCGATGTTCTCGAAGTCGGCGGTGATCTTCATCGTGCCGCCGAGCGCGTCGTTGACCGAGGTCGGCAGCAGCGAGCAGCTGCCGACCGTGAGCGCCGCGGCGCTGATCGCGACCAGCTTGGCGGCGGTTTTCAGCTTGGCCGCGTGAGCGAATCTCATCACTGGCACCCCTCGATAGCTTGGGCGAAGCACAACCAGTTGTCCGGGAACAGCCACGGCAGACCCACGTCGCCGTACGGGCCGCTGCCACCCCACGAGTTGGCCAGGTAGCGCACGGTCGGCGGCAGCAAGGACAGGATCCGGTCCAGATTGTCCTTGTTCTTCTGCAAGCCCTCGGCCATCGTGTTCAGCTGCTGGATGGTCGGGCCGAGCTGACCTTCGTTCTGCGCGCCGATCTCCTGCAGCTGCCTGGTCAGCGCCGCGATGTTGTCGAGCAGCTGACGCAGCAGGTCCTGGCGCTCCATCACCCGGTTGGCGATGGCCTCCCCCTGGGTGATCACCAGCAGCACGCTGTTGCGGTTCTCGCCGAGGATCGTAGTGACCCGGTCCAGGTCCTTGAGCAGCTGGTCGACCTCGCCGCGGCGGGTGTCGATCACCTTCGCCAGCGCGCCGACGCTGTCCAGCGCCTGCGCGGTCAGCTCGGGCGAGTCACCCATCGACTGGTTGATCACGTTCAGCGATTCGGCCAGCTTCGCGGTGTCGAGCGCCTCGAACTTCGGGGTGCCGATCTGCACCACGTCGGCGAGGTTGTACGGAACCGAGGTGTTGGACACCAGGATTCGGCCGTCCTTCAGGCCGGAGCCGTCGCCCGGATCCAGGTCGACGTACCTGGCGCCGAGCAGCGTCGCCATCTTGATCGAGGCCCGGGCGTCGGGGCCGAGCTTCACGTTGTTGTCGACGTTCATCGTGAGCAGCACATGGCTGCCCTCGAGCTTCGCGCCGGTCACGGTGCCGACCGGAACGCCAGCGGCGTTGACCTTGTCGCCGACCTTGATCCCGGCCGCCTGCACGAACTCGGCCTTGACCGTCTGATCGCCGACACCGAGCATCCGGATGATGCCCGACGCCATCAGCAGCACCACGATCAGAGCGGCGCCGACGACGCCGAGCCAGAAGTAGCGGTTGCTCTCGAAGCGGCTCCTCATCTTCGCGATCATGGGCGGCACACCGCCGAGTGCGCGGTACCGCCGATTTGCGAGAACAGACCGCGGGGGAACAGCACGCCGTAGAGCGAGATGTCCAAGCCACAGAGATAGGCGTTCGCGTAGGCGCCCTCCGAGGTGTGCCTGCCCGCCGCCGAGAGGACGTGCGGCAGGTCGATCGCGGCCTGGTCGAGCTTGGCGCCGTTGTCCAGCAGCAGCGTCAGCGCGGCGCTGGTGGAGTTCTGCGCCGTCTGCAGCTTGGGCTGGATGTTGCCGACCATGCCGACCAGCGACGTGGTCGCGCTCGCGATCTGCTCGGTGGACGCGAGCAGGGACTGGCCCTGCTCGTACAGTCCGCCGATCAAGGCCCGGGTCTGCGTCACCAGGGTCTCCAATTCATCACCTCGTTTGGCCAAGCCCGCCATCACACCGGACAGGTTGGCGATCACGCCGGACAGAATCGCGTCGCGACGCTGGAAATCGGTGGCCAGCTGGGCGGCCTGCACGATGAACGAACTCAGCGAGACGCCGTCGCCCTGCAGCGCCTGGATGAACGTCTCCGAGAGCCGGTTCACCTGCTCGGGCTGCAGCACCTGGAACAGCGGCTGGAACCCGTTGAGCAGACCCGACACGTCGAACGACGGTTCGGTCCGCTCCAGCGGGATCGAGGCCTTGTCCTTGAGCGGCGCGGGGTTGGCCGCCTCGCCGGGGGCGAGCGCCACGTACCGCTGGCCGATCAGGTTCTGGTAGCGGACAAGGGCTTTGGTGTCGTCGTAGATGGTCTGGTCGCTCTGCACGATGAACGTCACGTTCGCGACCGACTTCTTCGTCCGATCGTCGCGGGCGAGCTCTATCTTCTCGACCTTGCCCACCCGCACGCCCGCCATGCGCACGTCGTCGCCTTCGCGCAGACCGAGCACATCGGTGAACGTCGCGGAGTAGGTCTTGGTATCGCCTGCGACGACCCGCGCGAGGGTGTTCCAGACGACCACCGTCACCAGGATGGAGACGATGGCGAAGATACCGAACCCGATCAGCGGCTTACGGATACTCATGCCTGCGCCTCGCTAGCGCTCGGCTCCGGCATGTGCATGGCACGCTGGCACATGATTCGCTCACTGCGTTCACTCATCGAGCGGCACCGCCTTCGGACACTTCCATCGTTCCGCCCTTCAGAATCGAACTCAGCAGCAGGTACTCCGCGGTGGTCGGCTTGCGGCCGAGCAGCTTCTCGATCGCCGCGTCACCCTGGTAGGAGATCGGCCGGGCGTCCGCCGGAGCCGCCGCGGGCGCGGGGGCGGGCGGCAGCAGGCCGGGCAGACCGGGCAGCGCCGGGAACAGACCCTCGAGCGGAGTACCCGCGAACGGCTGCTGCGCGGTCTCCTGGAGGTCGGCGACGATCCGGCCAGGATCCGGCATGGTGACGCCGGGGATCAGCGGCAAGCCGGGCATCGGCACCACCGGAGGCAGCCCGGCGGCCGAGTCCAGCGCGCGCGGCCGCAGGTTCTCCGGCAGCGGCGGCAGCTCGTTCACCTCGGGCGCGGTGGCGCAGCTCGGTCCGGCCATCTCGTCGTAGCGCGGGCAGTCCGCGACGGTGTACGGCGTGTACGGCGTGAGCGTGATGCCCGCGTTCCAGATCTGCTGCTGCTGCGGGCCCCAGCGGAACGTGGTGTTCATCGCCCGGACCGACTCGCTCAGGTTCAGCAGCGTCCTGGTGATCGCGTCGGGATCGGCGGTGAGCGCGCCGAACAGGTCGGAGGTGCCGACGGTGACTTCCTTGCCGACGTCCGGGTTGCGGGCGAACAGGTCGTTCACGCGGTCCACGGTGCCGCTGGTCCCGGTGATCAGCGCGACGAGCTCGTCGCGGCGTTCGGCGATGGTGCTGGCGGTCTGCACCGAGCTGCCGAGCACGTCGAGCAGTTCGGGCGCCGACTCGTTCAGCGCGCGGAACGAGCTGGAGAAGTCGTTCAGGAAGACGCCGAGATCCGGGATGGACTCGTCGACGGCGAGCACCCAGCGGTCCAGCCGCTCGATGGTCGAGCCGGGCATCCGGCCGCTGCCGTCCAGCGCCTGCGAGAGGGTGCCGAGCACCCGGCCGAACTGCACGGGGTCGATCTTCTCCAGGATGTTGCGGACCGTGGTCAGCGTGTCCTGCAGCGCGATCGTGCCCTTGCTGCGGTCCTCCTCGATGACCGACCCTTCCTTCAGGTAGGTGTCGGACGGGCCGTTGAAGACCAGTTCGATGGAGGTGACGGCGAACAAATTGCTCGGCACGACGCGGGCGGTCACGTTGGACGGGATGTCGCCCGCGTACTCCGGCTTGAGCTCGATCTGCACCTTCTGCAGTTCGCCCTTGGCCGCGACCTCGACCTCGTCGACCGCGCCGACAAGCACGCCGCGGAACTTCACGTCGGCTTCCGACGGCAGGCCGTCACCGGTGGTGGTCAGCTGCGCGACGACGTTGACCTTCGGCACGAAGTAGCCGGTGTAGCGCGCCATGAGGAAGGCGAGCACCAGCGCGAAGACGATCAGTCCGCACACGCCCGCGATCAGCAACTGCCGCATCGTGGGCCCGCGCCCACTGGGATCGATGATCATCTGGCCCTTACCCCGAGATCCGGATTCCGGGGTTGACGCCCCAGATCGCCAACGTCATGAAGAGGTCCGCGAAGACGACCAGGATGATGCACATCTTGATCGCCCGCCCCGCCGCGACACCGACGCCCTCCGGGCCACCCGAGGCGAAGAAGCCGTAGTAGCACTGGATGAAGGTGGTGATCGCGACGAAAACGATCGCTTTGAGCAGCGAATACAGCACGTCGGTCGGTATCAGGAACTGATAGAAGTAGTGCGCGTAGGTACCGCTCGGGGTACCGCCGATCAACTGCACGGTCAGCGAGCAGGAGATGTAGGCGGTCGCCAGGCCGAGGCAGTACAGCGGGACGATCGCGACGATGGCCGCGAACATCCGGGTGCTGACCAGGTACGGCAGCGGCCGGATGGCCACCGACTCCAGCGCGTCGATCTCCTCCGAGATGCGCATCGCGCCGAGCTGAGCGGTGAATCGACAGCCCGCCTGGGCGGCGAAGGCCAGTGAGGCGAGCAGCGGACCGAGTTCACGTGTGGTCGCGAACGCGGAGATCGCGCCGGTGATCGGGCTGAGGCCGAGCAGGTTCAGCGAGGTGTGGCCCTGGATGCCGACGGTCATGCCGCCGAACGCGCTCAGGATCACGATGACGCCGATGGTGCCGCCACCGACGACGAGGTTGCCGTTGCCCCAGGTGACGTCGGAGAGCAGCCGCCACACTTCTTTCGGGTACTGCTTGAGCGCCAGCGGAATGGAGCCGACGGATCGCAGGAAGAAGAACACCTGGTGGCCGAGCCGAGCGACGAGATCGACCGGCGCCTGCGCGGAACGCTTGAGTCCCTGGAGTGGCCGCAGCAGCGGTGGTACGTAGGTTGATGACACCGGCTCAGACCACCTGTGGGGGGAAGAGTGCGTTGTAGACCTGGGTGATGATGAGGTTCACGCCGAAGAGCATCAGCGCGGAGCTCACCACCGCCGAGTTGACCGAGTTCGCGACGCCGCCCGGGCCGCCTCGGGTATTGAGGCCGGTATCGCAGGCGATGATGGCGGCCAGCAGACCGAAGATCAGCGACTTCACCAGCGCGACGAGCAGATCGCGGGTCACGGCGAACGAGGAGAAGGTGCTGACGTACGAGCCGGGCGTGCCGCCCTGGGCGAAGATGTTGAAGATGTAGCCGGTCAGGAAGCCGACGAAGACGACGAAGCCGCAGAGCAGGACGCTGACCAGCATCGCGGCGCCGAGCCGCGGCGCGACGAGGCGGCGCATCGGGTCCACGCCCATCACCTTCATGGCGTCGATCTCCTCGCGGATGGTGCGCGAGCCGAGATCGGCGCAGATGGCCGACCCGACCGCGCCCGCGATCATGATCGAGGTGACCAGCGGCGCGCCCTGCTGGATGATGCCGAGGCCGTTGGCCGCTCCGATGAACGACGTCGCGCCGACCTGTCCGGCCACCGCGCCGACCTGGATCGAGACGATGACGCCGATGGGAATCGCGACGAGCAGCGTGGGCGCCGCGGCCACATTGGCCATGAAGGCGCACTGACGCACGAATTCGCCGAAGGGGAACCTTCGCCGGAAGATGGCGAGGACGAGTTCCGCCACGGCGGCGATACCCATCGTGATCTGTCGGCCGAAGGTCTCCAGTGACCGCTTGGGATGGTCTTCCCAGTACGACCTCGTCCAATCGACCGCTTCACTTATCCGTGATCCCGTGGGAGGACTCTTGGTCGACTGCACTGGCTAACCCCTCTCGACGCCGGTTGCTCACCCCGACGACTTGTTTGCTTGACGCACCTTACTACGGAGTAGTGCAGAACACACCATCCCCATGTGATTGCAGTCATAGATGTGAGTCACCGTCGGGGAATGTCCTAGAGCGCGCGGTCAGGCCTTTGTCTTGCGTCCCAAAATAAAGCGTCCAGATTTTAGAACAAGTTACAGGTGGGGCGCCTCTATATGGGCGTCGTCCACTATCACCGATCAATTACGCGGAAAATATTCATCTAAAATTGACGCCTTATTCGAGGGCTCCCGAATGCGTTCCAAACCGTTTGGAAACGCATTGAGCGTGTCATCCCGCGACCTTTGTTATAGATCCTAGCTATCACCATCACGATTCGGCGGCACCCGCCGGGACGAGACGCGCCCGAGACCGAATACTGACACGATGTATGCGACAGATTGATATCGTGCGGGCTTCCGACGTCTGGAGGGACATGTTCAGCAAACTCGCCAAGGCGGCCAACGCCGTCTTCGCCGTCGCCCTCGGTGCGGCGCTGCTCGGGACGGGCGCGAGCCCCGCGGCCGCCGCGCCCGGTCCGCCGGTGATCGGGGGCGGATCCGGCATCGTCATCGACAACATGTTCGAGTGCACCGTCACCACGGTTGGTCACGACAACGCGGGCAGACTGGTCGGACTCACGGCCGGACACTGCGGTGACCCGGGCGCGCAGGTGTACGCCGAGGTCGATCGCGAGGCGGGTGTGATCGGTCGCTTCGTCTACTCCAACTCGGAGCTGGACTACGCCGTCATCGAGTTCGAGCCGGGCGCCATCACCCCGGTCAACCGGATCGGCAACGTCACCATCACCGGCATCGGCGGACCGGCCCAGTTCCCGATGATCGTCTGCAAGGAAGGCCGCACCACGGGCAACACCTGCGGCATCACCTACGGCGACGTGTTCGGCACCAATATCGAGACCTGGACCCAGATGTGCGTCGTCGAAGGCGATTCCGGCGCACCCGTGGTCGCGGGCACGACCCTGGTCGGCATGGTGAACGCCTACCTGGCGATCGCGTGCTTCGGCCCCGAGGTCGGCACCAACATGAGCGCGATCATGAACGACATCAACGCGCGCGGCGGCATCGGCGCGGGTTACGTGCCGATCTGATCGGCCACAGCACAGACCACGAGGAGCGGGCGGCATCGCCCGCTCCTTTTCTGTTACGCGGAACTCCGGGGACGCCGTGGAGCGTCGACGAGGCCGTGGCGTGGCGCGACGGCCGGGCCCGCGACCGCGCACTGCGGTAGACACTCGACGCTGGCCGGGTCCGGCGCCCGGCGCGGCGGACGCAGCAGCACGGCGGCGATCAGCGCGCCGACGGCAAGCAGCCCGACGCAGATCCACATCGCGGTCTCGAACCCGTCGTCGAACGCGGCCGGGTCGGTGAGCGAGCCGGAGATCCCCGCCAGCCCGGGCAGCGCGGCGACCGCGAGCAGCTGGGCGGTCCTCGCCACGGCGTTGTTCACGCCGGAGGCGATCCCGGCCTCGGACGCGGGCACCGCGCCGAGCACGGCGCCGGTCAGCGGGGCGACGAGCACCGCGAGCCCGAGTCCGAAGACCACCACGCCGGGCAGCACGTCGCCGACATATCCGGCGGCCGGTCCGATGCGCAGCAGCAGGATCAATCCCGCCGCCGCCAGTAGGGGGCCGAGCGTCATCGGGACGCGCGGGCCGTGCGCCTGAGCCCAGCGTCCCGCGGGCGCGGACAGCGCCAGCATGATCAGCGTGATCGGCACCGTGGCCAACCCGGACAGCAGCGGCGAATAGCCCGCCACCAGTTGAAGTTCCATGACGAGCAAGAAGAAGACGCCGCCGAGCGCGGCGTAGACGGCCAGCGTCACCAGATTGGCCGCGGTGAACACCCGGGAACGGAACAGCGCGGGCGGCACAAGCGGATGATCGCTGCGCACCTCGATCACCACGAAAACCACGAGCAGCAGCACGCCGGAGACGGCCAGCAGCGGCATCGCGTCGATCAGTCCGAAGGTCAGCGCGCCGAGTCCCAGCGCGACCACCACCGCGCCAGGGACGTCCAGTCGCGCGGCGGCATTCGGATCGAAGCTCTCCGGAACGTGACGCAACGCCAGGACCACGACCACGGCGACCAGCGGCACGTTGATCAGGAAGATGGACTGCCAGCCCACCCAGTCGATCAGCCAGCCGCCGAGGAACGGCCCGAGCGCGCCCGCCACGCCGCCGAAACCGGACCACAGCCCGATCGCCGCGCCCCGATCGCGTTCGTCGAGCGACGAGGAGATCAGCGCGAGGCTGCCCGGGGTGAGCATCGCCCCCGCCACGCCCTGCGACACTCGCGCCGCCACCAGCATCTCGATGTTCACCGCCGCCGCGCACAGCACCGAGGTGACCGCGAAACCGACCGCGCCCCAAACGAAGACCTTGCGCCTGCCGAGCTTGTCGCCGAGCGAGCCGCCGAGCAGGATGAACGAGGCCAGCGTCAGGGTGTAGCCGTTGAGCGTCCATTGCAGACCGGCCACATCGGTGTCCAGCGACTCCCCGATGCGCGGCAGCGCGATGTTGACGACGGTGGCGTCCAGCGAGGCGACCGAGGAGCCGAGGATGGTGGCGAGCAGGATCCAGCGGCCGGTCGCCGAACGCAACCGGGGTAGCTCCTGGATGGTGCTCACCGGTCCAACCTATAGGCGCTGCCGGACGTCAGTCCGTCGACAGCCCGCGCACGGCCGGAGCGCGGGTACGTCTCGCGGTCGTCAGAGTTCCTCGACGCAGACGACGAACCGGCGCTCGGAGTACTCGAATCCGATGCCGCTGTCGCAGACGCTCGCGTCGGCGGCGCCCTGCTCGATGGTGGTCACCCGCACGCCCTGCGAGCCGCGCTCGGTGCAGTCGATCCGCTTCGGATCGTCGCCGCCGACGTCCATGCAGCCGCCGACCACCCAGTCGATGTCCAGGCACAGCGCGCCCTGCTGCACGCCGTTGATGGTCTCGGCGTAGTAGTTGTCGCGATCCGCCGGGCACGCCGAGCTGGTCTCGGTCTTGCCGATGACCTTGTAGTTGGACGCGCGGCTGCCGCAGGACGCCTTCGCGATGGTGGCGTTGGTCGTGGTGCCGCCGAGGGTGACGCAGTCGCCGACGGACGCCTCGAAATCGGTGCTGCCGCCGGTCGGCGTGGGACGGCCGGACGTCGGCCTGCCGCTCGACTTGGGGGCGGAGGTCTTCGGAGTGCTGGTGTTGACGGCGTCGACGGTCCCGCTGTCCAGCGCGGGCTGCGCGGTGCCGTCGATGGTCGAGCTACAGGCCACCAAGGTGAGCGCCGTGGCGGCGGTTCCGAGCGCGAGCGCGAGACCGGATAGCAGTTGACGAGACACGTACAGTCCTCCCGAGCTGTAACGCTCCGAACCTATACCCCCGTAAGAATCCGAAGTTGACGATCTGATCTTCAAATATCACGCCATGCATACACCATCACGGACGCGGTAGTCGAGTCGAAAGGGACACAGTCCAGGGGCGCTGCGGAAAGGCCTCGGCGGCAATGGACCTGGGTATGGTGGGCCCTACGGTGTGAAAGGGGTAGACCGTGAAGCTGATCAGCGCGATCATCTGCTCGACCGCCGCGGTGGGATCCTCGTTCGCACTTCCGGCTCTCGCTTCGGCAACCGATGCGCATTGCGGTTCGGAGCACGGTGTCGACGTCACCGTCATCGATGGTCGAGCCGGGTGCCGGGCCGCCACCGACTCGGAAGGACAGGCGCGATCGGCCGGTTTCGACGGGGTGGGTTACGCGCGAGCAACCGCCGGGGCGATGGCGCTGGGCATCGGCGCGGCGGGCGGCATCGGCGCCAGCGAGGGCGCGGGCGGGATTCCGGTCGCGCTCGGCTTCGGCCCGGACGCGCTGGCACTGACCTCGATCACCGATCCCGACGCGGCGGACGGCACCACGATCGCGATCTCGATCGCCTTCGAAGGCTCGCGCGCGCAGGTCAGCAGCGAGGAACGCACCGTGGTGTGCCTCGGGTCCGCGGCCTTCGCGTGGAACGCGGCCACCGGTGCGTCCTGCCTCGCGACGCCGTTCGGCCGCTGGGTCGCGTCGCACTGAACGAGCCGGTCGAACCGCGGCCGTGGGCGTCTCGTAGGTAAGGGCATGGCGACAGAGACCGCCGCACCGGCTCCGCCTCGGTTCTTCGCACTGCACGCGCTCGCGGCCGGGCTGGACTTCGAGCGGTATTTCCGGTGGCGGCGGGCGCGCGAGGGTGATCCGTTCTACGTCAGGTTCCCCGGCTTCGGCGCGGTGCTGTTCACCGGAACACCCGCGGGCGCGCGTGAACTGTTCCGCGCCCCGATCGACCTGCTCGAACCGCCGCGGCCGAATCCGATCGAGCCGCTGGTCGGACCGGCCTCGCTGATCCTGACCTCGGGCGCCGTGCACCGACGGGATCGGACCTTGCTCGCGCCTGCCTTCCACGGCGCGCGGATCCGCGCCTACGGCGAGCTGGTCCGGACCGCGACGCTCGACGAGATCTGCGACGGCCCGACGCCGTGGCGTCCGGGTACGCGCGTCGATTCGCGTGCCGCGGCGCGGTCGATCACGCTGCGGGTGATCTTGGAGGCGGTCTTCGGCGTGCGCGCCCGCGAACGACGGGCCGCGTACACCGCCGCGATCACCGAGTTCCTCACCGCCTTCTCCGGCCCGCTGCTGCTCGCGCCCGCCCTGCGGCGCGGTGCGTTCGGTCGGGCGCCGTGGGATCGGTTCGTCGCAGCGCGCGCCCGCTTGGATCGACTGATCCGCGAAGACCTCGCCGAGCGCGAAAGCACTGCGCGCCAAGACGACCGCGACATCCTCGGCCTGCTGCTGAGCGCGCGCTACGACGACGGAAGCGCACCCACCGACGCCGAGCTCGGCGACCAGCTGCGCACCCTGTTGGTCGCCGGGCACGAGACCACGGCGACGAGCCTGGTCTGGGCGCTGTACCACCTGCACCGTGTACCGGAGACCCTGCGCACGCTGTGCGCGGAGCTGCGCGAGGCGGGCGATACACCGACGGAAATCGCGGCGCTGCCCTACCTCGACGCCGTCTGCCAGGAGACGTTGCGCCTGCATCCGCCGGTGCCGATCGTGCTGCGCCGGGTGACCGAGCCGTTCGCGCTGCGCGGCGTGCGCTTGGCCGCGGGCGAGACGATGGGGCTCGCGCTACCCCTGCTGCATACCGACTCGGACATTTGGGACAATCCTGAGCGGTTCCGTCCCGGACGGTTCCTGGACCGTCGCTACGGCCCGTTCGAGTTCGCACCCTTCGGCGGCGGACATCGGCGCTGTGTCGGGGCGAGCCTGGCCGACTACGAACTGCGCATCGCGCTCGCCACGGTGCTCGGCCGCGTGCGGCTCGCGCTGCCGCCGCGCTACGCGCGCGGGCGGGCGCCGCTCTCGGTGCCGCACAACATCGCGACGGGACCGCATCGGTCGATCCCCTTCGACGTCCTGGCGTGATTTCTATCACGAAACTGTTTGATCTTGCAGAAAACCGGACGGACCGCAGGTTGCCGCACTTGCACCGGACTTGCGGACCTGACCGGGCCGTTTGACCGAACTCAGTGATCGGCTTTGACTGATGTGTCCCAGGACACATCTGACCAATAGGGCGAATAACCGGATATTGGCACTGGCTAGCTGTCGCATCCAAACGGTAGGAATGAACAGGGGTCGGGCGTCAATACCCGTGGGGTGCTTCGAAGGCCCCGTCAGTATCCGTGGCAGCTCCGATGGACCCGTGACGTCCGCGCGCGGGCGCCGAGCACCCACACCGATGAGACATCTCGCCCGCGTACGCGCGCGCGAGAGCTGGAATGGACGAATAACCTATGCATGCCGCTTCGAACAACAGAACGCTGTCGACTTTCCGCGAGGAAGGACGGCTAGCCCGCCGGATCCGGCGGGGCGTTCTCTTGTCCGCGGCGATCGCGGCGGCCGGTGCCATGATCGTCGCTCCCGCTCAGGCCGAGCCGGGCATCCCCGGAGTCGGTTCGGGATCGGCGGCCGCGGCCACCGATCCCGCCCCTCAGGCCAACTTCGCGCCGCCGAGCATCAATATCGCCGACGGCGAGACGGTCGGCGTCGCGCAGCCGATCATCATCACCTTCCAGGAGCCGGTGACCGATCACGCCACCGCCGAGAAGGCCATCAAGGTCACCTCGTCGAAGGACGCGCCCGGCCACTTCTACTGGTTCAGCGACAAGCAGGTGCGCTACCGGCCGAACGACTTCTGGCCGGACAACACCGACGTGACGGTGGTGGCGGGCGGCACGACCAGCTCGTTCCGCATCGGCGACGCGCTGATCACCACCGCCGACGACACCACCAAGACCGTGACCGTCACCCGCAACGGCGAGGTCGTGATGGAGATGCCGGTCTCGATGGGCAAGCCCAAGTACGAGACCCCGAACGGCATCTACATCGTCGGCGAGCGCCAGCGCAAGATGATCATGGACTCGTCGACCTACGGCGTCCCGATCGACGCTCCCGAGGGCTACAAGCTCGAGGTCGAGTACGCCACCCGCATCTCCAACAGCGGCATCTTCGTGCACGCCGCCCCGTGGTCGGTCGGCCAGCAGGGCGTGTCGAACGTCAGCCACGGCTGCCTGAACGTGAGCACCGAGAACGCCCGCTGGTTCTTCGAGAACGCGCAGAAGGGCGATCCGGTCATCGTGCAGAACACCGACGGCGGGACGCTGAACTCGCGCGACGGCCTGGGCGACTGGAACTGATACCCGGCCGATAGCCAACGAAACGCCGACCGCGCACTACCGCGCGGTCGGCGTTTTCGTCTCTACAGCTCGCTCCGCCGCGAAATAACCGTTCATTGTTCGCGATTCGGTGGCGCACGGCGGACTGGTCGCATGTTCAACGCGCCGCCGGGCGATGTTCACCGATGATTTGCTGTTCACGTCGTAAAGTCTCCGCCGTGCGAATACGGCGATAAGTTTCGCGACGACACGAGGAGACGACAGCATGGCGACGGTGCATTTCGACCGGGTGACGCACCGGTATTCCGGTGCGCCGAGGCCCACCGTCGACGACCTGGAGCTCGAGATCGCCGACGGGGAGTTCGTCGTGCTGGTGGGGTCGTCGGGCTGCGGTAAGTCCACCAGTATGCGCATGCTCGCCGGGCTGGCCGCGGTGCAGCACGGGCGCATTTCGATCGGCGAGCGGGATGTCACCGAGTTGCCGGCGCACGACCGCGACGTGGCGATGGTGTTCGGAAGCTACGCGCTCTACCCGAATCTGACCGTCGCCCAGAACATGGGCTTCGCGCTACGCGACGCGGGCGTGAACGAGGCCGACGTTCAGGTTCGGGTCGACGAGGCCGCGAAGCTGCTCGAGCTCGAGGATCTGCTGGAGTGCAAACCCGCGAAACTCTCCGAAGGGGAACGCCAGCGCGTCGCGATGGGGCGGGTGATCGTGCGCAGACCCCAGGTCTTGTGCATGGACGACCCCTTGGCCGACCTGGACGCCGGGCTGCGGGTCAGCACCTGGCCCCAGATCGTTTCCCTACAGAAGCGCCTCGGCACCACCACCCTCTACGCCACCCATGATCAGGTCGAGGCGATGGCCGTGGGTGACCGGGTCGCCGTGCTCCGCGAAGGCAGGCTTCAGCAGATCGCCGCCCCGCGCGATCTCTACGACGACCCGGTCAACACGTTCGTCGCGGGTTTCATCGGCTCGCCGGGCATGAACCTGCTCGACGCCCCGGTGCACAACGACGCCGCGATGCTCGACGACCTGCGAATCCCCTTGCCGCGCAGCGCGAAACCGGGCGCCCGCGTCGTCCTCGGCATCCGTCCCGAATCCTGGGCGGTCACCAGCGATTCCGACGCGAGCGTGACGATCACCGCCGAGCGCGTCGAAGAACTCGGCGCCGAATCCTTCCTCTACGGCCACGGCGCCTCCGAGGACTGGAGCAGCCGCACCGGCAAAGTGGTAGCCCGCGTCGACCGCCGCTTCCGCGCCGGCCTCGGCGCCCCGCTGCACCTGCGGCCCAAGCCCGACGAAATCCTCTTCTTCGACGCCGAGACCGAAACCCGCCTTCGCTGAATCTTTTTCGGCGCTACCAGATCTTCACGCGTTCGGCGGGCTCGAGGTAGAGAGCGTCGCCGGGGCGGACGTCGAAGGCTTCGTGGAAGCTGTCGATATTGCGGACGACGGCGTTGCACCGGAATTCGGGCGGCGAGTGCGGATCGACGGCGAGGCGGCGGATGGCCTCCTCGGTGCGGGCCTTGGTTCGCCAGACCTGGGCCCAGCCGTAGAAGACGCGCTGAAGTCCGGTGAGTCCGTCGATGACCGAGGGCTCGGCGCCCTTCAGCGAGATCTTGTACGCCTCGAGGGCGATGGAGAGCCCACCGAGATCGCCGATGTTCTCGCCGATGGTGAATTCGCCGTTGACGGTGTGCTCGTCGGACAGCTCCTTCGGGGAGAGCACGTTGTACTGGTCGATCAACGCCTTGGTGCGCTTGGCGAATTCGGCGCGGTCGGCGTCGGTCCACCAGTCGATCATGTTGCCGTCGCCGTCGTACTTGGCGCCCTGATCGTCGAAGCCGTGGCCGATCTCGTGACCGATCACCGCGCCGATGCCGCCGTAGTTGGCCGCGTCGTCGGCGTTCATGTCGAAGAACGGCGGCTGCAGAATCGCCGCGGGGAAGACGATCTCGTTCATGCCCGGGTTGTAGTAGGCGTTGACCGTCTGCGGGGTCATGAACCACTCGGCCCGGTCGACCGGTCCGCCGAGCTTGTTCAGTTCGCGATCGTGCTCGGCCGCGTAGCCGCTGCGGTAGTTGCCGACCAGGTCCGCGGGATCGATGACCACGGCGGAGTAGTCGCGCCAGCGCTCCGGGTAGCCGATCTTCGGGGTGAACTTCTCCAGTTTGGCCAGCGCGGCCTTCCTGGTGTCCGGACCCATCCACGCCAGCTCGGAGATGTTGCGGCGGTAGGCCTCCTGGAGATTGGCGACCAGCTCGACCATCCTGGCCTTGGCCTCCGGCGGAAAGTGCTCGGCCACATACAGTTTGCCGACCGCCTCGCCGAGCAGTTCCTGAACCAGGGACACACCGCGCTTCCAGCGCTCCCGGTTCTCCTGGGCGCCCGTGAGCGTGCGGCCGTAGAAGTCGAAGTTCTCCTCGACCAGTTCTTCGGTGAGATACGCCGCGCGCGAACGCAGCACACGCCACGCCGCCCACGCGCGCCAGTCGGCGAGATCCGCCTCGGCCCAGGTCTGCGCGAAGGTGCGCAGGTAGGAAGGCTGGCGCGCCACCACCTCGGCGAACAATTCCGCGACCGGCTTGTCGACGCCCTCGGCAAGCGCCGAAGCCCAGGCCTGCCAATCGAATTCGGGGTTCTCGGCGACCAGCGCGTCGAACGTGACGAGGTTGTAGCTGCGTTCGGCATCCCGGCGGCGAACTACGTCCCAGTGGCCCGCGGCCAGCTTGCGCTCCAGTTCGAAGACCCGCTGCCCGATCGAGTCCAAGTCCTCGGGCAGCAGCGCGGCGATGCGCGGATCGGCGGCGGCGAGCGCGAACATGCGGCCGATGTGCGCGATGTACTTGGTACGGATCTCGGCGAATTCGTCCTGGCGGTAATAGGACTCGTCGGGCAGGCCGATGCCGGACTGGGTGGCGTGCACCAGGTAACGGGTGGAGTCCTTGTCGTCGGTGTCGACGTAAAGGGCGACCGCGCCGCCGACACCGGTGCGCTGAAGCCGCCCGAGCAGCGCCGCGAAGGCGCCGCGGTCGGCGACATCGTGCACGGCGGCGAGTTCGGCGGAGATCGGCGTGAGCCCGGCGGCGGCGACGGTCTCGGTGTCCATGAAGCTGGAGTACAGGTCGCCGATCTTGCGCGCGTCGCTGCCCGGCTCGGCGCCCGCGGCGGCGGCATTCTGGATGATGGCCTGAACGTCCAGCTCGGCCTGGTCGTACAGCGCGCGGAACGCGCCGTCGACCGCGCGGTCGGCCGGAATCCGATATTCGTCCAGCCATTTGCCGTTGACATGCGCGAACAGGTCGTCCTGCACGCGCACGGCGTCGTCGAGGTGGGACAGGTCCAGGCCGGACGGGCTGATCGGTTCGGAAGTCACGATCTCCAGTATGCCGAGTGGACGCGGTGTCGCGAGGTGATCGTGGCGGGGGCTGCGGCGAGTTCACGCAGAGTGAACCCCGGCCGCGCGGGCGACCGGGGTGGGCGGTCAGGCGGGGAGGATGATGCGGTCGAACTCGCCGTCATGCGCGCCGGCGAGGAAGGCTTCCCACTCTTCGGGGGTGTAGGTGAGGGCGACGTCGCCGTGGCGGAGCGTGGTGGTGCCGTCCGCGGCGGTGTGAACGACCAGATCGGTGTGCGGTCGTCCACTGGTGAGCAAGGTCAGGAACGAGGTCCATGCGCTCGCGGTGACGGTGATGATGGGCTCTTCGGCGGGGCGGTTGGCCGGGTTGCGGCGGTATTTGCTGTCACGGATGAGCACCGCATCACCATCGAACCTGACCTCGACGCATTGATTGCCGTTGTTCGATCGGGTCGACGTGAACCAGCCGGTGGAGCCCGGCGGGCAAGCGGTGGTGGCCATGGGCAGGATTTTACCCGAGCGCGTGCCGCCTGATCAGGGCCAATGACTCGTCACGGGTCAGCGATTGCTCCAGCGCGCGCAGGTAGGCGAAGCTCAGATCGCGCACCAGATCGGGGTCGTCGACCGCGCCGCCGAACACCGCGCTCTCGGCCCAGCCGAAGGTCGGCAACTGCACGCCGGCGAAATCGAGCAGGTGGAAGCTGCAACCGCCGAGGGTGGCGCCCGCGGTCGCGGCGAACGGGATGACGCGCACCTCGACGGTGTCCAGCTCTTCGATCAGCTTGGCCAGGTGCTCGAGCTGACCGTGCAGCACCGCGGGGCCGCCGGTCTGCTGCAACAGCGCGGCCTCACCGATGACGGCGGTGAGTTCTACGCCGTCCGGTCCGCGCAACCGATCCTGCCGACGCATGCGGATGGACACCAGCTGTTCGACCTGCACCGGACGGATCATCACGTCGGCGCTGATGAGCGCGCGAGCGTAGGCCTCGGTCTGCAGCAAACCCGGCACGATGAGGCTGTCGTAGCTGCGAATGCTCTGCGCTCCGTGCTCCATTCCGTACAGCCGCTGCAGCTCGGGACCGATCAGCGCGGAGGACTTGGCCCACCAGCCGCGCTGCTTGCTCGCGTCCAGCAGGGCGAGCAGCTCGGTGCGCTCCTCGGCGGTGACTTCCAGCAGTTCGAGCACGGGACCGATGGTGTTGCCGGTGAGCACGCGCCTGCCCTTCTCCACGTGCGACCAGTTCGCCGGGGTGAAGCCGACCCGCTTGGCGAAGGTCGCGGAGTCGAAACCGCGCTGCTCGCGCAGTTCGCGAAGGCGCAGCACCAGTTCCCAACGCGCGACAGTAGGCGAGACGGGTGCCATGACACGCGATGCTACGCCTGGGCAACACGCCAGCGTGTGACTATTGTCAACCTGATTGCCCAGGACTAGGGTCGACACCAGCGGCCGATTCACCCGTCACGTTCACTACGCATCGAGGCGAGGTTCGTCATGAGCACGTTCCGCACCGAATCAGGCAGTCACGGCCCCCTCGGGACACCGGACGCCTCGCCATCACACGCGGCCCAGGAGTACTCGGCCACCCAGGACGCGTTCGCGCGCTGCCGCCACTACCGCAAGGACAACGGTCTCTACGCCGTGGTCGATCCGGCGCTGGGCCGCATCATGCTCGAGGTCGGCGCCGTCGGCGCGGTCGTGATGCCCGCCTCGCTCGGCGCCGAAGTGCGCGCGCTGCTCACCGCGGGCGGGCGACGCGGCGGACCGATCATCGCGCATCCGCGTTCCGGCCGCTGGACCTTCCTGACCGGGCCGACCGACAACTCCTACCTGGACATGGCACTCTTCGCGGACCTGTTCCGGGTCTGCGCCTCGGTCGCCCTGCCGGGCAGCACGATCGTGCTGCCCTCGCCCGCCGACGAACACAGCGGCTACCGCACCTGGGTCGCGCGGCCGGATATGGACTACCGACCGGAGCTACCCGAGGTGATCGCCGCTACCAGGACCGCGGCGATCCCGTCCAAAGACAAGTGAGTTCGGCTACGGCGTCGGCCGCGGCGTCAGCGTGACGCTGAAGCGGTCCTCGATGTTCTGGTTCCACTTCCGCTCGCACTCGTCGATCTTGGCCTGATCGTTGCCCGCCTTGTCCAGGCAGTCGATGAAATCCTTGCCGCCGGAATCGACGAAGAAACTCCAGCCGACGATGGCGATGAGGATCGCGCCGATCAGCGCGAGCACGCTCAAGATCAGACCGGTGACGGCCATGCCGGTGCCGCCCGCGGTTCCCTTGCGCGCCTTGACGAACGCGATGATGCCGAAGATGAGTCCGAACAGCCCGAACAGGACGCCGCCGAGGATGGACCAGAAGGTGAGCAGCGCCAGGATGCCGAGCACCAACGCGGTGATGGCCAGGCCCTTGCCCTTCGGCGATTCCTGCCAGTAGGCGCCCTGCCCCGGCGGCGGATATCCGCCGGGTGGCGGCGGATACTGCCCGGGCGGCGGGTATTGGCCGGGCGGGGGATATTGCGACATGGACTTCCTCTCAGTCGGTGCCGCTGGGGAACTCGCTGGCGGGTCTCGCGGGTGCGCTGCGCGGCGGTCGCCTACTGATCGCGCTCCCTACGCTCGGATGTTAATAGGACAAACCGTACGGTGGACCGCTCATTGCCCGCCGAGTCGCGCGTGCATCTCCCAGACCAGAACCTCCGCCGGACCGTGCGCGGTGATCCGCTGACCGCCGCTGCGCGTCAGCCGCACGGCGTCGCCCTCGTACAGCGGGCCGACGCCCTCCATCTCCACCTCGCCGCGGGCGACGAACAGGTGCAGGTACGGCGCGTCGGGCAGGTCGATCACCTGCGGTTCCGCACCGGGCATGCGGGCCACGTGCAGCGCGGAGTGGCTGCTGTTGATGGCGATCGCGGCGCGGTCGCGGTAGCGCGGCAGGCCGGAGGCCACCGTGACCAGACCGCCGCCCGCCAGCTCGTCATCGATTTCCAGCTGCTGGTAGCCGGGGGTCAGGCCCGGTTCGTCGGGCACCACCCACATCTGCACGAAATGCACGGGCTCCTGGTGCTCGGCGCTGTCGTCCAGCCGCCAGGAGTCGTTCTTCTCCGAATGCAGGATGCCGGTGCCCGCGCTCATCCGCTGGGCGAGGCCGGGGTAGATGACGCCACTGTGGCCGAGAGAGTCCTGGTGCACGAGGCTGCCGCCGAGCACCCAGGTGACGATCTCCATGTCCCGGTGCGGGTGGGTGTCGAAACCCTGCCCGGGCAGCACGATGTCCTCGTTGTTCACCAGCAGCAGGCCGTGATGGGTGTTCTCCGGGTCGTAGTGCTCACCGAAGGAGAACGAATGCTTCGAATCCAACCAGGACACCCGCGTTTTCATGCGGTCGCCGCCACGGTGGATATCGATGTGCGGCGTCGTGAGTGTGGACATCAGGGTCCTCCTCTCTCCGACCGTGCACCGATCACCTTTCAGGGTAGGAGCACTCGAGGTCGCGGTACTCCTGATTCCTAGTAAATTGTCCTGCACTCGGCATTTTACGCGAGCGACCAGCGGGTGAACGGCAGGCGAGCAATACCTACCGGTGCGGTGAAGCGGGGACGGGACACGTAGGGTTACCGGCGACGGAGCCCCTTCCCGACGGCACCGAGTTCGAAATACTAAGCGCACCAACGGAATCGGAGGTGAGAGCCGAATGCGACCGGAAGCGCTCGATCGCATCGAGCGACAGCTCCGCACCGAGGCGCGCCGCGACGGCATCAGCGACTTCGTGGTCGGTGTCGCGGTCTTCCGCGACCGGAAACTGCTCGTGGTCCGGCGGGTGCCCGACGACTATCACGGGGGCATGTACGAACTGCCGGGCGGCGGCGTGGAATCGGGGGAGACCTTCGCCGAGTGCGTGGCGCGGGAGCTGTTCGAGGAGACCGGGCTGCGGGTGCGCAGCATCACCGAGTTCCTCGGCGGCATCGATTACGCCACCCGCACCAAGCCGCGGGTGCGCAAGTTCAGCTTCCTGGTGGAGGTGGAGCCGGGCGAGGTGGCGCTCGCGCCGGGCGAACACGACGCCTTCGCCTGGATCGACGCGAGCGCGCTCGACGAACTTCCGATGACGACGGATATGCGGGCGGCGGTCAGTTCCCTGGTCAGCTCGGGCTGAGGAACAGGGCACAATCAAGGCGGTGTCGATCGGTCGCCAAGAGAACAGCCCGCCCGCCGACGCGCCGCGCGTTTCGTTGCGCACGGCGCTGCGCGAGAGTCCCGGCGTGCTGCGGTTGGCGATCGTGCGCTTCGCCGGACAGTTCGGCGACGGGATGTTCCAGGCCGCGCTCTCGGGGGCGATTCTGTTCAACCCCGAGCGCGAGACCGATCCGCTGGCCATCGCCGCGGGCTTCGCCGTCCTGCTGCTGCCGTATTCGCTGATCGGACCCTATGCCGGTGCGCTGCTGGACCGCTGGGACCGGCGCGCGGTGCTGCTGGTGGCGAACGTGCTGCGCGGCGTGCTGATCGGCGTGACGAGCGTCGGGCTGGTCGCCGGGATCGCCGAGCCGCCGCTGCTGTTGCTGGCGCTTGCCGTGGTCGGCATCAGCAGGTTCGTGATGGCGGGCGTCTCGGCGGCGTTGCCGAGGGTGCTCGCGCAGCAGTGGCTGGTGCCGATGAACTCGGTGCTCGCCACCGTCGCCTCCGGGTGCGCCGGCGCGGGCGCGGCGATCGCGGTGGCTGTCATCGGAGGAATCGGGGCGGGTGATTTCGCTTCCGCCGTCGCCGTCGCGATGAGCGGAGTGGGTTCGGTGCTCGGCGCGTTGCTCGCGGCCGGGTTCCGGCACGGCGTGCTCGGCCCGGAGGACGGCAGTGCGGTCCACGAGGGGACCGTGCACGCGATCCTCACCGGGTTGCGCACCGGCGCGCGGGCGGTGTGGCAGTCGGTCTCGGTGACCACGGCGATGGTCGGCATCGGCACGCACCGCGTGGTGTTCGGCGCGAACACGCTGATCATGGTGCTGGTGTTGCGGCAGGCTCCCGAGGGCTCCGGTCTGAGCAGCGGCCTGATCGGGTTCGGTGTGGCGATCGCCGCGACGGCGGGCGGCATGCTGGTCGCCGCTGTCGTCGCGCCGCTGGTGATCGCGCGGTTCGGCCGTTCGCGCACGGTCGTCGCCGGGCTCGTCGCCGCGATGATCGTGCAGCTGACCTTGGTGACGCCGATCGCCGTCGCCGAGGCGGGACCGGCGGCCCAGCGCGCGTATCAACTACTGCTCGTGGGCGCCTTCCTGTTCGGGCTGGCCGGGCAGACGATCAAACTCACCGGCGACGCCACCATGCAGATAGATATCGATGACGCCAGGCGCGGGCAGGTGTTCGCCCTCCAGGACACGGTCTTCAACATCGCGTTCGTCCTGGCCATCGCACTGGCCGCGCTGGTGGTCCCGGACGACGGGCGATCGCTGCCGGTGGTGGTCGCGGGCGCGGTCGGGTACGGGGTGGGGATTCTCGCGATCGCGTTGAACAGCAGGCGGCGGGCCCGGGGATAAGACTGCCGGGCTCGCGTGCGGACGCGGGTCACCGCTACTCCGCTCGATCCGAGATGGCTTGGCCGGTCTGCCAGCGGCCTGGCGCACGCTCGAGCTTCAGGACCTTGTGGGCAGGCGGCGCCGCCAACTGGACGCGCGGGCCCGCCCGTCTTGGGTCCGGCCGATTCGGCTTCCGGGCGGTTGCGCGGCACCGACAAGGAGCGATCGGCGCGTTCTGCGAACGTGCTGGCCGAGGCGCCCGTGGAGCGGCCCCGCACCGATCAGAGCTCGTGTGTCGTCGCGGGTGGTTCGGTGATCGGCGTGCTCTCCGTGGCCAGCGGGACCGCGGCCGGTCGGGCTGGGCGGTCGGACCAGAGCGGGTGCTCGGCGAGCGGTGCCGAATCGTGCGGTTGCTCGGGGAGATTGGGCGGAGTCGTCTGCTCGAGCGGAGGCGGATGCCCCGGCCCGGGATGATCCAACGTGCCGCCGTGAGCGGTCGGCGCCGGTGGAATCGGGTAGTCGGCCAGCGCTTCGGTGACGACCGGGGCGGCGGCATTCTGCGGGGCGGTGAGCGGATCCGGGCCGGTGCGCACGATCCAGTCGAGCGGTTCGCTGCCCGCGTCGGCGGCCGAACCGGTGATCTGGTGGTTCCAGGTGCCGAGGTCGGTGGGGTCGGTATAGAAGTGGTCGAGCACCCCGTCGTCGTCCAGGTCCAGCGCGGCGACGTCGGCGATGCCGGTGCCGTGCGAATCCCACAGCGCGTCGTCGGCGATACCGTCGCCGTCGAAATCCAGCTGAATGGCGTCGGCCGTGCCGGTGCGGGCCAGGTCGAGATCGGCGGGTGACGACCAGACGTGGACGGCGCCGTCGCCCGTCCCGAAGCCGTACTCGATGTCGTTCATATCTGCTTGGACGCGACCGGCCCTGATCCGGTTCCCTCGCGATTGGCGATTGGCACCGCACGGCGCCCGGCCGCAGGCCCTCGGTTCCGGTAAGTTGATCACGCTGCGACCGATTCGACCAGGGAGTCAACAGGTATGGGAGCGATACCGAGGAAGCTGGAGTCCCCAGCGCTCTTCGGTGTGTTGCTCGCGGGTGTGCTCTCGGTCCCGGCGCCCGCGCAGGCCGCACCGCACCCGTGGGCGCCGCCGCCGGTGAATCTCTGCGGCGAAACAGGATTCGATCCGCTGGCCCGCGAGCCCGATCCGAGCCTGCCGCCGCCACCGCCGATCGTGGTGCCGCCGCAGATCGACATCCCCGTGCCGATCCCGGAGATCACGCCGGTTCCGGTGCCGGACCCGCCGCAGGACAAGACCAGGATCGTCCCGGAGCCGCTGCCCGAGGATCCGTGCCACAACCCGTGCCCCGACATCCGGGACACCCCGAAGCCGGATATCGAAGCGGCGGACCCGGAGACGCCCGAGGCTCCCGCTCCCGGCGGCACCGGATCGAGTTCCGGCAGCGGTTCCGGCTCCGGCAGTGCGGACTCCGGCAGTGGTTCGGGTTCGGGCAGCGGTTCCGGCGAGGGCGAAATCCAGTTGCCGCGCATCGAGTTCCGTCCCGAGATCGAGCCGATCCCGATTCCGGTGCCCGGCGGTCCCGGCGACGAGCCGCAGCCCGCGCCGCCGCCGGTCGTGCACCCGATCGAACCGGGACCGGTCGCCGAGGCCGTCGTCGCGCCGCGGGTGCGCAAGACCGAGCTGGTCGGCCAGGTCACCGGGCACGGGTCGAACAACCGCACCGATATGCGCTGGCAGGTCGACGGCACCGACCTCGGCTTCATGTGGGAGACCAAGCCGGGCGAGGTCGCCGTCGTCTTCGGCGACACCTTCGGCGAGGGCTGGGTGACCGGTGGCGCTGGCGGCCCGGACTGGCGAAGCAACGTGCTCGGCTACAGCACCGACCGCGACCTCTCCGACGGCCTCACCATCGACACCATGGTGCAGGACAGCCGCTGCCACGCGGCGGAGATCCTGAGCAGCCGCAAGATCAAGAACTGGGAGACCACCGTCATCCCGACCTCCGGGTTCGCGATCGGGAAGCGCCAGTACCTGAGCTACATGTCGGTGAACAGGTGGAGCCGCGTGCCCGGCATGTGGTTCACCAACTACGGCGGCATCGCCTACTCCGACGACAACGGCAGCACCTGGACCAAGGATCAGCACGCCAGGTGGGACAATCTCTTCGGCACGGGCCGCTTCCAGGTCGCGGCCATGGTTCCGCAGGGCGACTACGTCTACATGTTCGGCACGCCCAACGGCCGGGTCGGCGTGGTCGGCTTGGCCAGGGTTCCGAAGAACCAGGTGCTCAACAAGACCGCCTACCAGTACTGGGTGAACGGCGTTTGGGCCCCGGTGATCGAAAACCACGCGACGCCACTGTTCCTCGGCATCGCGAGCGAGGTGTCGGTGCGCTACGACGAGGCCACCGAGAAGTGGCAGATGGTGTATCTGGATTCGGCGCAGGGCGCCATCGTGCTGCGCGAAGCCGCCGCACCGCAGGGCATCTGGACCGACACGGTGCCGCTGGTGAACACCTCGGACTACCCGAAGGCCTACGGCGGTTTCATCCACCCGTGGTCCTCGAGCCGGGATTTGTACTTCACCATCTCGGCCTGGGACACCTACAACGTCTACCTGATGCGCGCCGACCTCGGCACACCGAAGTGATTCAGCCCCGCAGAAACCGCAGTCGCTGACCGGGTCTGGCCTGCGCCACCGCGTCGACGTCGGCATCGAGTACCACCGCGATCACCGGGTAGCCGCCGGTGACGGGGTGGTCGGCGAGAAAGATCACCGGCTGGCCGCTCGGCGGCACCTGAACCGAGCCGAGTGCCATACCCTCCGTGCGCAATTCACCGGTGATCCGCCGACGCAGCGGCGGTCCGCCGACGCGGTCGATGCGGGCGCCGACGCGGTCGGTGTCGGGGGAGACGGCCCACTCGGCCGCGAAAAGCGCTGCGGCGTCCTCGAACCAGTCGTCACGCGGGCCGAGCAGCGCGCGCACCGTGACGAGTCCGCCGGGTGGCGCGTCGACCGGCGCGACGTCGACGAGCGGCAGCTCGCGCGGAACCGGCCCGATCGGCAGCCGATCGCCCGCGCGCAGCGGTTCCGGTCCGATGCCGGACAGCGTGTCGCGGCTGCGCGAGCCGAGCACCGGCGCGACGTCGACGCCGCCGCGCACGGCGACGTAGCAACGCAACCCGTTCGCCGCGAATCCGAGCCGAAGGGTCTGTCCCTCTTCGATTTCCAGCACGCTGGCGTGGCCGACCGGGACGCCGTCCAGCACCGCTTGGGCGGGCGCGCCCGCGACCGCGACGGTGTGGTGCCGCTCCGCGCGCAGCACCAGCCCGCCGAGCAGTACCTCGATCGCCGCGGCGTCCTCCGGATTGCCGACCAGGCGATTGGCCAGCCGCAACGACGCACGGTCGGCCGCGCCCGAGACCCCGACGCCGGAATCGAACCAGCCGGGGCGGCCGAGGTCCTGGATGGTGGCCAGCGGACCGACCCACTCGACGAGCATCATTCGGCCACCTCGAAACGAACCAGCCCGCCCGCCCTGATCAGCGCGGGCGGATCGCGGTCGACGTCCCACATCGTCAGATCGGTGCGGCCGATCAACCGCCACCCGCCGGGCGTACTGCGCGGATAGACCGCCGAGAAGCCGCCCGCGAGCGCGACCGCACCGGCCGGTATGGACGTGCGGGCGGTATCCCTGCGCGGCACCGTGAGTCTCCCGTCGGGGGACTCGAGATAACCGAAACCCGGTGCGAATCCGACGAACGCGCAGCGCCACACCGTGCCGGTGTGCGCGGCGATCACTTCGTCCTCGGTCATGTCGAGCAACTCGGCGACATCGGCCAGGTCCGTGCCGTCATAACGCACCGGGACTACCAGCGGCTCGGGAGAGACGTTGTGCGGCAATGTTCCACGGGAAACATCGGCCGAATCATCCTGTTGCTGGAGGCTTTCCAGCATGGCGCAGATCTCGCGGCGCACCGACTCGGCGGCGTCGGCGGAAGCCAGGGTCACCAGAACGGTTTCCGCGGCGGGCAGCACGTCTTGCACGCCCTTCGGCGCGCTGACGCGCAGAGCGTCGGCCAATCCGGCGGCGCGAGCGGGTTCATCGGGCGTGACGAGCAGCGCCCGGTCTCCGGCCGCGCGAATATATTGCTGCCAGGGCGATTTCGGATCTCTCATATGGCGCTCCGATTACCCGAACGACGCGACCGGCACACCCGATTCCGCGAGCGCGGCGCGAATCCGCCGCGCCATCTCCACCGCGGCGGGAGTGTCACCGTGCACGCACAGGCTGGCGGCGGACACCGGGACCTCACCGCCATCGACGGTCCGCGCCTTGCCCGTCGCCGCGATCGAAATCGCCTGGGTGACCGCCTCGTCGGCGTGCAGCACCGCGCCGGGCAGTCCGCGCGGCGCGAGCAGGCCGGTCGGCGTGTACGCGCGGTCGGCGAAGCCCTCGCCGACGAACCGGACCTTCGCCTCGGTAGCGGCTGCCTCGAGTTCGGTCCCGGACGGGCCGAGCAGCGCGAGCTCCGTGTCGTACTCCGTCATCGTGGTCAGCAGCGCCTCGGCCAGCTCCCGATCCGCCGCGGCCGCGTGATAGAGGGCGCCGTGCGGCTTGACGTAGCGGACCCGGTCGCCCGCGGCCTTCGCGAAGGCGTCGAGCGCCCCGATCTGATACAGCACCTCGTCGCGCAGCTCGGCGGGCGTGACCGCGATCGCGCGCCTGCCGAAACCGGCCAGATCCCGGTACCCGACGTGCGCGCCGATCCGCACACCCTTGCGCACCGCCGTCGCGCAGGTGGCCCGCATGATCGACGGATCGCCCGCGTGGAACCCGCAGGCGATGTTGGCGCTGGTCACGATGTCGAGCATCGCCGCGTCGTCGCCCATCGTCCACGGGCCGAAGCCCTCGCCGAGATCGCTGTTCAGATCCAGCGCCATCGGTGTCCTCCCGCCGTCCAACCTGCGTGCCCGTGACATTCTCGTCCTCGCGCGCCGCACGAGACAAAGAATCGGCAGACCGGCTCGCGGCGCCCGCCCGCGCGGATGGTCGCACCGCTCGGCGGCAAGTACTCTCGGAGCATCATGGCCACGTATTTCGATCCGAAGTCATGGTCACCGCTGCGGGCCGTCGACTTCGGCAAGCGCCTCTTCGACCAGTCCTGGCTGGAGCAGTGGATCGCGACGACCACCTCGTGGGTGGATCCCGTGGTGGACCTCGGCTCCGGCACCGTCACCGCGCTGATGCCGGACGTGCTGATGACGGTGCTCAGCGAAGGCATTCTGAGCCGGTTCGGCGGTCAAGAGGTGCACGCCACACTGCTCGGCCACGAGGTGAACGCGACACTGCAGGTGCTGAAGGTGCGCAGGCGCGGGGCGCACTTCCAGACCAAGACGGTGTTGTCCCGGCTGAGCTGGGACGAGCATCCGATCGAGGCGGTCACGGTGATCGCGCACGGTGTGCGGCTGATCCCCGGGGTTCCCACCAAGTTGCGAGCCGCCCAGCTGGACCTGGAGGGCACCGTCACCACGGCGTCCCTGGTCGGCTGGCTGAACACCCAGCCGCTGGACTGGCGGCTGAGTGTGCACGAGAGCGGGCTGATCCGGGCCGAGCACCGAAGACGCAAGCTGACCGCGCTGGTCGACGTCGCGGTCGAGAACAACCTGCTCACCATCGAGATCCACCGGGCGAACTGGCTCGGCCTCCGGATACCGCGGCGGATGATCACCGCGCCAGCGATCCTGCTGGAGAACCTGCCGCGGCACGCGCGCATCGCGCAGGCGACCCGAGACGGCGACCTGGTCCGGTTCCGGGTCGACCTGCCCGAGACGACCGGCTCGTTCGATCTCGCGCAGATTCGCGACGCCATCGTCGCGGGTACCACGCTCATCGTCTTCTGAGCGCGGAAAACCCTTTCAGCTCTGCGTCTTCCACCATTCCAACAGCGCCGCCTCGGCTTCGTCGCGGGTCATCGGGCCGCGATCGAGGCGCAGCTCCTTGAGGTAGCGCCAAGCCTTGCCGACCTCGGGACCCGGCCGCAGGCCGAGCAGTTCCATGATCGCGTTGCCGTCCAGGTCGGGGCGGACCTTGGCGAGGTCCTCCTCCTGCTGGAGTCGCTCGATGCGGGCCTCGAGGTCGTCGTAGGTGGCGCGCAAGGCGGCGGCGCGGCGCTTGTTGCGGGTGGTGCAGTCCGCGCGCACCAGCTTGTGCAGCCTGGGCAGCAGCTCGGCGCCGTCGGTGACGTAACGGCGCACCGCGGAATCGGTCCACTGACCCTTGCCGTAGCCGTGGAAACGCAGGTGCAGGAAGACCAGCCGGGCGACGTCCTCGGTGAACTGCTTCGGGTACTTCAGCGCGCGCATCCGCCTGCGCACCATCTTGGCGCCGACCACCTCGTGGTGGTGGAAACTGACGCCGCCGCCCGGCTCGTTGCGCTTGGTGTCCGGCTTGCCGATGTCGTGCAGCAGCGCGGCCCAGCGCAGCACCAGGTCCGGGTCGCCGTCCTCCAGATCGATGGCCTGCTGGAGCACGGTCAGCGAGTGCCAGTAGACGTCCTTGTGCTGGTGGTGCTCGTCGATCTCCAGCTTCATGGCGGGCACCTCGGGCAGCACCCGCTGCGCCAGACCGGTCTCGCACATCACGTTGATGCCGTCGATCGGATGCGCGCCACCGATCAGCTTGTCCAGTTCGGCGCGCACCCGTTCGGCGGTGATGCGATCGATCTCCTCGGCCATCGCCTCGATGGCCGTGCGCACCCGCGGGGCGAGTTCGAAACCGAGCTGGGAGACGAAGCGGGCGGCCCGCAGCATGCGCAGCGGATCGTCGTGGAACGAATCCTCGGGCGCCGCAGGGGTATCCAGCACTCCGGCCAGCAGGGCATCCATGCCGCCGAGCGGATCGACGAACTCCAGCGAACCATCCGCGGCGATCTTGACCGCCATCGCGTTGACGGTGAAATCGCGGCGCACCAAGTCGCCTTCCAGGTTGTCGCCGAAGGTGACCTCGGGATTGCGCGAGACCCGGTCGTAGGTGTCACTGCGGAAGGTGGTGATCTCCAGCTGCTGATCGTCCTTGGCCGCGCTGACCGTGCCGAACGCCAGCCCGCCGGTGTCCCACAGGTGATCGGCCCACCCGCGCATCAGCTCCTGTACCTGCTCGGGTCGCGCGCTGGTGGTGAAGTCCAGATCGGTGCCGAGCCGCCCGAGCACCGCGTCGCGCACGCTGCCACCGACCAGATACAGCTCGTGCCCGCGCGCCGCGAACAGTTCACCCAGCGGCGTCAGCACATCGGCGAGTCCGCCGAGGGTGACCGCCGCCGCGGCAAGCAACCGGGTACGCCGATCCTCGGAAGGCAACGGGGCTGGATCGGTCACTTGCGCATCCTCGGACTTGGACGAAACCACGAAGCAGCAGCTTACCGAGGCGGGAAAAGCGGAATTCGGGCAAGGCGCTGGCGTGGTGCGTGCCGTGCGCGCCAGGGCGGCAAATCCAACACAGTAGGATTGCTTGGTGTCTCCGGCCGATCGCGCGAACAGTCGACGCCGCCAGCCTCGGCGCCGCGGTTCGGCGGCCAACGCGGCGAAACCGCGTATGCGCACGGTACGGGAGACTTCCGCGGGGGGATTGGTCGTGGACGGTCTGGACGGACCGAGCGATAAACGCAGCGCCGCCTTGATCGGTCGCACCGATCGTCGCGGCCGGTTGCTGTGGTCGTTGCCGAAGGGTCATATCGAGGAAGGCGAGACGGCGGAGCAGACCGCGATCCGTGAGGTGGCCGAGGAGACCGGCATCCACGGCGTGGTGGTGGCCGAGTTGGGCAGTATCGATTACTGGTTCGTCACCGAGGGCCGCCGGGTACACAAGACCGTGCATCATTATCTTTTGCGTTCCGTCGGCGGTGAGTTGTCCGATGCCGACGTGGAGGTCACCCAGGTCGCGTGGGTTCCGTTGAGCGAGCTGGATTCTCGGTTGGCCTACGCCGACGAGCGACGCTTGGCCGAGGTCGCGAACCGGTTGATCGACCGGATGGAGACCGGCAAGCGATGACCCAGACTTTTCGGCATCGCACTGCGATTCCGTGGGGGGTGGTGGCCGGGCAACGGGTAGGCCTGTTCCGGGTCATCGTGGCGGTCCTGACCCTGATCGGTTCGGTGACGGCCATGCCGGTGTTGCTCGCGGTTCCGGCGGACGCGCAGCCGACCGGGTCGAACAACTCGACGACGCCCAAATTCTTGAAGTTGTCGCTGGATTCGGTGACGCCCTCGGCGGTGACCACCACGAGTGATCCGCTGCTCACCGTCTCCGGCACGGTGACCAATATCGGCGACCGCGTCGTCGACGACATCAGCGTCCGCATTCAGCGGGCCTCCATGGTGTCGGCGCCGAGCGGGTTGCGTTCGGCGTTGCGGCTGGATCAGGTCAACTACGAGCTGACCGGTCCGTTCGAGGATGTGGTCGAGCGGCTCAGTCCCGGCCAGCGCAAGCAGTTCACGTTGAGCATTCCGCTGCGCTCCGGCGGCGACACGTCGTTGCAGATCGATGAGCCCGGCGTGTATCCGCTGCTGTTGAACGTCAACGGCGAGCCCGCCTACGGCAGCCAGGCGCGGCTGGACGACGCCAGGTTCCTGCTGCCGGTGCTCGGTCTGCCGCCCGCCGGGCCGGACGCGCCCGAGCCGGTGCACGCGCCGACCGACGCGCCGGTGGCGACCACGTTGCTGTGGCCGTTGGCCGACCGGCCGCGGCTGGTGGCCGGTATGCCGGGTTCGGTGAACGGGAACGTCGAGCTGACCGACGACGAACTCGCGGCGTCGCTCGGCAAGGGCGGTCGGCTGGAACAGCTGCTCGGCGCGCTGGAGTCGGCGCTCGGCACCGGGCCGAACCGGGAACGCGGGCTGGCCTCGGCGGTGTGCGTCGCCGTCGACCCTGATCTGCTGCTCACCGTGCAGGCGATGACCAGGGGCTACCGCGTCCTCGCCAGCCCGTCCGATCCGGACGGCGCGACCAGGGAGGGCACCGGCGCCGAACACGCGCAAGTCTGGCTGGACCGGTTGCGCGCGCTCGCCTCGTCGGTGTGCACGGTGGCGTTGCCGTTCGCCCAGGTGGACGTGAACGCGCTGGCGGCGGTGAACGATCCCGAACTGTCCGCCCGCGCGTTGGACGCGCCCGCGGAGATCATCGATTCGATCCTGGCCACCCGCTCGCTGCGCGGCGTCAGCCTGCCCGATTCCGGCAGTATCGACGTGAGCGGCGCAACGTTGTTGCGCGGCCATGGTTTCGGCACCGCCGTGCTCGCCGACACGGCCGCGGTCCCGGTCGGCCAGGCCGATGCGGTGGATTTCAGCAGCAGTCGCGGATCCGCGATCACGACGGACGCTCCGGAAACGGCGGCGCCGGAGATGATCCGGTTGCCGGGAGTCACCGCGCCGACGCCCGAGCAAGCACCTCCACCCGCCGATCCTTCCGCGCCGCCCGCCGCGCGGCCCGCTCCAGCGAAGCCCGACCCCGCGCTGCACGCGGCGACCTTCGACATCTGGTCGGCGACGGCGCTCGCCGCGGTCGGCTCGAATCCGCCGACGCCCTCGTTCACACCGGACCGGGTGCGCTATGACGTGACCAACGACTCGCGCGCCGCCCGCCTGCAGGACGCGTTGGGCGCGGTCTCGTGGAGCGCGCTGCACCCGGAACCGGGCAAACCGCGTTCGCTGCTGCTGGTCCCGCCGCAGCAGTGGGGCGCCAACCGGGACGAGGCCGCCGCGCTGCTGCGGCAGCTGGACCTGCTGGTCAAGAGCAATCTCGCGACGCCGCGCCCGTTCGCGGACCTGCTCGCGCTGCCACCGGACCCGCAGCCTTACGAACTCGACTACCTGCCGCAGGCCGCCGAGGACGCGGTGCCCGCGCGGTTCGTCCTGCCGACGCGCGAGCAGGGCCACCGGATCACCGAGCTGATGCGAGCCCTCGTCGACGTGCCGGAGATCGAGCCGACGCCGCGCCAGTTCCTCACCCCGCTGCGCGACGACCTGATCCGGGTGCTCTCGCTCTCCGATCGCCGCACCGGCAATGCCACCCAGCCGGACACCTTCGCGCAGCGGCGGCTGGACCAGACGACGCGCACGATGAACAACCTGTACCGGTCGGTGACGGTGCTTCCGCCGGGCGGTGTGTACACGCTGGCCTCGGAACAGAGCCCGTTGCTGCTGGTCGCGCGCAACGATCTGCCGGTCGCGATCCGCATCAGGTTCCGCATCGAGGCGCCGGCCGAGACGAACATCACCGACATCGGCGAACAGCAGCTGCCGCCGAAGGGCACCCGGTCGTTCCAGATACCGACCGAGGTCAGCGACAGCCGCAACCTGGTGATTCCGATCTCGCTCGCCACGCCCGACGGTGTCGCGCTCGGCAACGCCACTTCGGTCTCGGTGCGTTCGAACGCCTACGGCCAAGCCTTGGCCATAATTACGGCATGTGCCGGACTGCTGCTGTTCCTGTTGGCCGGGCGTCGGCTGTGGCGGCGCTTCCGGGGCGAGCCCGATCCCGCCGACGAGGGTTTCGACCCCGGCATCCGGCGTCGGGTCAACAGGTACCGTCGGGCGCGCATGCGAGTGCTGCGTGAAGAGGGACAGGGGCACGATGAGGGATGATCGATCCGATGCCCTCACCGTGCGGGACAATCGGTGGATGTCCGCGCCCGCTTCGGAGCGCGGGCGGGTACCAGCACGACGGGGGAGGCTCGATGGGCGAAACGCCGATCGGGCATGCCGGATGCGCAGGTCCGGTACGACACAGGAGGCATGATGAGCGACGATGATTTATCCGCTCATCGGCCTCGACCTGATGAACGACCTGACGGGCCGCCTGCCCGCCGGGCGCCCGCCGCGCCTTGGGAACGGGGGATGCGGCCGCAGAGCGAACCGCAGGAGGATCCCGGCATGACGCACCGGGACCCCTACGGCGAGTACCCGAGGGTGCCTCGGGTCAGCCGCCCCTCCGGACCGCCGCAGGGCGGTCGGACGGCGCCGCCCTCGGGCCCGATGCCCGCCCAGCGCGGACCGCTTCCCGGCCAGTCCGGCCCCATGCCCGCGCAGCGCGGACCTGGCGGTCGTCCGCCCGTGCCGCCGCAGCGGCCCGGCTCCGCGCCGCATCCCGGTCAGCGCCAGTATCCGCCGCAATCCGGCGGGCCGCGTCCCGCGCCGCCCGGGCGCCCCGTACCGCCGATGCCATCGGCCCCGCCGCCGCCGACACAGCGTCCTCCGGCACCGGCAGAGGGCAGGCAGGCGCCGCCCAGGGCGCCGCACGGCCAAGGCGAGCCGATCCCACGTACCCCCGCGCCGCCGCAGCGGTTCGCGCCGCCGCCCAAGTACGCGCCACAGCAGCCGAACCCCGCACCGCTGCGTGGCCGACCCGCGGCCGCGGTGAACGACACGCCGCCGCCCGCCAATCGGCCGCGCACCCAGGAGTGGGCCGTCACCGAGGCCGAGCCGGAGCCGACCGAGACCAAGGAGAGCACGAACTCCCGGCTGCTCAGGGACTCCGGCTCGATCGCGATCGCGACTCTGATCAGCCGCATCACCGGTTTCGGCAAACAGCTGCTGCTCGCCGCGGTGCTCGGCCCGGCGATCGCCAGTGCGTTCACCTCGGCGAGCCTGATCCCGAACATGATCACCGAGCTGGTGCTCGGCGCGGTGCTGACCGCGATGGTGGTTCCGACGCTGGTGCGCGCGGAGAAGGAGGACCCCGACGGCGGGGCGGCCTTCGTCCGGCGTCTGGTCACCGCCGCCTTCGTGGTGCTGATGGGCGCGACACTGCTGGCGACGGCCGCCGCGCCGCTGCTGGCGACGCACGTCTTCGTGTCCGCCGACGGCAAGGTCAACACCCAGCTGACCACGGCGCTGACCTTCTTGCTGCTGCCCGCGATCCTCTTCTACGGCATGTCGGCGCTGTTCACCGCGATATTGAACACCCGCCAGGTGTTCAAACCCGGTGCGTGGGCGCCCGTGCTGAACAACATCGTCATGCTGGCGGTGCTCGGCCTCTACGCGGTGACGCCCGGTGAGATCACGCTCGACCCGGTGTCGATGAGCGATCCGAAGCTGCTCGTCCTCGGCGTCGGCGTCACGCTCGGCGTGTTCACCCAGGCGGCCGCCCTGCTGCCCGCGATCCGCCGCGAGGGGATCGACCTGCGCCCGCTCTGGGGTGTCGACACCCGGCTCAAGCAGTTCGGCATGATGGGCGCGGCCATCATCCTGTACGTGCTGATCAGCCAGGTCGGCCTGGTCTTCGCCAACCACGTCGCCTCGACCGCGGACGAGGCGGGCCCGGCCATCTATTCGCTGGCCTGGCTGCTGCTCCAGCTGCCCTACGGCGTCCTCGGCGTCACGGTGCTCACCGCGATCATGCCGCGCCTGAGTCGCAACGCGGCCGAGGGCGACACCCCGGCCGTCGTCGACGACCTGTCCGTCGCGACCCGCCTGACCATGATCGCCCTCTTCCCCGTCGTCACCTTCCTGACGCTCGCCGGGCCGCAGCTGGGCGAGGCGCTGTTCGGGTACGCGCGATTCACCGGCGACGCCGAACGGCTCGGCTACGCCGTCAGCTGGTCGGCCTTCGCGCTGATTCCCTACGCCCTCGTGCTGATCCACCTCCGGGTGTTCTACGCGCGGGAGCAAGCGTGGACGCCGACCTGGATCATTCTCGGCATCACCGCCGTCAAGATCGCCCTGTCGGCGCTGGCGCCGTTCATCGCCGACAACAGCGATCAGGTCGTCATCGTGCTCGGCGTCGCGAACGGCCTCGGGTTCACCGCGGGCGCCATCATCGGCGGCTACCTGCTGCACCAAAGTCTCGGCGACCTGCGGATGGCCAACGTCGGGCGCACCGTCACCCGGGTCGTGCTCGCCTCGGTCGCGGGCGGCGCGGTGATGCTGATCGTGGACAAGGTGCTCGGCCTCGAGCGGCTGTCGGAGTCCATGGGCGGTCCCGGCTCGCTGATCCGCGTGATCATCACGGCGATCGTCATGTTCGCGACGGCGTTCGGGCTCATGCGGCTCGCGGGCATTCCGGAGATCGTCGCCATCACCGTGGCCATTTCCCGGCGCCTCGGCATCACGCCGCCCGCACCGGATCTCGACCTCGACGGACCGGTCGAGGACGAGTACGCCACGCAGGTGTTCCGCAGGCCCGATCCGTACATGTACTCGGGCTTCGACCCCTACCTGGACTCGCAGGCCACGATGGTCTTGCCCGTGATCAGACCGGATGCTGTTGACCGCACCGGGCGGGGTGAGTTCCCGTACCCTGTTCGGCAGAGAAGCACAAGTGGCGAGTTCGCCGGAACTTCGACATATCAGGGCGAAGGAGGAATGAGGGTGAGCGACGACGCGGCGGTGGGCGGCGTCCCAGCCGCCGATCCTTCTGCGACCAAGGCCGGCGGCCTGTCCACCGACCACCCGCCCGCCGCGGAGAACCCGTCGGACCCCCAGCATCCGCACCAGGGACCCGACAGCCCGCCCTCCGCCGACGGCCACGGCCCGCGCGAGACCCAGCATCAGGCGCCGCCGCGCGACCCGATGTACGACACCGGAATGATCCCCATTCCGCAGCTGCCGCCCGCCGGAACGGAAGCGACGGGTGCGCGTCGAACTCCGCGCGGCCCCAAGCTGATTCCGGGCGCGTCGGTCGCGGGCGGTCGGTACCGTCTGCTCGCCAGCCACGGCGGCGCGCGCGGGCTCAAGTTCTGGCAGGCCCTCGACATCAAACTCGACCGCGAGGTCGCGCTCACCTTCGTCGACGCCGACCAGAAGGCCACCGACAACTCCGGCCACGACGGTCCGCAGGCCATCCTGTCGCGCACCCTGCGGCTCGGCCGCATCAATTCGCCCGGTCTGGCCCGCGTTCTGGACGTGGTGCGCGGCAGCTCCGGCGGCATCGTGGTCGCCGAGTGGACGCCCGGTCGCTCGCTGCGCGAGATGGCCGAGACGGTGCCCTCGCCGATCGGCGCGGCCCGCGCGATCCGGGCGCTCGCCTCGGCGGCCGAATTGGCCCACCGCGGCGGCGGTTCGCTGTCCATCGACCATCCCGACCGCGTGCGCATCAGCGCCTCCGGTGACGCCGTGCTGGCCTTCCCCGGCACGCTCGGCGATTCCGACGCCCAGTCCGACGTGCGCGGCCTCGGCGCCATGCTCTACGCGCTCATCACCGCGCGCTGGCCGATCCGCTCCGGCGGCCTGACCGGCACCGCGGCCACCGTCGGCGGGCTGCGTCTCGCCGACTTCGGTCCGGACGGAACGCCGGTGGAGCCGAGGCAGATTCGGCCCGAGGTGCCCTTCGAGATCTCCGCGGTCGCGGTGCGCTCGCTGGAGTCGAACAAGGGCGTGCGGACCGCGGCGACCGTCCAGCACGTGCTGGAGCAGGCCTCGGTCGTCGACCAGAAGACCGACTTCATCCCGGTGCTCCGCCTCGGCCAGCGCGCGCAGCCGCCGAACGCCGACGATTCGCTCGCCGATCCGGAATTGCTCGCCGCCGAACGCGAGCGGTCGCAGCGGATGATGTGGATCATGGTCGGCCTCGGTATTCTGGCCGCGCTCGTGGTCGGCATCGTCATCTGGTGGATGGTCAGTGTTTTCGCGCCAGGGGCGTCCGACGCGCCGATCGACGAATCACGCAACATCGGTCTGACCACCAACAGTTCCGTCTCGCCGACGACACCAGCCGGAGCGGTCCCGAGCAATCCTGCGTCCGGCGGCGTGCCCGTCCCGGTGACCAACGCGACCGTGTTCTCGCCCGAGGGCACCCCGGACAACGTCAGCGGCGTCGGCGCGGTGCTGGACGACGACCCGGCCACCGTCTGGCGCTCCGATCAGTACTTCCAGCAGTTCCCGGCCCTCAAGAAGGGGGTCGGTCTGCTGGCCACGCTGCCGAGCCCGGCGAAGCTGACGAACGTCTCGATCACCTCGCCGAGCCCCGGTACGTCCGTGGAAATCCGTACCTCGCCGACGAATTCGCCGACGTTGGACCAGACCCAGCTGATCGGCGCCGCCCAGCTGGCCGACGGAGTCACCGAAATCCCCGTGACCGCGGACCAGTCCGCGCGCTACGTGCTCGTCTGGATCACCGGTCTCGGCAACTCGGGAAACCAGTTCCAGACGACGATCGCCGATCTGCGGTTCGACGCCGCGCCCTGATCGCCCGCGTCGAATTCCTCCCGCTCCCTTCTTGATTGGGCGCCGTCGGACGAAGTCCGCCCGCAGCCCGCGCACGTGGTCTTGTTGCTGCCGCTTCGGCAGTCCCGATATGATCGGCTCGCGCTCTCGGCAGGGGAGCTTCCCGGGACCTGGTTTTTCGATCCCGGATGCTGCGAAATATCTACGGCGATGGTCTTTTTGGGCTGTCGTGAGTTGAGCGCCGTCCAAGGGGTTGGTTTTGTCGTCGGAATTGAACGAGGATTCCCGCGGGGGAAGTTCGCGGGTCGCGGCCCGTGAGCGCTCGTTCGTGCCCGGCGAGCTGTCCGACCGGGAACTGCTCAGCGCCCACGCGCGCGGCGAGCGGCACGCCTTCGCCGAACTACTACGCAGGCACAACGATCACCTCTGGCAGACGGCCTTGCGCACGTCCTACACCCGTGAGGACGCCGCGGACTCGTTGCAGGACGCGCTGCTCTCCGCGCACCGCACCGCGGGATCGTTCCGCGCCGAGGCCGAGGTGCGCAGCTGGCTCCACGCGATCGTGGTGAACGCCTGCCTGGATCGCATCCGCCGCAACAAGACTCGTCGCGCGGTCTCGCTGTCGCCCGATACGCTGCCCGAACCGCGCGACGAGCGGGACGAGTTCGCCGAGGTCGAGATGTCGATCGTGGTGGACCGCGCGCTGTTCTCGCTGCCGCCCGATCAGCGCACCGCGCTGGTAGCGATCGACCTGGAGGGGTATAGCGTGTCGGAGGCGGCGGCGATGCTGGGGGTTCCGGAGGGGACGATCAAGAGCCGCTGCGCTCGGGGTCGACAACGCCTGCAAGAGCGTTTGGAATTTCTCCGCGATCCGGGGAACCGGAAGTAGTGGCGATGCGTCATTAATAGTGACGAACACCTGAGCGATGTACAGATGGCGCCCGCGGGTTCCCGCGGCGCGGCCGCGACAGACAAGACAGTTACGTCGGATGAGACCACTGGAGGTGCGATGGCGACCCGGTCCGTACCGCAGCCTCCATTTTCGCCGGAACTGCTCGCCGATCTGCATGCCGACAACGTGGATCCCGAGCTCGGCGCGCAGCTGTGGCCCGCCGTCCGCGCCGACTCCGACGCGGTGCGCTACCTGCGCTCGCTGGACGAGGTGACGACGCGGCTGCGCACCCTGCGCACCGACGAGTGCGTCGTCCATTCGATGCCGGAGGACGTCTCCGAGCGGCTCGCGGCCTTCGTCGCCGAACTGGAGCTGGGCGAGGAGCCGACCGAACGAGTCGCCACCGTGCATCGGCTCGACGCCACGGCATCCGACGAGGACGCGGCGCTCCGAGATCAACGGGTCCTCGGAAACGGCAGCGAGCCAACGGCTTCCGAGGACCGGACCGAACGCATCGCGACCCCGATATCGCTCGCTCACCGGCGAAGTAGACGCCTGCGCTTGGTCGCCGCCGCGGCCGCCGTCCTCGCGGTGATCGCGGGCACCGGCATCGGCGTCCAGATGCTCCGCGACGGTGACGCGACGACCTCCGCGAAACCGACGCCGACCAACGATCAGATCGGCGACGACCTGACCCCCACGGCCGCGCTCGCCGCCCTCGGCCGCAACGACGTCACCGGACCGCTCGGCAGCCGCGGCGCCCTCACCCGCTGTGTCGCGGCGGCGGGGCTGGACCGGGCCGTTCTCGGCTCGATGAATATGCGGTATCAGGGCAAGGACGCGGTGCTCATCCTGCTGACCGGCACCGCCCAGGGCAAGATCACAGCGCTGGTCGTCGGCCCAGGTTGCACCACGGGTGACCCGCAGGTGCGCAAAGTCACCGACATCGGCTGACGAGCACGGGCCCACCGGTGCGGGAACAACAGCGTTTAGGCTGTTGTTGACCGTCACGTTCCCCCTCAGATCTTCTCGGAAGGGCCCCATGAGCGAGCTCCACGAGCGAACCACCGACACGGCCACGCCAGTTCGCGACCTGATCATCGTCGGCTCCGGCCCCGCAGGCTATACCGCAGCCGTCTACGCCGCCCGCGCCGAACTCGAGCCGCTGCTCTTCGAGGGCACCCAGTTCGGTGGCGCGCTGATGACCACCACCGAGGTCGAGAACTTCCCCGGCTTCCGCGCCGGCATCATGGGTCCGGACCTGATGGACGAGATGCGCGAGCAGGCCAAGCGTTTCGGCGCCGACATCCGCACCGAGGACGTGGACGCCATCGACCTGAGCGGACCGGTCAAGACGGTCACGGTGGGCGATCAGACCTACCGGGCGTACGCGGTCATCCTGGCCATGGGCTCGGCCGCCCGCTACCTGAACGTGCCCGGGGAGCAGCGACTGCTCGGCCGCGGCGTGAGCGCCTGTGCCACCTGCGACGGCTTCTTCTTCAAGGGCCAGGACATCGTGGTGGTCGGCGGCGGCGACTCGGCGATGGAGGAAGCGACCTTCCTCACCAAGTTCGCGTCGAGCGTCACCATCGTGCACCGCCGCGAGGAATTCCGTGCGTCGCGCATCATGCTCGAGCGCGCCAAGGCCAACGAGAAGATCAAGTTCGTGCTGAACGCCGAGGTGGTCGAGGTGCACGGTGAGAACGCCGTGACCAGCCTCACCCTGCGCGACACCCGCACCGGCGAGACCTCCGAGCTGGCCGCGACCGGCCTGTTCGTGGCGATCGGCCACGATCCGCGCAGCGAGCTGGTGCGCGGCCAGGTCGAGCTCGACGACGAAGGCTACGTGCAGGTCGAGCACCCGACGACGGCCACGAAGGTTCCCGGCGTCTTCGCCGCGGGCGACCTCGTCGACCACACCTACCGCCAGGCCATCACCGCCGCGGGCACCGGCTGCCGCGCCGCGATCGACGCCGAGCGCTGGCTGGCCGAACAGGGTGACATCACCGCGAACACCCTGGACGCCGCGGGCCAGCCGGTCGCCGTGAACGCCAACTGATCTCGCTCTACCGGATTCACAAGGAGATACCCCATGTCCGAGAACACGGTCACCGTGACCGACAAGTCCTTCGCCGACGAGGTGCTGCTCAGTGAGAAGCCCGTGCTCGTCGACTTCTGGGCGGATTGGTGCGGTCCGTGCAAGATGGTCGCTCCCGTGCTGGAGGAGATCGCCGCCGCGAACGCGGACAAGCTGACCATCGCCAAGCTGGACGTGGACGCCAACCCGGAGACGGCGCGCGAGTACCAGGTCCTGTCCCTGCCCACTATGATGCTGTTCCGCGGCGGTAAGCCGGTCAAACAGATCGTCGGCGCCAAGGGCAAAGCGGCCCTCCTGCGCGAACTGGAAGACGTGATCTGACGGCGCGAATCCACGACGCGCCGTAGGATGCCTGCACCACCCCCGTAATTGTCGGATTCCGGGGCAGGTCTGAGACAATCGACCGACGCTCCGGTCGTGCGAGGGTGTATGCCGTCGCATGAGTGGGTACCCGGGTTGACGGAAGGAAAGGGCTCTCACGCATGCACCGACTTCGTCACGGTGATACCGGTCCAGCCGTCGCTGAGGTTCGGAGCACCCTGGCAAGTCTCGGCTTCCTGCACGCACACGCCATCGGCGCCGAGCACGGCGACGCACGCGAGTACTGGAAGGACACCGAAGCCTCCTTCGACCACCACCTCGACTCCGCGGTCCGCGCGTTCCAGCAGCATCGCGGTCTGCTCGTCGACGGTGTGGTGGGTCCGGCCACCTACCGGGCCTTGAAGGAGGCGTCCTACCGCCTCGGTGCGCGCACGCTGATCTATCAGCTCTCGGCGCCGCTGTACGGCGACGACGTCGCCACGTTGCAACGCAAACTGCAGGACCTCGGCTTCTATGTTCATCGGGTGGACGGGTACTTCGGCCCGCACACCCACGACGCACTCACCGCGTTCCAGCGCGAGATCGGTCTGTCCGCCGACGGCATCTGCGGTCCGGACACGCTGCGTTCGCTGGAATTGCTCGGCGCGCGCGTCACCGGCGGCAACCCGCATCGCATCGCCGAAGAAGAGGTGGTGCATCGGGCTGGGCCGCAGCTCACCGGCAAGCGGATCGTCATCGATCCGGGTCTCGGCGGTCCCGACAAGGGATACGCGGTGCCGACCGAGTACGGCGACGTCTACGAGTCGGAGATCCTGTGGGATCTGGCCAGCAGGCTGGAGGGCCGGATGGCCGCCACCGGCATGGAGACGTTCCTGTCACGGCCGTGGGGTGCGAATCCCACCGACGCCGAGCGCGCGGAGACCTCCAACGCCTTCGACGCCGACCTGATGATCTCGCTGCGCTGTGCCACCAACCCGAGCTCCTCGGCGAACGGTGTGGCCAGCTTCCACTTCGGCAACTCGCACGGCTCGGTCTCGATGATCGGGCAGGTGCTGGCCGGGTTCATTCAGCGCGAGGTGGTGGCCCGCACGTCGTTGCAGGACTGCCGGACGCATTCGCGTACCTGGGATCTGCTGCGGCTCACCAAGATGCCGACGGTCCAGGTCGACATCGGTTACCTCACCAACGAATACGACGCCTCGGTCCTCACCAACCCGCGGATGCGCGACGTCATCGCCGAGGCCATCCTGATCTCGGTGAAGCGTCTGTATCTGCTGGGTCAAGACGATCAGCCGACCGGCACGTACACGTTCGCCGAGCTGCTGGCCGAGGAGCTGGCCGCCGCCGACCGAACCTGAGACTTCGTCTCGAAGGAAAGCCCCCGCTGTGATCGGCGGGGGCTTTCTCGTCTCAGCGTGCGCCGGCCCGGGTGGGGGCCGTCATGGACGCGGCGGCGAGCAGCTGGTCGAGCGCGCGCTCCACGTCTTCCTTCCAGCCGTGATCGGAATCCAGCTCCAGGCGCAGGCGCGGGAAGCGGTGGTGCGGTGCGACCACCTCGAAGCCGTATTCTTCGAGCAGGTCCGCTTCGATCATGCAGGTCTGCGGTGAGCATTCAGTGGGGGCAGCCGAGGCGGAACCGCGGACCGGAGCGCCGATCCGCTCCATGAGCGTCATCGAACCGACCAAACGGTCCGAGAGCCGTTTGGTCGGCGGATCCGTACGGATGCCGAACGCCTCCAGTGCGCGAACACCGCGGCGGACCAGATCCGACACCACGGCCTGCACCAGGCGGTGGGCGATGTCCTCGTCCCGGTGCGGGAACTCGGTGCGCAGCGTGGTCAGCAAGATGGCATCCGGGCTGACCGGGGAAGTGGGGAACAGCGTCGCGCGCGGCACGGCGCTGGGCGGCGAGTACAGGGCGCAACCCGCCACGCTGCCGTCCACGTGGGCCACCTGGCCGCACGAACCCCATTCGAGCATGACCGTCGAAAGCCAGGCCTCTTTTTCGAAGACCGGATCGCTGAACCCGCGCGAGTCCTCCGCGACGGCGGGATCGATCTCCCAGAAGACACAGCGCCGGGCATGCGCGGGCAGCTTGTCCAGTCCGTCGAGGGTAAGTGCTGTGACGCTGGTCGACACCGCTCTGCTCAGCCTCCAGCTGTCCGATTCATCCACGCTCACGTCGCATCAACGTCTTCTCGCCAGCAAGAATAAGCGATCAAGCGAATCCGCCTCATTCCACGTCGCTGTGCTGTTGGTAGGAGCCCTCGTGCCGGACCGTCGGCGCGCGCAATATCGCTGTCGCGCTGCCCTTTTCGACGCCGTCACAGTGACGTTTCGACGCCGGGCCCGTAGATACCGAGAACACGGGGCTATTTTGCCTCTTCTGTCACTGACCGAGCTGCTCTTGCGCCATCAGACCGACGATGCGCTCCAGATCTTCCACGGACCCGAACTCGACGACGATCTTGCCCTTGCGTTTGCCGAGGCTCACAGTCACCCGGGTGTCGAACGAATTCGACAGCCGCTCGGCCACGTCCTGCAGACCGGGCATGTGAATCGGCTTGCGCCGCGGAGCCGGGGGAGTGGCCGCGTCCGGATCACGGTTGGCCAGGGTGACGGCTTCCTCGGTGGCACGCACCGAGAGGCCCTCTGCGACGATGCGGGCGGCCAGCACCTCCTGCGCGTCGGCGCCCGCTTCCAATCCGAGCAGGGCGCGCGCGTGACCGGCGGACAGCACGCCCGCCGCGACCCGCCGCTGCACCGGGATCGGCAGCTTCAGCAGGCGGATCATGTTGGTGACGACCGGACGGGATCGACCGATCCGGGTGGCCAGTTCTTCGTGGGTGACGTCGAATTCCTCGAGCAGCTGCTGGTACGCGGCCGCCTCTTCCAACGGGTTCAGCTGCACCCGGTGGATGTTCTCCAAGAGGGCGTCCCGCAGCATCGACTCGTCGGCGGTCTCCCGAACGATCGCCGGGATCGCTTCCAGGCCCGCCTCCTGGGCGGCACGCCAGCGGCGCTCACCCATGATCAGCTGATAGCGGTCCGCCTCGACGCGGCGCACCACGATCGGCTGCATGAGGCCGAATTCGCGGATGGAGTGGACCAGTTCAGCGAGCGCTTCTTCCTCGAAGACCTGGCGCGGCTGCTTGGGATTCGGCTCGATCTGGTCCGGCGGAATCTCGCGGTAGAGCGCGCCACCGGGGGTGGCGAGGTCGGCCTCGTCGACGGTGTCCTCGGGATCCGGGACGCGGTGCAGGTACGCCGAAGCAGGCTGCGGACCGACGGGATCGAGTCCGATCACCACGTTGGCCGCGGCGCTGCCGAGACCCTGCGTGGTCGCGGGCCCCGTCGGGATCAGCGCGGCCAGACCTCGTCCTAGCCCGCCCTTCTTCGCCTGACTCATCGGCCCACCGATCCCTTCCCTCGTTCGCCACCAAACCGGGTCACGCCGACCCGGGACACCGGTACCCGAATCACTCCGCGCCGTTCGCGGCCTGCCGGGCCATCGCCCGCTGGGCCATCTCACGTCCGGCGTCGAGGTAGCTCATCGCACCCCGGGAGCCTGGATCATAATCGAGCACGGTCATTCCGTAACCCGGCGCCTCCGAGACCTTCACGCTGCGCGGAATCACCGAGCGCAGCACCACATCGCCGAAGTGACCGCGCACCTCCTCCGCGACCTGGTCGGCGAGCTTGGTACGCCCGTCGTACATCGTGAGGATCACCGTGGACACGTGCAGCTCGCGATTCAGATGCGCCTGCACCAGGCCGATGTTGCGGAGCAGCTGGCCGACGCCCTCCAGCGCGTAGTACTCGCACTGGATCGGGATCAGCACCTCCTTGGCCGCGACGAGCGCGTTGACCGTTAGGAGGCCGAGGGAAGGCGGGCAGTCGATCATCACGTAATCGATGTCGTAGCCCGCGATATTGGCCTCCTGGATGGCGCCCTTGAGGCGGCCCTCCCTGGCGACCATCGAGACGAGTTCGATCTCCGCACCCGCGAGATCGATCGTCGCCGGGATGCACAGCAGGCGCTCGTTGTGCGGGCTCTGCTGGATAGCGTCCTTGACGGAGACCTCGCCGATGAGCAGTTCGTAGCTGGAAGGGACGCCGGAGTGATGCTCGATGCCGAGGGCGGTGCTGGCGTTGCCCTGCGGATCGAGATCGATCACGAGCACCTTCATCCCCTGATGCGCAAGGGCCGCGGCGAGATTCACCGTCGTGGTCGTCTTACCGACGCCGCCCTTCTGATTCGCGATGGTGATGATGCGCTGCTCGCGAGGTTTCGGCACTGTCACCTTTCCTGGGTGCAATATCTGACTTGCGCGCTGAGCTTCGGCCGCGATCGGGGTCTCGCTGGGGGAGATGTGCCCGAACGGCGTGCTTCCGAATGCCTCCGCGTCGAAGTTGCTGGAGTCCAGCATCCCCGGCACGCGCGACGTAGTTTCCCGTGAAACATTCGCCGAACCGCTCGACATAGACAGCTCCTAACCAGAGAACTACAGACCACGTGCCCTCGGCCCACGCCGACGCCGTGTCTTCAACAGCCTGTGTCGGATCGAACATGATGCTCCGTCGGGACGGCGCCCGATCAACCGAGCGGAGCTGTCCCGCACACCCACATCCCACCGTGGCATCAACGCTCACGCCCGACGCACACTAGCTTGCCAGCACTGAGCGCTAGAAGAAAGTTGAATCGCGGCGACACGCAGATCCGCGCGAATGAACATTGCGTGCCGCAGGATTTCCGGCCGGGTAAGTGATTTTCACTGGGCGAATGGGGGTTCGAAGGTGCCGGGTTGGGGGTGCGTTAGGGGTTGGGCTTTGCGCGCCGTCGCAGATTCCTTGCGCGGAGGACGGACTGCGGCGCTTCATCGAGTTGCGCTGATGCTCCGGGGACTGCTCCGATAGCGCACCCGACGAGCGATGTTTCACGTGAAGCGGCGGGGCGATGTTTCACGTGAAGCATTGTGTCCACGGCCGAATGCCGCACCCCCGCGGAGAGTGGCACTGCGCCTTCCGTTCACGCATCCACGATTCTGGCGCTCTCGACGGCGCCGCAGCGATCCAATCCCGTTGCTGGGACGCGGCGGACGCCCAAAGAACAGCCGAAGCCAATGCCCCGAACCCGTTGCGAAGCTTCGGATCCAAAAGCTGGGTCGGTCGCGCCTGCCGCAGTCCAGGCACTGGGTCTATCGCCCCCGCTTCGCACATCCGATCTACGTCCGCATCTGCGAACCCCGTATCGAGTTGGCGCGTCGAGCGTTCCAGTCGGTGACGCATCCATTGTCCGCACACTCGAATCCCGTCGCCACCCATTTCAGATGCCCACCGCCGGAAGCCGTGGCTTGACACAGGCGCGCCTGAAGCAGCCACCGGCCGCGCGAAAAGGGGGGAGAACGCCCCTGGCGCGGAGATCCGGACGAGTGCCGCTCAGCCACCACCAAGTTCGCGCACCGAGCGATGCTTCACGTGAAACATCCGCCAAAGCCTCCACCCGACCTCATTCGTGGCGTCTCACCACAGCCCAAACCCTTACCCGTGCCGTCACATGCGCAACTGAAATCGAGTCAGCCGACAGGCCACATCTAGGCCCGGTCTCGAAGTCCGGCCGGGATGCATGCGTGGCTCTGATCGTCACCTGGCAAGGCGGAGGAGGAGCCGATACCGGGGCCCTGTCTCGGCGACGACGACAACGCGGTCAGGCGGCGATCTGCGCCGCAGAGGCGCCGGATGGGACTTCGAGACAGGGCCTGGTCGAGCCATCCGTCCGAGCCTTGGGCGAGCCATCCGCAGCGCTGCATCCGACTGCGTCTCCAGGATCTTGGCCATCGTGCCGGAGTCACTCGGCCACCCATCGCGTCCCGCGATCGCGGCCGCACCATCGTGCCGAGCCGCTTGCAGCGCTGTATCCGGCTGCGCCTCACGGCTCGAAACCACCCGGCCAATCATCGCGCTGCGTTGCCGCGGGTCGCCTTCGCGCCGCGCAGGGCCATCCGGGCCGCCACCAACACCCGCGCCGTCCAGCCGAGTGCTGCGGCCAACCATCGAGCCAAGCCAGCGTGCGCGGCATCCGGCCGAGTCCCCCGTGGCGCTCACGGTGACGTGCTGTCTCTACGCGCTATCGACCGCAGTCGGGCCAAGCCGCGAGAGTCCGCGCCGAGCCATCCCGCGCGTCGTGCCAAGCCTGGTGGCACGACGGCGCGGCTCGCTCTCGGGGCGGGGCCCACGGATCGGGTAAGCGGGCGCGTCGTCCGGCCGAGCCCTGCCGTCGATCTGTGGGCTACCGCTGTGGAGAGAAGCGGTGACGGGGCCGCGTGAAGTGGCGCTGCCGCGCGGACAGCGTGAGTCCGCCACGGGACAGCGGCGAGCCTGGCGTGGTGAACCGGGGGAGCGGCGTTGTGCCTTATCCAGTTCGAGCACCAGACGATGCTTCACGTGAAACATTCGCCGAGCAATTTCAATCCGATCCGATGCGCGGCACCTCTCGCCCCATCGCGAACCACACAGCTGAGCCGTCGCACGAGCAGAGCGTGCTGCGGCCGACGGTGAAGCAGCCGAGCTGTCAGGTTCAGCGGCGCATCATCGTGCTGAGTCTTCCGACCGGGGATCCGCTCGAGTCGGTACCGCACGATGGGGCAAGTCCTGAAATCGCGCCGCCGGACCGCGCCATCGGGAATGGACATTCAGGTGGGACATCGGACCGAGCCGACCGGCCGCGCCTCCAAGCGCTTGTCCTTAGGACGTGGGACCCGGGCGAGCAACCCACCCGAGCCATCGGGCACGTACTAGAGTCACGCCACCCACCCAAGCCATCGGACGCGCCCTCCAGCCACGCCATCCACCCGATCCATCGGGCTGAGGTGTGGAACCGAGCAATCGGAAGCGCGGCATCGGCGCTCAGTCTGCGGAGATCTTCCGGGGGGGGCGCGCTGTCGGGAAGCGCTTCTCGACTCCGCCGTCGGCCCCGCTGCGGAACTCCACAGCCCGGCCGAGCCATCGAGTCGGACCGCCGAGGGCGCGCCATCGCCGAGGCTTGGGGCGGGAGTTACCGCGGCACCGACGGACCGCCGGTCCGCCTGCGCCGACGGACCGCACCATCGAGTCGTGCTGCGGACCGAGTCGTTCGCTCGTCCGCCCGGGCACCTATTGAATGGCGTCCATCCGGTAGTCCCAGCCGAGCCATCGGGTTGAGCGATCGAGCGCGCCGTCGGGTTGAGCCAGGGTCCGATTCATCGTGGTGACATCGAGCCAAGCCATCCGGCCGCTCCGTCGGACTAAGCCGCGCTCGTGGCCGTGCCCGTGGACCGAGCTATCGGGGACGTGCCATCAGGCCAAGCCGTCGGGGACGCCACCGAGTCGAGCTGTGGCCGAACCGCCGGACTCGGCCGTGGGCCACGCCATCGAGTTCAGTCGGAAGGCCCCGCCAGGCACTCGGCCGTGCTGCGGGACCGACCTCCCGCCGCGCTCGTGGCCGCGCCGTGCGCCGAGCCTTCAGGGACGCGCCACCAGGCTGAGCCGTCGGCATAAGCCGTCGGGGACGCCGTCGAGTCGAGCTGTGGCCGAACCATTCGACCGCAGCCATTGGGTCCCCGTCCCGCCGCGCTGCGGGACCGGGCCGTGCGTCGATGTCGGCGTGAGTCCGGGTCATCGTGATGGCAACAAACCTAGCCATCCGGCCGTCCGGTGGGGCTGAGCCATCGGGCACGCCATCGAGTTGGGCCGTGGGGCCGAGCCACCCGGCTGTGCCATTGCGCCCACCGTCCAGCGCGTTGCGTGGCCGCGTCGTAGCGCGGAGCCATTGGAGACGCGCCACCAGGCTGAGCCGTCGTGGTGGCATTGGGTCGAGCACCATCCGGCCGCGCCATCGGACCAGCCGTCGAGTGCCATCTATTCCAGCCGTTCCGCCGAGCCGTCGGGACGCCTGAACGGCCACCCGCTAGCCGCACGCCTTCCTGCCTTCTATGGCGTTCATCGACGCGCTCGGCAGCGAACGGGAGTATCGGTCTGGAGGGGATCGTCGATCACACCGTGCTGCGTGCTATCGAGCCAACCCTTCCGGCCGAAGGATCGGAACCGCGCCGTCGGGCGGAGCCGTCGGAACGTCGAGGCAGCCGTGCGGCGGACCGGCCGGGCTCCATCAGCCATGCTTTGGCGCCGAGCCGATCGACGATGGCCGGGATTGAGGGGTCCGGTCGCGCCGTCGGACTGACCCATCGGGCACGCCAACGATCAAGCCGTTCCGCTGAGCCATCGGCCCGCACCAACGGATACGCGCCACCGAGCCAAGCCGTCCTCCCAATGGAGCGGGAAGCGGGTCGTCAGACCGCACCGTCGGAACATCGAGGCAGGGCCTAGCCGGTCTGCTGTTGGGGGGATCCGGCCGGGTCGTCGGGCGGTGCCAACGGGGCATCTGGGAGGGTCGGGAGATCGCGGCGCTGTTTTATGTGAAACAGCACGCAGCCCTCGCGGGCGAGAAAGGGTCTCGGCCTACTTCCCGCCCGAGCGACGGCGTTCGGTGCTGCGGCGGAGGACGCCGCCCTCGGAGCGGCCGCCCTCACGGCGGCTTCCGACCTTCTCCGTGCGGCGGCGGGGCGCGCGTTCCGCGCGGGGGAGGCGTTCGGCGCTGATCACGACTGTCGGGGTATCCAGGACTCCGACACCACATTCGAGGACCTCGAAGTTGCCGGCGCCCGCGCGGGTCAATGCTTCGCCGTCGCGTTCCAGTTCTTCGGTCGCGCTCACGCCCTTCAGGGCGAGCATGCGGCCGTGGTCGCGGAGGAGGGGGAGGGACCACTGGGCGAGTTTGGCGAGGGGGGCGACGGCGCGGGAGGTGACGACGTCGGCGCCGCCCGCTTCCTTCATCACGCCGGATTGTTCGGCGCGGCCGCGGACGACGGTGATGTCGAGTCCGGCCGCTTCGATGAACTCGCTCAGGAAGACGGTGCGGCGCAGCAGCGGCTCGACCAAGGTGATGCGTAGGTCGGGACGGGCGATGGCCAACGGGATGCCGGGAAGACCCGCGCCGCTACCGATATCGACGACGGTCGTTCCTTCGGGCATGAGCTCCGCGACCACCGCGCAGTTGAGGATGTGCCGATCCCAGAGCCGCGGCACCTCGCGGGGTCCGATGAGACCGCGCTCGACGCCTGCGGTCGCGAGCGCGGCGCAGTAGCGGCGGGCGATGTCGAGCCGATCGCCGAAGACGGTGGCGGCCGCCGCGGGCGGCTCCAGCTCGGTCGGCAGCGCGGCGCTTCCACCGAGTTCTCGTTCCACGTGAAACATCCTTCCGAGCTCGAGGTCACCAATTGCAAGACAGCGGAGGGGTGTCCGCCTCGGCCGCGGGCGGCGACGCCCCGGCATGGAGAAGGCCCCCGATCCGAAGACCGGAGGCCTAGACGACACTATCGGACGGCCGTCCGCCCTCGGACCGCGCACGGCCGGAGCGAAGGCGGAGCAGCGCCCGGGCATGAATCGTCAGCGTGACGAAACGCGCCGTCCTCCGGGGAAGCCGGGCGATCAGCCCGGAACGACCACCACGAAGCGGTTGGGCTCCACGCCCTCGCTCTCGCTGCTGACTCCTTCGACCGCGGCGACGGCGTCGTGCACGATCTTGCGCTCGAACGGCGTCATCGGATCGAGCGATTCCGGGGCGCCGGATTCCAGCACCCGCTTGGCGGCTTCGGTGCCGAGCGCGCTGAGCTCGGAGCGGCGCTTGGCCCGCCAACCCGCCACGTCGAGCATCAGGCGGCTACGTACGCCGGTCGCCTGCTGCACCGCGAGCCGGGTCAGCTCCTGGAGCGCGTCGAGCACCTCGCCGTTGCGACCCACCAACTTCGACAGGTCGCGGCCGCCGTCGATGCTCACGACGGCACGGTCGCCCTCGACGTCCAGGTCGATGTCGCCGTCGAAGTCGAGCACGTCGAGCAACTGCTCGAGGTAGTCGCCCGCGATCTCGCCCTCTTCGATCAGGGCTTCCTCGGCATCGCTCACGACATCGCCGGCATCCGTTCCGGCGTTCACCACACTCGTCGCCACGGTGGCGTCCCCTCCGTCGGTCTCAACAGTCATTTGAATTCCTTCATCTGTCCATCGCGCGCGCCGGACGCTCGGCGCCGGGCGGTTGCGCGCTCACGGGATTGCTCGGCGGTCAGCGGCGACGCTTCTGGTTGGCCCGGCCGCGCTGACCCGAACGCTTCTGCCCACCGGCCTTGCGCTGTCCGGCGGCCTTGCCTGCCGCGGTCTTGGAGGTGCCGTTCGCCGACGGTTCCGCATCGGACGGCTCGGCGTCGACGGCGGTGGCCGCGGGCTTCTTCTTCGTGCTCACCGGCTTGGCGCCCGGCTTCGGCGCGTTCTGCGCGCGCTGCTCGAGCTTGGCCTGCTTCTTGGCCTCTTCTTCCTTCGCCATCCGGCCGAAGACGAGGTGCTGCTGACCGTAGGTCCAGATGTTGTTGGAGACCCAGTAGATCAGGATGGCGATCGGCAGGAACGGACCACCGACGAGCACGCCGAGCGGGAACACCCAGAGCGCCAGCTTGTTCATCAGCGCGGCCTGCGGGTTGGCCGCGGCCTCCGGGGTCTGCCGCGCGACCGAGGCGCGGGCGTTGAAGTGGGTAGCGAGACCGGCGATCACCATCAGCGGGATGGCGACCAGGGCGATGCTCACCCGACTCGGGATGCCGCCGTAGTCGGCGAAGGCCAGCAGCTCGTTGGCCGGGGTGGTGATGAACGCCGAGATCGGCGCGCCGAAGATACGGGCGCTCAGGAAGGACTGGACGTCGGCCGCGTTGAAGACGTAGTTCGCGGTGTTCGCGTTCTCCTCGGGCGTCATGCCGAGCTGGCCGAACCCGTGGCCGGTGCGGTTGAACGAACGCAGGACGTGGAACAGACCGAGGAAGACCGGCACCTGCGCCAGGATCGGCAGGCAGCCCATCAGCGGGTTGAAGCCGTGTTCCTTCTGGAGCTTCTGCATCTCCAGCGCCATCTTCTGGCGGTCGTTCTTGTACTTCTTCTGCAGCTCCTTGATCTGGGGCTGCAGCTCCTGCATCTGCTTGGTGGTGCGCACCTGCTTCACGAACGGCTTGTAGAGCACGACGCGCAGCGTGAAGACCAGGAACACCACCGCCAGCGCCCAGGCCAGGCCGTTGTCCTTGCCGAGGCCCGGGATGGCCGCGAAAGCACGGTGCCAGAACCACAAGATCCAGGACACCGGGTAGTAGATGAAGTCGAGCACGGCTCTATGCACTCCCGTCGTTCGTATCGCCGATCACCGCATGCGGCGATCCTTTACAAGCGTGTGGCGCCGACGACGAGGCGTCGGCCGCAGCCTCGTTCCGTGCGCGATTTCTGCGCTCGGGAACGGGGTCCCACCCACCAGGGTGCCAGGGCGCGCATTTGGCCAATCGCACGACCGTCAATCCGAGGCCGACGAACAGTCCTCGGGTGCGCAACGCGGTGACCGCGTACTCGCTACACGTCGGGGTGAAACGACACACCGGCATGCGGGTGGGGGAGACATAGGTCCGGTAGAGCTCGATCAGGAAGATCAGCGTACGGGCGGGCAGCCGGGCCAGGACGGCGGCGAATCTCACGACGAAACGTCCGCGTCGACGGCGACGGGTCGAGCCCGTGTGCCGGTCCGGGCGGGAGCCTGAGCGATACCGAGTTTGCGCAACCCGCTGCGCAACTGCCGCAGCAGTTCGTCGGATTCCGCGTTCGCGGCGCCGGGCAGCGCCCGGATGACGATGTCGGCCTCGGCGGGCAGGTCGCTGATCACCTCGGCGCACATATGACGCAGGCGGCGGGCCACCCGGTGTCGAATCACCGCGGAGCCCACCGCCTTGCTGACAATCAATCCGAACCTCGGCCCGCCGACGCGAACGAGCGCTCCGGTGGCTACCGGAGCACTGTGTCGTTCATCAGAGCCCACGACTCCGTCATACCCGTGCACGAGCGCGTGTACGACCAGATCTCGCCTCCCGATTCGCTGGCCGCGGCGCACCGTCCGGGAGAAGTCGGCACGATGATGCAACCGATACGGCTCAGGCAACACCCGAGCGTCCGAGAGCGAGGATCAGGCAGTGAGTTCGGCGCGGCCCTTGCGGCGACGCGCCGAAACGATGGCGCGACCCGCACGGGTGCGCATCCGGAGGCGGAAGCCGTGAACCCGCGCCCGACGACGGTTGTTCGGCTGGAACGTCCGCTTGCCCTTGGCCACGGTCAACACTCCTCGAGTTGGTGGGCGCCGTTCGGCGCCCGAAGCTTGTCGGTGATACGTATGTGCGCGATGAATCGCGATGTCATCATCGGCGCGCGTCGGTCCTGGCGCACACGGTCGTCAAACGACCTAACGCGGTCAGCACGGGACCGCCACCGCACCAAGGGGTGACTGTACGAGGGTACTGATCAGCCCGAGACGGGTCAAACTCGGCCCCCAGGCGAATCCGGTGCACCGGTGCGACGCGCCCGGGCTTCTTCGTGACTTCGTCCACACCCCTAGGCGTGCCGAGCGTGCCCGCGAGCGAGGCGTTGCCAGATGGTTGCTACAGATCCGCAGGTCGGGGCGTGATCCCCGCGAACTTCGAGCCCGTTTCACATTTCCCCAGGGTTTTCCACATCTGTGGATAATTGTGTGGAAAGACCCCTGGAGTGGCATATTCGTAGGCCGACGGCGCCAACGCCGCTGACTTGGTACGGGGGAATCCGAGCAGCGTCCACACGGCTACGGACGTACGCGGGATCACAGGATAGCCCATCCACGAACCTGCTCGCGTACCCCGGCCGTCTGCTCCTATCGACCTACTTCCGGGGAGGAAACTGCATGGACGACGAGCAGAACGTGCTGGCCACCGTGTGGCCCGAGGTGATTGCCGAGCTCACCACCGGTTCCGACGACGGATCCATCCCGGCGGTGACCCGAGCACAGCAGGCCTGGCTCAAACTCGTCAAGCCGATCACCGTCGCGCAGGGCTTCGCCCTGCTGTCGGTGCCCTCGTCGCTGGCCCAGGAGGCCATCGAACGCGATCTGCGCGAACCCATCCTGCGTTCCCTCGCCCGCCGGCTCGGTCCCCAGGTCGAGGGCCTCGGCGTGCGCATCGCGGCGCCCGCGACGCCGAGCACCGATCGTTCCGCGGCCAACCCACGGCACGCCAGGATGACCAGTCGTCCGGAGCGAAGCAGGGAGGCGGCCCAGCGGAACCGGGACACGCAGCGCACCAGGGAGGCGTCGCGCGGTCCCGTCGGTTACCCGGCCGATCCGCCGAGCCGCACCGACTACCCGGCCCCGCGGTACGCACCGCAGGACTACGCGCCCGCGCCGGAGTATCCGGGAACGTCCGACTATCCCCAGTCCGCCGACTACCCGCCCGCCGCCGAGTACGCCCCCGCGCCCGAGTACACCCCAGCGCCCGAGTACCCGCCGAGTTCGGACTACCCGGCCGAATACCAGTCCGGCGTCGACTACCCGGCCGACGACTATCCGACCGCCGCCTATCGCGCGCCTGGCGTGGGCGACTACCCCGACTCCGCCGCCGTGCCCGAGGTGTCCACGGCGCCGCGGCGTGAGCCAGGAATGGGTTCGCGCCGGGATTCCACCCCGCCCGGCCAGGAGTCGCTGTTCACGCCCGAGCCCGCTCCGATGCGCGGACCAGCCCGGATGCCGTTGCGCGAGGCCGCGCCCGCCGCCGCGCACGATTCGGTCCGCGAGTCAGGTGAGGCGCTGCGCACCGAGCAGCCCGACGACGAACCGGTCGTCAACGTCCGCAACAACTGGCCGACCTACTTCACCAAGAGCCAGGAGACGCCGGCTCCGGCGAACTCCTCGGCGAGCCTGAACGCGAAGTACACCTTCGAGACCTTCGTCATCGGCGCGTCCAACCGCTTCGCGCACGCCGCGGCGGTGGCCATCGCCGAGGCGCCGGCCCGCGCCTACAACCCGCTGTTCGTCTGGGGCGCCTCCGGTCTCGGCAAGACGCACCTGCTGCACGCGGCGGGTCACTACGCCCAGCGGCTGTTTCCCGGCATGCGGGTGAAGTACGTGTCGACCGAAGAGTTCACCAACGACTTCATCAACAGCCTGCGCGACGACCGCAAGGTCGCGTTCAAGCGGCGCTACCGCGAGACCGACATCCTGCTGGTCGACGACATCCAGTTCATCGAGGGCAAGGAAGGCATCCAGGAGGAGTTCTTCCACACCTTCAACACGCTGCACAACGCGAACAAGCAGATCGTGGTCTCCTCCGACCGTCCGCCCAAGCAGCTGGCCACCCTCGAGGAGCGGCTGCGGACCCGGTTCGAGTGGGGCCTGATCACCGACGTGCAGCCGCCGGAACTGGAGACCCGCATCGCCATCCTGCGCAAGAAGGCGCGGATGGACCGGCTCGACGTGCCGCACGACGTGCTGGAACTGATCGCCAGCCGGGTGGAGCGCAATATCCGTGAGCTGGAGGGCGCGCTGATCCGGGTCACCGCGTTCGCCTCGCTCAACGGTCAACCGCTGGATCTGCCGCTGGCCGAAGTGGTGCTGCGCGATCTGATGCCAGACACCGCGGCGCTGGAGATCAACGCGGCGACGATCATGGCCGTGACCGCGGAGTACTTCAACACCACGCTCGAGGAGCTCACCGGCCCCGGCAAGGCGCGGCCGCTGGCGCAGGCCAGGCAGATCGCCATGTACCTCTGCCGCGAACTCACCGACCTATCGCTGCCCAAGATCGGTCAGGCCTTCGGCCGCGACCACACCACCGTCATGTACGCGGAGAAGAAGGTGCGCAAGGAGATGACCGAGCGCCGCCGCGTCTACGACCAGGTTCAAGAACTCACAGCCCGTATCAAACAGCGCTCGCGCTGAGCGCCCTCCACAACCCCGCACCGCCCCTGACCAGGGGCGGTGCTTTTTTGTGCGTTGTGGATTCCTCGAGGATTCCTTGTGGAGTCCTCGAGGAATCCACCGGTTTGTGCACCGATTCGTGCACAGGCTCGCGGCGGAGTCGCTCACAGCCGGATATCAACATCATCCCCATCGATCTCTGCCCACAGGGTCTGACCAGCCACGTCTCGGTCAGGCGCTTGTGGAATCCTCGAGGAGTCCGTGTGGAGTCCTCGAGGATTCCTCGAGCTGTCCACCATTCGGTGCACACGTGTGAACAACAGGGTGAATCCGGTGGAACAACTCGAGGACGGCTCGAGGATGAACGTGGGACAGTTTTCGAACCTCCACAGACGCCTCCGGTTCATCCTCGAGTCACCCGACGGCCATCCCCACGGCACCACACCCCCGGACCAGCGGAAACGGGCTCAGTCCACAGATTCCACAGTGCCTACTACTACTTCAGTTCTTCTTCTTATAGATCTCTCTTCAAAACAGGGTGTGTGGAAAGTCGGTCGGGGAGTGTCCGGTCTGGAGCCACGCGTCTACACCGGCAAGGAGAAGAGGGGATGGGCGCTCTCGGATATACGGACACCCGTTTCGGACACGCGAGCGCGAATCGAGGGTCGGACTAGGTACCCGGGCCACACACGGGTACGTTTTATGTCGGTCGCCTGTGCCAGACTGCTGGCGCGGCCGATCCAGCACCCCCTGACGAGAACCACACGTTGTCGAGCCAACACGCTGTCGAGCCAACAGTGCTCGGACGGACGCCACACACGGATCACGGAACCGGGAGAGGACAGATCGGGCGATGGAGCTTGCGAGCATGAAGTTTCGGGTCGCCCGGGAGGATTTCGCGGAGTCCGTCGCCTGGGTCGCGCGCAGCCTGCCGTCCCGGCCTCCGGTGCCGGTCCTCGGCGGCGTGCTGTTGGTGGCGAGTGAGGACGGACTGACCGTCTCGGGATTCGACTACGAGGTCTCCGCGCAGATGCGCGTCGCGGCCGAGGTCGCCGGTCCCGGCGAGGTCCTTGTCTCCGGTCGCCTGCTCGCCGACATCACCAAGGCGCTGTCCAACAAGCCGGTGGACGTCTCCGTCGACGGCACGCGCGTGCTGATCTCCTGCGGCAGCGCCAAGTTCTCGCTGCCCACCATGCCGGTCGAGGACTATCCCCAGCTGCCCGAGGTGCCGCAGCAGACCGGTGAACTGAGTGTGGATGTCTTCTCCGAGGCCGTCGGTCAGGTCGCCGTCGCGGCGGGCCGCGACGACACCCTGCCGATGCTCACCGGCATTCGCGTCGAGATCGAAGGCCCCCAGGTCGTTCTCGCGGCCACCGACCGCTTCCGACTGGCCGTGCGCCACATCGAGTGGCAGCCCGCCCGCACCGACATCGAGACCGCGGTGCTGATCCCGGCCCGCACGCTCTCCGAAGCCGCCAAGACGCTGGGCCCCTCGGACGCGCCCGTGCAGCTCTCGCTGGGCACGGGTGCGGGCTCGGACGGCCTGCTCGGCATCGTCAACGCGGGCCGCCGCACCACCACGCGACTGCTCGACGCGGAATTCCCCAAGTTCCGCCAATTGCTCCCCAAGGAGCACACCTCCATCGCCACGCTGGAAGTCGCGGCGCTGACCGAGGCCATCAAGCGCGTCGCCCTGGTCGCCGAGCGCGGCGCGCAGGTTCGTCTGGAGTTCTCCAGCGAGGGCCTGCTGCTGTCCGCGGGCGGCGACGACGCGGGTCGCGCCGAGGAATGGCTGCCCGCCGATTTCCGCGGTGAGGCGCTGACCATCGCCTTCAACCCCGGCTACCTGGTGGACGGCCTGTCCGCGCTGCACTCCGATCGGGTCACCTTCGGGTTCACCACCCCCAGCCGTCCCGCGGTGCTGCTCCCGGCGAGCGAGGAGGAGCCCGAGGTCCTCGACTCCGGCGCCTTCGCCGCGCTGGCCAGCTCCTACATCTACCTGCTGATGCCGGTCCGGCTCCCGGGCTGAGCATCTGTGCGTGATCGGGTGCCGTCTCCCGCGGTGACCGGGGCGGTGTAGCGAATGTTCATCCGAGCGCTGTCGCTGCGCGACTTCCGCTCCTGGGAGCACGCGGAACTCGAATTATCCCCAGGCCGAACGGTTTTCTTGGGATCGAACGGCAACGGCAAGACCAACCTGCTCGAGGCGATCGGCTACCTGGCCACCCTTGGTTCACACCGGGTGGCCGCCGACGCGCCGCTGATCCGGATGGGCGCGCAGCGGGCACGGATCGGTGCGACGGTGGTCAACACCGGACGCGAACTGCGCATCGATGTCGAGCTGAATCAAGGCGCGGCCAATCGCGCGCAGATCAACCGATCGCCGGTGCGCAGAACGCGGGAGATCCTCGGCATTCTGCAGACGGTGCTGTTCGCGCCGGAGGATCTGGCGCTCGTGCGGGGCGACCCCGGGGAGCGCCGCAGATTCCTCGACGAGTTGTGCACAGCCCGGCTCCCCAGGTTGGCGGGTGTGCGCTCGGACTACGAGCGGGTGCTGCGGCAGCGTTCCGCCCTGTTGAAAACCGCTGGGCGGCAAGCCAGATCGAGGTCCGACCTGGGAACACTCGACGTGTGGAACGGGCATTTGGCGGAGCACGCCTCCGTGCTGCTCGCCGAGCGGCTCCGGCTGGTGCACGACCTGTATCCCCATCTGGCACAGTCCTATCGGTCGATCGCGCCCGAATCCCGTCCCGCCGCAATCGGTTACCGCAGCTCGTATCTTCCGCCGGACTTCCTGGATCCGGCCAGGGAGCCGCAGGCCGACGACGCCGCCGCGCTGGCGGGGATCGTGCTGCGCGAACTCGCCGCGGCGCGGTCCAAGGAGCTGGACCGCGGCGTCTGCCTGGTCGGCCCGCACCGCGACGACCTCGAGTTGATGCTCGGTGACGCGCCCGCGAAGGGATTCGCCAGCCACGGCGAGTCCTGGTCCTTCGCCCTCGCCCTCCGGCTCGGCGCGTTCGAGCTGCTGCGCACCACCGGAGCGGAGCCGGTGCTGTTGCTCGACGACGTCTTCGCCGAACTGGACCGTCGCCGCCGCACCGCGCTCGCCGAGGTCGCGGCAGGCGCCGAACAGGTGCTGATCACCGCCGCCGTCCCCGAGGACGTGCCCGCCGAGCTGGCCGCGGTACCCCTGCGGGTGGAGACCACCGGCGAGGCCACGCACCGCGCCTCACGCATCGTCGAGCCCGCGCCCGGGTTCGCTTGAATCGCGCGGACAGAGGTGTCCACAGGTAGCCCGCGGGGTTGTGCACAGGTGGGGAACGCCGACGCGGAAGAGCCGCGACGCGTGTGACAGTTCGTCGGCGGGCTCCCGTACAGTTGCCCTGCACCGGGGCCGGAACGGAGCCGTCGATTCATCCCCAGCACCTGTGGAGAACGTCACCCCCGAGGTGTTTTCCCACGGTGCTGCGGTGATCGTTCGACAGTCACCGCCGTGGTTCCGGAAAACGCCACGAACAGGCGTTCGACGCCGGTCCGGCGATCATGCTGACCGGGCGTTTCGGCGCCGGATCCCGGCCGCGCACCGGTTGGGGACAACAGAGCAAGATCTGGGGACAAACCCGAGGGTCGAACGGAGCGGGACGATGACCGACCAGCCCGAACCGGGCGCACAGCAGCCCGGCGGCGAGCCGCAGTTGCGCGGCATCGATCTGGCCCGGCGCGCACTGGAAGAGGCCCGCGCCGCGGCGAAGGCCAGCGGAAAGTCGGTCGGTCAGGGCCGTGCCTCGCCGGTGCGGAAGCTGCGCACCGGGGCACGCAGGCGCACGGGCTGGTCCGGCGCGCGACCGGACGATCGCGATCCCCAGCTGCTGTCCCAGCTCGCCACCCGCATCGCCAAGAGCAGGGGCTGGGACGGCAAGGTCTCCGAAGGAACGGTGCTCGGGCGCTGGGCGGGCGTCGTCGGCGAGGACATCGCCTCGCACGCCACCCCGATCGCGCTCAAGGACGGCGTGCTGAGCATCGCCGCCGAGTCCACCGCGTGGGCGACCCAGCTGCGCATGTTGCAGGGCCAGATCCTGGCGAAGATCAACGCCGCGGTCGGTCATGGCGTGGTGACGCAGCTGAAGATCTCCGGCCCGGCCGCGCCGAGCTGGCGCAAGGGGGAGCGGCACATCAAGGGCCGCGGTCCACGCGACACCTACGGCTGATCGACGGGCGCGGATCGGGTGACCCAGACGCTCTGGCAATTACCCGATACCTGGTGTTACGTTTATCCACATATCCACAGGTATCTCCACAGTCCCCAGCCTCGGGACCTGCGGATTCACCGTGGAACGCCCGAGGCCGCGCCACCGGCCCGGATCGAATATGCACAGGAGAAACGGATCGATGACGATCAGCACCGCGGGCCCGTTCCCCGCCACGGCCACCACCACCGTCCGCCGGGGCGACGTCGAACTCGCGGTGTTCGAATGCGGCGATCCCGCGGGCATACCCATCCTGCTCGTGCACGGCTGGCCCGATACTCACATCCTGTGGAATCGCGTCGCCGCCCGCCTGGCCGATCGTTATCGCGTCATCGCCTTCGACAACCGCGGCGCGGGTGAGAGCACGGTGCCCACCCAGGTCTCGGCCTATCGCATCGAAGAACTGGCCGCCGACGTGCGCGCGGTCGCCGACGCGGTGGCTCCGGGGCAGCGCGTGCACGTGCTCGGGCACGACTGGGGTTCGGTGATCGGCTGGGAACTCGTCAGCGATCCCGACGCCGAAAACAGGATCGCGTCGTTCAGTTCCGTCTCCGGCCCGAACCTCGACTTCCTCGGGGCGTACCTGCGCGGCCCGTTCTCGGCGGCCCGGCTGCGCGGGGCGCTCGCGCAGGGCATCGCCTCGGCGTACACCGTCGCCTTCCAGATTCCCGGCCTGCCCAATCCGGTGCTGCGCGCGCTGTCCCGCCGCTGGCCGCGCTTCCTCGCCTTCTTCGACGGCTTGGACCCCGCACTGGTGCAGACAGCGCCGACGCTGCGCGCCGATATGATCAACAACCTCAAGCTCTATCGTGCGAATATTCGTGCGCACTTGCGCAATCCGCGTCCGCGCCCGATCGGTGTCCCGGTGCAGTTGATCGTCTCGAGCGGCGACCGGGCGGTGCGTCCGGTGGTGCACGCCGAGGCCGAGCAGTGGGTCGGCAACCTGACCCGCACCGAGATCGCGGCCCGGCACTGGTCGCCGATCTCGCACCCGGAGGCGCTCGCCGACCGCACCGCCGAATTCGTGGATCGGGTCGCGGTCTCCGGGTGATCGTGGCGACCGTCCGGCACGGCGTGCTGAGCACATCTGAGAGACCCTGAAACGGTTTCGAGGGAGACCGGACTCGTCGCCGGTCGATTTCTCGCAGCCATGAAGCCGTCAGGGGTGTCGTAGGTGCGTTGTGGCGCGGGGCTACCAGTAGGATGGTGACGTAACTAGCGGCGAACCCTTCGGTGCGTTCCGCACAGCCCCCGCGTGGGCCCGTGAATCTCGACCTGTCAAGACCGGGCCGCGCTTGCGCTGTGGCGATCGCTGCACCGGGGTCAGCAAGTAAGGAGAGCTACCGACCAGTGGCTGCCAAGGACTCCAACGATTCGACCAAGGCGACATCGGGCAAGCAGGACTACGGTGCCTCCTCCATCACCGTCCTCGAGGGACTCGAGGCGGTCCGCAAGCGCCCGGGCATGTACATCGGTTCGACCGGTGAGCGCGGCCTGCACCATCTGATCTGGGAAGTCGTCGACAACTCCGTCGACGAGGCGATGGCGGGCTACGCGACGCGCGTCGATGTCACGCTGCTGGCCGACGGCGGCGTCGAGGTGGTCGACGACGGCCGCGGCATCCCGACCGGCATGCACGCGCAGGGCATCCCCACCATCGAGGTGGTCATGACCCAGCTGCACGCGGGCGGCAAGTTCGACTCCGACGCCTACGCGGTGTCCGGTGGTCTGCACGGCGTCGGCATCTCGGTGGTGAACGCGCTGTCCAGCCGGCTCGAGGCCGAGATCGACAACGACGGCTACCACTGGACCCAGGAGTACAAGGACTCCAAACCCGGCAAACTGTTGCAGGGCGAGGCCACCAAGCGCACCGGAACCACCATCCGGTTCTGGCCGGATCCGGAGATCTTCGAGACCACGACTTTCAACTTCGAGACGGTCGCGCGGCGTCTGCAGGAGATGGCGTTCCTGAACAAGGGGCTCACCATCACCCTCACCGACGAGCGGGTCTCCGAGAGCGAGGTCACCGACGAGGTCGTCAGCGACACCGCCGAGGCGCCCAAGCACCTCGACGAGAACGCGCCCGCCGTCGAGGAGCCGAAGGCCAAGGTCAAGGTCCGCACCTACCACTACCCCGGTGGACTCGAGGACTTCGTCAAGCACATCAACCGGACCAAGCAGCCGATCCACAACTCGGTGGTCGGCTTCACCGGCAAGGGCACCGGGCACGAGCTCGAGGTCGCGATGCAGTGGAATTCCGGCTATTCGGAATCCGTCCACACCTTCGCCAACACCATCAACACCCACGAGGGCGGCACCCACGAAGAGGGCTTCCGCGCCGCGCTCACCACGGTGGTGAACAAGTACGCGAAGGACAAGAAGCTCCTCAAGGAGAAGGACGGCAACCTCACCGGCGACGACATCCGCGAGGGTCTCGCCGCGATCGTGAGCGTGAAGATCTCCGACCCGCAGTTCGAGGGCCAGACCAAGACCAAGCTCGGCAACACCGAGGTCAAGTCGTTCGTGCAGCGCACATGCAACGAGCACCTCGCGCACTGGTTCGAGGCCAACCCGGCCGACGCGAAGACCATCGTGCAGAAGGCCGTCTCCTCGGCGCAGGCGCGCGTCGCGGCACGCAAGGCGCGCGAGCTGGTGCGCCGCAAGTCCGCCACCGACCTGGGCGGTCTGCCCGGCAAGCTGGCCGACTGCCGCTCCAAGGACCCGAGCAAGTCCGAGATCTACATCGTGGAGGGTGACTCCGCCGGTGGCTCGGCCAAGTCCGGCCGCGACTCGATGTACCAGGCGATCCTCCCGCTGCGCGGCAAGATCATCAACGTCGAGAAGGCGCGTATCGACCGGGTTCTCAAGAACAACGAGGTCCAGTCGATCATCACCGCGTTCGGCACCGGCATCCACGACGAGTTCGACATCGCCAAGCTGCGGTATCACAAGATCGTGCTGATGGCCGACGCCGACGTGGACGGCCAGCACATCTCGACCCTGCTGCTGACGCTGCTGTTCCGCTTCATGCGCCCGCTGGTCGAGCACGGCCACGTCTACCTGGCGCAGCCACCGCTGTACAAGCTCAAGTGGCAGCGCAGCGATCCGGAGTTCGCCTACTCCGACCGGGAGCGCGACGGCCTGCTCGAGGCCGGTCTCGCGGCGGGCAAGAAGATCAACAAGGACGACGGCGTCCAGCGCTACAAGGGTCTGGGCGAGATGAACGCCAAAGAGCTGTGGGAGACCACGATGGACCCGGCGGTGCGGGTGCTTCGTCAAGTGACGCTCGACGACGCGGCCGCGGCCGACGAGCTGTTCTCCGTTCTGATGGGCGAGGACGTCGAGGCGCGTCGCAGCTTCATCACCCGCAATGCCAAGGACGTTCGCTTCCTCGACGTGTAGCCGGCGTGAGAACCCGCTGCAGTTCAGCCTTTTCACGCCCCGCTAAGGAGACCGCATGACTGAGACAACGCTGCCCCCGAACGGCGGTGCAGGCGACCGGATCGAGCCGGTCGACATCCAGAACGAAATGCAGAGCAGCTACATCGATTACGCGATGAGCGTGATCGTGGGCCGCGCGCTGCCCGACGTGCGCGACGGCCTCAAGCCGGTGCACCGGCGCGTGCTCTACGCGATGTACGACAACGGGTACCGCCCGGACCGCGGCTACGTGAAGTCCGCGCGCCCGGTCGCGGAGACCATGGGTAACTACCACCCGCACGGTGACGCGTCGATCTACGACACCCTGGTCCGCATGGCGCAGCCGTGGTCGCTGCGCTACCCGCTGGTCGACGGCCAGGGCAACTTCGGTTCCCGCGGCAACGACGGCGCGGCCGCCATGCGATACACCGAGTGCCGCCTGACGCCGCTCGCGATGGAGCTGCTGCGCGAGATCGACCACGAGACGGTCGATTTCGCGCCGAACTACGACGGTCGTTCCCAGGAGCCGGTGGTTCTCCCCAGCCGGGTGCCGAACCTGTTGATGAACGGCTCCAACGGCATCGCGGTCGGTATGGCGACCAACATTCCGCCGCACAACCTGAACGAGCTCGCCGAGGCGATCTACTGGGCGCTGGACAACCACGACGCCGACGAGGAGAGCACCCTCGCCGCGTGCATGGAGCGGGTCAAGGGCCCGGACTTCCCGACGCACGGCCTGATCGTCGGCAACCAGGGCATCAACGACGCCTACACCACCGGTCGCGGCTCGATCCGCATGCGCGGTGTGGTGGAGATCGAAGAGGACAACCGCGGTCGCACCACGATCGTCATCACCGAGCTGCCCTACCAGGTCAACACCGACAACTTCATCAACTCGATCGCCGAGCAGGTGAAGGACGGCAAGATCGCGGGTATCTCGGATATCCACGACGAGTCCTCCGACCGCGCGGGCATGCGAATCGTGGTGACGGTCAAGCGCGATGCCGTCGCCAAGGTGGTGCTGAACAACCTCTACAAGCACACCCAGCTGCAGACCAGCTTCGGCGCCAACATGCTGTCCATCGTCGACGGCGTGCCGCGCACGCTGCGCCTGGACCAGATGATCCGGCTCTACGTCGATCACCAGTTGGAAGTCATCGTCCGGCGCACCCGCTACCTGCTGCGCAAGGCCGAGGAACGGGCCCACATCCTGCGCGGCCTGGTCAAGGCGCTCGACGCGCTCGACGAGGTCATCGCGCTGATCCGGCGTTCGGCCAACACCGACACCGCCCGCACCGGCCTGATGCAGCTGCTCGAGATCGACGAGATCCAAGCCACCGCCATTCTCGACATGCAGCTGCGGCGCCTCTCCGCGCTGGAGCGGCAGAAGATCGTCGACGATCTGGCCAAGATCGAAAGCGAAATCGCCGACTACAAGGACATTCTGGACAAACCGGAACGTCAGCGCGCCATCGTGCGCGACGAGCTGGCCGAGATCGTCGACAAGTACGGCGACGAGCGGCGCACCCGCATCATCGCCGCCGACGGCGACGTGGCCGACGAGGACCTGATCGCCCGCGAGGACGTGGTCGTCACCATCACCGAGACCGGTTACGCCAAGCGCACCAAGACCGACCTCTACCGCTCGCAGAAGCGCGGCGGCAAGGGCGTGCAGGGCGCGGGTCTCAAGCAGGACGACATCGTCAAGCACTTCTTCGTCACCTCGACCCACGACTGGCTGCTGTTCTTCACGAACAAGGGCCGGGTCTACCGCGCCAAGGCGTACGAGCTGCCCGAGGCCAACCGCACCGCGCGCGGTCAGCACGTGGCCAACCTGCTGGCTTTCCAGCCGGACGAGAAGATCGCCCAGATCATTCAGATCAAATCCTACGAAGACGCCCCGTATCTGGTGCTGGCCACCAAGAATGGTCTGGTGAAGAAGTCGAGGCTCTCGGACTTCGATTCCAACCGCAGCGGCGGCATCGTCGCGGTGAACCTGCGCGACGAGGACGAACTCGTCGGCGCCGTGCTCTGCTCCGCCGACGACGATCTGCTGCTCGTCTCGGCGCAGGGCCAGTCGATCCGCTTCTCGGCCACCGACGAGGCGCTGCGCCCGATGGGTCGCGCCACCTCCGGCGTGCAGGGCATGCGGTTCAACGCCGAGGACGAACTGTTGTCGCTCAACGTCGTTCGACCCGAGACGTATCTGCTGGTGGCGACCTCGGGCGGCTACGCGAAGCGCACCGCGATCGAGGAGTACACCGCGCAGGGACGCGGCGGTAAAGGTGTATTGACTATCCAGTTCGACGCCAGGCGTGGCACTCTGGTCGGTGCGCTCATCGTCGACGATGAGGATGAGCTCTACGCGATCACCTCCGGCGGTGGAGTCATCCGGACGGCGGCAAAGCAGGTTCGTAAGGCTGGGCGACAGACCAAGGGCGTGCGATTGATGAACCTCGCAGAGGGAAGTACGTTGCTTGCTATCGCGCGCAACGCCGACGAACCCGATCAGGTCGACGGTGGCGACGAAATCGGTTCCTCTCAGCAGTGACCCTCCAAGCGGCGGCAACGAACGGATCTAAGGATTCCCATTGACCACTCCGAATCAGCCGAATGACGGACACCAGACGAACGGTGTGACCGAACGGATCGCACCGTCTCCGATTCCGCCGCGGCCGATCCCCCGGCCCGGCGCGGGCGAAACCGGACAGCCGGGCGGGGGCCAGCAGGGTGGCCAGCCGCAACAGAACGTCGGCCAGCAGGGCGATTTCGGGCCCGGGCAGGGCGGGCCCAAGCAGGGCGCGCCCAAGGGTGCGCCGGAGCCCGGTGGCGGCAAAGAAGGGTTCGATCAGGAGACCGTTCGGATGGGTTCGCCCGGTGAATCCGGCGGCCCCGATGGCGCGAAACCCGCGCCGGGCGGCGGTCAGTCGCAGTACAAGGACGGTTGGTCGCAGCTGCCGCAGCGCGAGCCGCAGTCGAACCTGTACCGCCCCGGCCAGGCGCCGGTGGCGGGCAGGCCGCCCGCGGACGGCGGCGCCGGGCTCGGCGCCGGAGCGGGCGGCAACGCGGCGGTCGGCTTGAACGGCGGCGTCACCAACGCGCGCACCACGGCCGACCTCGCGGCCAAGGCGGCGCGCAAGGAAGCGGCGATGGTGAAGTCGGTCGGCATCGACGGACCCACCCGCAGCATCGCGCGGCCGGAGCTGATCAAGGACATGCCCGATTTGTCCGATATCCGGCACCCACTACCGCACCCCGAGCCCGTCGGCATGAACCCGCAGGCGCACGTCTCGCCCGCGGCTCCGGTCGCGGTCGCGGCGGCCGTGGCTTCCGGTGAGCCGCTGCGCGCCACCGTGCAGATCCGCCGCATCGACCCCTGGTCGACGCTGAAGATCTCGCTGGTGATCAGCGTGGCGCTGTTCTTCGTGTGGATGCTCGCCGTCGGCCTGCTCTACATCGTGCTCGAGGGCATGGGCGTGTGGGAGCGGCTGAACAACACCTTCACCGACATGGTGTCCCAGGACAGTGGCTCGGTGGGCCTGATCGACGCGGGCACGGTGTTCGGCTACGCGGGCGTCATCGGGCTGATCAACGTGGTGCTGTTCACCGCGCTCGGCACGGTCGGCACCTTCATCTACAACCAGTGCTGCGACCTGGTCGGTGGTATCCAGGTGACTCTGGCGGATCCGGACTAGGAACTCGGCTCGGACGGTGTTCGTCGATCGCTCCATCATGGCTGGAGCGTCGGCGGATCGCCCAGTCCGCGAAATTCTCGGCGGCGGCCGGTATTCCCGTTCCAGGGAATACCGGCCGTTTCCGTTCGGGCGACGGGATCGCTGGCGGCTAGGTCGGCTGGCAGGGGTCGGAGAGATGGGCCGAATAGGCCGGTCTAGGCCCGCTACCAGCTGTTTTGTTTGTTTTGAGTCAAGTTTGGTAATGTCTAGCCTCGGCTCGCCCACTACGGTGCGAGAGCCGAACACGGGCCTATAGCTCAGGCGGTTAGAGCGCTTCGCTGATAACGAAGAGGTCGGAGGTTCAAGTCCTCCTAGGCCCACTCCCGAACATGACAGTAGGGTGGGAACCATGAAGATTCTCCTCACGGTCGGCGTCGTGGTCGCGGTTCTCTTCGGAATCACCAAGCTGCGCAAGCGTGACGAAGCGGACCTGTGGCACGAGGTCACCACTCGCTGAAACTCATTCCACCCTCGGGGACTCGGGGCCTTAGCTCAATTGGCAGAGCACTGCCTTTGCAAGGCAGGGGTTAGGGGTTCGATTCCCCTAGGCTCCACTTTCAACCGGCGCGTGCTCGTTCAGAGCACGCGCCGATTCTCGTTTCCGGGCTAGAGGTCGACGGCGGCGGCGCGCAGGCGGGTGAGGGTCGGAGCGTCGGGCCAGTTCTTGGCCAAGTAGCGGCGTGGGGACAGGGTGCGGACCGGGACCAAGTCGATGTGGGCCGCGAGGGTGGCGAAGGGGATCGCCAGGGTTTCGATGATCTCGTCCTTCTCGTCGGTCAGGCAGAGGTCGATGTAGTCGGCTTCCGGCAGCAGGGTCTCGATCTCTTCGGCCCACGGGGCGATGGTGAAGAAACCGTTGTCGCCGCTGGCCAAGTTCAGCTGGGAGGGATAGGCGAAGTCGATGCCGTAGGGCGCGAAGCCGTCTTCGTCGTCCAGCGCCTCGATGAGCTGCGCTTGCTGGGCCTGGTACTCGGTGGTGGCCAGGCCACAGCGCGCCCGGTGGGCGGCGGGTAGCTGGGGATGCGGACCTGCCAGGTCGAACGGGACGACCGCGCCGCTCCCGTTGGTGGTGTAGGCCTGCGGTGAGAGGCGACGCACCGCGGTGACGTACTGGTCCTCCACGGCGTCGAAGAGCTGCTCGAGGAGTTCGGGCTCGTCCAGCGTGAGGATGAGGGCGTCGTCTTCGGGGATGAAGGCGACCGCGCGTCTGCCTTCGGCGGCGAGCGAGGCGAGCCAGCCGGGAAGCAAGGGCCAGGAAGTCGCGTAGTAGTCGCCGGTGTCGACGATGCGCGTATACCCGTCGTCCGACAGGGAGATCGAAGGCGGTTTCGCGGCGAGGTTTTCGCGCGCGGCTTCGAACACCTCGAAAATCGTGACGCCCCAACCCGTCACGTGATCGGCGGTGACGAGGACGCGCTTGTCGGGCATATCGATCGCGATCAGCTCGTCGACGAAGGGAAAGGCCGGGCGCGAGAGTGGACGTATGCCCTGTCCGCCGTAGGTGGCCGGGCGCAGCACCGGAAACAGCGTGGGACGTGCGCTTTCCCAGTCGGCGGGGAGTTCCTCGTCGGCGCGCAACGCCGACAGGAACCGCGTGACGCGCTCCGATCGTTCCTCGGCCGTCAACTCGGCGGTGTCGCGAAAGATGTTGTGCAGATTGATGACCAAGCCGTCGGGCAGTTCGAAGCAGAACTCCCCGGGTTGGTATTCGGCGCCCTCGATGCCGAGGTCGTCGAGCTGGCGGCGCACCAGCGCGGCGAACTCGCTCGGCGTTGGTGTTCGTGAGTTGTCCACTCGGCCAACGTAATCACCCGCACCGACAAGCGCAGCCCGGTGTATTCACATGCCGACGAAGTCGATGATCGGAGCGGGGTAGTCGACATCCGCGCGCCACGGCAGATGAATCCGCGGCCCCTCCAGGTGCGCGAGTTCGGGTATCCAACGCCGGACGTAATCGCCGTCGGGGTCGTAGCGCTTGGCTTGGCGCAGCGGGTTGAGCACGCGGTTCGGCCTGGTGTCGGTGCCGGTGCCCGCCACCCACTGCCAGTTGAGCTGGTTGTTGGCGAGGTCGGCGTCGACGAGCCAGTGCAAGAAGTGGGCCGCGCCGATTCGCCAATGCACCCGAAGGGATTTGGCGAGGAAGCTGGCCGTGATCAGTCGTGCGCGGTTGGGCATCCAGCCCTCGGCGCGCAACTGGCGCATGCCCGCGTCGACGATCGGATAGCCGGTGCGGCCTTCTCGCCAGGCCTCGACCGCGCGCGGATCGTCGCGCCATTGGATCTGCCGCGCGCGGTAGTCGTGCCAGGCGGCCTCGGGCCGGGCGGCGAGGTGCTGGTGGTGGAAGTCGCGCCAGGCCAGCTGCCTGGCGAAGGCGTGACCGCCCTCGGCCGACATGTCGACCCGGTGCACCACCTCGGTGGGGGACAGGCAGCCGAAGTGCAGATAGGGCGAGAGGTGGGAGGTCGCGTCGGCGGCCAGATCGTCGCCGAGCTTCGCGTAGTCGGCGAGCGGACCGGAAAGCCAGTCGCGCAGCAGTTTCCGGCCCGTCGTCTCGCCGCCGACGGTCAAGTGCGGCGAGGATTCGCCCGAACACAGGTCGTCGGGCTTCGGCAGCGGGTCACCCGATATTCGCGGCAGGGTCAGGGCGCGTGGTTTGCCGAGTGGCTTGCGCCGTTGCGCTTCCGTCCACCGCCGGAAGTAGGGGGTGAAGACCGCGAAGTGGTCGCGACCGGTGGACGGCACGAGCAGTTCCGGGTCGGCCGCCGTGATCGTGGCGGTGTGCTCGTCGACCCGACAGTCACGCTCCCGCAGCCGTTCTCGCAATCGCAGTGCTCGCGAGCGGCTGTATCCACTCACATCCTCGGCGAGATGCACGCTGGCGGCGCCCGTTTCGGCGACCACGCGGTCGACCTCGTCCACCACGTCACCGCGGCGCAGCACGAGTCGCCCGCCGAGCGCGCGGAGTTCGTCGTCGAGTTCGGCGAGGGCGGCGGCGAGGAAGCGGGCGCGGTTGGGCGGGCAGCGGTCCGGCACCAGGTCGCGGTCGACGACGAACAGCGGCACCACCGCGTCGCCCGCCCGGTGCGCCGCGGTGAGCACGGGATTGTCGTGCACCCGCAGGTCGCGGGTGAACAGCGCCACCGAGGTCGTCATCGATCGGCTCCGTGCGGCCGCCAGGGGAAGCGACGCGACCGATGCGGGCCCCACGAGGGTCGCGCCGCGCGGGCACGGGCGGCTCTTCCGTACCGGCGCGAACGCGACCCTCGCGGAGTCCGCACGCTGTCGAGGTTCACGTAGTGCACAGCGGTCCGATCGTGGACATTCCGCCAGTCGTCGGCGAGGTGAGATACAGGCAGGAGTCCTGGCCCGCCGCGACGATCGCCGCACGCACGTCCGACCAGGACTGTGGATCCAATGCGGGTTCGCGGGCGAGCACGAAGCCTGAGGTGCGGTTGGGGTCGGTCACCAGCGCCCACGAGTAGTCCGGGCCGAGCGCGGTGACGATGTAGTTCGTCGGGCCGTCCAGTTGATCCTGGGTGAGAACGCCGGGAAAGCTGACGTGCAGCTGCGCGCCCGTCACCCGGTCGTTCACCCGCGCGGTGCCGCGGATCTCGTTGACGGTGCCGGTCCAAGTGATGCAGCGGTTGTGCACGGAGATGTCGCCGCGCGCGTCCAGCGCGTAGTCGGCAGTGGTGTCGCGGGCGCAGGCCAGGTTGAAGTACTGCGGTATCGCGGCGAGCTGGCGCCACTGGCCGAGGTAGCGATCCAGATCCAAGTTCGGCACCGGGGCGGGCGGTTCGGCCGTCGCGGTACCGGCGGCGACGCTCGCCGCCGCGACGACAGCGGTCGCGAGACGCGCACACCATCGTGTTGTCCGGTGCGAGTCCATGGGACCTCCTCGGGTCGGCGACTCTCGCCATGATATCAGTCAACGATGCATAAACGATGCAGAATTTTCGCCGGACACACTCCGAATCCGGGCGTCCGTGCGGAACCGGATGGACTCGACCGGGCAGAATGAGACGATGCCCGCCGGTTCCGCCTCCGCTCCCGACGCGGCCGGTTACACGGTGCGCGCGGTGGCCGAGCGTCTCGGCATTCCGACGGCGACCCTGCGCAGCTGGAACCGCCGCTACGAGATCGGGCCCGCGCAGGATCGGCCCGGCCGTCACCGCCTCTACACCGAATCCGACATCGCGCTGCTGGAACGGATGCTCGAGCTGATCCGCGGTGGCGCCAGCCCGGCGGGCGCCGCCGCGACAGCACGCGGGCCCGTGCTGGCGCTCGGCGATCGGACCGCGCTGCTCGCCGCCGCGTTCGCCCTGGAGACCGGCACGGTCACCGCCCTGGTCGAATCGCACGTTCGCGCCTACGGCGTCGTCGACACCTGGGAACGCCTGTGCCGTCCCGCTTTTGCCGAGATCGTCGATCGGCAGGGCAGTGGCGAGGGGTGCGTCGATGTCGAACACCTGCTCTCCTGGTGTGTCGCGGCCGCCATGCAACGAACGAATCCGCCCACTGGGCCCGCGGGCACCGTGCTCGCCTGCACGAGCGGTGAAACACATTCGCTGCCGCTCGACGTGCTGCGTGCCGCGCTGGCCGAACGCGGCGTCGGCGCGCGGATGCTCGGCCCCGATGTTCCGACCGCGGCATTGGTGGACGCGCTTGCGAGGCAGCGGGATCCGGCTGCGGTCCTGCTCTGGTCGCAGCGCGAATCCACGGCGTTGACGTCGGCCGTTCGCGCCTGCCTCGGGGCGGGGGCTCGGGTGTTCCTCGGCGGGCCCGGATGGGACGACGTGATCCTGCCGGCGGCCGCCGTGCAGGTGGAGAGTCTGGCGGACGCCGTCGACCGGCTGCGCTGAATTTCTCGGCGCCCGAACGGATGCCGTCGCTTCGCGGGAAGGTCCGGCCGTGGCACCGCCGGTGGACGCGTCGCGGTGGGTTCTCAGCCGCTGTCCTGTGCGCCGAGCGAGTGTCGCGCCCCAGGTTGTCAGTGCCTCGTCCGGCCGAGCAGGTGACGCAGCGCGGCGTCGAGGCCGGGAGTTCGGAACGTGTGCCCCGCCGCGACCAGCCGGGTCGGCAGCACGCGCTGGCCGGCGGCGGCGAGTTCGCGCGCGCCCTGCTTGCCGAGCAGCAGGGCCGGGCCGAAGTCGGGCACCGGAAGGAGCGCGGGGCGGTGCAGCACGCGGGCCAGCACCTCGGTGTATTCGCTGTTGCGGACCGGGTGCGGCGCAACGGCATTGATCGGTCCCGCGAGGGATTCGTCCCACAGCGCGCGGTGGTAGACATCGACCAGGTCGTCCAGAGCGATCCAGGACAGCCATTGACGGCCGTCTCCGATCCGCCCGCCGAGACCCGCGGTGAACAACGGACGCAGCAGCCGCAGTGTGCCGCCGCTGGGGGACTGCACGATGCCGGTGCGAATTCGGATCGTCCGCACTCCGGCTTTCTCGGCGGGGCGGGTCGCCGCCTCCCAGTTCGCGACCACATCGGCTAGGAAGCCGTCGCCCCAGCTCGCCTCCTCGGTGAGCGTCTCGTCGCCGCGGTCGTAGCCGTAGAAGCCGATGGCGGAGGCGCTGACGAAGGTCGAAAGACCTGATCGCGCGGCGAGTTCGGCCAGCTTGCGCGTCGGTTGGATCCGGCTGTCGGCGATCGCCCGCTTGTGCCCCTCGGTGAACCGTCCCGCGATCGACGCGCCGGCCAGGTGCACCACCGCGTCCACGCCGTCGAGCAGTTCGGGGTCGGGAGCGGCGGGGTCCCACCGGCGTTCGCCGGGCGTGCGGGCCGGATGACGCACCAAGCGCAGGACGCGGTGGCCGCCGGTGCTCAGGAAGGCACACAGCGCGGTGCCGACCAGGCCGGACGCACCTGTCACCGCGACGGTGGCCGGGCCGAAGCCGTGCTCGGCGGCGCGGCGGTGCGCGAGTAGGTCGTCGGCCAGCTGGCGGTATCGGTAGTCGAACATCGGGCGCAGCACGAATTCCGGAATCGGAGTCCGCACTCGATCGATCACCCGGGTGTGCCGGGCGTCGACCTCCTCGAATTCGTGCACGTGCCGCCAGCGCAGCAGCCGCGCGGCGGGCAGCGAGGCGAGTCCCTTCGCGGCGACCGCGTCGACGAAACGTTGCGGCGGGAGATAACCGGCGGGATCGTGCCGCGCCACCCAGCGCAACCCGCCCGGCAAGCCGAGCACGGCGCGCCCGTCGGCCAGCGAATCGGCCTCGGCGAGCGGGGAAACCGGATGCCACGGTGGCGCGAGTCTGGTGAACGCGCCGGGACGCGCGTACCAGGCGAAGACCTCGGATCGGGGCGCGGCGACGACGCTCGAGCACTCGATGGCCATGTCTCGACTGTAGTCGCGCAGGGCTGGGATGAAACGTTTATGCGTCGTTCGACCGGCCGGGTCGCTCGATCGGCAGCGGACCGTGCCTGTCCAGATGCAGATACGTGTAGCCGGTGACGAGGGTGCATACCACCGTCGCCGTGATGAGCATCGCCCAGCCCGCGACCAGCAAGCTCAGCAGACCGCCGAGCAGCGCGCCGAGCCCGAAGGACAGATACAGCAGGAAATAGCCGAGCCAGTCGGCGTAGTCACCGCCGCTGACGTGGCGTTCGATGCCCTGCCCCAGCTTGACCAGCGTCCCGGTGACGTAGCTGAGCGGCACCGAGACCTCGCCGTCCTTGACGAACGAGGTGTTCAGCGCGCCGACGCCGAAGGCGACGAACAGGATGGGGACGAAATCGATCCGGCTGGTGTCTGTCACGGAGTAGAGCGCGATATCGATGATCGAGGCCAGCGCGAGGCACACGGTCGTGAGCAGCGTGGGCCCGTGCGGATGACCCGACCAGTAGTGCCTGCGACACCAAGAGGCAACGACCACGCCGGACAGGAACGCGGTCAGCAGCAGCGCGGCGGCGACGGCCAGATCGGGCTCATCATGGAACGCGCCGAGTACGGCACGCTCGGTGTTGCCGGTCATGAAGGTGACGAAGTAGCCGGCGGTGTGCATGAAGGCCGCCGCGCCGATCATCCCGGCCAGCGCCGCGAGCACCCAGGAGAGCCGGGCCTCGGCGTCGAAGAGTTCCCTTCTCCGTCTCTCGTCCGGCTGTTTCACAGGTCAGGCTCCTCACGCGGCGGATGCGACCCAATCAGTGATACCCGCGCGCCCTGAGAATCAGCTGACCAGATGCTGGGTGTGTCCGGTTGTTTGCCGAGCTCACATCCGCGCTGTGCTGTCGGTGTCGTCACTGCGGCTGTGTTGTCTGTGCCGCCGCCCCGGCGGTGCTGTTGGTGCCGTCACCGGCTTGTGTTGCTGGTGCCGTCACCGGCTTATGTTGCTGGTGCCGTCACCGCGACGGTGTTGTCTGTGCCGTCACCGGTTGTGTTGTCGAAGCCGTCACCCGGCTGCGCCGACATCCGGCTGGGGGATCGACCCTCGGATCACACCGGCACCGCGGCGGCCGCGTCGTACGCGGTGCGCGCCTCGGCGATCTCGCGCTGATGATCCTCGGTCCAGGTGACCAGCGCCTGGATGGTCTCGTGCAGGCTGCCGCCCAGCGGTGTCAGTTCGTAGTCGACCCGCGGCGGCACGACCGGATGCACCGTGCGCCGCACCAGGCCGTCGCGTTCGAGGTGGCGCAGCGTACGGGTCAGCATGCGCTGGCTGACACCGTCGATCTCGCGGCGCAGTTCGGTGAACCGCATGGTGCGTTCCGCGAGGAGGGCGATGGTCAGCAGCGACCACTTGTCGGCGATGCGGTCGAGGATCTGGCGCACATCGCAGTCCTCGCGGGTGTCCCACTGGCGTGCCGTGTAGTCCTCGGTATCTCCGCAGTAACCGGGTGACTCAGAAGTGCCGTCTTCCATAGCTCTCCATGGTGTCCGATGATGCCCTTGGTTACAAGAAGTAACCGACAGTCGCAGCGGGAACCGGAAGGACTTCGGCATGACGCAGAAGGTCGAGGATTTCGACGAGATCGAGACGGAGTTCAACGCCTACGTGGGGCACATCGTGTACGCCACGATGGTGACCGTCGACAGCAAGAACCGGCCGCGCACCCGGGTGCTCATCCCGGTCTGGGAGCGGGTCGACGGGGTTCCGCTCGGCTGGCTCGCCACCTACAAGACGCCGGTCAAGGCGGCGCACATCGCGCGGAACCCGCACGTCAACTTCTCCTACTGGTCGCGCGGCAACAACTCCGTCGCGGTGGACGCGACGGCCGAGTGGGTGGACGATCTCCCGACGCGCCAACGTGTCTGGGACCTGTACGCGCAGACCAGTCCGCCCGGCGCGGGTTATCACCTCGGCCAGTTCTGGCGCGCGCCCGACGATCCGACGCTGCACATCATGCGGTTGGAGCCGTGGCGCATCCAGGTGATTCGCGGCGCCGATCTGCGCAGCCGGATATGGCAGTCCCCGGTCGAGGTCGCCCGGACCGGTTAGGTGGCCTCGGCTCCGGGCGGGCTCCTGGCGAACTTCGTCCGGCAACGCCTATTTTCCGGACCTTCGCCGTGGCCGACTGCGGGTAGAGATCAGCTAGGCCCGAGTCGGTCGGGCACGAGCTCCGCGCGGGTTAGCGTGCAGGAGTGGAATCTGTGCTCGACTATCTCCTGACCGAACCGCCCGGCGCACCGGTCGACTCCGTGACGGCCGCCTGGGCCGGGCACCGCGCGGTCGCGGTCCGTTTCGCGGCACCTGTGGACGCCGCGATCGCGGGCGGTTTCGCGGCCGACCGGCTCGGCTACGCCTTCCTCTCCGGCTACCAGGAGGCGCTGCGCACCCTGTTGCCCGAGTTGCCTGCCGAAGACGCCGTCGCGGTCTCGGCCACCGAGGCGGGCGGCGCGCATCCCTCGGCCATCCGCACCGCGCTGACCGAGCACGACGGCGCGGCGACGATCAGCGGCACCAAGACCTTCACCACGCTGGGCAGTCTGGCGCGCAGGCTCCTGGTCGTCGCCAGCGCGGGCGTCGCCGACGACGGCCGCAACATCCTGCGGGCTGCGCTCGTCGAGACCTCGGCGCCGGGCGTCGCGGTGACGGATCTGCCCGCGCCGCCGTTCGCCCCCGAGATCCCGCACGCCACCGTCACTTTCACCGACGCGCCCGCGACCGTGCTGCCCGGCGACGGCTACACCGATTTCCTCAAGCCGTTCCGCACCATCGAGGACGTGCACGTGCTCGCCGCCGCGCTCGGCTGGCTGGTGCGCGTCGCGCGCGAGTCGTCCTGGCCGCGTCCGGTGCTTCAGCGCCTGCTCGCGCTGGTGGCCGCGGTGCGCGGGTTGGATCTGGACCAGCCCGGGTCGCCCGGCGTGCATGTTGCACTCGGTGGCGTCTTCGAGGAGTTCGGCCGGGTCGTCGACGAGCTCGCGCCGCTCTGGCGGACCGCCGATCCGGTCGCCAGGGACCGCTGGGAGCGGGATCGCCCGCTGTTCGGTACGGCGGGACGGGTGCGGGCGCAGCGGCTGGCAACCGCTTGGCGGGCGGTCGGCTTCGACACCGAGACCACCGGCTGAAGGCGAGAACGGACCTCGTGAAAAGGGTCCGGAAATGGGGAGCGGGCCTCGGCGAAGGGGGGGAGTTAGCCGAGGCCCGCGTAAGGTCGGCCCGGGGGGGAGGGGCCGACGTGACTGATCCTACGCGAAGATTTGTGATTGTGTGCGCATGGGGGTAGCCACTTTCCAAGAAATTTGGCGCGGTGGTACGCGGTGCGATTGCTCGATCACGGCGTCGACCGGTCGCCCGTGCATGTCCTGCGGCAGGTCCGTGACCTGGTGTTTGTCAAAAACGTTGCGGTGCAGCTCATTCCACCACAATTTCGGCGCGGTGGCACGAAAAGCGGTTCCGACCGGAAACATTCCGAGTGGTCGCAGTGTGGCGCGAATCCCTCCACCGGACCGCGAGCGGGCTCGATTCTGCCGGGTTTGTCGCGTGTCGCGGCGGGCTGGGCATGTCGGGCGACGACCGAAATCTGTCGTACCCCGGTGCGAGTATGTGCCGGTGGTCACTCGGACTGGTTCGACCGCCGCCCGCGGCACGGTGCGGAGTGAGTACCGCGCGCGCGGGAAACGGGTAGTCGGCTACGCACGACCCGAGAGGGCCGCGCGCGGGACCATCGAACCGGTCGCATCCCGTTCCGGTACCCCCGAGCACCGACTGGACCGGGATGCGGCCTTTCGCTGTCCGGCCCGAGGCGAGACGTCCCCCAACAAAGGGGATGCGCACAACCGGAGTCAGGACAATACTGACCCCCGTATCGGTCGGTTGTCCGACCCGCTGACAACGCCTCGACGCCCGGATGAGGGGCGTCGAACGCCGTTCGACATCGAGAATTCACCAACGTCAGGAGAATCATGCCCGACGCAATAGTCGCCGAGGGTCTGGTCAAGCGCTACGGCCAGCTGGTCGCCCTCGATGGACTCGACCTGACGGTGCCGGAAGGCACCGTCACCGCGCTACTCGGCCCCAACGGCGCGGGCAAGACCACCGCGGTCCGGGTGCTCACCACCCTGCTCGTTCCCGATGAGGGCCGGGCGACGGTGGCGGGACTCGATGTCCTCCGGAATCCGCAGGCGCTGCGGTCCAGGATCGGTGCGTCGGGCCAGTACGCCGCCGTCGACGAATACCTCACCGGCTTCGAGAACCTCGAGATGGTGGGCAGGCTCTATCACATGGGCGTGCAGCGCAGTAAGGAGCGCGCACGCGAGCTGCTGGAACGCTTCCGGCTCAGCGACGCGGCCGACCGGCCGGTCCGCGGCTACTCCGGCGGCATGCGCCGCAGGCTCGACCTGGCCGGGGCCCTGGTGGCCAATCCGCCGGTGCTGTTCTTGGACGAGCCGACCACCGGCCTGGACCCCCGGGCCAGGCTGGACCTCTGGGACGTCATCGAGGAGCTGGTCGCGGGCGGCACCACGCTGCTGCTCACCACCCAGTACATGGAGGAGGCCGACCGGCTCGCCGACTCGATCGCCGTGATCGACCACGGCAAGGTCATCGCGCGCGGCACCGCCGACGAGCTGAAGACCTTGGTCGGCGGCGATCGCGTCCAATTCACCGTCGACCACGTCGACAAGCTCGCCGTCGCGCAGCAGGCGCTGAAGGGCCTCGCGGACGGGGAGATTCACCTCGAACCCGGCCTGCGCCGGATCACGGTGCCGGTCAGCAACGGCTCCCAGGCGCTCGTCGACGCGATCGGCCTGCTCGCGGCGAGCGACGTGCAGGTGCACGACGTCGGCCTGCGTCGTCCGTCGCTGGACGACGTGTTCCTGACGCTCACCGGGCACGAGGCCGAGGAACTCGTCGGTGGCGATGCCGTGGACAAGCGCGCGGGAGACGTCGCGGCGAACGGCTCCGGCGGAGCGAAAGCCGCCGAACGACTCGAAGCTACGGAAGGAAAGTCCCGATGACCGCGACGACGACAGTTGTGGAGGCACCGCCCCGCATGGGTCTCGGTGAACGCCTCTCCATCGTGGTCAGCGACAGCGTGACCATTGCCAAGCGCAACATCATCAAGATCAAGCGCGTGCCCGACGTGCTGATCTTCTCGACGCTGTCGCCGATCATGTTCGTGCTGCTCTTCGCGTACGTCTTCGGCAACGCGATCCAGGTGCCCGGCATGGAGGGCGGCTACCGCGAGTTCCTGATCGCAGGCATCTTCGCGCAGACCGTGGTGTTCGGTTCCTCGTTCACCGGCGCGGGTCTCGCCGAGGACATGCAGAAGGGCATCATCGACCGGTTCCGCTCGCTGCCGATGGCGTCGTCGGCGGTGCTGGTCGGCCGGACCGTCAGCGACGTGGTGATCAACGTGGTCAGCCTGGTGGTCATGTCGCTGACCGGCCTGGTCGTCGGCTGGCGGATCCGCGGCTCCTTCTTGGACGCGGTGCTCGCGTACGTCCTACTGCTGCTGTTCGCCTACGCGGTGTCCTGGATCATGGCCGTCGTCGGTTTGCTGGTGCGGGCGCCCGAGGTGTTCAACAATGCCAGCTTCATGGTCATGTTCCCGCTGACCTTCCTGGCCAACACGTTCGTGCCGATGGAAAACCTGCCGACCGTGCTGAAGGTGTTCGCCGAATGGAACCCGGTCTCCGCGCTGACACAGGCGACCCGCGAGTTGTTCGGCAACACCAGCCCGATGGTGCCGGTCTCGGACGCCTGGTCGATGCAGCATCCGGTGGCGACCACGCTGATCTGGGTGGTCGTGATCCTGGTGGTGTTCGTGCCGCTGGCCCTGCGCCAGTACAAGCGCGCCGTCAGCCGCTGAACGTGCTCAGCGGTTGTTCTCCGCGCCGGCTCCCGCGACGGGGGTCGGCGCGGAGCCGTTTCGGGAGTAGCCGATGCGCGGCGGCTCCGGCGCTGGCTGCGGCGGCAGCGGTCGTTTGCTGCGGACCAGCCAGGCCACCCCACCCGCCAGCGCGGCGAGACCCCCGGCGATCAGCCGGTTACGAGAACGTGCGGATACGCGTAGACGCCCCAAGCTCATTCGACCACTTTGGCACAGCGGAGTGAACTGCGCAGTAAGTGCCGACCGGTCTGGACGCGCCGCGGGCCGGCCCGGGCAGTGTGCAGGATCGGAGCGCGCGATCGTCAGGCGTGCCTCCGCGTTCGCTCCGGCCATGCGCGGGTGTTCTGCGGACTTCGTCCGGCGGCGCTGTTCTAGCATTGCGGGCGTGACCTCACCGATTCAGACCGCCGGTGTGACGCTCTGTACGAACCACGGCGATATCAAGCTCGCGCTCTTCGGCTATCACGCGCCGAAGACGGTGCGGAACTTCCTCGGGCTGATCGACGGCTCGGCGGCGTACACCACCGAGAACGCGAGCGGGGGCACCTCCGGCCCGTTCTACGACGGCACCGCCTTCCACCGGGTGATCGAGGGCTTCATGATCCAGGGCGGCGATCCCGGCGACACCGGTCGCGGCGGGCCCGGCTACGACATCGCCGCCGAATTCCATCCCGAGCTGCGCTTCGACCGCGGCTACCTGCTGGCCATGGCGAACGTCGGCGCCCGCACCAGCGGCTCGCAGTTCTTCATCACGGTGAGCCCGCAGCCGCACCTGAATCGCAAGTACACGATCTTCGGCGAGGTCGTCGACCCGGATTCGCGCAAGGTCGTCGACGCCATCGCGGCGACGCCGACCGATCGCAACGACCGTCCCAAAGAGCCCGTCCGCATCTCCACCGTCACGATCGATTGAACCGATGAACCCTCAGCCGCCCGCACCGACGTGCGTCCGCCATCCGAATCGTCCGACCGGCCTGGCGTGCACGCGCTGCGGGCGGCCCGCGTGCCCGGACTGCCTGCGCCCCGCCGCGGTCGGGCAGCACTGCGTCGACTGCGTGCGGGAGGCGGGCGCCCAGGTCCGTCCGGTCCGCACGGTCGCGGGCGCACCGGTCGTCGCCTCGACCACCCCGCTCGTGACATACGGGCTGATCGCGTTGAACGTGCTGTTCTACGCGATCACCGCGGTTCAGGCGAGCAGCCTGGCCGACAACTACCGGTCCAGCCTTTTCCTGCGCTGGGCGCTGATTCCACAGCTGGTGGCCGACGGTGAGTGGTTCCGGGTGATCGGCTCGGGCTTCCTGCACTGGGGCCCGCTGCACCTGGCGCTGAACATGTTCGCCCTCTACATCGTCGGCATCCAGCTGGAGCCGTTCCTCGGGCGGACCCGGATGCTCGCCATCTATATGGTCGCGTTGGTCGGCGGTTCGGCGGGCGGGATGCTGCTCGAGCCGGTGAACACGATCGGGGCAGGCGCGTCCGGCGCGGTGTACGGGATGTTCGGCGCGGTCGCGGTGCTGTTGATCCGGCTGCGGATGAACGCCACCCAGATTCTGGTGATCATCGCGATCAACGTGCTGCTCAGCCTCTCGCTGAGCGGGGTCTCGCTGTGGGTGCACCTGGGCGGACTCGTCGCGGGCACGCTGGCAACGATGGGCGTGCTGTTCCTGCCGCAGTGGGTGCGCGCGAAATCGCCTGAGTCCGCACGCACCATCGGGTGGGCCGCCATCGGCGCGGTCGGCGCGGTCTCGGTCGCGCTCATCGGCGTCGCGGCGGCACTGGTGTCCTGAGCCGGTTTTCGGCTCGCTTCACGTGAAACATGGAGCGAATGCCGAGGTATGCCTACTCCGACGGCAAATACGCGATCCGATGCGCGACCAGCGCCTCGAAGACATCCTGCGGCGCGGTGCCCAGGTCCCAACGGCCGAAGATCAACAGCCGCTCCTGGCCCTCGTGCTCGACATCGATCTCGAGCATCGGCGACTTGCGCCCGAGGCGGCGGTAGCTCACCACCCGCGCCTTGACGATCTGCTCGGGCCGGTATTCGGCCGGGCCGAGCAGGCCGCGCACCACCAGGCGCGGATCGGCGCCGGTCTGGATGGACAGGCGCGGCCGCTGGCGGAAACCCAGGCCCGCCAGGGCGAGCAGGCCCGCCGCGGCCAGCCCGATGAGCAGCCGGCTCGCGGCGTCCGCGGCGAAGAACGCCGCACCAGCGAGGATCACACCGCCGATGGCCACCGCGATGAGCGCGGGGGTAGGCGTGGTCCACGCGAGACGCGGTTCCACGGAGGGGGATTCAGGGTTCACGCGGCACTTTCCCCAATCGGTCCTCGAGTTGTCCACAGGGTCATCCACAGGTGTGCATGAATGACACGTCTGTAATCCCGAAGGAGGTGGATCAGCGCCACCGCATGGTCATGATCAGTCCGACGACCATGAGCCCGAAGCCGATCAGGAAGTTCCAGGCGTTGAGGTCGTTCATCCAGCTGATCTGCTCGGCGGCCAGGTAGTAGACCAGCAGCCAGACCAGACCGGCCAGCATGAAGCCGAGCATGATCGTGACGTACCAGACCGGCGACGGGCCCGCCTTCACCTTCACCGGGGTCCGGCTGGCGGGGTTGATCGTGTAGTCGGTCTTCTTGCGGACCTTCGACTTGGGCATGACGTCCTCGTATTCGGCGTGCAGGTCGGTACCGGCGGCTGATTCAGTTGACTCTGTGCCGAGCGACTTCGCCGCGGCCGTTCCGGTGGCAGCGCGGACGGCCCGGGCGAGGCTCGGAAGCCCTCCGGTGTTCCCCCTAGGCTATCCCAACAGGTAATGGATGCGACGGTCTCCCGCGTCGCCACGTAATCTCGAACCATGCGTGTACTGGTCGTCGACAATTACGACAGCTTCGTCTTCAACCTGGTGCAGTACCTGGGCCAGCTGGGAGCCGAGGCCGTCGTCTGGCGCAACGACGATCCGCAACTGGCCGACGTGGATGCCGCTATCGCCGACTACGACGGCATCCTGATCAGCCCCGGTCCCGGCACCCCCGACCGGGCGGGCGCGAGCATCGACCTCGTGCACGCCTGCGCCCGCAGCAGCACGCCGTTGCTCGGCGTCTGCCTTGGGCACCAGGCGATCGGCGAGGCTTTCGGCGCGACCGTCACCCGGGCGCCCGAACTGCTGCACGGCAAGACCAGCTCGGTGTTCCACATCGGCTCGGGCGTGCTGGCCGGTCTGCCCGATCCGTTCACCGCGACCAGGTACCACTCGCTCACCGTGCTCGAGGACACCCTGCCCGAGGACATCGAGGTGCTCGGCCGCACCGAATCCGGGATCGTGATGGCCATGCGGCACCGCACCCTGCCGATCCACGGCGTGCAGTTCCATCCCGAATCAGTCCTTACCCAGGGCGGACACCGGATGCTGGCGAACTGGCTCGAGGTCTGCGGCGAGCGGCCCGCCGAGGGTCTGGTGGAGATGCTCGAGGCGGAGGTCGCGGCACTGGTGTTGCAGTGACCAGGCCGTACGTGCTGCTCTCGGTGGCGGTCAGCCTGGACGGCTACATCGATGACGCCGGTCCCGAGCGGCTGCTGCTCTCGGACGCGGCGGATTTCGATCGGGTCGACCGGGTGCGCGCCGAGTCGGACGCGATCCTGGTCGGTGCCGAGACGTTGCGCCGCGACAATCCCCGGCTGCTGGTCGACAGTGCCGAGCGCCGGGCGGCGCGGGTGGCGGCGGGCAAGCCGGAGTTTCCGCTCAAGGTCACCGTCACCGCGCGCGGCGACCTGGACCGTGAGCTGAACTTCTGGCACCACGGCGGGGCGAAGGTCGTCTACACGACCGATTCCGGCGCGGCGCGGCTCGCCGATCGACTGGTCGGCATCGCCGACGTGGTCGCGCTCGGCGCGGAGCTCGACTTCGGGGCGCTGTTGGACGATCTCGGCCGCCGCGGCATCGGACGTCTGATGGTCGAGGGCGGCACCGGGATGCACACGGCGTTCCTGTCCGCCGATCTGGCCGATGAACTGCACCTGGCCGTCGCGCCGATCGTCGTCGGCGATTCGGCCGCGCCGCGGTTCCTCGCGGACGCTCGATTCCCCGGCGGATCGACCCGCCGCCGGACGCTCGCCGAGGTCGAGCAGGTCGGCGACATGGCGGTGCTGCGCTACCTCCTCCGTCCCGAGAACGGAGCCGGATAGTGAACGGCTGGCCCGACTGTGCCGTCGGCAGACCCTCGTCGGTGCGGGAGTCGCGGCGGGAACGGCGCCGCGTCGTGAGCAGTCGGTCCGCTGGCGCGGCGGCGTCCGGTCGGCAGAACATCGTCGAGGCCGGAGCCGCGGCGTGAACGGCGGCGAGCGGTCCGAGGCCGACCACCGCTTCATGCGCAGGGCCATCGACCTCGCGCGCCAGTGCCCGCCGAGCGACACCGCGTTCTCGGTCGGCGCGGTCGTCGTGGTCGACGGCGCGGAGATCGCGACGGGATACTCGCGGGAGACCGACGAGAAGGTGCACGCCGAGGAATCCGCGCTGAACAAGCTGCCCGCCGACGATCCGCGGCTGGCGCGGGCGACGATCTACAGCACCCTCGAGCCGTGTTCGCAGCGCGCGACGGCGACCAGGCCGCCGTGCACCGATCGCATCCTGCGCGCCGGGATCGGCCGTGTCGTCATCGCCTGGCGGGAGCCGACGACCTTCGTGGTGAACTGTGTCGGGGTGGAGAAGCTACGGCAGCACGGCGTCGAGGTGGTCGAACTGCCGGATCTGGCCGACGAGGCCATGTCGATGAATCGGCACCTGGACCTGTCGTAATCGGGCCGTCGGCGCCGAACGGCCGACTCTTCGAGCGATGTGCGGAACGTTTTCCGTCCGCCGCCCGGAAGTCTGCGGCTCCGGACGACGGGCGTTACTCCGATTCGAGGCGGCTACCGGGTCACGGCCTGCCGTAGACCGCCGTCACGAATTCGCTGAGCTGGTTGTCGTCGAGGTGCCTGGCCAGGTCGGCCTCGCTGATCATGCCGATCAGCCGCTTGTTCTCGATCACCGGCATGCGCTTGATGCGATGGCTCTCCATCTCCTCGAGCACTTCCTCGACATCGGCGTCGGCCGAGACCCACCGCGGGGTCGCCTCGCACAATTCGGCCGCGCGGGTGTTGGCCGGTGCGCGACCCTGGGCCACGCATTTCACGACGATGTCGCGGTCGGTGATGATGCCGCACATCCGTTCGTTCTCGTCCGCGATGACGAGCGATCCGACGCCGAGCTCGGCCATCATGCGCGCCGCCTTGCCGACCGTCTCGTCCTTGGATATCCACTGAGCGCCGGGCTTCATGATGTCCCTGGCAGTGGTCATGGGGCTGCCTCCTGTTCCATGCTGTTGCTGGGTTCGGATGGAGCAGCCCCATTCTCGCGCCGATCACACCGACCGGTCGCCTCTTTCGGATAACGATCGATCGGGCGGCACCGGATCAGGGCGGGCCCAGCACCCCGGTGGTGATGGTGATCGTGCTGGTCTTGGAAATCGACGAACCGGCCGACGGTTGCTGACTGACGATCCGCCCGACGCTGCCGGCGTCGAAGGTGCCGACGGTGTTCTGGTCGATCTGGCTGGTGCTTCCGGTCCAGCCGGCCTGGCGCAGCTTCTCCACCGCCTGCGACGGCGTCAGACCGACCACGGACGGCATGGCGATCTGGTCGCCGCTGGACACCTGGACCGTCACCGTCGAGCCCTTGTCGGCGTTGGTGCCGCCCGCCGGGCTCGTCGCGATGACCTCACCCTTCGGCTTGGAGGACTGCACCTCCTCGATGACGATCTTGAATCCGGCGCTGTCCACCAGGTTCGGCTGGGCCACGCTGATGTCCTGCCCGACCAGACTCGGCACCCGAACCTTCTCCGGGCCCTTGCCGAGCCAGACCACGATCGCCTGGTCCACGTCGACTCGCGCGCCCGCCGCGGGCTCGGTGCCGATCACCTTGTCCAGATCCTGGGCGCTGGACTCCTTGCGCACCACGTTCGGATCCATCCGCAAGCCGAGGGAATTGAGTTCCTGCTCGGCCTGCTGCAAGGTCAGTCCGTCCAACCGCGGCACCGGCACTTGGTCGGGCCCGGTAGAGACCTGCAGGGTGACCGTGCTGCCCTCGTCGATGCGGGAACCGCCGAGCGGCTGGGTCGCGATGACGTTGCCGTCCGCCACCTTGCTGTCCTGCTTCTGCTGGATGGCCACCGTGAAGCCGAGCTTCTCCAGCGCGTCCTGCGCCTGCGCGAGCGACTTGTTCGACAGGTCGGGCACGGTCACCTGATCCGGCTTGCTTCCCGGACCGATCAGCACCCAGAACAGCGCGAACACCACGGCGAGCGCGGCAGCGGCGCCGAATCCGAGATAGGCGGTGCGGCGCGAGCCGCCCGGTTCGGCGGGCTCCTGCTCGGCGGTGTCGTCGTTGCGTTCGACGGTGCGGAAGCTGCGCGGCGCGGGCTCGTTGTTGCCGAAGACGGTGGTGCGATCCTCGTCGGTCATCACCATCGGCGCGCTCGGCTTCTGGCCGCCGAGAACCCGGATCAGGTCCGCGCGCATCTCGGCGGCGGTCTGGTACCGGTTGGCCGGGTTCTTGCTCATCGCCTTGAGCACCACGGAATCCAGCTCGCGTGGCACGCCCGAGTACACGTGCGAGGGAAGCCGAGGGTCCTCGCGCACGTGCTGATAGGCGACGGCGATCGGTGAGTCACCCGTGAAAGGCGGTTCGCCCGTCAGGATCTCGAAGAGCACGCAGCCGACCGAGTACACGTCCGAGCGCGCGTCCACGGTCTCGCCGCGGGCTTGCTCGGGCGAAAGGTATTGCGCGGTACCGATGACGGCCGCGGTCTGGGTCATCGGGTTGGAGCTGTCGGCCAGCGCGCGCGCGATGCCGAAGTCCATCACCTTCACCGCGCCCGCCCGGTTGATCATGATGTTCGCGGGCTTCATGTCGCGGTGCACAATCCCGGCCTTGTGGCTGAAATCCAGTGCGGCGCAGACGTCCGCGATGATCTCCATCGCCCGCCGCGGCGGCAGCGGACCCTTGCCGCGCACGATGTCGCGCAGCGTCTCGCCGTCCACGTACTCCATGACGATGTAGGGCAGCGGACCGCCGTCGACCTCGGCCTCGCCGGTGTCGTAGACCGCGACGATGGCCGGATGGTTCAGCGCGGCGGCGTTCTGCGCCTCACGCTTGAAGCGCAGGTAGAACGTGGGATCGCGAGCCAGATCGGCGCGCAACACCTTGATCGCCACATCCCGGCTCAACCGCAGATCGCGCGCCTTGTGGACCTCCGACATACCGCCGAAGCCGATGATCTCGCCCAGCTCGTAGCGGGAAGAGAGATTCTTCGGGGTCGTCATCGTTGTCCTTGTGAAGGAGTAGCGGGCGCGCTGCGAGTGTTACCGGGGCCCGAAGCACCGGGATTCTCCGGAAATGGTAAGTCGAAAGTCGGGAACAGGGTGCGCGTGGTGGTCGGACTCGTCGTCTTGGTCGTCTTCGTCGTGGTCGGCGCCGTGGTGCTCGGCGGCGCCGTCGTCGTGGGTTCCGGAGTCGTCGTCGGCGGCTCGGTGGTGGTCGGTGACGGCTCGTCGGACGTGACCGGCGGCGGGGGCGGCACGAACCTGGTGGTGGTCTGCGGCACCGTCGTGGTGATCTGCGCGGGCGGTGGGGCCACCGACGAGGGGACCGGGTCGCGCACCGGGTCCGGGTTGGTGTCGCCGCCGAACAGCAGCCAGATCGCCGCGCCGCCGAGCAGCACCGCGCCCGCGCCGAGGCCGGCCAGCGCCTTCTGCATCGTGGTCCAGGGCCTCTTGCCGGGCGGCTCGGCGTTCGATCCGCCCGTGTTCATCATGGTCGCGGGCGCGCTCGCCGCCGCGCCGCCGATGGCAGCGGCCGCGGGCGCGCTGTACCGCACGGTCGCACCGTCGGCCTGACCCGCGGGCAGGATGACGGTCGGGCCGGGCGGCAGTACCCGGGTGGCGCCCGCGGTGAGCGGACCCGCGGCGGAGCCGGCGCTCAGCGGCGGCGGCGGACGGTGACCCGCGCGCACCGCGGCCACCGCGTCGGCGAACTCGCCGCCGGTGGCGTAGCGCATGTTCGGGTCCTTGGCCATCGTGATCTCGATGAGCTCGCGGACGTTGGGCGGCAGATCCTCCGGCATCGGCGGCGGATTCTCGCGCACGTGCTTCATCGCCACGGTGATCGCGCCGTCGCCAGTGAACGGCCGCTGACCGGCCAGCGCCTCGTAACCGACCACGCCGAGCGAGTACACATCGCTCGCGGCGGTCGCGTCCTCGCCGACGGCCTGCTCCGGCGCGATGTACTGCGCGGTGCCCATCACCATGCCGGTCTTGGTCACCGGGCTGGCGTCGACCGCCTTGGCGATGCCGAAGTCGGTGATCTTCACCTGACCGGTCGGCGTCACCAGGATGTTGCCCGGCTTCACGTCCCGGTGCACCACGCCGGCGGCATGGGCGACATCGAGCGCGCGGCCGGTCTGCTCGAGCATGTCGAGGCCCTGGAGCACCGAGAGCCTGCCCATACGGTTGAGCACGGTGTTGAGCGGCTCGCCCTGCACCAGCTCCATGACCAAGTAGGCGGTCTCGCCCGCGCTCGGGTCGTAGGTCTCGCCGTAGTCGTAGATGCCCGCGATGCCGGAGTGGTTCAGCTGCGCGGTGGTCTTGGCCTCCGTGCGGAACCGGTGCCGGAAGGTCGGGTCGGCGGAGAACTCCGCCTTGAGCACCTTCACCGCGACCCGGCGGTCCAGGCGGGTGTCCAGCGCCTCCCACACCTGACCCATGCCGCCGGTGGCGATCAGACGTTGCAGGCGGTAGCGATCGGCGATCAGCGCACCGTTGTTCAGCATCGGGGCCCCCGAACTTCAACTCGTTCGTTCATATCGTTCAGCCCCCCTGCAGACCGGCGTCCAGCACGGCCCTGGCAATGGGTGCGGCCACCGAACCGCCGGTGGCTGCCAGCGCCCGATCTCCGCCGTTCTCCACGATCACCGCGATGGCGATCTTGGGGTTCTGCGCGGGCGCGAAGGCGATGTACCAGGCATGCGGCGGCGTGTTGCGCGGGTTGCTGCCGTGCTCGGCGGTTCCGGTCTTGGACGCGATCGTGTATCGGGACTGGCGTGATCCGACGGTGTTCTCCTCGGAGGCGACCATCAAGGAGGTCAGCTGAGACGCTACCTGGGCGCTCACCGCCTGTCCGACCGAGACCGGCTTCGTCTTGGACAACACGCTCAGATCCGGCCCCTGCGTTTGATCTACCAGGTACGGCTCCATTCGAACGCCGCCGTTGGCGATGGTCGCGGCGATCACCGCGTTGTCCAGGGGGGTGAGCGCCACGTCGCGCTGGCCGATGCTGCTCTGGCCGAGCGCGGCGTTGTCGGAGATGGTGCCGACCGTGCTCTCCGCCACCGGGATCGGGATGCCGCGGTGCGGGCCGATGCCGAACGCGGCGGCCTCGTCCTTCAGGTTCGCGGCGCCCACCTTGATGCCGAGTTCGACGAACGCGGTATTGCAGGACAGCCGGAACGCCTCGGTCAACGAGGCCGTCGGGCCGGACCCGCAGTTCGAGCCGTTGTAGTTCTCCAGGGTGGTGCTCGTTCCTGGCAGGGTGATGTTGGGCGCGGCGGTGAACTGGTCGTCCGGCGTCGCGACGCCGTTGGCGAGTGCGGCCGCGGTGACCACCACCTTGAACGTCGAGCCGGGCGGATAGGTCTGCGAGACGGCCCGGTTCAGCATCGGCTGGTCCGGATCCCGGCTCAGCGACTCCCACGCCCGCGTCGTCGCGGCGCCGTCGTGCCCGGCCAGCAGGTTCGGGTCGTAGCTCGGGGTGGACACCATGGTCAGGATCTTGCCGGTGCTCGGCTCGATGGCCACCACCGAACCGGTGTGGCCCTTGGCGGTGAGCTGCTCGTAGGCGACCTGCTGCATCACCGGGTTCAGAGTGGTCAGCACATTGCCGCCGCGCGGATCGCGGCCGGAGACCAGGTCGATGAGGCGGCGGCCGAACAGCTGGCTGTCCGATCCGTTGAGCACCTGGTCCTCGGAGCGCTCGAGTCCGGCGCTGCCGTACTGGATCGAGTAGAAGCCGGTCGCCGGCGCGTAGGCCTGCGGGTCGGTCGGGTAGGTGCGCAGGTATTTGTAGCGGTCGTCGGTCTCGATCGAGCTGGCCAGCACGGTGCCGCCCGCCGAGATCTGGCCGCGCTGGCGCGAGTACTCGTCGAGCAGCACCCGCGAGTTGCGCGGATCGCTTCGATAGTCGTCGGCCTTGATGACCTGTACATAGGTGGCGTTGGCCAGCAGCGCGACGACCATCACCATCACCGCGACCGCGACCCGCCGGAGGGGAGTGTTCATTCCTGCGGCCTCGATTCCGAGCGGCGCAGCAGCTCGGTCGGTGCGTCCGCGATCGGCGCCGGGTCCTTCTTGCGCGCCGGCGCCGGTGCGCGGGCCGCGTCGGAGACCTTGATCAGCAGCGCGAGCAGCGCGTAGTTGGCCAAGAGCGAGGAACCGCCGTACGACATGAACGGTGTGGTCAGACCGGTCAGCGGGATCAGCTTGGTGACGCCGCCGACCACCACGAACAGCTGGACGGCGATGGTGAACGAGAGCCCGGCCGCCAGCAGCTTGCCGAAGCTGTCGCGCACGGCGAGCGCGGTGCGCAGACCGCGCACCACGAAGACGAGGAAGAGGATCAGCACCGCGGTGAGCCCGATCAGGCCGAGCTCCTCGCCGATGGTGGTGACGATGAAGTCGGTGTTGGCGAACGGCACCTGGTTCGGCCGTCCGCTGCCGAGGCCGGTGCCCGCGAGCCCGCCCGTGGCCAGGCCGAACAGCGACTGCGAGATCTGGTAACCGGTGTTGTGGTAGTCGGCGAACGGGTCGAGCCAGGTGTTGGTGCGCACCCGCACGTGGCTGAACGCCTGGTAGGCGAACACGAACCCGATGACGAGCAGGCTGCCGCCGATGATCAGCCAGCCCACCCGCTCGGTCGCGATGTAGAGCATCACCAACACCGTGCTGAAGATCAGCAGCGAGGTGCCGAGGTCCTTCTCGAAGACGAGCACCGCGATGCACACCACCCAGACCACCAGGATCGGGCCGAGGTCGCGGGCGCGCGGGAACTCCATGCCGAGCATGTGCCGTCCGGCGGTGGTGAACAGATCGCGCTTGGCGACGAGCACCGAGGCGAAGAAGATGATCAGCAGGATCTTGGCGAACTCGCCAGGCTGCACGCTGAAGCCGGGCAGCCGGATCCAGATCTTCGAACCGTTGGTCTCCGAGTACGCGCTGGGCAGCAGCGCCGGAATCATCAGCGCGACCAACCCGACCAGGCCGAGCGTGTAGCTGTAGCGGGCCAGCGTGCGGTAATCGCGCAGCACGATCAGCAGCGTGACGAACACCACCATGCCGAGCGCCGTCCACAGGATCTGCTGGTTGGCGTCGGGGGAGGGGATCGGGTCGGAATTGAATTTCGCGTTCTGCGCCGCGCCGAGATCGAGGCGGTGGATCAGCACCAGTCCGAGACCGTTGAGCAGCGCGACGATCGGCAGCAGCAGCGGATCGGCGAACGGCGCGAACCGGCGCACGGCCAGGTGCGCGATGCCGAACAGGGCGAGGAAGGCGAGGCCGTACTTGGCGATGTCCCAGGTGACCGACTGTTCCTGGCTGGCCTCCACGAGGAACAGCGAGACGGTGGTGATCAGCGCGGCGAACCCGAGCAGAAGCAGTTCGGCGTTGCGTCTGGTGGACGGAGGCGGTGCTGGAGCGAACCCGCCCGGGGGACTCGGGAAGGCCCCCGCGGACGGTGGTGCCGGTGCGGACATCAGTCCGTCACCCGGCAGTTCTCCCCCGAGATCTGGGGGTTCGGCGCCGGGGTCGTCGTCGGCGCCTGCTCCACCTTCGTGGGCGTGTTGACGTCGGTGCCCCTGGTGTCACCCGGGTCGGTGGTCGGTGCGGGGTTCGGCGGCGCGACCGGACCCGGCGCGGGTTCGCCGGGCGGCACGACACCGGGCTGCGGAACGCCGGGCTGCGGCGGCGGGGTCGTTTCCCGCGCCGGGCACGGCGGCAGCAGCTCCTGCTGGGCGAGCAGCCGCATCTGCTCCTCGGCCTTGCCGAGGGAACCGGGCGGCAGGCCCGCGTTGACCTTGTCCCGACCGGTCTGCTCGAGATCGCTGACCCGCAGCTGGCGGCAGCCCGAGGGCAGATCCGATCCGGACTTGACGATGGTCAGGTCCCCGTCGCGGTCGACGCAGCCGACCGTGTCCACGTCGTGGATCGAATACCCGAGCACCGAACCCGGCAGCCCGCGCATGATCACGACCTGGCCGTTGTCCGCGCCCACGTAGTAGTTGTTGCGGATCATCTTGTAGCCGACGAGCAGACCGACGGCGACGGCGACCACCAGCGCGACCGCGAGCAGGATCCAGCGCAGCCGGTGCGACTTGCCCGGCGGCGGCGGTTCCGGCGCGGCGGCCCGGCGCGGCGGTGCGGCGCGCGGCGGACGCATGGCCGCGGCGCGACCCGCGGCGGTGTTCGGCGGCGGGGTGTCCTCGTCCTGTCCGGAGGCCGCTCCCGCCACGATCGGGTGGCTCTGGCCGTAGTCCAGATCGATGACGTCGGCCACGACAACGGTCACGTTGTCGGGACCGCCGCTGCGTAGGGCGAGTTCGATCAGGCGGTCGGCGCACTCGTCGGTGCTGCCCTCGCGCATGGTGTTGGCGATGGTCTCGTCGCTCACCACGTCCGAAAGACCGTCCGAGCACAGCAGGTAGCGGTCGCCCGCGCGGGCCTCGCGCATGATCAGCGTCGGCTCGATCTCGTTGCCGGTGAGGGCGCGCATGATCAGCGAACGTTGCGGGTGGGTGTGCGCCTGCTCGGGCGTGATCCGGCCCTCGTCCACCAGCGACTGGACGAAGGTGTCGTCGCGGGTGATCTGCGCCAGCTCGCCGCCGCGCAACAGGTAGGCGCGCGAATCGCCGATGTGCACCAGCCCGAGCTTCTTGCCCGCGAACAGGATCGCGGTGAGCGTGGTGCCCATGCCGTCGAGCTCGGGCTCCTCCTCGACCTGATCGGCGATGGCGGCGTTGCCCGACCGCGTCGCCGAGTCGAGCTTGCCGAGCAGATCGTCGCCGGGCTCGTCGTCGTCGAGATGCGCCAGCGCGGCGATCATCAACTGCGACGCGACCTCACCCGCCGCGTGCCCGCCCATGCCGTCGGCCAGCGCGAGCAGGCGGGCGCCCGCGTAGACGGAATCTTCGTTGTTGCCTCGGACCAGACCGCGGTCGCTGCGCGCTGCGTAGCGGAGAACGAGTGTCACGATCGGAGCTCGATCACTGTTTTGCCGACACGGACGGGAGTGCCGAGCGGAACCCGCACGGCCGTGGTGACTTTCGCGCGGTCCAGGTAGGTGCCGTTGGTCGAGCCGAGGTCTTCGACGTACCAGTCGTCACCACGCGGGGACAGACGCGCGTGTCGGGTGGAGGCGTAATCATCGGTGAGCACCAGCGTCGAATCGTCCGCACGCCCGATCAGCACCGGTTGGGTGCCGAGTGAGATGCGGGTGCCGGCGAGTGAACCTTGAGTCACCACAAGATATTTGGCGCCCTTCTGGCCTCGGCTGAAGGAAGGCAGCACCGCGGAACCGCGTGCGGCCCTGGGCTGGATCCGTATGCCGGATGCCGCGTAGATGTCGCTGCGCAAGGTCCGAAGTACCGCCCACACGAACAGCCACAACAGCAGCAGGAACCCCGCACGGGTCAACTGCAGGATCAGTCCCTGCACGGCGTTCCACCTCCTGTTCGGCGATAGGTATGTCGGTGCCGTAGGTGCGGTTCGACCCACCCCCACGGCCTGCCGGGCTTGCCGGCCCCGATTTCGGGGCCGTGCGCGTTGGCAGCATCATAGGGCTGTCAGTCGATTCCGATCACGATACGACCGACTAAACCGTGAGAGCCATGTCGTGACCTGCACCGCGAGCTTACGGGATCAGACGATACGGATGAGGATCTCGGAATGCCCGGCGCGGATCACATCACCGTCCGCGAGCTGCCAATCCTGCACCGGGGAGCCGTTGACCAGCGTCCCGTTCGTCGACCCGAGGTCGGACAGCATAGCGGTCTGGCCGTCCCAGCGGACCTCGATGTGGCGGCGCGAGACACCGGTGTCGGGCAGCCGGAAGTGCGCGTCCTGACCGCGGCCGATGATGTTGCTGCCCTCGCGCAGCTGGTACGTGCGGCCGCTGCCGTCGTCGAGCTGGAGCGTGGCCGAATAGCCGGAACCGGCGGCGGCGCCGCCGCTGTACGACGGCGCGGCATAGCCTGCCTGCTGGCCGCTGTAGCCGGACTGTTGCGAGTAGGCCTGGCCGTAGCCCGCCTGCTCCTCCGAACCGTAGCTCTGGTCGGTGTAACCCGGTTCGCCGTAGGCGGGCTCCGCGTAGCCCTGCTGGCCGTAACCCTGCTGGCCGGCGTAGCCCTGCTGGCCGTACCCCTGGTCGGCGTAGCCCTGGTCACCGTAGCCCTGCTGCTGGCCGTAGCCCTGCTGACCGTAACCCTGTTCGCCGTAGCCGCCGCCCTGCTGGCCGTAGCCGGGCTCCTGGTAGCCCTGCGAGCCGTAGCCCTGGTCGCCGAAACCTTGCTGGCCATAGCCGCCGCGCTCGCCGTAGCCCTGCTGCTGGCCGCCGTAACCCTGATCGGCGTACCCGCCCTGCTGGCCGCCGTAACCCTGGCCGCCCTGCTGGTAGTCGTAGCCGTTCTGGTAATCGCCGTACGCCTGCTGCGAATCCGGCGCCTGGTACTCGGAGGCGCCGTAGGGCGCGGCGCCGCGCCCGTACTCGTCGCGGTACGCACCGTTCTGGGGACCACCGGCCCGCCCGCTTGGCGGAGGTGCGTACCCGCGATTGCGTGGATCGGACTCCGCGGGCTCACGGCTCGGGTCGTAGCCAGAGTTCTGCGTCATGGGGCCAGCTCCTGGTTGCGGGGTTGCAGGTCGTTGTGGCGTGGGTTCCGGGCTGTGAGCGGGTGCAGCTCGACGGCCGACGTCCGGATCGACGCGGCCGCTCGCCCTGAACTGTCCGGTGTGCAGCGTAGGTGATGCCTCGAACGCTACGTGTACTTCGCCATAGGTCTGCCACCCTTGATCGCGGATGTAGTCCTGGAGATGCTTGGCGAACGCGCGGGTCGTGAGGTCGTGATCGGCGTCCAGTTGCTGGTGGTCGGAAGAGTTGATGGTGATCACATAGCTGTTCGGAGCCAGCAGGTGACCACCGCCCACGTCTTGGACGTGATCGGCGGCCTCTTGCTGCAGCGCCGCCTCCACCTCCTGGGGCACGACGCTGCCCCCGAAGACCCGGGCGAACACATCACCGACGGCGCCCTGCAGGCGACGCTCGAACCGCGAAACGATGCCCATCTCGGCCTCCCTTCGGTGAGCGTCTTCCTATGTCATTCCCAGCTTCATAACAACGACACACGCGCATGGCGTGTCGTCCGACGAACACGTTCATTGCATGATATCCACGATCCTCCACACCTGTAACTCTTGGAAATCCCAGGAGGTTCCCCTGATGCCCATTACGCATCACAAGCCCCACTGAGCAGCCGATTTCGTTTCTCGACCGGCCCCGTGATAGTGTTCCGGAGTCGCTCGGGCGAGTGGCGGAATGGCAGACGCGCTGGCTTCAGGTGCCAGTGTCCTTCGGGACGTGGGGGTTCAAGTCCCCCTTCGCCCACTGCACTCGATAAGAGGCTCATGCTCACTGAGAGCATGAGCCTTTTCTCGTTTCGTGTGTTTTGTGGGGGCGCGGCCCCCACGCCCCGGCCTGGGGGCTCTGCCCCCTAGCCCCCCGCTTCATAGGTGCCGAGTGGCGCTACTTGGTAGGTACCTAGTGGGGCTTTGGTTCGCGAGGCGCGCTAGTTGGTTGGTGCCCAGTCGGTGTGGATGCCTTATCTATATGTGCGCGTTGCGCGTGTGGGTAGGGGCTGTTCTGGAACCGGTTGCAGCGGGGTTGACCGGAAATATGGTGGTCGGATGGGTTGATTCCCTGTAGGAACCTGTTCTAATTTTGGGCATGCGTAGATACGAGGGTCGTCGGGTTGTCGTCACCGGAGCTGGGTCGGGGATCGGGCAGGGGATTGCTCTGCGGCTGCTCGACGAGGGGGCGCAGCTGGTGGGGGTGGACATCGATCGGGCGGGGTTGGATGTCACCGCGGAGAAGGCGGGGGAGGTGGGGGAGCGGTTCGAGGCCGTCGAGGTGAACATCGCCGATGTGGAGTCGGTGCGGGCGGGGACGGCGGCGGCGCTGGAATTTCTCGGGGGGCTGGACGTGCTGGTGAACGCGGCGGGGATCCTGCGGCCCGCGCGGACGCACGAGATGCCGTTGGACGCGTGGAATCAGGTCATCACGGTCAATCTGACCGGGACCTTCCTCATGACGCAGGCCGCGCTGCCCGCGTTGGTGGAGTCGGGGCACGGGGTGGTGGTCAATCTGTCGTCGACCGCGGCTTACAGCGCGGCTCCCTATCTCGCGGCGTACGCCGCCTCCAAGGGTGGGGTCAGCGCGTTCACGCATTCGATCGCGCTCGAATACGCCAAGCAGGGGTTGCGCGCGGTGAACATCGTGCCCGCGGGCATCACCAGTGGGATCACCACCAAGTCGATCCTGGACCAACCGGAGGGCGTGGACTACAGCCTGTTCGCGCGGCTGACGGGGTGGCTCAACGGCGGGGCGCTCGGCACGCCGGAGGACATCGCGGGCGTGGTCGCGATGGTCGCCTCCGACGACGGCCGCTACATGACCGGCACCGAGATCCGCATCGACGGCGGCGCGTTGATGTGAGTGGGTTCCCGTCGCGTACAAGCAATCTGATTTCGTAACTCCCGTGGGCAGCACCTCTCGCACGCGGTCCCTCGCTGTGCTCGCCGCTTGTGTCCTGGCGCTCGGATCGCCGGGGCAGGCGCAGGCGGCGGAGCAGTGGGGGCCGCTCGCGCCGCCGAATCCGCATCTCGGGCCGCACGGCACGTCGACCATGCACGGTGACGCCGGGTCCTCGGACGCCACTCCGCTCGCGGGGCCCGGGCCAGGTCTGCGCGGGGTCGGCGCCTATCCGCTGGCGGCCGCGTGCCCGACTTTGCTACAGGGCTCCGACGGGCTCGTCGTCGCGCTCTGCACTGCCATCGCCGGGCGAGCTCCGACGGTGCATCTGCTCGATCCGGGCGCCGGGCCGGTCGGTCACTCGCTCGCCTCGCTGGAACTGGCCAAGGGCAGCCTGCTCGGCGGCGTGTACGCCTATCTCGACAACGCCGATCGCCTGGTGGTGGTCGACGGTGAACGCGCCCTGCTGCGCGTCGCGCACGCCGAGAACTCACGGGGCAGGTGGCAGCTGCGGGTCGACACCAGCACCGACCTTTCCGGCGCGATCCCGGCGGACGACAACGTGACCGGCCTGGTGCCGGACTGGTCGGGAAATGTCTGGTTCGCCACGGGCAAAGGGCTCGTCGGCCTGGTGACGCCCGCGGGCGCGACAGCGACGGCGCCGCTGCCCGCAGGTGAGCTGGTGGCCAACAGCATCTCGGCGGCGCCGAGCGGACGGATCGCCGTGGCGACCACGCACGCGCTCTACGAACTGCGCGCCGACACGGCCGGGCGCCCGGAGGTGATCTGGCGCGCGACCTACGACCGCGGCTCCGCGCGCAAACCGGGACAGCTGAGCTGGGGCACCGGCTCCACACCGACCTACTTCGGCCCGCGCACCGGCGCCGACTACTTGACCATCGTCGACAACGCCGACGGTCAGGTGCGGGTGCTCGTCTACGCCTCGGGCACCGGGCAGCTGGTGTGTTCGCAGCCGGTACTGACGAAAGGCGGTGCGGGCAGCGAGAATTCGCCGGTCGGCATCGGCAGGTCGGTTTTCGTGGCGAGCACCTACGGCTACCCGTATCCGGCGGTGCCGGAGGACGCGGGCCCGGCGGTGCCGCCGAACGCGCCGTTCGTCGGCGGGATGACCCGCGTGGACATCGATGACGCGGGCGGTTGCCGCACGGTATGGGAGAACACCGTCCGCAGCGCGGCGGTCCCGCACCTGTCCACCGCGGACGGCTACGTCTACACGGTGACCCGGCGCGGTGTGGACGTCACGACACCGCTGGACGGCTACGCGTTCACCGTCATCGATCCCGGCACCGGCGCGGTGGTCTCGAACTCGCCGCTGCCCGGCACCATCGTGGACGATCCGCTCCAGATGTCGCCGCTCGTCACCGCGAGCGGGCGGGTGCTGCAAGGCACGGTTACCGGCGTTTTGCGGGTCGGCTGACAACCTCGCCCGAACCTGTGGACAGTCCGGACCTTCCTGTGGAAAACGTGTGCGGCGCAGAGGATGTGCGGTGAGCTGTGGACAACTGCCACCGCCGTTCGCGAAAGTCCTTGCGCGCCAGCGCGAGTGCCATGGCCGCCTCCGGTCTACGCGTTATTTCGGCTGGTAGAGAGCCGATTCTCGAATAGCCGATTCCGTGCCCGGCCTGTGGATATCCGGTCCGCGACACACGCGGAACACGGAACAACGCCCGCTCACAACGACTTCCGCGCATTTATCCACAGGCTGTGCGCACCGCGCCGCTCAGTCCGCAGCGTCCGGCATTGCTGTTCGCCGCGCATCGCGGCCGAAATCCGCGGCGTTCGGTCCGGTCGCCAGTCCGCGCGAGATCACGGCGAGGGTGCGGTCGATAGCCAGATCCCTGGCTCGCGGGCCCGTGTCGGGTAGCGCGCGTTCGACCAGCAGCGACGCCATCCCGTGCACCGCCGACCACGCCGCGTACTCGGCGTCCGGCCGGTCGGCGGGATCGGTGAAACCGATCTCTACGAGCTCGTCGAGCAGATCCGAGAGCAGATCGAAGGCGGGGGAGTTCCAGTTCTCGGGGTCGTCCTCCTCGCGGTTGCAGAACGCGGTGCGGAACAGGCCCGGCTCGCGCAGCGCGAAGACGATGTACCCGCGTCCGACCGCGAACAGCCGGGTCACCGCGTCGGCGTCGGGCGGGAATGTCCGGATGGTCTCGGCCATCGCGCCGAACAGGCTCTGCTGCGCCTGCTCCTGCGCGGCGCCGAGCAACTGCTCGTGATTGGTGAAGTGCCGATAGGCGGCGGTGGGCGTCACGCCGACTCGGCGCGCGGCGGCCCGCACGGTGACCGCCTCGGGTCCACCGGTCTCGGCGAGTGCGGCGGCCGCGCGCACCAGGGCATTGCGCAGGTCGCCGTGGTGATACGGCCCTTCCCGCTCGGATTTCGTCATCCATTCGATGTTGACACTCGCACACATCGATGGCAAGTTAACGCCCATAAAGTTTACGCATGCCAACATGCTCGACTGGAGGCTCGACATGTTCGAACAACTCGGCCGCTTCGTGGCCCGACACGCTCGCTGGATACTCGTGGCGAGCGTGCTCGCCCTGATCGCGGGCGGCGCGCTCGGCGTCACCGCGTTCAGCAAGATGCAACCCGGCGGGCAGGAGGACCCGAACGCGGAATCCAGCACCGCGACCGTCCAACTCGCCGACAAGTTCGGCGCCGACACCGACTACGTCTTCCTGATCCGAGCCGAGCAGGGCGGCGTCGACGCCGAGGCGACCGCCGGGTTCGGCAGGGATCTCGCGCGCAGACTGGCCGCCGACGACCGGCTCACCAATGTCGTCTCGTACTGGGACACCGGCTCTCCGGCGATGCGGTCCGCGGACGGTACGGCCGCGGTCGTCCTGGCGGGTGGCGCCGAGCGGGACCCGACCAAGGAAACCGAGATCGCCGAGGAGATCGTCGCCGAATATCGCTCGGACGGGCCGGTAGCCGACGTCCAGATCGGCGGCAACAACGCGACCTTCCAGGCCGTCACCGAACAGATCGGCAAGGATCTCGGCATCGCCGAAGGCATCGCGGTGCCGCTCATCCTCGCGCTGCTGGTGCTCGCCTTCGGCAATGTGATCGCCGCGCTGCTCACGATGGTGGTGGGCGGCGTCGCGATTCTCGGCACCTTCACCGAACTCTCGATTCTCGGCTCGGTGACCGACGTGTCGGTCTACGCGGTGAACCTGACGACCGCGCTCGGCCTCGGCCTCGCCGTCGACTACGGGTTGCTCATGGTCAGCCGTTTCCGGGAGCGGCGCGCGGCAGGCGCGTCGCCCGACGACGCGGTGGTCGGCGCGGTCGCCACGGCCGGGCGCACCATCGTGTTCAGCGCGGCGACCGTCGCGGCGGCGCTCTCCTCGCTGGTGATCTTCCCGCAGTACTTCCTGCGCTCGTTCGCCTACGCGGGCATCGGCGTCGTCGCCATCTCGGCGGCGGCCGCCGTGATCACGCTGCCCGCGCTGCTCGTCGCGCTCGGCGCCAAGGCCGACGCGTGGAAAGTGCCGGGTGTGCGCGGCATTCGCGGTGACTCGGCGCCGTTCTGGGCGGGAGTCGCGGGCTTCGCGATGCGGCGGCCGCTGCTCACCGGCGCCCCCGTGGTGGCGGCGCTGCTGCTCGCGGCGGCTCCACTGCTGAACGTCCAGTTCGGCACGCCCGACGATCGTGTGCTGCCGACGAGCACCGAGGTTCGCCAGGTCGGCGACGCGCTGCGCGAGGATTTCGGCGGCGGCGACAGCAACGCGCTTTCCGTGGTCACCACCTCCGGCGTCGAGGCGGGTCCGCTCGCCGAGTACGCGGCGGCGCTCTCGCGCGTGACCCACGTCACTCAGGTCGATTCCAGCGTGGGCACTTTCGTGCGGGGCGAGCGCACCGCGAGTTCGCCTGCGGACGCCAGGTTCGCCAAGCCGGACGCGCAGCGACTCACGGTGCTCACCGATCTCGACCGCAACTCGGCCGAGGCGCGCGAACTGGTCGACCGGGTGCGCGACGTGCCCGCGCCCGCGACGGCGCTGGTCGGCGGTCAGGTGGCCGAGCTGCGCGACAGTCTGGCCTCGATCGGGTCGCGACTACCGGTGGCGGTGGCGTGGATCGTGGTCACCACCTTCGTGTTGCTCTTCCTGTTCACCGGCAGCATCGTGCAGCCGCTGCGGGCGCTGCTGTCGAACGTGTTGAGTCTCGCGGCCACGCTCGGGTTGATGGTCTTCGTCTTCCAGGACGGGCACCTGTCGGGACTGCTCGGCTTCACGCCCGCGCCGCTGGACGTGTCGATGCTGCTGCTCTTGTTCTGCATCACCTTCGGGTTGTCCATGGACTACGAGGTTTTCGTGGTCAGCCGGATCAAGGAGATGCACGACAAGGGCGCCTCCAACCGGGACGCCGTCGTCGAGGGGCTCGCACGCACGGGCCGGCTGGTGACCACGGCCGCCGCGCTGATCTCGATCAGCTTCCTCGCGTTCGTCACCAGCGACGTGCGGTTCATCCAGTTCTTCGGTCTCGGCGCCGGTTTGGCCATCCTGATCGACGCCACGCTGGTGCGCGGGGTGCTGGTTCCGGTGGCGATGCGGCTGCTCGGTCCGGCGGCCTGGTTCGCACCGCGCCCGCTGCGGCTGGTGCACGCGCGGCTCGGTCTCGCGGAAGCGTGATCCAGGCCACTTTATTCGGCGCCGACTGATGTGTCCGGTCGAGTTTTCGAGCTCGGCCGGACGCTGTCGTTTCAATACCGGAAACCGGCACCGTCCTGGGCTTTCGCCCCGCTGAGCGAGACGGTGAGGCGAAGATCACAGAGGCGCTTTCGGTTGCGGTTTCGGTGCTGGGGTATCGCGTGATGTTCGGGCCCGGGTGGCCAATTGCGCGTCTGGCAATCATCCGGATCGGCTTGATGCGTGTACACCACATGCCGTCCCGGCGGGGTGGGAATCTTGTTTAGTCGGCTATAAACAGACCTTGGGTCGCTTTTAGCTTCAAGAACGTGCGGCAACCCGAAAACGAGTTGACAAAACGCCTGGTAGATGCGTCGGGCGGAATACATACCGATGCGCGGGAGGCGCTTCGGCTAACCATTACGCAGCCAATTGTTCGGTTCGCGGACGGGTTTCAGTAGTGGTTTTCAACTTCGCCGCGGGGGATCTTGGAAGGGAGGAAAACCGACCGCCCGAGCGTCAGCCATGAGTTAGCTGTTGGTGTGAAAAAGTGGGTGGTCAGAGGGGTTTGCTGACGCGCTGCTTTATACGCGCGACACCGGCGCGGAGGGTTGCGCGGGCATAACGATTGTGTACAGTTGGCGGTAACGCTGGCCGCAGCTCGAGCACGACTCGCTGCGGCCAGCGGAACTCAAATGGGGGATATCGCAACCGTTCCGTGACATGGCGTTGCTGCCGATTGTCCGAAGCCTTTCCAGTCAGCGTGTGCCCGGGGTTGTCTGCCACCGTTCCGATTCCTCGATCGGCAAGGTTCGCGCCGCGTCCTGCGCGAGCGCCGCGCGCCGTCCCGCGCCGAACACGTACGCGAAGAACAGCGCCTCCGCCGCGAAGCCGATTCCGATCCGCACCGGGGCCGGAAGCGGGCTCGGGGTCACGAAACCCTCCAGCAGGCCGGAAACGAACAGCACGCCGACCAGCCCGAGCGCGATCGTCGCGGTGGCCCTGCCCTGCCTCGCGACCGCCTCGATCCGGCTCAGCCGACCGGGGTCGACCAGCGTCCAGCCCAGCTTCAGTCCCGCGCCGCCCGCGACGAAAACCGCGGTCAGCTCCAGGGTTCCGTGCGGGAGGATGAAACCGAAGAACGAATCGAGCCGATCGGCCTCGGCCATCAAACCGGCGGTGATGCCGACGTTCAACGCGTTCATGAAGAGCAGATACACCGCAGGCAGGATCAGCACGCCGGTGAACAGCGCGATCGCCGCCACCCACGCGTTGTTGGTCCACACCTGCGCGGCGAACGCGTCGTTCGGGTGTTCGGTGTAGTACGTCTCGAAAGCGCCGCCCGGCGCGGTGATCGCGGAATTGTCACCGCTGATGCCCAGCAGCTCGCGGGCGCGGCCCGAACCCTCGATCCAGATCGCCAACCCGGCCGAGACCACCACGAAAAGCGCGGCCACCGAAGCCCACCAGGGCCACGCGCGGTAGACGGCGGCGGGGAACCGGTGGGTGAAGAAATGGGCGATCTCGCCCCAGGTGTCGGCTTTGGTGCCGAGCACCCGTCCGCGCGCCCTGGCCAGCAGGGCGCTGAGCCCGGCGATGAGTTCCGGGTCGGGGGTGTGCGATTGCAACCGGGCCAGCTGCTGAGACGTGCGCCGGTACAGCGCCACCAGTTCGTCGGACTCGGCGCCGGTCAGCTTGCGCCTGCGCGACAGCTGGTCGAGCCGGTCCCACGACCGCCGGTACGCGTAACTGTATGCGTCTACGTCCATATCGGTTGCCTCCCACTACCGCCGGTCGCAAGAATGCTATCGAGATGGCTGAGTTCACCACCGGCGAAGCGGTCGCCCTCGAGCTTCCGATCGCGCGGATACCGACACGCGCCACCGCGTTCCTCATCGACCTGGTGGCGCAACTGACCCTCGGCGTGCTGCTGATGGCGCTGGCGGGCCTCGTCGTCGTGCGCGCGGACGCCGACTCGGCATGGGTGGACGCGATCATGCTGGCGACGGTCGTCGTGGTGCTCGTTGGCTACCCGGTCGCGTGGGAGACGCTCAGCCGCGGCCGTTCGCTCGGCAAGCTGGCGCTCGGGCTGCGGGTCGTGCGCACCGACGGCGGACCCATCGATTTCCGGCACGCCATGACGCGCGGACTGGCGGGCGCCATCGTCGACTTCTGGATGCTCGGCGGTTTCGGCGCGATCGCGGTGATCACCTCGATGTGTTCGCCGAACGCCCGCCGCGTCGGTGACGTGCTCGCGGGCACCGTCGTCGTGCACGCCCAGCGCGGCCTGCCAGCCCCCGCACTGGCTTTCGCGCCGCCTTGGCTGGCGGGTTGGGCCGCTCGCCTCGACCTCTCCGGCATTCCGGAGGATCTGGCCCTCGCCATCCGCCAGTACCTGACCCGGCTGCGCACCCTGACCCCGGCCGCCGAGGCGAGTCTCGGCCACGCACTCGTCACCGCGCTCTGCGCCCAGCTGCGCGTGCCCCCACCCCAGGGTTACCCGCCGGTGCAGATCCTCGGCGCGATCGTCGCCGAACGCCAACGCCGCGCCCTCACTCCGCCCGCCCAGGGTCTCGTCCGCGTGGCGTAATCGCTCTCACGCGCCGCCCCGCCCCGTGCCTCGTCCGCATGGCGTAGTCGCTCTTATGCGCCGCTTGTGTCGGGCCTCTCGTTCGTGTCGCCAGTCGCTCTCACGCAGCCGCTCGCGCTGGCTCATTGTTCGCGTAGTCGCTTCACATTCGATCGCCACGCCGGGGTTCATCCGCGTCGCAGCCCTCGCGCAGGGGTGACGCCCCACACCCCTACCGCACGCCTCACATAGGCACCGCCTATGTGAGGCGTGCACAGGATGTGTGAGCTCGTTCGTGTCGCAGAGCGCCGCACGTTGCCGCTCGCGCCGGGCCTCGCTCGGGCGGCGTGGTCGCGCGTGATACAGCCGCTCGCGCCGGGTCTCGTTGGCGTCGCGTAGTTGCCCGCACGCAGTCGCTCGCCGGGCCTGGTGCACGTCGCATAGTCGCTTCACACGCAACTGCCCCGGCCGCGCCTCGTGCACGGCGCAGCCGTGGGTGCGCAGCCGTTCGCGCTGAACCTCGTTGCGTCGCATGGCCGCTTCACACGTATCCGCCCGCACCGGGGCCGTCCGCGCGGCCCAGGCGCTCCGAACTCGGTCCTCGGCGGTCACGACGCCGCGCAAGCCTCGAACCCCTGCGGGGCGTGTATGCGATAGACGGACTTCGAAACTCAGAGGGAGCCGGACTGTTTGAGTTCGAGGTATTCGTCGGCCAGGGCCTCGGGGAGGCGGTCGGGAGGGGCGGAGACCACCGCGATGCCCTTGCGGCGCAAGGATTCCTGGACGAGGGCGCGTTCGGCGAGGACGGTTTCCGCGGCGGCCGCGGCGTAGACGTCGTCGCGGGTGGTGGCGGCCGCGGCGATGTCGGGGTCGATCACCGAGACGATGAGGACGCGGTGGCGGTGCGCGAGAACGGGCAGTACCGGGAGCAGGTTCTCCTCGACGGCGGCGCCGTCCAGGCTGGTGAACCAGACCACTAAGCTGCGACGGCGGGCGCGTTCGATGGTGGCGCGCACCAGACCCGCGCTGTCGGTGTCGACCAGCGCCGGGGTGACGCCCGCCAGCGCATGCATGAGCTGGAGTTGCAGGCGGTTGCCCCGCACGCCGCGCACCTCGGTGCGCACGGTGCGGTCGTAGGCGAGCAGGTCGACACCGTCGCCCGCCGCCGCGGCCAATCCGCCGAGCAGCAGCGCGGCCTCGATGGCGGCGTCCAGACGGGTGCCCTCGCCGACCCGGCCCGCGCTGACCCGCCCGGTGTCCAGCAGCATCAGCACGTGCCGGTTGCGCTCCGGGCGCCAGGTGCGGACGAGCACGTCGGTGGCGCGGGCGGTGGCGCGCCAGTCGATGGACCGCACGTCGTCGCCCGCGACGTACTCGCGGAACGAATCGAATTCGCTGCCTTGGCCGCGGGTGTTGGCGACGTTGCGGCCCTCGAGGTGTTGCAGCCGCTTCACTTTGGAGCGCATCAGCCGCTCGCTGCGGAACGCGGGCAGCGCGCGCACCCGGGCGGGCACGGTGCGCCTGGTCTGCCTGCCCGCCATGCCGAGCGGACCGAGCAGCCGCAGCGTCACCGGACCGGCGACCCGGTCGCCCCGATACACCGGACGCAGCGAGGTGCGCAGCCGGACTTTGGTGTTGGGCGCGAGTTCCAGCGTGTGCCTGCGGTTCTCGGTGCGCGCGCTGCGCGGCCAGTCGTCCCAGAGCAGACCGCGCACGGTCCGCGCGCCGGTGTTCACGACGGTGAGTTCCACCTCGGCGGTGCGGCCTTGGCGCACGGTGGTCAGTTCTGGCCTGGTCAAAGTCAGGTCGCCCGCCGCACCTGCCGCGGCCAGGTCGACGAGTATCGCGACCGCGAGCACGACGCACGCCAGCGCGACCCCGTACCAGGACGGCAGCACGACCGCGACGAACAACCCGAGCGCCGCGGCGACGGCGACCAGACGACCGGTGACGACCACGGCTAGACCGGAACCGGGACCGAGCCGAGCAGCGCGGACATGACGCCTTCGGTGGTGACGCCGTCCAGCTCGGCCTCCGGCCGCAGGTGCAGCCGGTGCCGCAACACCGCCACCGCCACGAACTTCACGTCGTCGGGCGTGACGAAACCGCGCCCGTTCAGCCACGCCAACGCCCGCGAGGCCGCCATCAGCGCGGTCGCGCCGCGCGTCGAGGCGCCGTGCTGCACGGCGGGCGCGGTGCGGGTGGCCCGGCACAAGTCGACGGTGTAGGCCAGCACCTCGGGGCTGATCGTCACGTCGGCGATGGCGGCCCTCGCCGCGGTGATGTGCGCGGGCCCGGCCACCGGTCGCAATCCGGCCGCCGTGAGATCGCGCGGATCGAAACCGGCCGCGTGCCGTTGCAGCACGCGGAATTCGTCGTCGCGGCTGGGCAATTGGATGTCGACCTTGAAAAGGAACCGGTCCAGCTGCGCCTCCGGCAGCGGGTAGGTGCCCTCCTGCTCGATCGGGTTCTGGGTGGCGACCACGACGAACGGATCGGGCAGCTGCTGCGGTTTGCCGTCGACCGAGACCTGGCGCTCCTCCATCGATTCCAGCAGCGCCGACTGGGTCTTCGGCGGCGTCCGGTTGATCTCGTCGGCGAGCAGCAGGTTGGTGAACACCGGGCCGTGCCGGAAGGTGAACTCCGCCGAATGCGGGTCGTAGATCTGCGATCCCGTGACGTCGCCCGGCATCAGGTCGGGCGTGAACTGCACCCGCGCGTACTCCAGATCGAGCGCGGTCGCCAGCGCGCGGACGAGCAGCGTCTTCGCCACGCCCGGCACGCCTTCGAGCAGCACGTGCCCGCGGCACAGCAGCGCGAGCACGAGGTACATCACCGCGTTGTCGTTGCCGACGACCGCCTTGCCGATCTCGGCTCGCAGCGCGCCGAACGCCGCACCGGCCTGCTCGGCGGTGACGCCCTTCGTGATGTCCGTGGTCATCCGACCTCCGTTTCGATCCATTCCAGTTGTGCGGCGACGATGTGCAGCGCGTCCGCGTCCGGCACCGGCCCGAAGAACGCGTTTCCGACCAGTTGCGGGTCCGCGCCGCTGCGGGCCGCGATCGCGGCGACGAGCGGTTCGGGCGGCGCGTCGGCGCCGACCCCGAGCAGCGGCCGCAGCCTGCGCAGCGTGGCCGCGCGCAGCTTGGCGGCGACGTACTCGTAGTCGCGAGACTTGCGGTACAGCGCGGCCTGTCCGGCGAGCAGTTCGTTGGCGGCGACCTCCACCGGGCGCGGTTCACCGACCAGCGCCCCGCGCCGCCTGGCCCGCCACCACATCAGCAGCGCGAGGGCGATCAGGAACTGCAAGCCGCCGAAGGCCAGCGGCGCGGGCAGCCGGGAGAAGATCGAGTCCTCGCCGGCCCCGATGTCCGGGCGGTCGATGTCGTTGTCGGAGGGCGGCGGTTGCGGCGGCGGGATGTCCGGCGGCGGTTTCGGCGCGGTGGGCGCGCCGCAGGATTGCATGGCGGCGTAGAGCAGCAGCGCGAGCACGGCCACCACGGCCAGCGTCGCCCAGAACTTCGGATTCCGCAGCAGGCTCGGCAGCGGCGGCAGCTTTCTGCGGGTGCGCGGCCCGGCCTCGACGACCTCGCGCTCGACGGGCTCGGCGGCGGGCGGTGGGGCCGCGGCCGAGAAGCGGTCGGCGTATTCGAGTCTGCGGTACTCGTCCTCGGTGGCCGCGCGGCCGCCGTAGACGACCTCATCGAAACTGCGTGCGGCGGGTTGGAGTTCGGTGGTGACCTCGAGCGGCAGCACAGCCGAGACGTCGTCGACGGTCTCGTCGGCCGTCCGGGAACGCCGGACTTCCAGCACGCCGTGCTGCTCCATGCCGCGCAGGACGGCGCGGAACCGTTCGCGCAGCGCGCGGTCGTAGTCGCGGCGCTGCGCCGCTTCCTCGGCGGCGGCGCGATGATCGGCGGCGGGGCCGAGACGCGGGGGCGGCGGTGTCTCGGGGTGCGTCACCGTGCGTCCTCGCGCCCGAACGACCCGGCGCCGTCGCGCCCGAACGACCCAGCGTCCTCGCGACCGGACGGTATCCGGATGTCCAGTCCCTCACGGCGACACCGCAGATCGATATAGGACACCACCCGGGTACTCGCCTCCACGATCTCGCCGAACGCGACGAGCAGCAGCGCCGCGGCGGTGAGCAGCACGATCACCGGCCAGCGGTGGGTGCCGGAGAAATCCGAGACGAACCAGGGGATCGCCAGCAGCGGAACGGCGAGCAGCGTGAACAGGCAGCGCTGGGTCAACCACAGCCCAGTCAGCGGCCATTCCGAGCCCGCGACAAGCAGTTTCGTGCGGCGGACCGCCTCGCCGTGCGAGCCGTGTTCGGCGAACAGCACCGGCGCGACGAGGAACCGCTTGGCGCGCAGGTAGCCGAGCCAGATCACCGCGAAAGGAAAGGTGATGATCAGAATGCCGCCGCCGACCAACACCGCGACGCCGATCAGCGAGAACAGCACCTGTCCGATCAACAGCGCGGGCGCGACGGCGCGCAGCCGGACCAGCGCGGCCCGCCACCCGATCCGCTCGCCCGCGATGCTCGCCAACCCGATGGGCACGGTCACGCCGCGCAGCAGCAGCCGCAGGAACCAGGCGCAGACGACGGTCGAGAGGATCGCCGCCCAGGCGGTGCCCGCGTCGGACCCGTCGGTCGCGTTCGAGACGCTTCCGGTGATCACCACGACGACGATCTCGGCCGCGACGAGTCCGGCCGCCGCCGTACCGGCCAGCGTGGCGATGTTGGCCTGGATGAGGGCGAACGGCAGGTCGAGCAGTTCGCGGAAGGTCAGCGGCCGGATCGGCACCGTCGTTCCAGGGGACCCTGGTACCGGATCGCTCCCCGCCCCGACGGCACCGGCCGGGTCAGCGGCTGGTAACACGCGGCCGAGTCTAATGCGCGCGACCGACCTGGGCCCGTTATCCGGTGCGCGGCAGGGCAGGAGGAGACAGTGTCACCGCTCCAGCAGGCGATCCAGCACGCGGCGGTACCGCTCCGGCTCGATCGGCGGAAAACCGAGCAGTGCGCGCAGATACACCCCGTCGCCGACGAGGCGGACGATGTCGGCGTGCACCGGGTCGTCGATCTCGGCGTCCAACCCGTCCGACCAGGAGGACATCAGCTCGGTCAGCGCGCGCTGCACCTCGTCGACCTCGGGTCCCGGGCTGGCGTCGATGGTGCGCATGGTCGCGAGCATCGAGCGGTAGAGCTCGAGTTCCACCGCGTCGGTGGCGCTGTCCGGATTCGGCGTCTGGAGATACCACTCCGCCACCGAGGTGCCCTTGGCTCGCGCGTCGGCGACCTGTTGCGTGGCGCGTTCACCGAGGCGGCGGACCAGACCGGCGAGCAACGCGTCCTTGCTCTTGAAGTGATAGAGCAGCCCGCCCTTGGAGACGCCCGCCGTAGCGGCGACGTTCTCCAGCGTCACCTGGGACATGCCTTTGTCCAGCAGCAATGTCTCGAGTGCGTCCAGGATCCGGTCGCGGGTGTTTGCCGTCACGGTTTTCGACTATACCGGCCGGACGGTAATGTCCTGTACTGTACCGTCTGGACGGTAAATAAGAATTCGACGACGGAAGTCGAGAGAGTCGATGAACGCCCCAACCACGACCGCGGCCACCTCTGCCGCTTCGCCAACCAGGACCGCCCCGCCGCGCGCCACCGCGCGCGAGTGGGCGGGCCTCGCCGTACTCGCGCTCGCCCTGCTGCTGCTCGCGGTCGACGCCACGGTGCTCGACCTAGCGGTCCCCGCCATCAGCGCCGATCTCGCGCCCACCACGCCGCAGCTGCTGTGGATCATCGACGTGTACTCCTTCGTGCTCGCCGGTCTGCTCGTCGTGATGGGCAACCTCGGCGACCGCGTCGGGCGGCGCAGGCTGCTGCTCATCGGCGCGGCCGGTTTCGGCATCGCGTCCGTGGTCGCCGCGTGGGCGGTCTCGCCCGAAATGCTCATCGCCGCCCGCGTGCTGCAGGGCGTCGCGGGCGCGACACTGATGCCCGCCACGCTCGGCCTGATCCGGACGATGTTCCTCGATCCACGCCAGCGCACCGTCGCGATCGCGGTGTGGAGCGCGATGGCGGGCGGTGGCGCCGCGGCGGGTCCGCTGATCGGCGGCTGGCTGCTCGAGCACTACTGGTGGGGCTCGGTGTTCCTGGTGAACCTGCCGGTCATGCTGGTGCTGTTGGCCCTCGGCCCGGTGCTCGTCCCGGAATCGCGCGACCCGAACCCCGGCCGGTTCGACCTGCCGAGCGCGGCGCTGTCCATGCTGGCCCTGGTGCCGATCGTGTACGCGGTGAAGGAAGCCGCGGCGCACGGTCCGAGCGCCACGCTCGTCCTCGTCGGCGCGGTCGGCGTGCTCGCGGGTGTGCTGTTCGTGCGCAGGCAGCGCAGGCTGGCGCACCCGATGCTGGACCTGCAGTTGTTCGCACTGCCCAGATTCCGCACCGCGGTGGTGACCAACCTGTTGGCGGTGTTCGCACTGGCCGGTGTGCTGTTCTTCGGTTCGCAGTATCTGCAGCTGGTGCTCGGCAAGTCGCCGTTGCAGGCCGGGCTGCTGTTGCTGCCGGGTCTGGCGGCCAGCGTGGTCGCCTCGCTGGCGGCGGCCTGGCTGGTGCGACGCTGGCGAGCGGGCGCGGTGCTGGCGGGCGCACTGGTGACAGCGGCGTCCGGCGCGGTGCTGTTCCTCTGGCTCAGCCCCGACGTCGCGACGAGCACGGTGCCGTTCGTTCTCGGTTTCCTCGGCGTCGGCGCGGGTGTCGGTGCGGCGCTGACGGTTTCGTCGGACCTGGTGGTCGGCTCCGCGCCGGTGGAGCGGGCCGGTGCGGCCGCGGCGGTCTCCGAGACCGCCTACGAGACAGGCATCGCCCTCGGCGTCGCGCTGCTGGGCAGCGTGGTCATGGCGATCTTCCGCAACGGCCTCGACCTGTCCCGAGCGCCCGGCGAAACCGCGGGCGCGGCGACCGAATCCCTCGGCGCCGCCACCGAATTCGCCCGCCAGCTGCCGGACGCCACGGCGGAGACGTTCCTGCTCTCGGTGCACGAGGCCTTCGTCTCCGGCATCCACCTGGCCGCGATGGGCACCGCCGCGGTGCTGCTGATCGCCGCCGTCGTGGCGTTCCGGCTGCGCGCGACGCAGTAGTGAATCGGCGAGGACTCGCACTCCGCAAGGGGTGCGAGTCTTCGCGCTCGCGTGATCAGCGCTGCTGCCCGCTTCGGTTCAGCGGTGGCGCCAGCGTTGTCGGCGCGCGGCGGCGCAAGCTGATCGCCTTGCCGGGTTGCCTGGGTTCGGCCTCCGCGGAATTCGTCGCGGCTAGCGGGGCCGCGCGAGGGTCGTCTGCGCGACGCGGCCGCGCAAGGTGACCGACTCGCCGAGTGCCCAATGTTCGGCTTCCGCGGAATCCGCGGCCGCGACGGTCGACGCGGACGCGAGCAGCAGGCCCGAATCCTGTTTGGCGAGTTCGCAAAGCCGCGCCGCCTCGTTGACCGCGTCGCCGATGACGGTGAACTCGTAGCGCTGGTGGGCGCCGACGTTGCCCGCGACCACGCGTCCCGCCGCCACGCCGAGACCGGCGGTCAATTCGGGGATCTCGCCGAGGCGCGCGCGGATGGCGCGGGCGCAGGCCAAGGCGGCGCCCGGGGCGTCGGGCAGCGGGCTCGGCGTTCCGAAGACAGCGAGCGCCGCGTCGCCCTCGAACTTGTTGAGCAGCCCGCCGCAGCGCTCGACCTCGTCCACCACGATGCCGAAGAAGCGGTTCAGCAGCGCGACGGTCTCGGTGGGCGGGCGGGTCGCGGTCATCGTCGTCGAGCCGATGATGTCGATGAACAGCGCGGCCGCGTCGGTCTCCACCCCGCCGAGCGCGGGCTCGGCCGCCAGCGCGGCGTCCGCGACGTCCTGGCCGACGTGCCTGCCGAACAGGTCGCGGATCTGTTCGCGCTCCCGCAGCCCGTGCACCATGTGGTTGAAACCGCTTTGCAGCTCGCCCAGTTCGGTGCCGTCGTACACCGCGAGCCAGACGTCCAGATCGCCCTTCTCCACCTGACGCATCGCCTGCCGCACGCCCTGGATCGGCGCGACCGTGGCGGCCAGCGTCTGGGTCGTCAGCAGCAGGCCGAACAGGAGCGTGGCCCCGCCGAGGGCGAGCACGCAGACGGCGAGCCGCTCGACGCTCACATCCGAGCGGGCCAGCGCGAGCACCGCGATCACCATCAGGCCGCCCACCGGCACGCCGGAACCGAGGATCCAGGCCAGCAGCGAACGGCCGAAGACGCCGATGCCGCGCCGGCGGTGGGCGGGCGCGGCCTCCAGCACTCGCGTGGTCACCGGCCGCAGCGCGAACTCGATGATCAGGTAGCTGTTCGCGCACACCACGATCGCGCTGAAACCGACGGCGAACGCGATCTTCGCGATCAGCTCCGGATCCGCCAATCCGTACAGCGTCGTCAGGACGACGAGCCCGCCGAACCACAGCGCGGCCTGCTGCACCACCAGCTTGCGCGGCACCGCCGCCGCCGCGGACTGTTCGGCCTCGGTGGGGACGTGGTCGGGATCGGTCGCCCAGCGCAGCGCGCCGAGTCCGCGCGTGGTGCCCCACCACACGCCGAACACCGTCGCCAGCCCGGCGTACACGGGCGCGGCGAGCACATCCAGCAGCAGCAGGTCGCGAGTGAACACCGAGGGGCCCGGCAGCACGAACCCGCCGAGCGCGAGCGAGACGACCATGCCGGTGAAGTTGGCCAGCAGCAGCGGCACCGTCAGCAACAGTTGGATACGGATGCGACGCACACCCGAGGACTCCTGGGTCGACCCGAGCAGTCGCGAGCCCCATGGCGCGGGCGTCTTGGCCGTCACATCACGCACCGACATGCGTGCAGACTAGATCGCCGCGCGCGAAGCCATGTGCGGACGTCACCACGGTTGGACGTAGCCCAATGGCGGCGGCGCCACGATGAGGCTTCCGCACGAACGGCACGCTGCCGCCACCGCGTGTTCCGCTCGGTCAGCGACCGGGCGGAAGTTCCCGCTGACCCCGCGGGCCAGGCAGTTCCCGCTGCTCGCGGGCGGCCAGTTCGTCACGGTGTTCGACGGGCGGCAGGCCGTACGTCTGCTGCCCGTAGCCCAGCGCGGAATACCGCGGGTCGTGCGGCGACGCATAGTGCGGCGGGGGGTAGTGGGCGTCGACCACGGACGACGCGATGCGGTGCGCGTGCCATGCCTCGGGCGACCCGGGCGGCAGCTGGTAGCCGACGGGCGGGGCGACCGCCTGCTGGGCCTGCGCGTGCGAGTCCTGCGAGTCCACCGTCACCTTCCTGGTGCGGCGCAGCGTGAAGGTGATCTCCTCTACCTCTTCGAAGGCCTGCCGCGCCGTGCGCAGCGGGTGGGTCGCGGTGTCGATCGCGTTGGCGACGAAGGAGGGCACCAGCGGGCGGATCCAGCGCGCCGCGGTGTCGGTGAACGGCACCGTCCCGATGATCGGCAGCTCCAGGCCGCCGCCAGCCTTGGGCTCCGCGGGCCGCGCAGCAGGAGCCGGTGCCAGTGCGCCCGCATTCGCGGTGGGCGCCAGCGCGCCCGCGCCGACGGTCGCGGGCAGGTTCGGTGTCACGATCCCGTCCTGAGACACGGAGCTGTCCTTTCGATCGGCAGCCGGTGCGGCTGGCAGGGCGTGTGGCGTCGGCTTTTCCAGGCCGCGCGGTTCGGTGATGCCGATCTCCAGCCCGCCGATGGCCGCGATGACGCGGGTGCGCTGGCGCTCCCTGTCGATGGCCGTGTCGGCCTCCGCGGCGAGCCGGGCGGCGGTGAGTTGCTGTTCGGCGCGCAGGTTCTCGGCCTCCGCGCGCACCTCGGCGCGCTTGATGGCGATCGCCGCCTCGGCCTCGCGTTCGGCGCGATCCACCACGGCGCGCGCGGCGGCGTGCCGGTCGAACGAGGTCTCGCCGCGCCACCAGCGCAGCAGCAGCGGGAGCAGGGCGAGCAGCACGAAGGCGAGCAGCGTCGCGAGACGCAGCAGCAGCGCGCCGCCCGACGCCGCGGTGTGGTCGTTCATGGCGACCCAGCGCGCGCCGAGGCCGCGATCGCCGTCCGTGAAGGCGGCGGATCGGGCTGCGGCCGTTGCGCTTTCGGCCTCGGCCAGGCGCTGATCCAGCTGCGCGGCGCGATCACGGGCGGCGGTGTGCCGGTCGCGGGCGTCCTGGAGCATCTCGTTGGCGGTCTGTGATTCGGGACCGCGGCCGGGGACGCCGGTGATCCGGGTCTGCGGGCACTCCGGCGTCGGATTGAACTCGCACCGCGCGATCACCAGCATGCGGTCGATATCGGCCTGCGCGGCGGCGATGGTCTGGTCGAGCGCGGTCCGGTCGGCGCGCGCACGGTCCAACTCGGCGCGGGCGGCGGCCACCGCAGGGGCGGATTCGACGGCCGCGTGTGACTTCTCGTCGAGCACCCTGTCCACCGAGCCGTCGAACAGCGCCGTGCCCGCGAGTTCGGCGAGCAGCACGCCGAAGACCACGGCCACCGCGACGCGTCCGGCCAGCCCGAGCCGGTCCGGCATCCGCCCCGGGCGGGCGGTGGCGAGTGCGCGGCCGACGGTGCCCGCGAGCAGCGCGACGATCAGCGCGAGCGGCACGATGGCCAACAGCGGCCAGCCGTCGGTCGCCGCCAGCGCCAACGTCGTCACGACCCCCGCTACCAGGGCGAACAGGGCGACGGAAGCTCCGGTGACGGCGTAGCTCGCGCGTTCGTGGCGTTCGGTGAGTTCACCGGTCTGACCTCCGCCGAGCCAGGTGAACAAGCCGGTGACGGTCATGGGGATCTCACATCCTCTACGTCCCAGTCGTTTGGCAGCTTGGCGAAACTGTCACAGATTCGTTGTCTCAGCGTGACAGGCAAGGGCCCGACACACCGAGTACGGCCCGGCGGATGTGTCGAGGCTCACAGCGAAGGGGGTTCGGGCGTGCCGTTTTCCGCGCCGAGCAGTGTGCGCGGAGTCGGCGCGGAGGCCGTGGCTTCGCCTTAACCTGGCAGGGTGAGTCGTTGTCGGGCGAACGGGTGGGAGCATGCGCGCACTTGCGGTGGCACTGCTGTCCGCGGCGCTGCTCGTGTGGGCCGCGGGTAGCGCGAGGCCGGTTCCCGGCGAGCCGGTGCCCGGGTCGCTCGAACCGCTCGTCGCGCTGATCGCGCAGCGCATCGACACCGCCGACGCCGTCGCCGCGGCCAAATGGGCGCACGCCGCGCGCGATGGCTCCGTCCCGACGATCGACGACCCGGAGCGCGAGGCGGCGGTATACGACGCGATGGCGCGCCTCGGCGCCGCGCACGGGCTGTCCGAAAACTGGGTCAGGAGGGTGTTTTTCGGCCAGATCGAGGCCAGTAAGACCGTGCAATACGGCCTGATCGCGCGCTGGCGGTTCGACCCAGCCGCCGCACCGGCCGCGCCACCGGACCTGACAGGCGTGCGCCCGACCATCGATCGGCTCAACAAGGCGATCATCGATCAGCTGGCCGAGCACCGGGCCGAACTCGCCGCGCCGGACTGCATGGAACGGTTGGCGCCCGGCGTTTTCGCGCACTTCACGACCGCCGATCCGCTGCACCGGCTGGCCTTGATTCGGGCCGCCTCGGCGCTGTGTTGAAGTGCGCTGGTGCGGTTGTTGATGAGCGCTGGCGCGGGGGTCGTTGAAGTGCGCTGGCGCGGGTGTTGATGTGCGCTGAACGCGCTGTGTCGAAAATTACTGATCTTGTTTGCTGAAAATGTGCTGAAAGCCACAAAGGGCAAAAGAATCCGGACGGTCGGATACCGTCCGAGGCTTGTCACACCCCTGTCGTAAATATCTCATCAAGGCCGTTGACGAGTTAGCCGTGGCACAAGGGGTTTGCCGTCCTCCGGCCGGGGGAAATCATCTTCGATGCAGGTGAGCGCCTGTTCTCGGGGTCGAAGTGCCTCGTCGGACGCTCTGTCGGTGGCTCATCGCCGCCGCCCGGCACCGAGTGCCGGGGGATCGATCCAGGTCCATCCGCTGCTTTACACTGGACGACGCGCACACGTGGAGGACCGAAATGAAGAAGCCCAGCTAGACCAGGTTATTAGTGCTACCTAAGTTGGTTGGGCCCCGGACCTGACTTATCGTTTGCTCTTACGCCGAACACGAAAAGTTCGGCACCATCGCCCGCTCGGGCTCACCAAGTAGGTGCCCAGAGTAGCGGGCGAGCACCCGCACGGAGGTAAGGAACACGTAAGCGTTCCGTTACCGACTAGCACCCACTACGTATCCATCGCGGGTGGACAACTGGAGACGTGACTGCACGCCGGAAGACCATCAGCGCGGCTGGATTCCGGAACGTACGGGCGCAGTCTTGACGGAGGCGTTCGACGAAAGGCCGTTTTTTCTTCGAAGGCCACTTTCTTGAAGGCAGAGGCATGACGCAACTTCCTGGCCACAGGTCACCTGGACCCATCGGTCTCTACGACCCGGCGAACGAACACGACGCCTGCGGTGTCGCATTCGTCGTCGACATGCACGGCCGCCGCAGCCGCGACATCGTCGACAAGGCTATTACGGCACTCTTGAATCTGGAGCACCGTGGTGCCGCCGGCGCCGAGCCGAACTCCGGCGACGGCGCGGGTGTCCTGATCCAGATCCCGGACCGTTTCTTCCGCGCGATCGTGGACTTCGAGCTGCCCGCCGAAGGTGCCTACGCGTCCGGCATCGCCTTCCTCCCGCAGGCCCGCCGCGAAGCCGCGCGCGCCGCCTACGGCGTGGAGAAGATCGTCAAGGAAGAGGGCCTCGAGGTTCTCGGCTGGCGCGAGGTGCCGATCGACGAGTCGTCGCTCGGCGCGCTGTCGCGCGACGCCATGCCGACCTTCCGCCAGATCTTCATCGCCTCGCCGAAGGGTGCCGCCGAGCAGCTGTCCGGCATGGACCTGGAGCGTCGCGCCTACGTCATCCGCAAGCGCGTCGAGCACGAGCTCGGCTCGCAGGGTGCGGGCGAGGGCGCCGTCGGCAAGGAGTCGGTGTACTTCCCGAGCCTGTCCGGCCAGACCTTCGTCTACAAGGGCATGTTCACCACGCCCCAGCTGCGTGCCTTCTACCTGGACCTGCAGGACGACCGGGTGGAGTCCGCGCTCGGCATCGTGCACTCCCGGTTCTCCACCAACACCTTCCCCTCGTGGCCGCTCGCGCACCCGTTCCGCCGGGTGGCGCACAACGGTGAGATCAACACCGTCACCGGCAACGAGAACTGGATGCGCGCCCGCGAGGCGCTGCTGAACAGCGACGTCTTCGGTACCGACTCCGCGGGCAAGAACCGCCTGGAGAAGATCTTCCCCGTCTGTACCCCGGGTGCGAGCGACACGGCCCGCTTCGACGAGGTGCTGGAACTGCTGCACCTCGGCGGTCGCAGCCTGCCCCACGCCGTGCTGATGATGATTCCCGAGGCCTGGGAACGCAACGAGAACATGGACCCGCAGCGGCGGGCGTTCTACGAGTACCACTCGATGCTGATGGAGCCGTGGGACGGCCCGGCGTCGGTGTGCTTCTCCGACGGCACCGTGATCGGCGCCGTGCTCGACCGCAACGGCCTGCGGCCGAGCCGTATCTGGGTCACCGAGGACGGCCTCGTCGTGATGGCCTCCGAGGTCGGCGTGCTCGACATCGACCAGTCCAAGGTCGTCAAGAAGGCGCGTCTGCAGCCGGGCCGCATGTTCCTGGTCGACACCTCCAAGGGCCGGATCATCTCCGACGACGAGATCAAGACCGAGCTCGCCGCCGAGCACCCCTACCAGCAGTGGCTGGACGAGGGCGTGACCCGGCTCGCCGATCTGCCCGATCGTCCGCACGTGCACATGTCGCACGACCGCGTGCTGATCCGCCAGCAGATCTTCGGATACACCACCGAAGAGCTGAACCTGCTGATCTCGCCGATGGCCAAGACCGGCCTCGAGGCGCTCGGCTCGATGGGCACCGACACCCCGATCGCGGTGCTGTCGGCGCGCCCGCGTCTGCTGTTCGACTACTTCTCGCAGCTGTTCGCGCAGGTGACCAACCCGCCGCTGGACGCGATCCGCGAAGAGGTCGTCACCAGCCTCAAGCGCAACATCGGCCCCGAGGCCGATCTGATGCACCCCGGCCCCGAGTCGTGCAAGCAGATCGCCATCGAACAGCCGATCCTGGACAACGACGAGCTGGCCAAGCTCGTGCACATCAACGACGACGGCTCGCGTCCCGAGCTGCGCTCGGTGGTCGTGCGCGGCCTGTACCCGGTGAAGAAGGGTGGCAAGGGCCTGCGCAAGGCGCTCGAGGCCATCAACACCCAGGTCTCGGCGGCCATCGACGGCGGTGCGCGGATCATCGTGCTCTCCGATCGCGAGTCCAACGAGAAGCTGGCGCCGATCCCGTCGCTGCTTCTGACCTCCTCGGTGCACCACCACCTGGTGCGCGAGCGCACCCGCACCAAGGTCGGCCTGATCGTGGAGGCCGGTGACGCCCGCGAGGTGCACCACATGGCCATGCTGGTCGGCTTCGGCGCGGCCGCGATCAACCCGTACATGGCCTTCGAGACCATCGAGGACATGCTGGAGCGCGGCGCGCTCGACCTCGGTACCGGAAGCCTGGAGACCGACTTCCGCAAGGCCGTCGCCAACTTCAACAAGGCGGCGGGCAAGGGCGTGCTGAAGGTGATGTCCAAGATGGGCATCTCCACCCTGGCCTCCTACAACGGCGCGCAGCTGTTCCAGGTGATCGGTCTGTCGCAGGAACTGGTGGACGAGTACTTCACCGGCCTGCGCTCGCACCTGGGCGGCATCGGCCTGGACGAGATCGCCGACGAGGTCGCGGCCCGGCACCGGGTCGCGTTCCTGGAGAACCGCAACGAGCGCGCGCACCGCGAGCTCGAGGTGGGCGGCGAGTACCAGTGGCGCCGCGAGGGCGAGTACCACCTGTTCAACCCGGACACCGTGTTCAAGCTGCAGCACGCGACCCGCTCGGGCCAGTACTCGATCTTCAAGGAGTACACCAAGCTGGTCGACGACCAGTCCGAGCGCCTCGCCTCGCTGCGCGGCCTGTTCAAGTTCAAGTCCGGTGAGCGCGCGCCGATCTCGATCGACGAGGTCGAGCCCGCCTCGGAGATCGTGAAGCGGTTCTCCACCGGCGCGATGAGCTACGGCTCGATCTCGGCCGAGGCGCACGAGACCCTCGCGATCGCGATGAACCGGCTCGGCGGCCGCTCGAACTCCGGTGAGGGCGGCGAGCACCCGGCCCGCTTCGAGGTCGAGGAGAACGGCGACTGGCGTCGTTCGGCGATCAAGCAGGTGGCCTCGGGTCGCTTCGGTGTGACCGCGCACTACCTGACCAACTGCACCGACATCCAGATCAAGATGGCCCAGGGCGCCAAGCCGGGCGAGGGCGGCCAGCTGCCCGCGCACAAGGTGTACCCGTGGGTCGCCGAGGTGCGGCACTCGACGCCGGGCGTCGGCCTGATCTCGCCGCCGCCGCACCACGACATCTACTCGATCGAGGACCTGGCGCAGCTGATCCACGACCTGAAGAACGCGAACCCGCAGGCGCGGATTCACGTGAAACTCGTCGCGGAGCCCGGCGTCGGCACCGTCGCCGCGGGTGTGTCGAAGGCGCACGCGGACGTCGTGCTGATCTCCGGCCACGACGGCGGCACCGGCGCGTCCCCGCTGACCTCGCTCAAGCACGCGGGCGGTCCCTGGGAGCTCGGCCTCGCCGAGACCCAGCAGACGCTGCTGCTCAACGGTCTGCGCGACCGCATCGTCGTCCAGGTCGACGGTCAGATGAAGACCGGCCGCGACGTCGTGATCGCCGCGCTGCTCGGCGCGGAGGAGTACGGCTTCGCGACCGCGCCGCTGGTGGTCTCGGGCTGCATCATGATGCGCGTCTGCCACCTCGACACCTGCCCCGTCGGCGTCGCCACGCAGAACCCCGTGCTGCGCGAACGCTTCACCGGCAAGCCGGAATTCGTCGAGAACTTCTTCCTGTTCATCGCCGAAGAGGTCCGTGAACTGCTGGCCTCCCTGGGCTTCCGCACGCTGGACGAGGCCATCGGCCGGGTCGACCTGCTCGACACCTCCAAGGCCAAGCAGCACTGGAAGGCCAGCAAGCTGGACCTGTCGCCGATCCTGGACGACGTCGAGACGGCGTTCATGTACCAGGACCGCCGCTGCACCAAGTCGCAGGACCACGGCCTGGACAAGGCGCTGGACCAGCAGCTGATCACGCAGAGCCGGGACGCGCTGGAGCGCGGCAAGCCGGTGAAGTTCGAGACCAAGATCACGAACGTGAACCGCACGGTCGGCACCATGCTCGGCCACGAGGTGACCAAGCTGTACGGCGGCACCGGCCTGCCCGACGACACCATCGACATCACGTTCACCGGTTCCGCGGGCAACAGCTTCGGCGCCTTCGTTCCGGCGGGCATCACGCTGCGCGTGCAGGGTGACGCGAACGACTATGTCGGCAAGGGTCTTTCGGGCGGTCACATCGTCGTGCGCCCGTCGCAGAACGCGCCCGCCGATTTCGTCGCGGACCAGAACATCATCGCGGGCAACGTGATCCTGTTCGGCGCGACCAGCGGCAAGGCGTTCATCAACGGCGTGGTCGGCGAGCGGTTCGCCGTGCGCAACTCGGGCGCCACCGCGGTGGTCGAGGGCGTGGGCGATCACGGTTGCGAGTACATGACCGGCGGCCGGGTGGTCATCCTCGGTGAGACCGGGCGCAACTTCGGCGCCGGTATGTCCGGCGGTGTGGCGTTCGTCTACGACCCGGAGGGCACGTTCGCCGCGCGGGTCAACCCCGAACAGAGCGACGCGATCGAGCAGCTCGCCGGTGACGACTTCACCTGGCTGCACGACATCGTCGCCGAGCACCGTGACCAGACGGGTTCGGCTGTCGCCGATCGCATCCTGAGCGATTGGTCGCAGCAGGTGAACCACTTCGTCAAGGTCATGCCGCGCGAATACAAGAAGGTTTTGCTCGCCATCTCCGAAGCTGAGAAGAGCGGCAAGGACGTGGACGAGGCGATCATGGAGGCCGCACGTGGCTGACCCACAAGGATTTCTGAAGCACACCTCGCGGGAACTGCCCAAGCGGCGTCCGGTTCCACTGCGCCTGATGGACTGGAAAGAGGTCTACGAGGACAAGTTCTCGCACGACACTCTGCAGACCCAGGCCAGCCGGTGCATGGACTGCGGTATCCCGTTCTGTCACAACGGCTGTCCGCTCGGGAATCTGATTCCCGAGTGGAACGACCTGGTGTACAAGGGCCAGTGGCGGGAGGGTATCGACCGCCTGCACGCGACCAACAACTTCCCGGAGTTCACCGGTCGGCTCTGCCCGGCGCCGTGTGAGGCGTCCTGTGTCCTCGGCATCAACCAGGACCCGGTGACGATCAAGCAGGTCGAGGTCGAGCTCATCGAGAACGCCTTCGACGAGGGCTGGGTGACCCCGGTCTACCCGACCCGCATCACCGGCAAGAAGGTCGCCGTCGTCGGTTCGGGCCCGGCCGGTCTGGCCGCCGCCCAGCAGCTGACCCGCGCCGGTCACACCGTGACCGTGTTCGAGCGCGCCGATCGCATCGGCGGCCTGCTGCGCTACGGCATCCCGGAATTCAAGATGGAGAAGCGCTTCATCGACCGCCGTCTCGCGCAGATGGAGGCCGAGGGCACCATCTTCAAGACCGGCGTGAACGTGGGCGTCGACATCACCGCCGAGCAGCTGCGCGAGCAGTTCGACGCGGTCGTGCTGGCCGGTGGCGCCACCCTGGCCCGTGACCTGCCGATCCCGGGTCGTGAGCTGGACGGCATCCACCAGGCGATGGAGTTCCTGCCCTGGGCCAACCGGGTGCAGCTCGGCGACGACGTCACCGACGCCGATGGCCTGCCGCCGATCCACGCCAAGGGCAAGAAGGTCGTCATCATCGGTGGCGGCGACACCGGCGCGGACTGCCTCGGCACCTCGCACCGCCAGGGCGCGGCGTCGGTGCACCAGTTCGAGATCATGCCGCGTCCGCCGGAGGAGCGCGCCGCGTCCACCCCGTGGCCGACCTACCCGCTGATGTACCGGGTCTCCTCGGCGCACGAGGAGGGCGGCGAACGGGTGTTCTCCGTGAACACCGAGCGTTTCGTCGGCGCGGACGGCAAGGTGACCGGCCTGGAGGCGCACGAGGTCAAGATGGTCAACGGCCGCTTCGAGAAGGTCGACGGCACCGACTTCACCCTCGAGGCGGACCTGGTGCTGCTGGCCATGGGCTTCGTCGGACCCGAGAAGCCGGGCCTGCTCAGCGATCTCGGTGTCGGCTACGACCAGCGCGGCAACGTCCAGCGCGACAAGAACTGGGCCACCAACATTCCCGGCGTCTTCGTCGCCGGTGACATGGGCCGTGGTCAGTCGCTGATCGTCTGGGCCATCGCCGAAGGCCGTGCCGCGGCCGCCGCGGTCGACCAGTTCCTCGAGGGCGAGACGGCGCTGCCCGCGCCGGTGACGCCGACGATGGTCGCTCAGCGCTGATCTAGTCGCACAACGCGAACACGAGGCGCCCGTGGACAACTCGTCCACGGGCGCCTTCGCGCGTTTGCTCGCTGAAATCGGACATCAGCGGGCCTCGAATGGCATCTGGGGCGCGCGGGCCCTATTGTGATCTTCGGCGTGCGGCGGGGCCTGCGAGATCCGGGAGTCGTCGGCACGTCACGTCGGCGGGTAACTCGAGTTGACCCTCCGTTCACTGGAACGACATTCGTGGCGTCCAGCATGTGAGCGGCAACTCGTTGGGGACGCCCCACACAACCGGGGCCAGGGTGTGAACTGGAGCAGTATGCAGTTGAAGAAGCTTGTCGCGGCCCTCGGCGCGTCCGCGACGATCGCGTCCGGCTTGGTGATGGGCAGCAGTGGGACCGCCGCGGCGGACAACTGCCCGACCCTCCATGTGGTGGCCATCCCCGGCACGTGGGAGACCGGTCACGACAAGACGCCGCAGCCCGGCATGTTGGCCGGCGTCACCCGTAACCTGCCGCGCTCGGTCGAGGTCGACTACGTGACCTACGCCGCGACCGCCTTCCCCTGGGAGGGCGAGGTTTACGGCAACTCGAAGAAAGAAGCCGTCAGCGCCGCGCGCGGATTGATCGGCGACATGGCGAGGCGTTGCGGTGCGACGGAGTTCGCGCTCGTCGGGTACAGCCAGGGCGCCGACGCCGCCGGTGATCTCGCGGCCGAGATCGGCACCGGCCTCGGCGTGGTCCCGCCCAATCGTGTCGCGGGCGTCGGCCTGATCTCGGATCCGCGCCGCTCGCCGACCGACATCCAGGTCGGCCCCGTCGCGCAGGGCGCGGGCGCCGGTGGCCCCCGGGTCGGCGGCTTCGGCTGGCTGAGCGATCGCACCCGCACCATCTGCGCCGTCGACGACCTGTACTGCGCGACCGCGACCGACGACTTCGTCACCCGTTTCGCGGGCTTCCTCGCCCAGAGCTCGGACGCCAATCCCGCCAACATCTGGCGGTACCAGCTCGAGGCGGGCGCGATCATCAACGATCTGATGGCGTTCGGCGGCGTGCCCCTCTTGCAGTCGCAGCTCACCGAGTCGGCGAACCAGCAGCGGGCCAAGGATCTGGAGCGCTTCTACCGTTCCCAGGCGCACACCGTGTACGGCAGCTACTCGGTCGGCGGCGGGCAGACCGCGATCTCCTGGATGCACAACTGGATCGCGGGCATGGCCTGATCGGTCCGTAAGCCACGACGAAGGCCACCATTCCGCGCGGGATGGTGGCCTTCGTCGTCGCCGGATCAGCCACGGTGGCCGGACGTGGTCGGCGGCATCACTTGCTGGTCGGCAGGGGGCTCCGCACCGGGCGACGTGGAGTCCGACCGGTGCGAATCCATGCCGCTGTGCCCTGGCTGACCTGGGAAGCCGTGATGCCCAGGATGATGCGGACGGCCGACATCCGTGTGTTCCAGCGCTGGACCCTCCGCCGCTTGCTGAACCCGAACGGCGTCGGCCGCGGGCGCTTGCGCACCGGCCGTAGCCGCCATCCCGGCCAGCGGAATCGTCAGCAGCGCGCCCGCGATGGCGAACCGGAGGGCCCCTCGGCGCATGTTCGATGTGGAAAGCATTTCGGAACTCCTTCTCTCAGAGCGCGAGTCGCGATGACTCACGAACTCTTATCGAAGGCCTCGGTGCTATGACCCGGATAGGACGAGTCTGGTATTCGACTGTGAGCCGAGGGGCCTTTCTTTGAATCTCCGGTCGTTGTTAACGGTGGCGCGCTGACCTGCGATAACGCGGGCGATATTGCGATGCAACGAGTTTCGCTCGATTCGCCGCCAGCGTTAACGGAGGTCGGCTTTCCCGCGATTCCGCGGACGGGCGAGAGGTCCCGCTCGAACCGTCGCCGTTGTCGCTGGCGGCGAACTTCGGTGCGATCCCGCCAGCGGATGTTGCGGGGCAACGAGTTCCGCTCGATTCATCACCGGCGTTAACGGTGGTGGACTTGCCCGCGATTCCGCGGCCTATTGCGCGGGATTCGTCCCGGTGCCAACGGGCGAGCGAAGGCCATGTTCCCCGCGCGGGACGTGGCCTTCGTCGTGGCGGCCCGTGGCTAGCTGCTTCCGAACGAGCCGGTCGGCGGAAGCGTCTGGTAGAAGACGCGCGGGCCCGGGCCGGGGAAGTCGTGCTCGGGACCGCGGAACTCGACCCGCGGTCCGCCGGGGCCGGGCCTGCCGGGGAACCCCTCGCCCGGATGCGGACGGCTGACATCGGCGCCCTCGAGCGGGATGCCCTCCGACACCTGCTGCACCTGGGTGGCGTCGGCGGGGGCTTCCGCGCTCGCGGTGGCGGCCACGGCGGCGAGCGGAATCGTCACCAGGGCGCCCGCCACGGCGATCCGGACCGCGCCTCGGCGCATGTTCGTCTTGGAAAGCACTCGGTATTCCCTTCTCTCGGAGCGTGAGTCGCGGTGACTCACCACTCCTATCGAAGGCGGCGGCGCTGTGACCGCGGTGCGACGAGGCTGGTAGTCGGCTGTGAACGGCGGAGCGTTCCTGTGAATCAGCGACCGATGTTGCGCGGCAACAGGTCCCACACGTGCCCGTTCTCGTTCACCGTGGCGGCGGTGCGGCGGCCGGTGCGGGAGAACAGGATTCGGGTGATCGAGCAGTAGTCGATCGGAAAGGTCAACGGCCGCGGCAGGCCGAGCACCTCCTGGAGCAACACGTTGATCACGCCGCCGTGCGCGAAGGCCAGCACGGTGTCGGCCGGGTCGGTGTTCGCGGCGATCTCCGTCGCCACCTCGCGCACCCGGTGCACGAAAGCGGGACCGTCGATCTGCTCGGGCAGGTATCCGGCCTTGATCCGGTCGTAGGTGTCGCGGAACTCCAGCTTGGCGTCCTCGATCGGAATGTAGGCGGGCAGGTCGCGATCGTATTCGGCCAGGTCGTCCACGATCTCCACCGGCAGCCCCAGCTTGGCCGCCGTCGGCGCCGCGGTCTCCCGCGCCCGCCGCTGCGGACTGCTCAGCACCCGTGCGATCCGATGGTGGCTCAACGCCCCGGGCACCCGCTCCGCCTGCTCCCGCCCCACCTCCGACAACTCCGGATCGGCGGGCCCGGACGCGTTCGACACCCGAACCGGCTGAGCATGACGAACGAGAATCAACTGCACCCACCCACTCTGCCGTATGCCCACGTGGCGGTTCGGATCAGGTGGCGTTGTCGGGGCGCGAAAGCTCGAGCCGCCGCGGCGACCGGGGCATTCGCCCTGCAACTCTGGGGTCCAGCTCAGTGCATGCTTTCGAATACCTCGAATCGAGACCCGGTGACATACTCGTAGCCATGACCGTCGAGTCGTTCCCGCAATGGCTGCGTCCGCCGCCCGGCGGGTTCGTCGCCGAGGATTTGGATCGCCTGCCCGACCTGCCACCGCACACCGAGTTGATCGACGGGAGTCTCGTCTTCGCGAGCCCGCAGGCGGAGTTTCACATGCTGGTCATCTCGTTGCTCGAATCGGTGCTGCGTCGCCTGGTGCCCGCAGAGATGCGAGTTCGGCGTGAGATGACGGTGACGCTCGGTCGAGACCAGCGCCCGGAGCCGGATGTTCTGGTGGTGCGAGCGAACATCGGTGGCGACACCAAGCGGACAACCTTTCGCCCCGAGGAAGTCGTGCTGGCCGTCGAGGTTGTGTCGGTCGAATCGCGATTTCGGGATCGAGAGCGTAAGCCGCAGCTGTACGCAAAAGCCGGAATCATGCATTTCTGGCGAGTCGAGGATATCGACGGCCGTCCGGTCGTCTACGCGTACGAACTCGACCCGGCGACAAGGACGTACGCGCTAACAGGCATCCACCACGACAAATTGCGACTGAGCGTCCCGTTCGATATCGACATCGACCTGACCGAGATCGCCCGGATGTAGGCTGGCGAGCCGAACCGACTCGGCAGCCGAACTAGGGCGGACCGAGCCGATTCCGCGCCGCACACGAAAGCCCGGGCTGCTTACGCGGCCCGGGCTTTTCGAATGGCGGAGCCGGTCAGTGCTGACCGTACGGGGGTTGACCCTGCGGCGGCTGGCCGTAGGGCGGCTGGCCCGGGCCGCCGTAGGGCGGCTGACCTGCCGGAGGCTGCTGGTCGTTCTTCTTGCGCTTGTTGAGCAGGAGGTAGATGCCGACCGCGATGGCGATGACAACGAGCAGGCAGCAGATGCCGCCGAAGATCAGGCCGTTGTTGCTCTTCTTCTTTTTCTTGGCCGTGTATTCCATCGCCGTTGTCCAGGTGTCCGGGCTCGCCCACACGGACGGATCCAGCAGGCTGGCATTGGTCAACAGGTCAACGTACATATGTCCCATCCCGATCGTCGTAGGTATCGGCCCCCTCCTCCCGAGGCCGAATCTCCAAGGTTATCGGCAGGACTCGATTACCGTTAACCCTTCGCCGATGCAATCCCTCATAGTGAGATCCTCGCGGCGGACGCGAAAGTCTCAGCGCGGCTTGACCAACGGGAACGGCAGCGTCTCGCGGATGCTGCGGCCGGTGATCAGCATGACGATCCGGTCGACGCCCATGCCGAGACCACCGGTGGGCGGCATGGCGTGTTCGAGCGCCTGCAGGAAGTCCTCGTCCAGCTCCATCGCCTCCGGATCGCCGTTGGCGGCGAGCATGGACTGCTCGGTCAGCCTGCGCCGCTGTTCGATCGGATCGGTGAGTTCGCTGTAGGCCGTGCCGAGTTCGACCCCCCAGGCCACCAGATCCCAGCGCTCGGTGACGCCGGGAATGCTGCGGTGCGCGCGGGTCAGCGGCGACACCGAGGTGGGGAAGTCGATGTAGAACGTGGGCTCCTGGGTTTGCGATTCCACCAGGTGCTCATACATTTCCAGCACGACCTGCCCCGCGTCCCAGGCGTGCTGGTACGGGATGGCGGCCGCGTCGCACAGCTCGCGCAGATCTTCCACCGACGTCTCCGGCGTGATGGTGGACCCGATGGCCTCCGACACCGCGCCGTGCACCGTCTTCACCGACCACTCGCCGGAGATGTCGACGGCCTCGAACGAGCCGTCGGCCGCGGGCCGCATCGCGACCATGGCGCCGTTGGCGGCCAGCGCGGCGTTCTGGATCAGGTGACGGCAGGTGTGCATCATGCGCTCGTAGTCGCTGTGCGCCTCGTACGCCTCGAGGATGGTGAACTCGGGATTGTGGCTGAAATCGACGCCCTCGTTGCGGAAGGTGCGGCCGAGCTCGAACACCTTTTCCATGCCACCGACGCACAGCCGTTTCAGGTAGAGCTCGGGGGCGATTCGCAGGTAGAGGTCCAGATCGTAGGCGTTGATGTGGGTGACGAACGGCGTCGCGTTGGCGCCGCCGTGCACCTGTTGCAGGATCGGCGTCTCGACTTCGAGATAGCCCCAGGAGTTCAGCGAGTCGCGCAGCGAGCGCACCACCGCGCTGCGCTTGGCGAGCACGTCGCGGGACTCCTGACTGATGGCCATGTCGACGTAGCGCTGGCGCACTTTGGCTTCGGGATCGGCCAGGCCCTTCCACTTGTCCGGCAGCGGATGCAGGCATTTGCCGTTCATCCGCCAGTCGGCCGCGAGCAGCGAGAGCTCGCCGCGTCGGCTGCGCCCGATCTGCCCGCTCACCTCGATCAGGTCGCCGAGGTCGAAGTACTCGCCGAACTCCGCGCTGCGCTCGGCGCCGACCCGGTCGCGGTCGATCATCAGCTGGATGTCGTCGGTCCAGTCGCGCAACACCGCGAAGATCACCCCGCCGTAATCGCGGATGCGCAGCAGCCTGCCGCACACCCGGACCGTGGTGCCGCGCGGCGAGCGCCGGGCCGCCGCCACGGTGTGCGTCGGGGGATAGGCGACCGGGTACGGGTCGATGCCCGCCTCGATCAGCCGGTCCAGCTTGTCCATCCGCACCCGCACCTGCTCGGGGCGGCGCGGGAACTGTTCGGCGAGTTCGATTTCCGGCGCTTCCGGCGCGCTGCCGTCGGCGTGCAGCCCGGTGACGGTGTCCGGCACCGCGCTGTGCAGACCGGTGTGCACGGCGGTCTCGGGGTCTTTGCCGATGCGCGGCAGGAACCCTTCCGCCAGGCCGCTCGCCATCGCGACTCTAGGCAACTGCCTGCGTTCCTCGAAAAGGAAGAACCGCGGCACCCAGTGCGGCTGATACTTCACATTGGACCGGTACAGCGCCTCCAGCTGCCACCAGCGCGAGAAGAACAGCAGCACCCCGCGCCAGAGCCGCAGCACCGGGCCCGCGCCGATCCGCCCGCCCTCCTCGAACACCGAGCGGAACACCGCGAAGTTCAGCGACACCTTGGTGATGCCGTGCTGCTCCGAGGTCAGCGCCAGCTGCGAGATCATCAGCTCCATCACGCCGTTGGGGCTCTGCGGGTCGCGGCGCATCAGCTCCAGCGACGCGCCGGTGCGGCCCCACGGCACCAGCGACAGCATGCCGAGCACCCGGTCCTGCGGGTTCACCGCCTCGACGAGCAGGCAGTCGCCGTCCAGCCGGTCGCCGAGCCGACCGAGCGCCATGGAGAAGCCGCGCTCGGTCTCGGTGTCGCGCCAGGCGTCGGCTCGGGCGATGATTTGCGCGAACTCCTCTGCGGAGATGTCCGAATGACGGCGGATGCGCACCGAGATGCCGTGTTTGCGCAGCCGATTCGCGGCCTGGCGGACCTGCTTGAGCTCCGGGCCCGCCAGCGAGAAGCTCCTGGTGTCGAGAATGGCTTCGTCGCCGAGGCGCAGCGCGGAGAGCCCGGCCCTGCGGTATGCGGTCGCTCCGTGTTCGCTGGCACCCATGACCGCTGGCGCCCAGCCGAATCGGTCGGCGAGCCGCAGCCAAGCATCGATCGCCTGCGGCCAGGCGTCCGTTGTGCCGACCGGGTCACCGCTGGCCAGGCAGACGCCCAGCTCCACACGGTAGGTGACGGCGGCCTTGCCGCTCGGTGCGAACACCACCGCCTTGTCGCGGCGGGTGGCGAAGTAGCCGAGCGAATCCTCCACGTCGGAGCGGTCCAGCAGGCCGCGGATCGCGGACTCGTCCAGACCGGTCATCGCGTTCTCGGCGCGCTGCGAGCGCAGCAGGGTGATCACCGCGGCCAGCAGCGCGAGCGCGCCGAACAGGCCGAGCAGGAAGTTGACGAACGGACGCGGATGACCGTCGAAGTGCTCGTTGTCCACCAGAATCGCCGCGGTCACCCGGTACACCGCCCAGCCGGGCCGCTGCCAGCCCGCGGGCAACGTGCCGGGGAACAGCTCGACGAGCGCCCAACCGAGCAGACAGCCCGCGGCCAGCCCACCGAGCAGGACGCCGAGCGCCTTCCAGCCCGCGCCGCGGCGCACCCTGGTGTAGAACTCCCGCCACGACGCGATCAGCACACCGATCACGCCGAGCTGCACGATCATCGCGACCAGCGCGTCGATATTGCCCTCGGCGGCGAAATCCAACGCGTTGGTCATCGCGAAGAGCGTGAGATAGCCGACGAGCAACCACCAGGCGATTCGCTTACGGCTGGCGATCGCGCCGGCCAGCAGGCCGACGATCAGCGCCCACATGAGGTTGGTGTCGGGCGCGTCGAAGTAGTAGTCGTCGATGTAGCGGCGCGGCACGTGGGTCAGGAAGCGCAGGGCGGGCGAGAGGCTCCACAGGAAGCACAGCACCGCGAAGACACCGAGCACGGTGCCCGCGATATGCGGGACCTGAGCGAACCGGCCGTGCCCGCGGTGCGGAACCGGTGGTGTCGGTCTGTTCGCCGGTAGTTCGATCTCGGTGCGCGCACCGGCCTGCGTGGAAGTCACCAACCCAGTCTGTACGTTGCTGTGTTTTATTGCCGCGCCTTCGGCGCGGCGTGTTCGCGGCCCCTTTTGTCTCGCGTCCGAGCGGTCGAGACTCGCGACTGCGTCGCATGCGCTTCGACCGCTCGGACGCGAGACGGGCCGCGAACGGGCTCGTAAGACTCGCCCTCGACGTGGTTGGGAGTGCGCTGTGCCGGGTTCGTTCGACGGCTTACCGGTGTGCGGCGGTTTGGCGATCCGGGGGTCCTGGCGCGAGGATGTACGCCATGTCGGATCCAGTCGATGTGCCGATTGATGACGACGTCATTCGGCTCGGCCAGTTCCTCAAACTGGCGAACCTGATCGATTCCGGTTCGGAGGCCAAGACGGTGATCGCCGCGGGCTTGGTCCGGGTGAACGACGAGGTCGAGCTGCGCCGCGGACGTCAGTTGCACGTCGGCGACGTGGTCGCCCTCGCCGGTCACAAGGTCCGGGTCGCCCCGGACTGATCAGCTCAGGATTCGGCGCGCACCACGATGCCGTCGTGGTCGCTGTAGAGCATGTCGCCGGGCACGAAGGTGACGCCGCCGAACTCGACGGTCACGTCGCGCTCACCGCTGCCGGTCTGGGTGCTCTTGCGGGGGTTGGTGCCCAGCGCTTTGATGCCGATGTCGAGAGTGCGCAGGATCGCCGAGTCGCGCACCGCGCCGTTGACGATCACGCCCGCCCAGCCGTTGTCCACGCCGCGGCCCGCGATGATGTCGCCGACCAGGGCGGTGTGCACGCTGGCGCCGCCGTCGACCACGAGCACCGCGCCGTTGCCCGGCTCGCTCAGCGTCTGCTTGACAAGCAGGTTGTCCTGGAAGCAGCGGATGGTGGTGATGCGCCCGGAGAACACCTCGCGGCCGCCGAATTGGATGAACTGCGTGTCGCAGCTACGGATCTCGGGGCCGATCTCGTCGGCCAGATCGGCGGTGGCAATGTTCACTGATTCGGTCACGGGTGTCAGCTTAGGGGTGGCGGGCCGAGCGGTGGCCGCGACCGGTTGCTCGATGTGAGCTCGGTCGCTACTCGCGCCGGAGACGCGCCGTTATGTCTGGCCCTCGTGATGGCGATAGCGCAATTCGTACCGCTCCCGATCGCGGTCGGTGATCCTGTTGTGGTCGAGCAGGTCCGGGCTCAGTCCATGCTGGATCAAGCGGAAGCGGCGCCACACGTAGCTCAGCGCCACCGTGAAAACGACCAGCGGGACGATCATCATCACGATCATGCCGATCTTGAGCGGCATCGGTCCTGGGAACAGCAGCACCAGCGCGAAGAACGGGATGATCGGCACGAGGAATCGGACGAGGTACCGCTCCATGGCCCCGTGTCCGACGAGGTCGTGGACGACCCACTCGTGAAACTCCTCCGGGAGTTCGCGGCCCAGATCGTAGGTGATCCGCTGCCCGAATGTGGGTTTGTTCATGCATACAGGCTATGCCCGTGATATATGCCACCGCCAGCGTCGCGATTGCGGTCAGCCGCCTCCGACCACGGGTTTTCCGGCCGCCGAGCGGGCGCGGCGCCCCTCATGGTTTCCGCGCCTGCGCCCGAACCGCGGCCGGATCAGGCGCGGCTCGCGTGGTACGCCGCGATCTCCTTCACGAGATTGTCCGTGGTGTGCTTGACCGCGATCTTCACGAACGGCTCGATGGTCTTACCGAGCGCCTTGCCCGCGAGCCCGCCCGGCACGCGGAAATCGATGATGGCGTCGACGGTGCACAGCGCGTCGTCCTTGGCGTGGAACAGGAAGGTCGACACGATCTCGAAGCCCTTGATCGACTTGATGCCGATCGCGTAGTTCTCCTCCCACCGGATCACCTCGACACGCGAATGCAGCGAGGCGGGACCGAGCTTCATGTGGCCGTCGAAGACGGCGCCGACGCCCTCGGTCTGCTCGCCGATCGGAGTGAAGGACTGGATGCCGTGCAGAAAGTTCGGCAGGTTCCGGTAGTCGTTGACGTACTGAAACGCTGATTCGGCCGACGCGGCACAGTCTTCCACGATCTTCACTTCGGTCATGCGGGCAACTGTAACGGGTTTCCGAAGGGGGAGCCGATCACGCCGTGACGGCGAGGGTCGCCGCCAAACCGAAGGCCACGGCCATGACGGTCACCTCCAGCACCGCGCGGCGCAGCGAACCCGCCGCGCCCATCCGGTGGTCGGCGGCCAAGCGGACCCAGCCGCGCCGCCACCACCAGCCGAGCACGAGCAGACCGGCGAGCACCGCCGTCTTCGCCAGCAGGATGCGGCCGTACCCGGTGCTCAGCAGCGGTTCGAGGCCGCCGAGGCGGACGATTCCGTTCACCACGCCGGTTGCCGCGACCACCCCGATCAGCGGCAGCGCCAGCGCCGAGTACCTCGGCAGCGTCGCCGCCCACTCGCCGCGCGTGCGGACCACCAGCGCGAGCGCCACCAGCACGCCGAACCAGGCCGCCGCCGCCAGCGCGTGCACGGCGGCTAGCACCGAGCCGAACGGTTGCTGCGACATGTGCCCGGTGATCGGCCGCAGCGCGAGCGCCACCGCGGCGAAGACCAGCACCAGATCGGTGGAAGCGGCATCGGAACCGCGGAAGGCGAGTGCCGAATAACCGGCCACCGCGGCGGTCGCGACCAGGATGGCGATGCCGACCTGACCGCCGCTGATCTCGGTGAGGAAGGTGCCGAACCGATCGGCGGACAGCCGCCGCACCGGAACCCCGACCACCTCGGCCGCCTCGAAGACCAGCACCGCGAACTCGGTCACGAACCAGGCCCCGGCCAGCGCGGCGAGCATGCGCCACGGCGGCGCCAGCCGTTCGTGCAGCCGGGGCAGCGCGGCGAGTCCGAGCACCGTCGCGCCCAGACCGTCCGCGAGGACCCGCACCGCTCCCTCGGTGGGCGCCGTTCCCGCGGTGAGCAGCCAGGCCAACCCGACTCCGAGCAGTCCGGCCGGGACGATCAGCAGCAGTGCCCCCGCGTCCCGGCCGCCGGTCGCCCCGCCGCTCACCTTCTTCTCACCGCCGCTGCCCGCCGCGGAAGCCGATCAGGGCCACGGCGAGACCGCCGCCGAACAGCACGACCGCGCCGAGCACGAAGATCCACACCGGGATGCCGTCGGAGCCGTCGTCCTCGGTGGCCCTGCCCTTGGCGTCGGCGCGCGGGCCCGGCGTCCCCTTACCCGCCTGGCTGAGCGTGAACGTCCGCTTGCCCGTGACCGGATGACCGTCCGCGGAGGTCACCCGGTAGGCGATGATGTATTCGCCGACCGGGCCGAGATCGCCCACTTCGACGCTCACCGACTTGCCGTCGACGACCGGCTCGCCCTCCGACCAGAGGTTTCCGTCCGGGCCGGTGAGGGTCAGCGACGGGAAGTTCGGCTGCAACTCCTCGTTGAAGGTGACGCTGATCCGGCCGGGGCTAGTGTCCACCGTCGAACCGTCCTCCGGCACGCTGCCGACCGCCGCCGAGTGCGCGGCGGCGACGCCCGCGGTGGCCAGCCCGACGCCGAACAGCAGCAGCACGGCGGCGAGCGCGGCGCCGAGGCGGCGAATCGCCTTGGCGGACGGTCGAATCGCGGTACTCATGAGCGCCTCCTGAACAGGCTGCCGAGGCCGAGCGAGATACCGAGCACGCCGAGGGCCAAGCCGATGCCCGCCAGCCAGCGGGCGGTGTCGTCGGTGTCGTCGTCCTGCTCCGCGGCGCCGCTGTCCACGCGGTGGCCGTCGGCGTTGTCGTCTCCGCCCGCCGCGAGGGTCAGCGTGGGAGCGGGGTGCTCCGGCTCCGCGCCGTCGGGGCCGACGGGCTGGTTCCAGTCGATGACCTTGCCGTCGCTGTAGGTCTGCTTGGCCGGGAAGCTGACCGTCTCCGCGCTGGGCAGCGGGCCGAGCGAGACGACGAAGCGCTGGAACTGGCCGGGGCCGACGCCGGGCGCGCCGGGGTCCGCGGTCCAGGTCACCGCGACGGCCTCGGATTTGTCGTTGCGCTCCACCCGTGCCGTCCAGCCCGGCATGGGCTCGGTGCGGGCGCTGCGCACGTTGGGCAGCGTCACGGTGAGCGCGGTGGTGGACGCGGTGTCCGATTCGGTCGGCACCCGGAAGGTGACGACGGAGTACTTGCCCTGCTGGGCGCCGGGCGCGTCCACGGTCACGTGCGCGGCGGCGACACCGCCGGAGAGCAGCACGAAACCCGCGGTCGCCACGGCGCCGCAGGCGCGCGAAAGTGAACTTCGCATGGGAGAGGCTTTCTGTCCGAAGGGAATTGGGAGCGGGTCAGGCGAGCGCGGGTGGGGCGCGCGGCCCGATGGGCCCCTGCGGAGGAAAGCGGTAGGTCGGAGTCGAGGGATCGGTCCAGCGGCTGACCCGCGCGACCGGGACATTTCGCGGTGCGTTCAGGGCGGCACGAACCGCGCGGGTGATGATTCCGTAGAGGCGCTCGGCGGCCATGATCAGGACCGCGCAGATGATGGTCGCGAGCACGTGCGCGCCCAGCATCCAGCCGGTCGGCAGGAAGCCCGCCACCGGGGCATCGCCGCGTGCGATGTGCGATGCGCGCTCCCCGTGCGTGTGCCCGAGTAGCCCGGCCAACACCGCGTGCCCGCCGAGCTGTCCGGTCGCGAGTGCGGCGAGCAACCGTCCGGCCCCACGTCCGCTGCCGTGCGCGGCGAGTTGTCCGGCCGCGAGTAACCGCTCGCGTCGGCGTCCGTTGCCATGCTCGGAGCGATGGCGGCTGTCGCGGTCGACCGAATCGCGGTGTCGTGCGGCGTCTTCGGGTCGCCAAAAGCCGCTGCCGCCAGGCGATTTGCCGCGCCGGACGACTCGTCGTTCGCCGGAGCCGAAGCGCTGCCCGTCGCCCGGCAGCCTGCGCTCGGGCGTGCGAGCGGCCGACGTCCGACACGGTGCGCCGTTCCGTGCGAATCCGGTCGCCGCGCACCCCGCCGCGACCGAACTCGTCAGCAGCAGGGCGAATTCCGGTGAATCCGGGTAACCCCCGCCCGCGGCGCCGTGCGCGGCGACGCTGAGCAAGCCGACCAGCGCGCCGACCGAGCCGCCGCGCGGCAGGCCGGTGCTGGGGTGCATGGCGGGGACGGCGTTCAGTTCACACCGAGGCGGGCGAGCACATCGGCCTCGATGCCGGACAGCTCGTGCGAGATCGAGGTGTGCACCGCGCGCCTGCGCGAGGCGGGCATCTGCTCGGCGGTGCGGACCGCGGCGCCGAGGCTGTCGAGCCGGGCGCGGGTCGCGGTGACGAACTTCTGCGTCTCGCCGCCCTTGTCGTCGATCTTGCCGAGCGCCGCCTCGGCGTTGGCGAGGCGGGCCTGCAGCTTCGCGCCGTGCCCGGTGTAGTCGCCGAGCTGGTCGACGCCGATGCCGAGCTGCTGCGCGCGCCGGGTGTCGAGCTGGCCGCGGACGAAGGTCGCGCCGCGGTAGGCCAGCGGCGCGAGCACCGGAACGAGCACCCGTGCCACGCCGAGGTACTTGCGCACCTGGCCCGCGCTGAACACGTCACGTTCGGCCTTCGCGGCCAGCTTCAGCGCGGCCTTCTCCTCGGCCTGCAGCGTGGCGATCTGCGCCTTGGCGACCTTGGCCTGGGTGCGGGCCTCGGCGCGCTTGGCCTTGCGATCGTTCTTGGCGAACAGCTTGGCCTCCATCGCGGCCTTGTGCTTGAGGGCTTTGGCCTCGGCCCGGCGACTCGGACGCCGCTTGCGCTTCGTGAACAACCCCATCGGAAGGCCCTCCGTCAATGCTGTGTGCCAGGGCAGCGCTCTCGGCGCGAGGCCGTCTGCCGTCTACCACGCGGTTTGCGCCCACCTTATCGGGTCGACGGCGGCGGCAGCGAGGGCACACCGTGTCCTGTCGGGGGTCTGGACCATACTGCATACGTGTATTCGGGCAGCGGTGACCGCGAGGGTCGCAAGGAGGACGGCTCGGCCGCGGACCGGTCGGGCGAGCTCACAGCCGCGCCCGTGGAGCCCGCGCCGAGCGCGCCGATCGAAACCGCGCCGAGCGCGCCGATCGAAACTGCGCCGGGCGCGCCGATCGAGGACTCCGCGCTGAGCGCGCCGATCGAAACACCGCCGCGCGCATCGATAGAAGCTGAGCCGCGCGCGCCGATCGAAACGGCGCCGGTCGCGTTCATCGACGCGCGGGCCTTGATCGGATGCCGACACCGCCTGCGCTTGGACGCGGCCAACCCGGGGCTGCTCACCGACGTCGCGGAGGATCCCGGCGTGCGCCAGCGCCGCGAGGCCGCGACAGCGCACCGCAACCGGGTGCGCGACGCGCTCGTCGCCGCCGATCCGGACAGTTGGGTGATCATCGACCCGGCGACGCGCGCGTCGGATCGCGCCGCGGCCACCATGAGCGCGTGCGCCGCTGGGACGCAACACATCTGGGGCGCGCTGCTGCCGCAGGAACCGGACACCGGACGCCGCGGCGGTTCGGAGATCCTGCTCCGCGACCGCGATCGCGGCGGCTACATCCCGATCATCGTGGTCAACCACAAGGTCACCGACCCGCGCAAACCGGAACCGGCCGACTTCCACCCGACCACCTCGGACCTGTATCGCTGGGACCCGCGCCCCGATCCGTCGCGCAAGCTGCGCCAGCAGCCGCGCGATCAGCAGCGCCTCGCCCACCTCTACCGGATGCTGCAGCGCCACGGGCTGGCCAGTCCCGCGCTGGTCGGCGGCGTCATCGGCTACCACTTCGACCGCATCCTGGTGCACGACCTCGGCCCGGTGCTCGACGATTACGACCGCCGCTACGCCGACCGCATCGCGGTGGTGCGCGGCGAACTGCCCACGGTGCCGTCCAAAGTCCCCGAGTGCAGGCAATGCCCTTGGTGGACAAGGGGAGTCGAGGGACCGAGCTGCGAGGGCTGGCTGGCCGAGCACCGCGACGTCAGCCTGGTCGCGCCGGGCTCGCGGGCCGACGTGCTGCGCGGCCACGGCGTGGAGACCATCGACGACCTGGCCGCCTGGACCGGCGACGACCCGGAGGACTGGCAGCACGGCCCGTTCGACGAGGCCGTTGTCACCGCGCGCGCCTGGCTGGCCGGCGCGCCGCTGGTCCGCCGCTTCGACCGGGTGCACGTGCGCCGCGCCGACGTCGAGGTGGACGTCGACCTGGAGAGTTTCCAGGAGCACGGCGCGTACCTGTGGGGCACGTTGCTGGACGGGCGCTACCGGCCGTTCGTCACCTGGGACCCGCTGCCCACCGAGGACGAGGGCCGCTCCTTCGGCGAGTTCTGGACCTGGCTGATGACGGTGCGCGCCGAGGCCGCGACGGCCGGGAAGACCTTTGCCGCGTATTGCTATTCGCGCACCGCGGAGGACAAGTGGCTGTACGAGTCGGCGCGCAGGTTCGCGGGCCGACCCGGGGTCCCGACGGTGGACCAGGTGCGCGCGTTCGTGGACGGGCCGGAGTGGGTGGACATGTTCCAGGCCGTCACCGACCAGTTCATCTGCCCGAACGGCAAGGGGCTCAAGAAGATCGCGCCGGTGGCGGGCTTCGCCTGGCGTGATCCGGAGGCGGGCGGCGAGGCGTCGATGAGCTGGTACCGCCAGGCCGTCGGCTACGACGGTGCGCCCGACCTGACCCAGCGCACCCGCCTGTTCGAGTACAACGAGGACGACGTGCGCGCCACCCAGGTGCTGCGCGAATGGATGATGCCGCGGGTGCCGAATCCGCACTGCGCCGAGCTGGAGGTGCCCGCGCTCGCCGACTTCGGGCGCGCGCCGGAGTTGCCCGCCGGTGGCCGCGGCGCCGCGCCCTCGCTCGGCCGCGGCGCCTGATCGGGTGTTCGGCCGCGCCGTCGGTGCGCGGCGGTAACATCGCGTCGTGACTCAGCACGTCGAACAACTCGAGTTCCAGGCAGAAACCCATCAGCTGCTCGAGCTGATGATCCATTCCGTCTACTCCAACAAGGACACGTTCCTGCGGGAGCTGATCTCGAACGCGTCCGACGCGTTGGACAAGCTGCGGCTGGCGTCTTTTCAGGACAAGGACCTGCACGTCGACACATCCGACCTGCACATCGAGCTGGAGGTCGACAAGGACGACAGGGTCCTCACCGTCCGGGACAACGGCATCGGCATGTCCCGCGCCGAGGTCGTCGACTTGATCGGCACCCTGGCCAAGTCGGGCACCGCGGAGCTGCGCAGGCAGCTGAAGGACGCGAAGACCGACGCCGCGGCCGAGGAGCTGATCGGCCAGTTCGGCATCGGCTTCTATTCGACCTTCATGGTGGCCGACAAGGTCACCCTGACCACCCGTAAAGCAGGCGAGACCGAGGGCACCCGCTGGGAGGCGGGCGCGGGCAGCTCGACCTACACCATCGAGGCCGTCGACGACGCGCCGCAGGGCACCTCGGTCGCGCTGCACCTCAAGCCCGCCGACGAGGAGGACCACCTCTTCGACTACACCCTGGAGTGGAAGCTCAGGGAGATCGTCAAGAAGTACTCCGACTTCATCGCCTGGCCGATCCGCATGCAGGTGGAGCGGACCGTCACCGAGGGCGAGGGCGAGGACAAGCAAGAGAAGACGATCCTCGAGGAGCAGACCCTCAACTCGCAGAAGGCGCTGTGGACGCGCCCGAAGAGCGAGGTCTCCGAGGAGGAGTACAAGGAGTTCTACAAGCACGTCAGCCACGCGTGGGACGATCCGCTGGAGATCGTTCCGCTCAAGGCGGAGGGCACGTTCGAATACCAGGCGCTGCTGTTCATCCCGTCGCACGCGCCGTTCGACCTGTTCACCCGCGAGCACAAGCGCGGCGTGCAGCTCTACGTCAAGCGGGTGTTCATCATGGACAACTGCGAAGAGCTGATGCCGGAGTACCTGCGCTTCGTCAAGGGTGTGGTGGACGCGCAGGACCTCTCGCTCAACGTCTCCCGCGAGATCCTCCAGCAGGACCGGCAGATCCAGATGATTCGCAAGCGCCTGGTGAAGAAGGTGCTCTCGACGGTCAAGGAGCTGCAGGGAGCCGAGAACCAGGAGAAGTACCAGACCTTCTGGAAGGAGTTCGGCCGCGTCCTCAAGGAGGGCCTGCTCTCGGACTTCGACAACCGCGAGACCATCCTGCAGGTCTCCTCGTTCTCCTCGACGAACTCCGAGACCGAGCTGACCACGCTCGCGCAGTACGTCGAGCGGATGAAGGACGGCCAGGACGCGATCTACTACATGACGGGCGAGTCCCGTCAGCAGGTGGAGAGCTCCCCGCACATGGAGGCCTTCCGTGCCAAGGGCCTCGAGGTGCTGATCCTCACCGATCCCGTCGACGAGATGTGGGTCGGCTCGGTGCCGGAGTTCGACGGCAAGCGGTTCCAGTCCGTCGCCAAGGGCGAGGTGGACCTGGAGACCGAGGAGGAGAAGAAGGAGTCCGAGGCGCTGCGCGAGCAGCAGGACAAGGACTTCGCCGAGCTGCTCGGCTGGCTCGGCAAGACCCTGGAGGAGAGCGTCAAGGAGGTGCGCCTGACCAACCGGCTCACCACCTCGCCCGCCTGCCTGGTCGGCGACGTCTTCGACTTCACGCCGATGCTGGAGCGGATGTACCGGGCCTCGGGCCAGATCCTTCCCGAGACCAAGCGCATCCTCGAGCTCAACCCGACCCACCCGCTGGTCACCGGCCTGCGCGACGCGTACGACACGCGCAAGCAGGACGCCGACGAGGGCAAGGTCCCCGAGCTCACCGAGACGGCCGAACTGCTCTACGGCACCGCGGTGCTCGCCGAGGGCGGTGAACTGAAGGACCCGGCGCGCTTCGCGCACATCCTCACCGACCGGCTGACCCGCACGCTGTGATTCGCTGAACCCGAAGGCCCCCTCCCAGGAGGGGGCCTTCGTCGTCTGCGCCCCGAGTGCCGTAGCGATGCTCCCACACGCCGCGTATACGCCTCACATAGGCGGTGGCTATGTGAGGCGTGCCGTACTTGTGTGGGGGAGAACTGTGGCTCCCGGCGGTGCGGTCGGGCGCGGTTCGGTTTCGAGTCCACGGACGGGTGTCCGGATGCCTTCGTACGAGGTCCCTAGTCCGCTGATGAGGGTTTGCTGCCTGGGCCGTGCGGGTTACCGAAACCTGTGGGTAGGAGTGCCAAACTTATTGTGCGCATTGCGATTTGGCTAACAGCGGGTTGGCGTCCAGGAGATTGCTGGGGTAGGGTCGGGTGTAGCGAAGGGGAGTAGCCCCCAATCACACAGTCGACATACTGACCCGCCGCCTCCCCGAGGCTCGGGTCCGGTTGTGTGAACCGGGTTTTCATCCGGTGGGCGAGACCTTCGGCCTGAACAACCATTCGTTGTCGGCCGGAGGCGTACCCAGATCTCCGGCAGGCAGGCCGGAGACCCGGGAGTACGTCACACAATGATCGCCACCATCCTGCTGAGCATCGGCATCGTCTTCCTCGCCGAACTCGGGGACAAGTCCCAGCTCATGGCGCTGACGTTCGCGTTGCGCTATCGCTGGTGGGTGGTGCTCGGCGGCATCGCGACCGCGACCGCCGGTGTGCACCTGATCTCGGTCGCGGTCGGTTACTTCCTCGGCGCGGCCCTGCCCACCCGCGCCATCTCCTTGGTCGCCGCCCTCACCTTCCTCGCCGTCGGTCTGTGGACGTTGCGCGAACACCTCGGCGCCCCCGACGAAGACGACGAGCCGCGACCGCCCCGCTCCACCGCGGCCCCGTTCCTCGTCGTCCTCTCGGCTTTCCTGCTCGCCGAACTCGGCGACCGGACCATGTTCGCCACGGCCGCCCTCGCCACCGACAACAGCTGGTTCGGCGTGTGGCTCGGATCCACCGTCGGCATGGTCGCCGCCGACGCGCTCGCCATCGCGGTGGGCATCGCGGTGGGCAAGCACCTGCCGGAGCGGCTCATCGGCATCTGCTCGGGGCTGTTGTTCCTCTACTTCGGCAGCACCACGTTGCTGGGCGCGGCGGTTCCGTCGCTGGGTATGTGGGCGAGCGCGGGGATCGCGGCGGTTGTTCCGGTGACGGTGGGCGCTGTCGTCCTGATGCGCCGCGTTCGGGCGGCGTCGGTGGTCGCGGTCGAGGGCGTTGTCGCGGAGTCGGCCGACGGCCAGTTCTCGGGACGGTGATCAGGCGCGGATCTGGTCGGCGACCATCGCCGACCCGTAGAGATCACCGCCCCGCCGGACCATGTCGAGCAGCGGCGCGGACAAACCGCGCAGACCGTCCAGGTCGTCGGCCGCGATGCGGGCGGTGACCATCGCGCTGACCGCCGCCGCGAAGGTCTGGCAGGCGAAGCGCTGTTGTTCGGTGTGGGCGTCGAGCACCTCGGCGATCAAGGCGACGAAGGAGTCCTGGAGCTGGGCGCGGCGGGCCAGGGCGTTGGAGCCGACCGCGTAGACCTCGACCAGGTAGAGCCGGGCGTAGGCGGGGTCCTCGATCAGGCCCTCGAAGTACGCGTCGAGCAGCCGTGCCATGCGGTCGAGATCCGGTCCGCGCGTGGCGTTCTCGTCCTCGGGGCCGGACGCCTCGGCGATGCGGGCGACCAACCGCTCGACGGCGCGCTCGTAGGCGGCCTCGAAACAGTCCTCCTTGGAACGGAATTGCTCGTAGAAGGTCTCACGGGAGACGCCCGCCACTTTCAGCACGGCCGCGACGGAGGTGCCGACATAACCGGTGACCGCCATGGTCTCGGCCATCGCGTCCAGGATCCGGTCCCGCTGGGACGCGATCACCTGCTCCCGAGGTAAACCGTGCCTGCCCCTGGGGAGTTGGCGGGCGGTGCCTGCGGTGTCGGTCATGCGGTGGCTCCGGGTGTTCGGTGGGGCAGGTGTTCGACGGGCGGGTGCTGTGGCAGCGCCGCGCCGATCAGGCGGGCCGCTCCATTCTGCGGGGTCGGGTGGGCTGGTCGGTGGTCAAGGGTGTGTCCTCGGTGCGGGCGATCTCCAGGGCCTCGGCGACTCCGCGGCGCAGCGCGGCGTCCACGAGGCGCTGGGCGAGCGGGCGGAAGGGCAGCACGACGGCCACCCACCAGGGCGAGACGACCTGGCGGCGGCGCCGGGCGATGGCCCGTTCGGTGGCGTCGATGGCGGGGCCGAGCGGTGCGACGCCCGAGACCGTGGCGCGGCCCAGAATCGCCCGCGCCGCGGCCGTGCCGAAACCGCGGGTGGTCATGTCGGTGTCCAGCTCGGCGAAGTAGGCGACGCCGACCTTGGCGCCGGTATGCCTGATCTCGTTGCGCAGGGTGTGGCCGAGCGCCTCGACGCCCGCCTTGGACGCGCTGTAGGCGCCCGCGAGCGGCAGATTCACCACCCCTGCCAGCGACGAGACGATCAGCGCGTACCCCCTCGGATGGCAGATGTGCGGACCGGCGGCGCGCAGCGTGTAGTAGACGCCGAGCACGTTCACCGCGAGCGTCTCCTCCATCACCGAGGGATCGCCGCCGATCAGCGCGAGCTGCTTGGCCACCCCGGCGTTGGCGACCACCACGTCGAGCCCGCCGAGTTCGCTCGCCAGCGTCGTCACCACCCGCTCCACCTGGGCGGGGTCGCCGATGTCGCAATAGCGCCACGGCGCGTCGCCGCATTCGCGCGCCACCTCGGCCAGCAGATCGGGTTCGAGTCCGAGCAGCGCGACCGAAGCCCCGTGCGCGTACAGCTGCCTGGCGAGCGCGGCTCCGATGCCTCGCGCCGCTCCCGTGATCAGCACCTTCCTACCGGCGATCGCTGGGCCGGAGAACAGCTTCATGCAGCGACGATACCACCGATGAACAGCGATGTTCGCAAATATTTCGCCGCGCGCGAACCACGATCATGGAGTCGTTTCCGACCCCTCCCGAGTTACACACCGGGCGCACCTTCTGCTCGCTCCGGCCGTGAGAGGGAGTCGTGCTGTATCTCTCACCGCGTACCTATTAGGGTGCAATTGACGAAGGGCCAACTGGCTGTCACGAACGAGAGGACCATCGTGGAGATTTCGGGTTCCGCCGCCATCATCACCGGAGGCGCATCCGGCCTCGGCGCCGCCACCGCCAAGCGGTTCGCCGAGCTGGGCGCCACCGTCTTCGGCCTGGACGTGCCGCAGTCGATCGAGCGCGCCGGTGACAACGTGCCCGCCGGAGTCACCCTCATTCCGGCCGACGTCACCAGCAACGACGAGGTCGCCGCCGCGGTCGCGCAGGTGGTCGAGTCGGGCGCGCCGCTGCGCATCGTGGTCAACTGCGCCGGTGTCGGCTGGGCCGGTCGCATCCTGTCCAAGAACGGCCCGCACGATCTGGAGCTGTTCCGCACCGTCATCACCGTGAACCTGCTCGGCACCTTCAACGTCATGCGCTTGGCCGCCGACGCCATCGCCAAGACCGACCCGGTCGACGAGTACGGCCAGCGCGGCGTCGTCATCAACACCGCCTCTGTCGCCGCCTTCGAGGGCCAGGTCGGCCAGATCGCCTACTCCGCCTCCAAGGGCGGCGTGCACGGCATGACCGTCCCGGCCGCGCGCGATCTCGCGCAGTTCGGCATCCGCGTGAACACCATCGCCCCCGGCATCATCGACACCCCGATGCTGGCCGGCGTCACCGAGGAGTACCGCAAGGGCCTCGAGGCGGGCGTGCCCTTCCCGTCACGCCTCGGCCGCCCGGAGGAGTACGCGCAGCTGTCGCAGTACATCGTCGAGCACGACTACCTGAACGGCGAGACCATCCGCATGGACGGCGCGCTGCGCATGGCGCCGCGGTAATCTCCGCTCGAAAAGCCGTCTCCGATTCGCTTCGGGGGCGGCTTTTTTCGTGGTCAGGGCAGGGGCTTGTGGCCGATGCCGAGGAAAGCGGTGGTGGCCAGCGGGGTGTTCGGACGGTAGTTCTCGACGAGGTAGGCCCGCATGGCCTCGGAACGCGCGGCCCACTCGTCCTCGCCGATCGAGCGCCGCAGCACCGCCATCGGCGCGCTGCCACGCGACATCTGCTCCCAGAGCCGATCCGCGTCAGGGTAGGACACCGATGTGGTGTGGCGCTGGATGGACACCCCGGCGAACCCCGCGCCGCGCATCTCGGTGGCGAACACCTCCGGATTCTCCAGGCTCAGGAAGTTCGGCGGCGGCTCCTGGATATTCGGATCGCCCGCCGCCAACGCGCCGAAACGCATCCGCATCAAGGGGGATTCGGCGACCGGCGCCCAGCTCGACACCACCGCGACACCGCCTGGCCGCAACACCCGGAACAGTTCCGCGAAACCCTGGATCCGGTCGGGGAAGAACATCAGGCCGAACATGGAGAAGCCCGCGTCGAATTGATCGTCCTCGAACGGCAGCTGCTGACCGTCGCCGACGCGCACGTCGATGTTGGTCAGCCCGGCGTCGCGCGCGGCGGCACGGAGGCGTTCGAGCATGTGCTCGGCGAAATCCACGGCCTGCACCCGGCGGACCCGCGCGGCGGCGGGCAGGCTCAGCGTTCCCGGCCCCGCCGCGACGTCGATGATGTGCGCGTCGGCGGGTGGATCGGCGATTTCGAGGGCGCGGTCGGAGAAGGGCGCCATGATCGCGAGCGCGGATTCGGCGTAGCCGTCGGCGACCAGATCCCAGGGTTCGGCGGCGGCGAGGGGATTACCGGACATGTCTTCCACGATCCTTTCGACCGTCACAGGCTAACTGTGTAGCCCCCTCGCAAACCACCGACTCGCGCGAATGCCGCTGTGCGCGTGCGTGTTCGCGCACGGTTCACGGCGAAGTGGCGCCGTCCGCATCCGCGGAGCAGCGCGCGCAGCCGTAATGGTGCCGGATCGAGTGGCGGATGTGGCCACTCGGTCGGCGGTCGACGGTGCGTTTCAAGCGGCGAGCAGCATCGCGAGCACGGCGGTGTCCGGATCGCAGATCGGATCGAGGCCGACCCGGCTGACCAGCGAGGTGACGGTGCCGTCGGATTCCGCCTCGGCCCAGGCCGCGCGGTGTTCGAGGCCGAGGTGCGGCACGCCGGGCAGCAGCACGCAGCCCGAGGCCGCGCCCGCGCATTCCGGCAGCGACGGGCGGGTCTCCGAGGGCGGGTGCAGCATGAGCAGCGCGGGCGGCACGTGGTCGGCGAACCGGCCGGGCTCCAGCGCCTGCTCGCCGAGCACCGTGCCCTCGGCCAGCACCAGCCCGACCGTGCCCGGCTCCGGATCGTCCGGCAGCTCCTCGCGGACGCCGAAGACGGTCGAGGTGGCGAGCAGGCCAGGCAGACTCGCGACCCGCACCGCGAGCACGAGCACCTGCGCCCATTCCTTGGTGGTGTCCGGCCAGCGACCGGAGATGACGAAGCCGCGCAGCGATCCGCGCGAGTGAAACGGCGTGACGCCGATCGGCCCGTTGGTCCGCATCGTGCCTCCCGAGATGAACCGGGGGCGGTCTTGCCCGTCCTCGAACTGTTGGATTCAGAGGATGACTCACGGATCATCTGGCACACAAGTACCAATGAGTGCTAATCGGCAGCGGACGCCCTGATCGGGCGGCAGACACGAAAAAGCCCGCCGGGCGATCCACTTCCCGACGGGCCAACTCGTAATCCAACTCGCCGCCCGAGCACTCCCAGCCACCTCGAGGGCGAGTCTTACGAGCCCGTTCGCGGCCGTCTCGCTTCCGAGTGGTCGAAGCGCATGCGCCAGAGGCGCGAGTCTCGACCGCTCGGAAGCGAGACATAAGGGCCGCGAACACGCGCGCGCCAGCGCGCCAACAACTCAGCCGAAGATGAGGCCCTTGCCCTGGGTGACGGCGCGAGCGAAGCGCTCCTGCACGTCCTCCCAGTTGACGACGTTCCAGAACGCGGTCACGTAGTCGGCCTTGACGTTCTTGTACTGCAGGTAGAAGGCGTGCTCCCACATGTCGACCTGCAGCAGCGGGATGATGCCCAGCGGGACGTTGGCCTGCTGGTCGTAGAGCTGGAAGGTGAGCAGCTTCCCGCCGAGGGTGTCGTAGCCGAGCACCGCCCAGCCGGAGCCCTGCAGGCCGTTGGCGGCCGCGGTGAACTGCGCGCGGAACTTGTCGAACGAACCGAACTGGTCGTCGATCGCGGCGGCCAGGTCGCCGACCGGCTTGTCGCCACCGTTGGGGGAAAGGTTCTTCCACCAGATGGAGTGGTTCACGTGGCCACCGAGGTGGAACGCGAGGTTCTTCTCGTAGAGGAAGATCGCGCCGTGATCACCGGACTCACGAGCCGCCTCGAGCTTCTCGAGAGCGGTGTTCGCGCCCGCGACATAGGCCGCGTGGTGCTTGGAATGATGCAGCTCGTTGATCTGCCCGGAGATGTGGGGCTCCAGGGCGCTGTAGTCGTAATCCAGATCTGGCAGCGTGTACTCAGCCACGATGTCCCTTTCTCAGTTGTCGGGCTGTGGCGCCCGGATCGGGCGCTTCCAACCATCATTCGTACACCCGCTCGGTTCCAACCGGGCCGTGTGCCCCCACATTCCATCGGAGATCTGATGATCACGCAGGGGTTGCTTCCGGCGTGAACGGAAGGGCGATTCGACCGCGAGCATTCGTGAGTAGCATCGAACCATGTCGTTCTTCGACGAACTGGTCGGACGGATCCGCCTCCCCGAGCCGGTGATGGTGGCGCCGGACCAGGCGCTCCCCGGCCGCGAGGAACCAATTCTGGTGCCGGATACCCACTTCGTGAACGGACATCCCCTCCGTCCGCCGTTTCCGGAGGGCATGCGGGTGGCCGTCGTCGGTATGGGTTGTTTCTGGGGCGCGGAGAAGGGTTTCTGGGAACTCGACGGCGTCTTCACGACCGCGGTCGGATACGCGGGCGGGTACACCCCGAACCCGACCTACGAGGAGGTGTGCAGCGGCCGCACCGGCCACACCGAGGTGGTGCTCGTCGTCTTCGATCCGGCGGTGCTCGATTACGCGAAGGTGTTGCGGCACTTCTGGGAGGAGCACGATCCGACCCAGGGCATGCGCCAGGGCAACGATCGCGGAACGCAGTATCGGTCGGCGATCTTCACGCTGGACGACGAACAGGCCGAGCTGGCCAGGAGTACCGCGGAGCGCTACGGAAAGCGGCTGGCGGAGGCGGGATACGGGTCGATCACCACCCAGATGGCTCCGCTGCCGACGCCGGGCGCGGATGCGCCGGGACCGAATCTGTCCGGGTTCTATTACGCCGAGGCGTATCACCAGCAGTACCTGGCGAAGAACCCGGGCGGTTACTGTCCGGTGCACGCCACCGGGGTGAGTTGCCCGGTCGGGCTCGGAGCCTGAGAGTCCTTGTGCCACGGGCCTCGTGCCGTGCTCCAGATGCTGCCGTTCTCGGTGGTGACGCGCGTAGACGCCTGAACACGAACCGCCGCGCACCCGGTGTGATCGGACGCGCGGCGGTCGCGGAAATCTCTACAGCGGCGGAACGATTCCGGGGCGGATGGTGCGCGGATCGCCCGCGTCGTGCGCCTTCCACCAACGAACACCGCCCGCGATGAAGTCGGCGGGCGCGATCTCCTTGCCCTTGGCGTCGTGCACCGTGAGGCTGTCGAACCACACTCGGACGTCGAGTTCGCGCGGGTCGATGCCCTCCTCCTGGGAGAACTCCAGCACGTGCGAGGGGGTGTGGTCGTCGATCTTGGTGTCGAAGCTGAGCAGTTCGCGCCACAGCGCCCACCCGCTGTCGTCGACGTCGATGAATTCCCAGCCGTGCAAACGGCCGCCGCCGAAGCTGCGGATCGCCTCGTCGAGGCCGTCGAGCTGCAACGGAAGGATTCTCGCCTCGATGTCGTCCCAGCGCTGGACGCGCAGCGAGGCCGCGACCCGGCTGACGCCGGTGAAGGTCAGGCGGACTTGGTGATCCTGCGGCGCCGCCTTGTCGGCGGGCAGCGTCAGAACGGTCAGATCGAGGCGCAATATCGCCGCCTCGGTATCGACCTCGAGCCCGAGGCAGGTCGCCTCCGAGATCGCGGTGTTGAAACCGGTGGAGTCCAATCCGTCGAGTAGCCCCCTGCGCACGTCCATGGCCCCAGGCTACCGACAGCTCCAGCTGGAACCCGGTATTTCATTTTTTCTAGTGTTCTCGTTTTTTCTGGAACCGAATCGTTCCCCGCGCCGTCCAAGTAAGTGTCGGGACCCGCTCGGCCGCGGTTCCGAGGCGGCGGCGAACGACCGCTCCGGGATGGATCAAGGAGGGGAGTCCCGGATCGGTCGTTCGTGACGCGCGCTTCGCCGCGGATCAGCTGAACCGGGCCGGTGGGTCCCGATCCCGTCTGGACGACGAGGGAACGGATTCGCGGGACGATTGCTTATAGCCGCGTCCTGTGAGTGTCCGAGAACCTGATAGGTCCCGCCTGTGGATCAGCTTGTGGATTATGTGGATAACTCTCATGGAGAGGTCGAGGCCGCCCCGAACCCGCGCGTGACCGCAACGCGGGCGACGGCACGTACGTGCGCCGATCATGGCAGGATCGAATCGTGACGAGCTCCGAGATCCCGTCGGTGTCGGTGGCAGACCTGCCCGGCGAATTCGACCACAGCGAGCGACCGGACCAGGTCCGGGCCATCCTGCTCGACGTGCGCGAAGACGACGAGTGGCAGCTCGGGCACGCCCCTGGCGCGATCCACATCCCGATGGCCGACGTGCCGGCCCGCACCGAGGAGCTGGACTACGACGCCGAGGTCTATGTCGTGTGCAGGCAGGGCGGCCGGTCGATCGAAGTGGTGAAATACCTGGCCTATATCGGTTTCGAGGCCGTGCAAGTCAGCGGTGGCATGGTGGCCTGGCAGAAGTTGGGTCGCCCGCTGGTCGGCGAGAGCGACCAACCGGCGAAGATCTACTGACGAAAGAGCGAGGTGCCCAGGCAATGAGCGTCAGGCCGGGAAGCGGCTGCCCGCGCGACCACGCCGGGCGAGCGAAGGACACGCTGTGAGTACCATGCTGCAGCCCTGTGCGCGCTGCGGCGCGCGGTGGGCCGTGCACGGGACCCCGATGCACTGGTGCCCGCGCTGCCACGGCGTGCTGCTCTCGCCGGGCCCCCTCGACGCTCCCGCCGAACGGCGCAATTACCGCTGGGTCGCGCGCCGACCCGACCAGCGGCACGGCAGGCCCGTCGCGACGGGGGCTCGCAAGCCCGCCGCGCCGACCCCGCGCTACACGCAGATTCCGCGCTGGGGTTTGCGCGACGAACCGGCCGCCGCGGCCGACGCGACCCCGCGTCGGCGCACCGCCGTGCTGGCGGGCTGGGTCACGCCGTTGCTGCTCGTCACCGCGGTGATGTTCGCGGTCGCCGCGGTCGGCGAGCTGGTGCGTTACGTCATCCTGCTGGTCAACCGGACCCGCCTCATCGATCCGTGGGCGCTGCGTTTCTCGGATTGGCTGGTCACCGGGTCGTCGCTGCTGGCGCTGGCCTTGGCGCTCGGCAGCGGCGTCGCGCTGCTCGGCTGGCTCGTCGAGACCCGCCGCGCGGTGTTCGCGAAGGCGGGCCGCAGCGATCCCCGTTCCGCTCCTGCGCTCGTCCTCGGCTGCCTGATACCGGTGGTGAATCTGGTCTGGCCGGGTGTGTTCCTCACCGAGATCGCCACCGAACGCGACGACCCCAGGGCCCTGCGCGCGATCCGGATCTGGTGGTGCGCTTGGGTTTTCGGCGGACTGATGGCCGCAGCCGCGCTGCTCTGGCGGACCGCGGATTCGCTGCAGGTCAAGGCGGACGGCGTGCTGTTCGCGGCGTGGACCGACGCGGTCGCCGCGGCGGTGACGGTGCTGACGCTCTGGGCGCTGCGACTGCTGGACGGACGCGACCTGTTCGGGCGGCTCCGGTTGGCGCGCCGCTGGGTGGTCGCCGTCGATCCGCCGGTGCCGGTCATCGAGCCGGTGCACCCCGCCCGCGCCGCGGCGCCGGTCCGGGATGCGGCCGACGCCGACATCATCGAGGATCGGGATACCGACAGCGGTGCCGTTCAGCACGAGGAGGTCATGGCCAAGTGAGCCAGAGCAGTCGCGCACCGTTCGTCGTCGCGCACCGTGGCGCTTCGGCGGCGCGTCCCGAGCACACGCTCGCCGCGTACGAACTCGCGCTCCAGGAGGGCGCGGACGGCGTGGAATGCGACGTCCGGCTGACCAGGGACGGACATCTGGTCTGCGTGCACGACCGCACGGTCGACCGCACCTCCACGGGTTCCGGGCTGGTCAGCGAGATGACACTGGACGAGTTGCGCTCGCTCGATTTCGGCGGCGACGGCCAGCCTGCCTCGGTGCTGACCCTCGGCGAACTCATCGAGCTGGTGCTCGACTGGCGCAGCAGGCCGACCAAGCTGTTCATCGAGACCAAGCACCCCGTCCGCTACGGCGCGCTCGTGGAGAACAAGCTGCTCGCCGAGCTGCAGCGCTTCGGCATCGCCACGCCCGCCTCGGCGGACCATTCGCGCGCGGTCGTCATGTCGTTCGCCGCGACCGCGGTGTGGCGGATCCGCCGCGCCGCGCCGCTGTTGCCCACGGTGCTGCTCGGCGAGTCCTCGCGATACCTCGGCGGCGGTGCGGCGACCACCGTCGGCGCGACGGCCGTGGGACCGTCGGTGAAGACGTTGCGCGAGCACCCGGATCTGGTGGACCGGGCCGCCGCGGCGGGTCGCGCGACCTACTGCTGGACCGTGGACGATCCCAAGGACGTGCGGCTGTGCGCCGATCTCGGCGTCAGCTGGGTCGCGACCAATCACCCCGGCCGCACGAAAACCCTGCTCGCCGCCGCTTGATTCGTACTGCCAGACGCCGATTCGACCATGTTTGGCGCCGTGCGAGATTCGCGTTCCGCGATTCCCGCGTTCCGCGCCGTGGCGCATCGCGGCGACAGTCACAGCACCCTGTAGTTTGAGCCCTCGTGGGTAAGAGCAAGCGCAACAGTCCGAAGCCCGGAGGGAACCGGGCGCAGCGTCTCGCCGAGCGCAAGGCGGCGCAGGAGCAGGCGGCCAGTGCCGTCACCCGGCCGTTCGAAGGGTTGGCCGCGGAATGCGATCTGGTCGCACTGCGGGAATTCGTGCCGTCGGCGACCGCGACTCTGAAGCTGTCGCCCGAGGTGGCCGCCGAGCGTTCGGTCGTGCTCGCCACGGTGCTGCCCGGCGCGGTGGCCGCGCTGGTCCGCGCCGGTGACGAGCCGACCGGTTACGTCGGCACCCAGGTGCAGTTCCAGGGCGCCGACCCGGCCGCCGATATCGCCGCCGCGATCCTGTGGACCCAATCCGCCGAGCCCGGTGACTCGCTGACCTCCGTCGAGAGCGTCGCGGGCGGTCCGCGGCTGGCCGACGTCATCGATCCGGGCGCCGACCTGGAACTCACCGTGCACCAGGACTTCGACTGGTGGGTGCCGGAGGGCGTGACGCCCGATCCGCAGGTCGCCGCCACCATCGAGCAGGCCAAGCAGGCGATCATGCCGTCGGCGCGGCTGGAGCTCGGCGGCGATGCCGTCGGTGCGGCCTGGTGGGTCGACGCGGGCGAGAAGGCGCACGTGCGCTGGGTCCGCCCGGAGAACGAGGACGATTTGATGCTGGCGCTGGCCCGGCTGCACGCCTCGGGCGGGCTGCACATGGGCGAGGGTTCGCGCTTCGCGGGTTCGTTCCGCACGCACGGGCTGCTGGTGCCGGTGTTCGACCTGGATCCGGAGCGCCACCCCAGCGAGTGGACTGAGACCGCCGCCGAGTTCGGCGTCCGCCTGCTCGGTGAGCTGGCCACGGACGCGCCGCTGACCGCCGACGAGCGCCGCTCGCGCGATGGTCTGCGCTCGCGTCAGGTGACCCTGCGCTGACTCCGGAAATTTCCCGGAGCAATTTTGTGAAAAACCCTTCTTTCGGATCTGTCGCGGGATAAGTTCTGACCATCACCGTTACTGGTGATGGTGCGGTTTACCGCACCGCACAGATGAGGAAAGTAGGGAACACCATGGACGCCATTCTTGCGCTGCTCAAGACGCTGCTCAGCTCGTTGAGCGCCAGCTGAGGCAACCATCTCGGTCCGAACAGGCCCAGCTCGTCGCGAAGAGCTGGGCCTGTTTGCCGAAATGCCTTTTCAGATGTGGCCGCCCGCTGTCGAGGGCGCGCCCGAGGTATCGGCGGGAGAACTCATCTCCCGTGCGATGAAATTCTCCAGGTCGAACAGGTTCGAGCCGGCGCGGTCGGCGATGTTGAGCAAGGTCGTCATATTCGCGACCTCCTCGACCTGTTCCTTCAGGAACCATTGCATGAACTGCTCGCCGAGGTAATCGCCCTCTTCGCGGGCCGTGCTCGCCAACCGGATGATCTGGTCGGTGACGGTCTTCTCCTGGTTGAGAGCCAGGGCGATCGGTTCCCGAACATCGTCGAAATGCGACTTCGCCGGATCGATGCCGGAAAGCTCGATGCTGATATCCCGGTCGAGGAAGTACTGGACGATCATCATCGCGTGATTGCGTTCTTCCACGGCCTGCGCGTAGAACCGCTTGGCCAGCTGCGGCAGATCCGCATTGTCGAACCACACCGCGATCGCGATGTATTGGTGTTCGGCATTGAATTCGTGCCGGATCTGGTCGTGAAGCAGGCTGTGGAATTTGCTGCGTGGGGATTCCGGATGGCTGGACATGACGCCACATTAACGCTGGTCAGGGCGCGTGTCATCCAAGTGCACCCTTATTGAGGCTAGTATTGCCTAATTAAATGTTCGCTGCGCCAGCCATTTTCGGCGCCGAAATGTCGGGCTTTGCCGGAGCGCGTACCTCGCGCGCCACGAACTGTTCGACGTCGAAGAGGTTGCCCTCCCGGTCGAGCACCGTCAGCAGCGTCGTCATCCCGGCGACGTTGTCCAGCTGCGCTTTCAGGAACCACTGCGTGAACCGCTCGCCGAGGTAGTCGCCGCTCTCCCGCGCGGCCTTCGCGAGCGCGGTCACCTGCGCGGTGTACCCGCGCTCCGCCTCGAGCAGGAAAGCCATTGCGGCGCGCGGAGATTCGAAGTCGGAGCGGATCGAGTCCAGCCCGCCGACCCGGATCTCCAGATCCCGGTCGAGCAGGTACTGCACCATGCGCAGCGCGTGCCCGCGATGTTCCTCCGAGCGGGCATAGCAATGTCGGGCCAACTGCGGGAGCCGATGCGAGTCGAAGTAGACCGCGCCGGCGAGATACTGCTGCGCGACGGTGAATCCGTGCCGGATCTGATCGCGCAGCAAGGCCGGGAAGGGCGGGGCGCCATCGGTGTCGGACATACTCCGACGCTACCGCGTGAGCAGCTCTTCCGGGATGGATCTGTCGTCCGCGAGCGCCTCGAAGAACGCGCCCGCCTTCGTCTTGTCCCAGAGCAGCACGTTGCCGATGCCGGAGACGTCGTCGAATCCGCCGACCGGCACCGTGGTCGCGACCGTGTCGCCGCGCATCGCCCAGCCGAGGCGGCCGAGGTCCCAGATGTGATCGCCCTCGTCGACTTTGAGCGAGCGCGCCGTGTCGCCCGCCAGCGGCCACAGCTTGAACGGATTGGCCAGGGTGGCGCCGCTGGTCGCCTTCTGCAGCAGGGCGGCCATGAAGAGACGCTGGTTGTTCATCCGGTCGATGTCGGCGAGCGCGGTCGCCCTCGACCGCACGAAGCCGAGCGAATCCGGTCCGTTCAGCTTCTGGCAGCCCGCCTCCAGGTTGATCCCGGCGAGCGGGTCGTCGATGGGCTTGGGCACGCAGACGTCGATGCCGCCCAGCGTGTCGACGATGCCCGCGAAACCGGCGAAGCCGATCTGGGCGTAGTGGTCGATACGCAGGCCGGTCGCGACCTCCACGGTCTGCACGAGCAGCTGCGGCCCGCCGATCGCGAACGCCGCGTTGAGCTTGTCCTTGCCGTGGCCGGGGATGCCGACGTAGGAGTCGCGCGGCAGGCTGACCAGCGTGGTCGGGCCCGACTTCGGGATGTGCACCAACATGATCGTGTCGGTGCGCTCCGGCCCGACCTCGCCGCCGGTGGCCAGCTCCTGCTCCTGTTCGGGGGAAAGTCCGCCGCGACCGTCGGAGCCCACCAGCAACCAGTTGGTGCCCGGGGTGTTGCCGACTCGGTCGGTGTATCCGGCCAGGGCGTCGATGCGGGTGAGCTTGCCGTCCAGGTTGATCACCGCTGCGACCGAGCCGACGACCAAGAGCAGCAGGAACACCAGGAACCAGCGGAACGGACGCCGCTTGCGGCGCGGGCGCGGAGCGCGATCGGCGCGCGGGGGAGCGGCGGGCGGCGGCGGTGTGCCACGGCGTCCGCGCGGGCTCGGGGCGTGAGTGCGCGGGACGGGATCGTGGAACGGCTCGGGTTGTTGCGTCGGTGCGTACTCGGGTTCGGCTTTGCGCATGCGCGGGGGTGCTTCGCGCGAGTCCCGGGGGACCTGCGAATAGGCGAGGGCCTGGGCGTTGGGGTCGGCGCCGTCGCGGCGGAGGATTTTGGTGGTCCGATCGATTCGGCCGTGGGGAGGGTGGCCGTGTGGTGCGGCCGCGTCGCCGTGCGGCGGGGCGGCGCTGTAGCCCGCAGCGGCGTGACCCGGGCTGGGAGCGTCTGCTCGGCCCGACCGCGGGACATCACCTCGGCCATGGGGCGGTGGTGGGACGGCGGTGCGGCCGTGCGGCGGTGCACCGGCGTGGCTCGATCGCTGGGTAGCGGCTTGGTCTGGGGGAGGCGCGGCGGACCGGCCTCCGGGCGGGGCGGCGCTGGCCTGCGGGGTTCGACCTGGTGGCGGTGCGGCGTGGCCCGGACGGGCGGTGGCAGCGTGGCCCGGCGGCGACGGGTGCCCACCCTGTGGCGGTTGTGCGGGGCGGCGCTGTGCGGGCGGAACGGCATCGCGGCCGTGGGGCGGGTTGGCTCCCCGGCCGTGTTCCGAGGGTGGCACGCCCTCGCGTCGGTGCGGCGGGTTGGCCCGGCCGTGTTCTGCGGGCGGGATGCCCTCGCGTCGGTGCGGCGGGTTGGCCCGGCCGCGTTCCGAAGGCGGGACGGCGCCTCGGGGCGGTGGCGGGACGGCGGCGCCTTGCTGGGGTGGTTGCGGCACGCCGGGTCGGCCCTGCGGCGGCGGCACCCGGCGCGTCCGCGCGTTGCGGGGGTCGTCGCCGTTCATCACACTGACTCTACTGATCGGGGGGCGGCACTGGTTTCTTCGATAATCACCCGACCGCGGGTTTCCGTTACGGCAGCCAGGAAACGTGTCCGCGCAGCGCCGTGTAGCCGATGTAGGCGACCGCGTCGATGGTCGCGTGCGCCAGGATCAGCGGCCACAGCCGGTTGGTGCGTTGCCAGTAGCGGCCGAAGATCAAGCCCATCACGAGGTTGCCCAGACCGCCGCCGAGCCCCTGGTAGAGGTGATAGCTGCCACGTAGCAGCGCCGAGGCGGCCAGCGCGGAATTCTCCGTCCAGCCGAGTCTGCGCAGCCGAGTGATGAGGTACGCGACCACCAGGATCTCCTCGGCGAACGAATTCGCGCAGGCGGACAGGATCAGCACGGGCAGCCGCCACCAGTGCTCGTCCAGCGAACTCGGCACGATCGTCACGCTGAACCCCATCGCGTGCGCGACCAGATACAGCCCGAGTCCCGGCAACCCGATGATCGCGGCCAGTACGAGTCCGGGCACCCCGTCCGCCTTCGGACGGAACCGCGCGAGTCCGATCAACCGCGGCCCGATCCCGCTGCGCCACAACAGGTACAGACCCAGCGCCGCCCACCCGGCCAGCCGCAACACCCCGAGCACCTGGAACAGCAGATCGATCAGCGAATGGTCGGAGCGCGAGGCGTTCAGCGCGACCGTCCGCCCACCGACGCCTCCCGGCCCCAGCGCACTGTCCACCAGCGAAAGCGCCGCGCTGACCCCGCTCAACCCGAAGGTGACGGTCAGCACGATCGCGATCTCGATCCGAATCCCGAGACGCTCCCGGTCCGTCAACTCGGATTCGCCAGGGGCATCCGACTCAGCGCGCATGCGTCGAATCTAGCGACGGGTCCGCGTCCGGGCGCTCGTCACCCGTTTTCGACGAGGCCACCACGCAGGCGCCCACTTCCGATGGGGGTCGATCGGCCGAGTCGCGGTCGCTTCTGCCAGCTCCGGCGGAGGCGACCGATCCACGGCCGCGGTCATATGCGGCGGAGGCCGTTGAGGAAGGGGCAACCCGCCAGGGTGCGGACGGCGCGGCTCAGGGATTCGATGTCGTTGGCCGGGGCGCTGAACGGAAGGCGGAAGTCGTGGTCGCCGTCGTGACCTTCGACGCGCAGGGTGACGCCGTAGCGGTCGATGGCGAGCGGGTGCACGGTGCCGGTCTGCAGGCGCGGCGGCAGGTGGCGGGCGAGCTGGGCGATGACGTCGGCGTGGTCGGCGTCCATGTGCTGCAACCAGGCCGACTCCATCGTGCAGAACGGGTCCGGCTGGGCGAGCCGCAGTTCCTCGACGCAGACCGCTTCGGCGCCGGTGGAGTCGGCCATGACGGCGCTGTTGATCACCAGGCGCAGCAGCGTCGAGGTGTGCCCGACGTCCAGCAGCGCGGGGTCCGGGTTGTCCTTGGCGACCTCGCCCGCCAACGCGCGCTGGGCCTGCACCGGCACGGAGCGCACGGTTCCGCGCAACCACACCAAGGCGCGGACCGGCTCGCGCAGCGGCAGCGGCGCGTGATCGGTGAGTTCGAGCACCGCCGCCGCGCCACCGGGCCCGGAGTTACCGATCAGCACCGCGGCGAGCGAGCCGTTCGGCACCGCCACAACCACATCCCCGCACTGGCGCAGGTGATGCACCGACGTCGGGGTCGGGTCGATGCCCGGCAGCGCGAGAACCGCCTGCTCCGCGTGGGCGCACGCGCTGCGCACCCGCTCGGCGGTGCTAGGCGCGACGGTCGGATTCGGCATGCGGACCTCCGTGGTGATGGCGGCGGCGTCAATTAGGTAAACCTAAGCTAAGTGAGCCGCCCTCGATCTGCAAGCGTTACCTTCCGGCTGATTCCAGAATCTGCGCCCGCTACGGTGATCTCGTGGGAGATGCGACACCAACGGCAGGCCACGGCGCGACCGAACCGGTGCTGGTCACGCTGTCCACCCCGGCCCGGCGCAGCCTGGTCGACGGGCTCGTCCGCCCCGTCGGCTCGGTTCCCGAGGTCCCGGCTTTGGACGCCGCCGCTCCCGACTCCGAGATCGCCGACTTCCTCGCCGCCATCGCGCACTCCGATACCGGATTCGTCGCGCGCACCGACGATGGTGAGCGCGCGGTCGCCATCGTTGCCGCGACCGCTGCGGCGTTGTGCGGTGAGGACATTCGGGATGCGCTGGTTCGGCCGGACATCGGCTTTTTGACGGGGTTGAAACCGCCGGCGGTCGAGGCGGTTCGGGGGGTTCTGCTTGCTGTGGAGACCGGTGCGTCCGATCAGGTTCGCGCTGCGTTGGAAGTGCTTGCGCCCTGAGGTGTTGTCCGCTTCGGGGTGTGGCGGTCTGGTGAGCTGACGGTTTCCGAAGTGGAAGGCTTCGGAAGGGCGCGCTGGCTTGTTCGAAGCTGGCTGCTTTCTCTCACCTTCTTCCGGAAATCACCAGCTACTCACCCCGAAGAACGCGACCACAGCCAGATGACCACGCCGGGAGACGCGCCTACGTCCAATGACGGCGGGAGGTAAGTCGGGTACGGCACCCGACGTGCCCAGCACCGTTCGAGGAGAACCTGGGTAGGAGCTCGTGAATGCGCAGGTGAACCCGAGGAACAACGTCTCCCGACACACACGCACACCAACTCGACGACGAACGCCCGATCAAGCACCGGGACCTGACGCGCACTAGATCCAGGACCGCTGACCGGCACCCCCAGCGAAGGACGCACCCCCACGAACCGGTTTGCTGTCTCCTCACCGCTTGTAATGTCGTAGGCGTGCCGCGCATCGCGTATTTCGGACCGTCCGGAACCTTCACCGAGATGGCCCTCGCCAAGCTCGAGTCCTCGGCGGTCTTCGACGGACCCGTCGAGCGGGTCGCCGCGCCCAGTCAGGGCGCGGCGCTGGATCTGATCCGGTCCGGTGATGTCGACGGCGCGGTCGTTCCGATCGAAAGTTCCGTGGAGGGGTCGATCTCGGCGACGCTGGATTCGCTGGCCATCGGGCCGCGGTTGCAGATCGTCGCGGAGACCGAGCTGGAGGTCAGCTTCACCATCCTGGCGCGGCCGGGCACCGAGCTGGCCGACGTGCGCACGCTGGCCGCGTACCCGGTGGCCGCCGCGCAGGTGCGGATGTGGATCGCGCGGCGCTTGGCCGACGCGGAGATCTACACCTCGGCCTCGAATGCCGCCGCCGCCGAGGACGTCGCGGAAGGGCGCGCCGACGCGGCCGTCTCCACCGCGCTGGCGGGGGAGCGGCTCGGGCTGACCGCACTGGCTTCCGGTGTGGCCGATCACGAACAGGCGATCACCCGCTTCGTGCTGGTGACCCGGCCGCGTGTGGCCCCGGCGGCGACCGGCGCCGACCGCACCTCGATCGTGTTGGAGCTGGCGAACGAGCCCGGCTCGCTGATGCGCGCGTTCGCCGAGTTCGCGACGCGCGGCATCGACCTGACCAGGATCGAATCCCGGCCCACCCGAACGGGTATGGGTACCTACCGGTTCTATCTCGACTGCGTCGGGCATATCGATGACACCGCGGTGGCCGAGGCGCTCAAGGCGCTGCACCGCACGGCCCGGATCCGTTTCCTCGGTTCCTGGCCCGCGACTTCGGCGACCGGGACGCCGCCGCCGTCCGACGAGGCGGCCGCGGAGTGGCTGACTCAGTTACGAAAGGGGGTGGCGGACTTATGAACGAGATCGCGGGCAAGCTGATCCTGGTCCGGCACGGGGAGACCGAAGGCAACGTCGCCAAGATTCTCGACACCAGGGTGCCCGGACTGCCATTGACCGAACGCGGTGCGGCCCAAGCGAAGACGTTCGGTTCGAACCTGATCGCGCCCCCACGCGCGCTGCTCTCCTCGGCCGCCCTACGCGCCAGGCAGACCGCGAGCTACATCGAAGCGGCGACCGGCGTCGCGGCCGACGTCCTCGATGACGTGCACGAGGTCCAAGTCGGCGAACTGGAAGGGCTGAACGACCCCCATGCGCACCGGACCTTCCAGCGCATCTACCGCGCCTGGCACGAGGGCGACCTGACCGAGCGGGTTCCCGGCGGCGAAAACGGCGAGGACGTCCTGGCGCGATTCCTCCCGGTCATCGAAACCCTGCGCACATCCTTCCTGCTGCCCGAGGCGGGCGGCGGCGACGTGCTGCTGGTCAATCACGGCGCGGCGATGCGATTGGTCGCGCGCACCCTCAGCGGAGTGGCGCCGCCGTTCACCACGAACAACCACCTCGACAACACCGAAACCATCGAACTGGTCCCACGCCCCGACGGCGGCTGGGACTGCATCCGCTGGGGCCGTTTCGTCCCACCCTTCGGCTACGAGGTCTCACCCACCGCCGACGACCCGATGGGCTGAGAACCTGAGTTCGCCATGCGCGGGCCGCTGACGGACCAAGTCCGCCAGAACCGAACCCTCGAGCCTTCGACCCCCCGAACCTCGCTGAGCCCCGAACTACTTCGCCACGCCCCGCGGAAAATCCTCCCGCTCCGGCAGCGTATTCATCAGATCCAGCAACGCCGTCCGCAGCCGCGCCGTCGTACCCGAACTGATCGACGACCACTTCGTCCCGTCGTCGGCAACACTGGCCGTGATCAGGAACCGCCCGTTGCGCGTATTGAAGATCGCGATGTGGTTGTCCGAGATGTCCCGGGTCCCGTCGCCGTACGCCACGCCGGAAATCTGTGCGTGCGAATGGATTTCGACCAGCGCCGAGGCCAGCGTCTGCGCGTCGCGATTCGGGTTGCACACCTTCGCCAACCGGTTGGCCGTCGCCGCGGCGTCGCCGGTCTCGTTGAAGATCGGGGCGAGCAACTCGGTCTCGACGTTCATGCTTTCCAGCTCGAGCGGCTCGGCCGGACCGAGCGCCGCGACGATCGGTCCCGGCAGATCCTCTTCCACCTCGTCGATGACGTAGGACTCCGGCCCGCGGAGGGCGACGACCACCAGGTCGTCACCCTTCGCGAGACACAACCGGCTGACCTGCCCCTCGACGTTCCACCGCAGCGCGAGCACCCAGTGCGGCCGGTACAGCGTCCGCAACCGGTCCTCGAGCTCCCGGTGGACGATGCCGTCGATCAGGAAGTCCCGCTCGGTGAGTGACTGGGCGGCCACGTCCATCGCGGCGTCGTGGTCGGTCTGGTTGTCGTAGCGACCCATCGCTTGCAGCACGACGGGAAGCTCGTCGAACTCCAATTTCTCCAGGAGAAACTGCATTTCGTCGAGCGACAACGTGACGCCCCCGAGCATCGACGGGCCGCGGCCCGCACCCAGAATCGTCACTTAGCCGTCCCGGCAGGGTCGGCGCCGATGACGCCATCGGCGGAGAAACGACCGTCGGTGAAGTGATCGCCGCGCAGGTAGTCCGCGCTCTTGTGCACCGACTCGTCGTCCTCGGCGCCGCGCGTGTTCCCGAGCAGCGGGCTGCCCGCGGGGTTGGTGGCGGCCGGACGGACCGGCGCGGCATCGACCCGGGCGACGACCTCGGCCACCGGAGCCGCGGCGGGCGCGTTGGTCGGCAGACCCGAACCCCAGCCGTCCGGCAGCTTCAGCGAGCCGTTGTTCAGGTTGACGCTCGGTCCGAAGGTCGCCGAGCGGGTCGAGGCTGCGGTCGCCGCGGCGCCCGCCATGCCGCCCGCCATCATCGTCATCGGCGCGGCTGGCGCGACGCTCGGCGCGCCCACGCTGGTGACGGCCGCGATCGCGTTGGCGCCGAGGTTGCCGACGGTGCTCACGCCACCGGTGGCGACGGTGCCCGCCACGTTGGCCACCTGGGTCGCGACGCTGGCGACGGCCGGGTTGTTCACCACCGAGACGGCGGTCGCGATGGCCGACTGCACCGGGTCACCCTGGAAGGTGGCCTCGGCCGAGCCGGGATCCGCGGCGCCCGCGCCGTTGGCGATCGGCGGCGGGTTGTAGAACTCGCCGGGGGTGGTGACGGTCGCGGTGGTCGCGGCCTCGTAGGTCTCCATGACCAGCGCGGCGCGGATGTCCATCGCGTGCTTGGCGAGCTCCGCCGCCTCCCACGCGCCCGACACCGCGCCCGCGGGGTTCGCGGAGACGAAGACGGCGGTGTTGGTGGCGACGATCTCCGGCGGACTCGGCATGGTCAGCGCGGCGACGGTGTAGGCGGTGGCGTTCGCCGCGGCCTTGGCTCCCATCGAGGCGGCCATCACGCCCTGCTGCTCCGCCCAGCCGGTGAATCCGACCAGCCGGGACAGCGCCGCGATGCCGTTGACACCCTGCATGCCGACGCCGAGCTCGGCCATCACGCGGGTGACGGTCGCGGTCGCGTCGACCCAGGCCGCGGTGAGCCCGCCCCACGCGGTGGCGGCGGCCGAGATCGGTACGGCGTGCGCGCCCGAATGGAGCAGCGCGGAGTTCACTTCGGCCATGCGGGGCAGCCAGAACACCCCGGTGATACCTGCGGTCATGCTTGTTTCTCCCCTTGTGTCTCGATGTCCGCGATCAGGCGCCGATGGTGCCCGCGACGCCGTGCATCACGCCCGCCTTGACGACGTCCTCGGCGACGTGGGTGGCGAGCTGCATGCGCAGGACGGCGGCGGCATGGTGCAGCTCGAGAATGCCCTGGGCGACGGAGCCGTCGTGCGTCGCGGCGGCCTTGTTGAAGTGGTGTGCGGCGAGCAGCGACACCTCGTCCGCGCCGGACGGCAGGACATGCGTCGCCGGGGCGGTCACCGCCGCGGCGGCAGCCAGTCGTTCGGCCAGCAAGTCCAGCTCGGCAGCGGCGGCGAGGATGATCTCGGGCGAGATCGAAACGTGGCCAACCATTACTCGACTCCTTCTAGTGGCGGCTATGGGGCGGAACCACGAGAATTCCCCCTACGAGTGATAGGACGCGACAGCCACGCGATCGGTTCCATCGAATCCCCTACTTCTTTGCGATCTTGCCAGCCGTCCGCGCTCCCCTGCGCACCGTGTCCGTCCGGATGAACGCGGCTCGCACAGACGACTTGGTAAAGACTAGCCCCATCCCAGCTGATGCAACCGGTCTTCGTCAATGCCGAAATAGTGTGCGATCTCGTGGATCACAGTGACAGCGACCTCTTCGACGACCTCCTCGTCGTCGGCGCAGATCTCCAGAATCGCGTCGCGATAGATGGTCACGGTGTCGGGAAGAGAGCCGCCGTACTGACTGTCCCGCTCGGTCAACGCGATTCCGTGATAGAGCCCGAGCAAATGCGGGTCTTCCATATTGCGAGGTTCGATCAGCACGACGACATTGTCGATGGCGCGCGCGAGCTCGGCCGGAATCAAATCGAGTGCGTCGGAGACCAGTTCCTCGAACCGGTCTTCGGACATGAAGACCGCCATGGGTACACGCGCCCTATCGCGGCCGCGGTTGCGGCGGCAGCGGAGCGGCGCCGGGCAGCGGAGCGGGGGTGGAGCGACCCGAATTCGGCGGCGGCACAGGGGCTTGGCCGTTGATCAGGATCTCACCCTTGGCCGTACCGGTGATGGGTGCGAAACCCTCACGGTCGGTGCCCTTGCCGATCATGCAGTCCAGCTTACGGCTGCCCGCGAGCCAACTGCGCGCGTCGACGTAGTCGAAGAACAGCGTCAGCGTCTTGTCGCGGATCGCCTCGGGGGAGCCGAGGTAGTCGGTGGCCGCGTTGGCGCACTGCTCCTCGACGTACTTGTCCTGCTCCTCCTTGGCGGGCGGACCGCCGGTGAAATGCGCGCCGAGATCGACGGTCGCGATGATCTCCACCGCGTGCGCCTGCGCGCAGTCCACCGGATCGGTCGGCAGATTCTGGTTGATGCCGAGACAGGTGCCCGCCTGGAAGACTCTGGACTGGTCGTGTTCCACCGCGCTGCCCTGCGAGGGCAGCGGCGTTCCGGTGCTGCCGGAGAACTGAAGGCCGCAGCGCAGGGTGCGGTCGCCGTTCTTCCAGCCCTCCGGACTCGGATACATCAGGCCGACGACATAGCGACCGCGCGGGTCGAACTTCCCGTTCATGTACTGCTGCACCGAGGGCACGCAGTGCTCTTCCTTGAGCTCGGTGAGCCGCAGCGAGTCCGGGAAGCGCGAGCCGGGCCCGAATTCGACGCCCGGGTACCTGCTCATGTCGATGTCGGCGGCGACCTCGAACAGGTGCCTGCTGCCGCAGGACACCTTCACCAAGTCGCTGCGGTCGGGTTTGGTCCAGCTCAGGCAGTCGCCCTTGGACGCGGTGCCGAACTCCTTGTCCAGCACGGTGTGCGCGGGCGCGCCCGGGTTGTGCGCTTCCAGGCCTGCCTCGTTGTCGAAGCCGGTCACGAAGAGCGTGACCAAGGCCGCGGTGACGGCGCCCGCCGCGACGGCGAGCAGACCCCAGCGCAGCGTCGGCGCGGACAGGTGCAGTCCGCCGCCGTCGGTCAGCGCTTGGCGCGCGGACGTCAGGGATCGAGGGAACGAACCCGAGCGCGCCGATGCACCCGCCGGCGACTTCTCGGGCTGCGGAGTCTGGGACACATCATCGGAGGACATCGCGGTCCATCATGGCAGCGTCTGCCCTCCGGTGCCACGACCTGGCCGAATCCGCGCGTCTAGGTTCTGTCTCGAGTTTCGTCCGGCGCATCCGCGGATGATCCGGCGTGACTGCGAGACAGGGCCTAGCCGCGGAACGCGGAAAGGAACAATCCGGGCAGCCGCGCCGGATTTCGGTCGGCGTAGAACTCGGTGAGCTTGCGGCCGGTCGTGGCGGCGGTGCTGTTGTCGACGAACCACGGCGGTTTGGGCGAGAGCGCGAGCTCGCCGCCGAGCAGCGACCGCGGCGCGGGCCGGAACGGTCCGCGCACCACGGTGCGTTCGACGTCGTCGAGCAGGAAGGCGTTGTGCACCACGCCGATTCCGCTCTGCACGTCGTCGACGGTGTGGCCGGGGAAGGCGCCCCAGCTCGCGCGCGGTGACAGGAAGGCGAGGCCGGTCCACGCGTTCACCGCGACGGTCCCGTAGCGAAGACGCTCCACCGCGCGATCGAAGGCAGTGCCGAGCCCGCCGATCGTCTTGGGATCGGCGAGCACGTTGGCGCCGAGCGTTCCGGTCAGCTCGGTGTTGGCGAAATCGACCGCGCGTTCGAGGAATTCGCCGCCGCGCCCGGGCAACTCGACCACGCCGAGCACCGGCGAGAAGTACTCGGTGCGCAGCAGGGGCGTTTCGGCCGACGGCAGACCGTCGATCAGCACCCGGCCTTGGCCGAGCCGCTCTGCCGTCGGATAGGAGGCGAGCGCGTCGGCGACGCGGGTTTCGCTGCCCGGGTAGTAGGCCGTCCGCTGCGGCGCCAGCTCGAGCGCCGTGCGCAGTTCGTCCAGGAAGCGGTCCTTCTGCGGCCAGTCGGCGGCGAGCACCACGGCTTGCGCGGCCACGCAGTTGTAGCCGCCGTTGTGCAGCCGCTGGGTCGCGATGTGCCGGGCCTGGTAGCTCAGGTCGGCGTCGGACCAGTCGCCGGGGACGACGATGGTCGGGGAGACGCCGCCGAGCTCGCTGGTGATCGGCTTGTCCAGCAGCGGCGTGCCCGCCCGCCGGTTCGCCTCGCCCTCGGCCCCGCGTCCCCAGACGATCGCGTCGTGGGTGTTGGCGCTTCCGGTCATGTGCACGTGCGCGACATCGGGATGGCGAACCAGGTAGCCGCCCGCCTCCGCGCCGCCGACCAGGATCCGCAGCACACCGAGCTCGATGAGCGGCGCGAAGATCATCTCGAACACCGTGAACAGCGGATCGGTGATCGGGTTGAGCTTGAGCGCCACGACGCGGTTGTGCGCGTACAGCTCGTAGAGCGTGTCCAGCGGCGGGATCGAGGTGATGTTTCCCGCGCCGAGCACCGCGCCGATGCCGCCCGTCGCGGCGGGATCGAGCTGACCCAGCCCGGCCTGGCGGCGTGCGGTAGCGGCGTCCACCCCCGGTCGCAGCCAGACCTCGCCGCGGAAGCCGCTGAGCAGCAGCCGGTCGTAGACGTCGAGGGGCAGGATCGGCACCGCGACCCGGTCGCCGGGCGCGGTGGTCAGCCGGACGCCGTCCAGCGGGCTGCGCCCGGCCTCCAGTTTCGCCAGGGTGGCCGAGAGGGCTGCGGTGGCCTGCAGGAGCGTCAGCGGGCCGGACATCCACTCCTCGCCGACCAGCGGCGAGTCCGCGTCCAGGTCCTTGACGGTGCGAGCGGCCTGCACCCAGTCACCGGCGAAGCGGCCGGTGCGTTTGTGAATCTCGTCGAGCAGTTCCCTGCGCTTGCCCAGCGGGGTGGCCGCCCAGGTCTTCTCGCCCGCGGCCAAGTCGGCCAGGGCATTGTCGATGGTCGTCTCGTCGAAAGTCGTGCCCACAAGCCAACTATGCGCGCGCAGCGCCCCGAGTGGCCAGGAACTGGACATATCGGCGCAAACAGGTCGGCAGAGCGCGCCGGCCGGAGTCCATCGGCGGTCACGACGGAAGGCCGAGCTACGCCGATCGGACCCGCTGAACCCGCAGACCGATATCGGGGTGAAGTGCCGAGGGTCCGCCGACTAGGCTGATAGCCCATGATCGACCTCCGACTCCTGCGGGAAGACCCCGACGTGGTGCGCGCCTCGCAGCGCGCCCGCGGCGAAGACCCCGCCCTCGTCGACGCCCTCCTGGAGGCGGACGCCGCGCGCCGCGCCGCGGTCGCCACCGCCGACAACCTGCGCGCCGAGCACAAGGCGATGGGCAAGCTGGTCGGCAAGGCGTCCAAGGAGGAGCGCCCCGCGCTGCTGTCGCAGGCGCAGGAGATGTCGGTGAAGGTCAAAGAGGCCGAGGTGGCTCAGCACGCCGCCGACGCCGACCTGGACGCCGCGCATCGCGCGATCTCGAACGTCGTGCAGGACGGCGCGCCCGCGGGCGGCGAGGACGACTACATCGTCCTCGAAACGGTCGGCACGCCGCGCGAATTCGATTTCGAGCCGAAGGACCATCTGGAACTCGGCGAGGCGCTCGGCCTGATCGACATGGAGCGCGGCGCCAAGGTGTCGGGCGCCCGGTTCTACTTCCTCACCGGTTACGGCGCGCTGTTACAGCTGGGTCTGCTCCAGCTGGCCGCGCAGAAGGCCGTCGCCAACGGCTTCACCATGATGATCCCGCCGGTGCTGGTGCGCCCGGAGATCATGGCGGGCACCGGCTTCCTCGGCCAGCACTCGGCGGAGGTCTACCACCTGGCCGACGACGACCTGTACCTGGTCGGCACCTCGGAGGTGCCGCTGGCGGGCTACCACTCGGGCGAGATCCTCGACCTGAGCGGCGGCCCCAAGCGGTACGCGGGCTGGTCGTCGTGCTTCCGCCGCGAGGCGGGCAGCTACGGCAAGGACACCCGCGGCATCATCCGGGTGCACCAGTTCGACAAGGTCGAGATGTTCGTCTACACCACGCCGGACCAGGCCGAGGCCGAGCACCGGCGCCTGCTCGACTGGGAGCGCGAGATGCTCGCCGCCATCGAGGTGCCTTACCGCATCATCGATGTCGCCGCGGGCGATCTCGGCAGTTCGGCCGCGCGCAAGTTCGACTGCGAGGGCTGGGTGCCCAGCCAGCAGACCTACCGCGAGCTCACCTCGACCTCCAACTGCACCACCTTCCAGGCCCGCCGCCTCGCCATCCGCTACCGCGACGAGAACGGAAAGCCGCAGATCGCAGCCACTTTGAATGGAACGCTGGCGACAACACGCTGGATCGTCGCGCTGCTGGAGAACCACCAGCAGGCCGACGGTTCGGTGCGCGTGCCCGAGGCGCTGGTGCCATTCGTCGGCACCGACGTGCTGCGACCCGCGGGCTGACCACGGGCAATAGCCACTGGTTCGCCACGGGCGGATTCCGGGGATGTGGCAACCAGTGAGATGCCTTGTGTCTAGGCTGTTCCCCGTGCGAGGAATCGGGGCGCGCGGCGATACCCGAACCCGGGTGCGGGCGGCATCGGCGCTGGCGACGGCAATGGTCATGGCTCGAACCACCGGGGCGTTCTACGTCATGGGTGGTGTGCTTGGCCTGGTGATCACGGCCATCGCACCGGGCAACGAGGGTAATCGGCCACTGGTCGGGACGGCGGCGGCGATCGCGCTGGCGCTGGGTCTGACGCTGCTCGCGTGGGGTCCGCGCCTGCCGCATTCCATCCACCACGGCTACGTGGCGATCGCGACCGTGCTGGTGACGATCGCGGTGCATTCGTTCCCGAACACGGTCGGCGGTATCAGCCTCGCCTCGTTCTACGTCTTCATCGCCTGCGACGCGGCCCTGTTCTTCCGGTGGCCGCAGGCGATGGCGCACATCGCCTTCGCCATGGCGCTGTGTCTGTGGGCGCTGCCCGCACGCGACCTGCCCTGGTGGTCGGGCATGATCCCGGCGGGCGTGACATTCGGCGTCGGCGTCGTCGTCGGCATCCTGACCAGGATGGCCTCGGAAGCCGATATCGACGTGCTCACCGGACTGTTGAACCGCCGCGGCTTCGACCGCGCGCTGAACACCGCGATCGCGCAGGCCACCCGCAACGGGCAGGGCCTTTCGCTGGTGCTCGTCGACCTCGACCGCTTCCAGAAGATCAACGATCACCTCGGCCACCGCGCGGGCGACGCGGTCTTGCAGCGCGTGGCCGACACCTGGTCCAAACTGCTGTCCGAGGAACAGCGGCTGGCGCGCTACGGCGGCGACGCCTTCGCGCTGCTGTTGCCGAACACCACCGAACAGGCCGCGATCCTGCTCACCGAGCAGTTGCGGGCGGCCGTCACCACCGGCTGCTCGGCGGGTGTCACGTCGTGGCAGCCCGGCGAGTCCGGCTCGCTGCTGGTGAGCCGGGCCGATGTCGGTCTTTACCGCGCCAAGCAGGCCGGTCGCAACCGGACCGTGCTGGAGTCCTCCAGGCAGCTGCCGCTGGCGGTCGAACTGCGCGAGGCCATCGACCGCGGCGCGCTGGACGTGCACTACCAGCCGATCGTCAGCCTGACCGAGGGCGGCGGCAAGGCGGTCGGCGTCGAGGCGCTGCTGCGCTGGTCGTCGAGCGCGCAGCCGGACGTCACCACCGAGGGACTGATCCGGGTCGCGGAGGAATACGACCTCATCTCCGATCTGGACGAACTCGTGCTGCGCCGCGCCTGCGCCGACGCGGCCCGCTTGCAGGAGACCTTCGCGCAGCTGGACCTGACGCTCAACGTCAACGTCAGCGGGCTGGAACTGGCCGAAACCGGTTACGCCGACCGGGTTTCCGACATTCTCGCCAGCACCGGATGGCCCGCCGACCAACTGGTGCTCGAGGTGACCGAGAGCGAACTGGCCGCCGAATCCCAGACCGCCATCGCGAATCTGCACACCCTGCGGGACCGAGGCGTGCGCATCGCCATCGACGACTTCGGCACCGGCTACTCCTCGCTCAGCCGCCTCGCCACCCTGCCGAGCGACATCATCAAGGTGGACCAGTCCTTCGTGGCGGCCATCCGCTCCGATTCCCCGGCCCCGCCGCTGCTCGGCGTGATCGCCGCGCTCAGCAGCGCGCTCGATCTACAGGTCATCGCCGAGGGCGTGGAGACCGAGTACCAGGCCGCGGTGCTGACCGAGCTCGGTTTCGCGCTCGCCCAGGGATACCACTACAGCGACTCGCATCCGGTATCGGAGTTGATCAACGACCTGAACGAGGGGCAGGGCCGGGTCGGCTCCGGGTTCGCCGACCGGGAGATCGGCGACGATCCGATGCCCGCGGCGAACGGCTGGCTGCCGCTGGGCTGAGCCCCGGAAAATCGCTTGACGCGGACGCGGCCCGGCGTCGAAGCTGGAGGACATGCGCTTGATCATCAACGGTTATTGAGCTGCACGCGCACCCTCCACGCGACGTGGTCGTGATCACGGTGTCCGTGGTCTCACCGCGCGTGCGGTGCTGTTCAAGGGATCGCGCGATCTCATCCCGCTCTACGCGCTCTACGCGCTGCTGTTCGCCGAACACGGCCTGAACACCGCGCAGATCTCCTCGCTGCTCGCACTGTGGTCGATCACCGCGTTCGTCCTGGAGGTGCCCTCGGGCGGCTGGGCCGACACGGTGTCCCGGCGCGGCCTGCTGATCCTCAGCGGCGTGCTGGTGCTCGGCGCGTTCACGCTGTGGACCGTCGCGCCGTCCTATCCGGGCTTCGCGATCGGCTTCGTGCTGTGGGGTGTGTCCAGCGCCCTGGAGTCGGGCACGTTCGAGGCGCTGATCTACGACGACCTGGTCGCCAGGGACGAACCCGCCGTCTACCCGCGCATCATGGGCTACGCCCGCGCGGCGGCGGAAGCCGCGGTGGTGGTGGCGATCCTGGCCGCGACGCCGTTGTACGCGGTGGGCGGATACGCGCTGGTCGGCTGGTCCAGCGTGGCGATCGCGGCGTTGCACGTGCTCGTCGCGGTGTCGCTGCCGAGTGCGCCGAAGGCGGCGTCGGTCGACGATCTGACCGACGACACGCCCGATGCCGTCGCTGTCGTGCCCGGTCATCCCGTCGTGCCCGGTGACGGCCGAGCCCCGGCGGCGGGCGAACGGACCGGGGTGCGCACCTCCGCCTTCGCTCCGGCCATGCGCGTCCTATTGACCCGGTACCTGACCATGCTGCGCACCGGCGTCGGCGAGGCGATCCGGGTGCGGCGAGTGCGCAACGGCGTGCTGCTCGGCGCGCTGCTCTTCGGCATCACCGCCTACGACGAGTATTTCGCGCTGCTCGCGCAGTCCGCGGGCGCGCCGACCGTGGTGGTTCCGCTGCTGGTCGGGCTCACCGTCGTCGGCTCGCTCACCGGTTCGCTGCTGGCCGGGCGCACGGCTCGGCTGTCGGCCCGCACCATCGCCGCGGCCGTCGCCGTCGGCGGGTTGCTGTTCATCGGCGGCTCGCTGATCTCGGGACTGGCCACCGATCGCCCGGACGCGGTGTACCTGCTGACCGGCATCGGTTTCACCGCGATCGGCATCGGCTACGGCGTCGTGCTCAACGCCGAGGTGGTCGCCGAATCCCGATTGCAGGACGCGATCGAGGGACCGGCCCGCGCGACCGTCACCTCGGTGTCCGGTCTGCTCTCTGAGGTGGTGTCGCTGGTGATCTTCGGCTTCGTCGCGCTGGCGACGATCCGGCTCTCGATGGCGACGACCTTGGCGCTGCTCGGCCTGGTCATGTTGGCGATCGCCGCGCTGACCCCCGCTTGGTTGCCGCGGCCGGTGGTGCGCTCCGCGGCGGGACAGCGGTGATCGGCGCATTTCTATGAGCTGGGCGCCCATATCTGGCAGAGCATATTGCCAGATATGGGAATTTGTGGGACGGTCGAGTCAGAACGCGCTGATATCGGGCGCGAACCTCGAAGTGATGGGTGCAATGCAATGGCGCATGACAACCGGAAGTTCCTGCCGACTCCGAAGCTGTTCACCGAGTTCCCGTTCAAGTACGTGGTGCCGGTGCTCGCGCCGGGCGACCTGCGCTGCACCGCGACGCAGCGGGACTCCTTCCGCCGATTCGCCCAGGTCGGCGACCCACTCGCGGACGACGTGGTGGCGATGATCCAGCGGCTGCCGGTCGGCGAGGGCCGCCGGATGTTCGAGACCGCCGTGGTGCGCGGCATCGCCGAGGTGCCCGACGCGCCGCGCGAGCTGCGCGCGTTCTTCGAGCAGGTGGAGGCCGAGCCGTACTGGCTCGACCGGACCAAGATCGAGCGCGGGGCGCGGGTCGTCGGCCGGACCAGCGTCTGGGGCGGCATCGCGATGGGGATGTTCGCGCTGATGGGCGGCTATCTCGCGTCCCGCGCGGACAAGACGCTCGTCGGCACCGGCGATCTGGACGCGATGGCGCCGCGCAGGCTCGCGGAGACCACGCAGTGGTGGCTCGATGTCACGACGCCCGGCTCGCTGGAGCGCAACGGGGTCGGCTACCAGAGCGTGCTGCGGGTGCGGCTGATGCACGCGCTGGTGCGCTCGGGCATGAACCGCCGCCCCGACTGGGATTACGCGGCCTGGGATCAGCCGGTCAACCAGGTGCTCACCGTCGGGACCCTCGGCCTGTTCTCGATGGCGAACCTGGTCGGCGCGCAGGCGCTCGGCCTGCGGTTCTCCGCTCGCGAGAAGGACGCCGTCTTCCAGCTGTGGCGCTACGTCGGGTTCCTGCTCGGCATCGACCCGCAGATCCTGCCGACCTGCGAGACCGACACCTGGCGCTCGTTCTGGATCCTGGCCGACACCGAGTTCATCCCCGACGAGGACTCCCAGCGCCTCGCCCAAGCGCTGATCCCCGCGGCGGGCGGACTGTTCATCGGTGACCGCACCCCGACGCAACGCGCGATCCGCCACCTGCTCACCCAGTACATGGTCGCTTACAGCCGAATCGTGCTCGGCCGCACCAACGCCGACTTCCTCGGCCTGCCCGACAGCCGCTTCTTCCAGTCCGCCGTCCTGGCCACGGCCGCGCTCAACGGCGCGCTGGAAGTCCCGCGCCGCGTCATCCCGGGCGCCACCCGGCTGAACGAGAACGTCGGCGCCCGCGTCCGCACCCGCCTCGTCCGCGGTTCCATCGCCCGCAACGGCGGCGACCGCACGTACGCCAGGCACGACCGCTTCGCCGCCGACCGCGAGGCTTTGCGCGCGGGTTGACGTGGCGCGCATCGCTCCTGCGGCGGCCCTCCACCCAGCGGGTACGGTGCGGAAATGAGCGGGCGGACGAGACTCGGGTTGGGGTGCGGGTTCTGCATCGGGGCGGGTGTGGCGGTGCAGGCGCGGGTCAACGGTGCGCTCGGGGTTCGATTGCAGGATGGGATCGCCGCGGCCACGGTCAGTTTCGGGACCGGGTTGATGTTGCTCGCCATCGCGTTCCTGCTCAGTGCACGGCTGCGCGCGGGGCTCGGGGCGGTAGGGCGGGCGTTGGGTGATCGGACGTTGCGCTGGTGGCAGCTGCTCGGCGGGTTGTTCGGCGCGTTCTTCGTCGCGTGCCAGGGGCTGACCGTGGCGGCGATCGGCGTCACCGCGTTCACCGTCGCCGTCGTCGCCGGGCAGCTGTCGAGCAGTCTGGTCGTCGACCGGCTCGGTCTGGCGCCCAGCGGCGCGACTCCGGTCACCGCGCTGCGGGTCGGTGGTGCGGCGCTCGCCGTCGGTGCGGTCTTCGTCGCCGTCGCCGACCGCTCGGGCGCGACGCCGGGCGCTCTCGCCCTCCCCGAATCGCTGCGCGCGGTCCCGTCCACGCTGCTCATCGCGCTGCCTGCGCTGGCGGGCATCGGCCTGGCTTGGCAGCAGGCCGTGAACGGACGCGTCGGCGTGGTCGGCGGATCGTTCTCGGCCGCCCTGGTGAACTTCGCCGTCGGCTTGCTCGCCCTGCTGGTCATCGAGTCCGCCCTGCTGATCGGAACCAGCGGCCTCGGCGAATTCCCCACCGAACCGTGGCTCTACCTCGGCGGCGCGATCGGCGTCGCCTTCATCGCCCTCGCCGCACTCACGGTCCGCTGGATCGGCGTGCTGCTGCTCGGCCTCACCTCGGTCGCGGGTCAACTCGCCGCCGCCATCGCCCTCGACCTGCTCACCCCGACCGGCCCGCCCCTGTCACCGTGGTCGATCCTCGGCTGCCTGCTCACGTTCGCGGCGGTCGCTCTCGCCGCGAAGCAGCGGCCCGGCGCGGACTTCACATCTCCCGAGTCCGAGTTCACAAACTGACCAACTTCCCGGGCATGCCGGGTCGGCGCGCGGCGGCCCGGTCGACTGGCGTACAGCAACTCGTGACGTAGAAGCGGCCGGACACCGGCCGAGTTCGAGCGCGGCAGACCGGCGCTTGTCGTTTGCTCTCCGCAACACCTCGAATACTCTTCCGGCGATTCCGTTTTGGAATAACCGCTGATGTGGGAGGGTGCGGCCCATGCTGATCGAATACGGGGTGTGGGTGACGCGGTTGGCGCTCGCCGCGGTGTTCGGGTTGTCGGCCTGGGGAAAGCTGGCCGATCGCGCCGGGACGCGGCAGGCGGTGGGGGATTTCGGGGTGCCGGTGCGGTGGGTGCCCGCCGTGGCGTGGGGACTGCCGGTCGTCGAGGCGGTGCTCGCGGTGGGCGTCGTCCTGCCGTGGACGGCCGCGGCGGCGGCGATCGGCGCGCTGCTGCTGCTGACGGTGTTCACCGCGGTGATGGTCCGGCTGTTGCGGCTCGGGAAACGTCCAGCGTGCTCATGCTTCGGTGCGGCCAGCGCGAAGCCGATCGGCGCGCGCAGCATCGCACGCAACGGTGCGCTGATGCTGCTCGCGGCGCTGGCGCTGTGGGGCGCGTTCGCCCATCCGTCGGTTCCCGCCGGGCTGCCCGCCGATGCCGCGACCGGGCTGGCGCTCGTCGCGGCGCTGTGCGGCGCCATCGCGTGGCTGGTCGGCCAGGTCGGAGCGCTGCGCCGACGGCTGGACGAGCAGGCGCTGTCCACGCTGGGCGCCGAAGGCCTTCCGGTCGGATCGGTCGCGCCGGAGTTCGAGTTGCTCGACGTCGCGGGTGACCGCACGAACCTCGCGAACCTGCTCGCGGCGGGGCGGCCGGTGCTGCTGGTCTTCGTGCATCCCGGCTGCGAGCTGTGCGCCGCGCTGGCCCGCGAGCTGCCGCGGTGGCAGGCGCGCACCGAGCTGACCATGGTGGTCGTCGGGAACGGTGACGCCGTCGAGCAGGCCGCTTGGGGCGTCGAACAGGGCCTCGGCGACATCCCTTCACTGGTCCAGCAGGGCAACGAGGCCGCACTGCGGTATCGCGTCCGCGGTACACCGTCGGCCGTGCTGATCGACGCCGACGGACGGGTCGCCGCGCCCGTCGCACGGGGCGCTATCGCGACCCGCGAGCTGATTATCGCCAGGAAATCCGTCCGCGCTCAGCTTTCCTCTCGAAGCAACGGCCAGCGCGCCGCCGCCAACGGCCGGAGCTGACCCATCCGGCACGTTTCCCGGCGAGGAAACCGACCTTTGGTCCAAATCGATTGTCGCGCATCGAATTTCGCGAACAGCAGCCCTCGTCCACCGATACGATCGGACAGCATCGATGCAGAACCGCGCGGACCAACCAACCACCTTCGGTAGGGAGATGTCATGGCGGACTTCGCATTCACCGATTACTCGGGCAAAGAATTCATCATCCGGCTGACCAACGAGCAGCGCATCGAAGAAGCGCGCCGCATCCTGTCCGGCCAGGAGACGATGTCGACCCATGTCATGGGCCGGATCAGGAAGACTACAGCCGACTACAACCCGGGGTGGAGCTTCCACTTGGACCCCGACACGATCACCTTCTTCACTGTGGCGATCGAGGTGTGCGACTCGAGCATCTACTACGTCGAGGACCATCTGGACGAGGCGTGCGGCGCCTTCCTACCCGGCTGCTTCTGGTGTCCGTGGTCGTCCAAGCTGACCCGAGAGATCCGCTGATCAGCGAAGTTGTTCGCAGCGGACCCCGGTCGACGACCACCGGCCGGGGTCCACTGAAACCCGGCTCAGAGCTTGCGTGACCGCAGCTCGTGCCCCTTGGACGTCTTGCACCGGCCCGACTCCAGATCCCACTGCCAGCCGTGCAGGTTGCAGGTGAGGGTGTTCCCCTCCACCACACCGAACTTCGACAGGTCGGCCTTCAGGTGCGGGCAACGCCGCTGCACTTCCCAGCCCGCGAGCTCGGTCGAGGCCGAATCGTCGTGCGCCTCGGAGAACCAGCCGTCGGCGTAGGCGATGCGCTCGTCGGTGAGGCACTTGAAGAAGGTGTAGAGGAATTCGTTGTAGCCGCCGATGCGCCACGCCTGGAACCGGGTGGACAGGAAGATCGTGTTCACCCAGTCGGGCTCGTCGTCGCGCAGCACCGTGCGCACCAGCTCCGGCGCGATGCGGAAACCGTAGCGGTACTTGCCTTCACCCTCGATGGGGGCGCGCACCGCCCGCTTCGGGAAGTCGAGCACCACGGTCTCGTCGCCGATCACCAGGCCGACGGGGTAGCCGATGCCGTCGCAGATCAGGTCGCTCTGCGCCATGATCGGCTCGAACAGTTTCTTCAGCGGCTCCAGCAGCGAGCCGTCGCCGGTCGCCCAGGACGCCTTCTCGGCCTCGATCACCGGAGCCAGACGCTCGGCCATTCGCTCGATGTAGCCCGCCTTGTCGGCGTAGATCTCGGCCGGGTCGAACGGGTGGGTGAGCGACAGTTCCTTGCCGTGCACGTCGGCGACCGAGCCGGGGATCATCAGGATCCCGCCCTCGTTGCCGTGGATCTCCATCTGCTCCAGGAACACCATCTGGTCCGGGAAGATGTTGCCCTCGTCGCCGCGGTCGTCGTTGAGGTAGCGCAGTTCCGGGTCGAGGAACACCGGCGGACCCGCCGACGGCACCACCCAGGTCGCCCCGACCTGCTCGATGTAGCTGCGCGCCCGGTCCATGCCGCGCTGGCGCTTCTGCTTGCCGAAGTTGGACTTGGTGCGGGACGGGATGTCGTAGACCATCGGGTACCAGATGGCGCCCGAGTACTGGAGCAGATGGATGTCTACGTGGCCGAACGCGTCGTGCAGCACGTCCATGTCCACCGGGCGGGCGTCGTTCATGTTGAAGCAGACCGTCTCACCGTCGGAGACGACCAGGCCCGAATCGCCGATCGGTCCGTCGGCGGGCGCGCGCAACGCGATGATCATGATGTCCAGCTCGCCGCCGGGACCGGTCACCGTGTGCTTGACCGAGTCCTCGGTCTCGACGAACTTGTGGAAGCCCAGCTTCTCCAGCTCGCGGCGCAGATCCGGCACGGGGTAGTCCGGCAGCAGCACCGTCGCGTCCTTGTTGACGTGCTCGGCCAGGTGCTTGGCGTCGAAGTGGTCGCGGTGCAGATGCGAGACGTAGAGGAAATCGCAATTGCCCAGCTCGTCCCAGTCCAGCTGGGTGTTGTCGGGGAACGGGACCCACGAAGCGAAGTACGCGGGGTTGACCCAGGGATCGCAAAGGACCGATCCCGCCGCGGTTCGAATGTGGAATCCGGCGTGTCCGACGCTGGTGATCTGCACTAGCTGTTCCTCCTACGCCTGAGGGGCGTTGCCAGCCACCCAGGTTAATAGCTGCAGTCCCATGACGACGCTCACGGTGCCCGCTACGGGGAGACGTCGCCGATGCAGTAGCCCTCGTCACCCTCGGCCAGCGTGAACGTGCGGATCTTGGTGACGCCGGAGGAGTTGGTGATCGGCACCTCCACGGTGAGGTAGCCGGAACCGAGGCGATCCGAGAAGATCTGCTGACCGGCGAAGTCGGTCGCGCCGGTCAGCTTGCCCGGGTTGTTCGCCAGCGGCGGCTGGGTCGGGCTTCCGGTGCCGTCCGGGTCCCATTCGGCGGGGGTGGCCTTGCAGACCAGCGGGTAGTCGCCTTCCTTGTCGGCCGGGTCGAGCGGTTCGCCGACGAAGCGGGCCAGGTAGCGGCGCACCATGTGGCGGGCGTCGGCGTCGTTGGGGCCGATCTGGGCGCCCGCCGGGAACACGCGCGGGCAGGCGTAGCCGGTGGCGATCGCGTCGCGCTCCACGGTGACGGTGGCCGCCCTGCCCTTCCAGGTGACGGTCTTCGCCGTGGCGGTGCCGGGCTGGGCGATGGTGGCGAGGATGGTCTGCTTGTCCTCGTACATGTCGGCCACATTGCCCGGCGCCATGGTCCAGCACTTCTCCTGGAGTTCGGCGATGGTGGCGGACTCCAGGTCGGCGGCCCAGCGCCGCAGCGCGGTCGCCGCCTCCGGGACGCCGGGCACCGCGCCGACCTCGGGGGCGTCGGCGGGCGGCGGGGGGAGGGTGCTCGTTTGCGCGGTGGTGGGGGCCGCCGAGGGGGTCGCGGCGGGTGGGGTCGTCAGCGCTCTCGCGGGCGCGGGGTCGTCGCCGGGGATGCCCGAGACGGAATCGCACGCGCTCAGGAGTAGCGCGCCGCCGAGTGCCAGCGCACCGGCGAGCGTCCGCGCGCCGCGGGGGCGTCGGCCCACCGTGCTCGAGCGGGCGCGTTCGTCAGGCGCGCAGGTCCGTCCGGCCACGAGTTCGCGAACGGCGGCTCGGCGTCGGCTGGGTGCCGCGGGTTGGTCGGTGCCGAGGGCGGCGCTGTCCGGTGCGGCCGTGCTCCGGCGGCCCTGTTCGTCAGGCGTACCGGTCTGTCCAACCACGTGTTCGCGCGTGGGCGCGTGGGCGCCGGGCGCGATGCGGCAGTTCGCGATCGGGAGTCTCGGCTCGGATGATGTCGCGGAACTCTCGCTCGATGCTGCGTTCCTGATGGTCCGGTCGCCGCACGGCAGCGGTCGGGCGCGTTCCACTTCGACGATCCTCTTTCTAGGCGCGATCGGTGCGGATCCCGGATCCGGCGGGCGTCGCAGCTGCCGGATGGGAAAGTCTGCGACTACGCTAGCGGAATTGTGGAACCCGTCTACCGGACGATCATCGGGCTGGCCCGGACCGTCTTCTTCGTGCAAGGTCTGAAGTTCACCGTCAAGGGCGCTGAACATATTCCGCCGACCGGTGGTGCCGTCATCGCGGTCAACCACACCGGCTACATGGACTTCACCTACGCCGGTCTGCCGGTGCGCAAACCCAAGCGCTACGTCCGGTTCATGGCGAAGAAGGAAGTCTTCGACAACAGCATCTCCGGCCCGATCATGCGGGCGCTCAAGCACATTCCGGTCGACCGCGGGGCGGGCGCCGACTCCTACAAGGCCGCGGTGGACTACCTGCGGCGCGGGGAGCTGGTCGGCGTCTACCCCGAGGCCACCATCAGCCGCAGCTTCGAGATCAAGGAGTTCAAGTCGGGCGCGGCGCGGATGGCCATCGAGTCGGGCGTGCCGATCATCCCGATCGTCATCTGGGGCGCGCAACGCGTCTGGACCAAGGGGTTCCCGAAACGCTTGGGCCGCACCAACACTCCCATCTCCATCATTGTCGGCGAGCCCATCCAGCCCTACGAACCCGCCGCCGACCTCACCGCCGAACTCCGCACCACCATGCAGCGGATGCTGCTCGAAGCGCAGAACGGCTACGACCACGAGCCCGGCGCCTACTGGGTGCCCGCGCGCCTCGGCGGCAGCGCACCGACCCTGGAGCAGGCCGACGCCATGGACGCCGCCGAAGCGGCCGAGAAGGCGGCCCGCCGCACGACCCGCACCGACTGACGCCTACGCGGGCGCCTGGCACGGCGTCGGGGCGGGCAGGTGCCCGCGGAAGAACTTGGCGGGCGGCACGCCCATCAGGGTCCGGAAGTCGGCCGTCAGATGGGACTGGTCGTAGTAACCGTTGTCGGCCGCGATTCGTGACCACGGGGTGTCGCCCGCGTCCGCGAGAATCTGGCGAACCCGGCCGATGCGCGCGAAATGCTTGGGCGACAGTCCGATTCCGGCGCTGAACAGGTTGCGTAGTTGGCGTTCGCTGACGGCGAGGTCGGCGGCCACGGCCGGGATCGACCGCCCGGTCGGCTCGGCGAGCGCGGCCGCGGCGCCGATGAGCAGGCCGCGGTGGGCGCGCTGGGTGGCGTTCTCGGAAAGGCGTTGCGGTAGTTCGTGTTCCAGAAAGGCGAGGATCTCCTCGTGCGGTAGTTCGCGAAGCTCGTCGGCGAGTTCGCCCGCCGGGCCCGGCATATCGGCGAGCCGCGCGACCCGATCGGTGAGTTCGCTCGCGGCGACGCCCAACATCGGGTTGGCGGCGCCGGGAGCCAACCGCAGCCGCACGCAACTCGCCGGCGCTTTCGCCACGGATTACGTCGCCCTGGTCCGCGGCCCGAGCACCAGCGCCTCCCGCCGCCCACCCTGCTCCGCGCGCAGCACGATCGTGGTCGCGGTGTGCGGGATGTGTGCGAACGGCTCGGACAACTCACGCACCAACGGAATTCGCCCGAGTTCGGTCAGCCACGGGCGCAGCGATGCTGGTGTGCGTTCTGGTCACCGGTGCCACGGGCACCATCGGCAGTGAGATCGTCCGCCGGCTGGCCGCGCGTGCGGTGCCGGTCCGCGCGGTGACGCGCGACCCGGCGCGGGCACGGATGCCCGAGGGCGTCGAGGTGGTGCGCGGCGATTACAACGACGCCGCTTCGATGGCGGCGGCCATGACGGGCGTCGAGGCGGCGTTCCTGGTCGGCGTTCTCGGTCCGGAGGACGCCGACACCGACCGCGCGCTCATCGCCACGGCCCGCGCGGCGGGCGTGCGGCGCATCGTGAAGCTCTCGGCGATCGGCACCGGTGAGCCGGACCTCGGCCGTGTCGGCACCTGGCACCTGCCCGGCGAACAGGCGGCAAGGGAAAGCGGACTCGAATGGACCGTCCTGCGGCCGAGCACCTTCGCCTCCAACACCCTCAGCTGGTCCGAGCCCATCCGCGCCGGGCAGCCGGTGCCCAACCTCACGGGAGCCGGAGCGCAGGGCGTCGTCGACCCGCGCGACGTCGCCGCTGTCGCCGTCGAAGCCCTCCACTCCGCCGCGCACGCGGGCAACACCTATACCCTCACCGGTCCCGAGCTGCTCACCGCCGCCGACCAAGCGGCCGCGCTCGCCGCGATCCTGGGTCACCCGATCGAGGTCGTCGACGTCCCCGAGGAACAGGCCCGCGGGCACATGCTCGCTGCGGGCATGTCGGCCGAGTACGTCGACGGCGCACTCGCCGGACAGGCCTACGTCCGCGCGGGCCGCAACGCCGTCCGCACCGACGACGTGCGGACCGTCCTCGGCCGCCCACCCCGCGCCTACGCCGACTGGGCCGCCGCCCACATCGCCGCGTTCCGCCGCGCACCGGAACCGGTCGGCTGAAGCACGGCGACCTCGATCACCCCTCACGCACGCGGCCCAACCCGTGTGAGGAGGGCCGATTTTGAATCATCCGCACGCGCCGACTAAAGTTGCCCCTCGCACGGCAACGCGCCCTCGGGTCGTCACGCGGTGCATGCGGATGTAGCGCAGCTGGTAGCGCATCACCTTGCCAAGGTGAGGGTCGCGGGTTCGAATCCCGTCATCCGCTCTTCCCACTTCTTTCGGTCGTGCGTTTTCGACATCAATCCATCACAAGGGCCTCAGGTGTGTGCCGCGCCACGTGCCCAAGATCGGCTACGATCACTCCTGCCTCTCGGTCCAGCAAACGGCCGCTGAGTATGTCGGCGTGCTCCTTGGGGTAGCGCCAGTTCGTCGTGATCGGAGGCCGTGGTGTCGTTGCACACCCACGATCCTGATATCGCTGTCGACGCGGGACGGTTGGACCGGGAACCGACGATGCTGTTGGTCGAGGACGATCCTGGCGACGCCCTGCTGGTCGAAGAGCTCGTCGCCGATGTCGCGCAAGGTCTGCGCCTGGAATGGGTTCGGACGCTGGCCGAGGCGGGTGAGCGGATGCGCGTCTCGGTTCCCGATTGCGTGCTCCTCGATCTGCATCTGCCCGACGCCCAGGGCTTGGAGGCGCTGGCCAGGATCCGCGCGTACAACGATCAGGTCGCCGTCGTGGTGATGACGGGCCTCGACCAGGAGCGCACCGGCTTGGACGCGGTCGCCTCCGGCGCGCAGGACTACCTGGTGAAGGGCCGGGTCGAACCCGAATTGTTCGTGCGCGCTGTGCGTTACGCGATCCAGCGCAAGCACGCCGAACGCACCAGCGCGGCACTTCAGGCCAGCCAGATGCGGGCGCAGGAGAACGCCCGACTGGAGCGCGGCCTGCTGCCGACACCGCTGCTCGGGCCGGGCCGGACCGTCGACGTGGTCTCGCGGTACCGCCCCGGACGCGCGCATTCGCTGCTCGGCGGCGATTTCTACGACGTTGTCCAAGGCGAGGACGGCACGGTGCACGCCGTCATCGGCGACGTTTCCGGACACGGGCCCGATGCCGCCGCCGCCGGCGTCGCGTTGCGATTGGCTTGGCGCACACTGGTTCTCAGCGGCGTCACCGGACTGCGGCAGCTGCGTCTGCTGGAGCAGGTGCTGCTCGCCGAGCGCACCGATCGGCAGACCTTCGCGACAGCGACCAGCCTGGTCCTCGACCCGCGGACCCGCCGAGTGCACGTCTGGCGCGCCGGGCACCCCGGCATGCTGCGTCAGCGCGGCGACGAGTTGCACTGGCTCGAGGTGCCGGGCGGACCCGCCCTCGGCTTCCTGCCCGGACGCGCCCAATGGTCGAGTCACGAGGTCGATCTGCCGGACGACGCGGGCTTGATGCTGTTCACCGACGGCCTCTTCGAAGGTCACGTCGGCGCTGCCGGGCAGCGGCTGGGTGAACAGGGCCTGCTCGAACTGGCGGGCACGGTGCCCGCCGAACGAACCGAACCGTTCGTCGACGAGCTGATCCGTCGCGTCGAGGAATTGGCGAGCGCCGCAGGCGGTTTGGACGACGACGTGGCGATCTTGTATCTGCGCTGGGCAGCGGACGGGAGGCTGGACCGATGACGAGAACGACCGTCGGCAGGCTGACAGCGCAGGGTTGGTTCCAGCTCGTGCTCGCCGTGATGATCCTGGTGGTGATCGTCGGCGCGATCGCGGGCGGACAGGTCATCGCGCACACCAACCGCGTCACCGACCGTCTGCTGAGCCAGACCATGCCCGCGGCCGCCCAGGCGTACCGCCTGGAAAGCGCGCTGGTAAACCAGGAAACCGGCCTGCGCGGCTACGCCATCGCCGCCGATCCGCGCTTCCTCGAGCCGTACGACGAAGGCAAACGGGAACAGGAACGCGCCGCGGCCCGGCTGCGCGAGCTGCTCGCCGACCGGCCGGACCGGATCGCCGATCTCGAGACGGTGGAGCGAGCGGCCGCGCGGTGGCGCGACGAGTACGCCGACCCGCTCGCCGCGACCGTGACCTCCGGCACCACCCGTCCGGTCGAGACCACCGCGGCGCTGCGCGGCAAGACCATCTTCGACGAGGTGCGCGCCGCCTCCACCGCGCAGCACGACAACATCGCGGCCGAGGTCGCGCGGGGCAACGAGGAACTCGAGCGTGCCCGCACGGTGCGCAACGTCGTGCTCTCCAGCATGATCGCGGCCTTCCTGCTGACCGGAGTCGTCTTGACCGAGCTGCTTCGGCGGCTGGTCGCGCGCCCACTCGGCTACCTCACCGATTCCTCGAAGCGGGTCGCCGACGGCGATTTCGACCATCGCATCGACGCGCACGGTCCCGCCGACCTGGCCCTCGTCGCCGAAGCCGTCGAGGACATGCGTCGCCGGATCGTCGCCGAGCTCGGCGCCTCCCGCGGGCAGCAGGCGCTGCTGGAACAGCAGAAGGCCGACCTCGACCTGCAGGCCGAGGAGCTGCGCCGCTCGAACGCCGAGCTGGAGCAGTTCGCCTACGTCGCCTCGCACGACCTGCAGGAGCCGCTGCGCAAGGTCGCCTCGTTCTGCCAGCTGCTGGAGAAGCGCTACGGCTCGGAGCTGGACGAACGCGGCAAGCAGTACATCGACTTCGCGGTGGACGGCGCCAAGCGCATGCAGGTGCTCATCAACGACCTGCTGACCTTCTCCCGCGTCGGCCGGATCAGCGACGGCATCGAGCCGACCCGGCTCGACCAGCCGTTGCAGAAGGCGCTAACCAACCTCTCGTCGGCGATCGAGGAGAACGGCGCGACCATCGAACTGCCGGACGAGCTACCCGAGATTCTCGGTGAGCCGACCCCGCTGACGATGTTGTGGCAGAACCTCATCGGCAACGCCATCAAGTTCCGCAAGCCCGACGTCCCGCCGGTCGTGCGCGTCCACTGTGAGCGCGCGGCGGAAGCGACCGAGGGCTGGCAGTTCTCGGTGACCGACAACGGCATCGGCATCGCACCGGAATTCGCCGAGAAGGTGTTCGTCATCTTCCAGCGCCTGCACGGCCGCGACGAATACAGCGGCACCGGAATCGGATTGGCCGTCTGCAAGAAGATCGTCGAATATCACGGCGGCAGAATCTGGATCGATACCGACTATCGCGACGGCACCCGCCTCTGCTTCACCCTCCAGGCCGTCGAAACCGCGAGCACGGAGTCCAGCCCCCTCACCGAAGGAGCCAGCGCATGACCATTCCCGGCCAGCCGATCGACATCCTGCTCGTCGAGGACGATCCCGGTGACGAGTTGATGACGCGGGAGGCGTTCGAGGACAACAGGATCGGCAACACGCTGCATGTCGCGCACGACGGGCAGGAGGCGCTGGACTTCCTGTACCGGCAGGGCGACTTCACTGACGCGCCGCGACCCGATCTGATCCTGCTCGATCTGAACCTGCCGAAGTACGACGGCAGGCAGGTGCTGGAGAAGATCAAGGCCGATCCGGAGCTGACGCACATCCCGGTCGTCGTGCTGACCACCTCGGCGGCCGAGGAAGACATTCTGCGCAGCTACAAACTGCACGCCAACGCGTACGTGACCAAGCCGGTGGATCTGGACCAGTTCGTGGCCGCGATCAAGCAGATCGACGAGTTCTTCGTACAGGTCGTCCGGTTGCCGCGGCAGCGCTGAGGGCGTACCCCGGCCGTGCGCGGGCTGTAGACAAGCCTCGGCAGCGCTGACCGGGCGAGCTCAGCTCGGAGTGCTGCTCTCGTCCGCGGCGAGCGCGGCGTCCAGCGAGGGGAACACCGAGAGCAGCTCGTCGAGCGCGGTGAGTTCGATCGGGCGGCGCACCGCGTCGGAGGCGACGACGCGCAGCCGGGTCGGCTGCGCTTCGGAGGCGACGAGCAGCACGCTCAGTCCCGCCGAGCCGAGGAATCCGACCGCCAACATGTCGATGACCAGCGACTTTCCGCCGCGCTGAGCTTCTTCCAAGGCGGCTTGCAGCTGCGGCGCGGAAGCCATGTCGACCTCGCCGTGCACGGTGACGACGGCCACGTCGCCGTGTTCGCGCACCTCCACGTCGAGAACCTTGGACGCGCCCTCGCCGCTCACCGCCGGCCTCCCAGCTCGCAATTCGCCACTTTCCCACCTCTGCAGCATCGAGCCTCGTCACGCTGGGCGCGACAAGGCTGTGAGCGTCTCCCAAGTCAACTTACCCGATCGTGACCGTCGTAATCGCCGCGTCGAAATACGGAGACGGACACCACTATCGGCCACCTCATACCGGGTGATCGGGCATGCGCGGTGTGCGAATGGGTATTGCTCTGGGCGAGAAGGCAATCGACATGGACGTTGCAGGGAGGCAGCGAGGTGACCACGTCCCGCTCACTTCGGCTTCGAACGCCGCCGAGACCGTTGGAGCTGGACTTTCCGGCAACCGCCGATCGTTTGGCCCAGGTCCGGCACACTTTCCAGGACTGGCTGGAACGGTGCGGCATCGGTTCCGACCGCGCTTACGACGTGCTGCTGGCGGTCGGTGAGGCGTGCACCAACGCGGTCGAGCACGGACATCGCGGCGACGGCGGCACCGTGCGCGTGCGTGCCGCGTGCACCGGGGCCGAGCTGAATGTGACGGTCGCCGATCACGGCCGCTGGAAGCCTCCCGACCCGCAGACGCGGTCCGTGCGCGGTCGCGGGCTCGCGATCATCCGGGCGGTGATTCCCGACGTCGCTGTGACCACCGGGGAAGGTGGGACCACTGTGGCGATGCGGCTGCCGCTCACCGCGTGATTCCCCGGACATAAGCCCGCGCTTTCCGGCCATAGCCGGAATACTGGTCGTGTGATCGAGGGCAGGGAACTGAGCCCGCGTGCGATCGGCGCGCTCGGCAGTGTGATCGGCACCGAGTCGTGCGCGAACGCCGGAGAGTTCCGCTTTTTCTTCGCGGACCAGCGATGGGAGTGGTCCGACGAGGTCGCCCGCATGCACGGCTACGAGCCGGGCGCCGTGGAACCGACGACGGCGTTGCTGCTCTCGCACAAACATCCCGACGACCGCGAGCTGGTCGAATCGATGATCGCCAAGGTGGTGGACACCGCCGAACCTTTCTGCAGCAGGCATCGCATCATCGATACCGAAGGCCGGGAGCATCCGGTCATCGTCATCGGCGACTATCAGACCGACGAGAACGGCGCCGTGATCGGCACGGCCGGGTATTACATCGATCTCACCGATGCCCTCGAGGGTGAGCGCGAGGACGTCATCGAGGACGTGCTGCCCGAGCTGATCGAGTCGAGAGCGGCGATCGAACAGGCCAAAGGCGTGCTCTCGCTGGTATACGCCGTGTCCGTCGACCAGGCCTTCGCGATCCTGCGCTGGCGCTCCCAGCACACCAACACCAAGCTCCGCGACCTCGCGCAGCAATTGGTGCTCGACGCGCGGAACATCGACGCCGACCTGGCAGGTCTGCGCACGCGGTTCGATCACGTACTGCTGACCGCGCACGAGCGGGTCGTGCCGGAATAGGCTTGCCTCCGCCTTGGCTGCGGGCGTCGGCCTGCGTCGGCAGGCCTGATCAGGCGAAGCCGCGGGCTTGGTGCAGGGTCAGCGGTGGGAGGTACTCGTCGACGAGTTCGCGGCGCCAGCAGGTGTGGTCGCGTCGGAGTTCGCGCAGGCTGGTGTAGCGGTATTCGTACAGCCGGGCGCGGATATAGCGGGGCGGGTCGTCGGGGAACGGGCAGCGGCGCAGCAGACGCAACGTCGCGGGGTCGTTCTGGAGCAGTCGCACGACGAAGGGGAGCAGCCAGGATCGGGCGTAGCGCGGCGAGATGGCGGCGAACCACATCAGCCAGTCCAGCCGCAGGTGGTAGGGCGCGAACTGGCGGGGCCAGCGGCGCGGGTCACCGGGTTTGCCCTTGAATTCGTATTCGCGCCACACCGTTTCGTCGGAGATCGAGGCGTCGGCGGTGCCTTCGATCACCACCTCGTTGCGCACCCGATCGATGCTTCCGAAGGCGCCGTAGGTGTTGACCAGGTGATACGGGTTGAACGAGGTGTTCATGCGCTGGTTCTTGGAGAGCAAGTTGCGCACCGGCCAGTAGCTGAGGCCGATGGTCACCACGGTCAGGGCTATCACCGCGCCCGCGAACCACAGCGGCGGCTCGGACAACGCGGGCGCGCCGGGCAGCGGGCCGAAGACGCGCGCGTCCAGTGCCGTGACCGCGAGCAGGATCGTCAGCCAGTTCAGCCAGGCGAAGTTGCCGGAGAGCACCAGCCACAGCTGCGTCACGATGACGAGTCCCGCGGCGATGCTCGCCACCGGCTGCGGCGTGAACAGCCCGAACGGCACCACGAGCTGGGCGAAGTGATTGGCCGCCACCTCCGCCCGGTGCAGCGGCCGCGGCAGGTGGTGGAAGAACCAGCTGAGCGGGCCGGGCATCGGCTGGGTCTCGTGGTGGTAGTAGAGGCAGGTCAGATCGCGCCAGCACGGGTCGCCGCGCAGTTTGATCAGCCCGGCGCCGAACTCCACCCGGAACAGCAGCCAGCGGGCGAGCAGCAGAACCAGCAGCGGCGGCGCGACGGTGTCGTTGCCGAGAAAGATCGCCAGAAAACCCGTCTCCAGCAGCAGCGACTCCCAGCCGAAGGAGTACCAGGCCTGGCCGATGTTGACGATCGACAGATACAGCGCCCACAGCACCGTCCACAGCGCCATGGCCGCCCACAGCGGCACCACATCTCCGAGCCCCGCGACCATCGCCGCCGAGAGCGCCACCCCCGCCCACGCCACACCCGCGAAGAACCGATCCGAATAGTGCAGGTGGAACAGGCTCGGCGAGCGCCGCGGCGAGACCCGTCGCAGGAACCGCGGCGCGGGCAGCATCCCGTGCTCGCCGATCAGCGCACGAAACTGCAACGCCGCCCCGAGGAAGGCGAGCAGGTACACCACCGCCAAGCCACGCTGAAAGATCAGCCTGGCCTGCCAGTATTCGGGCGCCGTGAACCACTCCATGCCCGCAGCTCCTCGGACGGTGGGCGTCCATGGTGCTTCCGTACTACCCAACCGCCCAGCACGGAAACGCCCCGCAGCCGCCTTGGCTGCCCCGGTGGCACAGACGGTGTGGACGCTTCACATAGGCACCGGCTGTGTGAAGCGTCCGCACGCTGTGTGGCCCCGCCAATCGCAGGCCGCCGCAGGCGCTTCGACCAGCCGTTGGCAGTGCCGCGAACGCCTTGGCTGCCCCGGTCGCACAAACTGTGTGGACGCCTCACATAGGTACCGCCTGTGTGAGGCGTCCACATGCTGTGTGGTCCCCGCCAACCGCTCGCTGGCCGGGTTCAGGTGACGGTGAGGACCGTGCCCGCGCCGACCGTGCGGCCGCCCTCGCGGATGGCGAAGCCGAGGTTCGGCTCCAGCGGGAGCGCTCGGCCGAGCTCGACGGTGAGCTCGACCGTGTCGCCCGGGTGGGCGAGCGCGGTGTCGGCGGGCAGCGTGACGTCGCCGACCACGTCGCCGGTGCGCACGTAGAACTGCGGCCGGTAACCGGTGGCGATCGGGGTGCGCCTGCCGCCCTCGGCTGTACCGAGCAGGTACACGCGCGCGGTGAAGCGGGTGCGCACCGCGATGCTGCCCGGCGCGGCGACCACCTGGCCGCGGCGGACATGACCGCGCTGCACGCCGCGCAGCAGCAGCGCGACGTTGTCGCCCGCCTCGGCCAACTCCATGGTCCGGCCGAAGGTTTCGACGCCGGTCACGACCGTCGTCAACGCCTCACCGCCGAGACTGAGCAGCTCCACCCGGTCGCCGAGCCGGACCTGGCCGCGCTCGATCGCCCCCGTGACGACCGTCCCGCGACCGGTGATCGTGAGGACGTTCTCCACCGGAAGCAGGAACGGCGCGTCGGTGTAGCGGACCGGTATCGGCACGTGCGCGTCCACCGCGTCGAGCAGGTCGAGCAGCGCCGCCGTCCAGCGCTCGTCGCCCGCCAGCGCGCGCAGCCCCGAGACTCGCACGATCGGCGCGGTGTCGCCCGGGTAACCCTGGGCGGTGAGCAGCTCGCGGATCTCCAGCTCGATCAGCTCGAGCAGTTCCGGGTCGCCCGCGTCGGCCTTGTTCAGCGCCACCACGATGTGCTCGACGCCGACCTGCCTGGCGAGCAGCACGTGCTCGGCGGTCTGCGGCATCACGCCGTCCTGCGCGGAGACCACCAGGATCGCACCGTCCAGCTGGGACGCGCCGGTGATCATGTTCTTCACGAAGTCGGCGTGGCCCGGCATGTCGACGTGCGCGTAATGCCGTGTGGCGGTCTCGTATTCGACGTGCGCGATATTGATCGTGATGCCGCGCATCGCCTCCTCGGGGGCCCGGTCGATCCGGTCGAACGGCACGAACGCGCCGCCACCCCGCTCGGCGAGCACCTTGGTGATCGCGGCGGTCAGCGTGGTCTTGCCGTGGTCGACGTGCCCCATGGTGCCGATGTTCAGGTGCGGCTTGGTGCGGACATAGCTTTGCTTCGACATGTGTGTTCCTTGGTTTCCGGGCGAGCGCCCGAATGTCACGGGGGGACCTCTTCGACGGGGGCACCTTCCCCGTCGGAGATCCCGGGACATCCCGGGGAAGGTCAGCGTCGGGCGCCGTCGAACAGCGCGGCCACTGCCGCCGCTGCCAGGGCAGCCGCCATCGCGCCCGCGACCGCGGACTCCAGAACGATGGCGAGCCGGAACATGTCGAGCAGAGTACGGCCGCGACGGGCCGCACGGCGAGCGATTTTTCTTGCGATGAGTTTTGCGGCCGTGCGCCGTCTGTATGTGTGAGATGCTCCGGACGTTCCGGGCACACAGCAACACATAAGCGAGGTCATGAAATGGGCAAGGTCGTTGTCTCCGAATTCGTTTCGGCCGATGGCATCATCGAGAACCCGGCGTGGACGTTCCCGTTCTGGAACGACAGCATCGCGAACTTCAAGAGCCGCGAGGTGTTCGACGCGGACGCGCTGCTGCTCGGTCGCACGACCTACGAGGGCTTCGCCGCGTCCTGGCCGGAGCACCCGGAGGAGGGCGAGTACAAGGACCGGATGAACAGCATGCCCAAGCACGTCGCCACCACTTCGCTCACCGAGCTGGCGTGGAACGCGACCCGCATCGAGGGCGATGTCGCCGAGGGCGTTGCCAAGCTGCGCGCCGAGCACGATCTGCTGGTCTTCGGCAGCGGCGCGCTGATCAACACGCTGCGCGCCAATCACCTCGTCGACGAGTACCGGCTGGTGATCTACCCGGTGCTGCTCGGCAAGGGCCAGCGGCTGTTCGAACCCGTCGACGCCGAGGACACCATGGAGCTGGCCGCCTCGGAGGTCCTGGACAACGGCGTGATCCTGGCGACCTACAAGGTCACCGCCCACAGCGTCGTGCGACCCTCCTTCGACTGATTTCCGCGCGAAAGGGCGGAACGGCCTCGTGGGGTGCCGTCCCGCCCTCTCTGCTTGTTGTCGCGCCCTACAGCGCCGTGGAGCGAAAACCGCGCAGCCGCAGGCTGTTGCTGACGACGAACACCGAGGAGAACGCCATCGCCGCACCGGCGAGCATCGGGTTCAGCAGCCCCGCCATGGCCAGCGGGATCGCGGCCACGTTGTAGGCGAAAGCCCAGAACAGATTGCCCTTGATGGTGCCGAGTGTCTTGCGGGACAACCGGATCGCGTCCGCCGCGGCGCGCAGGTCGCCGCGCACCAGGGTCAGGTCGCTCGCCTCGATGGCGACGTCGGTGCCGGTGCCCATGGCGAGTCCGAGATCGGCCTTGGCGAGCGCCGCGGCGTCGTTGACACCGTCACCGACCATCGCGACCACCTTGCCCTCGGACTGCAACCGCTCGACGGTGGCCACCTTGTCCTGCGGCAGCACCTCGGCGATGACCTCCTCGATGCCGACCTGATCGGCGATGGCCCGTGCCGCGGCCTTGTTGTCGCCGGTCAGCATGATCGGGGTCAAGCCGAGCGCCTTCAGCTGCGAGACCGCCTCGGCCGAGGTCACTTTCACCGCGTCGGCGACCACCAGCACGCCGCGCGCCTTGCCGTCCCAGCCGACCGCGACGGGGGTCTTGCCCTCCGACTCCGCCGCGTGCCAGGCCCGCTCCAGCTCGGCGTCCAGGTGCTGCGACCAGTCGGCGAGCAACCGGGCCCGCCCGACGATCACCGCGTGCCCGTCCACCACGCCCTGCACGCCGAGGCCCTCGATGTTGGCGAAGCCTTCGACCGCCGCCAGCTCGCCGACCTTCTCGCGGGCGCCCTTGGCGATCGCCTGCGCGATCGGGTGCTCCGACGAATCCTCCAGCGCACCAGCCAAACTCAGCACTCGATCGGTGTCTTCGCCGTCGGCGGCGAGCACGTCGAGCAGGGTCATCTTGCCGGTGGTGACGGTGCCGGTCTTGTCCAGCACCACGGTGTCCACCCTGCGGGTCGACTCCAGCACCTCGGGGCCCTTGATCAGGATGCCCAGCTGCGCACCGCGTCCGGTGCCGACCATCAGCGCGGTCGGTGTGGCCAATCCGAGGGCGCACGGGCAGGCGATGATCAGCACCGCGACCGCCGCGGTGAACGCCGCCGCCACGGAACCGCCGGTGCCGAGCCAGAATCCGAGCGTCGCGACCGCGAGCGCGATCACCACCGGCACGAAGATTCCGGAGATCTTGTCGGCCAGCCGCTGGGCCTGCGCCTTGCCGTTCTGCGCGTCCTCGACCAGCTTCGCCATCTGCGCGAGCTGGGTGTCGGCGCCGATCCGGGTGGCGCGCACCACGATCCGTCCGCCGACGTTGACCGTCGCGCCGACGACGGCGTCGTCCGTGGCCACCTCGACCGGTACCGATTCACCGGTCAGCATCGACGCGTCGACCGCCGAGGAACCTTCCACGATCACGCCGTCGGTGGCGATCTTCTCGCCGGGACGGACCACGAATTCGTCGCCGACACCGAGTTGTTCGATCGGAATCCGCTGCTCCACGCGGTCTCCATTGCCGCGGGGCCCTCCGTGGTCACGCTCACTGCCTCCGTGCCCGTCACTCGCGCCGGGACGCAGCACCGAGACTTCCTTCGCGCCGAGCTGGAGCAGAGCGCGCAGCGCCGCGCCCGCCCGCCGCTTCGACCTCGCCTCGAAGAAGCGCCCGGCCAGGATGAACGTGGTGACGCCCGCCGCGGCCTCCAAGTAGATGTTGCCGGTGCCGTCCATCCGGGAGATGGTGAACTCGAACGGGTGGGTCATGCCCGGCGTGCCCGCGGTGCCCCAGAACAGCGCGTAGAGCGACCAGCCCAGCGCGGCCAGGGTGCCCATCGAGACCAGGGTGTCCATGGTGGCGGTGCCGTGGCGCAGGTTGGTCCACGCCGCACGGTGGAACGGCAGCGCGCCCCAGATCACCACCGGCGCGGCCAGCGTCAGCGAGAGCCACTGCCAGTTGGTGAACTGCAACGCGGGGATCATCGCCATGGCGATCACCGGAACGGTCGACACCAGCGAGACGAGCAGCCTGGTCCGCAGGGCGGCGGTCGGATCCGCCTCGGCCGACTCTTCGGTCTTCTCCTCGGCCGGTGGTGCGGGCAGGGCGGCGGTGTAGCCCGCCTGCTCGACGGTGGCGATCAGGTCCTCGGGGGAGACGTCACCGGTGAAATCGACCCGCGCCTTCTCGGTCGCGTAGTTGACGGTGGCGGTGACGCCGTCCAGCTTGTTCAGCTTCTTCTCGATGCGGTTGGCGCAGGATGCGCAGGTCATGCCGCCGATCACCAATTCGACCTGGCCGGTGGCCGGTGATTGCGTCGCGGTCGTCATCGGTCTTCCTTTCTTTGCGGCATGTGGTGATCAGTGGCCGTGGCCTGGCTCGCCATGGCCGGTCTGCGCGTTGCCCGACGGTACCGAGAGCGTGAACTCGGCCGTGCGGACGACCCCTTCGTGCTGGAAGTCGAGGAACAGGCGGTAGTCGCCTGCCGTCGGCGCGGTCACGAAGAAGGTGACGCCGGGACCCGCCGTGGTGACGCCGTCGCCCGGGTGGCCTTCGGGGTGAACGTGTAGGTAGGCCAGGTCGGCGGCACGCAGCGCGACCAAGTGGCCGTAGGCGCCGAGGTAGGGCTGGAGGTCCGTGACGGGCTTGCCGCCCCTGCTCACCGAGAGCGTGACCTTCGAGGCCTGGCCGGGAATGACCGCACCATCCAGGGTAACGGTGTAGTCGCCCAGCGCCGTGGTGGTGGCGGGTGCGGGCAGTGGCCGCGGGTCGTAGGCGCCCGCGACGCGGAGGTCGGCGCCGAGCGTGCGGTTCGTGCCGCCCTCGGGGGTGAAGTCGGCGAACACGCGGTAATCACCCGCGCGGGTGAGGTCGAGCGGGACGCTCCAGGTTCCGTTGCCGTCCAGCGCCGGGTGCACGTGCTGGAAGGCGGTCATGTCACGGCGGACCACGATCAGGTGTAGGTCCTTGTCGTGGCTGCGGACGTAGCGGGTGACCGGTGCGCCCTGTCGATCCAGGATGCGGAAACGCAGCGTCGAGTTCGGCGCCGCGGTGGTCTGCGCGGTGTCCAGGCTCAGGGTGTAGCCGTCGGCGGTGGCCAGTAGGCCGCCGGGCAGCTCCTCGGCGCCGGGCCCGCTGTCGGTGGCGGGCCCGGTCCCGTGTGTGTCGTGTGCGGCGGGCTCGGTGGGTTCCGGGCCGATCGCGGCTCCGGTCGCGAGAGCGATGACGAAGACCGCCGCGAGTCCGAGGGTGAAGCCGGTGAACTTGGTGGTGGCGTTCATCGGGGCTCCCTTTCGTGTCAGGGCTGGAGATCAGTCGGCGAGTCGGAAGCCCGCCCGGTCGATCGCGTCGGCGATGGTGGCGCGATCGAGCTGGGCCGGTCCCGACACGGTCACCGTCGCGCCGTCCAGGTCGACGCTCACCTCGGTCACGCCGGGAAGGGCACCGACCTTGTCGCGAACCTTGCCGACGCAGCAGCCACAGGTCATGCCGGTGACGGCATAAGTGGCTGTGGCGGGTGCGGTGGTGCTCATGTCTGTCTCCTCGTTGCTTCGACGGCTTCCTCCGTCGGCGTTGTTTTTACCATACCCCCCTAGGGTACTTTGTCAATCGGTTGCGGCTGTGGGTTCCGCGGCGGGGGTTCGCATGGTCACCTCGCGGCGATGTCCGCTCCGGCGTACGTGAGCGCCGCCGCGCCTGAGAACGGAGCCGAGAAGACGCTGGTCAGCTCGGAGGTATCGGCGATTTGGTTGGCGTCGAACGCCGCGGCGACGGCCGTGATCGCGGCCGAGCCCGCCTGATGGGAGACGTGGACGATGCTCGAGGCGGGCCAGCCGTCATTCGGCTACTTTCGATAGAGAAATGGATTCGACGGTAGTCGTATGGTGGCTTTTCAAGATCGAATAGCGACCATTCGACTACCGTCGAATTTCGGGGCATTGCACTGGATGCCGAGGCTGGCAGAGGCCGCCCTCGAGCGACGCGGTTACCTCAATTCACCTGCGCTCCATGCAAATTCCGAGCGGTGGGCGAGGTGTCCACCTCGCTCGGGTCCGGATACGTTCCGAAAATGCGGTCCGCGGTGCCGGAACTCGTGACGGTGAACCAGAAGTGCTCGTTCTTGTAGTGGTGGTGCCGGTGGTTGCGCCAAACGGCGCGGTACAGCGCCCTTTTCGGCTTGTAGTCGGTGTGGATGAGGTAGTGCGTCCACTCGTAGCCGAGGCCGAGCACCGTGATGGTCAGCAGGAACGTCAGGCCGAGGCCGAGGCGGGGGAATGCGAAGGCGGTGATCGCCAGCAACGCCACCATGACGAAGGCCAGTGAGCGGGTTGGGATGAAGATCAGCGGAATGTTGCGCGGATCGACGTGGTGCTGGCGGTGTTTGCGGGCCAGCTCGCTGTCCAAGGCGATCGGGCCGAGGCGCTTCGGCCGCCAGTGCAGCACTATGACGTGCACGACCCACTCGAACGCGGGAAACACCGCGAGCATCACCAGCGGCAGGACTGCGTCGCTGAGCTGCCAGTCGCCCACCAGGATTCGGGCGACCAGGGCGAGAACCAGTGCGGTGCCGATCATCCAGGGTGAGGGGTGGCGGAGGAACTCGTGGAAGGCGTCGCCGAGGGTGAGACCTCGGCGCAGCTGGGTTTTGGACATGGTGTCACCTCGGGTGTTGCGTGATCAGCGGCCGCCGAGGGCCTCGATCAGGGCGGTGGTCGCCGGTTCGAGCAGGGCCCGAGCCTTGTCGGCGGCCTTCTGCGGCCGGCCCGCCACGATGGCGGCGGCCAGTTCGCGGTAGCCCTCGGCATTGCCCACCTCGGCGGACATGACGGGGGCCAGCGCCGCGAGCGCGGGTTCGTAAGCGGTGCGCAGCATGTTGAACATCAGGCGGAACACGATCGAGTCGGCCGCGTCGACGACGTGATCCCAGAACTCCAGCGCATGCCGTTGCAGCGCGACCGGATCGGTCTCGACCGTGAGCGCCGCGACGACGCGCTCGAGATCGTCTCGCACCTGTTCGAACTCGGTGCTCGTCTCGGTGCTGGACTGGCTCGCGCCGCTTTGGTCCAACGCCCCCATCCGCGCGGCCGCCAACTCGGCGACCTTCGGCCCGTTGTGCATACGGACCTCGAGGATGCTGCGCGCGACAGCGGGTTCGAGCATGCCCTCCCGGATCAACAGCCGGGGTAGAACCTCCAGCCCGGCGCCGCGCCGATAGTCGAGCACGGTGGTCGCGTCGCCCTGCCGCACCGCGACGAGCCCCGCCGCGGCCAGGCGTTGCAGCGCCTCGCGCACCGCGGGCCGCGAGACGCCGAGCGCTTCCGCCAACTGCCGCTCGCTCGGCAAGGTCGACCCGGGCGCGAGTTCACCGCTGAGCACATCCGCGGCGATCTGCTCGAACACATCCGCCGATACCGACCTCTTGACCACAGGTTGCAACGCCATGCTTCTACTGTGCGCCTCGGTGGTCAGCTGGTCAAGTGGTCAGACCAATTTGGCGGCCTAGTTCGGAGACGGCATCACGGTCGGTACGCCGGATGGCAGGCGACGATCTGAGCCACGGATGCATCGGGCCGGACTCGAGACTGGGCCTAGCTCGGGTCGGACCCGCGAATGGCTGCTAGCCAGGTCGCGGTAGCCGCCGCGACACACAGCGCGCCGACAAAAGCGACAAGCCCCCCACCATCGACGTAGATCCACAGCAGCGCGGCGAAGGGCGCGGCAACGGCGGGTTGCACGTCGAACAGCAGGCGGCGAGTCACCCGGCTCGCGGCGAGCACGGGTGCGTCCGGATCGGGCCGACTCGGATTGTCGACGAGCCGCCCGGGCGGTTCCGTATCTCGCGCCCGCCCCGAGGGATACAGCCGCAAAGCCCCCGCACGAAGGACGCGCCCGTCGAACTCGGCCGAGCTCTCCGTGAAAGTCACCAGCGCCGGATCGAAGTACACCGGCAACCACCGTCGCGCACCAGCCGGACCGGTGACCTCCAACCACGATCGGCTCACCAACCGGTGCTGCTGCCGAACCCGAGCGACCCGAAGAACCTCGGGCAACCCGCAGGACAGCACCCCGAAGGCCACCAGAAGCCGAATCCCGGTGTAGCCCAGGATTCCCAGCGCCACCGTCGCCAACCCGGCCAACTGGTCCACCGTGGCGAACGGCGCCCACGCGGCACAGACCGCGAGGGCGCCGAGCGTCACGCCGATCGGATAGGCCAGCGGGTGGGCCGACCTCGAACTCACTTCAGGAAGCCGACTTTCGTGTAGTCCGGCGTCGCCAACCCGAACGCGCCGTAGTTGGCGAGGTTGTCGCGCACCGCGTAGGTGCCCGAAGCCTGGTTCAGCGGAACCGAATAACCCTCGGCGAAGATCATCTGATCGCACTGGTTCGCCAGCTCGATCGCCTTGTCCGGGTCCAGCTCCGCGATGGTCTTGTCGATGAGAGCGTTGAGCTCCGGCGAACCGATGCGGGCCTTGTTGCCCATCAGGTTGTTCGGGTCGTAGTAGTAGACCTGCTGCAACACGCCGAGCGGCAGCGCGCTACCGCCCCAACTGAACTGGGCGATGTCGAAGTTACCGGGATCGATCACGTCCTTGAACAGACCCGTGCCCGGCACGGTTTGGATGTTCAGCTTCACGCCGACCGCGGCCAGGTTCTGCTGCACGATCTGGGCGGTCTGAACCCAGGCGTCCTGCTGGTACATCACGTCGCGGAGCTCGAGCCTGCGGCCGTCCTTCTCGCGCACGTCGCCGTTGAGCTTCCAGCCGAGCTCGTCCAGCATCCGGGCCGCTTCGGCCGGGTCGTAGGAGATCGGCGCGGCGTTGTCCTGATAGCCCTTCTGGCCCGCCATGAAGATGTGGTTGTTCAGCGGCTTCGGATTCTCGACCACGCCGTTCTGCGACGCGGTCACGATGCCCTGCCGGTCGATGGCCTTGGAAATCGCGATCCGCAGCTGCGGGTCCTCGAGCAGCGAACCGGGCGCGCCGTTGAAGGTCAGGTGCGACCAGCTCGGCTCCGGCGCGCGCCGGATGACCACGTTCGCCGCGTTGCGCGCCGCCGTCACGTTCTCGATGCCAGCCATGTAGGCGATGTCGAGCTCGTTGTTCTGGATGGCGGGCAGCCAGGCGGTGTGGTCGAGCACGCTCAGGGTGACGGCGTCCAGCTTCGGGGTGTCGCCCCACCATTTCGGGTTGCGGCTCAGCGTGATTCGCTGCTGCGCGCGGTCGATGTCGCTGATCACGAACGGTCCCGCGCTGAGTGTCGGCCCGTCCCGGTTGGCGGTGTTGAACGCCTCGGGAGATCCGGTGACCGACTTCGGGTAGAGCGGGCCGAACTGGCCGCGCCATTCACCGTAGGGCTGGGCGAAGGTGACGATCGCCTGCCGGTCGTCGACGCCGCGCTCGACCTTCTCCACCCGGTCGAAGCCGCTCAGCGCCGCGACCAGGTACGCGTTGTCCCTTCCGCTCAGCGCGTTCGCTTGGGAGCGCAAGTCCTCCCAGGTGATCGGGCTGCCGTCGGACCACACGGCTTTCGGGTTGATGGTGTAGGTGACCTGCTGCGGGCTGGTGTTGGTGAGCTGCACGTCGGTGAAGAAGTTGTGATCCACCGAGAGCTCGCCCGCCGCGTTGCTGACGAACGGCGCGGGCATGGTCGGGCCCGCCACCGCCGCACCGTCCTGGGTGTTGCCGTCCACATGGAGCACATTGAAGTTCTCCGGGAACGAACTCAGCACCAACCGCAGGTTCCCGCCCTCGCGCAACTGGCTCGGGTCCACCGGGTTGATGTCGTTGGTGCTGCCGATCGTGCTGGTGCCGGGGGCGATCGCGCCGTTGTCGGAACAACCGGTGAGGATCAGGCCGAACGCGGCGAGTGGCACCGCCACCCTGGTGGTCAAGGAACGTAAGCGCATCGAGCTGGTCCTTCCGCGTCGGCCTGATCGTCACATCACTGTGTGAACCCGACCTTAGTTACGTCGGCGGAGGCCAAGCCGAACGCGCCGTAGTTGGCGAGGTTCGCGCGCACGGCGACGGTGCCGGGCGACTGCACGATCGGCACCGAGTGGCCCAGGTCGAAGATCATCTTGTCGGCCCGGTTGGCCAGCTCGATGGCCTTGTTCGGGTCGAGTTCGGAGATCGTCTCCTCGATCAGCGCGTTCAGTTCCGGGCTGCCGACGCGGCCCTTGTTGCTGAGCCGGTTGTTCGGATCGTAGGCGTAGATCTGCGGCAGCGCGCCGAGCGGCAGGATGCCGCCGGACCAGGTGAACTGGCAGATCTCGAAGTTGCCGGGGTCGATCACGTCGGTGAAAAGACCGTTGCCAGGGAAGGTTTGGATGGTCATCTTCACGCCGACGGCGGCCAGGTTCTGCTGCGCGATCTGCGCCATCTGCACCCAGGTGTCCTGCTGGTACATCACATTGCGCAGTTCCAGCCTTCGACCGTCCTTCTCGCGCACGTCGCCGTTGAGCTTCCAGCCCAGTTCGTCGAGGATCCGCGCGGCGCCCTCGGGGTCGTAGGCCACCGACTGAGCGTTGTCCTGGTAGCCCTTCTGGCCGTTGAGGTAGATGTGGTTGTTCAGCGGCTTCGGGTTGTCGACGATGCCGTTCTGCGTCGCGGTGGCGATGCCCTGCCGGTCGATGGCCTTGGCGATCGCGACCCGCAGCCGCGCGTCCTCGAGCAACGAGCCCGGCGCGCCGTTGAAGGTGAAGTGCGAGAACCGCGGCGCTGCGGCCCGGCGCACCTGGATGCCCGGCGAGTTGGTCGCGGTCTTCACCTCGTCGATGCCGGACACGGTCGCGTAGTCGAGTTCGTTGTTCTGCAGCGCCGAGATGCGCGCGGAGTAGTCGAGCACGCTGAAGGTGACGGTGTCGAGCTTCGGGGTGTCACCCCACCACTTCGGGTTGCGCTTCAGCACGATGCGCTGCTGGGCGCGGTCGATCGAGTCGATGAGGAACGGTCCCGACGAGATCGGCAGGCTGTTGCGCGCCCAGTTCTCGAAGGACTCCGGCGACTCGGTGGACGCCTTCGGATACAGCGGGTTGAACAGTCCCTGCCATTCGGCGTAGTGCTGGGCGAAGGTGACGATCGCCTGCCGGTCGTCGACGCCGCGCTCGACCTTCTCCACCCGGCTGTAGCCCTGCGTCGCGCGCACTTGATAGGCCGTGTCGCGTCCGTTCAGGGCGTTGACCTGCGAGCGCAGGTCCTCCCATGTGATCGGGGCGCCGTCGGACCAGACCGCTTTCGGGTTGATCGTGTAGGTGATCTGCTGCGGGTTGGTGTTGGTCAGCTCGATCTCGGTGAAGTAGTTCGAGTCGGTCGTCAGCTCGCCCGCCGCGTCCGAATTCACCGTGCCGGGCAGCGTCCAGCCGACCACCTCGGAGACGTCGCCCGAGGCGTCCACGTGCGAGGAGTTGAAGGTTTCCGGGAAGGCGGTCAGCGCCAAGCGCAGATTGCCGCCCTCGCGCAACTCGCTGCGGTCGCGGGGGTTGATGTCGTTGCTGGTGCCGATCGAACTCGAGCCGGACTGCACATCGGCTCCCGCGCCACAGCCCGCGAGCAGCAGCGCGAAGGCCAGCGCGGGCGCGGCTACCACTGGGCCGAGCCGACGACGAGAGTGTATTGCTGCGGTCATTTCACGAATCCGATCTTGGTGTAGTCGTAGGACGCCAGGCCGGGAGAGCCGAAGTTGGCCACCTCGGCTCGGACGCCCCAGCTGCCGTCCGACTGGGTGAGGGGCAGCGAGTGCCCCTCTTCGAACACTTTGCGATCCACCTCGTTGGCCAGCTCGATGGCCTTGGCGGGATCCAGCTCGCGGAGTGTGCGCTCGATGAGCGCGTTCAGCTCCGGCGATCCGATGCGACCGAAATTGCCCTGCAGGTCGTTCGGGTCGTAGTAGTAGATCTGCCGAATGCTGCTGAGCGGGAAGGCGTCACCCTGGAAGATGAACTGGGCGGCGTCGAAATCGCCCGGCTGGATGACGTCGGTGAAGTAGCCCGCGCCCGGTTTGGGGTCGATGACCAAGCCGACGCCGATCTGCGCCAGGTTCTGCTGGATGATCTGCGCGACCTGCACCCACAGCGCGTCGTTGTACATCACGTCGCGAATGATCAGCTTGCGGCCGTCCTTCTCGCGGACATCGCCGTTGAGTTTCCACCCGAGCGCGTCGAGTTCGCGCGCCGCCGCGGCGGGATCGTAGGGCAGGCTGTTGTCCTGGTAACCGCGCTGGCCCTGCAAGTAGATGTGGTTGTTCAGCGGCTTCGGGTTCTCCACCAGGCCGTTCTGGATGGCGGTCGCGATACCCTGGCGGTCGATCGCCTTCGAAATAGCCACTCGCACCGCCGGATCGGCGAGGATCGAGCCGGGCGCGCCGTTGAACGTGATGTGCCGCCAGCGATTGCCCGGCGCGCGGCGCACCACCAGGCCCTCGGCGCCACGGACGTTCTTCACGTCATCGATGGAATTGAGCAGCACCGCGTCGATCTCGTTGTTCTGCAACGCGGCGACCCAGGCGCTGCGGTCGAGCACGGAGTAGGTGATGGTGTCGAGCTTGGGCTGCTCGCCCCACCACTTCGGGTTGCGGCCCAACACGATCCGGCCCTGACCGCGATCGGTCGACTGCACCTGGAACGGACCCGCGGTCGGACCCATCGCGTCGACCAGGCTGTTGTTGAACGACTCCGGGTCCTGCGTCACCGACTTGGGGAACAGCGAGGCGTTGCCCGCGAACTGGCCGCGCCATTCGGCGTAGGGATGGTGGAAGGTGAGGATGGCCTGGCGATCGTCCACGCCGCGCTCGACCTTCTCCACGAACTCGAATCCGTTGGTGATCGCGATCAGGAAGCGCTTGTCCTTGCCGCTGAGCGCGTTCGCCTGGGAACGGATGTCCTCCCAGGTGATCGGTGTTCCGTCGGACCAGACAGCCTTCGGGTTGATCGTGTAGGTGACGTGCTGCGGGTCGGTGCCGGTCAGCGCGACATCGGTGAAGTAGTCGTGATTGACCGACAATTCGCCCGAAGCGTCGGTGTGGAACGCGCGCGGCATCATCGGGCGCTCGATGTCGGCGATCTCGCCCTCGTTGCCGTCGTTGGACAAGGTATTCCAGTTCGCCGGGAACGAGGTGGTGGCCAGCCGCAGATTACCGCCGTCGCGGATCTCCTCGCGCGGCTTGGGGTTGATGTCGCTCGTGGTGCCCAGCGCGTCGGACAGACCCGCCGCCGAGTCGTCGTCGGCCGTACCGCACCCGGCGGCGATCAACCCGACCGCCACCGCTCCCGCGACCCACCGCATACCGTTCGAACGGATCCGCATGCTGCCCTCCTGACTATCGGCTGACGACCGGCACGGGCACCGCGTCGATCAGCCTGCGGGTGTACTCGTGGCTCGGGTCGGCGAAAATCCGCTCGGCGGGCCCGGATTCGACGATCTTGCCGCGATACATCACCGCGATGTCGTGGGCCAGGTTGCGGACCACCGAGAGATCGTGCGAGACGAACAGATACGACAGGCCACGCTCGGTCTGCAGGTCGCGCAGCAGATTCAGCACACCGGCCTGGATCGAGACGTCCAGCGAGGACACCGGCTCGTCGAGGACGAGCAATTCCGGATCGAGCGCGAGGGCCCGAGCGATGCTGATGCGCTGCTTCTGGCCGCCGGAGAAGTCGGCGGGATAGCGGTCGGCGTGCTCGGGCCGCAGACCGACCTGCTCGAGCAGCTCCGGCACCCGGCGGGCGATCTCGGCGCGCGGGCGTCCGTCGATGCGCAGCGGTTCGGCAAGCGCGTCGAAGATCGGCAGGCGCGGGTCCAGCGAAGCGGTCGGATCCTGGAAGACGATCTGCATCGTGCGCCGGATCTCGCGCCGCTGGGCCTTGGTCAGGGTGGACACATCGCGGCCCATGATCTCGATGGTGCCCGACTGCGGCCGCACCAGGTCGAGAATCTGGGTGAGCGTGGTGGATTTTCCGGAACCCGACTCGCCGACCAGGGCCAGCGTGCGGCCGGCCCGCACCTCGAAGCTGATCCCGTCGACCGCGCGCACCTCGCCCTTGCGGCGCTGGAACACCACGCCCGAAGTGATCGGGAAGGTCTTGACCAGGTCGGTGACCCGGAGCACCACGCGAGACTCGGTCTCGACCTCGGCCTCCGGCTCCGCCATCTCGGAGCGGTACGCCTCGAACAGCCCCTGCGTGCCGACCTCCTCGGTGCGGATGCAGGCGGCGGCGTGGCCGGGGTCGGTCATCTCCAGCGGCGGTTCGGCGGCGCGGCAGTCGTCGATCGAGATCGGGCAGCGCGGCGCGAACGAGCAGCCGGGCGGCAGCGCGTGCATGGCGGGCGGCGCGCCGACGATCGGGATGAGTGGTCGGCGCGCCGGGCCGTCCATGCGCGGGATCGAGCCGAGCAGACCCACCGTGTACGGCATTCGCGGCGCGTTGAACAGCGCGCTCGCCGTGGCGGTTTCGACGATGCGGCCCGCGTACATCACCGCGACGCGGTCGGCGAGCGTCGCCGCGATGCCCATGTCGTGGGTGATCATGATGACGCCCGCGCCGGTGATGTCGCGCGCCTTGCGCAGCAGATTCAGGATCTGCTTCTGCACCGTGACGTCCAACGCGGTGGTCGGCTCGTCGCAGATGATCAGCGCCGGATCGTTGGCGATGGCCATCGCGATCACCACGCGCTGGCGCATGCCGCCGGAGAACTCGTGCGGGAACGCCTTGGCGCGCATCTTCGCGTCATCGATGCCGACCAGCTCCAGCAGCTCGACCGCCTTCTCGGCGGCCTCCTTCCGGTTCATCGCGCCGTGCGCGAGCAGCGCCTCGGCGATCTGATCGCCCACCCGGTACACCGGGGTCAGCGCGGAGAGCGGGTCCTGGAACACCATGCTGATCGAGCTGCCGCGCAATCGCGACAACTCCCGGTCGCCGAGGCCGAGCAACTCGCGACCGCGCAGCCGGATCGATCCGTTGATCCGCGCCTGCTCGGGCAGCAGACCCATCACCGCCAGCGACGACACCGACTTGCCCGAACCCGATTCGCCCACGATGGCGAGCACCTCGCCGTCGGCGACGCTGTAGTTCACCCCGCGCACGGCATCGATGCGGCCCTCCTCGCTGGGGAAGGAGACCCGCAGATCGGAGACTTCGAGCAGCGGTGCTGTGGAGTTGGCTGTCGCGGTCGAATCAACAGTCGCGGTCATGCCTCTGCCTTCTCCTTCTTGCGCGAGCGAGCCCGCTTGGCGCTCGGGTCGAACGCGTCGCGCAGGCCGTCACCGACCAGGTTCGCGCACAGCACGGTGACGATCAGCAGGCCACCGGAGAACATGAACAGCCAGGGGTAGGTCAGCGCGGACTTGGTGCCCGCCGCGATCAGCGAGCCGAGCGAGACGTCCGGCGGCTGCACGCCGAAACCCAGGAAGCTCAGGCCGGTTTCGGCCATGATCGCCGAACCGACGGTCAGCGTGGTGTCGATGATCAGGATCGACGCGATGTTCGGCACGATGTGGCTGACGATGACGGTGCGCGTCGGCGCGCCCATATACCGTGCGGCCTTGACGAATTCGCGGTCCCGCAGGCTCAGCGTCAGGCCGCGCACGATGCGCGCGCTGATCATCCAGCCGAACACCGCGAGCAGAACGATCAGCAGCGCGATCGAACCGCTGCCCTTCGTGCGCGGCGCGAACAGCGCGATGATGATGAAGCTGGGCACCACGAGCAGCAGGTCGACGAACCACATGATGGCTCGGTCGGTCCAGCCACCGAGCAGACCGGCCAGCGCGCCCGCGGTGGCCGCGATGGTGGTCGAGATGATCGCCACGCACAGGCCGATGACCAGCGATTTCTGCAATCCGCGCAGGGTCTGCGCGAGCACGTCCTGGCCGATCTGGGTGGTGCCGAAGGGATGCTCGGCGCTGGGCGGTTTCAGCAGCGCGGTGTAATCCATCTGCTGGTAGTCCCAGGGCAGGAAGGGCGGCAGCGCGAAGCTCGCGACGAACAGCAGCACCAGCACGGCGGCGCCGACGACCGCGGGCTTGTTGCGCAGGAAACGCCGCAGCACCAGCTTGCGCCGCCCGGCCGCGGCGACCTCGGGCGCGCCTTGGACGATGATCTCGGCTTCGGTCATGCCGTTCTCCCCCTGATGAGAACCCCGTGGTCAGGCAGGTTCATCCCACACGCACCCGTGGATCGAGAATCGCGTAGACGATGTCGGACAGCAGGCCCGACACCAGCACGACCAGACCGGCGAACGCCGTCACCGTCACCACCACGTACAGGTCCTGTGCGTTGATCGAATCGACGAGCCACTCGCCGACGCCGTGCCAGCCGAAGATCTTCTCGGTGAACGTCGCGCCGGTGATCAGGCCGCCGAGGCTGTAAGCGAACAGGGTGGCCATCGGGATGAGCGCGGTGCGCAGGCCGTGCTTGTACAGCGCCTTGTTCCTGGTCAGACCCTTGGCGCGGGCGGTGCGGATGAAATCGCTCTGCAGCACGTCGAGCATCGCGTTGCGTTGGTAGCGGCTGTATCCGGCCATGCCGCCGAGCGCGAGCGCCGCGGTGGGCAGTACCAGGTGCTGGAGTCGGTCGACCAGCTGCGGCCAGAAGCCCTCGATCGCGCTGGCCGAGGTCTCGCCGGTGTAGAGGAATATCTGCGATCCGGTCGCCGAATTGATCTCCAGCGCGCCGTATTTCAGCAGCGTGGCCAGCAGGAATATCGGTGTGCTGAGAATCAGCAGCGAGACGACCGTCGTGAAGTAATCGCTGAATTTGTATTGCCGAATCGCGCCCGCAGCGCCGATCAGCACACCGAGCACCGTGCCGACGAGGGAACCGATGATCAGCAGCCGCAGGCTCACCGCGACCCGGCGCGGCAATTCCTCGCTCACCGGCTGACCGGCGAGCGTGGTGCCGAAATCGCCGCTCGGGATGCCCTTCAGCCAGGTGATATAGCGTTCTGGAATCGGATCGTTCAGATGCAATTCCTCGGCTTTGGCGTCGATCACCGCCTGCGGAGGGCGGGGGTTGCGCTGTTCGAGACTGTCCAGCGGCCGAAATGTCAGCGACGCGAGGCTGAACGTCAAGAACGAAGCCAGCAGCAACAGCACGACATAATTGAGCGCGCGTCGTAGCAGGAAGCCGGTCATCAGTCCTCTGGTTCTCCAGCCGGCTCGGCCGGCATTCGAGTGTTAGCCCCTGATCATAAGGACGCCGCCGTCGACGCGCGTGCCATGCATCTTTCCGGCATGTCCGGCGAACCCGAGCCGACCGCGACCGCGCCGAGACGGTTTTCCGGCAGGATGGAAGAGGTGACACGCCTGCACCTGCCCAAACCGAAAATGGTTGCCACCGACGTGGACGGCACACTGATCGATCACGACGAACGCGTGACCGCGCGCACCAAGGCCGCGGTCGCCGCGCTGATCGCCGACGGTGTGCCGTTCGTGCTGGCCACCGGCAGGCCGCCGCGCTGGATCGACCCGGTAGTCGAAGGACTCGGCTTCGCGCCGCTGTGCGTCTGCGGCAACGGCGCGGTCATCTACGACAGCGCTTCGGACCGGGTGCTCGCGAGCCGTTCCCTGGACGTGGAAACGCTGAGCTGGATCGCCGACCTGGCCGAACGAGCGCTGCCCGGCTGTGGACTCGCCGCCGAACGCATCGGCGCAAGCGCGCACGACGCGGCGACGCCCCAGTTCGTCAGCTCCCCGGAGTACGAGCACGCCTGGTTGAATCCGGACGACACCGCCGTCGCCCGGCACGAGGTGATCGACACGCCCGCGATCAAGATGCTCATCCGGTTGCGCGGTGCGCTCAGCGGGGACATGCGCGCGGTGCTCGCGCCGCTCATCGGCGATCGCGCGGACATCACCTACTCCACCGACCACGGGCTGATCGAGTTGTCGGCGCCCGGCGTCACCAAGGCGTCCGGGCTGGCCACCGTCGCGCAGCGGCTTGGCGTGCAGCACTCGACGATCATCGCCTTCGGCGATATGCCCAACGACGTCCCGATGCTCGCGATGGCCGGGCACGGCGTCGCCATGGCCAACGCGCACCCGGAGGCGTTGGCCGCGGCCGACGAGGTGACCGCGACCAACGCCGAGGACGGCGTGGCGCAAGTACTCGAACGTTGGTGGGTCTGAGCGGGTTTCAGCTCCGGGTCGAGTGCTGTGACCGCAGGGACTAGTGCCCCGTTGGTGCGGGAGCGTCCGAGCCTTCGAGGTCCACGTCGGCCGCGGGAGCGGGTGCTGCGGGCAGCGAGGCCGGTGCCGGAGCGACCGCGCCCGCCTGAGCGGGGAGTGGAGCTGCGGCTGGGGCGGGAGCGGCAGGCAGCGGGGCGGCGACTTCATCGCCCCGGTTGCGGCGCATCTCCTGCTGATACGTCTCGTTGTAGGTCTTCCACACCGTCGTGATGATGCCGGTCAGCTGGTTCAGGATCAGTGAGCCGTACTGGAAGTCCGAGCGCAGGCCGTCCGGCACCGGGTAGGCGTTGGTGAGCGGCAGGCCGAGAATGCCCGAGTCGGCGCCGAGTTGCAGGAAGCGATCCAGGATCGCGCCCATCACCTCGATGACCTGACCGTCCGGAGCGGTGTAGACGTAGCCGTTGGCGAACCTGGCGTACTGCTGGCCCTGCGCGGCGGGCTGCGGCTCGGACAGCGCCTGGCCGAGCGGGCCGTCGGGACCGCCCTTCGCCGAGTAGTGCTTGGCGATGATGTTCTCGTTCACCATGCTCAGCAGCTTGGCCGTCAGCGCGGCGAGCGTCGCGAGATCGGACTGGGTGCGCGGCGGCGCCTGCGGACTCGGCCGACCCTGTGGCGCAGGCGAGCCGCCCGGCACGCCCGCGGCGATGTCGCGGATCCGGTCCATCAGCTCGTAGGCGGCGTCGCCGGGGCAGCTGGTGTTGCCGACGTCGCGGTGCGCGAACACGATCGGCAGGCGCACTGCCTCGCCCTCGGCGTACGGGGTGTACTCGGTGCCCTCGGAGTACATCGTGGTGTGGCCCTGGGGATCCAGGCCCGCGACCCGCGCCCGCCAGCCGACGAATTTGCCGACGGCGGTCACCGCTTGCTCGGACGGAATCTCCGACTCGTGATTGCCCATGAACGCCACGCCGGAGGTGTTCTCGTTGAACCCGCCCGCGTGCGCGCCCTGCACCGGGCGATCCAACCCGCCGTGGCGGCCTTCGAAGATCTGGCCGTACTTGTCGACGAGGGCGTTGTAGCCGATGTCGCACCAGCCGAGCGTCTGGGCGTGATAGGTGTAGATCGCGCGGACGATGCCCGCCGATTCGGCCTTGCTGTAGTCGTTGCGGCCCGCGGTGTGGTGCACGGTGACGCCGCCGAGACCATCGTCGTAGGTGGGTTCGTCGCAGCGGATGGATTCGTCCGCGCCCCACTGGGATCGGGTGATCACATTCGGTCCACCGCCCGGCAGCGCGGAGGCGACGTTGTTGAGCGCGCCGTCGATGGCGCCGCGACCGGGATCGATCAGGACCGCGGTGAGCGACGGCAATGCGAACTGGGCCGGATCGTTGTCGCGCGGTGCGGCGGCCGGGGTTGGTTGCAGCGGGCCGGATCCCGGTGCCGCACTGGAAGTTTGCGCGGTCGTAGCGACAGGTTTGCGGGTGACCAGAATCTGGACCGCGTTGGTGTTCCCGACGTAGATCGGCTCGGTGCCGACGGTGTCGTCGGCCGGTGCGTGGTCGTTGCGGCGGGTGTCGATGGGTTCGGACTCGTACCAGGGCCCCCACGTGCCGTTGGGTTGGCGCGCGCGGACCATCGCCCTGGTGTTCGCCAGATCCCGCGCGGTGAGCGCGACGACGCTGAACGGCGTCTCCCTGGACAGCTCCTTCACCTGCGCGCCCACCTGATCGAGCAACTCCGGCGGAAGCGCGCCGGGCGCCAGTGCGGGTGTGTCGGGGGTGGTGCCTTCCGGCAGGTCGGCCGGGTCGGCGATGAACTTCACGCCGGGCTGCGGTACCGGGCTCGGCGTCGCGGGCGCGGGGACGGACTGGCCGGGGACGGGCTGCGCGGGCGCCTGGACCGTTTGGCCAGGTATGGGCTGCGCCGGTGCCTCGACCGTCTGACGTGGGATGGCCTGCGCGGGCGCGGGGACGGACTGGCCCGGGATGGCCGGCGCGGGTGCCGGGACCGACTGACCGGGAATCGCCTGCGCGGGCGCCTGGGCGGTTGGGCCTGGCAGCGGTGCGACGGGCTGGGCTTGTGCCGGGAGGGATCCCTGCGCGGACTGACCGAGGATCGGTTGATTGGTGGTCGGCGCGGTGAATCCGGGAGGCACGGGTTTCGGCGCGGCGGGCAAGCCTTGATTGAGGCGGGGGAGCGGGATTTCCTTCGGCAGCTGCACACCGGGCGGCACCGGCAGGCCATCCGGTATCGGAATGGCGGGCGGGATCGGCAGCATCCGTAAATCGGATAGTCGCAGGTCGGGGAGGTCGAGGCCGGTCAGTTCGCGCAGCGGGAGGGTGATGTCGGGCGCCTGGGTGAGCATCACTTCCGCCAATTGCGCGGGCACTGCGGCCAGCTCGGCGTCGTTGGCCGTGCGGTAGTCGGTCGAATCGCCCTGTGCGAGCGTCGCGAGCGGCGCCGCTACCGCAAGTGTGGTCACCATCGGGAGCACGTAGGAGCGTTTCGGTTTGCGGTACGGCACGAGCATCTCCAATCAGGTCGAACCGGTGATCAGGTGCGGGAAATCAGGCTTGCTTCCTGATGCATCAACGATCACACTAGTTCACATCTGTCACAGATCTAAACCTCTTGTTGAGGATTAGAATCAAGTGATTGCTCGAATGTAGCTCTCGAAATGCGACCGAACGGCACGACATGCCGACAGGTATCCAAACCGATCCGGTCCTGGAAAACCATGGGAGATACGAATGCGCAGAATTCGACCCGCACCGATTTCGCTGAGGCCGGTGCTCGTCACCGGGTGCGCCGCGGTTATCGCGGGAACATCCCTCGCGCTGTGCGCCTGGCCCGGCGACACGCCCGTCAGGCCACTCGCCGGTCCCGGCCACGGCCGGGGCATGAGTCAGGTCGGCGCCTTCGACAGCGCCCAGCAGGGCTGGCTCGCCGAACGAATACTCGAGCACTACTACCCGGGCGCGACACTCGGGACCATCCCGCCGACCAATCTGGCCGTGCGGCTCATGGAACAGGACGATTCCACCCTCGACGCCTACGCCGAGGCCGGATTCCGGGTGGCCGGTCGGCAACTGGCGCCGGGCCAGGTCGCCCACCTGACCCCGCTGCCGGACGGCGGCGCGAACGTGGTCGTCACCCTCGGGTGCGACGGCGAAGTGCTATGGCAGACAGCCACTTCCGATCCGTGGATCTATCCCCTCGATCCCCGTCCGAACCGGCCCGCGACCGAACATCTCACGCTCTGCGGCGGCACGGCCTATCGCGGCTCGCTCGGCGTCGCCACCGAGAACGGGCAAGCGCGCACGATCAACCGCGTCGACGTGGAGGACTATCTGCTCGGCGTGGTCCCGGCCGAGGTCCAGGCGAACTGGGTCGACAAGGGCGCGGGCGAGGCGCTGCGCGCGCAGGCCATCGCGGCCCGCTCCTACGCGCTCGCCGAGCGCAGGTATTCGTACGCGCAGACCTGCGACACCACCGACTGCCAGGTGTATCCCGGTACGGCGAAAGAGGATCCGCGCACCGCCGCGGCCATCGCCTCCACTGCGGGCACCGTCCTGCTACGCGACGGCCACATCTTGCGCTCGGAGTATTCCGCCGCGCCGGACGGCGGCGAACCCGTCGATATCTACGCCCTCGACGTGGGGCCGACGCCAGCGGAACTCGCCGTCGGCCGTCCGCCTACTGATCCGCGGACCGACCCGCGCAGCCGGGCCGCGTCGACGCCGTCGGCGATCGAGCTCGAGTACCAGCGCGTCGGCGGCGAGTCGGGCTCGCTCGGCGCGCCGCTCGGCCCGGAGATGCTGCTGCCGCAGCGCGCGGGCACCTACCGGCTGTTCACCAATGGCGTCATCATCGCGACGCCGACGTTGGGTGTGCAGGTGGTCGACTTCGCGACGCTCATGCAGCTGGTGCCCGATCCGGCGATTCGCGAAGGGCTGCCGACGGATTCGGCGGCGCAGCCCGGAACTCTCGCGCCGACCACCGCGTCCACGCCGACGCCGCGGCCGGAATCCAGGGCCGTGCCGTCGGGTGGTGCGCTGCCCGAGTCGGCGCTGCCCGGTGCGGAGGTGCAGCCGCGGGCGCCGGAGTCGGGTCAGGTGCCGAACTCGGATCTCGCGGTGCCGTCCCTCGAGGAGGTGTTCGGCGACCGTTGACCGGGCGACGGCGCGATCACATCGTCTGCACGATCAGTCCAGTGCGGTGTCGCCCAACGACTCGGCGAGGCGGCGTAGCAGGGCGGCCAGCTGGTCGCGATCCCGAGTGTCGAGGGCGTCGAGCAGGCGCTGTTCGTTGGCGACGTGCAGCGGCAGCAGGTCGTCGACCAGCTTCCTGCCCTCGGCGGTGAGGCGAACGCGGACGGAGCGCCGGTCCTCGGGGCAGGGCATTCGTTCGACGAGGCCCTTGGCGGCCAGCCGGTCGATGCGGTTGGTGATGGCGCCCGAGGTGACCATCGCGGCACGGTTCAGCGCGCCCGCGGTGAGGCCATCCGCGCCACCGGAGCGGCGCAGCGTCGCGAGCACGTCGAACTCCCAGAACTCCAGGCCGTGACCGGCGAAGAAGCGCTTGAGGTCCTGCTCGAGCACCCGGGACAAGCGGGTGATTCGGCCCACGATGTGCATAGGCGAGACGTCCACGTCCGGACGCTCGCGGTGCCAGTGCGCGGTGATCAGATCGACTGCGTCGCCCATCGCGACTCCTCTCTGTCCTAAGAATTTCAACGTTCATCTACTTGACGATGAGACACCAGTCGGAGTAGATATTTCAACGTTGAGATTATCAATGAGGAGCGACCGACATGTCCATCACCACCGCGGCGCGGAACCCCTACGCGGGTACCCTCGCGCTCACCGCCCTCACCCCGATCGTCTGGGGCTCCACCTACGCCGTCACCACCGAGTTCCTGCCGCCGGACCGTCCGCTCTTCACCGCGCTGATGCGCGCGCTGCCCGCCGGGCTGGTGCTGCTCGCGCTCACGCGCACGCTGCCGAGGGGAATGTGGGTCGGCCGCGCCGCCGCGCTCGGCGTGCTCAACATCGGCGCGTTCTTCCCGCTGCTGTTCCTTGCCGCCTATCGGCTGCCGGGCGGCGTCGCCGGGGTCCTCGGGGCGGTCGCGCCGATGTTCGCGCTGGTCTTCGCCACCGGGGTGCTGAACGAAAGGCCAACCGGCCGTAAGGTTCTCGCCGGAGCGATCGGCGTGTTCGGCGTCGCGCTCGTGGTGCTGCGCGCCACCGCTCAACTCGACACCATCGGGGTGATCGCCGGACTCGTCGGCGCGGGCTCGATGGCGCTCGGCACCGTGCTGACCAAGCGGTGGGGGCGGCCCGACGGTGTCGGCCCGCTGGCCATGACGGGCTGGCAGCTCACCGCCGGCGGCCTGTTCATCCTCCCGCTCGCCGCGCTGATCGAGGGCGCACCGCCCGCCATGGACGGCCGCGCCATCGGCGGCTACCTCTACCTCGGCGTGATCGGCACCGCGGCGGCCTACTGGCTGTGGTTGCGCGGCATCGCGAAGGTGCCAGCCACGTCGGTCGCGTTCCTCGGACTGCTCAGCCCGGTCTCGGCGGCGGTCATCGGGTGGGTCGCGCTCGGGCAGGCGCTCACCGGGTTGCAGATTCTCGGCATGGTGATCGCGCTGGGCGGGACGTTGCTCGGGCAGACCACCGCACGGGTTCGAATCGACGAGGCTGGGAATGTCGGTGCCGCCGCGGAGATCGGCGGCGCCGCCGACGCTGGTGAGCCTGCCGAAGATGCGCTCATTCTGGTGGGAGCGAAAAGCTGAGAAAACGGGTTGACCTTGACGTAGCGTCAACTTGCAGACTGGTTTCACCGACGAGAGAAGGAAGGAGTCCAGGTCGTGACCGCGGGCACCCGAGCAGGCGAATGGTCCATCCAGGATCTGGCGAAGGCGGCCGGTACCACCAGCCGCGCGCTGCGCCACTACGGGCAGCTCGGACTGTTGCCGCCCAGCCGGATCGGCGCCAACGGGTACCGCTACTACGACCAGGACTCCCTCGTGCGGCTGCAACGCATCCTGCTGCTGCGGGAACTCGGCCTCGGCCTTCCGGTCATCGCCGAAGTGCTCGCGGGCGAACAGGACACCGCCGCCGCATTGCGTACGCACCTGGAACTGCTTCGGCAGGAACAGGATCGGATCCGACGCCAGATCGACTCGGTGCACACCACGCTGCGGAAGACGGAAAGAGGTGAACAACTCGTGGCAGCAGAGGTTTTCGACGGGTTCGACCACACACAGTACAAGGACGAGGTGATCGAACGCTGGGGCAAAGAGGCCTACGAGAGCGGTGACCGCTGGTGGCGCTCGCTCACCGACCAGCAGAAGAAGGATTTCCAGCAGACCCAGCTGGACATCGCCGCGGACTTCGGTCGCGCGCACGCCGCCGGGCTTCCGGTGGACAGCGACGAGGTGCAGGCCATTGTCGCCCGGCACCGCGCCTGGGTCGGTGACGGCTGGCAGGGGCGGCCGGTGACGGCCGACGCCTTCATCGGACTGGGCGAAATGTACGTCGACGACGCGCGATTCGCGGTCAACTACGACGTGCACGGCGAAGGCACCGCCGCCTTCGTGCGCGATGCGATGAAGGTCTACGCGGAGGTGAACCTGCGCTGAGGCGTCCACCTTTGCTCCGGCAATGCGCGGGTCATCGGCGGACGCGCCCTGTCAGCGCCCATTGGTGGAGTGAAAACCCAGCGCCCGCACGCGGATTCGCGTGCGGGCGCTTTTGCGTGCATGATGTCGGGTTCGCTCGAAGCGGGAGGGTCACGCATGCACGAGCAGGAAATCGATCGGAACGAGCCGGTCGCACGGGAATCGGATTCGCGGCCAGCGGATTCCAGCGCGGCGCCACCGCCGAGCGGGGCGCCCGCGAAGACCGCCGCGGTGCTGGCGATGCTGGTCGGCGGCATCGGGGGTTTCGCGGCGATCCCGTGGCTGGTACCCGGCGAGCGCACCGAGGCCGCCGGTCCGGCCGGCTATGTGCTCGGTGCGACGGGGGAGTGGATCGCGGCGGGCCGATCGCCGCGCTGACCGATCGCCGCGCGCGGGGCGGTCCGTGCGCATACTTTAAGTGTTCGACCGGCTGATTCGGAGGGACGAGACGCATGCTGTACAGCCAGGAGAGTTCGGGCACGCGGCCGGTCGAGCCCGTCGGGGCACTCGCGACCGCGGTGGCGCTGTTCGCGGCCATCGGCGCGGCGGCGAACCTGGTCGGGCTGCTCGTGCTGGCTTTCGGTTTCTTTCCCGATCCCGGTCGATACGACGATTCGCTCGCGGTCTCGACCGCGCTCGGCACGCTGCTGCTGGTCTGCGCACTCGGCTACGGTGCGGTGCTGACCGTCCGCGGTGACGAGGACGGGCGCTTCACGGTGCTCGTCGCCGCCGGTGTCTGGACGGTCGTCGGTGTCGCCGGTGTGTTCGCCGCACTACGCGGCTATCGGTCCGAATACGGCATCCATTGGGCCGAGGAGGGCGGTCCGGCGGTGGACATCGCCACGTCGACCGCGGGTCTGGTCGGCTCGGTGACGGCCATGGTGCACGGTGATCGGCTGGTGAATCTCACGGGGCTGGTACTGCCCGTGATCATCGTGACCCTTGCCGCATCCGCGATTCCGTCGGCTGCCCCTTCGCCGAGCGCACCCCCGCCGAGTGCCGCTACCGCCATCGACGAGGTGGTCGCGATCACCACGGGGGTGCTGTCGGCTTTCGTCGGTTTGCTCGGCGCGGTCGGCTCTTGCCTCGGCCTTGTCGTGGCGCTCGGCTCGGACAACGAAGTCGCGCCCGTCGTGTTCATCGGCTTCGGCGTTGGCGCGCTGATCGCGTTGCTCTGGCTGCTCGGTGCGCTGCTGCTGTTCCTGCGGCGGAATGCGGGGCGGCTCATCCTCATCGGCTTGTCCGCGCTCGCCCTGCTCGGCGCATTCGTTCTGGCCGCCGCCGTCGGTGGTCTGGTGGGCTGGCTCCCACTCGTCCTGTCCGGCGCCGTCTTCGGTCTCTCCGTCGCGCGCCCGACGGGCCGGTGGATCGCCGCACGGCGCCGACCGTTGCTCAACGCTCGAGCGCCGATGGATGATTCGCGGTCGAGCGGCGCGGTGACAGCGCGGTAGAGTTCACGGCGCAGCTACGAGGGGGTTTCGACATGTATCCAGGTCCGGGTTATCCGGCGTATCCGCCGTACGGGTACACACCGCCGCCGCCCAGCGGTGGCACCGCGATCACGGCCGGAATCCTCGCGCTGGTCTGCGGTTTGTACAACGGCTACAACGTCGTCGACGGGTTGCTCGCGGTGCAGCGGCTCGAAGACGCGCGCCGTTCGCTCGGCAGCTCGGCCCTCGCCAGCGACCTAGACGACGAGCTCTACCTGCTGATCGCGACCTCGGCGGGTATAGCGGGCGCGTTCGTCCTCGGCGGAATCCTGTTGCTGGCCCGGAAGGGTTCGGGACGCGTCCTGATCGTCTTGGCCTGCGTCGCAGCGGTATTCGTCGGGTTGGTCAACCAGGACACTCTCGAGCGGGCCGGTCTGGCCGGATCCGCGGCGAGCACCGTCGGTTGGGCTCTCGGCGTCGGGCTGCCGCTGTTCGTCGGCATCCTCACGGCCGTCGGCACAACGGCCCGCTGGGTCGCGGCGGGTCGGAGGCCTGCCGTTCCGCCGCCGATGTACGGACAGCCGCCGATGTACGGCCCGCCGCCGAATCACTATGCCCCGCCGCAGTATCCGCACTACTGACCACGAGCGGATTCGGTCGCCCCGCGATCCTGTCGTAGGGACGCGGTAGGGTTTCGATGCATTGAAGGGGGAGCCTTGTGAGCTATCCGTACGAGCCGCCCGGCTATGGCTATCCGCCGGTGCCACCCGGCTATCCACAGCCGGGACACGGGTTTCCGCCATCCGCTCCGAGCGGCGCGACAGCCATCATCGCGGCGGTGCTGTCCACGCTCGTCGGCCTGCTCGGCTCGGTCGGCATCTGCATCGGCCTCTTCGAAGCCCTGGACCCGGACAACGAAGTGGAGCCCGCCGCGTTCATCGGCATCGGCGTCGGCGCGCTGATCGCGATGCTCTGGCTGCTCGGCGCACTGCTGCTGTTCATGCGTCAGACCGCGGGGCGCGTCATCATCATCGGCCTGTCCGCGATCGCCCTGCTCGGCGCACTCGTTCTGGTCGCCATCGGCGGCGTTGCCGGTGGCCTGCCACTCCTCCTGTCCGGCACGATCTTCGGCCTCTCGGTCGCGAGCCCGACGGGCCGCTGGATCGCCGCCCGCCGCCAACCCACCTACCCACCCGCTTATCCACCCCCGTCGTACGGCCAGCCGCCCTACCCGTACTACTGACCGCCGATCCCGCCCACGGTCCAGGACGTCCGCGGACCGCGTCGCGTGAGTTCCGCGCGCACCGATAGGTGCGATCGATGAGTCACCCGGCGTCGATATCGCGCATATCACCAACGGCGAACTGGGCGAACACTATTGGCGCGTGGACACCGAGACGTCCACGGCGAACTCGACGTCGGCTTCCCGGCCTGACTCGGCCAATTGCGACGGCGCATCCGCTCGGCGTGGGCCGCAAACCGCGCGAATCCTCAGACCGCGCACATCGACTGCATGACCCCTTTGAGGATCGGCGCGCCATAGGTCGCGGGCGAGAAGGCGAGCGTCTGGATGATCGACAGCGGTGTCGTCACGCTCGAGCCGACGCCGGTGAAGCCGAGCGCCATATTGCCCGCGGTCAGCAGCAGACTGGTGACGTCCAGGGTGAGCGTCGCCAGGTCGAAGGCGTGCTCGACGCGCACCTCGGCGAGCGGAACGGTGTTCAGCGCGCGGCCCTCGTAGAGGCTGAAGCCGAGATTGCTCAGGAAGGTCAGTGGCCCGTAGTCGATCGAGTGCACCAGGGGGCCGAGTTCCTCGGTGCGGCGCAGCAGCGCCAGCTCGGCGACCCGGTTCTCGCCGAGAAAGGCCTGGAGCGCGTCGGCGGCGGCGTGCATCGCGGGCCGGTCCAGCGGCAGATCGGCGGCGTCGAGGTAGGCCCTGGTGCGTTCGACCAGCGTGGCGGTGGTGAGTTCGGCCATCGGCGTGCACGTCCCGTCGGCGCGTACCAGCGCGTTGGCCAGGTCGATCAGCGGCGCGGGAAGTTCGACACGCTCGATCGGGTATTCGTCCAGCTCGAGTTTCGGGTACGCGTTCGGCGCCGCGCAGTTGGCGGCGATGAACTCCTGCACCTTGCGCGTCACCGCCTTCACGCCGTTGAACATCGCGCCGACGATCGGCTTCAGGAAGAAACCGGCGGTGGGCACCATGCTGGCGGCCAGCTGCGCCGGGATCTTCACGATCCTGGTCGCGAGCACGAACACCTCGATCGCGTCGTTCACGGTGAGGTGGGCGACCGACATGGTCTCGTGCACGCGGCCGGTGCGGATCGCGTCCAGCCCGTTGACCAGATAGGTGACGATCGGGTCGTCGAGGAACTCGGGCCGCTCGCCCACCGCGCCCGGGTGCTTGGGCAGACCGTCGCGGTGCACGCGCACGGCGGCGAGGGAGGCGCGGAAGTCGGCGACCTGGCGGTCGTAGCCCGCGATCTGCTCCGGCGGGACCAGGGTGCGCACGGCGGTGGCGGCGGCGGTCACCACGTCGTCGAAAGTCGGGGCTCCGGTGACGCACAGCGCCGCGGGGTCGGCGATCGGCGTCGAGGCTAGTGAATCGTCCTCGGCGTGGGCGGAGGCGGGAATCAGGACGCTGCCGCCGAGGACCGCGCACAGCGCGAGGATGCCGGTGATCGGGGCGAGGAGGCGCGGAAGACGCATGACGACTACTCCGGTCGGACGATCGTTGGGAAACCCAACGCGACACCAACTGGACAGATGTTCAGTTGGACGGTCCTCTATGTAATAGCGCCTTCATGGCCGCGACGTAGCCGTTTCGGCGAACAACGCGGGAAATTCCGGTTGCCGGGGCCGCCCGCCGCCTTCCCCCGGGGCCGCGTGCGGACTTCCGATACGCTGGGCTCCCGTGACCGTCGCATCGTCCCCCGGTACCTCCGCCAACCCCTCCGCACAGTTCGATCTGATCGTCGTCGGCTCCGGCTTCTTCGGGCTGACCATTGCCGAACGCGCCGCCAATGTCCTCGGCAAACGGGTGCTAGTGCTCGATCGCCGCTATCACATCGGCGGCAACGCCTACTCGGAGCCGGAACCGCAAACCGGGATCGAGATCCACAAGTACGGTGCGCACCTGTTCCACACCTCGAACAAGAAGGTCTGGGACTACGTCACGCAGTTCACCGAGTTCACCGGCTATCAGCACCGCGTGTTCGCGATGCACAAGGGGCAGGCCTACCAGTTCCCGATGGGCCTCGGCCTGATCTCGCAGTTCTTCGGCCGCTACTTCACCCCCGACGAGGCGAAGGCGCTGATCGCCGAGCAGGCCGCCGAGGTCGAGACCAAGGACGCGCAGAACCTCGAGGAGAAGGCCATCTCGCTGATCGGCCGCCCGCTCTACGAGGCGTTCGTCCGCGACTACACCGCCAAGCAGTGGCAGACCGATCCCAAGGAACTGCCCGCGGGCAACATCACCCGCCTCCCGGTGCGCTACAACTTCGACAACCGCTACTTCAACGACACCTTCGAGGGCCTGCCCGCGCAGGGGTACACGAAGTGGCTGGAGAACATGGCCGCCTCCGACCTCATCGAGGTCCGGCTGGACACCGACTGGTTCGAGGTCCGCGACGAAGTGCGCGCGCAGAACCCGGACGCCCCTGTCGTCTACACCGGTCCGCTGGACCGCTACTTCGACTACAGCGAGGGCGAACTCGGCTGGCGCACCATCGACTTCGAGACCGAAGTGGTCGAAACCGGTGACTACCAGGGCACCTCGGTGATGAACTACAACGACGCGGACGTGCCGTACACCCGCATCATCGAGCCGCGCCACTTCCACCCCGAGCGCGAGTACCCCACGGACAAGACGGTGATCATGCGCGAGTACTCCCGCTTCGCGCAGACCGGCGACGAGCCGTACTACCCGATCAACACCCCGGAGGACCGCGCCAAGCTGCTCGCCTACCGCGAGCGCGCCAAGCGGGAAACCGCGTCGGCGAAGGTTCTCTTCGGCGGCCGCCTCGGCACCTATCAGTACCTGGACATGCACATGGCCATCGGCTCCGCGCTGAGCATGTTCGACAATGTGCTGCGACCGCATCTGGAGTCGGGCGCGCCCCTCGTGGACGAAAGTGCAGAATGACCTCCTCACCGATGTTGGAAGAGATGACGACCGAGACCCGCGCGAAATCGCTGCTGCAGCGCATCATCCTGCCCAGGCCGGGTGAGCCCCTCGACGTGCGCACCCTCTACCTGGAGGAATCGGCGACCAACGCCAAGCGCGCGCACGCGACCACCCGTACTTCGCTGTCCATCGGCGCGGAGTCCGAGGTCTCGTTCTGCACCTACTTCAACGCGCTGCCCGCCAGCTACTGGCGTCGCTGGAGCGTGCTGACCTCGGTGGTGCTGCGGCTGGAGCTGGCCGGACACGGCCGGGTGGACATGTACCGCTCGAAGGCCGACGGCTCGCGAATCCACGTACAGGGCAGCGAGTTCGCCGTCGCGGCGGGCGCCGACTCGACGACGGTGGAATTCGAGACCGATCTCGCCCCGTTCGAGGACGGCGGCTGGATCTGGTTCGACATCACCACCGACACGGCGGTCACGCTGCTCTCCGGCGGCTGGTACGCGCCGATCGATGCGCCGGGCGACGGCAGCATCGCGGTCGGCATGCCCACCTTCAACCGGCCCACCGACGCGGTGAAGACCCTCGGCGCGCTCGGCTCCGACCCGCTGGTGCTGGAGAAGATCAAGGCCGTCATCATCCCGGACCAGGGCACCAAGAAGGTCGTCGACGAGCCCGGTTTCGCCGAGGCCGCCGCGGTGCTCGGCGACCGGCTCGCCATCCACGACCAGCCAAACCTGGGCGGTTCCGGCGGCTACAGCCGGGTCATGTACGAGGCGCTGAAGACCACCGACGCCCAGTACATCGTCTACATGGACGACGACATCGAGATCGAGCCCGACTCGATCCTGCGCGCGCTCGCCTTCTCTCGGTTCACCAAGTCGCCGATGCTGGTCGGCGGGCAGATGCTCAACCTGCAGGAGCGCTCGCACCTGCACGTCATGGGCGAAGTGGTCGACCGGAGCATCTTCATGTGGACGGCGGCGCCCAACGTCGAATACGACCACGATTTCGCCAAGTACCCGCTGCGCGACCGCGACAATTCCAAGCTGCTGCACCGGCGCATCGACGTCGACTTCAACGGCTGGTGGACCTGCGTGATCCCGCGCCAGGTCGCCGAGGAGCTCGGCCAGCCGCTGCCGCTGTTCCTGAAGTGGGACGACGTCGAATACGGCCTGCGCGCCCGCGTCGCCGGTTATCCGACCGTCACTCTGCCGGGTGCGGCGGTCTGGCACATGGCGTGGAGCGACAAGGACGACGCCATCGACTGGCAGGCGTACTTCCACCTGCGCAACCGCCTGGTGGTCGCCTCGCTGCACCTGCCGGGCGACGGGCGCGCCATGGTCGTCAACACCGTCAAGGCCACGCTCAAGCACCTGCTCTGCCTGGAGTATTCGACGGTGGCGATCCAGAACCTCGCCATCCGCGACTTCCTCGCGGGCCCGGAGCGGCTGTTCCAGCTGTTGCCGAGCGCGCTCGGCGCGGTGCACGAGCTGCGCAAGCAGTACCCGGACGCGGTCATCCTGCCCTCCTCGACGGAGCTGCCGCTGGCCAGCCACATCGGCGTCGGCGCGGTGGGCGAGCCGCCGAACCCGATCGCGAAGGTCGTCCGGCTGGTCAAGGGTCTGGTGCACAACGTGCGCCCGGCGCACACCGAACACCACCGGACCCCGCAGCTCAACGTGCCGACGCTGGACGCGCGCTGGTTCCTGCTCTCGCAGGTCGACGGCGTCACCGTCACCACGGCCGACGGCCGCGGCGTCGTCTACCGCAAGCGCGATCCGCGCCAGGCTCTCGGCCTGTTCAAGGAGGCGATGCGGCTGCGCAAGGAGCTCGCGGCCCGCTTCCCGGAGATGCAGCAGCGCTACCGTGCCGCGCACCCGCGGCTCACCAGCACCGCGGCCTGGGAGAACGCCTTCGGCATCGATCAGAACGGAACCAAATAAGTGAGTGCGGTCAACCCCAGCCTCCAGGATTCGGCCATCCGGCCGCCGGAGGTCGCGATCATCAACGCCGTGCAGGCGAGCATCGGCACGAATCCGTCGGTCGTCTCGGCCGCGCGCGGAATGTCGCACTTCGGCGAGCACGCGCTCGGCTGGATCGGCATCGCCGCCGCGGGGTGGTTGGTCGACAAGCCGCGGCGGCGGCAGTGGGCCGGGGTCGCGGTGGGCGCGGTCGGCGCGCACGCGGCCTCCATCGTGATCAAGCGCGTGGTCCGGCGCCCGCGTCCGAACGACCCGTCGGTGCAGGTCAACGTGGGGACGCCGAGCAAGCTGAGCTTCCCCTCCTCGCACGCCACCTCCACCACGGCGGCTGCGGTGTTGCTCGGCAGACTCACCGGGCTACCCTTGCCTGCGGTGCTCGTACCGCCGATGTTGCTCTCCCGAGTCGTACTCGGGGTGCACTATCCCTCCGACGTGCTCGCCGGATCCGCGCTCGGTGCCGCGTCCGCCGCTGCCCTGCTCGCCGCCGAAAAGCGACTCGACCCGCGGGGCGAGCGACGGGCCCGGAGGGGGTAGCTTGCGTAACCATGCAGGGCACCGGGAGCGCCGCAAATCAAACACCGTTCGCACAAGAAAAGGCCTTGGTTGACATGAGTGAAGAGCCGACCGGCGCCGATCTGGCAGAGGCCGTTGTCAAGGGGCCGCCCAAGACGCTGGCGGGTGGTTTGATCAAGGCCGTCCGGCCGCGTCAGTGGGTCAAGAACGTCCTCGTGCTCGCCGCCCCGCTCGCCGCGGGCTCGGCGACCGAGATCGACGTGCTCGCCCACGTCGGTGTCGCCTTCGTGGTGTTCTGCATGGCGGCCTCGGGCATCTACCTGGTCAACGACGCGCTGGACGTGGAGGCCGACCGGGCCCACCCGACCAAGCGGTTCCGGCCCATCGCCGCGGGCATCGTCCCCGTGAACCTGGCCTACGGCCTCTCCGCGGTGCTGCTCGTCGGCGCGATCGTCGGCTCGTTCCTCGCGGCCTGGCAGCTGGCCGTGGTGATGGCGGTCTACATCGTCATCCAGCTGGCCTACTGCTTCGGGCTCAAGCACCAGGCGGTGCTGGACATCTGCATCGTCTCGAGTGGGTTCCTGTTGCGCGCCGTCGCGGGCGGCGCAGCGGCGGGTATTCCGCTCTCGCAGTGGTTCCTGCTGGTCATGTCGTTCGGCTCGCTGTTCATGGCGGCGGGCAAGCGCTACGCCGAACTGCAGATCGCGCTGGGCACCGGCGCCAAGATCCGCAAGTCGCTGGAGTACTACACGCCCACCTACCTGCGCTTCATCTGGACGCTGGCGGCTACCGCGGTCGTGGTCTTCTACGGGCTGTGGGCCTTCGAGCAGGATCGGGCCAACGACACCACCTGGTTCGCGATCTCGATGATCCCGTTTACCATCGCAATCCTGCGTTACGCGGTCGACGTCGACGGTGGCGAGGCCGGAGAACCCGAAGAGATCGCGCTGGGGGATCGCGTCCTCCAGTTCCTCGCAATCGCCTGGATCGGAGCGGTAGGTGTCGCTGTCTATCTCACCTGACGAGATGCTGGTAGAGGGAGCGGAGCGAACTGAAGACGAGGCGGAACGCACTGCCAACGCGCAGGCGCGGTCCGCCTCGTCTTTCCAGCGCCTATCCCGAGCCACGTTCGTCGGTGGGATCGCGCTCACCGCGGCGCTTTTCGCGATCGGCGGCTGGCAGCGTCGCTGGATCGCCGACGACGGCCTGATCGTGCTGCGCACCGTCCGCAACCTGCTGGCGGGCCACGGCCCGGTGTTCAACATGGACGAGCGGGTCGAGACCAACACCAGCACGGCGTGGACCTACATCGTCTGGTTCTTCAGCTGGCTGACCCAGGCGCGGCTCGAGTACGTGGTGCTCGGCATCGCGCTGACGCTGTCGGTGGCCGCCATGGTGTTCGCCATGCTCGGCACGGCCCGGCTGTGGGGCGGCACCAGGTCGGCGCTGCTGTTGCCCGCCGGTGTGCTGGTCTACATCGCGGTGCCGCCCGCCCGCGACTACGCCACCTCCGGCCTGGAGAGTGGACTCGTCATCTGCTGGCTCGGCGCGCTGTGGTGGTTGCTGCTGCGTTGGGCGCAGGCCGAGCGGGTGCGCCTCGGCGGGCTGTTCGGTCTGGTGTTCTTCGCCGGACTCGCACCGCTGATCCGTCCGGAGATGACCCTCGTCGGCGCGCTCGCGCTGCTGATGATCTTCTTCGCGCCGCTGCCGGAGACCCGTTTCCGCCCGATCGTGCTGCGCGCCGTCATCGTCGCCGTGGCGGGCCTGGTGCCGTTGGGCTACCAGATCTGGCGGATGGGCTACTACGGCCTGCCCTACCCGAACACCGCCGTCGCGAAGGACGCGGGCGGTGCGAAGTGGAGCCAGGGTTTCACGTACCTGTGGGATCTGGTCGGGCCGTACTACCTGTGGATCCCGCTGCTCGTGCTGCTGGTCCTGGGTGTCGTCGCGGCCCGTTCGATGGTCGCGCCCGCGGGGAGCCCGTCGACCGAGGGGCGCCTGCGCCGGTTCAGCGCGTGGCTGCGCTCGCCCGCCGCGGTGGTCACACTGGTGCTGGTCAGCGGTTTTCTGCTGACGATCTACGCGTTGCGCGTCGGCGGCGACTTCATGCACGGCCGCATGCTGCTGCCGCAGCTGTTCCTGCTGCTGCTCCCGGTCGCGGTGATTCCGCTGCGGCTGCCCGAAGGCGGCCTGCGCGCGGCGAACTGGCCGGTCGCGGTGATCCTGATCGCCTGGCTCGGCACGCTCGGCTGGGCGCTGTTCGCCTCGGGCACCACGGCCATCAAGACCGGCACCAAGATCAGCTCGTCGGGCATCGTCGACGAGCGCGTCTACTACGTGCTCAACACCGGCCACGACCACCCGATCCGGGCCACGGACTACCTCGACTACCCGCGCATCCGCGCCATGGTGAACAACATCCAGGAGACGCCCAACGGCGGCCTGCTGCTGAACTCGCCCGCGTTCACGTTCTGGTACATCGCGCCCCCGCCGCAGCCCATCCCCGACGGCGGCGCCGGTCACACGGTGTACTTCCTGAATCTGGGCATGACCAGCATGAACGTCCCGCTCGACGTGCGCGTCATCGACCAGATGGGCCTGGCCTATCCGCTGGCCGCGCACACCGAGCGGCTGGCCGACGGCCGCATCGGCCACGACAAGAGCCTGTACCCGGACTGGGTCGTCGTGGACGCGGGCATGGTCGACAAGAAGCCGTGGATGCCCTGGTACCTGGACGAGAAGTGGGTCACCCAGGCGCGCACGGCCATGTCCTGCCCGGACACGCAGGCGCTGCTGATCTCCTCGCGCGATCCGCTGACCTTCGAGCGTTTCCGGCACAACCTGCGCAACGCGCTGTCGTTCGCGAAGTACCGGATCGAGCGGGTGCCGAAGTACGAGATCCAGCGCTGCGGGCTGGTCGACCCCTTCCCGCAGCCGCCGAACTGAACCTCTGGAGTCACACTGGGCCCACGGATCTCCGTGGGCCCAGTGGTTTCTGGTGAACTTCTCATAAACGTGTCGTACGCCGCTTTATCTCTTTTTGATAACGCCCTTGCATCGATGGCGGGTTAGGCTCATCCGGTATGCCCGCCGGGGTGTCCACTCGACGTGGACGGGGACCGGCGGTCTCCGTCGAGGCGCGGCCCTCTCCGGTCGCATGTAGGGAAAGGCCCAAAAAAATAATGCGAGGCGTGATCGGGCGCAGCGCGCAGGCTGGTCGCCTGCGTGCTCGCAGAGCCGGTGGATGGCTCAAGAAGTCGGTCCTGGTTTCGATGGCAGTCGTGCTACCGCTCGGGGCGTCGGTGGCAGGCCAGGGCGCCACCGCGTCCGCGGCGTTCAACCCGGAGGGCTTCGACTTCTGGGTCGACTCCAGCATGGGGCCGATCAAGTCGCGTATCTTCCGCGCGGCCGACGGCAACACCAACCGTGTGGTCTATGCGCTGGACGGCATGCGCGCCCGCGGTGACCTGAGCGGCTGGGAGATCGACACCGAGGTCGCCCGCGAGCTGACCAAGTGGAACATCAACGTGGTCATGCCGGTCGGCGGCCCGTCCAGCTTCTACGCGGACTGGAACGCGCCGAGCACCTTCCTCGGCATCCCGACCGGCTCGGGCCCCTCCGGCTCGTCCTCGGGCTCCTCGATGACCGGCTCGTCCGGCTGGAACGAGACCGTCGGCAAGGTCAGCACCTACAAGTGGGAGACCTTCCTGACCCAGAACCTGCGCTGGGCGCTGCGCGACCGGCTCGGCTTCAGCCCGAACCGCAACGGCGTGTTCGGCCTGTCGATGGGCGGTTCGGCCGCGCTGACCCTCTCGGCCTACCACCCGGATCAGTTCAGCTTCGCCGGGTCCTACTCCGGCTACCTGAACATCTCCGCGCCGGGCATGCGCGAGGCGCTGCGCGTCGCGATGCTGAGCGCCGGTGGGTACAACATCGACGCGATGGCGCCGCCGTGGGGCCCGCAGTGGCTGCGCATGGACCCGTTCGTGTTCGCGCCGCAGCTCAAGGCCAACAACACCCGCCTGTGGATCGCCGCGGGCAGCGGTCTGCCCGCCGCGGGTGACGTGCACTCGCTGATGGACGTCGTCCAGGGCGTGCCGCTGGAAGCGCTCGCGCTGGTCAACACCAGGGCGTTCCAGGTGCGGATGATGACGCTCGGCGCCAGCAACGTCACCTACAGCTTCCCGTCCGTCGGCATCCACAACTGGCGCAACTGGGAGTCCGAGGTCCACCGGATGATTCCGGACCTCTCGGCCAACATCGGCTGATTCCAGGCTCGACCCGAAACCGCCCGGCGCTCCCCGCGCCGGGCGGTTTTTTCGTCCGCCGAACGGGCATCCGCAAGCGGGGTAGGCAACGAATCAGCAGCGGGAAAGCCATGAATCCTTGTGGGCTGGATCACTTTCCAGCAACATATAAGCATTCGTTGCCGATTGATACACATAGTGCATGCACAAAGGTCGAAACGTCCGTTTTCAGCGCGGACGCGTGATCTTCGTGCCCGATGAGGGGGCCGGTCGAGTTGCTTGCTGTTTGCCTCCTCCGGTCGCCGAGGAAAGGTCGAGTCGAATGCGTACTGCCCGTGGGAAACACCGCCCGAAGCCGTCATCCGGATCGTGGATGCGCAAGTGGGCGTTCGGAGTCGCTGTCGCGATGTTGGCGCCACTGGGGGTTTCCGTGGCGGGCACCGGAGCCGCGGCCTCGGCGGCGTTCAATCCGGCGGCCTTCGACTTCTGGGTCGACTCGGGCATGGGCCCGATCAAGTCCCGCGTTCTGCGCGCCGCCGACGGCAACACCCACCGCGTCGTCTACGTCCTGGACGGCATGCGCGCGCCCGAGACCCTGAACGGCTGGGAGATCGAAACCGACGTCCCGGCGCTGCTGGCCAGCCAGAACATCAACGTCGTGATGCCGGTCGGCGGCATGTCCAGCTTCTACGCGGACTGGAACGCGCCGAGCGAACTCCTCGGTATCCCAGCGGGTTCCGGCTCCAGCTCCGGCTCCGGCGCGATGAACGTGCTCGCGGGCGGTCCCGGCAAGAGCTACCGGTATCAGTGGGAAACCTTCCTGACCCAGAATCTGCGCTCGGCGCTGCGTGATCGCCTCGGATTCAACCCGAATCGCAACGGCGTCTTCGGCCTCTCGATGGGCGGCAGCGCCGCGCTGACCCTGGCCGCCTATCACCCGGACCAGTTCAGCTTCGCCGGTTCCTTCTCCGGCTACCTGAACAACTCCGCCCCCGGCATGCGCGAGGCGATCCGCGTGGCCATGCTCGACGCGGGCGGCTACAACGTGGACTCGATGGCGCCGCCCTGGGGCCCGCAGTGGCTGCGAATGGACCCGTTCGTCTTCGCACCCAACCTGATTCGCAACGGAACCCGCTTGTGGGTCGCCGCGGCGAGCGGGTTGCCCACGGCCACCGATTCGCCTAGCTTCAACACCCTCAACGGCATGGGGCTCGAGTCGCTCGCGCTGGTCAACACCCGGGCTTTCCAGGCGCGCATGGCGACGCTCGGCGGCGGCAACGCCGTCTACTCCTTCCCGGCCTACGGCATTCACGCCTGGAACAACTGGGCCGACGAGGCGAAGCGCATGCTTCCGGACCTGTCCGCGAACATCGGCTGACGAACCACCGAGGACCGCTCGGGGCCATCGGGTTCCGAGCGGTCCTTCGCGTTGGCTGGACGATCGCTGGCGGGCGATCGAGAACCGGCCCCCTATATAAGGAGGCGCCCCACCGGGAGCGGAACCGGCCGCCGTCCGGTTTTGATCACGATCCGATATAGGCGCGCGTCTCGCGTCGGTTTGCTTCGAATATGCACATATAGAAGAGCAGTACCGCTTCGAAACGGCAGTACCGCCGAAACCCGTGCTAGTCCGGTTCTCGGCGCCAGTGGCGATCCTCATGCACGACGGTTGCGGTCGATGAAGACCGCGCGGGCGAAAGGTCTGGTCGATGCGAGTTGACGGGTTGAGCGAACGCAGTGAGCGAATCATAGGCTGGCGCACACCACGCACGATGATGCTGAGCGCGGGCGGGGCCGGGGCATGAACGGGAGGGTTGCCGGGGGGCGGCGATGGTGGCGGCGTTCGGTCGCCGGTCTGGCGCTCGCGCTCGCGGTGCCCTTCGGCGCGGCGACCGCCGGGCTGACCGCACCGGCCACGGCGGGCTTCGATCCGGCCGGTTTCGATTTCTGGGTCGATTCCAGCATGGGGCCGATCAAGACGCGCATCTTCCGCGCGGCCGACGGCAACACCAACCGCGTCGTCTACGCGCTGGACGGTCTGCGCGCACGCAACGACCTGAGCGGCTGGGAGATCGACACCGACATCTCGCGGACCCTGACGCAGTGGAACATCAACGTCGTGATGCCGGTCGGCGGTCAGTCCAGCTTCTATTCGGACTGGATCGCGCCGAGCAACACCAACGGCCAGACGATCACCTACGCCTGGGAAACGTTCCTGACCGAGAATCTGCGCTGGGCGCTGCGCGACCGGCTCGGTTTCAATCCGAACGGCAACGGCATCTTCGGTCTTTCCATGGGCGGTAGCGCCGCGCTCGCGCTGGCCGCCTATCACCCCGATCAATTCCGTTACGCGGGTTCGTATTCCGGATATCTGAACATTTCGGCGCCCGGCATGCGCGAGGCATTGCGGCTGGCGCTGCTCGACGCGGGCGGTTTCAACATCGACGCCATGTGGGGCCCGCCGTGGGACCCGCGCTGGCTGCGCCACGACCCGTTCATGTTCGCGCAATTGTTGCGGCAGAACGGCACTCGGCTCTGGATCTCCGCTGGCAGCGGCGCGAACGGACCGCGCGACGCGATCACCGCGCCGATCGACGCCTATCACCTCGGCAACGCCATGGCATTGGAGACGCTCGCGCTCGCCAACACGCGCGCGTTCCAGGCCAGGATGGACACCCTCGGCGGCGGGAACGTGGTCTACAACTACCCGGCGGTCGGGGTGCACAACTGGCATTACTGGCAGGACCAGGTGCTGGCGATGCTCCCCGATATGAGCGCCCATCTCGGATGACGTAACAAATTGACCTTCGGGGACGACATCACTGCTGGAACGCGGTATGGTCACCGCACGATCACAGATTGTGCGCGGGCGGATTTCGGCCACCCGGTCGACCGCAGCCTTGCTAAGGATTCGGACGTCGAATATCCTCCTGCGAGCGTAAGTGTGACCATATCGTTGTAGCGCCGTCGATTGATGCCGGAATGTCGGGAACCGGCATCGGTGTGACGCGCGTCTCGTTGGCAGCACGGGTGTCGCCCCGCCGGTTCGGCGCGGCGGCACCGCAACAGCAGAAAGTGAGCAGGATTCATGCGTTTCGGCAGGGCCGCCGCGCCGAAGAGTGTCAAGTCGGGTCGGCGAGGCGCACCTCGTGGTTGGCGTAATCGAATTCTGGCTGTCGGAGCCGCTGCGCTAGCGCTGCCGATCGCCGCCGGACTGGCTTCCCCGACCGTCGCCACAGCCGCTCCCGTGCACGCCCCGGTGCTGCGCGCGCCGGCCGGTGGCTACGAGGAGTTGATGGTCCCGTCGCAGATGGGTCCGATCAAGGTTCAGGTGCAGTGGGCATCGCGCGGCGGCAACGCGGCGCTGTACATGCTCGACGGCCTGCGCGCTCGCGACGACCGCAACGCGTGGTCGTTCGAGACCAACGCGATGGAGCAGTTCAAGAACGACAACATCACCCTGGTGATGCCGGTCGGCGGTCAGTCGAGCTTCTACACCGACTGGTACGCGCCGAGCAACACCAACGGTCAGAAGACCACCTACAAGTGGGAAAGCTTCCTGACCAACGAGCTGCCGAACTTCCTCGCGGGCTACGGCGTCTCCAAGAACAACAACGCGGTCATCGGTCTGTCCATGGGCGGTAGCGCCGCGCTGGCGCTGGCCGCCTACCACCGCGACCAGTTCAAGTTCGCCGCGTCCTACTCCGGCTACCTGAACATCTCCGCGCCGGGCATGCGCGAGGCGATCCGCATCGCGATGCTGGACGCGGGCCGCTACAACGTGGACTCGATGGCCGCGCCGTGGAGCCCGCAGTGGCTGCGCATGGACCCGTTCGTGTTCGCGCCGCAGCTGAAGGGCCTGCCGATGTACATCTCGGCGGCGTCGGGTCTGCCCGGTCAGTTCGACCGGCCCGCCTCCCCGGTCGGCCTGTTCAACACCGGTAACGCGATGGCGCTCGAGGCTCTGTCGCTGGTCAACACCCGCGCGTTCCAGGTCCGCCTGAACTCGCTCGGCATCCCGGCCTTCTTCGACTTCCCGGCCGCGGGCACCCACTCCTGGAAGTACTGGGAGGGCCAGCTGTGGAACTCGCGCAAGGGCATCCTGGACGCCACCGGCGCCTGGTGATCACCGCGCACTGAACAACCGCACGACGCCGTCGCTTCCTCGCGAAGCGGCGGCGTCGTCGTTTTCCGACACGCCGGTTCGCTATGGGCGCGGCTACCGGAAACTGAGGGTTTGCCGGAGTAGAAAACTCATGTGGCTGGAGTTGCGTGTGGTAGATGGGGGAGAGTCCGACGACGCGGCGGACGCACGGCGCGCGGCCGTTTCGCCATGCTTGCCACCGCCCTGGTGCTACCTCTCGCCGCGGGAATCACCACCCCGCTGACCTCGCCTGTCGCCGCCCAGCCCACGGCAGCCCTCGCCGAGGCCACCGTGCAGAACGTGGTCTGGCACGGTGACCGCCGGGTGGCGCTGTGGGTGAACTCGCCGTCGATGGGCGCGCCGATACAGGTGCAGTTGCTGCTTGCCAGGGACTGGAACAACCGGCCGGACGCCAGGTTCCCCGTGCTGTTCCTGCTCGACGGCCTGCGCGCCACCGAGGACGAGAGCGGCTGGACCAAGGACGCGGGGGCGGCGGGCTTCTACGCCGACAAGAACGTCACGGTGGTGCTGCCGGTGGGCGGCCAGTCCAGCTTCTACTCCGACTGGTTGCAGCCGAACAACGGCAAGAACTACAAGTGGGAGACCTTCCTCACCAAGGAGTTGCCGCCGCTGCTGGAGAGCCAGTGGCGGGCCACCGCTGTGCGCGGCATGGCGGGCCTTTCGATGGGCGGCACCGCGGCCATGTTCCTCGCCGGACGCAATCCCGGTTTCGCCAAGTACGCCGCTTCGTACTCGGGTTTCCTCACCACGACCACGCTCGGCATGCCGCAGGCCATCGAGTTCGCCATGCGCGACGCGGGCGGTTTCGACTCGGCCGCGATGTGGGGTCCGCCGACCAGCCCGGAGTGGGAGAACCACGATCCGTACTTCCTCGCCGACCGGCTCGAGGGCACCAGCATCTACGTCTCCAGCGGCAGCGGCGCCACCGGGCCGTTCGATCAGGCCTCCGGCATTCCCGGCGTGAGCACCAACTACGCGGGCATGGGGCTGGAGATCCTGTCCCGGCTCACCTCGCAGAACTTCGTCACCAAGCTGGCCGAGCTGTCCATCCCCGCGCAGGTCAACTACCGGCCATCGGGCACCCACTCGTGGCCGTACTGGGACTTCGAGATGCGTCAGTCCTGGCCCCAGGCGGCGGCCGCGCTCGGGATCGAATCCGACAAGCCCGCGTGCGCGCCCGCCGAGTCGATCGGCGCCGCGGTGGCCGCGAACGGCTGGCTCGGCGAATGTCTCACCGGGGAGTACCAGGTGGCGGGCGGTGTCGCGCAGGACTTCCACGGTGGGCGGGTCTTCTTCGCGCCGGAGAGCGGCGCGCACGCGGTCGGCGGCATGATCGGCGGCGGCTACCAGGCCGCGCACGGACCCGCGGGCCCGCTCGGCCTGCCGACCGGCGGTGAACGCGGGCTGCCCGATGGACGCGGCCGGTTCCAGCCGTTCCAGCACGGCTCGCTGTATTGGACGCCACAGACCGGAGCGCAAGTGGTGCGTGGCGCGATCCTCGACGAATGGGGCGCGCAGGGCTTCGAACGCGGACCGGCGGGCTATCCGACCGCGCCGGAGATCAAGACGCCGAACAAGGATGGCGCGGTGCAGGCCTTCGAAGGCGGTCCGTTCTATTACAGCGCCAAGACCGGCGTGCACCGGGTGCACGGGCTGATCCTCGGCAAGTACGCCCAGCTGGGATACGAGAACAGCTGGCTCGGTTTCCCTGCGGCGGAGGAACTTCCGCTGAAGGATCTCGGCCGCTACAGCCGATTCGAGGGCGGCAACATCTATTGGAGTCCGCTCTCCGGAGCCTGGGCGGTGCGCACCGGGCCGATGATGGACGCCTGGCAGAGCGTCGGCTTCGAGAACGGCAAACTCGGGTATCCGATCAGCGACGAGTTCGCGATTCCAGGCGGTGTGCGGCAGAACTTCCAAGCCGGGTTCATCACGGTGGTGAACGGCAAATCGGAGGTTCACGGTCTTTGATTCCGACCGGTCTGTTGGCTGACTGACGCCGGTCGGCCCGTGGTTGCCATTACCCTGGGGGCGACCGATCCCCCTTGCCCAATAGATCGAGGACAGAAATACATGCATCGGACCCGAGGAAAGGTACTCGGCGTCGCCGTGGCGATCGCCGCGACCGGCCTGCTCAGCGCCTGCGGTGACAACGACTCGACCGCGACGAGCACGCCGACTCTGAAGCCGACCACGACGACGTCGGCGCCCGCCGCCGCGCCGACCAGCCCGGCCGAGACCGGCCACGAAGGCCACGAGACCACCCCGGCTCCCGCGCCCGAGCAGGCGCCGCCGCCCGTCGAGACCGTCGCGCCGGAGCGTCCGGAGCCGGTGCCGACGAATGTGGTGCCGCCCGCCGACACCTCCAATCTCACCGAGAAGGACCGCAAGTTCCTCGACGCGCTGAAGGCGCAGGGCATCACCCCGTCCAGCCCGGATATCGCGCTGAGCATCGGTAGCTACGTCTGCCAGGGCGTCGCCGCTGGCGCGTCCGAGCAGGACCTGACCACGTTCGTCAACGCTATGGCCGGTTCCGACCCGTCCTTCGACCCGGCCAAGATGCCGGTCGAGCAGGCCGGTCAGATCTACATTCAGACGGCCAAGCAGAACTACTGCCAGTGATGGCGGGCGGTTCGAGACCCCGCCGGCTTCGGCCGGTGGGGTGCCTGGTCGCGCTGGCGGTCGTCGCGTTGATCGTCGTCGTGGTGATCTTGCTGTGGTTCCTGCTGGCCGGACGGCTGCGGGTGCCCAAGCCGGGCCCCGAACCGCCGCCCAAGCCGCCGACCTCGCAGCCCGCCACCTGCCCGGACGTGCAGATGATCTCGGTGCCGGGCACCTGGGAGTCGAGCAGCGCCGACGACCCGCGCAACCCGGCGGCCAACCCGCTGTCGCTGATGCTCAACATCTCCGGGCCGGTGCGGCAGCAGTTCCCCGCCGAGCGGGTCGACGTCTACACCGTGCCGTACGTCGCGCAGTTCTCGAACCCGATCGCCATCCCGCCGGACGGTCAGGAGTCCTACAACAACAGCCGTTCCGAGGGCACCCAGCGGATGGTCGACATGATGACCGAGCGATCCCGTGAATGCCCCTTGACGACTTACGTGATCGCCGGGTTCTCCCAGGGCGCGGTGATCGCCGGCGACGTCGCCGCGCAGATCGGCGCGGGCAAGGGTCCGGTTCCCGCCGACCGCGTCCTCGGCGTGACGCTGATCGCCGACGGGCGACGCACCCTCGACACCGGCCCGGGACGCGCCATCCCGATCGGCGCCACGCCGCCCGGCGTGGGCGCGGAGGTCGCGCTGACGGGCCTGAAGGTCCCCGGCATCACGATGACCGGCCCGCGCGACGGTTTCGGCGCGCTCGCCGACCGCACCTACACCATCTGCGCACCGGGCGACATGATCTGCGATTCGCCGCCGCAGGCGCTGAACCCGGTGAACTGGATCCCCAGCGTGCTCGCGCTCGTGCGGGCGGTCGGAAATCCGGTGCACGCCTTGTACAACGGATACGTGGTGGACGGCGACGGCACCACGGCGACCCAGTGGACGGCGAGCTGGGCGAGCGGTCTGATCGAGGGCGCCCCTCGGCCGCCGCATTCGTGAGATGGCACAAACCACGCCGACGTCGTCGTGTGTTCGGCCAGCCTGTGCCGCAGCAACCGTACGGGAGTTCCCCGGCACGTTGTAAAGTGCGCTGATGATCGCGACTACCCCCGAGTATCAGGGGCGCGAGTCGCGCCGTATTTCCTTACAGCCAGGAGCATGAGTTCATGACACAAGCCGCCGCATCGGCCGGTGAGCTGACCGCATTGGGCACCCCGTTGCGTCCTTTTCGCTTCGGGGCTGCGGGCGAGGGGAACAAGCAGGAAGGCGGCGCCCGCAAGTTCATCCAGACGGCGCAGCAGGCCGAGGAGTACGGGTTCGACACCTTTTTCGTGCCCGATCACCTCGGTGATCAGATCGGCCCGATCGCCGCGCTCGGCGCACTGAGCCAGGCCACCGAGAAGATCCGCCTTGGTACGTCGGTGCTGGCCAACGGCTTCCGCCACCCCGTGGTGCTCGCCAAGGACCTGGCCACCATCGACGTGCTGTCGAAGGGCCGCCTCGAGGTGGGCGTCGGCGCGGGCTGGAAGCAGGACGAGTACCTGGCCGCGGGCCTGGTCTACGACTCGCCGGGCGTGCGTCTGGCCAAGCTGGACGAGGCGCTGACCATCCTCGACGTGCTGCTGCGCGGCCAGGAGTGCACTTTCGAGGGCAAGTACTACCAGGTCAAGGGCATCAAGGGCACCCCGCGTCCGCGGCAGGGCCCGCGCCCGCCGATCTGCACCGGCGGCGGCGGACCGAAGATGCTGCGCCTGGCCGCCAAGCACGCCGACATCATCTCGATCGTTCCGGTCACCACCAAGAACGGTAAGGGTCTGCTCTCCGGCATCACCATGGAGAAGACCATCGAGAAGGTGAACCTGATCAGAGAGGCCGCGGGCGAGCGGTTCGACCAGATCGAACTGAACTGGGCCATCACCGCGATCGTCATCACCGACGATCGGGAGAAGACCGCCGAAATGGCGCTCTCGGCCATCGACCGCGGTCTGCATCCCGACCTCGAGGTCGACACCAAGCTCTCGGTCGAGGACATCCTGAATTCGCCTTACGTGGCGATCGGGACGTTCGAGGAGATCGCCGAACAGATCCGTCGTGTGCGGCAACTCACGTCGATGTCGTATGTCGGCGTCTTCCCCACCCAGATGGACGCGTTCGCACCGGTTATCCCCCTGCTGCGGGAAGAGTGACCCGGTCTTCTCTGTAACATGTCTCTGGTTTGAGAACATCTAGCCAATAGCGGTCACCGCGCAGACCGCGTCGAATTTGCAGGTTTGGCTCTAGGACGACGAGCACCCGCGGGCGAAAGCGAGTCGGGGCCTCACAGGTAACAGGCGGCGTCGCCGCCGTCCTGCTGCGTGTGCCTCGGAGGAGAAGAAGGAATGGAAGAGACTTTCGACGACTACCTGGACGAAACCGGGAACATCCGTATTCCCGAGGATCACACCCTGGTTGATCACGTCGAGAAGCACACCCGCAACGACGCGAACACGCTCGCGTACCGCTACATCGACTACTCGCGGGAACGCGATGGCGAGGTGCACGAGCTGACGTGGCAGCAATTCGGTGTTCGGCTGCGCGCGGTGGCCGCCCGTCTGCAGCAGGTGACCAAGCCGGGCGACCGGGTCGCGATCCTCGCTCCGCAGGGCCTCGACTACGTGGTTTCCTTCTTCGCCGCCATCTACGCGGGCACCATCTCGGTGCCGCTGTTCGACCCGGACGAGCCCGGTCACACCGACCGCCTGCACGCGGTGCTCGGCGACTGTGAGCCCTCGGCCATCCTGACCGCGAGCTCCTCCGCGGCCGGGGTGCGTCAGTTCTTCCGCGCGCTACCCGCGGCGCAGCGCCCGCGCATCATCGCGGTCGACGCGATCCCGGACAGCGTCGGCGAGACCTGGGTCCGCCCGGACATCAAGATCGACGACATCGCCTACCTGCAGTACACCTCGGGTTCGACCCGGGTTCCGGCCGGTGTGGAGATCACCCACCGGGCCGTCGGCACCAACCTGCTGCAGATGGTCCACTCCATCAACCTGGACTGGAACTCGCGCGGCGTCACCTGGCTGCCGCTGTTCCACGACATGGGTCTGCTGACGGTGATCCTGCCCGCGGTGGGTGGCAAGTACATCACCATCATGTCGCCGAGCGCGTTCGTGCGCCGCCCGTACCGCTGGATCAAGGAACTCGCCGCGGTCTCCGACGGCGCCGGGACCTTCGCCGCCGCACCGAACTTCGCCTTCGAGCACGCCGCGGCGCGCGGTCTGCCGAAGCCGGGCGAGTCGCTGGATCTGTCGAACGTCATCGGCCTGATCAACGGCAGCGAGCCGGTCACCACCTCCTCGATGAAGAAGTTCAACGAGGCGTTCGCGCCGTACGGCCTGCCCAAGACCGCGATCAAGCCCTGCTACGGCATGGCCGAGGCGACCCTGTTCGTCTCCGCGACCAAGGCCGAGGACGAGGCGAAGGTCGTCTATGTCGACCGCAACGAGCTCAACGCCGGTCGGATGGTGAAGATCGACCAGAACGCCGAGAACGCCATCGCGCAGGTGTCCTGCGGTTACGTGGCGAAGTCGCAGTGGGCCGTGATCGTGGACCCGGAGACCGTCGAGAGCGACGGCGGCGGCCACGAGCTGCCCGACGGCCGGGTCGGCGAGATCTGGCTGCACGGCAACAACATGGGCATCGGCTACTGGGGCCGTCCCGACGAGACCGCGAAGACCTTCCAGAACAAGGTCACCGAGCGGCTCGCCGAGGGCAGCCACGCCGAGGGCGCCGAGGCCGACGGGCACTGGATGCGTACCGGCGACTACGGCGTGTACTTCGAGGGCGAGCTCTACATCACCGGCCGCGTCAAGGACCTGGTGATCGTGGACGGCCGCAACCACTACCCGCAGGACCTCGAGTACTCGGCGCAGGAAGCGAGCAAGGCGCTGCGCCCCGGCTTCGTCGCCGCGTTCTCGGTGCCCGCCAACCAGCTGCCGCCCGAGGTGTTCGAGCAGGGTAGCCACTCCGGCCTGAAGACGTTCGACGCCGATGACGCCTCCGAGCAGCTCGTCATCGTCGGCGAGCGCGGCCCGGGCGCGGGCAAGGCCGATCCGCTGCCGATCGCCGACGCGGTGCGCGCGGCCGTCTCGCAGCGCCACGGTGTCACCGTGCGCGACGTGCTGCTGGTTCCCGCGGGCTCGATTCCGCGCACCTCCAGCGGCAAGATCGCCCGGCGCGCCTGCAAGACCGCTTATCTGGAGGGAACGCTGCGAGGTGGTTACACCCAGCAGGCTTTCCCCGATGCACCGGAAGAGTAATTGCCCAGGGTGAGTTAGAAGCCGACCAGCGACGCTCGGCGCGGATCTCATCCACGCCGAGCGTCAATTCACGGCGCGCCCGGTTACGCAGACAGGTAGCTTGAGGAATTGATGGCTGACAACGAGGGCACGCCCACCCAGACGACCGAAATCGCCTCCGCCGCCACGGAAGGCGCGGCCGCGCCTGCCGCCACGGACATCTCGGTGGCCGAACTGCGAGAGTGGTTGCGCCGCTGGGTCGCCGACGCGACCGGGCAGCCGATCGAGCAGATCACGGTGGATCGGCCGATGGAGGAGTTCGGACTCGCCTCGCGCGACGCCCTCGCTCTCGGCGGCGACATCGAGGAACTCACCGGTGTCATGCTGAACGCGACCGTCGTCTACAAGCATCCGACCATCGCGTCGTTGGCCGAGGTCATCGTGCACGGTGAGCCCGAGGCGCCCGAGGAGTCGGCGGACGACGCTTTCTACACCGCCCGTTTCACCCCGGGCGAGGCGCACGACATCGCGATCGTCGGTCTTTCCACCCGGCTGCCCGGTGCGGGCGACACCCCGGAGTCGACCTGGGAATTCCTGATCAACCGCGGCGACGGCATCCGGGAAAGGCCCGAAGGCCGCTGGTCGGAGTTCCTGAGCGAGCCCGAAGTCGCGAAGGCTGTCGCCGAGGGCAATACGCTCGGCGGCTACCTGGACCAAGAGGTCGTCAAGGGCTTCGATGCCGAGTTCTTCGCGATGTCGCCGATCGAAGTCGAGCGCGTCGATCCGCAGCAGCGACTCATGATGGAGCTGACCTGGGAGGCGCTCGAGCACGCCAGGATTCCGGCGAGCGAGCTGCGCGGTGAATCGGTCGGCGTCTTCATCGGTTCGTCCGCCAACGACTTCCAGCTGATCGCGGCGCTCGGCCTCGGCGGCGAGCGCGACGGCAACCTGCCCGCGACGGCGCAGGGATACGCCATCATGGGCAGCGTCTCCAGCATCATCCCCAACCGGGTGTCCTACTTCTTCGACTTCCGTGGTCCGTCGGTCTCCGTCGATACGGCCTGCTCGTCGACGATCGTCGCCGTGCACCAGGCGGTGCGTGCGCTGCGCGACGGCGATGCCGATCTGGCGCTGGCGGGCGGCATCAACATGATCCTGACGCCGATGGCCACGCTCGGCTTCGACATGGGCGGCGGCGTCGCGAAGGACGGCCACATCAAGGCCTTCTCCTCCGACGCCGACGGTATGGTGCGGTCCGAGGGCGGCGGCCTGGTCGTGCTGAAGCGACTGACCGACGCGGAGCGGGACGGCGACCGGATTCTCGCCGTCATCAAGGGTTCCGCGGTCAACAACGACGGCCGTTCCAACGGTCTGCTGGCGCCGAACCCGGACGCGCAGGCCGACGTGCTGCGCGCGGCCTACCGCGATGCGGGCATCAAGCCCTCCACCGTCGACTACATCGAGGCGCACGGCACCGGCACGCCGATCGGCGACCCGATCGAGGCCGACGCGCTCGGCCAAGTGGTCGGTCGCGGTCGCGACGCCGACAAGCCCGCGCTGCTCGGCTCGGCCAAGACCAACTTCGGCCACCTCGAGTCCGGCGCGGGCGCGGCCAGCTTGGCCAAGGTGATCATGGCGTTCCAGCACAACGTCATTCCGCCCAACATCAACTACGCGGGCCCGAGCCCGTTCATCCCGTTCGAGCAGGCGCGGCTGAAGGTCGTCGACGCGCCGACCGAGTTCCCGCGCTACAGCGGCGTCGCCACCGTCGGCATCTCCGGCTTCGGCTTCGGCGGCACCAACGCGCATGTCGTGCTTCAGGAGTACGTGGCGTCTGCTGCCGCACCCGCTGAGGTGGCGTCTGCTGCCGCACCCGCTGAGGTGGCGTCTGCTGCCGCACCCGCTCAGGGTGCGCCGGTCGAGGTGTCTGCTGAACAGCGTCTGGACGACGAGACCACCGACGTGGTCGCCGAGGCCACCGAGATCGTCGCCGAGGCCGAGGCGGAAGCCGTCGAGGCTGCGGCCGCCGAGGTGGAAGCAGCCGAGGTGGAAACCGCGGCGCCCGCCGAATGGTCGGCCGACCGCGAAGAGCCGCTGCCGGTGATCCTCGCGGTGTCCGGCTACCTGCCCTCACGCCGCAAGCGCGCCGCCGCCGTGCTCGCCGACTGGCTGGAGTCCGACGCTGGTCGCGACGTCCCGCTCGCCGACGTGGCCCGTTCGCTGGCCAAGCGCAGCCATTGGCGTTCGCGCGGCGTCGTGGTCGCCAAGACGCACGAAGAGGCCGTCGCCGGTCTGCGCGCGATCGCCGCGGGCAAGCCGGGCACCGGCGTCTTCACCGCCGACGCCCCGGCCGCGCAGGGCCCGATGTGGGTGCTCGCCGGATTCGGCGCGCAGCACCGCAAGATGGGCAAGCAGCTCTACCTGGAGAACTCGATCTTCCGCGCCACCGTCGACCAGGCCGACGAGCTGGTGCAGGACGAGGCCGGTTACTCGATTCGCGAGCTGATCCTGGACGACGCCCAGGACTACACCGTCGGCACCTCGCAGGTCGGCATCTTCACCATCCAGATCGGTCTGGCCGCGCTGCTGCGCGCACACGGCGCCGAGCCCACCGCCGTCGTCGGCCACTCGATGGGCGAGGTCGCGGGCGCCTACATCGCGGGCGGTCTCGCGCTCGAGGACGCGGTGCGGGTGATCTGCGCCCGTTCGCGCCTGATGGGCGAGGGCGAGCAGATGATCAGCGACGACGACGTGCGCAACATGGCGCTGGTCGAGCTGAGCGCCGCCGACGTCGAGGCGATGCTGCCGGAGTACCCCGACGTGGAGGTCGCGGTGTACGCCGCGCCGACCAACACGGTGATCGGCGGCCCGACCGAGCAGGTGCAGGCGATCGTCGCCAAGGTCGAGGAGGCGGGCAAGTTCGCCCGCGTGCTGCAGACCCGCGGCGCGGGCCACACCTCGCAGATGGATCCGCTGCTCGGCGAGCTGGCCGCGGAGCTGGCCGGTATCGAGCCGACCCGCATGAAGACGGGCCTGTACTCGACGGTGAACAAGGAGCAGTACTACCGTCCCGGCCACGACCCGATCCACGACGAGGACTACTGGGTCAAGAACATGCGCCACAGCGTGTACTTCACCAACGCGGTGAAGCTCGCGGTGGACTCCGGGCACACCACGTTCCTGGAACTCGCGCCGAATTCCGTTGCGCTGATGCAGGTTCTGGGCACCACCTTCGCCGCGGGGCTGCACGACGCGCAGCTCATCCCGACGCTCAAGCGCAAGGAAGACGAGTCGGCGGGCGTGATCTCCGCGCTGGCCCAGCTCTACGTGCACGGTCACGCCGTCGACCTGCCCTCGCTGCTGCCCGCCGGTGACTACGCCGACGTGCCGCGAACGGTGTTCGTGCGCAAGGAGTACTGGCCGAAGGCGCAGATGACCAGCGGCAGCGGCAACACCAAGGTCCCCGGCGCGCACGTCGCGCTGCCGGACGGCCGCCACGTCTGGGAGGTCCAGGCGGGCGCCGTCACCGAGCTGCCCGCGCTCGTACGCGCCGCGGCGGCGCAGGTGCTCAGTGATGTCGCCCTCGGTGCATCCGTGCCGCACGGCGCGCTGCCCGCGGCAGGCACCCTCACCACCACGCTGACCCCGCACCTCGGCGGCGCGTCGGTGCAGGTGCACGCCAAGGAGGGCAACGCCTTCCGCTTGCTCTTCGAAGCTGTCGTGACCTCCGGCGCCGCGCTGCCGGAAACCGCTGTCGCGCAGCCGGTTACCGAAACCGCGGTCGCGACGGTCACCGAGCCCGAGGTCGTGGAGACCTTCGGCGACCGCTGGGACCCCAACGGCAGCCAGACCATCGAGCAGCGGCTCGCGATCATCGTCGCCGAGTCCATGGGCTACGCGGTCGAGGACCTGCCGATGGAGATCCCGCTCATGGAGCTGGGTCTGGACTCGCTGATGGCCATGCGCATCAAGAACCGCGTCGAGTACGAATTCGACATCCCGCAGCTGCAGATCCAGGCCGTGCGCGACGCGAACCTCAACGAGGTCGGCAAGGTGCTGCGCTACGCCATCGAGCACCGCGACGAGGTGCAGGCCATGGCCGACAAGCAGGCCGCGGGCGAGGAGATCGCCGTCGACGGCGACTTCATCGCCGCGGCGCGTTCGGCCCTGGAATCGGGCGAGGATCCGGCCGCCGCGGTGAAGGCCGCTGGCGCGCCGGTGCCGGGGCTCGACGCCGAGAACACCACGATCGAGGCCGAGGCGGAAAAGATTGTCGCCGAGGCGGAATCGGCCGCGGTCGCCGCGACGGTCGAGGCGCCCTCGGAGCCGGAGGAAGACGCCGCTGCCGCGCTCTTCGGCGAGCAGCAGTCGCAGGCCGACGAGGACGGCGTGCCGCCGCGCGACGCCGCCGAGCGGCTGACCTACGCCAGCTGGGCCGTTGTCACGGGCAAGTCGGCGGGCGGCATCTTCAACACCCTGCCGATCCTGGAGGAGGAGGTCGCCGAGAAGCTGGCGGCCCGCCTCACCGACCGGGTCGGCGCCGAGGTCACCGTCGACGACGTGCTCGACTCGGAGACCATCGAGCAGCTCGCCGAAATCGTGCGCGGACTGCAAGACAGTGGTGCCGACGTGGAGGGCTTCATCCGTCCCCTGCGCCCGCGTCCCGAGGGCTCGAATGCCGTGCCGGTCTTCGTCTTCCACCCGTCGGGCGGCAACACGTTGGTCTACGAACCGCTGCTCAAGCGGCTTCCGGCCGACACCCCGATGTACGGCTTCGAGCGCGTCGAAGGCGATATCGAGGAGCGCGCGCGGCAGTACCTGCCCGAGCTGCGCAAGATCCAGGGCAACGGACCTTACGTGCTGTACGGCTGGTCGCTCGGCGCGGTCTTCGCGCTCACGGTGGGACAGCTGCTGCGCGCGGAAGGCGCCGACGTGCGCTACGTCGGACTGATCGACCTCGCGATCCCGGCCGAGCCGGAGGACAACAGCCCGGCCGAGCGAGTCCGGCGCATCCAGCGCTACCAGGAATTCGCGAAGAAGACCTACGGCATCGAGGGCGAACTGCCCGAGGAGCAGCTCATGGAGCTGGCCGGTGCCGACGACGACGAGCAGTACACGATCGTCACCAACCTCATCAAGCTGACCGGCGCCAAGATCCCGGGTGGTGTGCTCGAACACCAGCGCACCTCCTGGGTCGAAGGACGGCACCTGGCCAAGACCACGCCGACCCGCTATGACGGCAACGTTGTGCTCTATCTCGCCGATCGCTACCACGACGGGATGATCGAACTCGAGCCGCGCTACGCGGACCGGCGCCCCAACGGCGGCTGGGACGAGTACATCCCCAACCTCGAGGTCATCCACATTCCGGGTGATCATCTGCAGATCGTCGACGAGCCGCGGATCGGCAAGATCGGTGCCGACCTGACCGCGAAGCTCGGGGAAATCGAGGCGAAAGGCGCACAGTGAGCACTACTGCCGAGAAACTCGCCGACCTGCGGAAACGTCTGGATCTGGCGCAGGAACCGGCGGGTGAAGCGGGGGTCGCGAAACGGGCCAAGAAAGGCATCCCCAGCGCCCGCGACCGGATCAACATGCTGCTCGATCCGGGAACCTTCGTGGAAATCGGCGCTCTGGTGCGCAAGCCCGGTGATCCCACCGCGCTGTACGGCGACGGCGTGGTCACCGGCCACGGCCTGGTGGACGGCAGACCCGTGGCGGTGTTCTCCCACGACCAGACCGTGTACGGCGGGTCGGTCGGCGAGATGTTCGGCCGCAAGGTCGCCTACATCATGGAGTACGCCGCCAAGGTCGGCTGCCCGGTCGTCGGCATCAACGACTCCGGCGGCGCGCGCGTTCAGGAGGCGGTCACCTCGCTGGCCTGGTACGCCGAGCTCGGCAGACGCCAGGAGCCGCTGTCCGGCCTCGTTCCGCAGGTCTCGATGATTCTCGGCAAGTGCGCGGGCGGCGCGGTGTACGCCCCCATCAACACCGACGTGGTGGTGGCGACCGAAGAGGCGTACATGTTCGTCACCGGCCCCAAGGTGATCCGCGAGGTCACCGGCGAGGACGTCAGCCTGGAGGAGCTGGGCGGCGCGCGGAGCCAGGCCGAGTACGGCAACATCCATCACGTCGCCAAGGACGAGACGGCCGCGTTCCAGTGGGTCCGCGACTACCTGAGCTTCCTGCCGACCAGCTGCACGGAGCGGGCGCCGATCGTGAATCCCGGCCTGGAGCCGGAAGTCACCGATTCCGACCGCGAACTGAACTCGATCGTGCCCGACTCCGACAACGCGGGCTACGACATGCACGAGATCCTGCTGCGCATCTTCGACGACGGCGATTTCCACGAGATCGGCGCGACCGCGGGACGCAACATCATCACCGGCTTCGCCAGGGTGGACGGTCGCAGCGTCGGCGTGGTCGCCAACCAGCCGATGGTGTACGCCGGTGCCCTGGACGCCCGCGCCTCGGACAAGGCCGCGCACTTCGTCCGCCTCTGCGACGCCTTCGAGCTCCCGCTGGTCTTCGTGGTGGACACGCCCGGCTTCCTGCCCGGTGTGGAACAGGAGAAGATCGGCGTCATCAAGCGCGGCGGCCGCTTCCTGTTCTCCTTCGTGGAGGCGAGCGTGCCCAAGGTGACGGTGGTGATCCGCAAGTCCTACGGCGGCGGCTACGCCGTGATGGGCTCCAAACAGCTCGGCGCCGACGTGAACCTGGCCTGGCCGACCGCCCGCATCGCGGTGATGGGCGCGGAGAGCGCGGTGAGCCTGATCGGGGCGCGGCAGATCGAGGCGGCGCCGGAGGAGCAGCGCGACGCGGTGCGCAAGCAGATGATCGACTTCTACAACGCGACCGTGGCGACGCCGTGGGTGGCCGCCGAGCGCGGGTACATCGACGCCGTCATCGAGCCGTCGAGCACCCGCCTGGAGCTACGCCGCGCTCTGCAGCTGCTGCAGGACAAGCAGCTCGAGCGCAACCCGCGCAAGCATCACCTGCTGCCGCTGTAACTTCCCAGCGAATCGAAATCGGGCCGTACTCCCTTGGGAGACGGCCCGATTCGCGTTCCTATGTTCGGCGCTCAGCCGATGCTCGCGGATTCGATGACGACGGCCTCGAGCGGCACGTCCTGGTGCATGCCCGCCGAGCCGGTCCGCACGCCCGCGATCTTGTCGACCACCTCGGCGCCGTCCACGACCGCGCCGAACACGGTGTAGCCCCAGCCGGACGGCGTGGGCGCCGAGTGGTTCAGGAAGTCGTTGTCGGCGACGTTGATGAAGAACTGCGCGGTGGCCGAGTGCGGGTCGTTGGTCCGCGCCATCGCGACGGTGTACTTGTTGTTCTTCAGGCCGTTGTTCGCCTCGTTCTGGATCGGGGCGTTGGTGCCCTTCTGGCGCATGTTGGGCTCGAAGCCGCCGCCCTGGATCATGAAGTTCGGGATCACGCGGTGGAAAATCGTGCCGTTGTAGTGGCCGGCGTTCACGTAGTCCACGAAGTTCTGCACCGTCTTGGGCGCCTTCTCCGCGTCCAACTCCAGGACGATCGCTCCGAAATTCGTCTCGAGATTCACCTTGGTCATACCCACACCTTTCCATTCGACCGGTAATGGGTCAGCACGTCGGGTCGTGTTTCGGGGTGAAAAGTACCCCGGATCGAAATTCGGCGAACTCACAGCACGCTTCCGGGACCCGGTGCCGTCCCGTTATTCGCTAGCATTGCCAACCGTGCCCGACGCCGCAACCGCTGTCTTGACGAAGCCTCCCGCCGCACCCGAGGTCCGACCGAAGGACTATCGAACGGCGCGAATAATCGCGCTGGTGGCCGGGGTGCTCGGCGCACTGCTGGCGCTGGCCACGCCGTTCCTGCCCGTCGAGCAGACCACCGCGGTGCTGAAGTGGCCGCAGGGCGGCACGCTGGGCAACGTGCAGGCGCCGCTCATGTCGCAGGTGCCGACCGGCCTGCGGGCGACCATCCCGTGTTCCGCGGTGGCGTCGTTGCCCGCGCAGGGCGGCATGCTGCTGGCCACCGCGCCGCCGCAGGGCGACCGTGCGGCGCTGGAGGCCATGTTCGTGCGAGTCTCCGAGTCGTCGGTCGACGTGGTGGACCGCAACGCGGTGGTCGCGTCGGCCGAGCGTGAGCGGATGGGCGAGTGTTCCTCGATCGCCATCACCTCCGATCGCGAGCGCACCCACGCCGCGTTCGAGGGACTGACCAGGACCGTCGACCAGCCGGTCGAGGGCGGACGCGGCGTCGAGAGCGTCCAGGTTCCGGTCGAGGGCCAGCTGATCGGTGATCTGCGGCCGCAGGTGGTGGGCGTCTTCTCCGATCTGAAGGGCGCGGTCCCGGCCGGTCTGTCCTTCGACATGACCGTCGACACCCGGTTCAGCTCCAGCCCGACGCTCGTCAAGATGATCGCGATGATCGCGGCGCTGCTGTGCACTCTCGTCGCGCTGGGGGCGCTGGCCCGCCTGGACAGCAGCGACGGCCGCGGACACCGCCGCTTCCTGCCCGCCAACTGGCTGAAGCCGACCTGGGCCGACGGCGCGGTGATCGGCACCCTGCTGCTGTGGCACTTCGTCGGCGCCAACACCTCCGACGACGGCTACATCCTGAGCATGGTGCGGGTGGCCCCGGAGGCGGGCTACATGGCCAACTACTTCCGCTGGTACGGCGTGCCGGAGGCGCCGTTCGGCTGGTACTACTACGTGATCCAGGTGTTCGCCGAGATCTCCACGGCGAGCCCGTGGGTGCGCCTGCCCGCTTTGGCCTGCGCCATCCTCTGCTGGATGGTGATCAGCCGCGAGGTGGTGCCCCGCCTCGGGCGCGGCGTGCGCGCGAGCAAGGTGGCGCTGTGGACCGGCGGCCTGGTGTTCCTCGCCTTCTGGCTGCCGTTCGACAACGGCCTGCGCTCGGAGCCGATCGTCGCGCTCGGCGCGCTGCTGACCTGGGTCTCCATCGAGCGCGCCATCGCGACCGGACGTTTGCTGCCCGCCGCGGCGGCGGTGCTGATCGCCGCGTTCACGCTGGCGGCCGCGCCGACCGGTCTGATGTGCGTCGCGGCGCTGCTCGCCGGTATCCGTCCGCTGGTGCGGGTCGTGGTGCGCAGGCACCGCGAACACGGCGCGCTGCCGCTGCTCGCGCCGATCGCTGCGGCGGGCGTGCTCGTGCTGACGGTGGTCTACAGCGATCAGACCTTCGCCGGTATCCAGGAAGCGAACCGGGTGCGTCAGGCCACCGGCCCGAACCTGGCCTGGTACGAGGACTACCTGCGCTACTACTACCTGTTCGTGGAGACGGTGGACGGCTCGCTCTCGCGCCGCTTCGCCTTCCTGATCATGCTGCTGTGCCTGTTCACCACCATGCTGGTGCTGCTGCGGCGCAGGCGGGTGCCCGGCATCGCGAGCGGTCCGACCTGGCGGTTGATGGGCATCGTGCTCGGCACGATCTTCTTCATGATGTTCAACCCGACGAAGTGGACCCACCACTTCGGCGCGTACGCGGGCATCGCCGGTTCGCTGGCGGCGGTCACGGCCGTCGCTGTCTCGGCGAGCGCGTTGCGCGCACGCAAGAACCGGGCGATATTCCTCGCGGGCCTGCTGTTCGTGCTGGCGATCGCGTTCTCCGGCATCAACGGCTACTGGTACGTGTCCAGCTTCGGCGTGCCGTGGTTCGACAAGCGGATCTCGCTGAGCGGCTACCAGTCGAACACGGTGATGCTGGTCCTGTTCGGCCTCGCGCTCGCGCTGGTCGCCTGGTCCGCGCTGCGCGAGGACTACGCCAAGCCGCAACCCTCGGCGAAGACGGTGCGGGGCAAGCGGATTCGCAAGTTCGCCGCCATCCCGCTGACCGTGGTCGCCGCGATGATGGTGCTGCTCGAAGTGGCCTCGCTGGCCAAGGGCGCCTACTCGCAGTACCCCGCGTACTCGCTGGCCCGCTCCAACTTCGACGCGCTCGGCGGCAACATGTGCGGCCTGGCCAACGACGTGCTGGTGGAGTCCGACCCGAACGGCGGACGACTGAACCCGATCATCGATCCGGCCGACCCGCCTGCCAACGGCGACCCGCTGGGGGGCGCGAAGCCGGTGGGCTTCGATCCCAACGGCGTGCCGGACGACCTGTCCGCCGACAGCGTCGAGGTGAAGCCGGGCACCGGCAACACCTCCACCCAGTCGGTCGGCGCGGCCTTCGCCGAGGGCGAGAGCGCGGGCACCGGCGGCGGTCAGGGCGCGCTCGGCGTCAACGGCAGCACCGTGGCCCTGCCCTTCGGTCTCGACCCGGCGACCACGCCGATCATGGGCAGCTACCAGGAGGGCGTGCAGCAGCCCGCCAACCTGACCTCGAGCTGGTACGAGCTGCCCGCGCGCTCGGCCGAACGCCCACTGGTGGTGATCTCGGCCGCCGGACGCATCCTCTCCTTCGACGACACCGGCTCGATGAAGTACGGCCAGTCGCTGACGGTGGACTACGGCCGCCGCCAGCCCGACGGCAGCGTGCAGAAACTCGGCACCTACCTGCCGCGCGACATCGGCCCGTTCCCGTCCTGGCGCAACCTGCGGGTGCCGCTGGACGAGCTCGCGCCGGACGCCGACGCGGTGCGCATCGTCGCCAACGACCCGATCCTGATCGGTGACCAGTGGCTGGCGTTCACCCCGCCGCGGATGCCGAAGCTGAACTCGCTCAACGACTTCCTCGGTTCCGAGCAGCCGATCCTGCTGGACTGGGCGGTGGGTCTGCAATTCCCGTGCCAGCGGCCGTTCTACCACGAGAACGGCGTGGCCGAGGTGCCGAAGTACCGCATCCTGCCGGACCGGCCGCTGGCCATCAGCTCCACCAACACCTGGCAGGCCGAGGAATTCGGCGGCCCGCTCGGTTTCGCGCAGATGCTGGCCAAGTCGACCACCATGCCGACCTATCTGAAGGACGACTGGGCGCGCGACTGGGGTTCGCTGGAGCGCTACGACCAGTACGACCCGAACGCCAAGCCCGCCCGCCTGGAGACCGGGACGGCGAACCGTTCCGGCATGTGGTCGCCGGGCGATATGCGGGTGTTCTGACCCGAAACGTAGGCAGGGCCGTGCCGCAGGTGAGAATTCACCGGCGCACGGCCCTGTGCGTTTTCGGGGGGACGTAGTAGGGATTTCGGACAGACTCGTACTCACGGCTTTTCGGCTTTCGCCGGGCCGCCGCGGGTGAGGTTTCGGGGGGTCGGCTCAGACCTCGAGCATGCGGCGCCCGAGTTCGCGGCGCAGGACCTCCTGGGAAGGGAGGCGGCCGAGTACCCGCTGCACCGCAGGGCGTATTTCGCGCTTTTCCTCGTCGGTGAGCAGATCGACGAGATCGCGCAGATCCATGTCATCGAAGGCTGCTGTCATACCCACAAGATTACGGTCCAAACGCGGCCGCGTCTCGTATTCGAATCATCGGTTACGGAGGTGTCACCTCATCGAAACCGACAGTGCGTCAGGAGGTTTCGTGGGCAGCCCGAGACGTGGGGCGGCAGTTCGAAACCGACCGTACGGCCTCCCGGTCGGTAGGGCGACCGGCGATCTGTTCGGCGTCGAACTCCCCGTCGTCCCGGCCGATTCGTGCCGGGACGACGCATTCGAATCCTCGCTCGGCCGAGCGAAGACGCCTCGACTCCGCGCGTGGCCGTGACGCCTACTTCACCCGAATCGGGTCATCCTTCGCGATGCCGCCGCGCGTCACCGTCGTGACCCCGATCGACGCGGGCCGCGCCTCGGGATCATACGGCGTGAACTGCTCCAGCGAACCCCAATCGCGTGCCCAGTCGTGGTCGAGATAGGTCGGCACCGTCTCGGCCTTCAGCAGCAGTCCGGTCCAGCCGAGCGGGCCGCCGCCGATGTCGTCCTGCCAGGCGTTGGAGGCATCGGAGCCGACGCGGTCGGGCAGGATCCGCCACTTCGGCGCCTCGGCGACGCCGTCGTGGTGGTCGAACGGTCGCTGGCACGGGAAGGCCAGGCCGACGTGCCAGTCCAGCAGCACCGGATCCGATTCCCCGACAACCGAATTCAGGGTCGCCAGGCGCGGCAGGCGCGGCGGGGTGACGGCGAGCCACTGCTTCGAGGTGATGTCGTTGTCCACCGTGACCAGGCGCACCGCGTTCGCCTCGGCGGGCAGCCGATCGAGCGGCACCCGCAGATTGCGCCAGGACGGGGCCCCGCCGATGTCGAGGGGGTTCACCGAGCCCAGCGCGGTCACCGCGCCGTCGGCGCCGCGGGTTCCGTACTCCAGGCGCAGGTCCTGGCCGTAGGTGACCACGCCGTCGGCGTCCACCGACCTGATCCGGCCCGCCGCGGTGATGGCGAGCACGCGGTAGGCGGGGTCGTGGCGCATGCTGTCGGTGAGCTCGAGGCGGTACCACTGCGAGGTCAGCGACGACTGTTTCTGCTCGCCCTCCTGGTAGGAGCCCATGACCGGGGTGCGCGCCGGGTCGAGGCCGAACGGCAGCGCCACGGTGCTGCCGTTGATGCCCGCCTGCTCGGTGGAGCCGCCGCCGGTGCCCGCGCCGGTGGTGTTGGTCGTCTTGTTCTTCGAGTCCTTGTCCACCGTGTTCGCGCCGCCCGTGGTGGTCTCCTCCGCGTCGGCGGTCAGGTCGCTCGCGACGCCGTTGGGGGAGAAGCCCTTCGATTCGGCGTCGAGACCGTCGGCTGGCGTGCCCTCGTAGGGCAGCAGCAGCGAGTCGGCGGTGTCGGTCTCGACGAGCACCTCGTCGGCCAGCGCGCACGGATTGCCGCGCAGGGATTCGACATTCGACTTGGCGATCGAGTACGCCGGGTACTGGGTGGCCGCGGCCTTGGCCAGCGAGGCGAACTCGAACAGCACGAGCAGCGCGGCGGCGATGGTCAGCGGCGCGGACGCCAGCCGGTCGAAACCGTTGGCGGGCTTGGTCCTTTCGCGCCGGTAGGGCTCGCGGTAGTGGAACCAGAGCGCGAGCAGCAGCGCGACGCCGGTCAGGCCGAGGAACAGCGTCGAGATGCCCTTGCCCGCCACCAGCGGCGCCTTGTCCCACCACGGCACGCCGTAGCTGGAGACGTACCACCAGCCGTTGGAGCCGGTGAAGGTGATCGCGAGCAGGAACAGCACGGCGGCCGCGAACAGCGCACGGTTGCGGGCGGAGCGAATCGCCGCCGTGCCCACCGCGACGGCGGCCAGCGCCGCCAGCGATCCGGCCAGGCCCGCGTAGACGCCGAAGTGGTGGGTCCACTTGGTCGGCGTGAACATCATCAGGAACAGCGAGGCGAACACGATGCCGAGGATGCGCACCGAGGGACCGCGCGAGGTGCCGGGAATGCGCCCCTTGCGCAGCACTTGGAGCACGCAGACCAGCAGGCACAGCAGCATGAGCAGCACGCCGAAACGCCGGGACAGCGAGCCGTCCGGGGCGAGCATGAGCAGCGAGTCCCAGCGGGTGCGCTCGTCGAACCAGGCCACGTTCGGGCCGACGACCGTGCGCACGCGGGTCGCCTCCATCACCGTCGACAGGGTCTGATCGGCGAAAACCGCGATCAGCACGACGGTTCCGGCCGCGAGACCGGGAAACACCAGCGCGGAGTAGCGGAAGACCTTGGCGCCGAAGGAGTCCGTGGCCGAGCCGCGCGCCCGCTTCACGATGATCTCCAGCACCGGCCGCGATCCGGCGATCAGCGCGGCGACGCAGATCAGGCCGGTCGGACCGGCCGCGAGCGAGAAGGCCGCGATGAGCACGGCGACGGCGGCGGGCAGCAGCCTGCCGGTGGCGATGGCGCGCTCGATGGAGCACCAGGTGAGCAACGCGCCCGCGGCGATCAGCGGTTCCGGGCGCAGCCCGTTGTCGTAGGGGAGCCAGAAGGCGAGGAAGACCAGTCCCGCCGTCCACAGCGCGACCCGGTCGCGGCGCACCCGAGCGCCCAAGCGCGGCAGCACCTCTCGGCTGATCACCAGCCACGAGACGATCCCGGCGAGCAGCGTCGGCAGGCGCATCCACGGGCTGGCGTCGGAGATCTTGGTCATCCAGGCCAGCACCTCGTAGGACCAGCCGAACGGGGCCTCCGGCACCGCGAACCAGCGGTAGTAGTTGGCCATATAGCCCGAATGCTCCGAGGCCCGCGCCATATTGAGGATGTAGCCGTCGTCGGAGGTATTCGCGCCGATGACGTGCCAGGCCACCAGTGCGCCGAGCACCACGGCGTCGGCGGGGGAGAAGCGCCACCAGTGCGCGGGAAGGAAGCGGCGGGCCCGCCTGCCGTCGCCGGTGTCGATCAGATGCAGTGCGACGAGCGCGATGATCGTGCAGACCGCGGCCGCGATCATGGCGGCCAGTTTCAGTGCGCTCGGTGTGGAGGAGAACCGGGAGTCGATGTCGGCGCGCAGCTTCGCGCCGCCGAGCTGTTCGGCGGTCAGATCGGTGAACACGCCGACCACCTGCGGCCGGATGTCACGGTCGATCGTGTTGCGGAAGGCGGTGCCGTCTTCGCGTCGCACGCCGGTGAATTCGACGGTGGTCGCGGCCGCGGTCGAGACGATCTCGATCCCGCCGCAGGACGCGATTTCGGCCACCGGCGCGGACAACAGCGGAATGTCGCGTTGCAGCACCGAGAGCGTGCCGTCCGCGATCGAGACCACCAGACCCTTGCTGTTGGCCTGGCCGGAGGCGACCGGGATGGTGGACAGCACCGTGTCGGCGCCGGACTGGAGCGTCGAGCACGGCAGCGTGGCTTCCAGCCGCAGCGGCACATAGGAGACCAGTGGCGCCTCGACGTCGGTGGCGCCCGGCTGGGGCCAGTCCAGCGTCGCCCGGTCCTGCTCCACCGGCAGCAGCGGCGTGAGCAGCGCCAGCACGAATCCGAGAAGTCCGGAGACGAGGGCGATCAGGCGGTATCGGGAGAACGCTCGAGTAGATCGGTCCGGTCGCACGATCGTTCATGCTAATCACCGCCCGAACGTGACTCTCGGCACCGAGGGCGGGGCCCGCTTCAGACCAGTGCGCGGACGTCCCAGATCCACACGTCCTCGACGCGCGTCGGGGCGAAGCCGAGCAGCTGGGTGACGGTGCTGGTGAGCACGTCGGAGTTCTTCGCGGTCGGCAGCACGAGCACATCGGCCTGCCAGAACCGCAGATCCGCCAGCGCGGCGGCCCGCGCCTCGGCGCCGATCGGCGGTACGGCACCGGTGTCCTGCGCTTTCACCAGGAGCATCGCGGTTTGCCGGGCCTCGGGTCCGTAGCTGCCCTTCTTCTCGACTCCGGTCGGACCGACGAAGTAGCCGTCGGCGAGCGGGAAGGCGAAGTCCGTGTCGGCCTGCCAGCGCAACGCCCGCGCGTCGGGCGGACGCGGCGGCGGGATCACGACGACCGAGCCGTCGTCGACGTACTGTCGCACCGCGCCGTCGGTGAAGAAGCGCGGCGCGGGCGCGCGTTCGGTCACGGGCAGGACGGTCGGCGTCAACGGCAACAGCGCGAAGGTCAGCGCCGCGAACCAGGCGAGCGGCTTCCAGTCCACCGCCGACTGTTTCCAGGACGCGACGGCACGATCGGATGCCAGCGCGAACACCGCGGCGATCGCGGGCACGGCGGCCATCGTCAGCCGGGTCTCCAGCACCGAATTCAGCAGTGGGATCTGTTCGGCCAGCGCCCACGGCAATTGGACGCCGGTCGGGCGCTTGCCGAGGGTGGCAACGGAGCCGAGCGAGAGCACGCCGAACACCGCGATCACCGCGGCCGCCGCGCGCACCACCCGGTCGCGCCAGAGCAGCGCAACGGTGGCGATCAGCACGAGCAGCAGCGGCCAGCCGAAGTAGGCGTTCTGTTCGGTCTCGTTGATGGCGACGTTCTGGCCCGGGGCCCACGCGCCGCCAAGGGATTCGGACGGGAACTGCACCAGGGTCTTCAGATCGTTGCCCATCGGACCGTGGTCGATCGAGCGATAACTCTGCGGACCGAAGAACTGCCACCACAGCGGGACCGCCGTGAGCAGCAGGGTGAGGCCCGCGGCCGCGGCCACCGTCGGGGCGAGCGCACGCAGGACGCGCACGCCCTGTCGCGGCTCGCGCAGGTGGTACACGACCCCGAACAGCCCGAACGCGAGCGCGAAGATCAGCAGCGGCTCCTCGCCGAGCGCGATCTGCGCGGCGACGAGCAGGGCGAGCGCTACCGCGTCTCGGATCCGGTTGCGCGGCGCGGCCGCGGCGACCGCCCCCGCCCTGGCGGGTGCACTTGTGCGGAGACGGCGCACGAGCAGACCGTGTCTTTCCGTTGCGGGCACGCACTCGGAGAACCACTTATGGGCAGGTAAACCTGCCTTCGCCATCCGGATCAGCAGCCCCGCGATGATCGGCAGCAGCGCCAGCGCGACGAAGTTCGGGTGCGCGTTGGCGTGCGAGATCATCGCGGGAGCGAAGCCGCAGAACAGGCCGCCGATCGCCGCGGCCGCCCGTGAACTCACCAGTTCCCGAGCGAACAGCCAGTACCAGGCGTAGGCCGTCGTGGCCAGGCCGAGGGTGAGGGCGAGCACGAACGTGACCGTCGGACCGAAGAGCAGGGTGACCGGGGTGAACGGGACGCCGACGCCGAACATGGCGGTGTTGGCCATCATGTTCACCCCGGCCGGGAAGTTCTGGAGATTCGTCCCGAGCGGGCTTTCCAGGTTCGCGACCGAATGCGCGGTCACCGCGAAGAACCACTCCCACATCGTCTGGTCCTGACCGCTCTTGATCAGGTAGCCGCTGTCGGTATCGCGCCACTGCGCGGACAGGACCGTCGCTGCCAGCGCGAGGTAGGCGAAGGCGATGAGGAGGTCGGCCGGGTGGATGCGGGAGCGTATCCGCTCGAGGGCTCGACGGGTGATCGCGCGCGCGGGCCTTCGCGCTGTCGCGGACCGTTCGAGCAGGACCCGTCTGTCCGCCGAGCCGTCCTCCGCCGATTCGTCCATTGTGTCCTGATCGGCGCTGTTCGACCGCACGCGCGAAACTCTCCCTCTGCCCTACCGGAAATCAGCCGCCAACGGTATCGCCGGAGGCCGAGAGCGCGCGCTCACCGAGCCGGGCGGAACCTGGCACCAAGAGTTCGGTTGCCCAGAAATCGCCGCGCCGACACATTTGTCCGGCGCCGGAGGCTGTGACCTGCGGGTTCTCTTCGCTGGGCGGTCAGCGCCGGACGGTGATCAGCGTGAAGGGGCCGATATCGGTGGTGGTGAAGGCCGGGTCCTCGAACAGTTCCTTCGGGAAGCTCACCGAGTAGCGCTTGACGTTCGGGTCGTTCGGGTAGACGTCCTCGGCCAGGCGCAGCGTGTAGGCGTCGCCACCGCGGCGGAACAGGAAAGCGTCCGGCGCGCGCCACGGACTCTTGTCCATCGCCTCCAGCAGCTTCGCGGGCGAGTCCAGCTTGCTCCAGTCCTTGATGGTCGCCGCCCGGCCCGCGAAATCGGCGAGCGGGTTCGCGTAGTGCGAGGTGAGGGCCTGGAAACCCCAGTAGGGATAGAAGGAAAGGAAGCTGGTGTCGGCGGTGAGGACGACCGACTCGTCGCGCGGGCGGCCGGTCTGCGTCAGCAGCGCGGCGTCGATCTCGTCGTAGTAGGAGACCGCCGACGGATCGCGCTTGTCGGCGCGTTTGCCGTCGCCGTCGGTGTCGGTGTAGGCGGTGGTGATCTCCGCGGTCAGCACGTGCGGAATGTCTTGGACGAAGGCGAGCGCGCCGACGATCGCGAGCGCGACGACGGCGACCCGGAACCGGGCGGGCTCGTTGAACGCCTGGTACGCGGCCCGCGCGCCCTCCACGAATCCGAATGCGCCGGCCGCCGCGAGCAGCACGAGCAGCGGCGCCTCCAGCCGGAACGACAGCAGCGTGGTCCCCGCCGCCGTCGCCACCATGGACAGCAGGCACCACAGGTAGATCGCGACCACGCCGATGCCGAGCGCCTGCGCGCGCCGGGAGGAGCCCGCCCGCACCACCAGCCAGATGGTTCCGATCAGGCACAGGCCGCCGAGCAGGGTGAACTCGGTCATCGGCAGGGGGAGTTCCGCGCCCGACTTGGGGAGATAGTGCAGGGCGGTGCCGGAGCTGGGGGTTGTCGTGGTGAGCGACTCCAGCAGATACGGCAGCCAGACCACCGACGCGACGAGACCGGAGATCACCGCGATCGCCGCCAAACGCGCCAGGGGCGGTACGGCTGCCCGCCACGCCGGACCGGACGGAACGGCGGTCGGCGCGGTCGCCGCCCGGCGTGCGGCCCTCGGGTGTCGCGCGGCCCGCCGCTGGTACACCTCGGCGACCGCGGCGACCAGACCCATCAGCGCGATCGCGAAAGCGGCGACCAAGAAGTGCAGGGTGTAGAACGTGGCGGCGACGCCGAGGAACAGACCCGCGCCGACGACCGCGCCCCAACCTCCTGCGGTCCGGGGAGCCCGCGGAGCCTCGACGGCAGGCGCTTCCGCTCGCGCATCCGCCGCGACCTCGTCCGCGCGGATCGCACCGGGTCCTTTCGGCGGGTTCGTGGCGCGGGCCGCGTCCTCGGCCGGCCGATAGAGCGCGCCCCAGGCCAGCACCAACGCGGGCGGCAACAGCACGACGATCACCGCGCTGTACGCCTCGGGCGACGCGTATGTCACCGCGACCGCGGTGGTCGCCGCCGTCACCGCCACGGCCCATTCGGCGCGAATCAGTCGCGTCCACAGCACCAGCGCGAGCACCGCCGCCACGGCCAGCGACCCGATCGCGTACGGCTTGAACGCTTCCCAGCCGTCCATGCCGAGCACATTCGCCACGCGCCCGCCGACCCAGAACCACCCGGCCGGATAGAACGGCGGCACATCCACGTACGTCATATCCCGCAGCGCCGCACTGTCGGTGAGCCGCGTCAGATACTCCGTCCGAAACTCCTGATCCACCGAAACGCCGAACAGATACAGCTTCGTCGCCGCCAACGGCATCCCGAGCGTCACCGTCACGAACGCCGAAATCCCCACCCAGGAAAGCAGTTTCGCCACCAACGGCCACCGCCGCACCCGCAACAACCAAATCGACGCGACCAGCAGTACAGCCGCCCCCACCTGCCCCACCGTCGTCAACGCCCGCGTCACATTCGACGAATTGAACGCGGGCCACTCCACCAACGAGAACGCGACCAGCCCCACCGCAGCCACCACCCCGGCCACCACCGCGGCCAGCGCCCCTTCCCCGACCCCTGCCCCGACCTGCTTCAGGAACAGCGTCGTCCGCCCAGGTGCGGTCGCGGTGCTCTGTTCCGTGACAGGTGTGCTCATAGCGCCTCCGGTTTCAGTAGGTCGGCTCCGGGCTCGTCACGCACCGGTCGCCGCCGCGGATCCGAACCGCACGCTAACAAACTCGCCGCACCGAGGCTGGGGAGCGGTCTCACCGCCGCCGAGCAAGCACCTCTTCGCCAGGCACCAGCTCGAAGACATCGCAGTGTGTCGGCACGACTTGGCGGAAGTGGCGATGGTCCAGGGTCGCGATCCGCGTGACGCCGAGCCGCTCTGCCACCGCGACGACGGAAGCGTCGGCGGCGCCGAGCGGGAAGCTCCCATATTTGACGACGAGGTCCGCTATGCGGGTGTAGTCGGCAGACGTGTGTGACTCGACCTGAAGTTCGCCCGCGGCCAACGATGGGAGGAAACCAGCTTCCGCCTGCGGTCCCAACCTGCCGAGCATGTAGCAGACTTCGGTGACTACCAGTGCGGGAACGATCAACGGCCCGGGCGCATTCTCGAGCGCGGCCAGGCACGCCGCATGCTCGCTGTCGTTCTTGTTGGCGATGGCCAGGAGCGGCCCGGTATCGCAGACGATCACTCGCGGCCGCCGAGCTCGCGCCGGAGAACTTCCTGTGAGGTAGCAGCGAAATCTGGCGAAGCTTCGACTGTTCCGGCGAATGATAGGCGCGGCTGCGGCGACGTGCCTTCGGCCTCCGGCTCGGTCCGCTGGCCGTGGCTGGCGACCAAGCGCAGGACGACAGGACGCAGGTCCTGCTGCTCTTCTTTGGTCAACAGACCGACGAGCTCAGGCAGGTTCATGTGGTCGTACGCCGCCGTCATGTCTTCAGGTTAGCGCCCGTCTGCCGACCCGCACACGGTGGCGCAGATGCGCAGCAGGCCGACGGACGACAAACAGCTACGACTCCCGAGGCCGCTGTTGTACATCGCCGCGCGCGATGGAACGAGAACTGCCGCAGCATCGGGTGATGGCGCGGCAGTTCTGGTCCGAGCCGAAACTCAGAGGGGGAGTTTGCGGAAGATGGGGCGGGGGATGTGGCGGAGGATGGACATGAGGTAGCGGACGGGGCCGGGGGCCCAGATGAGCTCCTTGCCCTTTTCGGAGGCGGAGACCGCGAGGGCCGCTACTTCTTCCTTGTCGACCGTGAACGGGGCTTCCTTGGCGCCGGTGGCCTTCCAGTGGTCCAGGGTGGTCGTGGTGCGGACCTGGCCGGGGCGGATGACGAGGACGCGAGGGCCGAAGGGGCGCAGCGCCTCGCCGAGGCCGAGGTAGAAGCCGTCCAGGCCGGCCTTGGTGGAGCCGTAGACGAAGTTGGAGCGGCGCACCCGCTCGCCGGCCACCGAGGACATGGCGATGATGCGCCCGTAACCCTGCGCCTTCATCTTCTCGCCGACCAGCACGCCGACGGAAACCGCTGCGGTGTAGTTGATTCCGGCGATCTGCACGGCCTTGCGCTGGTCCTGCCACAGCTGTTCGGCGTCGCCGAGCAGGCCGAAGGCCACGATGGCGACGTCCACGTCACCGCCGGACCAGGCCGCGTCGATCACCTTCGGGTGCGAGTCGGTGTCGAGCGCGTCGAAGTCGACGACCTCGACCTTGCTCGCGCCGGCCGCCTCCATCTGGGCCACCGCACCCTCGCGCAGCGGATCGTTGGGCAGGGTCGCGAGGACGATCCGCGCCGGCCCCTTCTTCAGGTACTCGGCACAGATCGCGAGCCCGATCTCCGAGGTACCGCCCAGCAGCAGGATGGTCTGCGGGTTGCCTACGGCATTGATCACTGAAGCTCCAGCCTTCTCGCCATATCGGACATGAAAACGCCTGTGGGATCGACACTTCGGCGGACCTTGATCCACTCGTCGATCCGGGGGTACATCTTGTGGAAGGTCTCGGCGGTGGTGCGCGAGTCCTTGCCGGTGTAGAGCCGCCCGCCGAATTCGAGGACCCGGCGGTCCAGATCGGTGACGAACTCGTTGAGGCCCGCCGAGATCGGGAAGTCGACGCAGATGTTCCAGCCGGGCATCGGGAAGCTCAGCGGCGCTTGGTTACCCGGGCCGAAGAGCTTGAAGACATTGAGGAACGAGTAGAACCCGGACCGCTGGATGTCGACGATGATCCGCTTGAACTCGTCCACCGACTCCGGCGGCACCACGAACTGGTACTGCAGGAAGCCGTTGGAGCCGTAGCCGCGGTTCCATTCACCCAGCATGTCGAGCGGGTGATAGAACTGCGTCAGGTTCTGCACCTTGCCGCGGTAGGTGCCCGACTTGCGGTACCAGAGCTCGCCGATCGGGGTGAAGGTGTACTTGTTGGCCAGCCCGTTCGGGAACACGTCCGGCAGCGTGAAGAACGTCTTGCCGTTGAACCGCAGCGGATCCTTCTGCAACTTCTTCGGCAGCTGATCCAGCTTGGCCAGGTTGCCGCGCGAGATCGCGGCCCGGCCCAGCTTGGGTTCGGGGCTGATCGCGTCGAACCACGCCGAGCTGTACTCGTAGCGATCCTCGGAGCCGTCGCTGTGGAAGGCGATGGTGTCGTCCAGCGTCGGCGTCACATCACCGTCGGCGATGAAGTACGCGGTCTCCGTCGGCGTCATCTCGATGGTGGCGCGCAGGATGATGCCGGTCAGACCGCAGCCGCCGATGGTGGCCCAGAACAGCTTGGCGTTCTTCTTCGGCGTGATGTGCTGCACGGTGCCGTCGGCGGTGAGCAGTTCCATCGAACGCACGTGGTTGCCGAAGCTGCCCGCGCTGTGGTGGTTCTTGCCGTGGATATCGGAGCCGATGGCGCCGCCGATGGTGACCTGCCTGGTGCCGGGCAGCACCGGAACCCACAGGCCGAACGGCAGCGCGGCCTTCATCAGCTGGTCGAGGTTCACGCCCGCGTCCACGTCGACCAGGCGGGTGTCGCGGTCGATGCGGTGGATCTTGTTCAGCGCGGTCATGTCGACGACGAGGCCGCCCGCGTTCTGGGCGTTGTCGCCGTAGGAACGGCCTAGCCCGCGCGCGATCACGCCGCGGCGTAGATGGGCGGGCTTGCCGTCGTTGTCCTCCGCGACCATGGCGACGGCCTTGGCGATCACTTCCGGATCGCTGGTCGAGAGCACTTCGGCGGAGGTTGGCGCGGTGCGACCCCACCCGGTCAGCGCCAGGGTCCGGGTCGGCAGCGCGAAGCTGTCGGCGCTCGCAGCGCCGTTGGCGGTGCTACCTGCGGTCCCGCTGACACCGTTCGTCGTGGTGGCGGTCGAAGCTTTCGTGGACATCGGCATAGAGGCTACAGGCATGACGGCGGGACGGGTCGATCTCACCGTACTCGTCAGTATGGGATCGGTCTCTCCGGCGTTGGCGCCCTGCGCGGGCAGACGACGGACGAGGTCCGGCCGCGCCGGTTACGCTCGTGCGCGTGCAAGCCGAACCCCACCTGCCGCTCCCGGCCGAACTGCCGCTGGTCGACGAACCGGCCGGTACCGATGTCGACCTGAAGACGCAGATCATCCGGTTCACCGTGACCGGCGGCCTGTCTGCGATCGTGGACTTCGGGCTGTACGTCCTGCTTTACGCGCTCGGCCTGCCGGTCTGGCTCGCCAAGTCCATCGGCTTCATCGCGGGCACCACCACGGCGTACCTGATCAACCGCAGGTGGACGTTCCAGGCGCCGCCGAGCCGAGCCCGCTTCGCCGCCGTCGTCGCGCTGTACGCCACGACCTTCGCCGTGCAGGTCGGCATCAACCAGGTCGTGTACTACGCGATCGGCGAACAGTGGTGGCGGGTGCCGCTGGCGTTCGTCGTCGCGCAGGGCACCGCGACCGTCATCAACTTCGTCGTGCAGCGGCTGGTGATCTTCAAGATCCACTGAGGCGCCGTCCGAAGACGCGGTCCGTCACCGGCCGCGCACGGCCGAACGAATGCGAAGGGTTCCGCTCGTCTGTCGGACGTAGCTCGTCACCAGCCGCGCACGGCGAACGCGAGAGTTCCGCTCATCTGACCAGCGCGGGCGCCGATTCCGGTAGGTCCGCGAGTTCGGACCGCGCCTGGGCTTTCACGCCGAAATAGTCGCCCCCCTTGGCCCGCACGTTGTCGGTGCCCCAGTCCCGCTGCTCGCGTTCCGCGGGCACGAGGTGCGGAATGTGCTTGCGGCAGTGGATGTACGCCTCCTCGACGTCGACCACGACCCAGAGTTCCGCGGCCCTTCCCTTGACGTTCGAGGGTAGGTCGGGGACGCTGCGCCGCAGCGTCTCGTCCTCCACGATGCGGGCCGACCCGTTGATGTGCAGGCCGATGAGATCGCGTACGAAATCCATTAGCAGGATGCCTACGTGCGGGTTCTCCAGAATATTGCCGAGACTGGCCATCACGCCGTTGCCGCGGTACTCGGGGTAAGCGACCGTACGGTCGTCCAGCACGTGCAGAAAACCGGGCGGACCGGCGCGGAAGCTGTTGTCGCATTCACCGTGTTTGTCGGCGGTCGCGATGAACGCCATGTCCATCCTGCCGATGAACTCGATCATCGTCTCGTTGAGCCGATCCACCACCTGATCTGCGTAGAATCGGTCGGCTCTGCCCTGCGTACCGTATCTTTCCTGTAGTTCGTGCTCGCCGTCGCTGCCACATCGTGTACCGGGCATCGAGCCCCCTCTGGTCGCCGGAATCCGGGGTACCGCGCGACTCGACGCTGAACCGCGACTTGACCGAAATCCTGTCCATTTTAATGGGATCGGGCAGGGCAAATCTACGAAACCGACATCGAGGATGCACTGAATGTGAAGTTAGCGCAAGGCTTTCCACAAGTTTGCTGAATTCCGACCGACCGGAATTGTTTCCGGCCGGTCGGCGCGTATCAGGCGGCCCTAGTTTCACGCGGGCGTCAGCGTCACCGGCACGCCGTTGAACACCGCGTTCCCCGAGGGCACGTCGACCACCGAATCATCGGTCAGCGCATTGGCATTCACCCCGGCGTTGGCCTTCGCCACCGTCTGCGGGCTGCCGTCGTGGCCCCAACCATGCGGCAGGCTCACCACACCGGGCATGATCGCCTCGGTCGGTTCGAGCGGCACGGTCAGCGTCCCCGCCGCGGACTTCACCACGGCCTGGTCGCCGAGTCCGAGCCTGCTCACGTCGTCGGGGTGGATCTGCAGCGTGCACCGGTTGGTACCGCTCACCAGGCTCGCGACGTTGTGCATCCAGCTGTTGTTGGAGCGCAGGTGCCGCCGCCCGATCAGCACGAACTCCGGTGCGTCCGCGGCCAGTTTGGCGCGCAGCCGCGCCACGTCCGCGAGCAGCGGCGCGGGCGCGAGCTCCACCCGCTTCGAAGCGGTGCGCAGCGCCTCCGGCAGTCGAGGTCGCAGCGGGCCGAGATCGACGCCGTGCGGATTGTCCAGCAGCACATTCAGATTCAGCGTGCCGCCGTTCCACTCGCCGTAGGGCCCGAGCCGCAGCATCAGATCGATGCGCTGCTCGGTGCTGGTCTCCCCGTGCAGTTCCGGTCGACGTTCCGGAATACCCGCTTTGTGCAGCATTCCGGCGATGACCAGTTCGTCAACCATGGTCAGCGGATCGGTGTCCCCGGTGCCGTTGTGCGGCTTGCCAGTCAGTGCGGCGCCGAGCCGGGCGAGCACCCCGGCCTCCGACGGACGGTCGCCGAGCGGCACCAGCGGCCGCGAATAGCGCGCATAGTTGCGCACCGCGAATTGGAGCAGCGCGAAATCGTAGTGCGGGGACTGGAGCGGGCGCGGCGGCGGCAGGATGACATCGGCGTGCTTGGTCGTCTCGTTGACGTAGCGGTCCACGCTCACCATGAACTCCAGCCCGGCGAACGCCTCGTCCAGCCGCGCGCCGCTCGGCGCGGAGAGCACCGGGTTGCCCGCGACCGTCACTATGGCGCGCACCTGGCCCGCGCCCGGTGTGCGGATCTCGTCGGCGAGGGTGGCCACCGGAAGTTCGCCCATGGACTCGGGCAGCTCGCGCACCCGGCTGGTCCAGCGTCCGGTGCGGAACGGTTTGGTGCGGGTGATGCCGCCCGCCGCGGCGGTCGCGAACATGGCGCCGCCAGGGCAGTCCAGATTGCCGGTGAGGACGTTGAGCACGTCGACGAGCCACTGGGTGAGGGTGCCGAATTCGGCCGTGCAGGTACCGATCCTGGCGTAGACCGCCGCGGTCGGGGCGGCGGCCAGCTCGCGGGCGATCCGGACGACGGTCTCGGCGGGCACCCCGGTGCGCGCTGCGACGACCTCCGGCGTGAAATCGGCGGCCGCCGCGCGCACTTCGTCCAGGCCCGCTACTTCGACCCGCACGTCGGTCAGTCCCTCGGCGAAGAGCGTGTGCACGATGCCGAACAACAGGTACGCGTCGGTGCCCGGCCGGACGAACAGATGCTCGTCGGCCAGCTTCGCGGTGCGTGTCAGCCGCGGATCCACCACGACGAACTTTCCTCCGCGGCGGCGCAGCGCCTTCAGACGACCTGGGAAATCGGGCGCGGTGCACAGCGATCCGTTGGATTCGAGCGGATTGGCTCCGAGCATCAGCAGATAGTCGGTGCGGTCCAAATCCGGCACCGGCACGGTGAGCGGGTCACCGAACATGAGTCCGCTGGCCACCTGCTTGGGCATCTGATCGGCGGTGCTCGCGGAGAACAGATTCCTGGTGCCGAGCGCGCGGATCAGCACCGGCAGGTACAGCGCGCCCGCCACGGTGTGCGCGTTCGGGTTGCCCAGATAGAGTGCGGCCGCCTGGTTCCCGTGCTCGGCGACGATCGGCGGAAAGCGCTCGGCGATGTAGTCGAATGCCTCGTCCCAGGTCGCGGTGCGCCGCTCGCCGGTCTCCCGGTCGCGGATCAGCGGTTCGGTGACGCGGTCCGGGTCCTCGTCGAGATGTCCGAGGCTGGCGCCTTTGGGACAGATGAAGCCTTTGCTGAAGGGGTCCTGCTTGTCGCCGCGAATCGAGGTGACGTGATCGTCGCGGTCGAGGGTGATCTCCAGCCCGCACACCGCTTCGCACAGCGGGCAGGTGCGCAACAGGTTGCGGGAGAGCTCTGTGATCGGGGCCATACCCCATCTTGACCCGGCGGCGGCTCGGAAGGGAAGGCTAATTTGCGACATTTCTGGTGAATGTCCCATAGCCGCGACGTGCGATGGAAATGAGGACGACCGGCATCCGTCGGGCGGATGCCGGTCGTACAGGGCCGGTAGTGCGGGCCGTCCCCTACCTCGGGGAGCGAATCAGCAGGCGACGCTGGTCAGCTGGGCCCGGCGACGGATGCCCGCCGAACGGACCGCGGCGCTGATCGCGACCACCGGCGGCACCCAGCGGGCCTCGTGCGGAGCGACGCCCCAGCAAGCCGAACCGGCCGAGAGCTTGCTCGGCGGCAGCGGGATGCCTGCGCCGTCGGTGTACACGACGGCGCCCGCCTCCTGCAGCGCCTCCAGCGCCATGGCGGCCTTGCGCAGGCCGGTGACGAGGTGGATCTCGCGACGGTCGGCGCCGGGGAACTCGATCACCGGCCCGGACAGGTTGTTGGCACGCAGGAAGCGGCGGACCGCACCGGCCAGCTCGCCGCTGACCTCGATGCCGGAAATCTCGTCATCGGTGATCAGACAGATCCCGTTGGCCGTTTCGGCGACCGTCCACCCGCGCTGGATGTAGTCCTGCGCCGCGGCGTCCATGTCGGCCGCGGAGACGGAAGTCGGAAACGAGGTGCGCACTGTTTTCTCCATTCCCCGATAGATCTGGGTCCTGCGTTCATGGTTCGTATCGAGGGGCGGTGGCCCCGGCGTTACGCGATTCGGCAAAGTTTCTTGAACTGTGGACTAGGTCTCATTCGGCGGAGGTTCGGTCGGGGTCGTTCGGGTCGCTGACATCGGCCAACTTTCGGCGATCCCGCTGTCGGGCCGCTGTGTTCGGGCTGTGAGGTTCCTGGGGGCTGGTTCGGGGAGCGGAATGCGGGGAAGATGCGCGACATGACCGACGAACCGACCACTCCCGCGGAGCTCGTTCCCGAGGAGTACGAGACCGAATCTCGTTGGATCGCTTGGAAAGAGTCGGCCGCCAAGCGCTTCCGGGCACAGGATCGCGACGAGGAGCCCGCCGAGCCGTTCCGCAGCCCGCGCGCCTTTCGGCAGTGGAGCGCGGAGACCGCGCGTGCCCTGATCGATGTGCAGTTCCACCGCACCGCGACCACCACGCTGCTGCCGCTGGCCTACATGCTCGGCCTGATCTTCGCCCTCGCGCTGCCGATCGCGATCACCGTGTGGATGTGGCAGATCTCCGCGGTGCTCGGTGTGCTCGCCGGTTTGGTCGCGGTGCCGCTCGGCCTCTCGATCGCCGCCGCCGTGCGCCTGATGCTGGAGTTCCTGGTCAACGCTTCGCGATTGGCCACAAGGGTGGAGCACATCAGCGAGCTGGCCGACGACCTGTTCCAAGCGCTGTCGGATGTGGCCGAGCCGGTGAATCAGCTCTCCGAGGACGTGCGCGCCGTGCAGTTCTGGCGCTTCCGCAAGCGGGGTTCACGCAAGTAGGTAACTAGACGGAGTTTCCACGTAGGGGCCTTGCCGAACCTCATTGTCTCTCTTGCGACATCGACCTGCCTGTGACAGCAATCCTGCACTATGTCAGTTTTGCTGTGAAACAATGCTGTTCGAGCGTCCGGGAAGGCTCCGGGCACTGGGTAGGGAGCGCCGATTTCGGGTGACACGGGAGTTTCGCCGTGTCTCGTCGGCGCATGGCGCGAGGGGGAAAGCATGGCTTTACCGCAGGCAACAACCGGATCGACCATGCCGCGTCGGCAACTCGGCCGACACCTGCGGGACCTGCGTAACCGCGCCAGGATGACCACCAGGATGGCCGCGCAGCAGCTGGAGTGGTCGGAGGCCAAGATCTGGCGGATCGAGACCGGCCAGACCTCGCTGCGCAGCCTGGACGTCGAGGCGATGTGCAAGATCTACGGCGCCCCCGGCGATCTCGTCGGCCCGCTCACCGCGCTGGCCAAAGAGACCAAGGCCAGGGGCTGGTGGACTTCCTACAGCGACGTGCTCGGCGAGGGCTTCGAGATCTACATCGGTCTCGAGGAGGCGGCGCGCCAGCTGTCCACCTACGAGAACGAGCTGGTGCCAGGGCTTTTGCAGACCGAGGAGTACGCGAGGGCGCTGCTGAGCGCGGCGCGGCCGGACGCCCCGGCCGCCGAGATCGAGCGCCGGGTCCAGTTGCGCCTGGCCAGGCAGGCTTTGGTGACCCGGGGCGAATCGCCGGTGCAGCTCACGGCGGTGATCAGCGAGGCGGTGCTGTGGCGGCGCGTCGGTGGCGCGGATGTGACGGCGGGCCAGCTCGAGCACTTGCGGCGCATGTGCGATCTGCCGAACGTGCGGCTCGAGACCGTGCCGCCGGAGTCCGGGTATCACGCCGGGATGGAGGCGGGCCGGTTCGTGATGCTCGAATTCCCCGAGGGGCGCATGGGTGAGGCGCCGGAGCCGCCGGTGGTCTACGTCGAGGCCTTCACCGGCCCGGTCTACCTGGACAAAGACAACGAGATCGACCGGTACCGGAAGGCTTTCGCCGACATAAAGTCGGTCGCGGTCGACGCGCGTCAGGTGCTGGACGACGCCCGCGCCGCGATCGTCTGATACCGCTCGGGCGGTATCGGGCGGCGGCCGAACTGGACGGTCGATGCGGCCGTGAACGTCCGAGGGGCGGCGTGGGATTCGCCTGATCGGCGCCGTCGGATCTGCCTTTGTGCGGCCGCATGGCTGGAGCGGCGTGGAGGTTCGGCTTACTGCCAGGTGCGGCCGAGCACGTCGCGGTGCGTCGGTAGCGCCTCGTCGTAGGCCTGCTTCCCCTTCTCCGTCATGCAGACGAAGATCGCGCGCCGGTCGTCGGAGCACATGCTGCGCTCGACGAGCCCGTCGCGTTCCAGTCGCGCCACCGCGCGGGAGAGCGCGCTCTGGCTCAGGTAGATGTCGTTGGCCAGATCGCTCATTCGGTACTTGCCGCAGGCGGCGTCGACCAGCCGGTCCAGCGTCTCGAACTCGCTGAGCCCCATCTTGTGCTTGCCCTGCAGGGCTTTCTCCAAGGCACAGCTGACAGCGGCGTGCCGATCGAGCAGTTCGCGCCATTCGCCAACCAGCTCGGTGGGCGCGACGGTGCGCCGAGCGGTGTCTGTGGCCGGCTTCGACATGGCCCCATCTTAGTGGCCGAGGCCAGTTCATGCAACGACATTTAATGTGTTGGCATTTAATGCGTGCGCATGTAATGTCCTCCGCATGACTTCACCGGCAACGCTCTCGGCCGCCGCGACGGCGACCGATCCGACCAGATGGTCCGCACGGCTCTGGGGCATGCTGATCACTCTCTGCATCGTGTTGTTCCTCGACGGCCTCGACGTCTCGATGATCGGTGTCGCGCTCCCGTCCATCGGCGCCGAACTCGATCTGTCCACCTCGACCCTGCAGTGGCTGGTGAGCGGCTACGTGCTCGGATACGGCGGCCTGCTGCTGCTCGGCGGACGCACCGCCGACCTGCTCGGGCGGCGCAAGGTCTTCCTCATTGCACTGGCGGTCTTCGCCATCGCCTCGCTCGCGGGCGCCCTGGTCAGCTCGGGTCCGCTGCTGATCCTGACCCGTTTCATCAAGGGCCTCGCCGCCGCGTTCACCGCGCCGACCGGTCTGTCGATCATCACCACCAACTTCGCCGAGGGCCCGGCCCGCAACAAGGCGCTGTCCATCTACACCGTGTTCGGCGCGGGCGGTTACTCCTCCGGCCTGCTGTTCGGCGGACTGATGACCGGCGTCGGCTGGCGCTGGACCTTCCTGCTCCCGGTGCCGATCGCGGTGGCCGCGCTGGCCGCGGCGTGGGTGCTTGTGCCCAAGGACAAGCCCGCCGAAGAGGGCGGCCACGACATCCTCGGCGCCGTGTTCTCCACCGCCGCCATGCTGCTGCTGGTCTACACGGTGGTCACCGCGCCCGAAGTGGGCTGGGCTTCGGCGCGCACCATCGGTTCGTTCGTCGCGGTGATCGCGTTGTTCGCGGCCTTCCTCGCCGTCGAGCGGCGGGTCGCGCACCCGCTGGTTCGTCTCGGCATCCTGCGCAAGTCGTCACTGGTCCGCGCCAGCCTCGCCATCGTCGCGGTCGCGGGTTCGTACTTCAGCTGGCAGTTCATCGTGACCCTGTACATGCAGGACACCCTCGGCTGGTCGCCGCTGAAGCTGGCCATGGCGCTGCTGCCGGTCGGTCTGCTCGTCGCGCTCTCGGCGGTGTTCTCCGACAAGCTGGTCGACCGCTTCGGCACCGGCCCGATCATCGCCGTGACCATGGTCGTGATGGCTGTCGGCTACCTGCTGTTCCTGCGACTGAACACCGACCCGTCCTACCTGACGGTGATCCTGCCCGCGGTGCTGCTGATCGGCATCGGCTGGATCGGCTTCCCCGCCATCAACATCCAGGCCACCAACGGCATCGATGACGACGAGCAGGGTCTCGCCGCGGGCGTGCTGCAGACCTCCATGCAGGTCGGCGCGGCCATCGTGCTCGCGGTGACCACCGCGATCATCTCCTCCGGCGGGCACAGCGCCTCGCCCGCGGACATGCTCGACACCTACCGTCCCGGTTTGGAATTCGCGGCGGGCGTCGCCATCGTGGGCGCGCTGGTCGCCCTGCTGGCCTTCGTTCCGAAGCGCGGCAAGCAGCGCCAGGCTGCCGCCGAACCGGAACTCGAGCTCGTCGGCTGACCGCAGCGGCCGACGAAAAATCGGAAGCCACGTCCAGCGGCACGCGCCGCCGGACGTGGCTTCCGGCTTTGTACGGATGGCTCAGGAGAACGGCGGCGCGGCGGCGTCCTTGGGCGAGCGCAGGTAGGTCAGCGGTGTGCCGTCGCGGCCGACCTTCGGCCATTCGATCGCCAGCCTGGGATCGAAAGCGTCCAGGTCTCTGTCGAATTCGGGGGTGTACTCGATGGAGCACAGGTAGGTGACCGTGGACTCGTCCTCCAGCGAGAGGATGGCGTGCCCGAGCCCTTCGGACAGGAAGACCGAGCGCCGGTCCACGTCGTCGAGCAGCACGCTGTCCCAGCGGCCGTAGGTCGGCGAGCCCCGCCGCAGGTCGACGACCACGTCCAGGAACGCGCCGCGCACGCAGGTCACGTATTTGGCCTGGCCGGGCGGGTCTTCGGTGTAGTGGATGCCGCGCAGCACGCCCGCCGCCGAAACCGAGCAGTTCACCTGGTGCAGCTCGAACGGGCGTCCCGTCGCCTTCTCGAACTCGGAGGCCTTGAACGATTCGAGGAAGGTGCCGCGTTCGTCCTCGAACCGGCGCGGGGTGATCACCCAGGCGCCGGGCACCGCGAGCTCGCGAATCTCCATGCTCACCAATCCCGTCCGCGTTCCAGCAGATCGAGCAGGTAGGCGCCGTAGCCGGAGCGGACGAGCGGCTCGGCACGGGCGCGCAACTGCTCGTCGTCGATATACCCCATCCGCCAGGCGACTTCCTCGGGCACGCCGATCTTCAGTCCCTGCCGTTCCTCGATGGTGCGCACGTAGTTGGCGGCGTCGAGCAACGAGTCGAAGGTTCCGGTGTCCAGCCAGGCGGTGCCGCGGGCGAGCACGTCGACGCGCAGCCGGTCCTGTTCCAGGTAGGCGCGGTTGATGTCGGTGATCTCGTATTCGCCGCGCGCCGAAGGCCGCAGGCCGCGGGCGATCTCCACCACGTCGTTGTCGTAGAAGTACAGCCCGGGGATGGCGTAGTTGGAGCGCGGGACCTTCGGCTTCTCCTCGATCGACACCGCGCGGCCCTCGGTGAATTCGACGACGCCGTAGGCCGTCGGGTCCGAGACCCAGTAGGCGAACACCGCGCCGCCGTCGATCCCCGCGAACCGGTTCAGGCTGGTGCCGAGGCCGGGGCCGTGGAAGATGTTGTCGCCGAGCACGAGCGCCGCGCACTCGCCGCCGATGTGGTCGGCGCCGAGCACGAAGGCGCGCGCGAGACCGTCCGGTTCGGGCTGGACGACATAGCTGATCGATATGCCGAACCGGGAACCGTCGCCGAGCAGCCTGGCGAACGCCTCGGCGTCCTCGGGCGTGGTGATCACCAGGATGTCCTTGATGCCCGCGAGCATCAGCGTGGACAGCGGGTAGTAGACCATCGGTTTGTCGTAGACCGGGACCAGCTGCTTGCTCACCCCGCGCGTGATGGGGTGCAGCCTCGAGCCGGTGCCGCCCGCCAAGATGATTCCGCGCATGTCCTGGAGTCTGCCAGTTCGACCGCTCTCGGATTCGGGGAGGTTCCGACTCGTGCACGAATTCATCACGAACGTTTCGCCGCCCGGCGCGGCGGGCGATTGATGTTGCATAGATCACTTTCGCGTGGTCTTCTGAAAAGCGCTGCGACGTGAGCGACGGGCGCGGTAGGTAGCTTGCGTGACCACGCAGGGCCCCGGGAGCGTCGCGAATGTGCGCAGCGTGAGATGTCAGCGTCGACTCTCGCCCGTGGCCTCGCCCGAATGGGGTTCGGCTCCGTCCGGTCGTCGGCGCGCCAGTGTGAGGTAGGTGCGCGATGACAGCGACCAGAGCCGACGGCTCCGCCATCGTGATGAATCCGGACGGCCCCAGCGCCGCGGCGCGGCTGCTGCTCGCGACCTGCCGCGGTGTGGTGCGGCCGATGCTGCGGATGGCCCCGATCACCCGGGCCACCATTCCCGTCGGCGCCTTCGCCATCGACGGGCTGGCCCGATTGCGCCCCGCCCCGCGCGGCATCGAACGCGAGCAGGTCACCCTCGGCGGTTTCCGGATGGAGATCGTGCGCCCGTCCGGCGCGGCGCGGGCGCTGCGGCACGGCGCGGTCTTGTACATGCACGGCGGCGGCTTCGCGGTGTGCGGACTGGAGACGCACCGGCCGGTCGCGGCCAGCCTGGCAAGGCGCATCGGTCTTCCGGTGGTCAATGTCGACTATCGGCAGTTGCCGGTCGGCAGCATCGGCGAGTCGGTCGAGGACTGCCTCACCGCCTACCGCTGGCTGCTGCGGCACGGCGCCGATCCGGCCCGGATCGTCTTCGCCGGTGATTCGGCGGGCGGCTACCTGACCTTCGCGACCGCGCTGCGCGCGGTGCAGGCCGGACTTCCGGTCCCCGCCGGACTTATCGGGCTGAGCCCGCTGCTGGACCTGGACTACGCCGCCAAGCGCGAGTACGTCAACGTCGCGCGCGATCCGTACATCCCGCTGTCGGCGCTGGAAGCCGTCGTGAAACTCGGCGCGGAGATCGACGGCGCGCTCGATCCGCTGCTCTCGCCGGTGAACGGCGCGCTCGCCGGGCTGCCGCCGGTGCTGATGATCGCTGCCGAGGACGAGGTGCTGCGCTACGACTGCGAGCTGATGGCGCGGCGGCTCGTCGCGGCGGGCGTGCCGCACGCGGTCGAGCTGTGGCGCGGCCAAGTGCACGCGTTCATGAGCATCGCGCCGAACCTGCCCGAATCCCGGGCGGCGCTCGGCCGGGTCGCGCGTTTCGTGCGCACCAGGTTCGAGCAGTTGGAGCAGGCTCGGACGGCCTGATCACGGTCGGCCGGACGAGTCTTGTCCCGCCCCGGGCCCGCGCCCGGGGCGGGATGCTGTCGTATTACCTCTGACGTAATCGACTCCGATGTCGCGTTTCGGCAGGCTGAGCTCATGGTGGCTACAGAGACGACCCCGACGACACTCGACCGGGCTCTTTCGGCGCTCGCCTACGGTCGCATCGCGCTCGGTGCGACCGCGCTGGCCGCGCCGCGCACGGCGGCGCGCCTGGCGCTGACCCGCCCGACTCCCGAACTCGGCTACATGACCCGGATCTTCGGCGCTCGCGCGCTCGCGCTCGGTCTCGGTTACCTGACCGCCGCGCCCGCCGACCGACCGCGCTGGCAGCGTCTCGCTCTCATGGTCGACGTCCTCGACACCGCGAGCGGAACGGCGCACGTGGTCCGCGGCGACATCCACCGCGGTGTCGCCGCGGCGCTGGTCGCCCTGACCGGCGGCTACGCGACCATCGGCGCGCGCCGCTTCCTGCGGGACCGGCTCACGTTGCAGGGAACGGCGCGTTGATCGGGCTCGAGTATCGGGCGCGCGCCGTTTCCTACGGGATTGAAATGCTCACTTCGCCGGGAAAGGCGCGTTGATCGTGGTGAAGTACTGGGCGACCGCCGCGATGGCGACGGGAGCCGTCACGAACAACTGACCCGCGACCGCGCCCAGCGCGCCGATCGCGGCGATGCCGCCGAGGCAGCCGACGGCGGCCGCGGGCAGGAACGGCCCGAACAGTCCGGCGATGGTGGCTGCCGCCACGGTTGCGCCCGCGATGCCGCCGAGGACGCAGCCGACGGCCGCGCCGCCGAGTCCGCCGAGCAGCGCGCCCATACTGACGCCCAGGCCGATCGTGCTGGTCATCCGCGACCATGCGGCCTGCTCGCGTTCGTATTCGCTCTTCCACGGGGCCTTGTCCTCGAACGGGAGGGCGACGGGCCGGTAGCGCGCCTCGTCGAGGGCGAGCCGCGGCGTAAGGGTGACGGTGCGGCCGGAGATCTCCGCGGCGATGGGGAACTCGAAGTCGTCGACGCGGAACTTCAGCGGCGTGCCCGCGAGGACGGTGCCGTCGTCGGCCCGGATCTCCAGGATCTCGTCCGCGATCACGAGCGCTCCGGCGTCGATGCCGATCACGGCGGTGTCGCCGGTGGTGCTCGCCGTGAAGCCGATCGTCTCGGGGTGGCCGGTCACGGGAATGCCATCGGTGCGTGGTGTGAAGCCGACCGTCTCGGTGTGGCCGGTCGCGGCGGGCCCATCGGCGCTCGCCGTGAACCCCGCTCCCTCGGTGTCCGCGGTGGCGGTGCCCGCGGTGCTCGCCACGACGGCGACCAGCAGCCAGGCGGTTGCGGCGAATTTCCTCATCAGCATTTGTCCGTATCCCTTTATCCGCGATGCGCTGGGAATTGTGCGCTCAGGCGCAAACAATTGGTAACCATAGGAATCGGTATTGTTAAGATTGTGTTCACTCGATTACCATCCGCTTCGACAATTCCCTGTTCGGAGCCGTTCGGTCCTCGGCTCCGTCTCGACGGTAGAACCTGAACTTTTGTTCGGGTCAAGCGCGTGGTGGCGCGGAACACAGCGGAACCGAACGGGTTGCGGAGAATGTGCGCCGCGTCGTGGCGCGGTGCGTCGAGGTCGGGCCGCCCGGCATGCGAAAGCCCCGCCCGGTCGGACCGGGCGGGGCCTGCTGAAGCGCGACTCCGTCGCGCGAATTCAATTGTGCGGCAAGCCGTTCGAATTACTTGGCCGGGGGCACGAACGGCTGGTTGATGGTGGCGAAGTACTGGATCGCAGCACCGATGGCCACCGGGGCGGTGACGAGGATCTGACCCGCGAGGGTGCCGAGCGCGCCGACGGCCAGGATGCCACCGATGCAGCCGATGGCCGCGGCCGGGATGAACGGACCGAACAGGCCGACGATGGTGGCCGACGCGACGGTCGCGCCCGCGATGCCGCCGAGGACGCAGCCCACGGCCGCGCCGCTCAGGCCGCCGACCAGGGTGCCGATGGTGGCGCCCATGCCGATGGTGTCCTTCATGCGGTTGAACGCGGCGAGTTCACGGTCGTACTCGCTCTTCCAGGGCGCCTTGTCCTCGTAGGGCAGGGCGACCGGCTTGTACACGGCCTTGTCGACGTCGAGCTGCGGGGTCAGGGTCGCGGTGCGGTCGGAGATCTCCGCGGCGATCGGGAATTCGAACTCGTCGACGCGGAACTTCAGCGGAGTTCCCGCGACGACGGTGCCGTCGGCCGCCTTGATCTTCAGCGCGTCGTCTTCGACGACCAGCGACCCGGAGTCGAGGGAGATGATGGACTGGGTATCGGTGGAGCTGGCGGTGAAGTTGATCGGCGCATCGGCAGCCGGAGCGGTGGGCGACGCGTTGACCGCGCCAGCGGTGACGCCGAGCGCGGCGATCAGCAGCGCCGAGGTGGCGGCGAATTTCCTCATCAGCATTTTGTTTGGAACCTCGATGTGAAGCGTTCGGAGGGGACTAGATGATCGAAATCTAGAGCAGCTAACGCGTGGTGAACCGTTTGTGACCGTTAATTCAAATTTTGTTCACCATTGCGCCTCACGGCTTGGTGCGGTCCCGGAAACGTGCACCCGAATCCAGGGTTTTCGGCGGCGAACCAAACCGGTCGTCATTCTCCTAGCGAAATGTAAAGAGACGAAGGTCACACTCTTCGGGCTAGAGCCTTTGATAGCCCTCCGCCATAGAAGTCGGGTGCCTGCCCACGTAAGGTCGTAGCGTGCGATTGCTCGTAACCGGCGGCGCCGGATTCATCGGTGCGAATTTCGTCCAGCAGACCGTGGCCGAGCGGCCCGGCACGAGGGTGACCGTGTTGGACGCCCTGACCTACGCGGGCAACAAGGCGTCGCTCGATCCGGTGGCCGACCGCATCGAATTCGTGCACGGCGACATCGCCGATCTCGACCTGGTCGACGAGCTGGTCAGCGGAGTGGACGCGGTGGTGCACTTCGCCGCCGAATCACACAACGACAACTCGCTCACCGAGCCGTGGCCCTTCGTGCAGACGAACATCGTCGGCACCTACTCGTTGCTGCAAGCCGTTCGCAGGCACGACGTGCGCTACCACCACGTGTCCACCGACGAGGTGTACGGCGATCTCACCCCCGACGCGCCCGCCTTCACCGAGTCCACCCCGTACAACCCGTCGAGCCCGTACTCCACGACCAAGGCGTCCAGCGACCTGCTGGTCCGCGCCTGGGCTCGCTCGTTCGGCGTGCGCGCCACGCTGTCCAACTGCAGCAACAACTACGGCCCGTACCAGCACGTGGAGAAGTTCATCCCGCGCCAGATCACCAACCTGATCGACGGCGTGCGCCCCCGGCTCTACGGCGCGGGCCATCAGATCCGCGACTGGATCCACGTCGACGACCACAACCGCGCGGTGTGGGACGTCCTCGACCGCGGCCGCGTCGGCCAGACGTATCTGATCGGCGCGAACGGCGAACTCGACAACAAGACCGTGGTGCGGATGCTGCTCGAGGCGTTCGACCGCGATCCCGACGATTTCGACCACGTCACCGATCGCCCCGGCCACGATCAGCGCTACGCGATCGACGCCACCCTGCTGCGCACCGAACTCGGCTGGACCCCGCGCTACGCCGACTTCCGCGCGGGCCTGGCGGCCACCATCCAGTGGTACCGCGACAACGAATCCTGGTGGCGTCCGGACAAAGCCGCGACCGAACGCGCCTACACGGCGGCCGGTGAGCAGACCCTGGACCTCGCGTAGTTCACCGGCCGGGCCCGGTGAATCCCTAGATCTGCCCGCTGCGACTGCGGTAGCCGCCATTTCGACGATCCGCGGCGACCGCGCACACCACCGTCGCGCCGAAGCCGGCCCCGAGCTGGACGCCGGCCACCGTGCGGCTCGGAAGGCTCAGCCCCAGACGATGGTGCTGTATTTCGCGACCGAGGCGATCAGCGCGACCGAGCTCGCGACGACAATCGTCACCGCAGGTCCCCGCGTCGGCGTCTTCCCGCGAGCGTCGGTGAGCCGCAACGGCATCCAGCGCAGCAGCGCCGCGAACGCGACCAGCGCGAGCGGCACGAAGTAGCGGCCCTGCACGCCGTCGATGATGTAGTAGCCGACCGGCGTGAACGACATGTACAGCGTCACGTAGATCATCGCGACGCTGGCCGCCACCGTGAGCGCCACGACCAGCGTCCGCACGAAGGTGGCGGTGCGCGGGTTCATCCGGTCCGCGATGCCGACGCTCACCGCGAAGGCGAGCAGGCAGGCCAGCACCGCGACGGCGGGCACATCGATGTAGGCGAAGCCGAGCTCACCGAAGAACTGGGTGAACCAGCGCTGGTCGCGGTAGGAGATGCTGTCGCCGAAGACGCTCAGGAAATGCAGTGGATCACCGAGGATCTCGCCGAGTTGTTCACCGGGCTTGACGGTGTACCACTGGTGCGGCGGACGCATCAGGCTCATGCCGTCGCCGGTGGGCGCCGCGATCTTCATCCAGACCGCGAAGGCGAGCGCGCCTCCGGCGGCGAAAGCCCACGGCACCAGTCGGCGCCAGGTGAAGCCGAAATCCGCCGCACCGCCGAAGAATCCGAAGCGGTCCACCGGCACCAGCACCACCAGCATGGCGAGCAGTACGTAGGTCGGCTTGCTGACGGGCAGCAGCAGCGTCGCGCCGAGCAGGGCGACCGTTTCGGCGCGGCTCAGGCCGTTGCCGAGGAACAGCGCCTTGATCAGCAACGCGGACACTATGATGGCCAGCGCGTTGGTCAGCGTGTCGGCGGTGACCGTGCCCGCCTGGAACACCGCGATCGGCAGCACCGCGACGGTGAACGCCAGCCACTGCACCCGATGCGCGCGCAGCGCGTACAGGCCGAAGCCGACCACGATCAAGTAGGCGAGCAGACCCGCGAGCCGGGTCAGCAGCACCATCGAGCCCACGTCCAGGTCGAAAAGCCCCGCGGCCCGAATGCCAACGGCGGCGGGCACATACGGCACAGGGGAGTAGGCGGCGGTGTTGGTGAACCAGACCGACGTCATGGGCGAGTCGACCGGGGCGCTCTTCAGCCGGTCGTACGCGCCGGGATCGGCCACCATGGGGTCCGGCTCTTGCGGGTTGTCCTGGTAGTCGCGGAACGAATAGCCCATCAGCGCGTCGACATTGACGGGCACATCGCCGCCGTAGGCGAGACCGCGACCGTCCTCGATCTGCTGCGGCAGGAAGCCGCCGTACGCGACCTGGTAGGCGCGGCCGAACTGGGTGATCTCGTCGTGGCCCCAGAACGGCGGGGAGAGCACGGCGAACAGCGAGCCGAAGAGGGCGGTGATCACCGCGAACGCGACGGTCGCCGCGCCGAAGCGAGTGACGATGGCGCGACCGGCCTTTCGGACCGTGCCGAACGCGCCGGAAGACGTCGAACCCTCTTCGCGCGCGGCGGCTTGTTCCGTGTCCGAAGCGTCGATCGTCTTCGTGTTGTCGGCCGCGGCCTCTTCACGCGTGGCCGTGGCCTGTTCCGTGCCCGGCGTGACCTTCGCACCGTCGGTCGATTTCGCGGACCCGTTCGCCGACACGTCCCGACCTTGCTCCCCCTCGTGCCCGTCGGCCCCCACCGTGCTGCCGCGATCGGCGGACGTGGTCACCGCGCCTCTCCACGGCCCGACGCGTCACCGCCGTTTCGGAACGGGTCGTCCTCCGCGACGACCGCCGAATAGCGCAGGTAGACCAGCCGCGCCGCCTCGTGGCGGGACCGGCGGATGCCGTCGAGGATCAACCCGGCGGTCCAGGCCAGGCTGCCGAGAAGAAGCAGCGTGAAGCCGAGGAACAGGGTGGGGAAGCGTGGAACCTCGTGCGTCCTGGTGAATTCGATGACGATCGGAATGGTCAGCACGATCGAGACCAGCCAGCTCAGCGTGCCGAACAGACCGTAGAACGCGACGGGCCGCTCGTGCCTGGCCAAGCCGATGATCAGCGCGAGGATCTTGAAACCGTCGTGGTAGGTGCGCAGTTTGGACTCGCTGCCCGCCGGGCGATCGCGGAAGCCGACCGGAACGGCGGTCTGCGGAACCCGCAGGTGCAGCGAATGCACCGTCAGCTCGGTCTCGATCTCGAACTCGCGGGAGACCGCGGGGAAGCTCTTGACGAACCGGCGGGAGAACACCCGGAAGCCGCTGAGCATGTCTTCGACGTTCTCGCCGAACACCTTTCCGACCACGCCGTTGAGCACCCGGTTGCCGGCCTCGTGGCCCGCGCGGTAGGCGGTGCCGGAAGCGTCCTGTTTGCGCACGCCGAGCACGTGATCGTAAGGGCCGTCGAGCAGCGTCTTGATCATCAGCGGGGCGTCGGCCGCCTCGTAGGTGTCGTCGCCGTCGATCATCAGGTAGACGTCGGCCTCGATGTCGGCGAACGCGCGCCGCACCACGTTGCCCTTGCCCTTGGTGTGTTCCTGGCGGACGATCGCGCCTGCCTGGCGGGCCAGTTCGGCGGTCCGGTCGGTGCTCAGGTTGTCGTAGACGTAGACGACGATTCCCGGCACAGCGGCTTGGAGGTCGGCGACAACCTTGGCCACCGAGGCCTCTTCGTTGTGGCACGGGACCACGGCGGCAATACGAAGCTCGGTGGAGTCCACCCGGGGTCATTCCTCGATGTCGGCGCGAATGGGGAACACGGGGGAGGGTACATGGCTCGGGACATCCGGCGCGCACCCGAGGCATTCGGGTGCTGGGGTACCGTCGCCCGGTGTCTTTCCCCGAGCAGCCCGTGTCGACGCCCGAGCGCTCCGAGTCCGCCGAGGCGTCCGCGCCCGCCGCGGTCCCGTCGAGCGAGTCGCTGATCACGAAGCTGGTCGCGGCGCTGCGCAAGGGCGCGGCCTTCCTGGTGGTCGGCGCGATCGGTTTCCTCGTCGACGCGGGCACCTACAACGTGCTGGTGTTCTGGGGCGGCGAGGGCGTGCTGTACCACGCGCCGCTGCCCGCCAAGATCATCGCGATCGCGGTGGCGACGGTGGTGACCTACTTCGGCAACAAGTGGTGGACCTTCGGCGACAAGCGGACCGACAATCCGGCGCGCGAGTACCTGCTCTACGCCGTGTTCAATGTCGTCGCGATCGGCCTGCAACTGGGCTGCCTCGGGTTCTCCCGCTACGTTCTCGACCTGTCCAGCCCGCTGTCGGACAACATCTCGGGAACACTGGTAGGTCAGATCGTCGCGGTGGTCTTCCGGTATTGGGCGTACGACAAATTCGTCTTCACCGGCAAAGCAGCAAATAGTCAGCAACAATAGCGGGTGTGATACCCCTGGTTGCTGGACGGGCGGGCTCCGACGTCGGTTGATATCCTCGCTCCCGCCGCGCACGGCATCCAGGGGCGTGTCTGTCCCGTCGGCAAGAATGAGGATTTCGAGGACTTCATGGAGCAGTCGGCTACCCAGGCCGTTACCGAACCGAACGATCACGCTACGCCCGCCGCCGCGCCCGCCTCGCTGCGTGCCGATCATCGGGCGCCGGACCGGATGGTCCTGCAGCGGGGCATCTTCACCGGTCCATCGGCCAAGGTGAGCGACGAACTCTACGCGGTGGTCAAGGGCCGCGCGGCGCGGGAACGACTGGCGTTGCGCTTGGAGAAGGGCGCCACCGCCCACACCAACACCTACTTCGGCCGGTTCGCGGCCAGCTACTGGCAGCGCTGGACCACCGTCACCGAGGTGCGCGCCACGATGGTGCTCGACGTGACGAAAAAAGCCAGGGTCCGTCTGGTCGCCTCGGACATCGCGGGCCACCGCAGGATCGTCGACACCGCCAAGGTCGACGCGAGCGGTCCGCTCACCCTGACCGCGCCGCTCGACCAGTACGTCGACGGCGGCGCGATCTGGCTGGAGTTCGACGCCGACGGCGGCGAGCTCGGCATCTCCGAACTCACCTGGACCTCGGTCGCGCCGGAGCGGGTGCGCCCGGTGGCCATCGCCATCTGCACGTTCAACCGCGCCGCCGACTGCGCCGAGACGGTGGCCGCGCTGGCCTCCGACCCCACGGTGCTCGCCGCGATCGACGCGGTCTACGTGGTGGACCAGGGCACCGATCTGGTGCAGGACCGGCCGCGCTACCAGGAGGTGCAGCCCGTCTTCGGCGACAAGCTGCGCTACATCCGGCAGCCGAACCTCGGTGGCGCGGGCGGTTTCACGCGCGGTCTCTACGAGGTCTCCGCGGTCAACGAGCACGCGGACGTCATCCTGATGGACGACGACATCCTCTGCGAACCGGAAACGGTCCTGCGGCTCAACGCCTTCGCCAACCTGACCGTGGAACCCACCCTGGTCGGCGCGCAGATGCTGTTCCTGCTCAACCCCGACTACCTCAACGTCGGCGCTGAAGAGGTGCACCTGCACGAGCTGCGGCACGGCCAGAAGGTGCCCAAGGCGCTGCGCAACACCAGCATGCTGAAGAAGAACCAGGAGCGCCGCGTCGACGCCGGCTACAACGCCTGGTGGACCTGCCTGATCCCGGCCGAGGTGGTCGCGAAGATCGGCCTGCCGGTTCCGATCTTCTTCCAGTGGGACGACGTCGAGTACGGCGTGCGGGCGCGTGAGCACGGGTTCGTCACCGTCACGCTGCCCAACGCGGCGGTCTGGCACGCGGACTTCTACTGGAAGGACTACGACGACTGGGCGCGCTACTTCAGCACGCGCAACTCGCTCATCGTCGGAGCCATGCACGCCGATCTGGACGGCAAGAAGATCACCAAGCAGCTCTTCCGCAACATCGCCGAGCACTTGGTCGCCATGCAGTACGGGCTGGTGCACACGACGTTGCAGGGCATCGAGGACTTCCTCGAGGGTCCGAAGATCCTGCGCGACGGCGGCATCGCCGCGCTGGCCGCCGCCCGCACCAGCCGCAACGACTACGGCGAGACGATCAAGCACCCGGCCGCGACGCCGCCGGTGCGCGCGGCGGACATCCAGTTGCGCAGGGCCAGCGGCGAGCCGAGCCGGGAAGCGCTTGTGCTCGTCAAGCGCGCGATCAACCAGTGGTTCGGCCGCACCCAGCACGGCCTGATCGGGATCACCCGCGAGGACGCGCACTGGTGGCACGTCTCGCTGTTCGACCACGTCGTGGTCACCGACGCCTCGCAGTCCGGCGTCCGGGTGCGGCAGCGCGACAAGGCCCGCGCCCGCCAGCTGCTGCTGCGGACGTTCCGTGTGCTGCGCCGCCTGCGTCGTGAGCTGCCCGAGCTGCAGGAGCGCTACCGCGCCGCCATGCCGGAACTCACCAGTCGCGCCAACTGGGAGCGCCTCTACGGCATCAACGGCTGAGCCGAGCCGCGGCGCCGTCTACCCGACGGCGCCGCGCTGGTATCAGACCAGCTCGGGTACGCGCAGATGCGCGAGTGCCAGCTCGAATTCGGCGACGTCGGTCACCCGGAGGCCCATGTGCTGGGTGTTGGTCTCACGAATCCGGGCGGCTTGCTCGCGGTTGCGGTCCATCGCCAAGGCGCTGTCGAACGTGGTGGAGGAGACGCCGCGTCCGGAGGACCGGTGGACCATCAGGCTCGCGCTGCAGAAACCCTCGAGCTCTTCCATCCCCGGGAGCGCGCGGGTCTTGTAGGTCTCGATCGCCGTGTCGGCTCGGTTCGGGTCGCCCTCGACCCAAACCACGCGTGCGCAGGCGCCCTCTTGCGTGCGATGGTCGCGGTGCAGCACCGCGATCTCCCATTCCTCGACTTCGGCGTTGCCGCGGAACGTCTCCGCGGCGCGCTCCCGGATCGGCCGGACCCGGACCGCGCTGTCGCGCATCGCCTGCTCGGTTTCCCACGCCGTCGTGATGATGCAACGCCCGGATCCTCGGTCGACCAGCAACGACAACCCGATACAGCCCTGCATGCCTTCGACAGCGGGCATTACTTCGTCGCGCACGTGCGCAATCCCGGCGTCTATGGCGGAGGGCTGCGCGTGAACAGTGGTAGAACGTGCGAACACGATCCACCCCCTTTCTGCACGAGGCAGCGCCCGGTGGCGCCACCGGTACATTCCACACTTCTCCGCCAGCGACTTTCAGGCAATAGGCCTCGCAAAGGGTTCACATGCTTCGCAAGGTGGCCTGGGCTGAGGCGTTGGCGCGGTCTGCGGGGACGGGCCTGCCACCGGTTGTGAGTCGGCGGCGGCCGGTGTTCGTGGGGAGCGGTTCGGCGGGTGTGGTGAGTCGGGACCGGCCCGGCGAAAGTTGGGGTCCGCCGGGCCGGTTCGAGTATCAGAGGAAGAGGTCGGTGGTGAGCTCGGCGTCACCCGGGACGACGCGGTATTTGTCGAGGTCGGTGATGCCGTGGGCGGCGAGCACTTCGTCATCGATGAAGAAGTTGCCGGTGGTCTTCGCGGCGGGCGAGGTGAGCACCAGGTAGGCGGAGTCGGCGTAGATGTCGGGGGTGCGCGAGGTGGCGATCATCTGGTCGCCGCCGAGCAGGTTGCGGACGGCGGCGGTGGCGATGGTGGTGCGCGGCCACAGCGAGTTCACGCCGATGCCGTCGTTCTTCAGCTCTTCGGCCAGGCCGAGCGTGGTGAGCGACATGCCGTACTTGGCGATGGTGTAGCCGAGCGAGGCGCCCGCCCACTTCGGGTCCAGGTTCAGCGGCGGGGAAAGGGTCAGGATGTGCGGGTTGCGCCCGGCCTTGGCCGACTCGCGCAGGTACGGCAGGCTCAGCTTGGACAGCAGGAAGCTGCCGCGGCAGTTGATGTCCTGCATCAGGTCGTACTTCTTCATCGACAGGGCGTCGGTGTTGGACAGGTCGATCGCCGAGGCGTTGTTCACCACGATGTCGATGCCGCCGAAACGTTCGACGGTCTGGCGCACCGCTTCGGCCACCGACTCGTCGAGGCGCACGTCGCCGACGAAGGGCAGCACCTGCCCGCCCGCCTCCTCGAGTTCCGCCGCCGCGGTGTGGATCGTGCCGGGGAGCTTGGGGTGCGGCTGATCGGTCTTGGCGATCAGCGTGATGTTGGCGCCGTCGGCCGCGGCGCGCTTGGCGATCTCCAGACCGATGCCGCGGCTGCCGCCCGACATGATCAACGTCTTGCCCGCCAGCGGCTTCGAACCCGGTTCCGTCATGACCTGCTCCTGTCGTTCGTGCCGCGGACGAGACGCGCCCGCGACGCCACGTCTTGCAGGCTAAGCGTAGCGCAGTCCCCTATGCAACTAGTTGCATAGGGGACTGCTTACCTCAGGGAATCAGCGCCGTGACCCTCGCTCCCGATACATCTGACGTTGCTGTTTCCTGATGCCGCGCCAGGCGCGGTCGCGTTCGGCCTGCAAGCGCTTGTCGGCCCTGGCCTCCATCCACGCGTTCTCCTTGCCGAGCTTGCGATAGCTGTCGAACCGGCGCTGGGTGAGGGCCCCGGTCTCGATGGCCTCGCGCACCGCGCAGCCGGGTTCGCCCTCGTGCGAGCAGTCGCCGAAACGGCAGTGCGCGGCGAAGGTCTCGATGTCGCTGAAGGTCTTCTCGATGCCTTCGGCGGCGTCCCACAGGCCGATGCCACGCAGACCAGGAGTGTCGATGAGCGTTCCGCCGTTGGGCAGCGGGCGCAGCTCCCGGTGCACGGTGGTGTGCCTGCCCTTCTTGTCCACCGCGCGAACGGCGTTGGTGGCGAACACTTCCGCGCCGAGCAGCGCGTTGGCCAGCGTCGACTTGCCCGCGCCGGACGGGCCGATCAGCGCGACCGTCCCGGCGAGAACGGCGGTGAGCACATCGATCCCGTACCCGCTGCTCGCGCTGACCGCGAGCACCGTCGCGCCGGGTGCGACCGCCTGCACCGTCTCGATCGGAATGTCCTCGGCCGCATCGGCTTTGGTGAGCACGACGACAGGTCGCGCGTTGCTCTCCCAGGCCAGAGCGAGCATCCGTTCGATCCGGCCGAGGTCGACGTCGCCGTCGGCGGGTGTGCAGACCAGCACGGTGTCGACGTTGGCGGCGAGCACTTGGCCCTCGGACCGCCGCGAGGCCGTGGAGCGCACGATCGCGGAGCGGCGCGGCAGCAGCGCGCGCACGTTGCGCTGCGCGTCGAGGCTCACCCAGTCGCCGGTGCACAAGCCGCTCGGATCGGCATCGGAGCGCGGGCATTTCGCGCGCGCCCAGCCGTCCGGCGTCGCCACATCGCATTCGCTGCGATCCATCCGGATCACCCGCGCGGGCACGCACCCGTCATCGATGAGCGCGGCGTATTCATTGGCTACGGCTTCCGTCCAGCCGTAGGGAACGAGCAGGTCGTAGTCGACCATGATGGGAAGAATCCATTCGTCGGGCGCCGAACCCGACCCGGGTTCAGCGAGAGGAAACAGAGGTGGAGTGCGGTGCGGCGGCACGCGGCAGCGCGGCGCACGCGGGCACGACAACCCGGACATTCGTCGTCACGATCTCCACCTCCTCACTTCCGTCTCGAACCGCCAACTTCCCAAGACCCTGCCAGACACCCGACACCCCCGCAACCGATTTATCGCCCGCTACCCGGCTGCCCGCATCGAGCGCACACCTTCGCGCTCGGAGGGGCTGGATTGCCTACCCGACTCAGCGGGCGCACGCCGAAATCGGCGGTAATCGAATGGCGGCTCGGTCTGCGCCGGGGTCGGAATTACTTCTCCGGCTTCCCGAACTGCTCGTTTCGCCCGAGCGAGCGCAAGTGGAACCACTCCTTCAGCCCGGCGGGATCGCGGCGGGTGACGAGGAAGAACCAGGAGAATCGGATCCACTCCTGCGGCAACAGCTTTCGCATACCCGGCTGAGCCATCAGGTAGCCGCGGTTGCGGTAGGTGAAGTAGCGCTTCACCGGATCGTCGGGGTACTGGGTGTGCATCCGGCCGCCCAGGATCGGCTTGAACTCGGCGGCGCCGTTGGGATGCAGGTAGGCCGTCTGCAGGCAGGTGCCGAAGGGTAGGCCCGAGCGGACCAGCCTGCGGTGCACCTCGACCTCGTCACCGCGCACGAACAGGCGTAGGTCCGGCACGCCGATCAGGTCGACCGCCGCCGTGGCGATGAGCGCGCCGTTGAACAGCGACGCGATGCCCGGCAGGAAGTCCTCGTCGCCGAGCTCGGAACGCAGCCGCCGCCACACCACGCCGCGGCGCAGCGGGAAGGCCAGCCGGTCCGGGTCATCGATGTCGCAGACAACGGGGGAGACTTCTGCGAGGCCGTGCCGCTTCGCGCAGTCCAACAAGGTGGCGAGCACCTCGGCGCCTTCGGGCCTGCCGTCGTCGTCGGCCAGCCACACCCAGTCCGCGCCCTGGGACAGCGCGTGCAGGATGCCGAGCGCGAAACCGCCCGCGCCGCCGAGGTTGTGGGCCGAGCCGAGGTAGGTCGTCTCGACCGGCTGCTGCTGCACCAGTTCGGCGACCTCGGGTTCGTTGCCGTTGTCGATCACGATGAGGTGATCGACCGGTCGCGACTGCGAGGCGACGACCTTCAACGATTCGGCCAGCAGGTCACGGCGCTTGTGGGTGACCACGACGGCGATGATGCGGGCGTCGGGCCCGGTGTCGGTGGGCGTGTAGACCACCTCCGGCGCGGGCGAGTCGACCGGGGCGTCGGCCCCAGCGCTGATCGGGGCGTTCTGCCCGGTCGGCTCGTTCATGCGTTGTTCCGCTCCAGTTCTCGTGCGCTGTCCTCGGTCTTTTCGGTCGCCGCCCGCTCCGCTGCCATTTCCTTCAGCACGGTCGCGACATGGTTTCCGGCGTCCGGACCCTCGTAGGCGCGCACCACCTCTTCGATGCCGCCGCGCAAACGGATCTGTCCGTGATCGATCCACAGCGCGGAATCGCAGAGTTGAGCGAGGAATTCGTTGGAATGGCTGGCGAACACCAGGATGCCAGAACGCGCGACGAGTTCCTGTAACCGCAGCCGCGCTTTTTTCATGAATTCCGCGTCGACCGCGCCGATGCCCTCGTCGAGCAGCAGAATCTCCGGGTCGATGGAGGTCACCACGCCCATCGCCAACCGCACCCGCATACCGGTCGAATAGGTGCGCAAGGGCATCTGCAGATATTCGCCGAGCTCGGTGAACTCCGCGATCTCGTCGATCTTGGAAAGCATCTGCTTGCGGGTCTGGCCGAGGAAGAGCCCGCGAATGATGATGTTCTCGTAACCGGAGATCTCCGGGTCCATGCCGACGCCGAGATCGAACACCGGCGCCACCCGCCCGCGAATGCGCGCGCTACCCCGCGACGGTTCGTAGATGCCCGAAAGCAGCCGCAGCAACGTGGATTTCCCGGCGCCGTTGTGGCCGACCAGGCCGACCCGGTCGCCCTCTTTCAGCGACAGCGTGATGTCGCGCAGCGCTTCGACCACCACCACGTCGGACTGGTTGCGCCCGATGGCGCCGCCCGCCTTGCCGAGGAACGCCTTCTTCAGTGACCGCGATTTGGCGTCGAAGATCGGGAATTCGACCCACGCCTGACGGGTTTCGATACTCACACGGCTCATCGCAGCGGCTCCTATACCCAGTACGGTACGCGCGAACGGTACTGCTTCATGGCGAAGGCGGCGACGATCCAGCCCACCACGGTGATCGCGCCGACGATCACCCAGTGCCGAAGCTCCTGCGGCTCGCCGAGCAGCGGAGCGCGCACGATCTCCAGGTAGTGGAAGGTCGGGATGATCTCCACCAGCCGGGCCCGATCGCTCGCGCCGCCGATCTGCTCTTCCAAGGTCTTGGTCGTCCACATCACCGGCGTCAGCACGAACAGCATCAGCGTGGTGCTGCTGAGAATCGGCGCGATATCGCGGTATCGGGTGCTGAAGATGCCGAACACGATCGACACCCACATCGAATTCAGGAAGATCAAGCCGATCGCGGGTATCGCGAGCAGGCTCGACCAGCGCAGGTTCTCCCATATACCGAACGCGGCGAGCAGCACCACATAGATGACCATGTTGTGCGCGAAGAACAGCAAGTGCCGCCACACCAACCGGTAGATGTGCACGCTGAGCGCGGACGGAAGCTGTTTGATCAAGCCCTCGTTGGCGATGAACACCTCCGAGCCCTCGAGAATGCTCGCCTGGATCACATTCCAGACGATCAACCCGACGGTCACGTACGGCAGGTATTCGCGCAGCGGCTGATCGAGCAGCGTCGCGTACAGGATGCCCATCGCCGCGGCCTGCACGCCGGTCGCGATGGTGATCCAGAACGGGCCGAGCACCGAGCGCCGGTAGCGCTGCTTGATGTCCTGCCAGCCGAGCGAGAGCCATAGTTCGCGCTGGCTGAAGCCGTCGCGCATGTCCTTGATCGCGCGCCGGAAGGTCTGCGAGTCGGAGGGCAGCGGCGGCATCGCCTCGGCTCCGCTCGGTTGCGCCGGCGCGGTGCTCTCGGCACTCACCGGACCCTCTTCGGTGGTCTCGGAACTGTCAGAACGCAAGCTGTCATCTGAACGCACTGGGCTCTCTTCAGGACGCGCCGAACTCTCGTCGGAGTCGGGGCGAGCGGCAGCGGCGGGCACGGTGCTCGACCCTACCCCTGCATCCTCGCACCGGGTCCGCTGGTACACGCGGGACGCGCGAAACTCCTCACCCGCGAAGCGGGGTTACAGATACTGGCCCGAACCGCCCATCGACTGGTCGCCGCGCCCGCCGCGCGGGTCGACGGTGTGGATGCCGGGCGGCAGCGCGCCCTGACGCATCTGCTCGAGCTGCGCGCGGGCCGCCATCTGCTGGGCGAACAGCGCGGTCTGGATGCCGTGGAACAGGCCCTCCAGCCAGCCGACCAGCTGGGCTTGGGCGATCCGTAGTTCGGCGTCGGACGGCACCGCGTCGTCGGTGAAGGGCAAGGTCAGCCGCTCGAGCTCGTCGCGAAGTTCCGGCGCGAGACCCTGCTCGAGCTCGCGCACCGAGGACTTGTGGATCTCCCTGAGCCGGGTGCGGCTCGCGTCGTCGAGCGGAGCCGCGCGCACCTCCTCGAGCAGCTGCTTGATCATGGTGCCGATACGCATGACCTTGGCGGGCTGTTCCACCATGTCGGCGAGCGATTCGCCCGAGTCGTCGCGGTCGTCCGAGCCGTCGGTCTTCTTGTCGCTGTCGGTGACCACCTGTCCGGTCAGCGGGGTGCCCGCGTCGGCCGGAATGACCAGCGGCTGCCCGTCGGGTCCGACCACGACGATGGAATCGGGTGACTCATCCGAGTGCGTCATGTTCCCTATCATGTCGCGTACTCGCCGAAGGCGCTAAACGGGGCAGCCGCCGAAGGCGCTGAACGGGGCAGCCGCCGAAGGCGCTGAACGGGGCAGTCGCCGAAGGCGCTGAACGGGCCAGTCGCCGGACGCGCTGAACGGGCCGGTCCCGGTGCAGGCGGGTCGGTGCCGCGGCAGGGCGGCGCCGACTATTCTGTGCGGGTCGTGTGGTTCGGATTTTGCTGAAAGTCGGTTGCCATGCTGATTCGAATGCCCAGCTCCGCGGCGCCCTCGAAGCCGCGGCCGGGTGCCGATGGCCGGTCCGGGCGGGGTCCCTCGCCGTCGCGTTCGCGAGCGGCCGGGGAGGGGAAGGCGGTTACGCAGCCTCGCCCGCTGCCCTTAGAGTGGCCAACATGACTTACGACGTCGCGAGGGTTCGGGGCCTGATACCGTCCCTGGGCGACGGCTGGATCCACCTCGATCCGCAGGCGGGCATGCTTGTCCCTGACTCGGTATCTCGTGCCGTGTCAACGGGTTTCCGCACGTCGTCGTTCTCCCATATCGGCCGCAACGGCGCCGCGGTGCGCAGCGCGGCCATCCTCGACGCCGCCCGCGAGGCCGTCGCCGACCTGGTCGGCGGCGATCCGGCGGGCGTCGTGCTCGGCCCGGATCGGGCGGTGCTGCTCGCCTGGCTCGCGGAGTCGCTCAGCTCCCGGCTCGGCCTCGGCACCGGGATCGTGCTGTCCCGCCTGGACGACGAGGCCAATGTCGCGCCCTGGCTGCGGATCGCCAATCGATACGGCGCGCACGTGCGCTGGGCCGAGGTCGAGATCGAGACCTGCGAGATGCCGTCCTGGCAGTTCGAGGAGCTGATCGGGCCGACGGCACGACTGGTGGCGCTCACCGCGGCCTCGCCCATCGTCGGCTCCGCGCCCGCCGTGCGGGTGGCGGCCGACCGCGTGCACGAGGTGGGCGGTCTGCTCGTCGCCGACGCGTTCGGCGCGGCGCCGTACGCGCTCATCGATATCGACGAACTCAACGCCGACGTGGTCGCGCTGAGCGCGCCCGCGTGGGGCGGGCCGCAGATCGGCGCGCTGGTGTTCCGCGATCCCGCGTTCCTGGACCGGATTCCGTCGATGTCGTTGAATCCGTACGCGAAAGGCGCCGAACGGCTCGAGGTCGGCGGGCACCAGTACGCGCTGCTGGCGGGTCTCACCACGTCGATCGACTTCTTGGCCGGTCTCGACGAGCGGGCCACGGGCACCCGCCGCGAGCGGCTGGAAATCTCCATCACCTCGCTGCAGGACTACCACGACCAGCTGTTCGAGCACCTGATGGACGTGCTGGACAAGATCCCGAACCTGACCGTGATCGGCCGCGCCTCCACCCGCATCCCGACCGTCAGCTTCACCATGGCCGGGATGCAGGCGGAGAAGATCGCCGCCAAACTGGCCGACGCCCGCATCGGCACGCTCAGCGGCGTGCACGGCGGAAGCAGGCTGCTCGACGCGCTCGGCGTCAACGACGAGGGCGGGGCTGTGACCGTCGGACTCGCGCCCTACACAACCAAATTCGAGATCGATCAGCTCGGCCGCGCGCTCGCCGCGCTGGAGTGAGGCGGGTTCAGCTCGCGTCCACCCGCAGGACGACCTTGCCGAACGTGTCGGCGGCGTCCAGCATCCGATGCGCCTCGGCGGCCTCCGCGATCGGCAGTTCGGCGTGGATCACCGGCACGATGGTGCCGTCGGCGATCAGCGGCCAGACGTGCCCGCGCACCTCGGCGATGATCTCGGCCTTGCTTCCCGCGCCGGTGGCCGGGCGGTTGCGCACGTTGGTCGCGTGCACCGAACCCCATTTCGACAGCAGCGCGCCCAGGTTCAGCTCGCCCTTCACCCCGCCCTGCATGCCGATCACCACCAGGTGGCCGTGCTCGGCCAGCGCCTCGACATTGCGGGACAGGTAGGCCGCGCCCATGTTGTCGAGGATGATGTCGGCGCCCGGCCCGTTCGCGCCGGACCGCTCGGCGCGGACCGCGGCGACGAAATCGTCCTCGCGATAGTTGATCAGCACGTTCGCGCCGAGTTCGGCGCAGCGCGCGAGCTTCTCGGCCGAGCCCGCGGTGACCGCCACCCGCGCGTCCTTGTGCACCGCCAGCTGGATGGCGTGCGTGCCGATGCCACTGCCGCCGCCGTGGATCAGCACCAGCTGACCCGCGCGCAGACCGGCCGTCATCACCAGGTTCGACCACACCGTCGCCGCCACTTCGGGAAGCGCCGCCGCCGCGGCGAGGTCCAAACCGTCCGGCACCGGAAGGACCTGTCCCGCCGGGACGACCACGCGCTCGGCATAGCCGCCGCCGGACAGCAGCGCGCACACCCGGTCGCCGACCCGCCAGTCCCGCACACCCTCGCCGACCTCGGCGACGATGCCCGAGCACTCCAAACCGATGATCTCGCTGGCGCCCGCGGGCGGGTTGTAGCGGCCTTGGCGCTGGAGCAGATCCGCGCGGTTCACCCCCGCGGCCACCACGTCGATCAGCACCTCGCCGTGACCGGGCACAGGGTCTGGGGCCTTGCCCCAGGTGAGTACTTCCGGTCCGCCGAATTCGGTCAACTCGATCGCGCGCATCAACCCATAGTGCCCGCCGACCGCTCGACGAACCACCGATCGGCCGAGGACCCTGCGGGAACGGACACAACGGACTAGCGTTCCCCGCGTGAGCAGCTTCATCGACTTCCAGAACGAGATCTACCTGGGCGGATTGGGCGGCATCGTGCCCGAATTGCCCATGACGGCCGCGGGTTTGGAAAGACGCGCGAAGGAAGTCCTCGGACCTGCCGAATACGCCTACGTCGCGGGCAGCGCGTCGGCGGAACGCACCGCGGCGGCCAACCGCGCCGCCTTCGACAGGTACCGGATCATTCCCCGCATGCTGCGCGGCACCACCGGTCCCGGCGCGCGCGATCTCTCCGTGGACGTGCTCGGCACCCGGCTGGCCGCGCCCGTGCTGACCGCGCCGATCGGCGTTCTCGAACTGATGCACGAGGGCGGCGAGGTGATCGTCGCCGAGGTCACGAAGGAACTCGGGATCGGGTCGGTGCTGTCCACCGCGGCCTCGTCCACCATCGAGGAGGTCGGCGCGGCGGCGGGCGAATGGTGGTATCAGCTCTACTGGCCGAACGATCCCGAGCTGGCGCGGTCCTTCGTGCAGCGGGCCGAGCGCGCCGGGGCGAAGGCCATCGTGGTCACCGTCGACACCCCGACCCTCGGCTGGCGGCCGCAGGATCTGGAGCTCGCGCACCTACCGTTCCTGCACGGCAAGGGCATCGCCAACTATCTGTCCGACCCGGTGTTCCGCGCGAAGCTGCCGACGCCGCCCGAGGAGAGCGAGGACGCCATGCGAATCGCGATCCTCACCTGGGTCGGGTTGTTCGGCAACCACAATCTGCGCGCCGCCGACCTCGCCCACCTGCGCGAATGGACCGATCTGCCGATCGCCGTGAAGGGCATCCTGCATCCCGACGACGCTCGCCTCGTGGTGGACGCTGGCGCCGACGCGGTGGTGGTGAGCAACCACGGCGGCCGACAGGTCGACGGCTCGATCGCGGCGCTCGACGCGCTGCCCGCGGTCGTCGCGTCCGTCGGTGACCGCGCCGACGTGCTGTTCGACTCCGGCGTGCGCAGCGGCTCCGACGTGCTGATCGCGCTCGCGCTCGGCGCCAAGGCGGTGCTGTACGGGCGGCCGTACGCGTATGGTCTCGGCATCGCGGGCCGCGACGGCGCCCGGCACGCGCTGCGGCTGCTGCTCGCCGACCTGGACTCGGCGCTCGGGTTGTCCGGATGCGCGAACGTCGCCGACCTGAATCGCGGCACGATCGCCGCCGTCCGGTGAACAGAACCGGGGTTTGCCCAGTTCAGGGCCGCTTAGAATAAGGCGGTGGAACCCGAACCAAGCGGTCGCACGGCCGAGCCCCGCTGGCTGAGCCCGACGGAGCAGCAAGCATGGCGCTCCTACATGGACGGCCATCAGCGGCTGATGACGGCGCTGAACAAGCAGTTGCAGCGCGACAGCGATCTCAGTCTCGCCGAATACCGAATCCTGGTGCTGCTCTCCGAAGCGCCGGGCCGCGCGCTGCGCATGAGCGAACTCGCCGACGGTGTGCTCTCCTCCCGCAGCAGGCTCACCCACCAGATCCGGCGCATGGAAGCGCAGCACATGGTGCGCCGCAACACCTGCGAAGAGGACGGCCGCGGCGTTGTCGCCGAGCTCACCGACGAGGGCATGCGCCGCCTCGAAGCGGCCGCCCCCGGCCACGTCGAAGCTGTCCGCACCGACTTCATCGACCTGCTCGTCCCCGAACACCTCGCCGTCGTCGGCGAGGTGTTCGCCCGCATCGACAAGATAATCGGCGAGCGAGCCGATTGAGCCGTCCGTTAGGATCGTGGGCCTGGAGACGTGGCAGAGCGGCCGAATGCACTCGCCTTGAAAGCGAGCGTCGCGAGAGCGACCGGGGGTTCAAATCCCTCCGTCTCCGCTCCGCTCATGGGTGGCCCATGCCCACGGAAAGCGTGGGCCTGGTTCGCTTCGCAATGTTTTGTGGGGGTGCAACCCCCACGCCCCGCCCGGCGGGCTTCGCCCCCGGACCCCCAGCTTGTGGTTGAGCTGAGCATGATTCGGATACTTGGCTCGGGGATGCGGAGACTCGAGTCATCGAGCTGTCCGCTCAGGGCGAGCAAAGATCCGAATGGTTGAGCCGTCCGCTCAGGTGCAGCAGAGATCCAAATCGTTGGCCCGTTCGGTCAGGTGAAGCAGAGATCCAAATTGTTCGGCCTTTCGCTCATTTGGGGCACAGGTCGAATAGTTCACTCGTCCGCCGCATGGCACCGCTGCTGGGCGTCTCCTCGTCCGGCTACTACGCATACGTGAAGCATGCTGCGGCAACGGTTTTGACGCCACGACAGCAGGCAGCGCCGATCTCGAGATGAAGATCACTGAGGTGCACGCCGACTCCGCAGGCGCCTACGGCTCGCCGCGGATCACTGCCGAACTGCGTGAGCGGGCGAGGTTTGGCGTTGCCGCGGATCCGTCCGACTACGGGTCCAGCCGTGGATCTCACCTCGGCGTCGATACCAGCCACAGCAGTTCCACTCGGCACCAGAGCGAATGCCCATCTCCGCTCAACCCAAGGGTGGCTTGTAGCGCGGGTCCTCATCGATGGCTGCTCGGAAGCGGGGATGAGCCTGCGCGAAGACGAAGCGTACATCGTAGATGGGGCGGAATACGACCGGTTCGACTCCCTTCTTGGTGATCCAAACCGCCGCTAACAGCCCGAGCGGGATCGAACCAGGTAGCAGCGCAGCCGAAACCGGGACGATCAGTGGCTCGAACTTCGTCGCCGCCACGATCACGAATGCCGCCAGATTTGCGGCCATCGCTGCATACAGGAACCGTGCGATACGGCGAGCCAGTCGACCGGCGCGTTCACACCGGTCGCAGACTGGCCATTCCCCAACGACGACGGACGAGACTGTTCTCTGACGCAACTCCGGCTGTAGCACACTTGCGACCGAGAATTCGGGCACAACTGAGGGAGATCGGCGACGGGAATAGGAGTCGAAGAAATACACACGAACCGGACGGCGCGAAACCTCCGGACGTCCATGTCTGCTACATATCGGTGGCAGCGGCTGGTCGATCTCGAGTTCGAGCGGTTGGGGCGCCATGGCTCTCAGTCGATCCAACCACACAGGCCCGGTATTCGCGGCAAGTCCGGATGACCGGCGCAACCGAACCACCACATCGCTCGCGTTCGTCTCTGGCCGCTGATAGGTCATTGGAGGGCCGAGGCTTCGTTCATTACTCTCCGTCACTGTAACCAGCCCCTCTGGTTACGTTCCTGGAAGTACGCGTCGTCTTCGTCCAGATCGTCGTCCGGCCAAACAATTCTGTCGCGGTTGGGCTTCCGTGTTCCTGGCAGTGTTCGAGAATCTCGCGCACGGTCAGGGTAACCAACGCCTACTGAGTTTGGATCCGCATTTGGAGGCGGGCTTTGATGTTGCGATTTATGGCTAGCATCCTGTCCGGGCTGATGCTGGCCGGCCGGAACCTCATTCCGATACCGATCCAGTATTGCATTGCCCTGTTCTGCGAGGCGCTGCATCTGTTCCGGGCTCAGTGACTTCAGTTCCGCAATAGCGGGGGGAACAACGGTCTCGCCGAGGCGAATAAACCCCTCGTTGCGTATAAGGTCTCGAATGCTGCCTTGACCACTCAAAATCTCCCGCAACAGACTTTTGAGATTGTTGTCGTGAGTGCGATCGGCAATGGCAGTAAGGGCCTTCGCAATATGGCGCGACATTCCGATATCCCCGCCAACGGTGTCAAGCATCGGCTCGTTATCTGGTTTCATGATTACACCGCACTGTGATTGTAGGACTTTCCGAGGCTGGGAAGCTGCGTGTACTTGTCCTCACCCTGCGCTGCAGCAAGTCCGGTGACGATCAGGCCCAAAACCCCTTCGGCGATGACGAGGCTTTCGCCGATGATTTTCATCGCTGCCGCGACTTTGGCGATCATCGACGCCGAAATAGCGGCACTTACCGCCGACGCTGCCACTCCGACTCCGGTGCCGTAAGCGGCGATTGTCGCGATCAAAACGATCGCGAGGTCGACAATCATCTGAACGATGTTGTTCATCGCTTGAATCATCAGGTAGGACGCTTCGGCAAAGACATTGATCTCGTCTGCGATCTTATTCAGCGCCGTCGCCTGATTTTTCAGGGCTGTGCACAGCTCGTCGAAGTATTCGACCGCACTGGTAGCTGCTTTCCCTTGCCATGAAGTGCTGAAGTATTCGGCGGAGGACTTCACTGTCGCGGCATATGCATCATTGTACTCGGCCAAGTTTCTGAACGCATGAGCGGACTTGCGGAGCCCCTTCCAGTCGCCACCGAAGTTGCTGGTTATCGATTCAACCGCGTTCCATCCTGTGGTCGAGTCGATTATCTGATTCAAAACGCCGGTGATGCTGAGCAAATCGCCGCCGAGAATGAATTGGGCGACACTTGAACCTGGAAACCAATCCACGTCGTCTGGTGCGGTCAGTTTTTCGATCGGAGACTCGGTCATTCGCCTTCTGCCTTGACGTATAGCGCGTCCTGATTGGCTGCGTTCTTTGCGTCGGTTGTTCGATACATTTGAGCAGCCTTCCGCAGCTCCTGCTCCGACAAATTAGTTAAAACGCCGAGGCGCTCATAGTTGTACGCAATATTGGAGCAATTTTCGTCGAGCGTCTGAATAATATCTTTCAGAATAGCGCCAGCATTGCCTTCCAGATCCAGCCATTCCTTGGCATAAGAAACGGCTTTGGTGTTTTCTTCGGCAATCTTCAGCAATGCTGCTGCTGCCTTGTCCAGGTCATCTGGAACAACCTTGAAATCGGTCATTATTTCCTCTCTTCATAGAGTTGTCACAAGGCCGCTGCGTCTCGGAAGCACCAAACGCCACATCATTCGACAACCGCATCCTCACCCCCAAGCCGAGCAATCGCGGCGAATGCGGCGACCTTGGTCTGCCGGTGCGTGCCGTCAGCGGTTGCATGTCGGGGTTTCATACGAGGTTGGACGAAGGACCGGCCGCTTCGGTTCCATCTCGGCGAGAATTCTCCTAGCACACTGCACCGTTGCGCCAGCCGTGTCGCTCTCCGCAGTGGCGCAATAACCTTCGTCCCGAACATGCTGGCGAAAGCGGCCAGCGCCACGTCGCCGTCACACGCCCGTCGCCGAGCATGTCTCCAGCACCGGTGAGGCACACCTGCCGGTCGCCCAGATGCCGTCTATTCGACACTCCGAGTCCTCCCCCTCTGTGCAGCAAGTCGAGCTTAAGCTGTGGCCGTTCAGGATTCGACTCTTGTGGACCGCCGGCAACACCTGAGCATCAAAGCCCACCGGACCACGCCCATGCCGCGCAGGTTAAGACTCGAGCTACTGCGGCGCGCAGGGTGATCGGTGTGGTAGCCGACCGAAGGCCACCTCCATCCCGCCAAGCCGACTGGACGTGACCTTCATCGCGGTGGGCCGGTTTACGGCGCCCTACGGTCGGATTGCGCGCCTTGGTGGACGGGGGTGCCAGCCGCGACTCGGAGGGTGTCGCGGGGTTGGGCCGATGGTGCCCAGGTCGATGCGGCGGGCAGGATTATGCGGTGCGCCACCGCGATTCCGGCTAGCAGCAGCACCGCGATGATGGCGTCGAGCCAGTAGTGGTTGCCGGTGCCGATCACGATGACGGTGGTGAGGGCGGGGTGGGCGAGGGCGAGCCAGCGCCAGCGGGTGCGGGTCGCGGCGATCATGGCGACGGCGAGCAGCAGGGCCCAGCCGACGTGGAGGGAGGGCATGGCGGCGAATTGGTTCGACATGCCGTCGGAATGTGATGGGCCGTAGACGGATTGACCGTGCAGGGCGGCGAGGTCGACGAATCCGCGTTCCGGCAGCATGCGTGGTGGGGCGAGTGGCAGCAGGACGTGCAGCAGCAGGCCCGTGCCGGTCAGCCCGACCATGAGGTTGCGCGTCAACCGGTAGTGCCGGGGGCGGAAGATCCACAGCCACACGATCACACCGACGGCGACGGTGAAGTGCGCTGTCGCGTAATAGAAGTTGGCCGAGACGGCCAGCGGATCCCAACGTAGAAACGGCGCCTGCACGGTGGTCTCCGCCATCATCCCGAGCCGGTCTTCGACAGCGAGGAGATCGTGCGCGTTGCCGAAGGCGCGCGCGGTGTCGTCCGCCGTGATCAGCCGCCCGAACCGATAACCGAGATAGAGCACGGTGATCAGCGCCAGCTGCCGGATCGCCTCGCCGCCGCGGCCGTGCACCGCCGCCCGCCACCGTTCGAGCGTTCCGGCGACCGAAGCCCCGAGTTCCAGCCGCGGACCGGGAAAACCGACAGCCACCATCGCCCGTGGCCTCCTTCGCCATTGAACAAAACGCCCGAAACGTTTAACCGGAGGTACATACTCCGTTTACCGTAACAGCGTCTGCGCGTTGGCAAACCGGTCTGTGACCCGAGGAACAGCTCGGGTCGGACCGGCGAGGCCTCAGGTGGTTTCGCGGCGGACGAAGTTGGGGCGCAAGTTGTCGTCGGGCGGGTCGAAGTAGCGGTGGAAGGTCGGGGTGAGGCCGGCCGAGATCGGCGGGTTGATCCAGCTCCAATCGGTGGGGCAGGCGCGGCCCGCCGCCTGCTCCTTCGCCACGTGGTCGCAGAACTGTTTCGCGACGGTGTGGTGGTCGACGATGTGCACGCCTGACTTGCGATAACTGTGCAGCACAGCGCGATTCAGTTCGACGAGGGCCTGGTCGCGCCAGAGGGTGCGCGGATGCGAGGTGTCCAGGCCCATCATGTCGGCGATCAGCGGGAGCATGTTGTAGCGGTTGGTGTCGCTGAGATTGCGCGCGCCGATCTCGGCGCCGACGTACCAGCCGTTGAACGGCGCGAACGGGTAGGTCACGCCGCCGATCTCCAGATTCATGTTGGAAACAGCGGGCACCGCATGCCATTTCAAGCCGAGCCCGGCGAACCAGTCGAAGTCGGGATGCTCGATGTGCACCTCGCGCGCCAGCTCCCTCGGCACGTCGAACCACCTGATCGGTTCGTCGGGCGTGCTGATCAGCACCGGCAGGATGTCGAACGGCGTGCCCGCGCCGCGCCAGCCGAGCTTCCTGGCGAACTCGGTGATCGCGACATTGGCGGCGTCGCCGGTGACCGTCCCGTCGCCGTTGCGGTAGCCCGCGTAGCGCAGCAACTGCGGACTGACGATGCGGTACTCGCGCCCGTCACCCTGGCGCGGCGGACCGACGGTGATCATGGACTGCACCGCGCCGCCGTTGGTCGCCATGTGCAGGTGCTGCCAGCACACCTCGGCCAGGTCGCGCGCCGAGCGCACCCGCCGCGCGTCGAGCAGTTTCAGTGAGCGCCAATGCTTTCGGCCGACACAGCGGGCGTGATTACGCCAAGCCAGCTTGGCCCCGATCAAAATCTCCTCGGCGGTCTGTAGGTAAGTGCCGGTCTGGCGCAGCTGTTCCAGCGCGGTGCGGCGGCGCTGCGCACAGAGGTGGGCGAGTTCGGGTTGTCGGTAGAAGTCGTCGCACTCGCGCAGGCGACGGGCCAGCGCCATATCCAAAGGCACGGTGTCGGCGGTGTTTTCGAGCGGCGGAACGGGCAACACGTGGTTCACGATCTTTTCTCCGGTCGGGCATCAGGTACTGCGGCGAAACAGACGGACACAACGATCGAGCAGAGAATTCGCGCGCGGGGGCGCGTCGGACACACCCGTCTGGTCGGTGGCGCGCGGTCCGGCGTTAGCAAGACTCGCCGAATTAGCCTCTGCGTAGCCGGAAAACCGATCGGACGGTGTGGACGCGGGCGCGCGGAAGGCCGACCTCTGCCGGGGTCACGGCTGTGTGCGGTCATCGCGGTCCCCATCGACGCCTGAAGAATCGCCCGAGTGGGAGCGTAAGGCCGGTGTGCTGGCGGTGTGCCCGAATTCGAAACAATCGTGAACGCCCGGATCGTGAAAGTGGCGCTCGTCACAAATCTTTCGAATGTGGGCAGGGACTCGAGATGGCGGCCCGCGTTCTGGCACCATGGCAAGCATGCTGTCTCGGCGTTGGGCGCGGCGACGGCTCGCAGTCGTCGCCATGAGCGCCGCATTGCTCATCGGTGCTTTCGGCGCAGGCGCGCCTCTCTCGATGGCCGCGCCCGACAAGCCGAGCACCGGCTCCTCCGACGGACCCGCTCCGGCCGAGCCCACCACGGCGGCGCCCGCCACGCCCGCGATCGAGCGCATCGAACCGATCACCGACCGCCGGGTGCGCGTATTCGTGAAGTCGCCCGCGATGAGCCGCACCGTGCAGGTGCAGGTGCTGCTGCCGCGTGACCAGAGCCGCAGCAGGCCAACCGTCTACATGCTGGACGGGCGCAGCGCCGAACCCGACACCAACAATTGGATCGAGCTCGGCAAGGCCGACCGGTTCTTCGAAGACAAAGACGTGAACGTGGTGCTCACCGTCGGCGGCCCGGCCAGCTTCTACACCGACTGGCAGCGGCCCGACCCGGTGCTCGGCACCAACCAGTGGGAGACCTTCCTGACCAGGGAACTCCCGCCGCTCATCGACGCGGAGTTCGACGGCAACGGGCGCAACGCGATCATGGGCGTCTCGATGGGCGCCGAGGCCGCGATGATGCTCTCCTTCCGCAGGCCGGAGCTCTACCGCGCCGTGGCCGCGCACAGCGGCTGCTTCTCCACGGGCACCGATATGGGCCAGGCCCAGGCGCGTGCCGTGGTGGCCACCTATCAGGGCGAGCCGGACAACATGTTCGGCGACGAGAACGACCCGGACTGGCTCGCCCACGACGTGCTGCTGCACGCGGAAGCGTTGCGCGGCAAGGCGATCTACCTGTCCGTCGGCAGCGGTCTACCGGGCAAGTACGACGCGCCGGGCAACCCGGATCTGGTCAGCACCATCGCCTTCGGCGGACCGCTGGAGGCGGCGACCAACGCGTGCACCCGCAGGCTGGTCGACCGGTTCACCTCGCTCCGGATTCCGGTAACCGCGAATTTCCGTGCCACCGGGACGCATTCGTGGCCGTATTGGGGCGACGAGCTCGCCACGTCATGGTCGACGATCTACCCCGCGATCCGCTGACGCCGCGCGGGGGTTCGTCGGTCTGACGCGCCGCAGTTCGCGGAATCGGTCCGGGCCCGCCGCTGTCAGAGAAAGCGGGCCAGGACGCCGGGATCGGTGGCGAAGGCGAGGAACTGGTCGTTCTCGTGCGAGTCGCCGACGGTGACCCGCACGCCGTCGGCGCCGTACGGCCGCACCAGCACGCCCGCTTCCGCGCTCGCCTCGCCGAACTCCGCGCTGCGCGCGCCCAGCGGCAGCCAGACGAAGTTCGTCTCGCTCGGCGGCACCGAGTAGCCCGCCGCGAGCAGCGCCGCCCGCATCCGGTCGCGCTCCAGGACCACCGCGTCGGTGCGGTCCAGCAGCTCGAGGCGCGCCTCCAGCGAGGCGATCGCGGCGGCTTGCGCCACCCGGTTCACGCTGAACGGGATGTGCACCTTCATCAGCGCCGCGATCACCTCCGGATCGCCGACCGCGTAGCCGACCCGCAGGCCCGCCAGACCGTACGCCTTCGAGAAGGTGCGCAGCACAACCACATTCGGCCGGGTGCGGCCCAGCTCGACGCCGTCCGGGCGGTCCTGCGGTGTGAGGCGCAGGTACTCGTAGTACGCCTCGTCCAGCACGACGAGCACGTGCGAGGGGACCGCGTCCAGGAAGCGGATCAGCGCCTCGCGGCCGTGCGCGGTGCCGGTCGGGTTGTTCGGGTTGCAGACGAAGATCAGCCGGGTGCGCTCGGTCACCGCGGCCGCCATCGCGTCCAGGTCGTGCGTGAGCTCCGGCGTCAGCGGCACCTGCACGGCCGTCGCGTTGCCCACCTGGGTGACGATCGGATACGCCTCGAACGAGCGCCAGGCGAACAGCACCTCGTCGGTCGGTGCGGCGCAGGTGATCTGAACCAGCTCCTGGCACAGCGCGACGCTGCCGCAGCCCACCGCCACGTGCGCGGGCGTGACCCCGAGGAACTCGGCGAGCGCGGCGCGCAGGTCGGCCGCCTGATTGTCCGGGTACCGGTGCGCGAGCTCCGCGGCCTCGGCGATCGCCTTCGCCGCCGCGGGGAGCGGCGGCAGCGTGGTCTCGTTGCTGGCCAGCTTGACCGCGCCCGGGTGGCTGCGGCCGGGGGTGTAGGCCGGGATGGCGGAGAGGTCGGGACGGATGCGCGGTGTCACCCCTCCACCCTAATCGGCGACAGCAGGGAGTCCGGTCCCCACCTGAGGTCCGCCCACGAGCCGATTCCCCAGGCCGGAATCGCCCCTTCCGTACCGGAAAAGTTGCGGGTAATGGCTGCTCACGTGCAAATTCTCGCGAAGAACAGCGGCTCGCCCTACGCTGGTTTCATGTCGGGCATTTATGACGATATCGCCCCGCTACGCGGTGGCGACGACCTCGAGCAGCGCCCCACCGAAGGCAGCCGGGTGCCCATCACCGTGATCGAACCGGAGGGCAACTCGCGCGGCGGAATCGTGGTGCTGCACGAATCCCGGGAGTTCAGCGGCGCACTGCTGGAGTTCATGCGGGCGCTGGCGACCGAGGGTTGGACGGTCGTCGCGCCCAATCTGTTCCACCGGGCCAACGGCGAGGAGCCCCCGCACGAGGTTTTCGGCGACGAGCTCTTCGAAGATTTCGACGCCTGCTTCGACTGGCTGACCAGGCGCGGCGTCTTCCCCGACTGCATCGGCGTGCTCGGCTTCGACCACGCGGGCACCGCCGCCTTCCTCGTCGCCACCAACCGCCCGATCGGCGCCGCGGTCAGCATCGCCGCCGCGGGCATCACCGAACCGCTCACCGACGAGGCCGATGCCCTCTTGCGCGTCGCCCCCAACCTCCAGGCCCCCTGGCTCGGTCTGTTCGGCTCCGACGACCCGGCCACCCCGCCCGCCGACGTCGACCGGCTGCGCGACGCCGCCGCCCGCGCCTCCGTAGCCAGCCTGGTGGTCTCCTACCCCGGTCTGCACCACCGCGCCGACAACCCCGGCGCCGATGACGACGACAACGCCACCGCCATCGCTTCCCAAACCAGGATCTTCGACTGGTTCGACAGCAACTTACGCTGATAACCAGGCGTTTTGTTATCTGGTCGTTGGGTCATGTAACCTTCATGCTCGGCGGTTCGAAAGGACCGGTGCCCTCGAAGAGAAGGCTCCAGGAGGCGTGCCAGAGCGGCCGAATGGGACTCACTGCTAATGAGTTGTCCCTTCACGGGGACCGGAGGTTCAAATCCTCTCGCCTCCGCCACACCCGGTTCGCCGGGTGACAACTGAACAACGCTATGCGCCCGTAGCTCAACGGATAGAGCATCTGACTACGGATCAGAAGGTTAGGGGTTCGAATCCCTTCGGGCGCACTCTTCAGAAGGCCTCTCCTTTGTACAAGGAGAGGCCTTCTCGCATTTCCGGCTAGGCCGATCGACGATGATGTCACGCCAGGCGGGAGGCTTGGGGGCGGGATTGCGCGGTCAGCGGGCCGTGATGGTCGCGCGCCGGTACCGGTCTCCGTCGCGGCCGACCGGTGGGTATGCGTAGTGGATATCCGAGAACGCGGGTAGCGGAGTACGCGTGCCCGAGGGGTGGGGGTGCGGGAGTCTTGGGGAGGCGGGCCGGGCGTGGGGATCGGGTCCGGGGCCGGTATCCACCGGGTGACGCCCTGGCGCCCGCGCACACCGTCTGACCACGGCTTTCGAGTAGTCGAGTACTCGTGATCGCGCCCGCGAAACGCGCGACCATGAAGATCGAACTCTTCCGCAGACGATCGGACGGAGGCCAGTCATGCGGGACGTGGTCGTGTTGATCCCCGGAATCGGCGGTTCCGTGCTGGCCCGCGACGGCAAGGAGCTGTGGGCTCCCACGCCGGGCGCGGTCCTGCGCGGCGTGTTGTCCCTCGGGCGCAGTATCAAGAAGCTGCGGCTGGACGGCGACGATCCCGCCGCCGCCGACGTGGACGGCGTCGTCGCGACGCGGGTCGTGCCGGATCTGCACATCGTGCCCGGTCTGGATTGGAAGATCGACGGCTACACCCGGTTCCGCAACCAGCTGGTCGAGCGGTTCGGGGCGGTCGAGGGCGAGAACTACTTCGAGTTCCCCTACGACTGGCGGCGCGACAACCGGGCGGCCGCGGCGAAACTCGCCAGGTCGGCGCACGACTGGCTGCGGAACTGGCGGGAGAAGTCCGGTGCCGCCGACGCGAAACTGGTCCTGATCGGGCACTCGATGGGCGGCATCGTCTCTCGGCTCTATCTGGAGCAGCTCGACGGATGGAAGGACACCCGCAGGTTGATCACCTTCGGCACGCCCTATTCCGGGTCGATCAACGCCCTCGACTTCCTCGCGAACGGGTTCCGCAAGAGCTGGGGACCGTTCGACGTCGACCTCTCCGACCTGCTGCGCTCGTTCACCTCGGCGTATCAGCTGTTGCCGTCGTACCGCTGCGTGGCAGGGCCGGACGGCAAGTGGCTGAATCTCGACGACGCCAGCCTGGATTGGAGTGGCACCGGCGTGGACGCCGCCCGGCTGCGGGATGCCGTCGAGCTGCACCGCGGCTTGCGCAAGCAGGTCGACGACCGGATCGCCGAAACCGGACCCGGTTACGAGATCCGGCCGGTCATCGGCGACTTCCAGCCGACGCGGTGGGCCGCGCGACTCACCGACGGCCGGATCGAGGTGCTGTGGGCGCGCAAGGCCGCGGGCGAGGACGGCGGCGACGGCACGGTCCCGAAGGTGTCCGCGATCCCGCACGAGCTGATGGACGGCTGGCGCAATGCCTCGTTCGTGAGCCAGAAGCACGGGTCGTTGCAGAACGACGATCCGGTACTCGACCATGTGGGCGGCGTGCTGCGTACCGCCGAATTCGGTGGCGTCGACGTCTTCCCCGCCGTCAAGGACCCGGTCGCGCTAGAGGTGGAGGACGTCACCACCGACGAGCCGATGGTCGTTCGCGCGAAAACGGTCGACCCCGCGGCGGCCTTGGTCGCGACGGTGGAGGATCTCGGCCGTGGCCTGTCCAGCACGTATCCGCTGACCGAGGCGTCCGACGGTTGGCGACAGGTCACCCTGGCCAGCCTGCCCCCCGGTGACTACCGGGTGACCGTGTCCGCCGACACCGTCCATCCGGTGACCGATCTGGTGAGCGTGGTAGACCTCGACGAGGTCGCCCGCAGTGCGGAAGGGCCGGGATAGCGATGCCGTCGGACCCCGCGCAGGCCTTCCACCGATTCGACATCAGTGTGCTGGATGCCGGTGGGCGCGTGTGGGTCTCGGCGTCCTCGCCCCAGGGCGCGGTGTATGCCGTGCCGCGCCCGCCGCCCACCTGGACCCTGCCGGACGGTTTCGAAGCGCCGTCCGAGTGGCTCAACGCGGTCGTGCGCAATGCCTGTTCCGGCGTCGAATCGACCGCCGTCGACATCGGGCGCGTCCTGACGCGACTGATCTTCGAAGTACCCGAGATCGACAATCTGTTCGCGCGAACCCGAGGCGCCGCCAGGCACGCCGGGGCGCAGGTGCTCGTCCGCGTCCAATCGGCGCCGCAGCACGTCAACGCCTGGCCGTGGGAGCTGCTGCTCGATCCGGAGGACGGCATCGCCGGAGGGGTCGACTTCCTCGGCTGCGCTCGGGATACGCACATCCTGCGGCTCGGGCGCTTTCGCACCTACCCGGTTCAGCAAGCGCCGGACCCGATCGAGGCGCCGTTGAACGTCCTGATCGTCATGTCGAGCCCGATGCCGAAGGTCGGTGAGCAGAACCGGGAGGCGCTGTTCGACCTGTACGCGGCGAAGCGCGCCTTGCTCGACGGGCTGCAACCGCTCGTGCGGCAGGGCAGGCTCAACATCGTCGTCGAGGACCGTCCGTCGACCGAGCGAATCCGGCAGACCATTCGCCGCCAAGCCGACGGGTTCCAGATATTCCACTACCTCGGGCATGCCGCGCCGAACGGCTTCAAACTCGAAGACGCCAGCGGCCGTGGCCGTTTCGTGCACAACGCGGAACTCTGCAAAATTCTCTCCGAACTACCCGACCTGCGGCTGGCGGTCTTCGCGGGATGCGAGACCGCGCGGGCCCCCGCCGCTGCCGCGGACGACGATTGGCGTGGTCAGATGTCCACCGCCGATTACTTCGTGCGCGACGTCTGCCCGATGGTCATCGGCATGCAGACGGTGCTGCCGTTCGGCACCGAGAAGATCTTCACCAGCTCTTTCTACGAATCGCTCGCCGCCGGGCACACGGTGGCTACGGCGCTGCGCCTGGCCAGACAGGCGATCGCGACCGACGAGTTCTCCGGTGGGGCACTGCTGAACTGGGTGGTGCCGACGCTGCACGTCGGCGCCAACGAGCCGGGCGCGCTGATCGACAAGCGCACCCGCGGCAGGCCGATCGTGTTGCGGCCGCGCGTCTACCGCCCGTTCGGCATCGCGCAGGGCGACCCGAGGTTCATCTCGCGCCTGACCGAGCTGCGCCAAGCCATCGACGTGCTGGGCGGAAAGACGCCCGCCCGGCTACTGCACGTCAAAGGTGTTGCGGGCAGCGGTAAATCGGCGTTCGTGGACCGCGTGCTCGATGATCTCGACGACGAGGTGGTCCGGGTGTTCGTCGCCGCTCGCTGGCTGCTCGACGAGTCCAAGTGCAGGCGCCGGGATCACAACCCGGTCGGGATACTGCACGACGCCGTGGCGGCCGCGATGACGGACAGCGGCATGAAACTGCCACGCGGCAGCCTGGCGAAGGACCCGATCGATCTGTGGGGAAACCTGCTCGGCAAGCTCGAGCACACACGCTTCGTGCTCGCCGTCGACGAGGCGGAACTGCTCGCGGGCGACGAGCGCGGCGCCGCCGCGTTGCGCGCGCTGAGTGAACTGCTGGACCGCCGCCTGCCCGCCAGGGTCGCGATCACCTCGACCAACGGCGTCGCCGGGCTGACCGACCGCCCCGACATGCCGTCGCGGACCAGGGAAATACGGCTGGACCTGCTGGCCTGGCCCGAGGTGTGGCAGTGGATCCGCAGCAATCAGCCGATCCTCGTCCGCTTCGGACCCGCCGTCCTCTCGCGCCTGTACGCCGATCTGTCGCGCCTCGAACAGTGGGACCAGCTCGCCGACCGAGTGCGGGCACTCGCCACACCTCCGTCGGCGGAAGCGCTCGCGGCCCTCGCACGCGAGAACGTCGAGGAGGTAACCGCACCGGTGGACGCGCAGGACCTGTTCACCGCGGCGACGGACCCGGGCAGGACGAAGCGCCCGCTGCGGCTCGCGCTGGCCGGGGCGGCGTCGGACACCGCCGGTGAGCTCGCGCGCACGATCACCCAGTTCGCCGGAGAACGCGGCGTCGCCGGGCGGGCGGTGCTGTTCGGAACCGGCGACAGCGCGGCCGTATTCGCCGAAGTGGTTCCCCTCGACGGCGTGACGGATCGAGATCGGTTCGCCCAGCAGGCGTGCGCGGACATCGTCGTGGTGGACGACGTCTCGGACGCGGCGATGCTGCACGGCCGGGACCACCTCGTCGTCGGTACCGCGGCCTCGGGGGTCGAGCACGCCGCGGGTGCTGCTCGGCGGCGCCTGTTGATCGCGGGTTCCGTCGACCATGCCGGGCCGGTCGATGTCATCGTCGACCCGGTGCAGCCCGGCACGTCGGCGGAGATCGAAGCGGCCATCGCGGCGCTGATCGTCTGGGCGACCGCCCGCACGCTCGACGCCGTCCACGTCCGAACCCTGTTGCTGGAGACCGCCGAGAAGACGCGGCTCGCGGACGGGCGTGTCGTGCGACGGCTGAATGTGGCCACGGCGCTGGACACGCTGCGCAAACGCGACATCGTCGAAACGATCGGATCGGACAAGCTCGACCTGCCGCAGGTACTCGCCAGGACGGGCGCCCGATCGGATCAGGCCATCTCCTTGGTCGACAAGCTGGTCGAGAACGGCACGCTGGTCAAGACCGTCAACGATGGCGTCGAGTGGTTCACTCGGCCGGATCGGTGACGCCGCTCAGCGCCAGGCGGGGAGCTCCGGCAGCGGGCCGGACAGATCCCGGCCGGGGGAGCGGCCGGTGAGCCAGGCGAGCAGGGAGGCGGCCGGGCCGAGGACGGTGTGGGTAGGGGCGCCGGGGGTGAGGGAGGTGGTGAAGTCGAGGTCGGTGGCTTGGATGTCGAAAGGTGGGATGTCGGGGGTGAGGAGGTTGGCGATGTCGCCTGCGACGCGGGGTAGGGCGCGGGTGACGAAGGAGGCGGGCCAGTCGGCGGGACTGTAGGGGGCGGCGAGGTCTACGTGGTGGATTTCGACTTCGAGCAGCCGCATCCACGGGATTTCGGCCGCGGGGATGGCGCGGCCCTGGCGGGTGCGGACGGTGGCGGTCCAGGCTTCCGGCGGCGCTGTCGTGGCGAGGGCCGACCAGCGGTCGGCGGCGGCTTCGATGTCGCGAAGTTGTTCGGCGATCGGCCGCGGCGCGCCCGCGTCGATGTCGAACTCGCGCAGGAACGGGCTCGCGTATTGCGGTGTCTCGATGCCGGTGCGGGCCCAGATCAGGAGGTTGAGCAGGCTGTCGGCGTTGCGCGCGAGGTGGGCGAGCACGTGCCCGCGAGTCCACCCCGGCAGCAGCGAGGGGTCGATGACGTCGCCGTCGCCCAGACCGCGTGCGGTGTCGAGCAACCGGGCGGTCGCGTCGGCGACCTGGTCGAGCAGTTCGTGCGGCGTGGGATCCTGCGCGTCGCTGGTCACGCTCTCGACCTTAGTGGGCGCGGCCGGGCGAGGTCCGTCGAACCGCGCACGGCCGCAGGACTACTCGGCGACGAGCCGATCGAGGCGCTGATCGGTGACGACCGCGTCGGCTTCGATCTCGACCAGCAGGGCAGGCGTGATCAGGGCCTGCACTTGGTACATCGACGCGGCGGGCCGGATCGATCCGAACACTTCGGCGTGCGCGGCGGCGACCTCCGGCCACCGCGCGATGTCGGTGACGAAGATCCGCGTGCGGACGACGTCGGCCAGTCGCGCCCCGGCCTGGTCGAGCGCAACGGCGATGCGGCGCAAGGTTTCCCTGGTCTGCTCGAGGATGTCGTCGCCTCCGACGGCGGTCCCGCCCGGTCCCGCCGCGGTGGTCCCGCTGACCGCGACGAAGTCGCCGATGCGCACCGCCCGCGAGTAGCCGACAACGTCTTCGAACTCGGATTCCGAGGAGATGTTCACGCGCTCTGCCATGACGACAGCATGCTTCAGGACCAACCGGCGTTGCCACCATTGATTTCGAACAGCCCCCCAGCCACGCGAACCCGTCAAGGTCCGCCGACCGGTTCGGCCCACTCCCTGCCCTCGACGACCACCGCGACGGCCAGCGTGAGCAACCACAGCGACATCGACCCCACCTGGATCCGCTGGGCGATGCCGAGCGCGTAGTCGCCGGACAGGTTGTCGGCCACCAGCATCCACACCGTCGCCGCGGACCCGGCGACCAGCGCGACAACTCCGAACTCGCGCAGGATCCGCCAGCGGTGATAGCGGAAGGCCGCCAGGCTGAACGCGAAGACCGAGACCGCGATCGAGGTGACCGCGAGCGTGCTGGTCAGCGCGTGCGGCTGGTGCAGCTGCGGGAACAGCCCGTCCCGCTCGCCGCAACCCGGCTCGCCCGGGGTGCAGTCGCGCAGCGGGAGCAGCACGTCGGCGATGGTCGCCGCGCCGAAGCAGGCCAGCGCCACCCAGCCCACGGTGGTCAGCCTGCGCCGAGGGAAGATCAGCAGCGCGGCGAGCGCTGCGGGGATGAGCAGCGCGCCGACGATCTTGTCCGCCGTACCGAACACCTCGCGGTAGGGCTTGCCTTCGGCGTCGAGTTCGCTGAGGAAGGAGTTCACCGGGTCGGCGTCGATGGGCAGCACGAACTCCAGCACCCAGGACGAGTAGCAGAGCCCGGCGATCGCGATCGCGGCGGCGATCACCCAGGACGCGATCTGCGCGCGTCGTTCGGCGATTCTGCTCCCGTCGTCGGTCACCCTGCCCATTGTCGGCGAACCGTTCGGTGCGGAGTCCGAGGCGAAAGATGCGTGTTTCCCGCGGTTCGCACGACTTCGACACGCGGTGCACAGGCTACTGTCAGGTTGTCCGGCAAGTCTGGAGTGGAAGCGAGGAGGTTTCCATGATCGGATACGCGACAGCCGCAGCGGGTTTGGCGATGATGGCGACGATGGTGCTGTCGGGTTATCTCGCCGCCAACGCGCCGCGCACACTGGTGCGCGTGCGCCACCGGTAACCCCTGCGTCAGCCGGGTTTCCGGCCCAGCGCGGCCTGCACTCGATCGGCCGCCGCGGCCGGGTTCTCGTGTTCCCAGATCCGCACCACCTGCCATCCGGCGGCGTGCAGGGTCGCGTCGGTGGCGCGATCGCGGGCGACATTGCCCGCGAGCTTGGTCGCCCACCATTCGGCGTTGTTCTTCGGATAGGTCGCGTGCTCAGGGCAGCTGTGCCAGAAGCATCCGTCGACGTACACCGCGACCTTGCGCCGCGGAAAGACCACGTCGGCGCGGCGGCGTTGGCCGCGAAGGGGCGCGCGGTCCACGAAATAGCGCAGCCCCCGCCGGTGCAGTTCGCGGCGCAGGGCCAGTTCCGGCGCGGTCCCGCTGCGCTGCTGCCTGGCCAGCCGGGCGCTGGTCGCGGCATCGGTGCGTGGGCGTTCGATCATCGGCTCAGGCCGCCCAGCCGCCCATGCGGTCCAGGTGGTTCTCCACGTCGGTGAGGAAACCGTCGGGGAACCGCAGCGAGCCCATTCCCGCCCGCCGCAGGAATCCCGCGGTCGCGCGCGCGGAGAGCAGGCGCGAATCGGTGAGGAAGTTCTTCAGGTCCTCGTACGGCTCGTGCACCGGCCAGGTGGACACCGGCACGCGGTAGGCCGTTCCGCCCCGGCCCCACGCCGCCGTCGGCCACGGCTGACCGGTCAGCAGGACCCGATCGTGCGGAATCGGATCCAGCGGCGCGGCGAGTCGCGCGCCGACCCAGGCCGCCATCCGCACGCTCACCGCGTTGCCGATCAGTTTCCAGCGGTGTCCATGCCGGATGCCGCGGACCGTGGTGGCGGGCGCGGTCCAGTCGGCGGCGAAGCCCTGCAACCGTTCTCCGTCGACCAGGCCGGGTGTCACGATCTCGCCCGACGGCAGTCGCACGGCGGGCGGGCTCGCGATGCCCAGCGCCGACCCGCCTTTCAGGGTGGGCACCGCGTTCACCGCCCAGCCGAGCCCGCGCACGCCCTCGGTCCAGTAGAACCCGCAGGGGTCGCTGTCCGCGTCACCGAGGTCGAGCGGTCCCGCGTCGTCGCCGAAGAGCACGCGGCGCGGATCCTCGGTGCGCGAGGCCAGCATCAGCACGCGCTGGCGGCGCTGCGGCAGGCCGAAAGCGCGCGCGTCGACGACGCGGTATGCCCAGGTGTAGCCGAGTTCGTCCAACGCCTCGGTGATGTGCCGCATGGCCGCACCGCGGCCCAATTGCAGCATGAACGGGACGTTCTCGATCAGCAGCCAGCGCGGCCCGCGCTTGCGGCGCACCAGACGGAACACCTCGTCGACCAGGCCCGAGCGCTGGCCGGTGATGCCCGCGGTGCGGCCCGCTTGCGAGAGGTCCTGGCAGGGAAACCCGGCCGCGACGAGTTCGGTGCCCGCGGGAATGCCGCGCAGCCGGGTGATGTCGGAATGCAGCGGGACGTCGGTGAAGTGCGCGGCGAGCACCGCCTGAGCGCCCGCGTCGATCTCGCAGAGCAGTTCGGAACGCCAGCCGTGCTCGGCGAGACCGAGCTCGAGCCCGCCGATCCCGGCGAACAGCCCGACCATCCGCCCGCCCGTCACAGTCATCCCTTCTCGCGATTCCACGACGGGCGCCAACACGTCCGCGCTCCGTGCCCCGCACAGCACGTTACTCGAGCCCGTCCGCGCGGACCACCGGCAGGACCGCCGGTACGCGTCGACTCGGCGGTCGCGGCCACCGTGTCGATTCGCGCGTCTTGCTGCGGATTAGCTCGGCCTCCTCGATAATCCCAATCGGCCGAATCTAGATCACGGCTGCTTCTCCTGCTCTTCCGCTTGGCCTTCCGACGCCGACGGCGTCGGCGCGCAGTTCCCGGAACACCCATGCGAACGCCAGGAAAGTGAGTCCTGATGCAGTCTCCGTCCACCAAGCGTGGCAACTTCCCCGATGTCGTGGTGACCAGCCTCGCGGCGACCACTTCGATCGCGGGTGATGTCGACTCCACCTGGAAGGGGTTGTTGAACGGCGAGAGCGGCATAGATGTCCTCGAGGATCCGTTCATCGACCAGTTCGAGTTGCCGGTGCGTATCGGCGGGCACCTGAAGGTGGCCCCCGATACCGCCCTGTCCCCCGACGAGGTCCGCATGCTGGCGTACGTGGAGCAGATGGCCACCGTGCTCGCCCGCGAGGTCTGGCGCAATGCGGGCAGTCCCGAGGTGGATCGGGATCGGCTCGGCGTCTCCGTCGGCACCGGCCTCGGCGGCGCGGAGGCCATGATCGACCAGCGCGACAAGTTGCACAACGGCGGCTACCGCAAAGTCTCGCCGCTGGCGGTGCAGTGGATCATGCCGAACGGCCCGGCCGCGTGCGTCGGCATCGAAGTCGGTGCGCGGGCGGGGGTCTGCACACCGGTCTCGGCGTGCTCGTCCGGCTCGGAGGCGATCGCCAACGCCTGGAAGATGATCGTGATGGGCGACGCGGACATGGTCGTCACCGGTGGCGTGGAGGGCTCCATCCAGGCGCTTCCGATCGCGGCGTTCACCATGATGCGGGCGATGAGCACCCGCAACGACGATCCGAAGGCGGCCTCGCGGCCGTTCGACGTGGACCGCGACGGATTCGTCTTCGGCGAGGCTGGGGCGATGATGGTGCTGGAGACCGAGGAACACGCCAAGGCCCGCGGCGCGACCATCCACGCCCGGCTGCTCGGCGCAGGCGTCACCTCCGACGGCTTCCACCTCGTCGCTCCCGACCCGGAGGGCACCGGCGCCGCGCGCGCGATGACCAGGGCGCTGCACACCGCCGGTCTGACGAAAAGCGATGTCGCGCATATCAACGCGCACGCCACCGCGACCCCGATCGGCGACACCGCCGAGGCGCTGGCGATCGGCAAGGCGGTCGGCTCGCACGCGTCGGTCTACGCGCCGAAATCCGCGCTCGGCCATTCGATCGGCGCGGTCGGCGCGCTGGAGTCGGTGCTCACCGTGCTGAGCGTGCGCGACGGCATCGTCCCGCCGACGCTGAATCTGGAGAACCAGGACCCCGAGGTCGACCTGGACGTCGTCAAGGGCGGCGCGCGGCATGGCCGCATCGACTACGCGATCAACAACTCGTTCGGTTTCGGTGGGCACAACGTGGCGATCGCGTTCGGAAGGTACTGAGGCAAGGGGTAGGCAGCGGGTCATACTCGTGCCGCATGACTGCGATCCGCAGACCTGCTAGCCTTCCCGACGCTCCGCTGTCGATCTGTGTTCGGTGTCACCGCGCGATTTCGCGCAGTGCGTTGGAAAAGGATGGCGATGATCCCCGAGACTTTCGGCGAATATCTGGACGAGCAGGGCAACATCACGATCCTGGGTGACAAGACTCTGATCGACTTCGTCGACCAGCACACCACCGCGAACCCGGACGGTCTCGCGTACCGGTTCATCGACTACTCGCGCGAGCGCGACGGCGAGTACCAGGACCTGACCTGGAGCCAGTTCAGCGTGCGGCTGCGCGCGGTGGCGGCCCGGCTGCAACAGGTGGCGCAGGCGGGCGACCGGGTCGCGATCCTTGCGCCGCAAGGTCTGGACTACGTGATCTCGCTGTTCGCCGCGGTGTACGCGGGCGCGATCGCGGTGCCGCTGTTCGACCCGGAGGAGCAGGGGCACACCGACCGGCTGAACGCGGTGCTCGCCGACTGCGCTCCCGCGGTGATCCTCACCGTCTCCACGGCGGCCGCGGGTGTGCGGAACTTCTTCCGGCACCTGCCCGCCACGCAGCGGCCGCGCATCATCGCCGTGGACGCGATCCCGGACGGCGTCGGCACCAGTTGGGTGCGCCCGGACATCGACATCGACAGCGTCGCCTACCTCCAGTACACCTCCGGCTCCACCAGGACGCCCGCGGGCGTGGAGATCACCCACCGCGCGGTGGGCACCAACTTGCTACAGATGATCGATGCCATCGGCGTGAGCGAGAACTCGCGCGGGGTCACCTGGCTGCCGTTGTTCCACGACATGGGCCTGCTGTGCGTGATCCTGCCGACCGTCGGCGGCGGGTTCATCACGATCATGTCCCCGAGCGCGTTCGTGCGCCGTCCCTCCCGCTGGATCAAGGAGCTGGCCGCGGTCTCCGACGGCGCCGGAACATTCGCCGCCGCCCCGAATTTCGCGTTCGAGCACGCCGCGGCGCGCGGTCTGCCGAAACCGGGCGAGGAACTGGACCTGTCGAACGTCATCGGGCTGATCAACGGCAGCGAGCCGGTCTCGGTGACGTCGATGAAGAAGTTCAACGACGCGTTCGCCCCCTACGGCCTGTCCAAGACCGCGATCAAGCCCTGCTACGGCATGGCGGAGGCGACCCTGTTCGTCTCGGCGACCAGGGCGCAGGACGAGGCCAAGGTGGTCTACGTGGATCGCGGCGAACTGAACGCGGGTCGGATGGTGCAGGTCGAGCCCGGCGCCGACAACGCCATCGCGCAGGTGTCGTGCGGCTATGTGTCGCTGTCGCAGTGGGCCGCGATCGTCGATCCCGAGACCGGCGTCGAGCGGGCCGACGGCGAGGTCGGCGAGATCTGGTTGCACGGCAACAATATGGGCATCGGCTACTGGGGCAGGCCGGAGGAATCCGCCGCGACCTTCCGCAACCGGCTGCACCGGCGGCCGGAGGGCAGCCGCGCGGAAGGCGCCGCGGCGGACGCGAACTGGATGCGCACCGGCGATTTCGGCGCCTACTTCGACGGCGAACTCTTCATCACCGGCCGCGTCAAGGACCTGGTGATCGTGGACGGCCGCAACCACTACCCGCAGGACCTCGAGTACTCGGCGCAGGAAGCGAGCGACGCGCTACGCCCCGGCTTCGTGGCCGCGTTCTCGGTTCCCGCGAACCAGTTGCCCTCCGAGTGCTTCGAACAGGGCGGCGCGGCAAGCGGATTCGACGCCGAGGACACCTCCGAGCAGTTGGTCGTCGTCGCCGAACGCGGCACCGGCGCGGCCAAGGCGGAGGCGGGCCCGATCGCCGACGCGGTGCGCGGCGCGATCGCGCAGCGGCACGGCGTGACGGTCCGCGACCTGCTGCTGGTGCCCGCGGGCTCGATTCCGCGCACCTCCAGCGGCAAGATCGCCCGGCGCGCCTGCCGCGCCGCCTATCTGGAAGGCACGCTGCGCGGCGGTTACCGGCAGCAGTCGTTCCCGGACTCGGTGGAGCGGGAACCCGAGGGCGCGGGAATTCGCTGATCCGCTACAGGCGGGTCTCGGTGGTGTAGTCGAACTCGCGCACGTCCGCGCCGACGATCCGGGTCTCCAGCCCGTCCGAGGGGCCTTCGCCGCGAAAGCGTTCGGCGTCGGCGCGGGTCGACCACCGCTCGTACACGTTGACCCGATCGGGCTCCAGCAGATCCGCGCCGAGACAGAAGTCGAGGCACCCCTCGGCCGCCCGCGCTTGTTCGACGACCTCCCGGCAGCGCGCCAGGTAGTCGTCGCGATCGGTGACCCGTAGATATCCGGCGACGATCAGCATTCCCGCAGCTTAGACCGGCTGCGGGAATGCGGTGTGCGAAAAAATCGGTTGGCCGGAGCGAGCCTTGATGCGACCCTGAGATGTCGGATCCCGGTGCGAACATCGCCGGGCGCCTGATTCTCGGACACCGCGATCCACGAACCACGAGGGGGAGCCTTGTCAGTCACGCTGGAGTTGCCGTCGGCCGAATCGGACGCGGACAGACCCGAGCGGCCCGCCGCTACGACGCCGGGCCGCCTGCATTCCCTGCGGCGCTTCGCGCCATACCTGCGCCCGCACCGGGCCGCCCTGATCGGGGCGACCACACTGGCGGTGCTCGCGACGCTGACCGCGGTCGTCATTCCGCTGCTGATCGCGCGCATCATCGACGGACCCATCGCGCACCGCGATCTCGGCGGTGCTGTCGTGCCGGTGCTGCTGGTGCTGCTGCTCGGCATGCTGGAGGCGTTCGGCATCTGGGGTCGGCGGTGGCTGGTCTCCAAGCCCGCGACGGCGTTCGAGATCACGTTGCGCGCCAAGATCTTCCGCAAGCTGCAAGCGTTGGCGATCGGTCGCCACGATGCCTGGGAGTCGGGTCAGCTGCTCTCGCGCGCCGTCGACGACCTGGCCACCATGCGCCGGTTCGTCGCGTTCGCCGGGCCGTTCCTGGTGATCCACATCGTGGTGATCCCGGTCGGTCTGCTCGTGCTGTGCGCGCTGAGCTGGCGCGTCGGCCTGATCTTCGGCCTCATCGCGATTCCGTTGGTGTTCGTCGCGACCAACTTCGAGCGGCGCTACGCGGTGGCCTCCCGGCGCTCGCAGGACCAGTCCGGTGACCTGGCGACCACCGCGGAGGAATCCGTGCAGGGCGTGCGCGTCCTCAAGGCGTTCGGCCGCGGCCTGTTCTTCGGTTCGCGGTTCACCACCCAGTCGCGCGAGCTGCAACAGACCGAACTCGCGAAGGTGCGCCTCGACGCCAAGCTCTGGTCGGCCATGATGGGCATGCCCCAGCTCGCCATCGCCTTCGCACTCGGCTACGGCGGTTACGCGGTGGCGCACGGCACCATGACGCTCGGCACCCTGGTCGCGGCCATCACGCTGGCGACTTTTCTACAGTGGCCGATCATCTGGACCGGCTTCCTGCTCGCCGAGCTGAACGACGCGCGCACCGCGGCCGACCGCTACTGGGAGATCATCGACACCCCGATCGACATCACCGATCCCGCCGACCCGGTGCGTTTGCCCGAGCGCGTCGCGGGTGAACTGACTTTGGACAATGTGCGTTTCGCGTTCCCGCGCGGCGAAGACGAGGGCGAGGACGCGACGCCGGACGCGCAACGCGAAGTGCTGCGCGGCGTCTCGCTGACGGTGCGGCCGGGCGAAACCGTGGCGCTGGTCGGCGCGACGGGCAGCGGAAAGACCGCGCTGCTCAACCTGATTCCGCGGCTCTACGACGTGACCGGCGGCGCGATCACCATCGACGGCATCGACATCGCCGCGATGCGGGTCGCGGATCTGCGCTCGCTGGTGACGGTGGCGTTCGAGGACCCGGTGCTGTTCTCGGCGAGCGTGCGCGAGAACGTCGCGCTCGGCGATCCGGAGGCCACCGACGCGGACGTGCGCCGTGCGCTCGACGTCGCCCAGGCGACGGAATTCGTGGACAAGCTGCCGTGGGGTCTCGACACCAGGATCGGCGAACAGGGCCTGAGCCTGTCCGGCGGCCAGCGGCAACGGCTGGCCCTGGCCCGCGCGGTGCTCGGCCGCGACGGCGCCGGTGACCGGGGCAGGATAATGGTGCTCGACGACCCGCTGTCGGCGCTGGACGTGGAGACCGAGGAACGGGTGCAGGAGCGGCTGCGCACCGTGCTGGCGGGCGCGACCACGCTGCTCGTCGCGCACCGGCCCTCCACCGCGGCGCTGGCCGATCGGGTCGCGCTGCTCGCCGAGGGTCGCATCGTCGCCGAGGGCAGCCACGATCACCTGCTGCGCACCAGTGCCCGCTATCGCGAACTGATGGGAGGCGTGTCGTGAACGCGACGGAGACGGCGCCGAAAGACGCCGCGAGCGAGCCGGATTCGGGCGCGCGTGACGAGGTCGCCGACTGGCGCGGTATCGCCAGTGAGGACAAAGAGGTCACCGAGACCGGAAACCTGGTGCTGGCCGGGCGGTCCCGGCGGCTGCTACTCGATCTGGTGCGCCCGTACCGCAGGCTCGCGGTGCTCGCGCTGGTGCTGATCGTGGTCGACAACGCGGCCACCGTGTCGGCGCCGCTGTTCATCGCCTACGGGCTCGACACCGGCATCGCCGAAGGCGCCGAAGGCAATTGGACGCCGCTGACACTCACCGTCGCGGGCTACCTCGGCGTGCTCGGCATCAGCGTGCTCACCACTTTCACCTTCCTGCGGGTCTCGGGCAGGCTCAGCCAGAGCGTGCTGTTCGACCTGCGGGTGCGGCTTTTCGAGCACATGCAGCGGCTGAGCGTGAGCTTCCACGAGAAGTACACCTCGGGCAAGGCGGTCGCCCGGCTCACCGGCGACATCGAAACTCTCCAGGAGCTGCTGGAGAGTGCGCTGAACCAGGCGCTGAGCGCGATCCTCTCGGTGGTCACCATCGCGGTGCTGCTCGTGTACCTGGACCAGACGCTCGCGGCGATCGTGCTCGTCGGTTTCGTGCCGCTCGCGCTGGTCACCAGGTGGGCGCAGCGCAGGCAGCGCGCGGGTTACCGGCGCACCCGCGGCGCCATCGCCAAGGTCGTCGTGCAGTTCGTCGAGTCCATGGGCGGTATGCGCGCGGTGCAGGCGTTCCGCCGCGAGCAGCGCAACGAGGCGGTGCTCGCCGCCGAGGACGCGGAGTACCGGACCGCGACCACCGCCGCCATGCGCGGCATGGGCGACTACGCCGGACTCACCCGGCTGCTCGGCAACCTCACCACGGTGATCGTCATCGTGGTCGGCGCGTGGCAGGTGATCGAGGGCAATCTCGCCGTCGGCGTGCTCGCTGCCTACCTGCTGTACCTCAACGAGTTCTACGGTCCGCTGGACGAACTCGCCCAGGTGTTCAACTCCTACCAGTCCGCCGCGGCGGCGCTGGAGAAGATCTCCGGCGTGCTGGAGGAGGAGCCCTCGGTGCCGGAACCGAAGGATCCGGCGCCGATGGGAAAGGCCGCGGGCGCGGTGCGGATGGACGGGGTGTGGTTCGGCTACGACTCCGCGCCAGGCCCGGAAGCGCTCGACGCGGAGACGTCGCCGGGGCGCGGGCCGGTGCTCCCCGAGTTCTCGTTGGAGATTCCGGCCGGGCAGGTCATCGCGCTGGTCGGTGCGACGGGCGCGGGCAAGTCGACCCTGGCCAAGCTGCTGACCAGGTTCTACGACCCGTCCGGCGGCACGGTCACGCTGGACGGGGTCGACCTGCGCCGCATCTCCGACGCGGACCTGCGGCGCAATGTCGTGATGGTCACCCAGGAGTCCTACCTCTTCTCCGGCTCGGTGGCCGACAACATCCGGCTCGGCAAGCCGGAGGCCACCGACGCCGAGGTGCACGCGGCGGCCCGCGCGGTCGGGCTGTACGACTTCGTGGTGAAGCTGCCCGAGGGGTTCGACACCGACGTTCGCAAGCGCGGCGGCAGGCTCTCCGCTGGTCAGCGGCAGTTGGTCGCGTTCGCGCGGGTCTTCCTCGCCGATCCGGCGGTCATCGTGCTCGACGAGGCCACCTCCAGTCTCGACATCCCCAGCGAACGGTTGGTGCAGCGGGCGCTGGAGACGGTCTTGCGGGACCGGACCGCCGTGATCATCGCGCACCGGCTGTCCACCGTCGCGATCGCGGACCGCGTACTGGTGCTCGAGCACGGCCGGATCGTCGAGGACGGCGCACCCGCCGAACTGATCGAAGGCGCGGGCCGGTTCGCCGGACTGCACGCCGCGTGGCGCGAGTCGCTCGTGTGATGCCCGCGAGTGGCCCGGAGGAGGTAGCGCGGCGTGACCACACAGGGACCCGCGAGCGCCGCAAAAAATCAGGGTGGCGGCTTTTTTCGCTTACGGTAGATACGTGACCAATCCAGCCCCTGCCCCCGACAGCAAACCGGCGGCACCTCGGTGGCCGGCGATTCTGACGTGGCGCGCGCACAACGCGACACGGATGGAGTCGGTGCGTGTGACGCTGAACGGCAATCGCATCCGCGCCGCCGGTCGCATGATCGGCGGCGCTTGTGCGGACCATCCCGCGTTCAGCGCGTCCTATGACCTGGTCACCGACGAGAACGGCGTCACGAAACGGCTCTCGCTGCGCACGACCACGGCGGCGGGGGAGCGGCACGCATCGATCGCGAGGGACGAGGAGAACTACTGGCTGGTCGACGCGGGCGGCAGCCACGTTCGCTCCACTTTCGCGGGCGCGCTGGACGTGGACGTGGTGCTCAGCCCGTTCTTCAACACCCTGCCGATCCGCCGCTACGGACTCCAGCACGCGGTCGACGACCTGGAGGTGCCGGTGGTGTACGTGCGCCTGCCCGATCTGCTCGTGCAGGAAGCCAGCCTGATCTACAGCGCGGGCGCCGACGGGATCAGCGTGCTGTCGCCGGTCTCCAGCGCGACGGTCACCGTCGACGAGGACGGCTTCCTCCTGGATTACCCGGGGCTGGCCGAACGCATCTGAAGACGCGGCTCAGCCCGTCGCGAGGTCGCGGAGCAGCCCGAGGCTTTTGCGCCACGCCAGCGCGGTGGTTTCCGCGTCCTCCGATTCGGCCGTCTACGTGATGGCGACGAGGGTGCCGCCCCGGATCAGCAGTGCCCACCGGGTTGTCTGTGCGACCGGATCAGCAGTTCCTCTCGGACGGTGGTCACAAGTCCACGGCCGTGATCACGCCGCCGCGCTGCCCCGCCTCGCGCAGCCGGTCCAGCCAGTCGTGGTCGCCGGGGCGCACGTCGGTGATCTCCCAGCGGCGCGCGGTCTCGTAGCCGTTCCTCGCGTCGTGGCCCGCCCGCGTCAGGTCCGCGAGCGAACCGTCCTCGGCCAGGGCGTCGCGGGCCGCGCCGAGCACCGTCAGCGTTTCCTCGAGCACCGCGAGCAGGGCGTCGGCGTTCGGTTCGCAGATCGCGCGCACCAGTTCCGGGGCGGTCCCCGCCACTCTGGTGCCGTCGCGGAACGAGCCCGCGGCCAGGCCTAGCGCGAGCGGCCCGCCGCCCGCGCCCGCGATGGCCAGCGCCTCGGCGAGCACGTGCGGTAGATGCGAGATCCGGGCGACGGCCCGATCGTGTTCCTCGGCGACCACCGGAACCACCACCGACCCGCAGTCCAGCGCCAGCGCCGCCACCCGCCGCCACGGGTCCGCGTGCGTGCCGGGATCGACGCCGACCGCCCATACCGCGCCGTGGAACAACTCGGGATCGGTGGCCGCCCAACCGGATTCGGACGTCCCGGCCATCGGATGCCCGCCGACGTAGCGTGCGGCCAGACCGTGCTGTCGTACGGCCGCCGCCACCGGCGCCTTCACGCTCACCACGTCGGTGAGCACGCAGCCGGGTGCGAAGGTGGCCACGGAGGCGAGGATGTGGTCGACGGCGGGCATCGGCACCGCGATCACGATCAGCGCGTCGTCGGCCGCGGCCCGGCCGAGCACGCCGGGCAGGTCGTCGTCGACGTCGAAACCGTCGGCCCGCGCGGCCGCCACCCCGGCCCGCGATCTGTTGTAGCCGAACGCCGAATAACCCGCCGCCGCGGCGGCGCGCAGCAGGGAACCGCCGATCAGGCCCGTCCCGAGGACACACACCGGTGCTTTCTGGTCGCGAGTCACCGGAACAGATTCGCATACGACTTCAACATTTGAGCTCGAGCCGACTACCGTTGCGGCCATGGCAGCACAGCGCTCGGGCACGAACAGGGCGGCGTCGGAAGATTACGACGACGTGGAAGGGTTCGCAGTTGCGGTTGTCCGCGAAGAAGGCAAATGGCGGTGTAGTCCGCTGAGCCAGGAAGCGCTCAGCGATTTGTCCGTCGCGGAAAACGAGCTGAAGGCATTGCGCAGCTCCGGGGCGGTCTTCGGGCTGCTCGACATCGACGACGAGTTCTTCATCGTGTTGCGCCCCGCGCCGAGCGGCACCAGGCTGCTCGTCTCGGACGCCACCGCCGCGATCGATTACGACATCGCCGCCGATGTGCTCGAGGCCTTGAATATCGAAATCCCCGATATCGAGCCCGACGAACTCGACGACATCGAACCGTGGGAAGAGGGCGATCTCGCCGTGCTCGCCGACCTCGGTCTGCCCGAGCCGGTGCTGAGCGTGATCCTCGCCGAGACCGACCTGTACCCGGACGAGCAGCTCGGCATGATCGCGCAGCGCCTGGGCTTCGCCAACGAACTCTCGGCGGTGCTGGACAAGCTGCCGCGGTGATCGTGGTGCGCGCATGAACGTGCTGCCCGAGAACCCGCTCGTGTCCGACCTCGCGATGATGCGCGCCGCGCTCGACGCGGCGGCGGCCGCCGATCCGCGCGACGTGCCCGTCGGCGCGGTGGTCTTCGACGCGTCCGGCCGGGAACTGGCCCGCGCCGCCAACGCCAGGGAAGCCCTTGGCGACCCGACCGCGCACGCCGAGGTGCTCGCGCTGCGCCGCGCCGCCGAGGTCCACGGCGACGGCTGGCGGCTGGAAGGCGCGACCTTGGCCGTCACCCTCGAGCCGTGCACGATGTGCGCGGGCGCGCTGATCTTGGCCCGCGTCGGGCGGCTGGTTTTCGGCGCGTGGGAGCCGAAGACGGGCGCCGTCGGCTCGCTGTGGGACGTGGTGCGCGACCGACGGCTCAACCACCGCCCGCAGGTCCGCGGCGGCGTCCTCGAACCGGAATGCGCCGCCCTCCTCGACGACTTCTTTCGCACCCAGCGCTGACGGCCGCCGCACCCCCGCTCGCCAGCCGATTTAGCGATCCGGACCCGGTCGGGTAACCTAGTCGGCGGTGGCGTGTCCGAGCGGCCTAAGGAGCACGCCTCGAAAGCGTGTGAGGGGTAACCCCCCTCCGAGGGTTCAAATCCCTCCGCCACCGCCAAAGCCCCTCACTCAACATTCGGGTGAGGGGCTTTCTATTTCCAAGTGCACGAACACACCGTCACGACTCGCCGCCTGCCCGCCACTTCGGCTTCTGCGGTATGACTCGGTCATACCGCTGGGTAGAATGGCTTCATGGCCAAGATCACCATCAGCATTCCCGACGACATCGCCGAGAAGGCGAACAACGCGGTAGCCGCTGGACTGGCGGGTTCGGTGTCGGCGTACTTCACTCAGCTTGCGCAGCGCGAGCCGGATTGGGCTGCTGCCGCTGAGATCGTCGCTGAGCTTGCCACCGAGGCCGGTGTCACCGACGCCGACCGCGCCGAGGCCGCCGCCGCATTCACCGCTGCCGAGAACGCCGCCGCTGCTGACGCTCTCGGCGGTGCCGCGTGATCGTCGTTCTCGACTCCGGCGCACTGATCGGGCTGGAGAAGCGCGGCGCGGCAGCGGTGGCCGCCCTCGAGTACGCGCAGCGCAACACCTACGACGTCATCGTGCCCGCAACGGTTCTCGCGCAGTGCTGGCGCAACAGTCCCCGCCAGCACGCGGTGTCTCGGCTCTTGAAGACTCGCGCCGTCCGTGTGGTGGACCTCGCCGAGGCACACGCCTACGCGGTCGGGAAGTTGCTCGCTGACACCGGTACCGCCGACGTGGTGGACGCGCACGTGATCGTGCTGGCGCGGGCACTGCGGGCAACGCTGGTACTCACCTCCGACCCCGACGACTTGAAAGCCCTCGATCCGGCGGTACGGCTGCACGTCGTATAGGAGCGGTCTCGTTTTGTCGGTCCGATGCCCGTTGTTGTCGAAGTCGAAAGGCACTGCCGCGGATCGGCTCCGTCGCAGTGCCTTTCGAGACCTCAGCGGGTGACGAAGATCAGCGCTGCCACCAGAATCCAACCGACGGACGAGATCAGTGCGCCGATCGCGAGATCCCGGCTGTTCCGGTCCTCCTTCGGTGTGCGGAACAGCGCGAAGATCGCCAGCGGCATGGCGAGAAAGACCCCGCCGAAGAAGCCGGTGATCCAGGCGGCCACGACTCCCCCCGGCGGCGACCCGCGAGCCAAGGGTAGTGCCTCGGGCGCGGCCTCCGCGCACCAGCGGATGAAAGGGCGATTCGGGCGGTAGAACCGCGAATTCCGGGTATACGCCGAACAGATGGAAGCGGGAAGGGATGTGACGCCTAATGCGCCGCCGAGCCGTCCGCGTGGGAACGATGCGCGAGAGTTACATGAGAATCGGAAGTGTGATTGTCCTGATCTGGCTGTTGATCGGTGTGGTCGCCGCGGCGCAGCGGGACTACTTCGACAGCGGTCCGGTGAACTGTGCCGGATTCGGCACAATTGCGGTAACCGTGATCGCGGGCCCGCTCAACTACATGGGCGTGAACCCGAAGATCGCGGATTGCAATGTGCCGGAACCGAGTCCGTAATCGGCGCGGTCAGCGCGTCCGGTGACGGAATCGCGGCCCCGGTGGTCCTCGCGTGACCTCCGGGGCCCGACTTCGGTCAGTGCACGAGTTCCGGCACGGCCTGCTCCGGCGAGGATCTCGAGCAGGCGCCGACGCCGCAACCACGGCTACGTAGCGGGCTCGGCCACCTGGAGCACGATCTTGCCGCGCGTGCGTCCCGTCTCGCCGTAGGCGTGCGCCTTCGCGGCCTCGGTGAGCGGCAGCACCCTGTCGATCTCCGCTCGAAGTTCGCCCACCGCGACGAGCTCGGCGATGGCGGCGAGACCCGCCGAATCCGGTTCGACCACCGGCCAGTCGGCACGGACTCCCCGCGCGTCCGCATCCGCCGCGTCGGGCAGGCCATCCGGTCCGGCCAGCGTCACCAGGCGGCCGCCGCGCCGCAGCACCGGAAGCGAGCGGACACCGTAATCCCCGCCGACGCTGTCGAGCACGATATCGACATCACGCAACTCGGCGGCGAAATCGACGGCGGTGTAGTCGATTACCTCGTCCGCGCCGATCGCGCGCAAGAAGTCGTGCTTGTCCGCGCGCGCCGTGCCGATGACGTAGGCGCCGTGCGCTTTGGCGATCTGGACCGCGAGATGTCCGACACCGCCCGCCGCGCCGTGGATCAGAACCCGCTGTCCCGCACGCAGTTCGGCGGTGTCGATCAGCGCTTGCCACGCGGTCAGACCGGCAAGCGGCAGGGCCGCCGCCTCGATATGGGAGATGTTGCCCGGCTTGCGTGTGAAGTGACGCGAAGGCGCGACGACGAATTCCGCGTACGCCCCGGCCTGGCGCGGGAAGGCGGGCATGCCGAAAACCTCGTCGCCGGGTGCGAACCGGGTGACGCCGGGCCCGACGGCCTCCACGGTTCCCGAGACGTCCCAGCCGACGATCGGCACTTCGCCCCAGGTGACGAAGGCGCCGCTGGCCCGAGTCTTCCAATCGACCGGGTTGACACCGGCTGCGTGCACTCGCACAAGGATCTCGGTCAGGCCCGGCTCCGGGCGCTCGATCTCGATCGGGGTGAGCACCTCGGGCGCGCCCCATTCGCGGGCGGTGACGGCGAGCATGGTCGGCATTCGCGCGGTCCTTTCTGTCTGCTCGTTCGGTGAGCGGAGACCAGATTGCCGTCCGTTTCCTGTCCGCAGTGCTGGCTGGACGGACAATATGTGACAGGATCTGGCCATGACCGCTCGACCGCACCGCGTCGTGGTGCTCGCCCTCGACGGCGTACCGCTGTTCGAATTGGGTATGCCAGCCCGGGTATTCGGCCAGGCATTCGACGCCGAGGGGCACCCGCTGTATCAGGTGATCGTCTGCTCGGTCGACGGTGCGCCGGTCCGCTCCGACACGGGCATCATGCTGGCCGTCGAGCACGGACCCGACGCGCTCGAACAGGCTGACACGGTGCTCATACCGCCCCCGTGCGACAGCGATGACTCGCATGTCGGCGGACCGCTTCCGCCGCGCCTCGCTGACGCGTTCGCCCGGATTAGACCGGACGCCAGGCTGGTGTCCATCTGCACCGGCAGCTATGTGCTCGCCGCCGCGGGCGTTCTCGACGGCCGACCGGCCACCACACACTGGATGCGGACCGAGGAGTTCCGCCGCGCCTACCCCCTGGTGCGCCTCGACGAGGATGTGCTCTTCGTGGACAACGGTGATGTGCTCACCTCGGCGGGCGCGGGTGCCGGCATCGATCTATGCCTGCACCTGGTGCGCCGCGATCACGGCACCGCGATCGCGAACCAGGTCGCCCGCCGCTGCGTCGTCCCGCCCTGGCGCGACGGCGGCCAGGCACAGTTCATCGAACGTCCCGTGCCCGAGCCGACGATGACCTCCACCGCCGCCACCCGCGCCTGGCTGCTCGATCGGCTCGGAGAGCAGATCTCGCTGGAGGAGATGGCCGCCCACGCGCGGATGAGTGTGCGCACCTTCACCCGCCGTTTCCGTGACGAAGTGGGCTCGACGCCCGGTCGCTGGCTGCTCGCTCAGCGTCTGGAACGCGCACGCGACCTGCTGGAGAACAGTGATCTCAGCATCGATCTCGTCGCCCACCGCGCCGGTTTCGGAACTGCCAATTCGCTGCGCCAGCACATGCGTTCGGTTCTCGGCACCTCCCCGAACATCTACCGCCGCACCTTTCGGCGTACGGCCTGACCGATCGCCTCGCCGCGCCGTTTCGTCCTGCGCGCGCAGTCCCGAATCGGCCGCGAACCAAGCCGAGGCAGCCGCGGCCACGACCACCATCGCGACGCCGCCCCACTGCGCCCCGCGCAGACCTTCACCGAGCAACAACATCCCCGCCACCGCGGCGACCGCGGGCTGCAAACTCATCCACACCCCGAACACCGACGCCTCGATCCGCCGTAGCGCGGTCAGTTCGATGGCGTGCGGCACCAGCGACGAGCACACCGCGACGACCGCGACCCCGGCCAGCAGCACCGGGTTCAGTAGCGCCGAACCACCTTGTGTCACAAGGAAAGGCAGAACGAGCACGCCGCCGAACGCCATGGCGAGCGCGAGTCCGTCGTGGCCCGCGGTGTGTCGGCCGACCACCGCGCCGCAGGCGATGTACGCGCCCCATCCGGCGCCGGCGAGCAGGGCGAAGAGCACGCCGGTCCACGACATCGGCCCGCCGGCATCCATGAGCAGCAGCACACCGGCGCCTGCCATGAGCGCGAGCGCCGCGTCGCGCGGCTTGCGTGATCCGAGCAGGGCGACAGTGAGCGGCCCGAGGAATTCGATGGTGACCGCCACGCCGAGCGGTATCCGCTCGATCGCCGCGTAGAAGCTGAGATTCATTGCGGCGATAGCGATTCCGAGCCCGGCAATGCCGGGAAGCGCGCGCCGGTCGACCCGGAGAGCGGGCCGCCAGAGCAGCAGTGCGATCGCACCGGCGACGACGATGCGCAGGCAGGCGACCACGTCCGCGCCCGCGAGCGCGAAGAGTTGTTTGGCCACGGCCGCCCCGAGATGAATGGACACCATCGCGCCGAGCACGAGCATCGGCACGGGCACCCGATCGACGGGGCTTCGAGTGGGAAGCGAAAGAAAGGTACGCGGCGGTTTTTCGACCGAAGTGACGACCACGGGCGGAAAGGTAGGTGTGCGAAGTAAAAGTAAATTGACTGTCCGGTTGCCGCGCAAGCCTTCCCCGGTGGCGAAATGTCGGCCGAATTGTGGTCGAGCGCACTGGGAGTAACCGGTGGGCATAGGGGTATCTCCCCCCTTACGCCACCTGGCGCGATTGTGGAAGGAAGCGATGACTATGCGCGAGCGAGTGACTCACGGGCGGGCTGCGCGCGAATCCGGGATGCGGTGGTTCAGTCTGCTGCTCCTGGTGTGGTTGGCCGTCGGCATGATCGCCGCAGGCCAGCGTCAGTACTTCTCCAGCGGACCGATCAATTGCGCCGGATTCGGCACGATCGCGCTCACCGCGGTCTCCGGCCCCCTGAATTACCTGGGACTGAACCCCAAAATATCGAACTGTGTCATGCCACGGCCGAGCGAGTGACTCGGTAGCAATCCGGTAGCACCGGACGGTCGGACTATCGCGAGAACGGCTCCACACCCGAACGGGTGCGGAGCCGCTTCGACCGCGCGAGGCGTCAATCGCGAACGGCGACGGATTCTCGCGCCGCGGCCGATTCGGCACGCAGCGCGTGCAGCCGCGCGCCCTCCACGTCGATATCGGGCAGGATCCGGTCCAGCCACTTCGGCATCCACCACGCCCACTCGCCCATCAGCACCAGCAGCGAGGGGATCAGCACCATCCGGACCAGGAACGCGTCGAGCAGCACACCGGCCGCCAGCGCGAAACCCATGGACTTGGCGGTCGGATCGGATTCCAGCAGGAACGAACCGAACACCGAGATCATGATGATCGCCGCCGCGGTGACCACGCGCGCGCCGTGGTGGTAGCCGTTGACCATGGCCTCCTTGGGCGACGCTCCGTGCACATACTCCTCGCGCATGCGCGTCACCAGGAAGACCTGGTAGTCCATCGCCAGACCGAATACCAGGCCGATCAGCATGATGGGCAGGAAGCTGACGATCGGGTGCGGATCGTCGATCAGCCCGAGCTTGCCCTCCTGGAAGATCAGCACGGTCGCGCCGAACGTGGCGGCCATCGAGAGCAGGAAGCCGAGCGCGCCGGTCAGCGGCACGAGTATGGAGCGGAACACCAGGATCAGCAGGACGAACGCCGCCCCGGCCACGATCGCCATGTACGGCACGATCTTGCTGAGCAGCACGTGGTCGATGTCGGCGTAGATGGCGGTGGTGCCGGTGATGCCGTACCGGATGCCGTACTCGGCGTTCAGTCCCGCCTCGGCTTCGCGGGCGTCGCGCACCAGGTCCTTGGTGTCCTGGTTGTTCGGGCCCGCCTTCGGCACGCCGTCGAGCAGCGCGCCGTTGCCGTCCTGGCTCGGCGTCGGCTCGGTGACGTAGTCCATGTCGGGGTAGGACATCAGCTTGTCGCGCAGCGCGGTCAGCGCTTCGGCCCGGCGCTCCTGCGGCACGTCGGTGAGGTCGACCGCGACGTTGAGGACACCGTTGCTGCCCTCGCCGAACCCTTCGGTGCGCAGTTCGTAGGCCTTACGCACGGTGGAGGTCTTGGGCATGCTGTCCTCGCCCGGCAGACCGAGGTTCAGACCTGCGGCCGGTGCGGCGAGCAGGCCGAGCACAAGGATGCTGAGCACCAGCGTGACGACCGGGACGCGACCGATCAGCCGGGCCACGCGCATGCCGTTGGTGACGACGGTGTCGTCTTCCGGGTCGTGCTGGGCGATGAGCGGCAGCTTCGGCTTGAAGAGGAACCGCCCGAGCGCGCCGAGCAGCGCGGGCATCAGCGTCAGCGCGACGAGCACCGCGAAGGCCGCCGCGACCGCGCCGCCGAGACCCATGAACGTCAGGAATCGAACGCCGACGATGCTCAGGCCGACCAGCGCGATGATCACGGTCAGACCGGCGAACACCACCGCCGAACCCGCCGTGCCCAACGCGGTGCCCGCGGCTTCCTCGGCCGAATCCTGCACGGCCAGTTCGTGTTTGTACCTGGACACGATGAACAGCGCGTAGTCGATGGACAGCGCGATGCCGATCATCGAGGCGAGGAAGGTGGTGAAGCTGGGGATGGACAGCACCGAGGTGCCGAGAAGTATCAGCGAGGTCGCCGCGCCGAGGCCGACGATCGCGGTGACGATCGGCACGAAGGCCGCCACGATGGCGCCGAAGGCCACGATCATCACGATCAGCGCGACGCCCATGCCGATCATCTCCGACTTGCCGCTCGGGACCTGTTGTTCGATCGCGATGGTGCCGCTGAGTTCGACGGTCAGCCCGGCGGCGCGGGCGTCGTCGGCGACGTCGTAGGCGGCCGCGCGGTTCGCCGGCGTGATGTCGGCGAATTCCTCGAGGGTGAACGGCACGCTGACAACCGCGACGGTGTCGGGCGCGGTCTCGTTCAGCACGTTCAGCGGGGCGCCGCTACACGTGGAGACGTTCGGTTCCGGCACGAGGCAGCCCATCTGCTGGGCCGCGGCGATCGGGTCGGTCAGCGGCTTGCCGTGGTCGACGATGTCGAGCTGGTCGAGTCGGCTGATCAGCGCCTCGATCGCCTGGTGGTTGGCCGGATCGGTGAGCTTCTGCCCTTCGGGCGCGCCGATCACGTAGGTGCCGGTGACGGCGTCGAACTCGAACGCGGCCGACATGCCGGGGAAGTGTTCGTCGAGGATCTCCGTGGCCCGTTCGGACGGCAGGTTCGGCAGGCTGAAGTCGTCGGTCATCGGTTCCTTCAACTGGGCGCCGAGCGCGCCGAGCAGCAGGAACAGGACGAGCCAGACCGGCAGGACTATCCACTTGCGGCGAAAGGCGAACTTTCCCCACCGGTATAGATACACGGACAACGGGTTCTCCTCGCGGTTGATCGGGTCGAGCCGGTTCGGGAACGAACACGCGGGCTCACCCGCCCGCGCTCGCGAATTACCTCCGCCGCGCCGATGCAGGCGGTCTACCGAGCAAAGAGTCGAACACCCCGAGTCTGCTGCGTACCGGGCACGAGAGCAAGAACCGCCGGAAACACGTCGGCCCCGCACCCAAAGGCATGGGTGCGGGGCCGACGGTCGGCGAATCCGATCAGCTCACGGTGACCGGTTCCTTCTTCAGCTCGACGGACTTCTGCTGCAGATCACGCAGCTTCGTACCCTCGACATCGATATCCGGCACGATCCGGTCGAGCCACTTCGGCATCCACCAGGACCACTTGCCCATGATCACCAGCAGCGCCGGGACCAGCACCATGCGGACGATGAAGGCGTCGAACAGCACGCCCGCCGCCAGCGCGAAACCGAACGACTTCGCGGTCACGTCCGACTCCAGGATGAAGGAGGCGAACACCGAGATCATGATGATCGCGGCGGAGGTCACCACGCGCGCGCCGTGGTGGTAACCGGCCACCACCGCTTCCTTCGGCGACTTGCCGTGCACGTACTCCTCGCGCATGCGGGTCACCAGGAACACCTGGTAGTCCATGGCGAGACCGAACACGAGGCCGATGAGCATGATCGGCATGAAGCTGACGATCGGCTGCGGATCATCGATCAGGCCGAGCTTGCCCTCCTGGAAGATCAGCACGGTCGCGCCGAAGGTCGCGGCCATGGAGAGCAGGAAGCCGAGCGCCGCGGTCAGCGGCACCAGGATCGAGCGGAACACCAGGATCAGCAGGATGAACGCGGCGCCCGCCACGATCGCGAGGTACGGCGCGATCTTGCTGAGCAGCACGTGGTCGACGTCGGCGTAGATGGCGGTGGTGCCGGTGATGCCGTACTCGATGCCGTACTGCGCCTTCAGTTCGGCCTCCGCGTCGCGGGCGTCGCGCACCAGGTCCTTGGTGTCCTGGTTGTTCGGGCCCGACTTCGGCACGCCGTCGAGCAGCGCGCCCGCCTTGTCCTCACCGCTGAACTGCGGCTCGGTGACGTAGTCCATGTTCCCGTAGGACGCGAGCCGCTCGCGCAGGGCGTTGACCGCCTCGTCGCGCCGCTCGGGCGCGACGTTGCTCAGGTCGACCGCGACGTTGAGCACGCCGTTGCTGCCTTCGCCGAAGCCCTCGGTCCGCAGCTCGTAGGCCTTACGCACGGTGGAGGTCTTGGGCATGCTGTCCTCGCCGGGCAGACCCAGGTTCAGACCGGCCGCGGGCGCGGCGAGCGCGCCGAGCGCGACGATGGACAGCACCAGCGCGGCCCACGGGGCCTTGCCGATGAGACGGCCGAAGCGCATGCCGTTGGTGACGATGGCGTCGTCCTCCGGGTCGTGCTTGGCGACCAGCGGCAGCTTCGGCTTGAACAGGAACCGGCCGAACGCGCCGAGCAGCGCGGGCATCAGCGTGGTCGCGGTGATCACGGCGAAGCCCGCCGCGATCGCGCCGCCCAGACCCATGAAGGTCAGGAACTCGACGCCGACGATGCTCAGACCGGCCAGCGCGATGATCACGGTCAGACCGGCGAACACGACAGCGGAACCGGCGGTGCCGAGCGCGGTGCCCGCCGCCTCTTCCGGCGAATCCTGCACGGCCAGTTCGTGCTTGTAGCGCGAGACGATGAACAGCGCGTAGTCGATGGACAACGCGATGCCGATCATCGAGGCGAGGAACGTGGTGAAGCTCGGGACCTCGATGAACGAGGTGCCCAACAGGATGACCGAGGTGGCCGCGCCGAGGCCGACGATCGCGGTGACGATCGGCACGAAGGCCGCGACGATGGCGCCGAAGGCCACGATCATCACGATCAGCGCGACGCCCATGCCGATCAGCTCGGCGGTACCGCTCGGCTGCTCCTGGGTCTGGGCGATGGAACCGCTCACCTCGACCGCGAGGCCGGAGTTCCGCGCGTCGGCGCCCACGTCGTAGGCGGCCTTGCGGTTCTCGTCGGTGACGTCGGTGAACTTCGCGATGCTGAACGGCACGCTCATGAACGCGACGGAGTTCGGGTCGTCCTTGCCGAGCACGTTGAGCGGGGAGCCACTGCACTGCGAGGGATCGGGGTTCTCCAGGCAGCCCATCTTCTCCGCGGCGTCGATCGGGTTCACGATCGGCTTCTCGTGGTCGACGATGTCGAGCTGGTTGAGCTTGGCGATGAACGCCTCGACCGCCGCGCGGTTCGCGGGATCGGTCAGCTTCTGACCCTCGGGCGCGCCGATGACGTACGTTCCGGTGACGGCGTCGAACTTGAAGGCCTCGGACGCACCGGGGAAGTGCTTGTCGAGAATGTCGTTGGCTCGGGCGGAGGGCAGCTCGGGCATGCTGAAATCGTTGCTCATCGGTTTGCTGAGCTGCGCGCCCAGCCCACCGAGGAGCACGAAGAGGACAAGCCAGACCGGAAGCACTATCCATTTCCGGCGGAAAGCGAACTTTCCGAATCTATAGAGGTAAACGGACACGCGGGTACTCCTAGCGGTGACTGGTACGTGCTGGATCGTGGCGCGTAGACAGCACTTTCGCGGGACTCCCTGCTTGTCCCCGCCTCCACTGACGCTTTCTGCCTACCGTGCGGTAGGTAGACTACCGACCGAGTAAGTGGAGGTACAACCTCAATTTTGGTGGCGACGTTAGCGCCGCGCAGCATCGACGAGAGGATCATCCAATGGCCGGACCCGACGCACCCGACAGCGTTATCGCAGGTAGCGGCACTAAGATCGCGATCCGCGACGCCGCTGTGAAGCTATTCGCCGCCAAGGGTTTCGAGCAGACGAGCCTTCGCGAGGTCGCGGATGCGGTAGGAATCACAAAGGCTTCGCTGTACTATCACTACCCCTCGAAGCTGGATCTGCTATTGGCGATCATCGATCCGATCATCGACCATCTGCGTTCGGTCGTCGAAGACATCGACGCGGTCCCGTACAACGCCGAGGGGGTGCGGGCGGTGTTGCGTGCGCACCTGCGCGGGCTCATCCGGCACCGCGACGCGGGGGCGCTGTGCGTGCGCGACGCGGTGGCGATCGTCAACGCGATGGCCGACCGATATCCGGACCTGATGGACAGCAACCGGGTGCTGCGCGATTGGCTGGCCGGTCCGGATCCCACCGATGAGGCGCGGGTTCGTGCCTGCGCGGCGCTCGAGGTTCTCGGGGTGGCGTTGATTTCCAAGGAACTGGTGCCCGGCGCGGACGACTCGCTGCTGGAGAACACGCTCCTGGACTCGGCCACCTGCGTGTTGACCGCCTGCGGCACCGCGTAGATTCGTGCGCGTCGTCGAACACGCCTGGGAGTAGCCGTGCACATCACCGCGAAGGTCGATTACGCGGTGCGAACCCTGCTGGAGATCGCCCGGGCCACGCCCGACGCCAAGATCAAAGCCGACGCCATCGCGTCCGCGCAGCGGATTCCGCCCAAGGTGCTGGAGACCGTGCTCGGTGAGCTGCGCCGCGCCGAGCTGGTCGTCAGCAGGCGCGGACCCGACGGGGGATATTCGCTGGCCAGGCCCGCGGCCGCGATCTCCATCGCCGACGTGATCCGCGCCATCGAGGGCCCGCTCGCCTCGGTGCGCGGGCAGCGGCCCGAGGACGTGAAGTATCCGGGCGCGGCCGAGCCTCTGCAATCGGTGTGGATCGCGCTGCGTGTGAACATCCGCGCGGTGCTGGAGAACGTGACCGTCGCCGACATCGTCGCCGACCGGTTGCCCGAGTTCGTCGACGCGCTCACCGGCGATCCCGGCGCCTGGGAGCGGCGCTGAGCTGCGGTTCCGCCCAGAGAGAATCGCCACGACGGCTGTCACCGATTGCCGGTAGCCTGCCAAGCATCATGTTGATCAGACTGCTCAGAGCTCATCTGTACCCCTACCGCGCGCAATTGGCGGGGGTCGTTGCGCTCCAGTTGGTTTCGGTCATCGCGATGCTCTACCTGCCGAGCCTGAACGCCGATCTGATCGACAACGGCGTCACCAAGGGCGACATCGGCTACATCTGGACGACGGGGCTGTGGATGCTCGCGGTCACGGGCGTGCAGATCGTCGCGTCCGCGTTCTCGGTCTATCTGGGCGCACAGGCCGCCATGGGCGCGGGCCGCGACCTGCGCGGCGCGCTGGTGCACCGGGTCGGCACCTTCTCCGCGCGCGAGGTCGGCATGTTCGGCGCGCCCTCGCTGATCACCCGCAACACCAACGACATTCAGCAGGTGCAGCTGCTCATCGTGATGTCGGCGACCATCCTGGTGATGGCGCCGATCATGTGTATCGGCGGCATCGTCATGGCACTGCGCGAAGACCTGAGTCTGTCCTGGCTGCTGCTCATCGCGGTGCCCGCGCTCGGGTTGTCGATGGCGCTCGTCGTGGCCAGGATGGTGCCCGGCTTCCGCGACATGCAGGAGCGCATCGACGCGGTCAACCGGGTGCTGCGCGAGCAGATCACCGGCATCCGGGTGGTGCGCGCGTTCGTCAGGGAGCGGCAGGAGACCTGGCGGTTCGGCATCGCCAACACCGAGCTCACCGAGGCCTCGCTGCGCGTCGGCAGGCTGACGGCGCTGATGTTCCCGCTGGTCATGCTGATCAGCAACGTCACCGCGGTGGCGGTGATCTGGTTCGGCGGGCACCTGATCGACTCCGGCGAGCTGCAGATCGGCTCGCTCACCGCGATGTTGTCCTACATCATGCAAATCCTGATGGCGGTCATGATGGCGTCGTTCCTGGCCATGATGGCGCCGCGCGCCGCGGTCTCGGCCGACCGGATCGGCGAGGTGCTCGCCACCGAGTCCTCGGTGCTGCCGCCGCGTCTGCCGCAGCCGTTCGAAGGCGACCCGGCCTCGGTCGACTTGCAGTTCTGCGAGTTCGCTTTTCCCGGCGCGGAGAAGCCGGTGCTGCGCGCCATCCGTTTCCAAGTGGAGCCAGGGACCACTACGGCCATCGTCGGTTCCACCGGTTCCGGCAAGACGACGCTGCTGAACCTGATACCGCGGCTGATCGACGTCACCGACGGTGCGGTGTACGTGGGCGGCACCGACGTCCGCCACCTCGACCTCGAAGTGCTGCGCGAACAGATCGGCCTGGTGCCGCAGAAGGCGTACCTGTTCTCCGGCACCGTCGCCAGCAACCTGCGCTACGGCAACCCGGACGCCACCGACGAGGAACTCTGGCGCTGCCTCGAGATCGCGCAGGCCGCCGACTTCGTGCGGGAGATGCCGCAGGGTCTGGAGACTCCGGTGGCGCAGGGCGGCACCACGGTCTCCGGCGGCCAGCGCCAGCGCCTCGCCATCGCGCGGGCGCTGGTGCGCAGACCGCGCATCTACCTGTTCGACGACTCGTTCTCCGCCCTCGACGTCGCCACCGACGCCCGGCTGCGCGAGGCGTTGAAGCCGGAGACCGAGAACGCCTCGGTGATCATCGTGGCCCAGCGCATCGCCACCATCCGGGACGCGGACCAGATCATCGTGCTCGAAGACGGCGTGATCGCTGGCATCGGCACCCATGAGCAACTGCTGCGCGACTGTCCCGAATACCAGGAGATCGTGGCGTCTCAGCTGAGTGTGGAGGAGGCGCGATGAGGCCAGGAGCTCCCGCTCCCGGGGCACCGGACGCCAAGGCCAAGTCGTTCGGGCCGTCGCTGAAGCGGCTGCTGCGCAGGCTCGCCCCGGAACGGTTCTACGTCGGGTGCATCATCGGCCTCGCGGTCACCTCGGTGGTGCTCAACACCCTCGGCCCGTATCTGCTCGGCAAGGCGACCAACCTCGTCTTCGACGGCGTGGTCGGCAAGAACCTCGAGGCGATGCGCGGACTGTCCAAGGAGCAGGCCGTCGAGCGGCTGCGCGCGAGCGGCAACGACACCCTGGCCGACATGCTCAGCGCCATGAACGTCGTGCCCGGCGTCGGCGTGGATTTCGGCGCGGTGGGCCGGGTCTTGGTGCTCGTGCTCGCGCTCTACGTCGGCGCCTCGGTGTTCGGCTGGTTGCAGGGCTACCTGCTCAACATCGTCATCAACCGGACGGTGAAGCGGCTGCGCGGCGAGGTCGAGGACAAGATCCACCGGCTCCCGTTGCGCTACTTCGACTCCCAGCCGCGCGGCGACGTGCTGAGCCGCGTCACCAACGACGTCGACAACGTCTCGCAGAGCTTGCAGCAGACCATGAGCCAGCTGATCATGTCGGTGTTCTCGGTGCTCGGCATCCTGATCATGATGTTCTGGATCTCGCCGCTGCTCGCGCTGATCGCGCTGCTCACCGTGCCGGGCGCGATCGTCGTCACCGCGCAGATCGCCAAGCGGTCCAAGCCGCACTTCGTGGACCAGTGGAAGTACACCGGCCTGGTCAACGCGCAGGTCGAGGAGGCGTACACCGGCCACGAGGTGGTCACCGCGTTCGGCCGCGGCCGCGAGGTCGGCAGGGAGTTCGACGAGCGCAACCAGGCGCTCTACGAATCCAGCTTCAAGGCGCAGTTCATCTCGGGCCTGATCATGCCCGCGATCATGTTCCTCGGGAACGTGAATTTCGTGCTGGTGGCGCTGGTCGGCGGTCTGCGGGTGGCCACGGGCCATCTCTCGCTCGGCGAGGTGCAGGCGTTCATCCAGTACTCCAGGCAGTTCAGTCAGCCGCTGACCCAGATCGGCGCGATGGCGAACCTGCTGCAGTCGGGCGTGGCCTCGGCCGAGCGCATCTTCGAGATCCTCGACGCCGAGGAGCAGAGCCCGGATCCGGTCATGGAGAACACCCGGCCGGTGGATCGCGGGCGGGTCGAGTTCGAGGCCGTCTCGTTCCGGTACGAGCCGGAGAAGCCGGTCATCGAGCGGCTCTCGCTGGTCGCCGAGCCCGGACACGTCGTCGCGATCGTCGGGCCGACCGGCGCGGGCAAGACCACGCTGGTGAACCTGCTCATGCGCTTCTACGAGCTGGACGCGGGCACGATCACCATCGACGGCGTCGACATCACCGAGATCACCCGCGATCACCTGCGGTCGCGGATCGGCATGGTCTTACAGGACACCTGGCTCTTCCGCGGCACCATCCGGGAGAACATCTCCTACGGCAATCCCAATGCGAGCGAGGCGGAAATCCTCGCCGCCGCACGGGCCGCGTACGTCGACCGGTTCGTGCACGCGCTGCCCGACGGCTACGACACGATCATCGACGAGGAGGGTTCGGGCGTCAGCGCGGGTGAGAAGCAGCTGATCACCATCGCCCGCGCCTTCCTGGCCAAGCCGTCGATCCTGATCCTGGACGAGGCGACCAGCTCGGTGGACACCCGCACCGAACTGCTCGTCCAGCACGCCACCGCGGCGCTACGCCGAGACCGCACGAGTTTCGTCATCGCCCACCGGCTTTCCACGATCCGCGACGCCGACCTGATCGTCGTCATGGAGGCGGGCCGGATCGTCGAGCACGGCACGCACGAGCGACTGCTCGACGAGCGCGGCGCCTACTACCGCCTCTACAGCGCCCAGTTCGCGGCGGCCGCGGCGGAGGCTTGACGGACTAGTCGCAGAGTTGGGGGAGGAGGGTGGTGTAGGCCCAGTCCTCCCAGTGCTGCGCGGTCCAGCCTCTGTTGCGGACCAGCAGGAGGAACAGTTCGGTGCTGAGTAGGCCGTAGAGCAGGTCGGCGGCTTCTTCCGCCGAGACATCTCGGCGCGCACCGGGTTTGGTCATCATGACGGTGGCGGTGTGCAGCTGCACGGTGTAGCGCGGGTCCGGTTGGTCCGCGGGCCACATCGCGGCGACTTCCGGGTCGGTGGCCGCGGCCGTCTCGATCACCTTGTGTATCGGCGCGATGCGTTCGAGCACCGGGCGGGTGCCCGCGATGTGCGCGCGCAGATGCTTTTGCGCGGTCGCGGCAGCCATGGCGGTGCGGAACCACTCCCGTTCCATGGTCGCCACCGGTTCGTCGTCGCCCGCGATCGTGACGTCGACCAGTTCTTTCAGCAGCATGCGCTTGTTGGTGAAGGTGAAGTAGATGGTCTGCACAGCCACGCCCGCCCGCGCGGCGATCTCTTGCAGGTTGGTCGCGCCGTAGCCCTGCTCGACGAACAACTCGCCGGCGGCCGCGAGTATTCGCCGCCTCGTCTCCTGGGCTTTGAGGGCTCGCTTGTTCGTCCCCTTGACGGCGCTCATGACCGAAGTCTATATCTGATTAGAGTTGAACTCTAGTAAGGAATCCCTTCGACCAGCGCCCCGGGCGCGGCCGGCGCGGGGCGCACAGGGGCGCCTGAGAGGATGAAGGGCGTGTCAGCACCGGAATCGTTCTCCTTCACCGTCGGCGCCCGGCTGGACGGACGGCACGGTCGCTCGGGTGTCATCCAGACGCCGCACGGTGCGATCGCGACGCCCGCGTTCATCCCCGTCGGCACCAAGGCGACGGTCAAGGCGGTGCTGCCGGAGACGATGAGCGAACTCGGCGCGCAGGCGCTGCTGGCCAACGCCTATCACCTCTACCTGCAACCGGGCGCCGACATCGTGGACGAGGCGGGCGGACTCGGCGCGTTCATGAACTGGCCGGGGCCCACCTTCACCGACAGCGGCGGCTTCCAGGTGATGTCGCTGGGCGTCGGCTTCAAGAAGGTGCTCGCGATGGAAGCCGTCGACGTCCGCAGCGACGATGTGATCGCGGCGGGCAAGGAGCGCCTCGCCACCGTCGACGACGACGGCGTCACCTTCCGCTCGCATCTGGACGGCTCCAAGCACCGGTTCACCCCGGAAATCTCCATGGGCATCCAGCACCAGCTCGGCGCCGACATCATGTTCGCCTTCGACGAGCTCACCACGCTGCTGAACACCCGTGGCTACCAAGAGAAGTCGCTACAGCGCACGCACGAATGGGCGCAGCGCTGCATCGACGAGCACGAGCGGCTGACCGCGGCCCGCACACACCGCCCCTACCAGGCGCTGTTCGCCGTCATCCAGGGCGCGCAATACGAAGACCTGCGCCGCAAGGCATGTCGCGAGCTGGAGGCGATCCGCGGCGCGGGCGGAACGGGTTTCGACGGTTACGGCATCGGCGGCGCCCTGGAGAAGCACAACCTCGGCGCTATCGTCGGCTGGTGCTGTGACGAACTGCCCCCGGACAAGCCGAGGCACATGCTCGGCATCAGCGAGCCGGAGGACATCTTCGTCGCGGTGGAGAACGGCGCGGACACCTTCGACTGCGTGAATCCCTCGCGCGTCGCCCGCAACGCGGCCATCTACGTCGCCGAGGGCCGCTTCAACATCAATACCAGCCGCTTCCGCCGCGATTTCACCCCGATCGACGAGACCTGCGACTGCTACACCTGCGCGCACTACACCCGCGCCTACATCCACCATCTCTTCAAAGCCAAGGAAATGCTGGCCGCCACACTGTGCACGATTCACAACGAGCGCTTCACCATTCGGCTGGTCGACCGGATCCGCGCCAGCATCGACGACGGCAGCTTCGACGAGTTCAAAGCCGAAACGCTGGGCCGCTGGAAGGGGCGGATTCGCACGCCCTGATCCCCGGTGAGGTCAGCGCACGTGCTACGGACTGGCTCGGCAGAGGCGCCAGCCGCAGCGCACGCGCTAGCCGCGCAGCCGCGCTAGCCCCGGCGCAGGCGCTGCTGAGTCGGCTGCACGCGTTGGCTCCGTCCGCACGACCCCCTCCGGTTGCACACGCTCGCCCCGCCGATGCGCTGGTTTCGGCGCACGCACTGGTCCGGCAGACGCGCTGCCGCGGCGCACGTGCTGGGCTCGGTTGCACGTTGCGGAGCCCGGCGGCACGCGCGCTCGCCCGGCCGCACGCAAGCGTTCGCCCGGCCGCATGCGCTGGCCCCGGCGCACGCACTGGTCCGTCGGGCGCCATCGCGCAGCGTGTTTTGGGCGGACCTCCGCCTGCGCTCCGGCCGTGTGCGGAGTGGGGTGTAGGACCGCGTCCTAAGCGTGCAGCGGGTCGACGGCGCGCGGCGCGTAACCGGGTTCGTGCTTCTTCAGTAGTGCGATCACCCGGTAGGTGAGCGGCATGACCAGCACCTCGACCAGCGTCTTCCACAGGAAGCCGATGATCACGTAATTCACGAACTGCTGCCAGGTTTCGATGCCGATGGCGGCCGCGGCGATCGAGCAGAAGATCAGGGTGTCGGCGAATTCGCCGACCACGGTCGAGCCGATCAGCCTGGCCCACAGGTATTTCTCCTTGGTCCGTTCCTTGATCAGCACCAGTGTCGCGGAATTCAGCAGCTGGCCGACGAAATACCCGGCGAGACCGGCGATCACCAACCGCGGCACCGGACCGACGATGGATCGCAGCGCCTCCTGGTTCTCGTAGAAACCGGCGGCGGGCAGGCGGAGCACGATCGCGAAGCACAGCACGGTCAGCACAAGGGCGCCGAACCCGTAGTAGATGGCGCGCCGGGTGGCGCGGAAGCCGTACACCTCGCTCAGCACGTCGCCGAGGACGTAGGCCAGGGGAAAGAGGAAGAACGCGCCGTCGGTGACGATCGGCAGGATCTGGAACGGTCCCACCGTGACCGATTCGTCGCGGAAGAATTCGACGCCCTTGGTGGCGCAGATATTCGAAATGATCAGCGTCGCGGTGAACAGCGCGACGATCGGTGTGTAGTACCCCCGCGCGACCTGGGCGAATGCCGCGTGGTCCGGCGCGGGGTACCCAGACCCGTCGTGTTCTTCTGATTTATGCACATCACTCACGGGCATCATCCTCCCAGCCGGGACCGGGTCGCGTGGGACGGTCCGGTCATGAAGGACAGACCACGTCCGTCTGCGCCCATTACGCTGTACCCATGACGAATCCCGGCGATTCCGACGAGTGGTGGAAGCAGTACGGCGGCCAAGGCGTGTCGCCGGACTCCGGCGCCCAGGGCTCGGTACCGCAGTATCCGAACTCCGAACCGACCGGGTACCCCTCCGCACCGCAGTACCCGCAGCAGCCGCCGCCCTCGCAGCCGCAATATCCGCAGCAGCCGCAGTACCCGAACTACCAGCAGCCCGCGGGCGGCGCGCCGTACCAGTCGGGACCGGCGCCCTATCCGCAGCAGCCGAATTACGGCTATCCCCAGGGCTATCAGCCGTACGGCGCGCCACCGAGCCAGGGCTCCAACGGTTTGGCGATCGCCGCGATGATCGTCTCCATCGCGGGCGTCGCGTCCTGCTGCTTCCTGCTGCCGAGCATCATCGGCCTGGTGCTCGGTGTGGTCGCGCTGAACCAGATGAAGCAGTCCGGCAACTACGAAGGCAAGGGCATGGCCCAAGCCGGCGTGTGGGTCGGGGTCGGCGGCATCGTGCTCGGCATTCTGTACTGGGTGCTCAACATCATCGGTGTGATCGCGGGGGCCTGAGCCGCGAAAACGACTCGCGCCGAAGACGACTCAGGGGCGCTCCCGTTGCCGGGAGCGCCCCTGAGTGTTTGCCGGGGGTGGGTCAGCCCTTGACGACCTGGGTGCCGCCCGCGAACTTGTCGTGCCAGCCCTGCTTGTTCGGGTCCTGCTCGATGGTGACGGCGATGTAGATGCCGAGGCCGAACGAGACCAGCCAGCCAAGGCAGTAGACGACACTGGCCGCGAGGAACACGTTGCGCTTGAGCGAGGTGACCGGGTCGATCTTGGCGCCGCCGGGCCCGACGACCCGGAGGCCGAGGATCTTCTTGCCGAGGGTGGTGCCCTGCGTCACCTCCATACCGACGAAGTACGCGGTGATCAGAGCGAAGTAGACCGCGTACGCGAGAATCTGGGTTCCCAGGTTCGCGGGCAGGAAGAGCAGGAGCATCGTCAGCACGATGGCCGATGGAATACCAGCGATGATGTTGTCGATCAAACGGGCTGCGAAGCGCGGCCACAGCTCACCGGGCTGCGCGCCGCCGAAACCGCCTGCGCCATAGCCCTGCTGCTGCGGGTACTGCTGCTGGCCGTACGGATCCTGGTTGTACTGCGGCTGCTGCCCGTACTGCGGCTGCTGCTGCCCGTAGGGGTCCTGCCCGTACTGAGGCTGCTGGCCGTACTGCGGCTGCTGCTGGCCGTACTGCTGCTGGCCGTAAGGGTCCTGACCGTACTGCGGCTGCTGCCCGTACTGGGGCTGCTGCCCGTACTGCGGCTGGCCCTGGGGGTACGGCTGGCCGTACCCGCCCTGGGGATTCTGGTTGGGGTCGTACCCACCGCTCGTCATGCTTTTGTCCTCGTGGTGATCGGTTGATCAGTGGTCGATTCGGTACGTTACGGACACCCGCTGGGTTGCAACAACCCGTCGGCGGCCACGATCCAAGGTTCTCGCGGTAACCGCGCCGGATCGAAATGTTCGAGGAGCTGCGACGGGGTGCTCGCGGTGTAGCCGAGCGAGCCGGCGAGCAAGCTCACAACCTGTTCGGGCGTGTTGCCCAGGGCGCGTCGGTCGGCGAGCGTCACAGCGCCGTCGCGTTTGGCCAGCCGTTGACCATTTTCGTTGAGTACCAACGGCACATGCGCGTAGCGCGGAATGGGCAGGTCGAGCAGGCTGGCCAGGTAGGCCTGGCGCGGGGTGGATGGCAGCAGGTCGTCACCGCGCACCACCTGGTCGATGCCCTGCGCGGCGTCGTCGACCACCACCGCGAGGTTGTAGGCGGGCGTGCCGTCGCCGCGGCGCAGCACCACGTCGTCGACCGGGCCTCGGTAGCGGCCGTGCAGGTCGTCGATTACTTCGAACTCGGCGGCCGCGGCACGCAGGCGCAGCGCGGCGGATCTGCCCTCGGCCCTGCGGCGCGCGCGAGCCTCGGCGCTCAGGGTGCGGCAGATCCCCGGGTAGGCGCCCATCGGCCCGTGCGGTGCGGTCGCGGCCTGCTGAATTTCCCTTCTGGTGCAATAGCACTCGTAGGTCAGACCGGCGGCGGTGAGTCGTTCGATGGCGGCGTCGTAGTGCGGCAGGCGTTCGGATTGGCGCACCACCGGGCCGTCCCAGTCCAATCCGATGGCCGCGAGATCGGCGAGCTGGCGCTCCGCCGCGCCTGGGCGCACCCGATCGAGATCGTCGATCCGCATCAGGAACCGGCGTCCGCTCGATCGCGCGAACAGCCAGGCGAGCAGTGCCGTGCGCAGATTGCCCAGGTGCAGGTCGCCCGACGGGCTCGGCGCATAGCGGCCCGCGCCTCGGGCGAGTGAGTCGAGCTGGGCGGCGGGCACGACTGCCATGGTAGGCGTCCACACCGACGGCGCTCAGACGCGCAGCCGCGGCTTGAGGTCGTCCTCGGTGATCGCTGCGCCGGAGTCCAACGCGGCGAGCAGCGTTTCGGCGCGCGCGATCAGTCCCGCGCCATCGATGTCATAGGGCAGAGCGCGGTTTCGGAGTTCTGTCGAGTCGTCCGCACCCTGGTCGTGACAATCGTCGTCCGAATTGCCGCTATCGCCTGGTTCGTAGGCCCGCAGTCGGCCGACCGCGCGACCGAGCAGGGTGCGCGCTCCCTTCGGATTACCGCGTTGTATGTGTGTCAGACCGACCGCGTATTGCGCCAGACCCTGCCACAGCATCCTTTCGGCGAACGGCCCGTTCTTCCATGCCGCCTCCAATACCTCGTGTGCGTTGAATGCCAGACCGTCATCCAAGAGTTGCTGGGCGAGGGTAAGAGTTTGCTGGGGCGGCAGATTCAGATCGTCCGGAATTCGCGGCACGCCCTCGCTACCGAGCGGTAGCGGGCGGCCGAACCGGTCTCGTGGGCGGGGGTTGCGGGCGCGACCTGCCTCGTCGCGTGGACGTTCGACCATAAGATCCATGATCCACGCCGTGTCCAGGCGACGCCGCGCGAGGGTGGCCCTCGGTGCCTCGATCGACGGATCACAGACCAATCACGCTGGAACAAATGATTGCCCTCCGCGGCTTTTCGCCGGAAAGCTCAGGGCTGGCAATGTCCCCGCAACTTAATGCCTTCGCAAGCTTGGCAAATGGGATGGTTGAACTGGCAAGAGACCGGCAAATCCTTCGAAGAACCTGCTAGGGTTTAGCCCGCGGGGGCAACCCGCGGGGCGTATTCGTCCCGAACTTCAGTGCGATACCGCGCACCGATACTGTTGCGCGCTACCACCAAGCGCACCACGGTATTCGGCGTTCCCTGCGCCCGGATACCGGTGCTAGTTAGAACAATCTCGGTTGGAAATTCTCGTTCTCGACGCAGCAAAGGAGCTAGTGCCGTGGAAGTAGATTCGACGGGCGCTGTGTGGCGTAAGAGCACATACAGCGGCCCCGACGGGAACTGCGTGGAAGTGGCATTTTTCGACGGCGGCAATGTGGCTGTCCGCGACACCAAGGACAAGGGCGTCGGCCCGGTCTTGGCATTCACCCCGGGTGAGTGGGACGCATTCCTCAGCGGAGTATCGGCGGGGGAGTTCGACAAGGCCTGAACGTCAGGTCCGACGAGCAGTCAGCACGGGCCCCGGGTCCAATCGGCTCGGGGCCTTCGCGCGCTCGAATTCGACTGCGAGCTATTGGGTTTCGTCGCGGCCGTGTCCGTTTCCGGTGATGCGATCCTGGTAGCTCCGCAACACCGCGAGTTGCCGGTGTTCCTCTTCGTGCTCGATGGCGCGGTTGCGGTTGGACTCGGCCGTCGGATCGGCGCGGAAGAAGCTGCCCGTGCCCGGCTTGCCCGCCGAACCGAGGCGGTTCATCTTCTTCGGCACCGCCGCGCCTTGGTACTCCAGCGGGATCGGGTGGCCGTGCTCGTCGACCGGGCCGAGCGGCTGGTGCACCTCGATGTACTCGCCGTGCGGCAGGCGCTTGACCACGCCGGTCTCGATGCCGTGGTCGAGCACCGTGCGATCGCTGCGTTGCAGGCCGAGGCACAGGCGGTAGGCGATGAAGTACGCGATCGGCGGCCCGATGAGGACACCGATGCGGCCTGCCCAGGTCGTCGCGTTCAACGAGATGTCGAACTTGTAGGCGATGATGTCGTTGACGCAGGAGATCGTGAGGACCACGTAGAACGTGATGGCCATGGCGCCGATCGCGGTGCGCACCGGCACGTCGCGTGGGCGCTGGAGCAGGTTGTGGTACGCCTCGTAATCCTTGGTCAGGCGCTTCTCGATCCAGGGGTAGGAGATCAACAGGACGAACACCAAGCCCATGGTCAGCGCCACCCAGAACGAGGCGGGGACCGTGTAGCGACCCAGATACAGCTCCCACGGCGGCATCAGACGCGCCAAGCCGTCGGTCCACATCATGTAGAAGTCCGGCTGCGAACCGGCGGAGACCTGGGAGGGGTTGTACGGCCCGAGGTTCCAGATCGGGTTGATCTGGAACAAACCGCCCATGAGACCGACGACGGCGAGAGTGAAGGCGAAGAACGCGCCCTGATCGGCGGCGAACACCGGCACGATGCGCGCGCCCACCACGTTGTTCTCGGTCCGTCCCGGCCCGGGGAACTGGGTGTGCTTCTGATACCAGACCAGCGCGATGTGCGCGGCGATCAGTGCGAGCATGATCCCGGGGAAGAGCAGCACGTGGGCGATGTAGAGGCGCGGGATGATGATCTCGCCGGGGAAGTCGCCGCCGAACATCAGCCAGTGCATCCAGGTGCCGATGACCGGGATTCCGATCGTGATACCGGAGAACGCGGCGCGCAGGCCGGTGCCGGAGAGCAGGTCGTCGGGCAGCGAGTAGCCGAAGAAGCCCTCGAACATCGCCAGGATCAGCAGCAGCGAGCCGATCACCCAGTTCGCCTCACGCGGCTTGCGGAACGCGCCGGTGAAGAAGATACGGAACAGGTGCACGATGATCGAGGCCGCGAACAGCAGCGCCGCCCAGTGATGGACCTGGCGCACGAACAGGCCGCCGCGCACCTCGAAGGAGATGTTCAGCGCGGTCTCGTAGGCCCGTGACATCCCGACGCCGCGCAGCGGCTGGTAGGCGCCGTCGTAGGTGACGTGCGCCATCGACGGGTCGAAGAACAACGTGAGATACACACCCGACAGCAGCAGGATGATGAAGCTGTAGAGCGCGATCTCACCCAGCAGGAACGACCAGTGGGTCGGGAAGACCTTGTTGATCGACCGCTTCATGAATGCCGCGCCGCGATATCGCTGATCCGCCGCATCAGCTTGTTCGCCAACTGTTCGCGCGAGTCCGTTCGCCATGGCCGACACTCCGCTCGTGCGTGTGTGGAATGGGTCTACTACAGACGGTAGCAGCGTTGCCGCGCGGAATCGATAGTTTCTATAGGGTCTCCCACGTGAGTTCGATGGCGCCGCAGGACGCGACCATGTTCTGGCTGTCGGCCCGGACCCGCAACGATCTGTTCCTGCTCTACAGCTTCGCCGACACGGGCGTGTCGACCGAGACGCTGCGCACCGCCGTGGCGGCCCGCAGCGCGCGGATACCGGACCTGCGGGTCCGGCTCCGTGAGACGCCCGGCGACCTCGGCTATCCGTCCTGGGTGCCGTGTGAATACTCGGCAAGTCAGTTCATCGAGCACCCGCTGCCGCGCGCGGACTGGGCAGCGGTGCAGGCCGCGCTCGGCGATCTGCTCGCCACCGGTGTCGACGCCACGTCGCACCCGTGGAAGTTGCACGTCTTCCGGGGCGTCGCGGGCGCGCCGATGCGGGCCTCGGACGACGAGCTCGCCACGGTGGTGGTGCTCCAGATGTCGCATGCGCTGGCGGATGGGATGCGGGCGGCGGCTGTCGCGCGGGAGTTGTTCTCCGGGGAGGACATGGTCGGCGGGGCGGGGCGGCCGAGCGCGTCGGGTGCTGCCAGCGATGGGCAAGCGACTGGACGCGCCGTTGATAACGGCGCAGGCAGCCGGGCGCGAGCGGCCGAGGGGTTCGCGGCGGAGCCCGGGGCAGGGCGTGGCGCCGATCGGGCGGCGGACGGCGACCTGTTCGGCATCATCGCTGAATCCTTTGCGCGCCTGCGAGATTCGGGGATAGCCGGGGCCGCATGGGGTGCCGCTCGGTTACCTGCCGGAATGGTTCGTACGGCGGTTCGTGGGTTTCGCGCGTATCGGGCGCAGACGGAGTTGGCCGAGCTGACGGCGGCCGGAACGGTACCGCAGCCGGGTCCGGGGTTCGCGCCGAGTGCGGTGAACAAGATTGGGGCGGCTGGGGTTATCGATCATCGGGCGCGGATGATCGTGTGCGACGCCGAGGAGCTTCGCGTACAGGGCTGGACGATCACCGTGGTGGTGTTGACCGCCGTGTCGGTTGCCCTCGCCGAATACCTTGCGGCGCAGGGTGAACCGGTTTCGCGGCTCGGCGCGCAAGTGCCGATGGCGCTGTCGGGTGAGTCCGTGTCTCGCAACCACTATCGGAGCCTCGGCGTCGAGCTGTGCACCGACGAACCGGATCTGCGCCTGCGAGCCGACCGGATCGCCGCCGCGCTCGCCGAACGTCGGCTGCGGGCCCAGCATCCGCTGCTGTCCGCGCAGGATCGCGTGACCGCCGTGACCCCGGCCCGCATCCTGCGCCGCGATGTCGACCGCTATCCCGTCGACAGCGTGCCCGACTCGATCGCCGGTCACACGGTCGTCTCCAGCGTGTACCGCGGACCCGCCGATCTCACCTTCGGCGGCGGACCCGTCCGCTGTACCGGCGGCTTTCCCGCCCTAGGTGCGGTCATGCACCTCACCCACGGCGTGCACGGCCTCGGCGACACCGTCACCGTCTCGATCCACGCCGATGCCGCGGTCGTCGATGTGGATTCATACGCGGGCCTGCTCCGCACGGCGCTGCGCGAGGTGGCGGCGATGCTCGCGGCCGGCTGAACAGTGCACATGTAACCCGGTCTCGCGGCTCGTCCCGCGCGGCGCACCTTGCTACGGTCACGCTCACCGCTGCCGCTGCCGCTGCCGCTGCCGCTGCCGCTGCCGCTGCGCGATAGTCGCACGACTGTGGTGACCGTCGAGACGAGGACAGTCGGCGCTGCCGCTACTCGCCTTCCTCGACGAGCCCATCGAAGACCCGCGTGTAATACGCGACGAAGAACCGCCGCCCCATCAACCGCGCCATCGCCAACCCCACCTGGGAGGACGGGCGCAGCGCGGTGTTGTCCCACACCCCGTGCACATCGCTGCCGCCGTCGTCGGCCGGTCGGATCGTCAGCTCGTGGAAACTGCCCGGCGCGAGGTAATCGCTGTCGACCACCCGCATGCGCACCGTCCCCGGCGTCGACCAGTCGTAGCGCCAGCGCGCCGTGATCTTCGGAAAGTCCTGCCCCTCCAGCACGTCCGCGGTGTGCTCACCCACCTCGAACACCCGATACTGCCGCGCCGACAGCGCGGGCCACCGCCGCGGCCGCTCCGCGGAGAAATCGGTGTACAACTCGACGACCTGCTCCGGCGAAGCCACGGTATGCAGGTCGAACTCGAACCGAGTACGCATCTCCCTCGCTAACCACCGAAGCTCGCAGAGCCCGAGTCTAGGCCCGCCGACCACCTTTGACTCGAGACTTCGGCCTGCCACAACGGCGTCCCGTTCTCGAGGCGGTTCCTCGAATCCGTCGAACAAGGTACGCTTGCATACAAAAATTTGTATATTGTCCGCGTGAAGCCGATCAGGTTCGTTGCCACCGCGCTCGACGACCTTCGCGAGTTCCCTCTCGCCGCACGCCGAGAGTGCGGGTACCAACTCGACCGGGTTCAACGTGGTCTGGACCCGACGGACTGGAAGCCGGTGTCGACCGTCGGACTCGGCGTTCGTGAGATCCGGGTCCGGGACCACAACGGCGCGTTTCGTGTCATCTACGTAGCGAAGCTCGCCGACTACATCTACGTCCTGCATTGTTTCCAGAAGAAGACCCAACAGATCCCGGCGGCGGATCTGGATCTGGCGGCCAAGCGGCTGAAGCAGGTCGTGGCGGAGTGCGAGAAGGGAGAGCGCTGATGGCGGACGAGACGTTCGACAGCGTGTGGGATGCGATCGAGGACACCCCACAGGAGGCGGAGAACATGCGACTGCGGTCGCGGCTGATGATCGAGCTGACCGAGCGGATCACCGCGCAGGGCTGGACGCAGGCCGCGGCGGCCGATCGGCTGGGCGTCACCCAACCACGGGTCTCGGATCTGGTGCGCGGCAAAGTTCACCTGTTCAGCCTGGACTCGCTCGTCAACATGGTGACCGCGGCAGGCATGCACGTCGAGATGACGGTCGAACCGGCCGCGTGACGGGCGCTGCCGGACGACGTCCGTCCCTGACCCGTGCACGGCCGGAGCGAAGGCGGTGACGCCCACGCGGGGCGTGCTGGGGCTCATCTTGCGTTCGGTCGTGGGCGGTTGCCTGTAGGGTCTGGGACTCGTGGTGGACAGTGGAACTCTCGCTCCGCGCGAGGTGTACAAGTGGGGCTTCATCACGGCGCTCGGAGTGGTCGCGGGGTATGTCGCGGTTCTGCTGGCCAACGCTCGGCATTTCTATACCGACGACACCGAGTCCCAGTACGCCCCGCTGTGGGTGATGATGGGCAGGCGGCTGCGCGACGGTGACTTCCCGATGCTGGTGCCGGAGCACTGGATGGCGGGCAACTACACCATCGAAGAGGCGGGCCTGCTGAATCCGCCGCAGCTGCTGATCGATCTGATCGCGCCGTCGGTGGACAATCTCGCGCTGTACGCCACGGTAGTCAAGCTGATCTTCGCGATCGTGCTCGGCCTCGGCGTCTACCGGATCTGCCTGGCGTACGGGTCGCGGGCGCCGTGGGCGGCGCTGGCCGGCGTCGCTATCCCGTTCAGCGGCTGGCTGCTGTTCTTCGACGAGGGCAGCTGGATGACCGCGTTCACCGGCACCGCCTGGTTGGCGCACGCGTGGGCGTCGGGCGTGCGCTACGCGCGCGGTCGCTCGGGGCCGATCCCCACCTTCGTCTTCCTGTACCTGGCCATCTCGGTGCAGTACATCTTCCCGGCGGTCGAGGCCGGGATCATGATCGCCGCGGTGGCCGTCGGCGAACTGGTCCACCAGCGGAAGTGGCAGCCGTCGCTGCGCCTGCTCGCGGTGTCGGCCTGCGCGGCGCTGGCCGGGCTCGCGACGTACCTGCCGAGCATGCTCTCGGCCAAGGTCACCTGGCGCGGCACCGCGCAGATCAACAACGAGCAGCTGCTGACCGTGCCGTGGTCGGAGTCGTTGAACGCCAGTCTGCCCAGCACCCTGCCCGCGTTCACCACTTGGTGGGGTTACGTGCAGCCGATGCCGGTCGTCTACATCGCCTGGTTCGTCATCCCGGCGCTGGCCTTCGTCGACTGGCGCAAAGCGCTGGACTCGGCGCGCGAACTCACCGCACCCGCGCTGTTCACGGCGATCATGCTGATGTGGACTGCGGGTCCCGGCGCCATCGGCCCGCTGCGCTGGCCCGCCCGCGTGCTGCCGATGGTGGCGCTCGGGCTGCTGGTGCTCGTCTGCGTGCTGCTCGGCCGCTTCGCGACGTTCGCCGACTGGCGCAGGCGCGGGTTGATCGCGGCGGGCTTGATCAGCTTGCTGTTGCTGCGCTCGGTTTCGGCCGCACCGCAGGAAGCGGTGTGGCACGTGGTCGCCGCCCTCGCGGTGGCGGCACTCGGCGCGGCCGTGGTGTGGCTGGCCCGTAGTCGTGGCGCCGCGGCGGCGTGCGCGCTGGTGCTGGTGTCGATCTTCCCGATCGCCTATCTCCAGGTGTGGTCGGCCCAACCGACCCCGCTCGGCTGGAACCTGCCGGAGCAGCGCTCGGAGATGAAGGCCGCCTTCCCCGATTTCCCCGGCACCACCCTGCAACTGGGCGACCGCGCCCTCATTCCGCGCGCGGAACGCACCCTGGACGGCGCGTACGGATCGCTGGTCTTCGGCAACTACGCCAAGGACTTGGAGCTGACCTACGTCAGCGGATACACGCCGAACGGCCATTTCCAGTTCGGCGAGCTGCTGTGCATGCTCTGGGACACCAGCGTCTGCCCCGACGCCTTCCGCAGGGCCTTCGCCGTCGAGCCGACCACCGGCAAGACCATCGTCGACCTGATGAAGGTGGACCGGGTCGTGCTGCACACCGCCCTGTACCCGGACGCGCGCAACCAGCCCGCACCGCAGGGCTGGAAGTGGGTCGACTACCCCGGCCACGAGAAGTACATCGCCGTGCTCGAACGCGAGAACGGCTTGCTCTCGACCGTCGACGGCCGCGTCTCCGCCACCGACGGCGTCACCGCCACCTCCCTCGCCGAATCGGACACGACCAGCCGCGTCCGGGTGAGCTCGGAGCGCGGCGGCCGGGTGGTGTTCGCGCGGCTGGCCTGGCCCGGCTACCGCGTCATCCTCGACGGTCGCGAACTGCCGGTGCAGAACGTCGCGAAAACCTTTGTCGCCGTCGATATTCCGGCGGGCACTCAGAACGCCGAACTGGAACTCGCCTGGCGGCCGCCCGGCTGGCAGATCGGCGCGGCGAGCGCACTGGCCGGGTTGCTCGGTGTCGGCGTGCTGCACTGGCTGTACAAGCGCGGCCGCAGGGAAGACGAGTCCGCTCCGACCCCAGCGGACGAGACCGGCGTGACCGAGCTGGCGGACGCCGTCCGATGAACTCCGTCGACCAGGCCGAACTCGATCCCGGGCCGCTGCTGCGCGTGGTGCGGCGGCAGGAGATCGCGTTCGCCATGGTCGGCATGGTGAACACCGGACTGGGCATCGCGTTGACGGTGATGTGGCTGGCGATCTTCGACGGCCGCGTCTCCGCCGCGCTCGCGCCCGCCGCCGCTTACAGCATCAGCATCGTCATCGCGTTCGTGCTGCACCGCACCCTGGTCTTCCGAGTGCGCGGGCAGGTGCTGCGCGATTTCTGCGCCTTCGTCGCGGTGAATTCCGGTGGGCTGCTGATGAACATGGTGCTGCTGCAAGCGGCCGTATCACTGCTGCACCTGCCGAGCATTCCGTCGGCGGTCGTGGTGATGGCGCTGGTCGCGGTCGCGAGTTTCTTCGGCCACCGGCATATCTCGTTCCGGCGCAAGGCCGCTGAGGCGGTCTGACGAGGGCATAGGGGCGCTGGCTGCCCGGCCTTTCGCCCTACGCGGCCGAAGCGGGAACGCGTTCGGCGGTGGGGAGCGGTTCGATGCCGAGTTCGGCCCTGGTGGCCTTGACGACCGACAGCTCCTGCTCGGCGGTGCTGGCAATGGCTTTGTGCCACAACGTCCGGATGTCGTCGAGGTCCTCGATGGTCGCGTCGCCGTCGAGAGTCAGCGTCAGCTTCTGGACGGTGATGTTCGCGGCCGCGGTGAGCGTGCGCAGCAGGTCTTCACAGCGATTCGGGAGGCGCGGGCTCGACAGGATGCGCAGCCGGGTCACCGATCCGCCGCATTGCCCGATGCTTTCGTGCAGATCGAGGCCGAACCTGTCGATCTCCCCGATGTAGGCGAAGTCCTGGCTGGACAGCTGCTGCCGGACCGCGGCCGAGGTCTCCAGCAGGGCGGTGACTGCCGCGAGCACCGATTCGCGCCGCCACTTCTCGTGCTCACGCTGGTCGGCCGATTCCGTATTCCGTTGCGCCGCTTCGATCGCGGCCCTGCTGCGCTGCTCGGCCGCCGCGTTGACCGCCTCCATGTTCCGCTGCGCGGCCTCCAGTGCGATGCTGCCGCGCTCGTCGGCCGCGTCGATCGCGCGACGGTTCGTGCGGTTGGTGAGGAGGACGCCGACCAGCACGACGAAGGCGACGACCAGGGAACTGAAGAGGGGAAGCCACTGAGTCACCCCGGAATCATCGCAGCCGACATGCGTTCCCGGCGTCGGCCTCGCCGACAACGCGTTCGGATGTCGGCCTGCCCGCGATGACGGGCGGTTCGTTCGAGGTCCGTGGATGCGGCGGGGGACACCAGAATCGACGGCATTGACCTCGAGCAAGGTTGAGCTCTTAGCGTCGGCGCCGAGGAAAGGAAACACCGTGACAACACTGGTAACTGGCGCGACCGGCAACACCGGCCGCCATGTCGTGGCAGAACTCTTGCGTCGAGGCGAGCGCGTCCGTGCGCTCACCCGCGATCCGGCGGCCGCGAAACTCCCCTCGGGCGTCGAGCTGGCGACGGGCACCCACACCGCACCCGAGACCTTGGGCCCGGCACTGGACGGAATCACCCGGCTGCACATCACCGTGACGGCCGGGCTCGCGGAGGTCGGCGAGGAACTGGTTCGCCGCGCCGTCGACGCGGGCGTTCGTCGCATCACCGTCGTGTGGGGCGGCGCGGTAGGCCCGGTCGAACAGGCCGTCGCCGACTCCGGTGTGGAGTGGACGCGGCTCGAACCCCAGGAGTTCATGTCCAACACGCTGACCTGGGTCGATTCGATCCGCGCCGAGGGCGTGGTGCGCGAACCCTACGACTTCCCGAGCGCGCTGGTGCACGAGGCCGACATCGGCGCGGTGGCCGCCGCGGCGCTGCTCGAGGACGGCCACGCCGGTCAGGCCTACAACCTCACCGGACCGGAATCGCTCACCTTGCAGGAACGTCTCGCGATCCTGTCCAAGGCGATCGACCGCGACATCGCCTTCGACCGGATCTCGCATCAGCAGGCGATCGACCGGCTCCTGGCCAGGGGTGTCTCCCAGGCCGACGCCGACTACGTCATCGGCTGGTACGCCGCACCGCCGACCGAAGCGGCCACCGTGGACGACACCGTCCCCCGAGTGCTGGGCCGCCCGGCGCTGACTTTCGCCCAGTGGGCGGCCGAGCACGCGGATCGCTTCCGGAGCTCCGCACCGGCTCCGGTCGGCACGGCTCGATAACATCGACCCGCCGACGTCCGATCGGCGCAGGAGCTGGCCGAGACGGCACGGCGGTCGCCATCCGAGCCGCCGTGCCGGCGTCTTCTTCGTTGAATAGCCTTGCCGGGTAACGATTTCGGCTGCGCGAAAGACGTAGTTCCCGGACCACTTCGACGACAATATGGCCGGAAACGGCCCATGGACTGGAATCGACTATTCGATGAAGCTCTCCGCACTACGCAGTATCGCCGCTCCGCGGACCGCCGCTGTAGCACTGACCGCCGCGCTGTTCGTGCCGTTGACCAGCGGTACTGTTTCGGCCGATCCGCAGCAGCACTCGGCCGTCACCTCCGTCGTCAAAGAGGGGCGCACCTGGCACCTGAAGGTGTACTCGGCGTCGATGGACATCGAAATCGATGTGGATGTGCAGCGTCCGGCCGACGAGTCCGAGCCCGCGCCGAACCTCTACATGCTCAGCGGTCTGGATGGCGGCGAGGGAACTGCCAGCTGGCAGGCCGCCACGCACGCGCTCGAATGGCTGGCCGACAAGCCGGTGAACGTCGTCCTGCCGATCGGCGGTCGCGGCAGTTACTACACCGACTGGCAGCAGCGGGACCCGGTTCTCGGGCTGAACAAGTGGACGACTTTCTTCACCGAGGAACTGCCCCCGCTGCTCGACCAGACGCTGAACTCGACGGGACAAAACGCGTTGGCCGGTCTCTCCACCTCGGGCACATCGGTGTTGCAGCTGGCCGAGGCCAAGCCCGGCCTGTGGAAAACCGTCGCTGCCTACAGCGGGTGCGCGCAGATCGCCGACCCGATGGGGCAGCTGTTCGTCAAGCTGGCCACCGAAACCTGGGCGGGGGGCGACACCGAGAACATGTACGGCCCTGCCGAGAGCCCGCTGTGGGCCGCGAACGACCCGGTGATCAACGCGGAGAAGCTGCGCGGCACGCTGCTGTACGTCTCGAGCGGCAGCGGCATCCCGGTGATGGAGGACGTCCAGTACTACCTGAACGCCGCACCCGGACCGATGGGCGCGGTCACCCTCAGCCTCGGCGTGATCATCGAAGCGGCCGTCAACGGCTGCACCGCCAACCTGAAGAACCGGCTCGACTCGCTGGACATCCCGGCGACCTACAAATTCAACCCGGTCGGCACGCACTACTGGCCGTACTGGGAAGAGGCGCTGCACGACTCGTGGCCGCTGCTCGCCCAGGGCATGGGGCTCGACGGCTGAGGCGGGCGCGCGAACGCGCCGGTTCGGTGTTCACCTCGCGGACCCAGCGGAGCTTCGCCAGGCTGCGGATGAATTGTTCGCCGGGCGAGAGATGCGGAACGGCCCAGGTCGGGAACGGGAAACCGTGTCCGACCTGGGCCGTTGTGGCGGAGGATAGGGGATTTGAACCCCTGAGGGCGTTAACCCAACCCGCGTTCCAGGCGAGCGCCATAGGCCACTAGGCGAATCCTCCGTGGAGCAGCATACCGGTTGCCCCCGGTCGGACACCAAATTGGGGCCGGGCGTCGGGGCGGGGGGTAAGGCTTCGCGCTGGTCGAGGCGGTTTCCGGAGGGGGCGGGCGGCGGGGATGGGCGAGGTGTCTCGGCCCCGTGCGGACGGGGCGGCGGGGACCCGCTACACTGGCCGACGGATCCCGCGCGGCGCGCATCCTGTGAACTCCCCCAGGGCCGGAAGGCAGCAAGGGTCAACGGGCTCTGCCGGGTGCGCGGGGTCCCCTATATTTCCGGCCCATGCCGAAGATCGGGCGCTTGCCCTTAGTTCCGGAAGATCGCCGAGCGGACGCGGCTGTCGTCGAACCGCGGATGCCCGTAGCGCAGGCGGAGGTATCGGCCCAATTCCGAGCAACACACGGGTAACGTGGTCAACGGTCCACCGACGGTCGGACGACTTCGGTACGGACATCGACCCCACGCCACTTCGCTGCTTCGAAAGGCTGCTCAGGATGCCCCGGCAAACGCAGATCGGTTTGATGAGCCATGAGGAGCTCGTGTCCGAACACGAGTCCCAGACCGCGAACTACGCGACGCTCGAGACCGAGAAGCTCACGCTGGACCTGACGCGCGGAAAACCCTCGCCGGAACAACTCGACCTCTCCGCGGAACTGCTCTCGCTGCCCGGTGACGGCGACTACCGGGACGGCACGGGCACCGACTGCCGCAACTACGGTGGGCTGCACGGTCTCCCGGAACTGCGCGCCATCTTCGGTGAGCTGCTCGGCATCCCGGTGGACAACCTGCTGGCGGGCAACAACGCGAGCCTCGAGCTGATGCACGACGTCATCACCTACGCGATGCTGTACGGCACCAACGATTCCGAGCGCCGCTGGGCCGCCGAGCCCGCGCTGAAATTCCTCTGTCCCGCACCAGGTTACGACCGGCACTTCGCGATCACCGAGGCGCTCGGCTTCGAGATGATCCCGATCCCGATGCGCCACGACGGCCCGGACACCCACCGCATCGCCGAGCTGCTCGCCGCCGACCCGCAGATCAAGGGTCTGTGGGCGGTGCCGAACTACTCCAACCCGACCGGCGTCGTGTTCTCCGAAGACGTTGTGCGGGAACTGGTTTCGATGCCCGCCGCCGCGCCGGACTTCCGCCTGTTCTGGGACAACGCCTACGCGGTGCACCCGCTGACCGACACCGCCGCGCCCGTGTTCGACGTGCTCGGCATGGCCGCCGCCGCGGGAAACCCGAACCGGCCCATCGTGTTCGCCTCCACCTCGAAGATCACCTTCGCCGGCGCGGGCGTCAGCTTCCTCGGCGCCTCCACCGCGAACCTGGACTGGTACCTCTCGCACGCCGCGAAGAAGAGCATCGGCCCCGACAAGATCAACCAGCTGCGCCACCTGCGCTTCTTCAAGGACGCCGACGGCGTGCGCGCGCACATGCAGAAGCACCGCGAGATCCTGGAGCCGAAGTTCGCCCTGGTGCTGAAGATCCTGGAGGACCGGCTCGGCGCGTCGAAGGTGGCCTCCTGGACCGAGCCCAAGGGCGGCTACTTCATCAGCCTGGACGTGCTGGAGGGCACCGCGGCCCGGGTGATCGCGCTGGCCAAGGACGCGGGCATCGCGCTGACCGCGGCGGGTTCGGCCTTCCCCTACCGAAACGACCCGGAAGACAAGAACATTCGCATCGCCCCCAGCTTCCCGAAGCTCCCGGAACTGGAGAAGGCGATGGACGGCCTGGCCACCTGCGTGCTGCTGGCGGCCACCGAGAAGCTGCTCGGCAAGTAGTCGCCACCGGAACCGAAGACGGCCCTCCGCACCCGGTGCGGAGGGCCGTCGGCGTGTGTGGACGCCCTGGCGAACGAACGTCTGTGACGTCTGGCGAGAGAACTCAGTGCGGCTTGTGCGCCAGCACCGCGAACATCGTCACCGACAGATGGATGTCGCCACTGTCCGCGCCGCGCTCGAGATCGGCGAGCAGCTGGTCGCGCTGCGCCTCGGTGATGGCGCCCCGCGCCACCGCCATGGCCGAGATACGGGTGACCAGCGAGCCGGGACCCACGCTGCGGTCCTGCACCAGCGCGTGCGAGCCGATCTCGTCGATGACCAGACCCGCCTGGGTCAGCAGGCCGGGCAGCCTGCGGCCGGAGAGCGGGTTCGTGGTCGCCGAGACCAGTGTGTCCAGCACCGCTCGGACCACCTGCCGGTCACCGGGGTGCACGATCGCGGTGTCCCAGTCGACGTCGACCACCACCGCGCGCCCGCCGGGACGCAGCACCCTGGCGATCTCGTTCGCCGCGCGACCCGGGGCGGTGAGGTGCTGGAAGACGCGCTCGCACAGCACCGCGTCGAAGGTGTTCGCGCCGAAGGGAATGCCGTAGGCGTCGCCGGAGTGGAATTTCGCGCGCGAGCCCAGCTGGTTCGCGCGGCGCTCGGCGGAGGCGAGCAGGTGCGGATCGGGCTCGACGCCGACCGCCTCGCCGGTCGGTCCGACCGCGTCGGCGAAGGCGAGAGTTTCCGTGCCGGTGCCGGAGCCGACGTCGACGGCGTGTTCGCCGGGTCGCAGCGCGAGCGCGTCGTGCGCCCAGGTGCGCAGCCGCCGGATACCGGGCAGCGCGGCCTGCAGGTCGCGCACGTCTACCAATTGATCCTGACCCGCGCTGTCGAAGCGATCCGGGCGTAGTGAATAGGTGTCCATGGGCGCGTGTCCGTCCCTAGGTATTGCCGTCGTCTGAGGCATGGCCAGAGCCTACGCGCGGCTGTGGCGTACCGCACAGTTGGACGCGGGTGAGATGATCGTCGGACGGAACGCGCCGACAAGCCGAAAGGAACGACGGTGACCGTCACACTGTGTCTCGCGCAGGAACCGGAGGCCGACAAGCTCCTGTCGGAGGACCCGTTCGCTCTGCTGACGGGCATGCTCCTCGATCAGCAGTTCCCACTCGAACACGCCTTCCGCGGTCCGAAGAAGATCGCCGACCGGATGGACGGGTTCGACATCCACAAGATCGCCGAGGCCGATCAGGAGGCGTTCGAGGAACTGGCCGCGACGCCGCCCGCCATCCACCGTTACGGACGCTCCATGGCGCGGCGTACCCAGGAACTGGCGCGCTACGTCGTCGAGCACTACGACGGCGACACGGCCGCGATTTGGACGAACGGCGATCCGGACGGCAAGGAAGTGCTGCGCAGGCTGAAGGCGCTGCCCGGTTACGGCGACCAGAAAGCGCGCATTTTCCTCGCCCTGCTCGGCAAGCAACTCGGGGTGCGCCCGAAGGGCTGGGAAAAGGCGGCCGGGGCCTATTCGGAGAAGGATTCGCGACGCTCGGCGGCCGACATCACCGACGCCCAGTCCCTGCTAGAGGTGCGTGCGTTCAAGAAGCGGATCAAGGCGGAGGCGAAGGAGTCCGCGGCGAAATAGGTTTTCGCTCGGCGGTTGCCCATTCGAATCTCGCTGCTTTTTTCCCTCGTCCCGGATGCGCCGGTGCTCGATGCTTTCCCCTCGAACCAGCTCCATCGGATGAGGGATAGCAGTACGTATGAGAATCAGGAAGCTCGCCGTGGTCGCGGCACTCGTGACCATGGCGACCGGCGTGACCGCGGGAACCGCGGTCGCCGGTCCGGAGACCCCCGCCGGGGACGTCATCAACTACGTTGCCACGCAGACCGAGACCGCGGCGATCATCAGCACCGACGCCGGCTCGATCGTCGCAGAGGACGACGCGCTGAAGATCAAGGCCGCGGACGGCACCGTGGTCGCGGGCACGCCGCTGAAGTTCCGGCTCGACGAGTTCGAGTTCCCGATCGCGGCGCGGATCTCGGATCGCACCGCGACGCTGACGCCGCAGCTCGATCTCGACCACGCGACCTACAAGCCGGTCGCGCTCCCGTTCGAGGACAAGGCGCCGTGGAAGTCCGAGTACGACCGTGAGGTCGCGGCCTGGACCCGGTTGACCAGCACCATCAGCATGGGCGCCACGATCGGCACGCTGGTCGGCGGCCTCGGCGGCGCGGCGGTCGGCTGCGTTGTCGGCGGCATCCTGGGCGGCGCGGCGGTCGGCGGCACCATCGTCGGCCTGTTCGGGCCCTTCCTGCCCGCCGCCGCTGTCGGCTGCGTCGCCGGTGCGGCCGCGGTCGGCGCGCTCGGCACCATCGCTGGCCAGATCTTCGTGACGGCGCCGGTCGCCATCGGGGCGCTCATCCAGTACTTCACGACGGTCAACGCCCCGTTCAACCCGCCCGCTCCCGCGAAGTAGGTCCGTTCGCGCTTCCTCGGTCGTCACCGCCGTGGAAAACTGCCCCGCCCAACGCCTTTCGCGTGGGCGGGGCTTCGACGTGCCCGCCGCTGACCAGGCGAAACGCTGTGTCCTCGAACACCGAGAATCGCGGAAGCTTGGTGCGCTGGTGAATTCGGTGTTACCTTTTTTTGCATGTCCAACAGCAGCCCCTCCGCCTTGCGGGTCACCTACGTGACCGCCGCGCTCGGCCTGCGGCTGCCGCTGACGCGGGAGCTGTGTCGCTCCCGTCGTCGCAGCTGAGCCGCCTTTTCGGCGCGCGCGCTGCCTCGTCGCCGCTCGTGTAGGCACGTCCCGTTTCTCGGACGGGACTTCAGCAAGGACTCTTCATATGTCGATCCCTACCCTGGAACGATCCGCTTCGCGGGTCGCCACCGGTCGTGTCCGTGTGCAGCGCCCCGTCGTCGCTCCGGAACTCCGCATCTCCGACAACCCGGCGGCCGCCGTGCTGCGCGCCGCGACCGGCGGACCCATCTCGCGCGACAATGCCGCGCGCGCAACGGGTTCGAGCATCGCGACGGTCAACCGTCAGGTGTCGGCGCTGCTGAACGCCGGACTGCTGCGTGAGCGTCCGGACCTGACCACCTCGGGTGCGGTCGGCCGTCCCCGGGTGCCGTTCGAGGTCGATCACGACACCTATCTGACCCTCGGCGTGCACATCGGCGCCGCCGCGACCAAGATTGTCGCCGCCGACCTGCGTGGCCGGATCCTCGGCGGTCTGGCGATCGCCACCCCGCAGACCGGCCAGGAATTCGCGACCACGACCGTCGCGCGCAGCGCGAAAGCCTTTCTGCAGCGCTGGCATCGGCGAAAACCGCTGTGGGCCGGCGTCGCGATCGGTGGCCGCGTCGACCCGCTGACCGGCGTGGTCGACCACCCCAAACTGGAATGGAAGGGCGCCCAGGTCGGCGCGGTGCTCGGCGACGTGCTCGAGCTGCCGGTCTCGGTGGCGCCGCACGTCGAGGCGATGGCGGGCTCGGAACTGCTGTTGCCGACCCCGGAACCGCGCGAGGGTCAGCAGCGCGGCAGCAGCCTGTTCTTCTACGTGCGCGAAACCGCTGGCATCGCGGTCACTCTCGACGGCCGCGTGCACACCCCGAGCAACGGCCCGGGTTCGATCGCGCACCTGCCCACCGGCTCCGACGTCGAGTGCACCTGCGGAAGGCGCGGCTGCTTGGAGGTCACCGTCGGTGACCGTGCCCTGCACGCGCGGGCGGTCGGGCGCGGAATCATCCCGGCGTACAACGGAACCGCGGGCTCGACCATCGCGGACCTGTACCGAGCGGCCGCGGGCGGTTCGGTCCCGGCGCGCGAGCTGCTCGCGGAGCGGGCCGCCATGCTCGGCAGCACCGTCGCGCTGGTGCGGGACATGCTCAACCCGGACCGCGTCATCCTGGGCGGGCAGGCGTTCACCGGCTACCGTCCCGGCATCGCGCACGTCGCCGAGGCGTTCCGGCGGAGTTCCACCCTCCCGCCCACCGACATCCGCATCAGCGGATTCGGCGGCAAGGTCCAGGAATTCGCCGCCGTGGTGACCTCGCTCAGCACGCTCTACGCCGACCCGCTCGCCGCCATGCGACGAACCGCGTTCGCCGACTGACAGCGGATCGCGTTCGCCGGTTGGCGCCTGTTGGCGTTCGCTGATCGGCAGCGGTTCGCGTTCGCCGATCAGCGCCATTGGCGATCGCCGACCGACAGCGGATCGCGTTCGCCGACCGACACCGGCGCCCCGTTCGCCGGTGGCATTGCGTCGAAAACGCCGAAGGCCGGGTCCTCTTCGGAGAACCCGGCCTTCGGCGTGCGTCAGCGGGCCGGCGATCCGGTGAACAGTCCCTCGAGCGCCGTGATGAAGAACGGGAAGTGGGCGGCAAACCGGTGCAGGTTCTGGTCGCGTTCGAAGCTGCCGAACCAGTAGAGCCCGGGTTGCGCGTCGGCGGCCGGGTTGAGGTCGCGGAACGCGCGAATCCAGTTGTCGGCGCGGCCGCCGACCACGGTGAACGGCAGCGCGCGGGAGAACACCGTCTCCTGGTCGGTCGGCGGAATCTGTTCGCGCCGAGTGGCGTCCAGACCGCGTTGCAGGGCGCGCACCTGGCCGGCCAACCTGCGACCGTCCTGGGTGCGCACCGGTAGGTACTTCGGCATCAGCACGGTCGCCACGCCCGCGAGCAGGATCGCGACGCCGACCAGCGCGGAGCCCGAGGTGACGGCCAACCCGACCGTGGCGGCGATGCCCGCGACGATCAACGCACCGCCGACCCAGACCGGAAGCCCGATGCGGGACCGGTCGGCGAAGGCGCCGCGGCGCACCGCGTCGTCGATCATGGCCTTGCGGATCGGCTCGGCCTGCACTCGCCCCGGAGCGCGCAATTCGGCGACGGTGACCGCGTCGGCGCCCTCCGGCAGCAGCGCCGCGTACACCGCCTTCTCGTAATCGCGCAGCTGGTCGTCGGCGGCGTTCACCCTGGTGATGCGCCAGTCCTTTTCGCCGATGGGCGTGATCCAGATGTAGCGCCGCACCGCGAGATCCACGACGGTGGCGGCGATATCGATCGCGTCGGCGTGCTCGTCGAGCAGCACGCCCGCCTCACCGGGCAGGATGCCCTCCGGTGAGGTGAATTGCACCTGGTTGCCATCGCGCAGCAGCGGGTCGACGGTTTCGGAACCGCTTCCCGCCGCGGCGTTCTCGCGACGGGCGCGCAGTACGAACGCCGCCAGACCGGCCAGCGCGAGCAGCAGCACGCCGAAGGCGGCGAGCACCGGACCGGTCACCGAGAACGGACCTGGCGCGCTTTTGTCCTCGATGTCGGCGTTCGCGGGGACGGTGCCGGGCGGCAGTTGCAGGGTCAGGTCGATCGCGTCGCCCTTGTTCAGGTCGGTCTGCTCCAGCCAGAGCACGCCGTCGGCCTCGATGCGCACATCGGCGCACGGCCTGGTGTTGCCGGGCGGCCCGAGTTTGCAGTCCACGATGGCCATTTCGTAGCTCGGGCTGATCAGGGAGGCGCTGATGGACGCGATGTCGGTGTTCATCACGCCGAGCCAGTGGAAGACCTGGGTGCCGGGCGCGTCACTGACGGTGTTGTGGATCGAGTACTTGTAGCTGGACTCGCCGGGCTTGGCGTCGATGGTGAACTGATCGTTGGCGACCGTCGCGGTGCCCGCGCCCTGCGCGTCGATACCCGTGACCTCGAACCGCCGTTCCACGTCGTCCTTCAGCTGAAGGCGAAGTGGCAGTGACATCTTGAACGATTCGCCGGGCGGCACGGTCACCGTCTCGTCGACCTCGAGCACGCCCTCGCGGCTGAGTTTCAGATCCGCGACGATGGTCACGCCCTCGGGCGTCGGTTCGCTCTGGGCACCCGGCGCGGTCGCCACCAATCCCGCGGCGGCGAGAATCAGCGCGCCCGCGGCGGCCCCCCGAAATGTCAGCATGGGTGCCTACTCTAGACAGGTTGCTATTCTTCGTCAGCGGCTGTCGACGATCATCTGAGGCGAGGGGGTACGGGGGAGTGACCCAACCACCGTACGGATATGGACCGGTTCCACCTGGTGGACACCAGGTTCCGCCGCCCGGCTACGGGCCGCGTCCGGGTTATGGCCCGCCGCCCGGTTACTCGCCGCCCCCGCCCGGTTACGGCCCGCCGCCCGGGTACGGTCAGCGCCCGGGATATGGTCCGCCACCTGGCTATTCGGCGGCGCCCGGCTACGGACAGCCACACGGCTACGGCCAGCCGCCCGGGTATCGCCCGCCGATGCCGCCCCCGATGCCGTACGGCCCGCCGGGACGTCCGCCGCGGCCGCCGCGCAAGGGCGGCGGAAGCAGGATCGTCTCGCTGCTGCTCGTGGTGGTGTTCCTGGTGGCGGGCGCGTTGGTGCGCACCGCGATTCGCAGCGACCGCAACGACCGCGCCTCCGGACCCTCGCCCAGCTTCACCTACACTCCGGACGGCTCCCAGGGCCCCGCCGAGACGGGCAACAACCCGCTGCTCACCGATCCGAACGCGACGCTGATCCCGGCCGACTGCGATTACTCCCCGTGGAGCACGCAGGTCGAGACCGCGCGCAAGTTCTTCGAGACCGCGGCGGGCTGCCTGGAAGCGGCGTGGAAACCGGTGTTGCAGAAGGCGAATCTGCCGTTCACGCCGCCGACGCTGAATGTCAGCGCGTCCACCGCGGGTATCTCCACGCCGTGCACCGGCACCACCACCAACTTCGCCGCGTTCTACTGCCCGGCGAACAAGACCATCTACATGCCGATCAGCCAGTTGCAGACCGATCTGTTCAAGGACAACTGGGTGGTCTACCTGTCGGTGTTCGCGCACGAGTACGGCCACCACGTGCAGGCCGTGTCCGGCATCCTGCGCAAAGCCAACAGCGAGCGGGTGGACGCGGGCACGCGCAGCCAGCGCGGACTGGAGCTCTCGCGGCGAATCGAGTTGCAGGCGCAGTGCTTCAACGGCATGTACCTCGGCTCCTCCGAGGACGGCGGCGCGCTCACCTCCGCGCAGATCGGCGTCGCCAAGCGCGACGCGCAGGGCCGCGGCGACGGCCCGACCGACGCGCGCGACCACGGATCCTCGGCGAACAGCGGTGACTGGTTCGAAGAGGGCGTCGACAAGAACCGCACCAACCAGTGCAACACCTTCACCGCGCCCGCCAACCGGGTGAGCTGAGATGACCACGCCCCCATATGGTTACGGCCGCCAGCCGCACTATCCACCGCCGTACGGCCCACCCGGGTACGCGCCGCCGCCCGGATATCCGCCGCCGGGCTACCCGTACCCCGGGCACGCTCCGGCGCCCTACGGCCCGCCCGGCTATGCCGTTCCGCCGTATGGCCCGCCGGGATACGGGCGTCCCTACCCGCCGCCGCGACGCGGGGGCGGTGGATTCGGTGCGGTGCTGGGGGTGCTTGGCATCTTCCTGATGGTCGGCTCACTGGTCGCCGCGGCGATCGCGGTGGCGAGCAGCGAGAGCGAGAACGACCGCAGGACAACGGCGTACACGCCCAGCTACACCTATACCCCGACCATTCCGCCCACCTCCGCGGCGGCCACGACCACGTCGGCGGCACGGCCGACCACCAGGGCGAGCAGTTCGGTCCGCACCACTTCCGCGACGCCGACCAGACCCGCGGGGCCGCAACCGGTCGCGAAGCTCGGTGACCATCCGCTGTTCGCTCACGCGGACACGGGACTGAACAACATCCACTGCACGTTCTCCCGCTGGGCCCCGAACGTGGCGGCGGCCCAGGCGTTCTACCAGTCCGCCTCGACGTGCCTCGGGCAGATGTGGAAGGACCTGCTCGATTACGAGAATCTGCCGTTCTCGCCGCCGAACATCAGCGTCCCCGCGCGTGGCGTCGACGCGGTCTCGCCGTGCACCAGCTCGGGCGGCGACTACGCGGCGTTCTACTGCTCGATGAACAACACCATCTACATGCCGCTGGACAAGATCCAGACCAACGTGTATGGGGACAACTGGATCATCTACCTGACGGTGTTCGCGCACGAATACGGTCACCACGTGGAGGCGATCACCGGTATTTCGAAGCGCACGCACGAGGAGCGGTACAACGCTGGGCCGCGCAGCGCACGGGGCCTGGAGTTGTCGCGTCGCCTGGAGCTGGGCGCGCAGTGCTTCGGCGGAATGTTCATCGGCTCGTCCGCCTACGTCGGCTCGGTCACCGGAACCCAGGCCGAGTACGCAGTGCGGGACAACTACAAACGCGGTGACGATCCCGGTGACGCCCGCGACCACGGATCGAAGCAGAACTACGGTCTCTGGTACGAGTACGGCTACCGGAACAACCGAGTCCAGAAGTGCAATGCCTGGGCGGCCTCGGCCGACGCGGTGTCCTGAGCCGCCGTGCTGGTAGCCGTCTTTCGCCCCGGGACGTCCTCGAGACAGACCGACTATCGCCTTCGCGCCCGTGCGCGAGGATCGACCGCGGGGGGCATTCGGTCGGTCCGCGTGGGTGACGGCGACATCCGGTCGTCGGCCTAGCTCTCGTCCCGATCGTGCGGCGTGTGCCCGCCGCCGATACCGAAGTGCCCGCGCGGCGAATGCCCGTGCACCCCTTCGGCGTACGCGGTCTCCGCGTGCAGCGCGAAGTCGATGCCCGAGGTCTCGTCCTCCTTGCTGACCCGGAAGCCGATGACCTTGTCGATGCCCTTGCCGAGCGCGAACGAGACGCCGAAGGCGTAGGCCGCGACGACGATCGCGCCGAGCAGCTGCTTGCCGAGCTGGGTGAGCCCGCCGCCGTACAGCAGACCTTCCACGCCGCCGGTCATCACCTGGCTGGCGAGCAGGCCGATCAGCACGGTGCCGACCACGCCGCCGACGAAGTGCACGCCGACCACGTCGAGCGAGTCGTCGTAATTGGCCTTGAACTTCCAGCCGACCGCGAAGGAGCAGATCGTGCCCGCCGCGAGTCCGACGACGACCGCGCCGAGGGTGTCGACGTATCCGCAGGACGGGGTGATCGCGACCAGACCGGCGACGACGCCGGAGGCGGCGCCGAACGTGGTCGGGTGCCCGTCGCGCACCCGCTCCACCGCGAGCCAGCCGAGCATGCCGAGGCAACCCGCGACGAGTGTGTTCAGGAACACCGCCGCGGCCAGGCCGTTGGCGTTCAGCGCCGAACCCGCGTTGAAGCCGAACCAGCCGAACCACAGCAAACCCGCGCCGAGCAGCACGAACGGGAGGTTGTGCGGGCGCATGGCGTCGACCTTGAAGCCGATGCGCGGCCCGAGCACCAGCGCGAGCGCCAGCGCGGAGGCGCCGGAGGCGATCTCGACGACCAAGCCGCCCGCGTAGTCCAGCGCGCCGAACTTCGCCAGCCAGCCGTCCGGCCCCCACACCCAGTGCGCGATCGGCACGTAGACCGCGAGCGTCCACAGTGGCACGAAGGCCATCCATCCGGAGAACTTGGCCCGGTCGGCGATGGCGCCGCTGACCAGCGCCGCGGTCAGGATGGCGAAGGTGAGCTGGAAGGTGGCGTAGAGCAGTTCCGGCACCGTGCCGCGCACCGTGGTCGGGTCGATGCCCGCCAGGCCGACGTGGTCGAGGGTGCCGATCAGCCCGCCGCCCGCGTCGGGACCGAAGGCCAGGCTGTAGCCGAACAACAGCCAGGTCACCGTGACGAGCGGGATGGCGATGAAGCTCATCATCAGCATGTTGAGCACGCCGGTGGAGCGCACCATGCCGCCGTAGAAAATGGCCAGTCCCGGCGTCATCAGCAGCACCAGCGCGGTGCTGCCGAGCAGCCAGGCGGTGGCCGCGGGGTCGATGGTGGGTGGCATGGCGGTAACTCCTTCTACGCGGGCGTGCGTCGCGAAGAAGTTACCGAACGCTCACGATGTCTTCCGCCACTGTGGGAGGTTTTGGTCCAGCCAGGTATCGATCTCGTCCGGGCTCGGCGTGCCGCCGATCATGTTCAGCACCGTGTGCCCGAGGCAGGCCGCGCTCATGATGCGATCGGCGAGCTGCTCGTGATCGCCCCACGGCAGATGGGGTTTGGCGATCAGCAGCGAGGCGAGGCCGTGCGCGACGGTCCACATGTCCAGCACGATCGGCAGCGGATCGCCGGGGGCGATCGAGCCCTCCGCCATGCAGTCGCGCACGGTCGTCGCGAAATGCTGGAACGCGCCGCTGGTGAGCACCTGGTCCACCGCGCTGCCGCTCTCGGTGGGCCCGGTCGCCACCCGGTACTGCTCCGGGTGCTCCAGCGCGAAGCGCACATAGGCCAGGCCCTGGTCGCGCAGCCGGTTCATCGGCGACACGGTGGGGTCGGTGGCCGCGCGCAGAGCCTCGGCCAGATCCTCGAAGGCCTTGGCCACCGCCGCCTCGATCAGCGCGTCCTTGTCGGCGAAGTGCCGGTAGATCGACGGCGCGCTGACGCCGACCAGCTTGCTCACCTCGCGGATCGACACCGCGTCGGCCCGGCCGGTGCGTGCGAGCAATTCCACTGTGGCGGTGAGGATCTCGGTACGCAACTGGGCGCCGGAACCGCGCGGTGATCGAGGTCGGCGGTGAAGGGTCATGAACGTCCTGCGTGCTCCGGTTCCCGTGCGCTGGTGCGGTGGTCGACGTCCTCGGTGAGGCCGATCCGGTCGTGCAGCCTGGCGAGCGGCTTCGGCGCCCACCAGTTGGCCGAGCCGAGCAGGCGCATCAGGGCGGGCGCGAGCAGGGCGCGGATGATCGTCGCGTCGACCAGCACGGTCAAGGTCAGGCCGAGACCCATCAGCTGCATGAACGAGACGTTCGAGGTAACCATCGCGCCCAACACGATAGCCATCAGCACCGCCGCGGCCGTGAAGATCCGTCCGGTGCGAGCGACGCCGATAGCGACCGCGCGGTCGTTGTCGTGCGTGCGCAGCCACTCCTCGCGGATCCGCGAGAGCAGGAACACCTCGTAGTCCATGGACAAGCCGAAGGCCAAGCAGAACATCAGGATCGGCATGGTCGGCACCATGTAGCCCACCGCGGTGAAGCCGAGCAGGTTCGACAGGTGCCCCTCCTGGAAAACCCACACCATCGCGCCGAAGGCCGCCGCGAGCGACAAGGTGTTGAGTGCCAAGGCCTTGATCGGCAGCACGACGCTGCCGGTGAACAGGAACAACACGACGAAGGTCGCCAGCACGATGAGCGCGGCCGCCAAGGGCAGCTGGTCGCCCAGCGCGGCAAGCGAATCCGCGTTGACCGCCGCCGCCCCGCCGTACAGCGCGGGCGCGGGCGCGGGCACCGCCTTGACCGCGTCCAGCTGACGTTCGCCGTCCGGCGAGAAGGGATCGACGTAGCTGACGACGGTGAGGTAGGTGCCCGTGTCGTTGGCCATGCCGGGCGGCGCGATACCGACCCGCGCTCCGTTGGCGAAGGTGCCCGCGCTGGACAGCACGGCGGGCACGTCCGGAAGCTCGGACAGTCGCGCGGCGTAGGCGCCCACCGCCGCGGCGTCGCCGGTGTAGCCGTCCAGCACGATCGTGGTGCTCGCACCGGGGTCGGCCTGCGGGAAGTGCGCGCGCAGCTCGTCGCCCACCTGCCTGCTGGTCGAGGACGTGGGCAGCACCCGGTCGTCGGGGTAGCCGAACTTCACCGAGAGGAACGGCGCGCCGAGGAAGAGCAGCAGCGCGATGATCACCACGGCCACCGGCATCGCGTACCGCATCACCACCGTGACCAGCCGGTACCAGCCGGACTGCTCCGGCGGCACCGGGCCCGCGGGCGCCGGTCGGCGCAACAGCCGCCGCAGCGGGACGCGCAGGTCGAGCGCGTTGACCCGGTCTCCGAGCAGCACGAGCGCGGCGGGCAGGATCACGATCGCGGCCGCCGCAGCGGTCACGACCACCGCGACGCCCGCGTAGGCGAAGGATTTCAGGAAGTACAGGTTGAACACGCTCAGCGCGGCCAGCGACAGCGCGACGGTGAGCGCGGAGAACAGCACCGTACGTCCCGCGGTCTGCACGGCGCGGATGGTCGCCGCCGTCGGGTCGAGGCCGTTGCCCAGTTCCTCGCGGTACCGGCTCACGATGAACAGGCTGTAGTCGATCGCCAGCGCGAGCCCGAGCGCGGTCGTCATGTTCAGCGCGTAGATGGACACGTCGGTGACCAGGGTGAACAGCCGCAGGATGGCGAGGGTGGCGGCGATCGCGAACAGGCCGACGGCCAGCGGAAGGGACGCCGCGACCAGGCTGCCGAACACCAGAACGAGCACGATCATCGACAGCGGTATCGCGATGCCCTCGGCGACGGCCAGGTCACGGGTCGTCTGCTCGTTGACATCGTGATAGATCGCGGCGATGCCGCCCTGGCGCACGGTGATGCCGTCGGCGGTGCCGGTGAGCTGCTCGGTCAGGTCGCCCGCGGTCTTCTGGACGGCGGTATCGTCGCCGGTGAGGAACGCGGCGATCAGTGCGCTCGATCCGTTGTCGGTGCTGCGCAGCGCGGTCGAGAAGGGCGGCGGCGTGGTCCAGTAGGACTGGACGGCCCGCACGTCCTCGTGCGCGCGCAGGGCATCGACCAGCCGGAGGCCCGCGGCGCGCGCGGCTGGACTGTCGACGCCGTCCTCGGCGCTCACCAGCAGTACGAAGTTGGGGGAGGAGCCGCCGAAGTTGTCCTCGAGCATCTTGGCTACCTGCGAGGATTCGGCGTCGTCGGAGGTGAATCCGCCGGACTTCAGGTGCGCGGCGGCGGTGGCGCCGAACAGACCGCAGCCGATCACCAGCGCCAGCGCGGTGATCAGGATGGCACGCGGGTATCGCGTGGTCAGTCGTGCGATCCGATAGAGCATCGAGGCTCCCCTCCGTGAGTTAACGGGGTTAGCGTAACGCTGTTAACTCACGGATGTCGAGGGGCCGAGACGGTGAATCGACGCCGCGTGGCAATTCGCCAGCGTGCTGGGAATCGCCTCTCAGCCGCGGTTCTTGCGGGTCAGCGCACGCCTGCCGCGGCGGCCGGGGAGTGGCAGATCGTCCTCGACGGCGACCCATTCGGCGGTGGTGAGCCACAGTTCCTGCGCCCGCGCGTCGGCGGTGTCGTGGAAGACGCGCCGCCCGCGATCGTCGCGCAGGTCGCGCGCGAGGTTGGACCAGCGCGGCGGGCGGCCGTGCTCGTCGAGATGCTCGGCGAGATATCCGGTGACCAGCGTCCCGATCGCGTTGACCGGCCGCAGCGAGACCCGGTTGCCGTACTTGGCCGCGTGGAAACGCCTTGCCGCGCACAGGGATTGCGGATTCGCGTTGGACGCGATCCAGCCGGCGCGCTGGGCGCGTTCGATCAGCCACAGATGTTTGACCGCGTTGGGCGCGATCACGCCGATGCGCTCCCTGATCAGCGTCGTCACCGGCTCCGAGGAAAGGATGTCGCGGCGGGTCGGGCCGGTGCCGTGCGTCGTCCAGTGTTCGTGCGCGAGGCGGGCGAGCACGCGACCGAAGTCGTCGATGCTGCGCTGGGCGCGGCGGCCGAGTCGCTCGATGCGCTCGGCCTCGCGGCGCATCTCGTTCTGCGCGGTGAGGGTGCGGATCGCGGCCATGGTCGGCACTTGGCCGCGTTCGAGCAGTTCCAGGATGGCCGAGGCGGTGCACGGATCGGCGGCGGCCGCCACCGGCAGCGAATCGCGTTTGAGCGCGAAATCCTGGGGGCTGATCGCACGGCTGAGCAGTCCGACGGCGGCTCGATCGTCCGCGAAGTCGGTATTCGAGAGCCAGGCGGCGGCGATGTCGTCACACGACGGCACGGGGAACGTTCCTCCGATATACGCGGTGGGAGTTCGGCGATGTCGCCCTGGGGCCGGGAGATTGCCAGGTTGTGCCCCGGTCGGGATGAGGGACCGGCCGGGGTCACCAACCTGATGAAGGTTTGGCTACCGAAGTTGCCAATAGCCACCGTAGCCAGCGCCAGGGGTAACTGTCACCCGGGTTGACTTATTCGTTACCTCCGTAAAATTTCGATAAACCGGGGCGTGAGTATGTATTTCCGCTGGCTGAAAGTTGAACGGACGGTTACGTACCTCGGTGGACGGTCTGCGGTTTCAAGATTGCTGTCGAGTTGCTAATTCGTGAGAGGAACGAAGCGGCGGAAGAAGTCCCGGAGAATTCTGTGATCTATCTCACAATTTGCCGGGTTTTGCGACACTGCGCGTGCGGGTGCGAAGGTCCGTGGCGGGCTGTCGGTCGTGACCCCCCGGTCGCCGCCCGCTTTGTCGGTGGTCGCCGGTAACCTCTGGCCGTGGCTCTGTACCGGAAGTACCGACCGGCAACGTTCGCTGAGGTGGTGGGTCAGGAGCACGTCACCGACCCGCTGAGCATCGCGCTCGACACCGGACGGATCAGTCATGCCTATCTGTTCTCCGGTCCCCGGGGCTGTGGCAAGACCTCGTCGGCGCGCATCCTGGCGCGCTCGCTGAACTGCGTGGAGGGTCCGACCTCGCGGCCGTGCGGCGTCTGCCCGTCCTGCGTCGCGCTCGGACCGGGCGGGCCCGGCAATCTCGATGTCATCGAACTCGACGCCGCGAGCCACGGCGGCGTCGACGACACCCGCGAGCTGCGCGACCGCGCCTTCTACGCACCGGCCGAATCCCGGTACCGCGTCTTCATCGTCGACGAGGCGCACATGGTCACCACCGCGGGCTTCAACGCGCTGCTCAAGATCGTCGAGGAGCCGCCCGCCCACCTGATCTTCATCTTCGCCACCACCGAGCCCGACAAGGTGCTGCCGACCATTCGCTCGCGCACCCACCACTACCCGTTCCGGCTGCTGCCGCCCGCGACGATGCGCGGCCTGCTCGGCAGGATCTGCGAGCAGGAAGACGTTCCGGTCGAGGAAGCGGTGTACCCGTTGGTGATTCGCGCGGGCGGCGGCTCACCGCGCGACAGCCTCAGCGTGCTCGACCAGCTGCTCGCTGGCGCCGGGCCGGAGGGCGTCACCTACAACCGCGCGGTCGCGCTGCTCGGCGTCACCGATGTCGCGCTCATCGACGACGCGGTGGAGGCGCTCGCCGCGGGCGATGGCGCCGCGCTGTTCGGCACCGTGGACAGCGTCATGGAGGCCGGGCACGATCCGCGCCGTTTCGCCGTCGACCTGCTCGAGCGCTTCCGTGACCTGATCCTGTTGCGCGCGGTGCCCGACGCCGCCGACCGCGGCCTGGTCTCCGGCCCCGGTGACGTGCTCGACCGCATGCGCGACCAAGCCCAGCGCATCGGCCCCGGCACCCTCACCCGCTACGCCGAACTGCTGCACGAGGGTCTCGGCGAGATGCGCGGAGCGACAGCGCCGCGGCTGCTGCTCGAGGTCGTCTGCGCCCGCATGCTGCTGCCCTCGGTCTCCGACACCGAATCCGCCACCCTCCAGCGCCTGGAACGACTCGAGCGCGGTTTCGCGGGCGGAGTCGTCGCGCCACTCCCGCCCGCTGCCTCGACCGCTGCCTCCGCCGCCGACGCAGGGCCCGTTTCCGCTCCCGCGCCTGCCCGCGCACCGGGCGAACCCCCGCGTCGTCGTGGTGCGGAGGCGCTCGCCGCGCTGCGCGAGAACAAGACGCGCGGAGCCGACTCCGGACCGGGCGGCGGCGAAAGTGGCGTGAGTGCGCCCATCGCCCAGCAGACGACGGTTCACTCCGCGCCGGGCTCGGCCGATGACGATGCCGGTGCTCGGTCAGGACACCCCGGCGGTTCCGTACCCGTCGAGGGCTACACGAATGCGCCCACCTCAGGCGGCGGACCGGTCGAGGAGCGCGGCGCGGCGGTGGATCGGTCCGGGCTCAGCGATGCGGATCGTCCGGCGCGGCGGTCCGACGATCGCCCGGCCGGGCAAGCCGAGGGCTCGGCGGATGCGTCCCTCGCTCAACGGGACGTCGTCGGTGCGGACGCCGCCGCTGCCGGTGCTTCCGCCGAATCCGGGCCGCTTGTGCGCGGCGACGTAGGCGCTTCGGTCGCGCCCAGCACCATCCCGGGCGACACCGATGCCCAGGCAGCCCAGTCGGTTTCTCGGGTCGTCGAGGCCGACGACGCACCAACACGCCAGCCTGCGCCGAGTGATGGCCCCGCCGACGGCCGAAGCGCGGGTCATGCGAGGCCGGGCGGCGCGGAACCTCGGCCGGGGCGGCCCGCCGCTCCTCGGGATGCCGAGGGCTACGTGGAGGCGCCGACGGGGCGGTCCGCGAACCATGCGGGCGCGGCGGTCGCGCCCGGTGACGCCGCGGCCGAGGCGGGCCGTTCGGCCGACCGGCCCGCGACTCCGCGTGGCGCCGCGACGGGTCCCGCCGATCGCGCGGGATATGAAGCGCCGCAAGCGATTACGGATGCTACGTCCGATTATGGTCAAGTGTCCGGGGAATCGGTGGCGGGCCGTCGCGCCGACGACGCGGCGGGTGCGCACACCGCCGCGAGCGCCGAATCGATGGTCGCGGCGTTGCCGGACGAACCCGCGGGCGCGCAGGGGGACGAGCTGCTGAGGGCCGTGGAAGGGGCATGGACGGAGATCCGGGCCAAGGTTCGGGAGTTCGGGCCGACGGTGCAGGCGTTGCTGTCCGGTGCCTCGGTGGCGCGGGTCGACGGCGCGGTCATCGTGTTCGCCCATCAGCACGCGCCGCTGGCGCAGCGACTGTCGGATCCGCGCAATGTCGAGGCCGTGCGGTCGGCGGTGCGCGCCGTGCTCGGCGGCGACCACGAGATCCGGTGGGAGGCGGGCGGCGCGGCGCCGCGTGCCGCTGCGCAGCAGGCGAGTCGCGCACGGGGAGGCGGGCAGGCGGCCGGACGCGGTTCGGGCAATCCGGCGGGACGCGGTGAGGGCGGCCCGCCTCGGTTCTCCCGACCCAGCCAGACCAGGGCGAACGCCGCGGGTGACGCGCCCGCCCGGCAGCAGCGGCCCGCCGCGGCACCGCGGTCCGGCGACGACGATATCCCGCCGCCCGACTATCCCGACCTACCGGACGATCCCGGTCCCGGCGACTACCCGCCGCCGGATCCCGGCGACTACGAATCGACCTCCGGCGGCACGGGTTACGGCTCGGGCGGAGTGCCCGGCCCGTCGACTCCGGAAGAGGAGCAGGAAATGCTGGCCCAGGCCGCCGAACCGGTGGCTCCCGAGGCTCGCCACGACCCCGACGAGGTCGCCCTGGAATTGCTCAGGAGTGAGCTGGGTGCCACACGGCTGGATGGTTGACAACCACCGCCTCGAGCACGTTAAGTTAACCGGAGTTCGCACACGACGGTAGTATGAACGGGTGGCCGTGAGCTCCGGTGTGGCGGCGTTCTATGGTATGCCCAGGCGTACGGGCGTGTCCGGAACGTGCGTCCGCAGGTGCTTGCCAAGTTTTGTACAGCGTTATGCGGTGCGAGCGACGGGCCCGGAGACGGAACCTCGCGTCACCACGCTGGGCCTCGGGAGCACGGCAAACTGAATACGGACGGTCGGTCTCATGGCCGGTCGGCGAGGTTACCCGCGGCCGTGCCGCACAACGCGGTGCAGGCGCACCCCAAGGAAGGAACACTCCGATATGACCACAGAGGCCTACATTTACGAGGCCATCCGCACTCCGCGCGGCCGCGGCAAGAAGAACGGTTCGCTGCACTCGGTCAAGCCGATCGACCTGACTGTTGGTCTGATCCAGGAGCTGCGCAACCGCTTCCCGAACCTCGACGAGGACCGGATCTCCGACGTCGTCCTGGGTGTCGTCAGCCCGGTCGGCGACCAGGGCATGGACATCGCGCGCACCGCGGTGACCGTGGCCGGCCTGCCCGACACCGTCGGCGGCGTCCAGCTGAACCGCTTCTGTGCCTCCGGCCTCGAGGCCGTCAACATCGCCGCCCAGAAGGTGCGCTCCGGCTTCGACGACCTGGTCATCGCCGGTGGCGTCGAGTCGATGTCGCGCGTCGCCATGGGCTCCGACGGTGGCGCCTGGGCCCTCGACCCGGCCACCAACTACGACTCCTACTTCGTCCCGCAGGGCGTCTCCGCCGACCTGATCGCCACCATCGAGGGCTTCAGCCGCGACGACGTCGACGCCTACGCCGTGCGCTCGCAGGACCTGGCCGCCAAGGCCACCACCGGCGGCTACTTCGCCAAGTCCATCGTTCCGGTCAAGGACCAGAACGGCCTCGTCGTGCTGGACCGCGACGAGCACATGCGCCCCGGCACCACCGCCGAGGACCTCGCCAAGCTGAACCCCTCCTTCGCCGTGATCGGCGAGATGGGTGGCTTCGACGCGGTGGCGCTGCAGAAGTTCCACTTCGTGGAGAAGATCAACCACGTGCACCACGGCGGCAACAGCTCGGGCATCGTCGACGGCGCCGCGCTGGTGCTGATCGGCTCCGAGGAGGCCGGCAAGGCTTCGGGCCTGACCCCGCGTGCGCGCGTCGTCGCGACCGCCACCAGTGGCGCCGACTCCACCATCATGCTGACCGGTCCCACCCCGGCCGCCAACAAGGCGCTGGCCAAGGCGGGTCTGACCCTGGACGACATCGACCTGGTCGAGATCAACGAGGCGTTCGCCTCCGTGGTGCTGAAGTTCCAGAAGGACCTGAACATCCCGGACGAGAAGCTGAACGTCAACGGCGGCGCCATCGCGATGGGCCACCCGCTGGGCGCCACCGGCGCGATGATCACCGGCACCATGGTCGACGAGCTGGAGCGCCGCAACGGCCGCTACGCGCTGATCACCCTGTGCATCGGCGGCGGCATGGGCGTCGCGACCATCATCGAGCGGGTCTGACCCCAACCGACAGCATTTACCAAGGAGACACAGAGCTGTGAGCGAGACCAACATGATCGGTTGGGAGCAGGATTCGGACGGCATCGTCGTGCTGACGATGGACGACCCGAACCAGGGCGCCAACACGATGAACGAGCTGTACAAGACGTCGATGACCGCGACCGTCGACCGGCTCGAGGCCGAGAAGGACAGCATCACCGGCGTGGTGCTGACCTCCGCGAAGAAGACCTTCTTCGCCGGCGGCGACCTGAAGAACATGATGAAGGTCGGCCCGGAAGACGGCCAGGCCCTCATGGACGAGCTGGGCACCATCAAGGGCGCGCTGCGTCGCCTCGAGCTGCTCGGCAAGCCGGTCGTGTCCGCGATCAACGGCGCCGCGCTCGGCGGCGGCCTGGAGATCACCCTCGCGACCCACTACCGCATCGCGGCCGACGTGCCGGGTGTGCAGCTGGGCCTGCCCGAGGTCAGCCTGGGCCTGCTGCCCGCCGGTGGCGGTGTCACCCGCACCGTGCGCATGCTCGGCCTCCAGGGCGCGCTCATGCAGGTGCTGCTGCAGGGCCAGAAGTACCGCCCGGGCAAGGCCAAGGAAATCGGCCTGATCAACGAGGTCGTCGGCTCGATCGAGGAGCTGGTCCCGGCCGCCAAGGCGTGGATCAAGGCCAACCCCGAGGGCGGCGTGCAGCCCTGGGACAAGAAGGGCTACAAGATCCCCGGTGGCACCCCGTCCACCCCGGCCTTCGCGGCGAACCTGCCCGCGTTCCCGGCCAACCTGCGTAAGCAGCTCAAGGGCACCAACATGCCCGCCCCGCGCGCCATCATGGCCGCCGCGGTCGAGGGCGCGCAGGTCGACATCGACAACGCCTCGCTGATCGAGTCGCGTTACTTCGTCCACCTGCTGACCGGCCCCGTCGCGAAGAACATGATCCAGGCGTTCTTCTTCGACCTGCAGTCGATCAACAACGGCGGTTCGCGTCCGAATGACGTGCCGAAGAAGGACATCAAGAAGATCGGCGTGCTCGGCGCGGGCATGATGGGCGCGGGCATCGCGTACGTCTCCGCCAAGGCCGGCTACGAGGTCGTGCTGAAGGACGTCACCATCGAGGCGGCCGAGCGCGGCAAGAACTACTCCGAGAAGATCGAGGCCAAGGCCCTCTCCCGTGGCAAGACCACCGAGGAGAAGTCCAAGGCGCTGCTCGACCGGATCAAGCCGTCCGCCGACGCGGCCGACTTCGCCGGCGTCGACTTCGTGATCGAGGCCGTCTTCGAGAACACCGAGCTCAAGCACAAGGTGTTCCAGGAGATCGAGGACATCGTCGACGCGGACGCGCTGCTCGGCTCGAACACCTCCACCCTGCCGATCACCGGTCTCGCGACCGGCGTGAAGCGCCAGGAGGACTTCATCGGCATCCACTTCTTCTCGCCGGTCGACAAGATGCCGCTGGTGGAGATCATCAAGGGTGAGAAGACCTCGGACGAGGCGCTGGCCCGGGTGTTCGACTACACCCTCGCGATCAAGAAGACCCCGATCGTCGTCAACGACAGCCGCGGCTTCTTCACCTCGCGCGTGATCGGCACCTTCGTCAACGAGGCGATCGCCATGCTGGGCGAGGGCATCGACCCCTCGACCATCGAGCAGGCCGGCTCGCAGGCGGGCTACCCGGCCGCGCCGCTGCAGCTGTCGGACGAGCTGAACATGAAGCTCATGCTGAAGATCGCCAAAGAGACCGAAGAGGCCATCGCCCGCGGTGACGCCACCATGGGCAAGAAGCGGCACCCGGCCATCGACGTCATCGAGTACATGGTGAACGAGGGTCGTCCGGGTCGCCTGGAGAAGGCCGGCTTCTACGAGTACGACGAGAACGGCAAGCGGACCGGCCTGTGGGGCGGCCTGCGTGAGCACTTCAAGTCGGTCACCGACTTCAACGTGCCGCTCCAGGACCTCATCGACCGCATGCTGTTCATCGAGGCGATCGAGACCCAGAAGTGCTTCGACGAGGGTGTGCTCGAGACCACCGCCGACGCCAACATCGGCTCGATCTTCGGCATCGGCTACCCGGCCTGGACCGGTGGTGTGCACCAGTTCATCGTCGGTTACCCGGGCGGCCAGGAGGCCTTCGTGGCTCGCGCCGACGAGCTGAAGGCCAAGTACGGCGACCGCTTCGAGGTTCCCGCCTCGCTGCGGAAGTAACGACGCCGCGTAGGTAGTCACGCAACGGCGAAGCCCGCCATCGCTTTTCGCGGTGGCGGGCTTTCGCCGTCTCCGGGCCGGATTTCCGATGGAGTTCACCGCGCAGTTCGCGAGTGCCGATACCGTGTGGCTCGTGCGCAGCATGATCGGATTCCTTCTCGTCCTCGCGGCCTCCGCCGTCGCGCTGCCCGTAGCGCAGGCCGAGCCGAACGTGCGGCTGCTGGGTCAGCGAATCCTGCCGCACGGCATGGACTTTCACGGCACTGTCGTCGGCGGGCTTTCCGGCATCGACTATCTGCCCGCCACGGGCGAGTACCTGCTGATCAGCGACGACCGCTCGGAACGCGCACCGGCCCGTAGTTACACCGCCCGCTTCCCGGTCGACGCGAACGGGGTCGGACCGGTGACATTCACCGGGACCCGGCCGCTGCGCACTGCGGACGGCGGCTTCTATCCGCCGAAATCCGTTGATCCCGAGGAGATCCGGGTCGATCCGTGGACCGGTGACTACTTCTGGACTCAGGAGGGTGAGCGCGCGGGCGACGTGCTCGCCGACCCCGCCGTGCGCGTCGCGCGGCCGGACGGGACGTTCGTGGCCGAACTGCCGATCCCGGACAACGAGCGGATGCGGCCGGATTCCGGGCCGCGCCGCAACGCGGTGCTGGAGGCCGCCACCTTCGCCGCGGGCGGCGCGCTGTTCGTCACGGCCGTCGAGGGGCCGCTGCTCCAAGACGGACCCGAGGCGACAGTGACCTCCGGCGCGATCTCGCGCATCACCGTGCGGGCACGGTCCGGGCCGCTGCTCGCGCAGTACGCGTACCCGATGGAGCCGGTGTTCGCCGAGTCGCGGCCCGAGCCGGGGCGCGGCGGCAACGGCGTCGCCTCGATCTTGGCCGCCGACCCGCTCGATCCGACGAAGTTCCTGGTGCTCGAGCGCGCGTTCGTGGACGGCGTCGGCAACAAGATCCGCGTGTACGAGGCCGACATCGCGGGCGCGACCAACGTGCTCGACGCTGCGCTGGGCGACGCGCGCCCGGTCGCCAAACGACTGCTCGTCGACCTGGACGACGTCGGCCTTCCGGACATCGACAACATCGAGGGCATGACCTGGGGACCGCGGCTGCCGTCCGGCGAGCGGACGCTGGTGCTGGTCAGCGACGACAACTTCGCCGAGAACCAGGTCACCCAGATCGTCGCGCTCGCGGTGCGCTGAGCTTTCGAAAAACCGAGCTCAGTCGGCGCGGAGTTCTTCTGTCGCTTCGAAATACGCGTCGGCGGCTTTGCAGAAATAGTCGAACAGCAGCTCGCGCTGCTCGGGCGCGTATCCGGCGATGATCTCGCCGACGCGCCGCCGGGCGGGGGCCAGCACGCGATCCAGTTCCGCGGGCGTTTCGACCAGTTTGACGGTGATCTTGCGCCGGTCGCCCGGAACCGGGACCCGCCGCACGTACCCGGCCTCTTCCAAACGGTCGACCAGCCGGGTTGTCGGCCCGGTGGTGAGTCCGGCGCGCGCGCCGAGTTCCCCTGGCGTCATCGGGCCGCCGAGTTCCAGGATGTTGAGTGCGTAGAGATCGGTGGCGCCGAGATCCACGGCCCGCGCTCCGGCCTGTCCGTGCGCCATCAGCGCGCTCAGATAGCGGCGATAGACCGTGCTCGTCTCCGATTGCTCCATCGGCACCTCCGGCTCGATCACTTCTCCAGTGAAGAGAAGTCTTCGACGAAGAAAGAGCCTACAAGCCCGGCGCCCGATCCATCGCCGAATGCTGCCGACGGGCCCATCACAGGTCGGGACGACACTGCGGCAATCTCCACCCAACCGGCCCCGCACCGCGCTACGTTGGAGTATGCGCAGACAATTCGGACACCAGGTCGGCCCCGGTGCCCGATGTCGGTGTGTCCCACGATCGCCGGTGACGCCGATTCGATGTGCATTCGAGGTGGTCACGTGAATCCACAGAGGGGTTCGGGCAAGATGAGTCCCGAACCGGCCCCGGCCGATTCGAATACGCGCGGCATGGATACGCAGCGCGGCGTCGATACCCAGCGCGATACACCACGCCCCGAGCTGGCCGGCATCGCCGACGAGCTCGAGGCGATGGGGCTTTCCGGCGCTGTCGAGATCGGCAGGGGTGGCTTCGGCGTGGTGTACCGCTGCCTGCAAGTCGCGCTGGAACGGGTCGTCGCGGTCAAGGTGCTCTCCTCCGAGATCGACATCGAGAGCCGCGAACGCTTCCTGCGCGAGGAGCAGGCCATGGGCAGGCTCTCCGGCCACCCCAATATCGTCGACATCCTGCAGGTCGACGTCACCGCCAGCGGGATGCCGATCATCGTGATGCCGTACTGCACACACGGCTCGCTCGAGCAGCTCATCCGCGAGCAAGGCCCGCTCACCTGGGCGGATTCACTGCGGGCAGGCGTCAAACTGGCGGGCGCGATCGAGAGCGCGCACCGCGCCAGGATCCTGCACCGCGACGTCAAACCGGCCAACGTGCTGCTCAGCGGCTACGGCGAACCGCAGCTCACCGATTTCGGCATCGCCAGGATTCCCGGCGGCTTTCGCACCTCCAGCAGCCTGATCACCGGTTCGCCCGCGTTCACCGCGCCGGAGGTGCTCAAGGGCGAGGAGCCGACCGTCCGCTCCGACATCTACGGGCTCGGGGCCACGCTGTTCGCCCTGCTCACCGGTCACGCCGCCTTCGAGCGGCAGGCGGGGGAGCGGGTGGTGGCGCAGTTCCTGCGGATCACCAGCCAGCCGGTGCCGGATCTGCGCGAGCAGGACATCCCGCCCGATGTGGCCGACGCGATCGAACGGGCCATGGCGCCCGATCCGGCCGATCGACCGGAGTCGGCGTACGAGTTCGGCACACTGCTGCGCTCGGTGCAGGTGGAACACGGCCAGCTGCCCGACGAGATGGCGCTGCTCGAGCCCACCGTGTTGCTCGAGGAATTCGACAGCACGCGTCCGGTGGTGGAAGCGCACCCGTCCACGCGCACCCGTCCGGCGGTGACCCGGCGCAGCTGGCCGCTGACGTTGCGCCCCGCCGTCTCGCAGCACCCGGGCGGCTCGACCACCCTGCCGCCCACCGCGGCCACGAAATTCCACCCACCGACCCCGGCTCGCGATCCGGTGCCTCGACCCCGCCTGCTGGACATCCTGCGTGCGGGCGGGCGACGCAGGCTCGCGGTGCTGCACGCGCCCGCGGGATTCGGCAAGAGCACGGTCGCCGCGCAGTGGCGCGCGGAGTTGAGCGGCGGCGGGGTACCAGTCGCGTGGATCGGCATCGACCGCGACGACGACAACGAGATCTGGTTTCTCGCCCACCTCATCCAGGCCATCCACCGGGTGCGGCCCGACATCGGCGCCGGACTCGACCAGACGCTGGAGGAACGCGCGGGCGACGCGGTGCCCTACGCCCTCACCACTCTGATCAACGAGATCCACGAGGGCGGGGAGACCATCGTGGTGGTGGTCGAGGACTGGCACCGCATCACCGATCCCGGCACGCACCGCGCGATGGAGGCGTTGCTCGACAACGGCTGCCACCACCTGCGCTTCGTGGTGACCAGCAGGGAGCAGTCCGGCTTGCCGACCAGCCGGATGCGGGTGCACGACGAACTGGTCGAGATCGGGTCCGCGGCGCTGCGGCTCACCGTGGCCGAGACCAAGCAGATCTTGGTGGATCGCAACGGTTTCGAGCTCACCGAGGCTCAGGTGGAGCAGATCCACGAGGCGACCGACGGCTGGCCCGCCGCCATCCAGTTGATCAGCCTCTCACTGCGCGGCAACATCGACCCGGAACAGCTGATCGCGACGCTTTCCGAAGGTAGTCACGGCATTCGGGAATACCTCGCCGAGAACGTGCTCGACGCGCTCGAACCGCGGATGCTCGACTTCCTCAGCTCGATCTCGGTGACCGAGCGCGTGTCGGCGTCGCTGGCCGCCGCCCTGTCCGACGACAGCGAGGCCGAGCTACTGCTCGCCCAAGCCGAGCAGCGCGAGCTGTTCCTGCGGCGCATCGAGCACGACCCGGAGTGGTACCGGATACAGCCGCTGTTCGCCGAGCATCTGCGCGCTCGGCTGGAACGCACTCAGCCAGGGAGGCTGAAGGCGTTGCACCGCAAGGCTTCCCGCTGGTATGCCGAACACCAGCTGTTGCGTAAGTCGGTCGACCACGCGCTGGCCGCGACGGATTTGAAGATGGCGCTGGATCTGGTCGAGGGCGGCGGCATGGATCTGATCGACACCGCCCGGCTGGCCACCCTGCTCGGCACGGTGTCGAAACTGCCGGTGCAACAAGTGGCTTCGCGGTCCAAACTGCTGATGGCGGTGGCGCGGGCCAACGTGAACCTGCAACAGTCCAGCGCGGCGCGCAGCGCGCTCGGCAGGCTGTCGAACATGCTCGCGCGCGGCTCGTCCGGTGACGCCGACGTGATCCAGCAGCGGTGCGAAGCCGCAGTGCTCGCCGCCGCCGACCAGATCGCGCGCGATCACACCGAGGGCGTGCTCGACCGCGTCGCGGACTGCCTCGAGCGCCCCGACGAGCTGCCCGCGTGGACGGTCTCCACCGCGGCGAACCTGACCTCGTTCGTGCGGCTGTGCCAATTCGATTTCGACGGCGCCCGCAGCATCCAGGAGTGGGCGACCCCGTACCACGCCAGCTCGAAGGACCCGCTCGGCGTGGTGTTCGGGCTCTGCGGCCAGGGCGCGGCGGCTTACGAGCAGCTCGACATCGCTACGGCGATGCAGTGCTTCCAGCAGGCGTGGGAGACGGCGCGGCTCCGCTCGGGTCCGCGATCGCACGCGGTGCGGGTGGCCTCGGCGCTGCTCGGCGAATTGAACTACCGCCGAGGCGATCTCGATGTCGCCGACCGGCTGTTCGACGAGAGTCACCAGCTGGTCACCCGGATCGGGACGGTCGACTTCCTGATCTCGACGTACGTCACCGGCGCGCGGGTCAAAGCGGTGCTCGGCGATCTGGCGACCGCCGCGGCCCGGCTGGACGAGGGCGACCGGGTGGCCGCCGAACAGCGCCTGGTCCGGCTCGCCGCGCACATCCGCGCCGAACGGCTGCGGCTCGGTCTACCCGTGGAGTACCTGGCGCACGGCGACGGGCATGCCGAAGCGCTCGGCGTTGTCCATCACCGGTTGGTCGGTTCCGCCGCGCTCACCGCCGAGGCCGAGGAGATCGCGGGCATTCGCGGCCTGCTCGCGCATAAGCCGCTGCGCTCGGACGACACGGCGGTGCGCCGCGCCCGCGCCCTGCACGGCCGGATGCTCGAACAGGACCGTCCCCGAGCGGAATTGGACACCGCGCTGCTGCTCGCCGAATGCCTCGCCGCGTCCGGCTGGGTCGGCGAGGCCACCGGCCTGCTGCTCCCCGCCGCCGCCACCTGCGCCGAACTGGGCTGGACCCGCCCGCTCCTGGACGCGGGCCCCGGCGTGGTCGCCATCCTGCGCGTGCTGCGCTCCGAAATGCACACCGCCCCCGAGCAGCTCGAGGATGCGGCGCTACCCGCCCTTTTCCTGGAGCAGCTCCTGGACTGAAGGGCGGGCAGCGTCAGCTCAGGCCTCCCACCAGGGGCGAAGCGGGACCGTCCACGCGCCGTTGGGGGGTAGCTTGACGCCGAGCACCTGGTGCAGCTGAACCACGTTGCGCTGGAACCCGAGTCGGCAGCCCGCCATGTAGAGGCCCCAGACCTTGGCGGTGCCCTCGCCGACCTCCGCGACGCAGGCGTCCCAGTTGGTGACCAGGTTCTTGCACCATTCGTGCAGGGTCAGCGCGTAGTGCTCGCGCAGGTTCTCCTCGTGCAGCACCTCGAGCCCGATGTTCTGGATCTCGGAGATGATGCGACCGGAGCCGATCAGCTCGCCGTCCGGGAACACGTACCGGTCGATGAAATCGCCCGCCTTCGTGGTGCGGGTGTTGTCCGGGCGGGTGATGCAGTGGTTCAGGAACAGGCCGCCGTCGCGCAGCTTGCTCTTGATGAACTCGAAGTAGAACGGGTAGTTGTGCACGCCGATGTGCTCGGTGAGACCGATCGAGGACACGGCGTCGAACTCGCCTTCGGGCACGTCGCGGTAGTCGGAATGCCGCACCTCGGCCAGATCCGAGAGACCTTCCTCGGCGATCTTCCGCTGTGCCCACTCGGCCTGCTCCGCCGAGAGGGTGGCGCCGATGACCTCGACGCCGCGCCTCGCCGCGTAGCGCACCATGCCGCCCCAGCCACAGCCGATGTCGAGCAGCCGGTCGCCTTCCTTCAGGCGCAGCTTGTCGAAGACGAGGCGGTACTTGTTCTCCTGTGCCTGCTCCAGCGTCCAGTTCTCGTCGCCGTAGGTCGCGCAGGTGTAGGTCATCGAGGGACCCAGGACGTACTCGTAGAAGGTGTTCGAGACGTCGTAGTGGTGGTGGATGGCTTCCGCGTCGCGGGTCTTGGAGTGGCGCAGACCCTCGAACGCGATCCGGCGCCAGCGCGGCAGCGTCTCCTGCGGCGGCGGCGCGACCGGCTTGAGCCGTTCCCAGCCCAGCGAGCGCGCGATGGTGACCAGCGCGAGCGCCGACGGACGGCGGAATTTCAAGTCCTGCATCGCCTTCAGGACGTCGTACGGGTCGCCGGGGTGCACGCCGGTGGCGGTCATGTCGCCCGCGATGTAGGCGCGCGCCATGCCGAGATCGCCGGGCGCGGTGGCCAGGTAGTTGATGCCGCGTGGCGTCTTGATGTCGAGGGTGTAGTCCGAATCCTCCGGCCCGGTCGCGCTGCCGTCGTAGGCGGTCAGGCGAATCGGGACCTCGCCGTCGACGAGGGTCTCGAAGATCTCGGCAATGCTCAGCTTGGTTCCCAGGTCCGCGAACACGTCGGAACGGTCCTTGAATGTCGTCATTTCCGTTGCACCGCCTTCGAATACAAATCCAGCAAGCGCTGGTCCGGGTCGTAGCGTTTCTTCAGTTCGGTGTAGGTCTCGCCGCCGTACAGCGCCGCGAACTCGTCCTCGTCGTAGAAGGCGTCCGAGTACAGCGATTTGTGCCCGTCGAACTCGGTCACGGTGCGCTCGATGGCGCGGTTGGCCGCGCCCTTCGGCTGCCCGGGAACGGTGGGCACGGCCGACCAGAACCCCACGTTGACATAGGTGCGGTTCGGCTCGATCGGGTACAGCGGCCAGGGACGTCCGGTCGCGGCAGGCGCGCCCGTCTCCCGCAAGCGCAGCGGGCACAGCCAGATCGGCTCGATGGGAATCTCGCGCAGGAACCATTCGACGAAATCCGCGGTGCGCTCCACCGGGACCTCGATGTCCTGTACCACCCGCTCGCGCGGCGGGTTGCCTTTGCGGGCTTCCAATTTGTCGCCGATGTCGTATTTGTGGTCGAGGGCGACCAGCTTCCAATAGAAGCTGCTGCGCCGATAGCGCTTCGGCCAGAACCGGCGGATCCTCGGGTTCTGCGTGCCGAAGGCGCGCGAGCACCAGAACCAGTCGGTGTCCCAGCGCCACAGGTAGTCGTGGATGGTCAGGCGATCGCGCTTGGGCCGCGCGCCGTCGTGCTGGATGGAGCGGTAGTAGATGTCCATCCCGGTGTAATCGCTGACCGGACCGGGCTCGTCGGTCTGCCTGCCGAGGGTCAGGTAGCTCTCCTCGGCGGTGAACACGACGCCGTCGAGGTAGTCGACCCGCTCGCCGTCGTAGGACTTCTCGTTCACGATCCGGGTGATCGCGGCCTCCAGTTCCCGCAGGTCGCGGAACCGCACGTGGCGCAGCGCGACGTAGGGCGGAACGGGCTCGAGCTCGATCTTCAGCCGGACGGTGTATCCCAGCGTGCCGTAGGAATTGGGAAACCCGCGGAACAGCTCCGCGTGCTCGCCCTCCGGCCGGGCGGTGATCAGTTCGCCCGCCCCGGTCAGCACGTCCATCTCCAGCACCGACTCGTGCGGGAGGCCGTTGCGGAACGAGGTGGACTCGATGCCGAGGCCGGTCACCGCGCCGCCGAGGGTGATCGTCTTGAGCTGCGGAACCACCAGCGGCGCCAGCCCGTACGGCAGGGTCGCGGCCACCAGGTCCTCGTAGGTGGTCATGCCCGCCACGTCGGCGGTCCGCGCGTCGGCATCCACCGCGACGACCTTGGTGAGACCCGAAACGTCCAGGCCGGGTGCGGTGTTCTTTGCCCTGGCCCGGAACAGATTGGACGTCTTCTTCGCCAGCCGCACGTTGGCGTCCGCGGGTATGGCGCGGTAACTCGCCAGAAGGCGATCCACACCCGCTCGGTGCGCGGCAAACCCTGATTCGCGTGCGGCCGGACTGTGACCGGCCTTCCCCAACAGACTCACTGCCACCCCTCGACGCTAGTACGCACCGTGATCTTCGACCACCGAGAAATGCTCGAGCCGGGAGAAATGTCACGGGAATGTTGCATCGGGAATACTCGGTGTTCGACGTGGCAGGGGCCCGGCCGAACACGCGGTGGGACAACGTGAGCCTGGACGCCACGCACGCGCGGGCGCAGGGCAGGATAGGGGGCGGTCGAGACACCGCATCCGGACAAGGAGCTCATTGTGGGACAGGTCAGCGCCAGCAGTTCGATCACCGTCGACGCGGATCCGAAGCGCGCGCTCGAGGCCATCGCCGACTACGAGACGGTGCGTCCGCGCATTCTCTCGCCGCACTACCGCGACTACAAGGTGGTCGAGGGCGGCAAGGGCGCGGGCACCGTCGCCGAGTGGACCCTGCAGGCCACCGAGAAGCGCACGCGCAACGTGCACGCCGTCGTCTCGGTGGCGGATTCGATTGTCACCGAGCGTGATTCGAACTCCACCATGGTGAACACCTGGACCGTGACGCCGGAGGGCGCTGGCGCCCAGGTCACGCTGCGCACCACGTGGAAGGGCGCGGGCGGCATCTCCGGCATCTTCGAGGGCATCTTCGCGCCGCTGGGCCTGAAGAAGATCCAGGCCGAGGTGCTGGAGAACTTGAAGCGCGAACTGGCCTGAGCGCGAAGCGAATCGAGTAGCGGCGCGGCCGGAAACCCGAAGGGGTCCGGCCGCGCTGTCGTGTGCGGACTTGGCCGACGATCAAGCCTTGCCGATGTCGAAGAGGTTGCCCTCCGGGTCGGCCAGTGTGGTCCACTGCCCGCCGTACTCCTCGAAATCGCCGATGTGCTTGGCGCCCAAGGTGATGGCGCGCTCGATGTGCTCGCGCCAATCGGCCGCGTGCAGGTCCAGGTGCGCTACGTTCTTGCCCGGCGTCTTGTCGGGCACTTTGATGAACATCAGCACCGGCGCGAGCCCGGACTCCCGTCCCACCGTCGCGAAGAACTCACTGGCTCCTTCGTCGACGCGCTGATCGAGCAGCTCCGCCCAGAATCCGGCGAGCGCCGCGGCGTTCTCGCAGTCGAAGGTGACGTGGGCGATGGACAACGTCATGGTCGTTCACTCCTTTTCTCGGAGCCCGCCGATGGGCCAGCAGACTTCGGTCCGGTATTCGTTCGGGTCGTCGGTGTCGTTCGGGGCCACCAGGTAGAGCTCACGCACCGGCTCCGTCAGCGCGGTGTCGTGTTCGGCGACGTGGCTGCCCAGCGCGCCGTAGGTGCGGTCGAAGTCCTCGAAGGCGCCGCTGTGGACGGCGATGGCGAAGCGACGTGCGGGCAGTTCGACGACCACGAGTCCCGCGGGAGGTTCGATGGCCTCGCGGGACGGGATCGGCACGAAGGCCACCACCTCGCCCGCGTCGTTCTCGAAGAACTCCGGCGAGTAGGTGGCGCCGCTGACTCCCGCGGGCTCGACGCCCGCCGCGGCCAAGGTCTCGTAGAGCAGCGTGAACGCACGGCCGCACCAGGAATCGATACCGTCGCGCTCGACGAAGTCGATGAGGGCCAGCGCCGGAAACGCCGGGATCGAGCGGTAACTCACCGCGATCGGCGCGGGCTCGGTCAGCAGCGAACGCAGCGACGCCACCACCGCCCGGGTCCGCTGCAATTCCGCCTCCATGCGTTCCAGATGCGCACGCAGCGCGCTGTCCCTGGAGGTGATGTCCGGCGCGGCGAGTACGGACTTGATCTCGGGCAGCGGCATGTCGAGGCGGCGCAGCCGCCGGATCAGATGGGCCTGCGCCACCTGCTCGGTCGAGTAGCGCCGATAACCCGAGGCCGGGTCCACCTCGACCGGCTCGAGCAGTTCGATGTCGTGGTAGTACCGCAGCGTTTTGACGCTGAGGTAGGTCAGCCTGGCGAACTCACCGATCGAGACGGTCGCGGTCATGCGTTCAGCGAACACCCTCCAGCGACTGGAGAGTCAAGCGACCCTGTCACGCCCCCGCCTCGCTGACGCTCGGCTGCGGATGCCGGAGGCAGGCTGGCACATGGTTCGCTCACTCCGTTCGCTCACGCCAATGCGAAGGTCAACAGCAGGGTGTTCTGCACCGCGCCGCGCCACCACGAGTAGCCGAACCACACGCCGGGGGTCACCTCGCGGATCTCGTCGTAGACGGGCGGCGTCGGCGACGGGGCGTAGTCCAGCGCCCAAGCCGGGCGGCCGTCCAGCAACGCGGGCGCGCGGTACACGTCGGCCTTCCAGCCCTCCATGTCCCATCTGGTCAGGCGATTCAGCAGCCAGCCGCCGTCGGGACCGGTGTAGAAGTTCTTGCCGAGCCACAGACCGGTTGTGATGCCCTGGGCGTAGTTCGGCCGGATCACCCAGCCGTCCTTGACGCCCATCGGGACCGCGCCTTGCGGCGCGTCGTGGAAGATCGCGTCCTGCTGCTCGGGCGAGCAGCGCAGCCGCAGCGAATCCAGGGTGGCCGCCTTGTCGTCGGGATACAGCACGCACCCGCCGCCGTAGTCGGACGCCGCGGGGACGACGTCGGAATCCGCAGGCTGCACATCGGAATCCGCGGTGGCCGCCGGAGCGCAGAGCACCGAAAGTGCCAGGGCGCCCACGAGGAGTACTCGGCTTGTGTTCATTACTGTCTCCAGAATTCACCGAACCGGTAACCGACCCAGGTCCAGGTTAGGTGGGTCGGGGTTGACTGTCTGGGTATATCCGGGAGGACTAGTCTGAACCGTGACAATCTCCCCTGAGAGAGGACGAGCAGTGCAGCCCGGTGGTCAGTTCGACATGCAGCAGTTACTCGCCCAGGCACAGCAGATGCAGCAGGCGGTGATGGAAGCACAGGCCGAGATCGCGGCCTCCGAGGTGGACGGACAGGCCGGCGGCGGTCTCGTCCAGGTGCGGATCAAGGCGACGGGCGAGGTGGTCTCGCTGACCATCGACCCGAAGGTGGTCGACCCCGAGGACGTCGAGAGCCTGCAGGATCTGGTGATCGGTGCGGTCAACGACGCGATGAGCAACGCGCAGCGGCTGGCGGCCGAGCGCCTCGGCCCGCTTTCCGGCGGACTCGGCGGCGGTTCGCTGCCCGGGCTGCCGGATTTCTGATCGAGGACGGGACGGTTGTACGAGGGTCCGGTACAGGATCTGATCGACGAGCTGGGCAAGCTGCCCGGCGTCGGTCCGAAGAGCGCGCAGCGCATCGCGTTTCACCTGCTCCAGGTGGAGCCGCCGGAGATCGACCGGTTGCAGGCCGCGCTGCAGAAGGTGCGCGACGGCGTGCAGTTCTGCGTGGTGTGCGGCACCGTCTCCGACGGCGAGCTGTGCCGGATCTGCGCCGACCCGCGCCGCGACCGCAGCATGATCTGCGTGGTCGAGGAGCCCAAGGACGTCCAGGCGATCGAGCGCACCCGTGAGTTCCGTGGCCGTTACCACGTGCTCGGCGGTGCCCTCGATCCGCTCAGCGGCATCGGGCCGGATCAGCTGCGGATACGGGAACTGTTGACGCGCATCGGCAATCAAGAGGACGGCGTCGACGTCAGCGAGGTGATCATCGCGACCGACCCGAACACCGAGGGTGAGGCGACGGCCACCTACCTGGTGCGGATGCTGCGCGATTTCCCGGGGCTCGCGGTGACGCGGTTGGCCTCCGGCCTGCCGATGGGCGGCGATCTGGAGTTCGCCGACGAATTGACCCTCGGGCGAGCGCTTTCCGGCAGGCGCGCGTTGTAAGAGTAAGGCTTGTGTGCGGTCCGGCTGCGCCCTTTGGGCGTACCTCCGCATTCGGCTCCGGCGGTGCGTGGTCCGCGAAAGGCTTTCGCCCGGCCGCGCACTCTGATTACTGTGCGGGGGATGAGCATCGAGTTTCTGCTGACGACGCTCGTCATCGTCGCCACGCCCGGTACCGGCGTCCTGTTCACCCTCGCGGCCGGACTCTCGCGCGGCGTGCGCGCCAGCGTCGTCGCGGCCTTCGGCTGCACCCTCGGCATCATCCCGCACATGATCGCGGCGGTGACCGGTCTCGCCGCGCTGTTGAACACCAGCGCCGTCGCCTTCCAGACGCTGAAGTACCTCGGCGTCGCCTACCTGCTCTACATGGCGTGGAACACCTTGCGGGACAAGGGCGCTCTCGCCATCCCGGACGCCGGAACGGAACGGGCCGCGCCGCGAGCTCGCCAGGTGATCACCTCGGCGGTGCTGCTCAACATCCTGAACCCGAAGCTGACCATCTTCTTCTTCGCGTTCCTGCCCCAGTTCGTGCCCGCGGGCGCGCCGAACGCGCTGGCCCGCATGCTCGAGCTGAGCGGGATCTTCATGCTGGCCACCTTCGTGGTGTTCGCGGGATACGGCGCGTGCGCGGCGGCGGTGCGCACGTACGTCATCGCGCGGCCGGTCGTGGTGACGTGGATGCGGCGGGTGTTCGGCGCCTCGTTCGTGGCGCTCGCCGGGCGGCTCGCCGTGCAGAACCAGTAGGAGTCAGAACTCCACGCGGGTCCACGGGATCCGCGCCAGCTCCTCCCGTTCGCCGGTTGTCCAGGCCCAGATCAGGTTGGCGACCGCGGCGGGGTCCGCGAGGGTGGCGCCGTAGTGTCGTTCCGGACCGCCGTCGCGGTATTCGACGGTGTACTCGCCGGGCTTGCCCCGGTAGGTCTGGATGTAGTCGTGGTCGCCCCGCTCCACGATCAGGTAGGGGTTCGGCGGCGCGAGCTCAGGAATCCACTGGTCCACAAGGGTTTTGGTCAGGTACGGGAACGCGCCCGCGCCGCCGTGGGTGACGGTGACCGGCACGTGCCCCGCAGGGTCGATCAGCCAGGCCAGCTGCGGATCGTAGATCGCGTAGTCGCGCGGCGTCGCGATATCGAACAGCAGCTGCCGCACGTAGCCGATCGCGTCGTACGGGCACGCCACGTGCAGCACCGACCCGTTCGCCGCCCCACCCACCGACTCACCGCTGAGAAAGCTGTCCTCCTCCGGCAGCTCCAGATTCGCCTCGTTGATCTCGGCCGCCATCTCGGCGACCACCTCGGCCTCGTTCACCCCCTGCTGCCCGACCAGATACGCCTCCACCTCGGCGAGGTTCGCAGCGACACCGGACGGCAACAACACGTGGTCGTAGTTCACCCGGCCAGCGTACGGGGAGCTACCTACCGGCTCTCCGCCCGCCACGGGCCGGGACGTGCGGACTGACCTACGATTCCTGCGACTACCAGCCTGAAGGACGGTCACATGTCGGAACTGTTCGACTGGTCTTCGCCGAAGACCTACATCCTGCCGGTAGACATGGACGACTACCTGGCCATGCCCGAGGAGATGTCGCGCGACGTCGAGATCAAGGACGGGATGATCGTTCACTGCGAGTCGGCCTCACGCGATCACAACGCGATCGCGCGCAACATCGAACGCGCGCTGCTGGAGGGCCGAGCCAAACGTGGATCGGCCGAGCCGTGTCTGGGAGCAGCTCCGTGGCCATCGAGACCGTAGTGCCTTTCGATACCTATGCCACCTGGCAGGACCTGGACGACGGAATCGATTGATCCAGGGGCGGTCAGGCTCGGCGGCGGGTGGGGGTCGAGTCCGTTGTGCAGGCGCAGCCGCCCGCTACGTCGGCGCAGTCGACGATGAAGGTGTGGCGGGCGTGGTCGAAGGCTACGCAGTCGTCGTCGGTGCATTCGAGGACGCGGGTGGCGTGGACGATGAGGGTGCCGTGGCAGTGGTCTACCGCGGATTCGCAGGCTGGGCAGGTCGCGCGCATGGGACCTCCTGACGAGATCGGTTGGTGATTCGGTCTTAGCACTCGAGTCCGGACGACGGTGGGAGGCCGGGTGGGCGTGTCGGCGACCTGCGCGGGGTGGGATCGCCGCCGAAGATGTTGCGCGCCAGGCCCGGACGTCATGGCGGGTGCGGTGCGACCGGGTCACGATCGCCGTGTCAGGGCGGGTGGACCTACCGCGACTCGGGGCGATCCCGCGGATTCGCGTGCGAAGATGGCAGCACGGTCGACCGACGTCGGCGCACCCGGCAAGCTGGAGCTACGCCGGACCGCGTCCCCTACGGACCCGACCGGCGACCGGTGCGGCACGGGCCGGACGCACGTTCGTCATGGCGAAACGTCTGACAGCGGAGGTGAGGTCGGCATGGTCGCCGATGCGGTGCCCCCGGCGGCGACGGCCGCCGACGTGCGCGCGCAGATCGCCGAGCAGCTCGCCCGCTACCGGGCCGAGGGCGGCCACACCGGCGCCTACGACGAGGTCGGCAGGCCGACCGGCGGCTACTACGACGAGCTGGTGGACACCGACGGCGTCGTGCGGCAGATGTGGTCGGAACTCTCGGCCGACTTCGTCGAGATCGGCCCGGCCGGGCTCGGCAGGCTGGACACCAGGGTGCGCAGGCTGATCGATGACGACGGCATCACCTACACCGAGGTGATGCGCGCGGGCGAGGCCGCGATCCCGACGCCGTGGCGACTCGATCCGATCCCGCTGCTGGTCTCCGCCGACGACTGGACCCGGCTGGAGGCGGGCCTCGTGCAGCGCTCGCGGGTGCTGGACGAGGTGCTCACCGACATCTACGGCTCGCGCCGCACGATCACGTCCGGGCTGCTGCCGCCCGAGCTGGTGTTCGGCAACGTGGGTTACGTGCGTGCCGCGCACGGCATCACGATCCCCGGACGCCACCAGCTGTTCCTGCACGCCTGCGACATCAGCCGCTGGAGCGACGGCGAGTTCCGCGCCATCGCCGACTGGGCACAGGCCCCCTCGGGGGCCGGCTACGCGCTGGCCGACCGCCGCGTCGTCTCGACCGCGATCCCGGAGGCCTTCGAGCACTCCAGCCCGCGCCCGCTCACCCCGTTCGCCAGGGCGATGCGGCTCTTGCTGATCGAGGCGGCGCCGGTGGCCGAGGACAATCCCGTCGTGGTGGTGCTGAGCCCGGGCGTGCATTCCGAAACCGCCTTCGATCAGGCGTATCTCGCCTCGACGCTGGGCTTCCCGCTGGTGGAGAGCGCCGACCTGGTGGTGCGCGACGGCGCGCTGTGGATGCGCTCGCTCGGCACTCTCAAGCGGGTGGACGTCGTGCTGCGCCGGGTGGACGCGGAGTTCTCCGATCCGCTCGATCTGCGGCCGGATTCGCATCTCGGGGTGGTGGGGCTGGTCGAGGTGTTGCGCCGCGGCGCGGTCACCGTGGTGAACACGCTGGGCAGCGGGTTGCTGGAGAATCCGGCGCTCGCGGGCTTCCTGCCGCGGATCTCCCGCGCGCTGCTCGGCGAGGAACTGCTGCTGGACAGCGCGCCCGCGTACTGGGGCGGCGACGCGAGCGAGCGTTCGCATCTGCTCGCCGAGTTGGACCAACTGATCATCCGTTCGACGGTGGACGGGGCCACGCTGTTCGGGCCGGATCTGTCGGCGACGATGCGCGAGGAGCTGCGGCGGCGCATCGAGGCGGACGGCTGGAAGTGGGTCGGCCAGGAACCGGCCCAGTTCTCGGTGGCCCCGGCCGTGCACGGGTACGGCGGTCTGGCCGCGGCGCCGGTGGGCATGCGGCTGTTCTCGCTGGCCCGCCGCGGCGGTTACACGGCGATGGCGGGCGGCCTCGGTCAGCTGCGTCAGCGCACCCAGCCGGACCGGGCGGTGATCAAGATCGCGGCCAAGGACGTCTGGGTGCGGGCCGCGCCCGCCACGACGACCGCGGTCGGCGCCGAAGCGCCGCGCGAGGAGCGTGAGCGGCGGGTCGCGCCGATCGTCGAGGAGATCAGCTCGCCGCGCGTGCTCACCGACATGTTCTGGATGGGCCGATACTGCGAGCGCGCGGAGGCGGCGGTCCGCCTGCTGATCGCCACGCACGACCGCTACCAGGACTATCGCTACCGACCGTGGTTGGAGGGCGCGGAGGCGCTGCCGGTCCTGATGGCGGCGCTGGCCGCGACGACCTGCACGGCCGCGCCGGACGCGGTGATCGGGGACGGCGGCCCGAAGCTGGAGTCGCGCGGCGGGGAGCCGGGGTCGGGTGGCGGTGCGCCGGAGGCCGCGTCGGCTGGTGGGGAGCCGGAGTCGGGTGGAGGAGAACCTCAAGCCCTCGGTGGTGGAAGGGGGTTGGGTGGCAGGGAGTCCGAGTCGGGCCGCGAGGATCAGGGCTCGGACGGTCGCAAGCTCGGGCCTGGTAGTGGTGAGTCGGGGTCAGGTGGCGGGGAACCCGAAGCCCTCGGTGGTGGACGGGGGTTGGGTGGCAGGGGGGCCGAGTCGGGCCGCGAGGATCAGGGCTCGGACGATCGCAAGCTCAGGCCTGGTAGTGGTGAGCCGGGGTCAGGTGGCGGGGAAATCGAAGCCCTCGGTGGTGGACCGGGGTTGGGTGGCGCGGAGGCCGAGTCGGGCCGCGGAGATCTCGGATCGGGCGGCGGGAAGCCCGGGCTCGGCGGCGGGAAGCCTGGGCTCGGTGGCGGGAAGCTGGGGCGGGGCGGTGCGAAGCCCGAGCCTCGCGGAGGGGAATCCCGAGCCTTCGGCGGCGGACTGGGGCCGGGTGATCCGCAGGTCGAGTCGGGCGGTGGGAAGCAGCCGGAGGCGGGTGGCGCCGAGCCCGCGTCGAGTGGCGAGATGGGGTCGGGCGGTGCGGAGTCCGAGTTGGGCGGCGCGGCAGACGGATTCACAGCCGCGAGCGCATCGGAGGGCAACGGTGGGGTGGCCGCGGTGGCGGGTGCGTCCCGCGAGGGGCACGACTATCTCGAAGCGTTGACCATCGATAGGGAGCTGCCCGGATCGCTGGCCTACGCGATCGACCGGTACGGCTCCTCGGCGCGCGCCGTGCGCGACCAGCTTTCGCACGACACCTGGATGATCCTCGGCTCGGTGGACCGGGCGCTGGCCGAGTATCGCGAGAGCGACGGCGACGAGACGGCGCTCTCGGCGGTGCATTCCCTGACGCTGGCCGCCCTGCTCTCGCTGTCCGGCATCGAGGCCGAGTCATTGGTGCGCGACATCGGTTGGTGCGTCATGGATATCGGTAAGCGCATCGAGCGCGGGCTGGCTGTGACGGCGCTGCTCTCGTCGGCGCTGACCGAGACCTATCCGGCGGAAGCCGAGCTGGTGGTCACCGAAGCGGTGTTGCAGGCGGCCGAATCGTCGGTGAGTTACCGTCGGCGACACCGGGATTCGGTGCGGGTCTCGGCGGTCGCCGGATTGCTGCTCTTCGACAGGGGCAATCCGCGATCGCTGGCCTACCAGCTCGAACGACTCGACGCGAACTTCGCCGCGCTACCCGGCGCCTCGGGATCCTCACGGCCGCAACGGTTGCTGGCCGACGCCCAGCGCATGCTGCGCCGCGTGGATCCGGACGACCTGAACGTCACCGACGAGAACGGAAGGCGCACCGAGTTGGCCGAACTGCTCGACGGTGTGCACCTGCGGCTGCGCAAGGTGGCGGAATCCTTCGAGACGACGAAACTCTCGCTGCCGGTGGGCATTCAGCCGCTGTGGGGCAGCACGCGGGTGGTCGGATGATCGGCGGCGACGGCGCGACGCGGCGGTATCGGGTAGCCCATCGCACCACCTATTCCTACTCCGAGGAGGTCACCAGCTCCTACGGGCGCGCCTATCTGACCCCGCGCGAGTTCCCCGGTCAGCGGGTGCTCGCGCACGAGGTGCACGTCGACCCGGCGCCGTCGGACCGGTCCATCGGCACCGATGTGTACGGCAACACCACGCACTACTTCCACGTCACGGCCGAACACTGGGAGCTGGTCGTCAGCGCGGAGTCGACGGTCGAGGTCGACCCGCCCGCCGAGCTGACGGACGATCCGGCCCGGCTGCCGTGGGAGTCCGCGCGGCCCAGTCATGCGAACGGCCCGCTGGCCGTGGAGTTCACCCTCGACCTGCACCCGCCGGAGATCACCGAGGAGATCACCGCTTACGCGGCGCGCTCGCTCACTCCGGGGCGGCCACTGCTCGCCGCGGTGACCGATCTGACGACCCGCATCTACACCGATTTCACCTACTGGTCGGGTTCGACGAACGTCTCGACCAGGGTCTCCGACGTGTTCTTCGCGCGCGCGGGCGTCTGTCAGGATTTCGCCAGGATCGCCGCGGCCTGCCTGCGGTCGCACGGGCTCGCCGCGCGATACGTCTCCGGTTACCTCGCCACGGACCCGCCGCCGGGCAAGGAGCGCATGGTCGGCGCCGACGCCACCCACGCCTGGGCGGCGGTGTGGGTCCCCGGCCGGAACCCGTCCGAACGCGCGGGCCGCTGGATCGGCTTCGACCCCACCAACGACCAGCTCGCCGACGAGCGCTACGTGGTCGCGGCGTGGGGACGCGACTACGCCGATGTGCCGCCACTGCGCGGCATCATCTACACCGAGGCCAAGGAGAGCTCGATCACCGTCTCGGTCGACGTCGCTCCGCTCGAAGTGTGAATACCCAATTCGCGACAACCTTCGGCTCGGCCCCTTCTCGAGGTCACCAGCGACTCCGCGCGAAAAGGCTGCTCTCAGGCGCGGAGGCGTTCGCGGCGTAGTTGGTCGACCTCGGGCAGGTTCAGTGGTTCGAGGGTGTCGACGCCGAGGGCTCGGGTGAGGAGGAGGTCGGCGAGTTCGGGGTTGCGGGCGAGGGCCGGGCCGTGCATGTAGGTGCCGATGACCGAGCCCTGGACGACGCCCTCGAGTCCGTCGCCGACGCCGTTGCCGACGCCGCGGGTGACGCGCGCGAGGCCGGTCGCTTCGAGGCCGAGTTTCGTTCCACCGCGGTGGTTCTCGAAGCCGGTGAGCGGGGCGGTGAGGCCGTCGAGCATGGGACTGGTGGTCACTTCGCCGATGGCGCGCTTGGCCTGGGGCGAGGTGGTGACGTCGATGAGCCCGACGCCGTCCACGCGCTCGCCCGAGGAGGTCTCATACCAGTTGCCGAGCACCTGGATCGCCGCGCAGATGGCAAGCACCGGAGCGCCTTTCGCGGCCGCCTCCTGCAGGCCGGGGTAGCGCTGCAGGTGCCGGGTGGCCAGTCGCTGCGCGGAGTCCTCCGCGCCGCCGAGGGTGTAGATGTCCAGCGAGTTCGGAACCGGTTCGGGCAGCGTGATTTCCACGATCTCGGCGTCGTAGCCGCGCATGCGCAGCCGCTGGCGCAGCACGAGCGCGTTGCCGCCGTCGCCGTAGGTGCCCATCACATCGGGCAGTACGAGGCCGATCCGTACCGTCGAGTCACCCATGATTCTCCAAGTCGCGGTTGAGGTCGCGGAACGCGGTGTAGTTGGCGAGCACCTCGACCTGCCCGGGCGGGCAGGAAGCGATGGCGCGCAAGGGATCCGGGACGGTGGTGTGCTCGACGCCCGCGTACGTGAGGCGGACCGCGAGATCGGTGGCGCGCTCGCCGGAGGCGACGACCTGCACGCCCTCGAAGTGCTCGAAGCGCACGTCCCACAGCCAGGAGAGGTCCTCGCCGTCGGGCACCTGCCCGTTCACCGCGATCACCAGCCCGGCCGCGCTCGGCTCGATCATCGACAGGGCTTCCTGCCAGCCCGCCGGGTTCTTCGCGAGCAGCAGCCGCGCGGCGTGCTCGCCGACCTGCACGGTCCGGTAGCGGCCCGCGATCTCGCGCACCGTACCCGCGGCGACGACGGCCTTGGCCGTTTCGGCGCCCAGCGCGACCGCGGCGGCTACCGCCTGCGCGGCGTTACCCCGGTTGGCCCGGCCGGGCAGCGCCAGCTCGAGCAGGTGGCGTTCGCCGTCGGGGCCGACGAGGTCGTTCCCCTCCAGGTGCCAATCCGGTTGCGGCCGTTGGAAATCCGTACCGGTGCTGCGCCAGTGCTCGCCCTCCCAGACGATCGGCTCGCCGGAGCGCGGACAGCTCGTCGCGTCCATCGCCCAGCCGCCGCCCGCGGCGACCCACACCACGTTCGGGTGGTCGTAGGCGATCGAGGTGACCAGCACGTCGTCGCAGTTGGCGATCACCACGGTGTCGGGGTGACGGGCGAGACCGGCGCGCAGCTTGCGCTCGATCATGTTGATCTCGCCGACCCGGTCCAGCTGGTCGCGGCTGAGGTTCAGCAGCACCACGGCGGCCGGGTTCAGCGAGTCGCTGACGTGCGGCAGATGCAGTTCGTCCACCTCGATGGCGGCCAGCGGCACACCCTGGTGCGTGCTCAGCGCGGCGACGATGCCCGCGTCCATATTGGCGCCGTCGGCCTGCGTGGCGACCTGACCGAGGGTGCTCAGCGCGGCGGTGGTCATCCGCGTCGTCGTCGACTTGCCGTTGGTGCCGGTGACCAGCACCGTCCGCCTGCCACGTCCGAGCTGGTCCATGATCGTCGGGTCGATCTTCAGCGCGATCAGGCCGCCGATCATCGAACCCTTGCCGCGTCCCGCCTTCTGCGAGGCCCACGACGCTGCCGCCGCGGCCCGCAGGGCGATCCGCCCACGCATCGATATCTTCGCCACGCCGAGAGTCTATGTGCGGGGTTCGGGGTGCGCCGCGACAGCGTGGTCGGTGAGGTCGGGGTCACGGCGCGCCGGGCCAGTTGCGGCTGTCGCACCGAGGTTGGGGGTGGTGGCCACACAGTCTGTGCACTCCTCACATAGGCGGTGGCTATGTGACGCGTACACGGGGCGTGTGGGAGCGGCTGCGACGGGAGTTAGTCGCGGTACAGTTTTGCGGCGTAGTTTTCTGGGGAGTAGTAGTGCTCTAGGTCGTCTACCGTTTCCTTGATGTTCGGGTCTACGTCCTTGACCAGGCAGGCGGTGCTGGGGAGGGTGTCGGCGGGCCACTGCTCCGGCTCCCACAGGTGGCTGCGGAGGAACGCCTTGGCGCAGTGGAAGAAGATCTGTTCGACGGCGACCTCGACGGCGAGGATCGGGCGGTGGCCCTTGACCACCATGTCGTCGAAGTAGGCGGCGTCGCTGACCAGGCGGGCCCGGCCGTTGACGCGGAGGGTGTCGCGCCGGCCTGGGATCAGGAAGAGCAGGCCCACGTGCGGGTTGGCGAGGATGTTGAGGTAGCCGTCGGCCCTGCGGTTGCCCGGGCGCTCGGGGATGGCGATGGTGCGATCATCGAGCACTTTCACGAAACCCGCCGGGTCGCCCTTGGGCGAGGCGTCGCAGTTGCCGTCGGCGTCGCAGGTGCTCATCACCAGGAACGGGGAGCTGGCGATCCACTCACGATCGCGCTGGTGCAGTGCGACGCGCTCCTTGGTCGCCGCGCGCGGCATCACCGCACCGAGCAGCGCACGCAGGTCGTCGGGGTCGGTGATCTTCGTGGTCTCGCCCATACTTCGATTGAAGCACCGCGGCGACGGCCCGCGCGATCGAATACCGGGGGTACCTGCACAGACGGTGGGTCTCAATGTGAGTGCCTGGCAACGGAAGACAGGGTCTGCTTGTGCGCCGTCTCCGCACAAGCGCCCCCTTGGGCAGTACACACGCCCCGCCTTGGCAGGTGTACTTGTGTGGCGACGGCGCGCAGCGGGTCGTTTTTTCCCGTTGTCAGGCGTTGATACGGAGAACCATTGCTGGGCAGGTACACCTGCCCCCGCCTTGGCAGGTGTACTTGTGTGGCGACGGCGCGCAGCGGGTCGTTTTTTCCCGTTGTCAGGCGTTGATACGGAGAACCACTGTTGGGCAGGTACACCTGCCCCCGCCTTGGCAGGTGTGCCTGTGCGGAGACGGCGCACAGCAGGTGTGTGTTTTCCCGTTGTCAGGCATTGACCCGGAGAACCACTGTCGGGCAGGTACACCCGCCGACAGGTGTACTTGTGCGGAGACGGCGCGCAGCTGGCGTGTGTTCTCCCGTTGTCAGGCATTGACCCGGAGAACCACTGCTGGGCAGGTACACCCGCTTCAGTCGAAGAGATTCGGCTGACCCGCCGCGTACCGATCGGCGTCCATGCGCCGCAACGGTTCCAGCTCGGTCGCGCGGTACAGCGTGTACATCCGGCAGCGCGGCGCGTCCGAACCCGCGACGTCGAGCAGCGCGTTCACCGCGGCCCGCGCCGACTCGTTGGCGCCCTCCATGGTGGCCAGGTCGACGTTGGTGCGCACGTAATCGCCCGCGAGGAACAGGTTTTCGAGATCGCCGTGCGGTTCGGGGCGGAGCTCCCACGACCCGGCGGTGTTGATCAGCAGCGGGTCGGCGTTGGTGTTGCGGCGCTGTTCGGACTGCCAGACGATCGCGGGATCGAGGAACCAGGAATGCAGGTCGGCGTCGCGCAGTTCCTCGCCACGATCGTTGAGGTGGGCCTGCAACTGCGCCCACACCTCGCGCGCGATCTCCTGGTGCGTGCACTCCTTGGCGGTCTTGCCGTACAGGATGCCCGGGGTGTTCCAGTCGGAGATGTCGACCGAAAGGCAGTCCTGCACAGTGCCGTCACCGAATTCGGCGAGCTTGCGCGTCCACAGCTGGTTCTGGCTGATCGAGGTGAGCGACCACGGCGCGTCGATGTAGGCGGTGTGGCCCCTGGAGATCTCGGCCGGTCTGCGCAGGTAGAACTGGATGCCGGTCATCCAGTCCACGAACAGCCGGTCCATCGCGGCCAGCTCGGGGCGCACCTCGAGCACGTCGGGCGACCACAGCGCGCGGGCCTGTTCGGCGGCCAGCGCCACCACGAAGTAATCGGCCTCGACCGTGCGGCTGCCGTTGCCGTCGACGATGCGAGCGCCGCTGATGCGCCGGTTCCGCACCTCCAAACCGCGCACCTCCGCGCCCAGCGCGAACTCGACGCCGAGCTCACGCAGCCGCGCCGTCCACGGATCGATCCACGCCGCGTTGGTCGGGCCGTTCAGCACCCGGTCCAGCGCACCGTCGTTGCCGACCTCGAACGGGTTGCCGAGGAACTGCTCGCCCATGTTGCCGATGGTGCGCACGCTGGCGAGGTTGTCCTTGGCGGCGACCATGATGCTGGTCAGCGTGCGCGAGATCAGCGCGCGGAATTCGTGCGAACGGTGGTGCGCGCCGACGAAATCGCGCCAGGCCATGTGCTCCCACTGGCCGTAGCGGCGGGCGTCGCAACTGGTGTTGAACACGAGCAGCCGGTTGGCGAAGAAAAGTCCTTCCGCGGCGGGCATTTTCAGTGCCGTCGCGATGGCGGCGCCGACGGTCTCGCGGAAGTCCTCCGGCCGCGGATTCGGTCGGGCGCGGAAGCCGAGCGGGATCTGGAAGTCGTCGCCGTCGCGGCGGGACATGCGCGCCTCGGGTATCGCGATCAGGTTGTTCCAGACTCCTTCGGCGTTGCCCGCGAACGGGATTCGCCGCATCGTGTCCGGAATGTGCTGGTAGAAGCCGGGAAAGAAACGGAAGCCGTGTTCACCCGGCAGATCGGGACGTCCGCCGGATCCGCTGCCCGGCACCGGAATGCTGCGCGCCTTGCCGCCGAGCGCCCGCCTCTCGTAGACGGTGACCTGGAATCCGCGTTCGGCAAGTTCGTGCGCCGCGGTGAGTCCCGCGACCCCGCCGCCGAGCACCGCCACCCGTCTGCCGTCGGGGGCGCCCGACGCGCGCCCCGGTCTCAGCGCACCGGCCGTGTGAACCCCCGCCGACGCGACCCCCATTGCCACCGTGCCGCGAATCATCGATCTTCGCGAGACGGCCCACCGCTGTTCTGCCATGCGCGACTCTGCTGCCTAGCCTTCGGTTCCCTACCTTCACCGCCGCACCCACTGTAAAGCGCCTGCTCGGGGCCATCCCACCCACCCCTGCCGCCGCTGGCTCGCGGCCGGTGACGAACCTCGGCCGCGGCGAGTACAGCGCCCCGAGAGTACCGCCGACCTCGCGCGGCGCGAGCTACTTCCCGAAACTCGCAATTCGCAAACTCGCACTACAGGCGGGTCTGCATCGCAGCCGGGATCGCAGACCCGTTCTGGTTCGGCGGCCTTCCCGGCCCACGGAACTCGCACTCGCCGGGCGCTCAGCGTGGGTTCGGTGGCCGGTGCGGGTTCGGCGGGTTTCGCGGCCCTCGCACCGTGCACTCCAGGCGGCTACTCAGCGCAGCGCGGGTTCGGCGGCCGCTGCTGATTCCGCGGTCTTCACAACCCTCGGCCGCCGACCACCGGTGGTCGCGACGAACGCACCCGTGATCACGATCAGGCCGCCGAGCAACTGCCACGCGGTGGGCGTCTCGTCGAGGAAAGCCCAGGCCGCGGCGATGCCGACGACCGGGACCAGCAGCGAGAGCGGCGCGACCGCGCCCGCGGGATAGCGGCTCATCAGGAACGTCCAGAGCCCCGAGCCCGCGACCGTGCCCAGCGCGACGATGTAGGCGAGGCCGATCAGCGCGGGCCATCCGGTCGGCGACGCGAGGTCGGCCAGTGCGTGCCAACCGATCGCCGGGCCCTCGGTGAGCGCGGAGAGGGCGAACAGTGGAAGCGGCGGCACCACCGTCATCCACAGGGTCAGGTGCAGTGGGTTGACCGCTCCTGAAGCCGCGGCCAGCCGCGAGCCGATATTGCCGAAGGCCCAGCCGAGCCCGCCCGCCAGGGTGAGCAGCAGCGGCAGCAGCGGCGCGACGTGCACGCGGTCGGCGCCGATCACCACGATCCCGGCCACCGCGACGAACAACCCGCCCAGCTGGACCGGGCGCAGCCGCTCGCCCAGCAGCAGCGCGCCGAGCACCACCGTGAACGGCGCGGAGGATTGCAGCACCAGCGAGGCGAGCCCGGTCGGCATGCCCGCGCGCATCGCGGTGAACAGGAATGCGAATTGCAGCACCCCGAAACCCGTGCCGTACAACAAGAGCCAGCGCAGCGGCACGTTCGGACGTGGCACGAACAGCAGCACCGGCACCGCGAGCACCGCGAAACGCAGGGCCGCGAAGAACAGCGGCGGGAAGTGGTCGAGGCCGACCCGGATGGCGATGAAGTTCAGGCCCCAGAGCAGGACGACGGTGAGGCCGAGCAGGCGGTCGCGGTTGGTCACGCTCACCATGGTCGAGCTCGGAAACCATCAGCACAATCGAATAAATCTGTACTGATATTGTAGTCGAGCTTCACTATCTACGAGAGGACGTGCCGGTGCCGGTCGAGTCGCAGGGACCGCCGATGTCCCTGGATCGGCTGCGGGTGCTGCGCGAATTCGCCGACCGGGGAACCATTTCCGCGGTGGCCGACGCGCTGTCCATGACGCCGTCGGCGGTCTCCCAGCAACTCAAGACGCTGGCCAAGGAGGCCGGTGTCGCATTGCTCGAACCCGACGGCCGTCGCATCCGGCTCACCGACGCGGGGCAGGCGCTGGTCGTTCGCGCCGACGAGGTGCTCGCCGCCATGGATCGGGCGGTCGCGGAGATGGCGCACTATCGCGGCTCGCCGCGCGGGCAGGTGCGGGTGGCGCTGTTCCCGTCGGGCGCGGCGCTGCTGCTGCCGCTGGTGCTGCCAGCGCTGGCGGGCAGCGATGTCGATGTGGTCGCCCGCGACGAAGACGTGCCGCCCAGCGGTGTGCCGCGCCTGCTCGCCGACTACGACATCGTCCTCACCCACCGCGACGAGCGCTCCGGCTCGGTGGCCGGACCGCGCATCACCTCGCGGTTCCTCATGCGCGAACCCATCGACGTGGTCGTCGCCCCCACGCACCGGCTGGCCGGGCAGCGCTCGGTCGCCCCCGCCGAACTCGCCGAGGAGACCTGGCTCAGCGTGCGCGGCGGCTTCCCGGTCGACGACGTGCTCGAATCGATCGCCACCGTGACCGGAGTGCAGCCGCGAATAGCGCAGCGGCTCAATGATTTCCGCGTCATCGAGACGCTCGTCGCGTCCGGCTACGGCGTCGCGCTGATGCCGCGCTTCGCCGTCGCCCACCCCGACCTCGCGGTGCTACGACTCTCCGGCGTACGCGCCGCCCGCAACTACGACCTGGTCACCCGCGCGCACGCGGAGAAGCGGCCCGCGATCGCCACGGTGCTGGCGGCCTTTCGCGTCGCGGCGGAGCAAGTCACTGCGGAGTAGAGGCCGCGAAGTCGCCGCTCTGCCCGCATGGTCCGCACCGGAGTAGCGGTCGGCGATCGCCACCGGCGGCTTCTGGTCTGTGGCCGACCGGGTCGAAGTAGCGGCTACGGACGCCAGGCGCTGCGGGGTTCGATCTGCGGTCGCCCAGGGTGCTGGCAGCGTTCCGGGCCGCGGCGAAGCAGGTCACCGAGGAGTGCCGCGGCGGAGCAGGTCACCGCGGAGTGCCGCGGCGGAGCAGGCCACCGGGGAGTAGCCGGTCCGCGCGTAGGGTCGCGTGCTCTCGCCGCCGTGCTTGTGGCCGCGCTGGGTACATCGCAGCGGGAAGTCGCCGGAAACGAACGCGGCCCGGCAGTTCGACTGCCGGGCCGCGACTTTCGACTACCGCAGCTCGTCCTCGGGATCCGCGGTCGGCGCCTTCGATCAGACGCCGACGCGCGCCGAGCTTCCGAAGCAGCGCCGCGCAGTGCGTCTAACGCAGACCCATCGGCCCAGGGTGGTGGTACTGCTGGGCGCCGATGTAGCCGAAATCGTCGGCGACCATCGCGGCCAGTTCCAGCAGTGCCCGCCGGGTCGGCTTGCTGACGAGCTCCAGGTCGATTTCGGCGCCCTCGGCGAGGTGATCGTCGAAGGGCACCACCTGCACCGCGCGGGTGCGGTCCAGGAACAGCTTGCGCAGCTGGTCCAGGTCGACCGTGGAGGCGCCGCGCCGCGAGGCGTTGACCACCACCACGGTGCGCTCGACGAGCTTTCCGTAGCCGTGGTGGTCGAGCCAGTCCAGCGTGGCCGAGGCGCTGCGCGCGCCGTCGATCGCGGGCGAGGTGACCAGCACCAGCGAGCTTGCCATGTCGAGCACGCCGGACATCGCCGAGTGCATCAGGCCGGTACCGCAGTCGGTGAGGATGATGTTGTAGAACGACTGCAGGATGCCGATGGCCTTGCGGTAATCGGCTTCGCTGAACGCCTCGGAAACGGCCGGATCCTGTTCGGAGGCAAGCACTTCCAGGCGGCTCGGGGCCTGCGAGGTGTGCGCGCGGACATCCGAGTACCTGGAGATCTGCTGATCCTCCAGCAGGTTTCGCACGGTGGAGCGGGTCTGCCGCGGCACCCGGTGCGCCAGCGTGCCGAGGTCCGGGTTGGCGTCGATCGCGATGACCCGGTCGCCGCGCAGCGAGGAGAAGGTGGAGCCGAGGCCGACCGTCGTCGTCGTCTTGCCGACGCCGCCCTTGAGCGAGAGGATCGCGATCCGGTAGTCACCGCGCACCGGCTGGTTCACCCGGTCGACGAGATCGCGGTAGACGACGTCGGCCGCGGATTCGCCCGGGTTGATCATGCCGCCGGAAGCCTTGTGGACGGCGCGGCGCCACCCGCTGCGCGGCGCCCGGCGGGCCCGCTTCAGCAGGTTGAGGTCGTTGACCGAGTGGCCGGGTTGACCGGGCTGCGGCACGTGCTGCGGCTGGAACGGCTGGTGCTGCGGCTGCGGCGGCGGTCCGCCCTGCCACTGCTGGCCGGGACCGGTGAGCCCGGGCGGCGTCTGCCCGGGACCCGTGAGCCCGGGCGGCGTCTGGCCGGGACCGGTGAGTCCGAGCGGCGGCTGGCCGATCGGCGCGGGCGGCTCCTGGTACATCGGCTGCGGCGGAGCCATCGGCTGGACCGGCGGAGGCGGCGGCGCCCAGCTGTAGATCGGGCCGCTCTGTTGATCCTGTGCCGCACCGGCTTCCGGCCCGCTCTCCTGCGGAACTCGACGGACCAGACCGTCCGGTCCGATCTCCTGGCGGTACTCGCCGTAGGGCGCGCCCTGCTGCTCGGGACCGGGCGGCGGCGGAAGCTGTTCGGGGCCCGGCTGATACGGCCCGCCCTGGTAGGGACCGGGCTGCTGCATGAACTGGCCGGTGCTGTACGGACCGTACGGCTCCGCGGCTCCGTTCGGCGCGAAACCCTCGGCGGGACCGTAGCCGGGCGGGGCGACGGGCTGCGGATACACGCCGGTCGGATCGCCGGGACCCATCGCGGGCGGATAACCGATCGGATCGCTCGGGCCCGCGGCGGGCGGATAACCGGTGAACTGTCCCGGTTCCGGCGCGGCGTCGGCCTGCGCCGGTTCGCGAGCACCCGGTGCGGCCTCTTGGCCTTCGGCGGGTTCGGCCGCTGCTACGGCGTCCTTTTCGGGCGCCTCGGCGGGTGGCTCCTTCGTCTCGTCCTGCGCCGCTTGCGATCCGGAGGGTTCGGCGGTGACCGCGGCCGTATCCACCGAAGGACTCTGCAACCAGGGCGGAGAGGTCGGATTGTGGTCGTTGTTTGTCACAGTTCCCCCATCTGCTCGGGATTCGAGCAGAGAGCTCGGCGCTTGAGTGCAAACCAACGCTAGCAGGTGAGCAAACCCGCGCGCAGGCTGTGCCCGGCTGGGCAGCGGCCATAGCCTGGCGCGATGATCTTCGAGCCGCCAATGCTACTGCGCTGTGACGGCAAACCTTTCGCCACGATCGTCCGCTACGGCTACGAGACGCCGTGGGCCACCGGCGAGCTGCACGCGGACAACCCGGACGACTACGAGAGATTCGATAGCGCGGGTGCGCTGGAGCGATGGTCGCGCGAGCACGCCGAGTTGCTGACGGACGACGAATACGACGCGGGATACGCGCGCGAGCAGGCGCGTCTCGGGCTGTCGGATGCCGATGTGCGGCACTGCGAATCGGCGGTATGGACGATCGTCACCGCGGACGGGACTGAGCACCAGACGTATTCGCTGGATTTCCTGGACGGCTACATCCAGTGGCGCTGGTGACGACGCAGTCCGGTGCGCGTCGATCGAACCGGCGCGTGCGGCGATTCGGCGACCTACAGTCACGCGGCGACGCGCTGATGACGTGGCCGGAGCACGAAGGCCCCGGCCACGTCGGACGTGTCAGCTTGCGCGGTTGACCGCGGAGACGACCGCGCGCAGCGAAGCGGTGGTGATCGAGGTGGCGATGCCGACGCCCCAGACCACCTTGTCGCCGATGGCGACCTCCACGTAGGCGGCGGCCTGCGCGTCGTCGCCCGCCGACATGGCGTGCTCGGAGTAGTCCAGCACCCGCACGTCGTAGCCTACGGTCGCGATGGCGTCGACGAACGCGGCGAGCGGTCCGTTGCCGTTGCCGCTGACCTCCTGCTCGACGCCGTCCACCTTCACCACGGCGGTGATGGAGTCCACCCCGCCGTCGGTCTCGGACGCGGTGACCTTCTGCCGGATCCGCTCCAGCGGCCGGACCGGCGCCAGGTACTCCTCGTGGAAGACGTCCCACATCTCCTTCGGCGTGACCTCGCCGCCCTCGCCGTCGGTGATCCGCTGGATCGCCTGGGAGAACTCGATCTGCAGGCGGCGCGGCAGCACCAGGCCGTGATCGGTCTTCATGATGTAGGCGACGCCGCCCTTGCCGGACTGCGAGTTGACCCGGATGACCGCCTCGTAGGTGCGGCCGACGTCCTTCGGGTCGATCGGCAGGTAGGGCACCTCCCACACGATGTCGGACACGTCGGCGTCCTGCGCGTCGGCCGCGGCCTTCATCGCGTCCAGGCCCTTGTTGATGGCGTCCTGGTGGCTGCCGGAGAACGCGGTGTAGACCAGGTCGCCGCCGTACGGGTGGCGCTCGTGCACCGGCAGCTGGTTGCAGTACTCCACGGTGCGGCGGATCTCGTCGATGTCGGAGAAGTTGATCTGCGGGTCGACGCCCCGCGAGAACATGTTCATGCCCAGCGTCACCAGGCAGACGTTGCCGGTGCGCTCACCGTTGCCGAACAGGCAGCCCTCGATGCGGTCGGCGCCGGCCTGGTAGCCCAGCTCGGCCGCGGCGACCGCGGTGCCGCGGTCGTTGTGCGGGTGCAGGGACAGCACGATCGAGTCGCGGCGGGCCAGGTTGCGGCTCATCCACTCGATGGAGTCGGCGTAGACGTTGGGCGTCGCCATCTCGACGGTGGCGGGCAGGTTGATGATCAGCGGCTTCTCAGGGGTCGGCGCGATGATCTCGGAGACCGCGTCGCACACCTCGCGCGCGTACTCCAGCTCGGTGCCGGTGTAGGACTCCGGGCTGTACTCGTAGCGCCAGTTGGTGTCGGGGTAGCGCTGCTCGACCTCCAGGCACAGCTTCGCGGCGTCGGTGGCGATCTTCTTGACCGCGTCGCGCTCGGCGCGGAAGACCACGCGCCGCTGCAGGATGGAGGTGGAGTTGTAGAAGTGCACGATGACGCTGCCCGCGCCCGCGCAGGCCTCGAAGGTGCGTTCGATCAGCTCGGGGCGGCACTGCGTCAGCACCTGGATGGTGACGTCGTCCGGGATGGCGCCGTCCTCGATGATCTCGCGGACGAAGTCGAAGTCGGTCTGGCTGGCCGACGGGAAGCCGACCTCGATCTCCTTGTAGCCCATCCGCACCAGCAGGTCGAACATGCGGCGCTTACGCGCGGGGCTCATCGGATCGATCAGTGCTTGGTTGCCGTCGCGCAAATCCACGGCGCACCAGCCGGGGGCGCGGTCGATGATCTTGTCCGGCCAGGTGCGGTCGGGCAGGGTGATCGGCTCGACCTCCTCGGCGAACGGCCGATACCGGAATGTCGGCATCGAGGAGTTCTTCTGCTTGTTCCATCTGGGCTGGTCGGCTGGCGCGGCCTTGCTCGGAGCGGTGATGGTGCGCGAGCCGGAAACGTAGGCGTCAGCAGGGGACATGCGTGTTCTCCATGGTGTGGGGGTTTCCCGATTATGGGGCGACCGGCAGGCGAAACCCCGCGACGGGAGCCGGTCCGATCAGACCCCGTCGCGGCGGCCGAGAAGAAGTGCCCGCTGCATGATTCTCCCGAGTTTAGCGTGTCGCGGCGCGGCGCTGGAAGCCCGGTCCGATTGCGCGTGGTATGCGGGGCTGCCGATAGCGTGCCTGGAAGAACTGAACGCTTGTACGGGCCGCGGGTCCGACGGGACGTCTAAGGAACGTATCGGATGACTTGGCTCGAACTACTCGCCGTCTTCGGGGCGGGCATCGCCGCGGGCGGAATCAACACGATCGTCGGCTCCGGCACCTTGATCACCTTCCCGGTGCTGCTGGCCTTCGGGCTGCCGCCGGTCACCGCGAATGTGTCGAACACCATCGGCCTGGTGCCCGGTTCGATCAGCGGCGTCATCGGCTACCGGCGCGAACTCGCCGGTCAACGTTCCCGGCTGCTCCAGCTCGGCACGGCCTCGCTGCTCGGCGGCATCACCGGCGCGGTGCTGCTGCTGGTGCTGCCCGCCGCGGCGTTCAAGGCGATCGTGCCCGCGCTGATCATCGTGGCGCTGATCCTGGTGGTGGTGCAGCCGCGGCTCGCGGCCTGGGTCAAGCGGCGGCGCGAGAACGACAACGGGACCGTTCCGGAGCACGGCGGGCCTATCCTGCTCGCGGCGGTGTACGGGACCGGTATCTACGGCGGCTACTTCGGCGCGGCCCAAGGCGTGCTGCTGATCGGCCTTCTCGGCATCTTCGTGCACGACGAGCTCCAGCGGCTCAACGGCGTGAAGAACGTGCTCGCGCTCATCGTCAACGCGGTCTCGGCGGTGATCTTCATCGTGGTCGCCGAGGTGGACTGGCAGGCGGTGGCGATGATCGCGATCGGCTCGATCATCGGCGGCCAGCTCGGCGCCCACTACGGCAGGCGGTTGTCGCCCACCATGCTGCGCGCGGTCATCGTGGTGGTGGGCAGTATCGCGGTCGTGCGGCTGCTGACGTCCTGATCCGTGCCGCGAGAGGAGAACCATGGCGCTGGAGATGCGTACGGCGTGCGAGCGCTGCGGTGCGGCGCTCGTCGCGGACGGTCCCGCGGTGATCTGTAGCTACGAGTGCACGTTCTGCGCGGCGTGCGGGCGCGCCATGGGCGGCGTGTGCCCGAACTGTTCGGGCGAGCTGGTGGCGCGGCCGCGGCGGACCGCGCGATGAGACGGCAAGGACCGGAAGCGATCTCGGCGATCTCAGGGACGAATTCGTCACAAAGGATGACGACGCGCGCGGTGCCGACGGCACAGGATGGTCACCGTGCGTAGGTGGAAGTTCGTGCTGATCCTGGTCGCGGCGGCGGCGCCGGTGCTGACCGCGTGCACCGCGGTTCAGCAGGCGTCGGCCGTCTCGGAGCTGGTCCGGCAGGCCGACGCGGCGCCGACGCCGCGCCTCGACTGGCGGCCCTGCGCCGACGCCGATCTCAGCGGCCTCGAGTGCGCGACCGCCGCGGTACCGCTGAACTACGCCGAGCCCGAGGGCAAGACCATCGAAATCGCGGTGGTCCGGCAGCTCGCCACCGATCCCGAGCGCCGTATCGGCACCCTGTTCACCGCCGTCGGCGGGCCCGGCGGCTCCGGCCTCGACTGGGCGCGGCAGGGCGAGCTGGCCGAGGGTGAGCTCCGCGAGCGCTTCGACGTGATCACTTTCGACCAGCGCGGGATCGGCCGCAGCGCCGCGGTGCGTTGTTTCGACAGCGACGAGCAACAGCGCCGGTTCTGGGACGCCACGCTGCTGCCGCCCGCGAACGCCGAGCAGGAGCGCGCCGCCGAGCAGGCCGCGCGCACGCTCGCGGAGGGGTGCGCGAAGCACAGCGGCGAATTGCTCGGGCACCTCACCACGGTCGACGCGGCCAGGGACATGGACCTGCTGCGGCGCGCGGTCGGCGAGGAGCGACTGACCTACACCGGCGGGTCCTACGCCAGCTATCTCGGGCAGGTGTACGGCGCGTTGTTCGGCAAGCGCGTGCGCGCCCTTCAGCTGTCCTCGATGATCGACCCGAAGGTCTACACCGACGACGTCCGCGCCTCGGTCATCGATACCGCCGCCGGCACCACGGAGATCCACGCGGAGTTTCTGCGGCTGTGCGCCGAGGCGGAAAAGACGAAGTGCGCCTTCGCCGGTGGCCCCGAGCGGTCCGACCTCACCGGTCCCGCCACACCGCCGGAGCGGGCCGAGAAGGCGGGCAGCGCCGCGCCCGAGCGCGTCGAGACCACCACCCTCGAGCCCGCCGACGCCGGGGCGGATCGGTTGCGCGCCAGGGACAACGCCCTGCTCGAGCGGCTGCGCCAAGGCCCGATCACGGTCGGCGCGGGCGAGCACGCGTTGCCGGTGCGCTACAGCGAGGTCGTGCAGGCGCACGCGCTGCTGCTCTACAGCCCGGAGCGCGGCTGGCCCGCCCTCGCCGAACTGCTCATCGAACTGGAACGCGGACCAACGGGCGATCCGGCGAAGGTGCGCGAGATCCTGGCGGCGGGCGCGCCCGGATACGACTTCCTGGACGCCTTCACCGCGATCACCTGCGCCGACCAGAGCGCGGGTTGGCGGGCCGCCGACTGGCCCGTTCTCGCCCGCGAGACCGCTTCCGCCGAACCGCTTTTCGGCCCGTTCTGGCTCGCCATGCACCAGCCGTGCGCGACGTGGCCCGCACCGGAGGACGGCTACCCGCAGCGCCACACCGGCCCGTGGACGCTCGGCTCCGACAAACCCGCGCTGCTGCTGAACAACCGCTTCGACCCGGTGACGCCGCTGACCTTCGCCAAGCGCGCGCAGCAGGAGCTGGTCAACGCCAGGCTGGTGGTGGTGGCCGACGGCTACGGCCACAACCCGGACGGCGACTGCGTGCGGCGACTGCGCGAGCGCTACCTCGTCGACCTGCGATTGCCCGCGCCCGGCGCCACCTGCGCCGCCGATCGGCAGCCGTTCGCGTCCTGACCCACGCTGCCTCCGGTCGGGCCGTGACGTTTCACAGTAGATAGCCCACTCCCGCTCAGGCACGCTATTCTGCGCTCGGCCATGCGTGATGAGGGAGGTGGCCTGGTGCACAGACGCGCCTTTTTCAAGGCGGCGGGTTTGGCAGCGCTTTTCGGCGCTGTTGGTTCGACGCTCGAGTCGCGGCCCGCCGCGGCCGACCCCGTCTGGCACACGATGTTCCAGAACTGGGTGCCGGAAATCTTTGCGCCACTTCCCGATCCGCCCGAGCATTCGCCCGCTATCGTCATCGGCTCCGGTTTCGGCGCCGCCGTTACCGCGCTGCGGCTCGCCGAGGCGGGCGTCGCGAACACCGTGCTGGAGCGTGGATCGCGCTGGCCCAACGACCCGTGGCGGGAGATCTTCACCGGCGACGACCTCCCCGACGGCCGCGGCTTCTGGCACCGCACCGATTTCACCGGCGTCACCAAGGTTCCGATGCATTTCGCCAAGTTCGGCGGCGTGCTCGACTGCACCGAATACGCCGGCATCGATGTGTGGCGGGCGGCGGCGGTCGGCGGCGGCTCGGTGATCTTCTCGGGCGCGATGATCGCGCCGGAGCGCCGCTTCTTCGACGAGGTCTTCCGCGGTTCGGTGGCCTACGACGAGCTCGAGCGCGTCTACTACCCGCGGGTGCGCCAGATGTTGCGGCTGGACCCGATTCCGGCCGACATCTACGCCTCGGCCCCGTTCGCGCACTCCCGCGCCTGGGACGACCAGGTGCGCAAGGCCGGATACCACCCGCTGCCCAACGATTCGATCTTCACCTGGGACATCCTGCGCGGCGAGCTGGCGGGCACCACGCGGCCGTCGGCGACGGTGGCGCGCAGCAATCTCGGCAACTCGAACGGCGCGAAGTTCGACCTCAACCAGAACTACCTGCGCTACGCCCAGCAGACCGGCAAGTCGGCGGTGTTCCCCGGGCACCGCGTCGACGCCATCGGCAAGGAGTCCGGCGGTCGCTACGCGGTGCGCATCAGCAAGCTCGCGCCGACCGGCGAGGTGCTGGGCACCCGGACACTCACCTGCGACCGGCTTTTCCTCGGCGCGGGTTCGATCGGCACCTCCGAACTGCTCGTGCGCGCCAGGGCCACCGGAGCGCTGCCGGATCTCAACGAGCACATCGGCGAGGGCTGGGGCACCAACGGCGACGTGGTGCTCGCGCGCGGCGCCAGCTCGGTGGCCGGATTCGGCCAGGGCGTGCCGAGCGCGAGCCGCATCCTCGACGAGTCGACCGTGCCGGTCACGCTGGAGAACTGGTACATCCCCGGCATCCCGTTCGAGACGGGCGCGCTCGCCTCGCTCGGCATGGTGCTCGACCCGACGCGCAGCCGGTTCGGCTACGACCGGGCCAGCGACTCGGTGGGGCTGTCCTGGTCGACGCGCAATCGCGACGAGGTGGTCGCCGCCGCGCGCGCCGTCGATCGCCGCATCGCCGAACGCGCCGACGCGCTCGTGGAATACGGCGCGCTCGGCTACGACGCGAACGCCCTGTTCACCGCGCACCCGCTGGGCGGCGCGGTGCTCGGCTCGGCCACCGACGGCTACGGCCGGGTGCACGGGCATCCGGGTCTGTACGTGATGGACGGCGCGGCGATGCCGGGCAGCGCGGGCGCGGTGAATCCCTCGCTGACGATCACCGCGTTGGCCGAGCGCAACATCGAGGAGATCATCCGCTCCGGCCGCTGAGGATTCGCCGAGAACCATGTCCGGTCGGCCGTTTTCGGGCGGCGGGCCGATTACGCTGGGCGGGGACGTCGGCGTCGAAGGGATTCTTTCCGTGACAGTCCCCACCACAACATCGGACTTCGCGCAGGCACCGTACGCGAACGAGTACCCGCGTAAACCGCCCGCGCTGTGGACCGATTTCGTGATGCTCGCGCTCGCGGTGATCTCGGTGGGGCTGGTCGTGTGGATCACCTTCTTCACGGTGTCCGACCGCACCTATCGGACCATCGTGATCGTCGACTACGCGATCTGCGCGGTGTTCGCCGTGGAGTTCCTGTGGCGCTGGCGCAGGGCGGGCTGGCCGTGGACGTTCCCGTTCGTCTACTGGTACGAGGTCATCGGCATGATCCCGGTGGCGAACCCGTTGTTCCGCGGATTCCGGCTGCTGCGGCTCGTGGTGATCCTGGTGCGGCTGGCCAGGGTCGCCGACCGGGTCTTCGGCGATCGGGTGACCGCGGCGGTGGTCAACCGGTTCGTCAAGACCATCGTCGACGTCATCCGGCGGCCGATGACCATCGCGGTGCTCGACGAGGTGGCGCATGTGCTGCGCACCGGGCACTACACCCGCAACATCGCCGCCGCGCTGGAGGAGAACCGCGTGGAGATGGACGAGATGATCCTGGAGCTGATCAAAAAGGATCCGCAGGCCGGGAAGGTCCGCTACATCCCGTTCCACGACGACATCATCCGGCTGATCGCCGATACCAGCTTCCGCATCGTGTTCCAGGTCCTCGCCGATCCGCGCACCGACGAGCTGGTCTCGGACATGATCAGGGAGAACGTGGAGCAGATACGGCAGGCGGTGCGCGACGGCGTGCGCGTCGAGCCGTCCGCCTACGGCCCGACGCGGCACGAGCACACGGTGCGCTACCTGCTGGCCAACGACAAACCGCTGCCGTAGGCGTGCCTCAGTCTTCGTTCCGGCCGTGATCGTTTTGCGTACCTGCGCCTTCGCTCCGGCTCTGCGCGTTTGCGTACCCGCGCCTTCCTTTCGGCCGTGCGGACTATCCGCGGACCGCTCCGGCTGTGTGGCTCACTCGGCGTGCGCCCCGTGCCGGATCTCGTCGCGCGGCCGCGCGTAGCGGATGGTCTCCCAGAGAATCAGCCCGCCGAGCGCCACGAACAGGATGGCCAGCGAGGCCAGCGCGGGCAGCGCGCACGCCAGCGGGGTGAGGGCGAGCAGCACGACCGCGGCGACCACTCGCTGCACGGACACCATCCGGGTCGCGTAGTGCTTGAAGCCGACCAGTGCGAGCAGGTAGCTCACCACGCCGCCGTACAGCGCGTAGAGCGGGATGCCGTAGAGCGCGTCCGTCAGCGTGTGATGGGACGAGTCGCCGACGTAATAGAGCACCTTCTTCAGCCCGAGCGAGAGCGCGATGATGCCGACGACCATCGGAAAGTGCCAGTACGTATAGCAATTGCGGGCGATCTTGATCTGGCGTTCGCCCTCGGCGCGCTTCAGTTCGTGTTCCACCGAGAGCGCGGCGACGTCGAAGTAGGCCCACCACAGCAGGCCGGAGACCGCGAGCCCGAGCATCGAGGCGAGCGCGATCGGCCAGGAGATCGGCAGTCCGGCCACGCCGATGCCGATCGAGACGATCGATTCGCCGAGCGCGACGATGATGATCAGCCCGTGCCGTTCGGCGAAGTGGGTCGCCGAGTTGAGCCGCCAATCCTCACCGGCGAACATCGTCCACAGCATGTCGCCGACGATCGCCGCGAGCCACAGCCCGATCTGCACCGCGCCGTCGGTCATCGCGGCGATCACCAGCAGGGTGGTGCCGATGGCGATCGAGCCGAGCCCCCATCGCACCACCTGCCCGCGCAGTTGCGCGTCCTCGGCGCTGGCCAGCAGGAAGACCCATAGGTGCACCAGTCGAACGAGCAGGTAGGCGATCGCGAAGACGAGCGGGCCGAACCAGCCGCCGTCCAGGTCGTCGAAGGCTTCCGGGATGGTCAGCGCGGCGAGGAACGCACCACCCATCGCGAAGAACATCGCGATCCTGGTGATGCCTTCGTCGGCGCGGACCACATTGCCCACCCACGCGTAGGCGATCCACACCCACCACATGACCGCGAGCACCAGCAGCGCGCGCACGATGTTCTCGGCGCTGGTGTCCCCGGCCGCGAGGGCGGTCACCATGGTGAACGCGAAAACTAGGACGAGGTCGAAGAACAACTCGAGCTGGGTCACCGAGGCGCCTTCGGCCATCGGTTGGAACCGAACCCGTTTGGTACCGATCATGGTGCCCATCGTCGCACCCGCGCCGGTTCGGCGCGGCCCGGAAACAAGGCGCGACCGTGCTTTTCGCTCATGCCTGCGCCTCGCTGGCGCTCGGCTCCGGCATGCGCGATGCGCGCTGGCACATTGATTCGCTCACTGCGTTCGCTCATGGCGTCATCGACGCCCGGAATTATGCGCGCTCGCTATGTCGCGAATTATGCGCACTCGCTATACGGAATGAAAACTCTCGGCTTCCGGGTAGCTTTCCGCGAATTCGATGAAGTTCTGCACGACTGTTTCATTCCAGCGTTGCACGGTGCGTTTCATCAGCAGGCCGGGCAGCGGGAGACGGGATTGCAACTCGGAGTGGTACCAGACGTTCGTGCCGTCCGCACCGTCGGAGACCTCGAACCAGCCGCCGCCGCCGATCCCGCGCGAGCTGTCCACGACCTGCCAGGACGCGCGGTTCTCGGTCCATTCGTATTCGAGCACCTGCAAATCGGAGCTGCCGAGCACGTCGGCGGTGACGTAAACGCGGTGCGGCCTGCCGTATTCGTCGCGAGTGGCCACGCGCGCGTCCTGATACATCGACCATTCCGGCAGCATTTCGATCGCCGCCAAAGCGTCGAGAACGTGAGCCGGACTTACCTCGACGGTGAAGCGGATATCGGTTTTCGTGCGCATGCCTGTACCTCCGCCCCCCGGTGGATCAACTCGCCGATTCTGCACAGCGCTCTTCCCATTCGTCAACAACGAGGTCTATGGTGCGCGGTGCTACTGGCGAGTAGATATCAGCGAGGGCCGGAACGACTTTCGCGTCGGCCGTGGCAGCGATGTATTCGGACGCTATTCGCGGTGGTCGGGTCGGCGACCCGCCGGGAATCGGCGGGCCTGTTCGTCCCTTGGGCGGGGCAGCGCGGTTCAGGCGCCTTTACGGGCGATCACTCGGGGTGCTCGATCGTCGCGTCAGGTCCGGGATACACCAGGGATTCGTGTCCGTCCGTGAAACGAACCATGTAGGGCGGACCGCCGTCCGATCCGCGGACCTCGATGATCTCGCCTTGGCGATCACCTTCCCCCACCACGTGTCCGTGCACGTGCAGTCGGTCTCCAACGTTCGCCATCATCGGTCCATTATCGGATGGGCGTGACGCGTGTCACAAGGTTCCGGCGAATTCGCGCGGGTTCAGTCGCGGACGAGTCGTTCGACCGCCGTCTCGATCAGGTGCATGCTCTGTTCCTCGGTGAAGATGTCGGGCAGCGTCATGCGGTCCACGATCAGCCAGTTCAGCGTCAGATAGAGCAGGCGGACGGTGTCGGCGTCGCCGGGCTGGCCGGACTCCAGGTGGTTGCGCACATTGAAGTCGAGATCCTCGCGCACCCGTTCGGTGAGCACCGCGCGCAGCTCCGGTCGGCGAGTGGCTTCCAGGCGCAGTTCCAGCATGGCGAGGTAGCCGGTGCGGAACGCCTCGATGCGCGCGACGATGTCTTTCATCAGCTCGGTGATGTTGGCGCGGGTACGCGGCCCCTCGGTCACCTTGGCCATGGTCTCCTCGCTCGGTTGCAGCCGCTCGTAGAAGCGGCTGCCCACCTGGGTCATCAGGTCGTCGCGATTGGCGAAGTAGTTCGACGCCGTGCCCGCCGGGACCGCGGCTCGTTTGTCCACCGCGCGGAAGGTGAGGCCGCGCGCGCCCTCGTCCGCCAGAACCTCGATCGCCGCATCGATGAGCGCCTGCCGCCGCTCCGGGTTCGTCCGCATGTTGACACCACTCCATTCGTAGTACTACAGTTCAAATCACTACAAGCAGAGTACAACATGTCAGGTGGTCCAATGCGAAAGCTTGTCTATTACGTCGCCGTCTCGCTGGACGGATACATCGCGGGCCCCGGCGGGGAGTTCGACTTCTATCCGCTCGCGGACGACATGTCCGCCTGGATCGATGCGCACTACCCGGAGCCGATGCCGACTTCGATCCGAGCGCTCACGGGGATGCCGGTGGATACGCCGAACAAGAACTGGGACACGGTTCTGATGGGGCGCGGCACCTACGAAGCCGGTGGGATCGCCAACCCCTACGCGCACCTGAAGCAGTACGTCATCTCCAGCAGCCTCGGCCCGAGCGCTGATCCGGCTGTCGAAGTCGTGGCGGGCGACCCGGTCGCTTTGGTGCGGGAGCTGAAGCGGTCGGAGGGCCTCGACATCTGGCTGTGCGGCGGCGGCAACCTCGCGGCCCAGCTGGTCGACGAGATCGACGAAATGATCATCAAGAGCTATCCGGTCGTCGCGGGCAGCGGCATCCCCGCCTTCGCCGGTGCGTTCACCCCGACGCTGTTCACCCCGGCCCGGCGCCTGGAATTCACCAACAACGCCCAGGTCACCTGGTACAGCCGCGCCTGAATCGCCCGACCGAACCTTCCCCAGAAAGCAGGATCCCCATGCGAAAGCTCGTCTACTTCGTCGGCATGAGCCTCGACGGTTACATCGCCGGTCCGGACGGCGGCATCGAGTTCTTTCCGATAGCGCCGGACTTCGCCGAATGGCTCGCCGCCGAGTATCCGGAGACCTTGCCGACGCACGCCCGTCCGCATTTCGGTCTCCCGGCCGACGCGCCATCCAAGAAGTTCGACACGCTGGTGATGGGCCGCGGCACCTACGAGCCCGCCTTGGCCGTCGGCATCACCAGCCCGTACTCGCATATGCGGCAGTACGTCGTTTCCAGCACGCTCGGCCGGATCGAAGACCCCACGGTCGAGCTGGTCGACGGCGATCCGGCGGGTCTGGTCCGCCGGTTGAAGCAGGAGGACGGCATGGACATCTGGCTGGCCGGTGGCGGCAAGCTCGCGGGCGCGCTCGTCGAGGAGATCGATGAACTCGTCGTCAAGAGCTATCCGGTCACCGCCGGTGCGGGCGTCCGCGCGTTCGACGGGCCGTTCCGGCCGACGCTGTTCGCCCCGACGCGGCGGCAGGAGTTCGGCAACGGCACCCAGGTCACCTGGTTGACCAAGGCGTGACGATCAGGCGGCGGTGAGGAAGGACAGGCGCACCTGGCGGTCGGGATTGTCCACGTTCAGGTCGACCATGGCGATCGACTGCCAGGTGCCGAGCATCAACTTCCCGCCGACGACCGGCACCGTGGCATAGGGCGCGATCATCGCGGGCATCACGTGCGAACGCCCGTGCCCCCGCGAGCCGTGCGCGTGCCGCCACCGGTCGTCGGCGGGCAGCAGATCGCCCAGCGCGGCGAGCAGGTCGTCGTCGCTGCCCGCGCCCAGTTCGATGATGGCGATACCGGCTGTGGCGTGCGGCACGAAGACGTGCAGCAGCCCGTCGCCACCTGCCGTTCCGGCGAACTCGGCGCACTGCGGCGTGATGTCGTGCACCACCTCGTGGCGGCCCGTGGTGACCGCGATCAGTGAGCTCTTCATGGCCCCATCATTCCCGGTTCGCGACGCCGCGCGGATGATCATTCGAGAGTTCCCGCACGTGTGTGCTTTTGCACAGCTCGGGGAGGTAGCCACGAATCCCGTGGACGGCGGCCGGTACTGTTGGTGGCTGTTACCAGCTGATTGTCGATCTTGGAGGACCCAGTCGTGGCTCTCGTTGTTCAGAAGTACGGAGGATCCTCGGTCGCTACCGCCGAGCGTATCCGGCGCGTCGCTGAACGGATCGTCGAGACCAAGAAGCAAGGCCACGACGTGGTGGTCGTCTGCTCGGCGATGGGTGACACGACCGACGAACTCCTCGACCTCGCCCAGCAGGTGGCGCCCGCGCCGCCCGCCCGCGAGATGGACATGCTGCTCACCTCCGGCGAGCGCATCTCCAACGCGCTCGTCGCCATGGCGATCCACTCGCTCGGCGCCGAAGCGCGTTCGTTCACCGGCTCGCAGGCGGGTGTGATCACCACCGGCGCGCACGGCAACGCGAAGATCATCGACGTCACCCCGAGCCGCCTGCGCGAAGCCCTGGACGAGGGCACCATCGTGCTGGTCGCCGGTTTCCAGGGCGTGAGCCAGGACAGCAAGGACGTCACCACGCTCGGTCGCGGCGGCTCCGACACCACCGCGGTCGCGCTGGCCGCGGCGCTGGAAGCCGACGTCTGCGAGATCTACACCGATGTGGACGGCGTCTTCACCGCCGACCCGCGCATCGTCTCCGACGCGCAGAAGCTCGAGCAGGTCTCCTACGAGGAGATGCTGGAGATGGCGGCCTGCGGCTCCAAAGTGCTGATGCTGCGCTGCGTCGAGTACGCGCGCCGCTACAACGTGCCCGTGCATGTGCGCTCGTCCTACACCGACAAGCAGGGCACCTACGTTTACGGATCGATGGAGGACATCCCCTTGGAGAAAGCAATCCTCACTGGCGTCGCGCACGACCGCAGCGAGGCCAAGGTGACCGTGGTCGGTCTGTCGGACGAACCGGGATTCGCCGCCAAGGTGTTCCGTGCCATCGCCGACGCCGAGATCAACATCGACATGGTCCTGCAGAACATCTCCAAGGTGGAGACCGGCAAGACCGACATCACTTTCACGCTGCCCAAGACCGAGGGCGCGCGCGCCGTCGAGATGCTCACCAAGCGCCAGGGCGAGATCGGCTTCTCCCAGGTCCTCTACGACGACCACATCGGCAAGGTGTCGCTGGTCGGCGCGGGCATGAAGAGCCACCCGGGCGTCACCGCCACGTTCTGCGAGGCGCTGGCCGACGCGGGCATCAACATCGACCTGATCTCCACCTCCGAGATCCGGATCTCGGTCCTGGTCAAGGACACCGAGCTGGACGACGCCGTGAAGGTGCTGCACCGCGCCTTCGATCTCGGCGGCGACGAGGTGGCCGTGGTGCACGCCGGAACGGGGCGCTGACATGATCGGGTCAAGCCCGGAGGCGGCAGCGCAGCGTGACCACGTAGGGCTCCCGATCGTGTCGAAAGGACGCTGCACATGGGTATTCGAGTAGGAGTCGTCGGCGCGACCGGGCAGGTCGGCGCCGTCATGCGCAAGCTGCTGGAGGAGCGCGACTTCCCGGCCGACGAGGTGCGGTTCTTCGCGTCCGCGCGCTCGGCGGGCAAGAAGCTGCCGTGGCGCGGCGGCGAGATCGTGGTCGAGGACACCGAGACCGCCGACCCGTCCGGCCTGGACATCGCGCTGTTCTCCGCGGGTGCCACCATGTCCCGCGTGCAGGCCCCGCGGTTCGCGGCGGCTGGCGTCACCGTCATCGACAACTCGTCGGCATGGCGCAAGGACCCCGAGGTTCCGCTGGTGGTCAGCGAGGTCAACCCGGAGGCGACCCGCAACCTGGTCAAGGGCATCATCGCCAACCCGAACTGCACCACCATGGCCGCGATGCCGGTGCTCAAGCCGCTGCACGACGAGGCGGGCCTGACCAGGCTCGTCGTCTCCAGCTACCAGGCGGTCTCCGGTTCCGGCCTGGCCGGTGTGGACGAGCTGGCCTCGCAGGTGCGCGCGGTGATCGACGACGCCGAGAAGCTGGTGCACGACGGCAGCGCCGTGGCGTTCCCCGCGCCGAACAAGTACGTCGCGCCGATCGCCTTCGACGTGATCCCGCTGGCCGGTTCGCTGGTCGACGACGAGTCCGGCGAGACCGACGAGGATCAGAAGCTGCGCAACGAGAGCCGCAAGATCCTCGGCCTCCCCGAGCTGCTGGTGAGCGGCACCTGCGTGCGGGTTCCGGTCTTCACCGGGCACTCGTTGTCCATCAACGCCGAGTTCGCCAACCCGCTGTCGGTGGCGCGGGCCAAGGAGCTGCTCGCCGACGCGCCCGGTGTGAAGCTGGTCGACGTGCCGACGCCGTTGCAGGCCGCGGGCGCCGACGAGTCGCTGGTCGGCCGCATCCGCCAGGATCCCGGTGCGCCGGATGGTCGCGGTCTCGCGCTGTTCGTCTCCGGTGACAACCTGCGCAAGGGCGCGGCGCTGAACACCATCCAGATCGCCGAGGTGCTGCTCAGCGACCGCTGAGTTCGCTTGTCGAACCGGGCCGTCCGATCCGCCGCAGGGTCGGGTCGGCCCGGTCGTCGTATCCGGGGCTGGCACAATCCCTCCGGTAGGCGAGTTCGGCGTGGAGAGGTGTGGCCGGTGGGTTCATATGTCGCCGTGCACATCGCGGACTGGCCGCGGCTGGCGCGGACGGTGACCGAGCGGGCGCCGCGCCGGTTCGCCGACCTGGACTGGCCCGACGAAGACCATCGCCAGCGGTACCCGATCGGCCTGCGCTGGCTGGACAGCGCCGAGCACTGGATCGCCGAATACCGTTTCCACGCTTATAGCTCCGCCGCGCTGCATTCGGAATTCGAAGCCGTCTGGCGCGAAGCCCGCCTCTTCGTGCCGTGGGACGCGCCGACCGAAACGGCCGAGCTGATCGCCGACACCGACCTGTTCCTACGCGGCCTCTACGGCGCCGAGCTGCCCGTCGAACCCGCCGCCCACCACCCGTGGCGTCCGCACAGCGACACCATCCAGCCCACCACCTGGCTCGCGCACTCTCCGGCGCACTTGGCCACCCTCGCCAATCTCTGGGGCCGCATCGCTCCCCGAATCTCCGACCTACGGCCCCACCTGGAACGCGAAACCGGCAGCCGCCACCGCATCACCAACCCCGCCACCTTCGAACGCATCCTCCGCGACTGGGGCGAGGTGGTGCACGAAGCCGACACCCGGCGCTGGGGCATGCTCGTCGACATGTGGTGAGACCACCCGTGCCGCGCGAGGTACGGACGGTCTGTGGTCGGTCAGCGGATGCCGGGAGTGCGGGGATCGTGCCCGAGGCAGACGACGATGAAGCACCCGGGGGGGATATCCGCGAACGGAGGCGCGAGCTGGTAGTTCAAGCAGGAGAAGACATTGCAGCCCGGATACGCGGCCGGGCCGATGCCGAAGACCGCGAGCAGCAGGTCGGCGTCGACGAGGCGGCGCGGATCCAGGCGGATCGGCGGCTCGACGTACGGCCCGGGATCGGGGACGGGATTCTCGGGCATGGCGGCGAAGAGCATGCGAAAGAACTCGTACGGCAGTTCGTCGGTGTTCTGCAAGACGCCGGAAACGCCCTTGCTGCTGACGTTGCCGAAGACGCCGGTCCACATCACCATCAAATCGAGCGAGGGCAGCACGAAAACGTTCTGCAAACCCAGCCCGGCCATCATGTACATGTCGGGCGGCATGAACGCTGGCGATTCCGCGCAGTCGGGGCCGAGCCAGAAGAGGTAGCCGTAGCACGGGTTCGGCTGCGACGGCGTAAGCGCCATCCGGAGATACTCCTCGGACACGAGTTGTGCTGCGCCCCAACGTCCTTCGTTGCTCACCAGCAGGCCCAGCTTGGCGAGGTCGTTCGGCGGGATCATCAGATGCGCGTAGCCGTAGGTGTTTCCGGCGCGGTCCTTGGCCCAGTAGTAATCGGTGCGGAGGATGCCGAGCGGGTCGAACAGCTCGCGCTGCGCGAACTGCTGGAACGGCTCGCCGATGGCCAGTTCGATGACGAACGTCAGCAGGTCTACGTTGCGCTGGCTGTAGCTGAAGACGGTGCCCGGCGGATTGTCCAGCGGCACAGCGAGCGCCTGCACCGCGCTGTGTGGATCGATGGGGACGACTCCGGTGATGCCCTCGGTGAGCACGCCCACCGTCATGCCCGACGTCTCGGTGAGCAGGTCCTCGACCCGGATGGCGCGGTGCGCGGGATCGCCGAGCCCCGGGGGCAGGTACCTGTCGACCGGGGCGTTCAGGTCGAGCAGGCCACGATCCCACGCGATGCCCGCGAGCAGCGAGACCACACTCTTGGTCACACTCCAGACGTTCCACGCCACGTTGTCGGACTTCGCGTTCTTCAGCCCTTCGCCGACCAGGCAGTTGTGTCGAAAGACCTGGATGTTGAAGCGGTTTCGGCCACTGGCGAACTCCAATGCGGCGTCGAGCAGTTCGGCGTCGAACCCGGCTTGCTCCGGAGTCGCGCGTTGCGGCTCCCGACCGGAGCTGACCTCGCAGCGAACCTGTTTCGTGGTAGCGGCCGGAGCCGCCTGGGCCGTCGCGCCCGCAAGGCATCCCGCGACCAGCGAAACCGCCGCGATTCCGGCGAGGAATCCACAGAAACGCCCCATGGGCAAGAGGCTAGCGCGCCGGACCTTCGCATACGGGCCAACAGGCGGCGGCGCGCGGCACGAAAATCGCGGCGGCTCAGCGTGCCCGGCGCGGCACCGCGTAGAGCGCCGCGCCGAGTGCCAAGACGGCGAGTCCGACGAGCACCGACGCCGTCGGCAGCGCGGCCGCGACGACCACGCAGCCGAGCGCTCCCACCACCGGAATCCACCGCGCGGGGCGGTCCTCCGCCGCGGTCAGCGTCCCCGCCGAGACATTGGCGACGAGGTAGTAGACCAGCACGGTGAACGACGAGAACCCAATGGCCGCACGCAGATCGAAGCCCGCCGCGACAACGGCGACCACCGCGCCGACGACCAGCTCGGCCCGGTGTGGCACCCCGAAGCGGGGATGCACCGCGGCGAGGGCGTGCGGAAGATGGCGGTCGCGCGCCATGGCGAGCGTCGTGCGCGAGACGCCGAGAATCAGCGCGAGCAGTGAGCCCGCCGCCGCGACCACCGCGCCGATCCGCACCACCGGCGCCAGCGCGGGGGCGCCCGCTTCCGAAACCACTCGCGCCAAGGGGTCGGTCGCGTCCGCCAAGCCGGACGAGCCGAGCACCGCGAGTGCGGCGGCCGCGACAACGGCGTAGACCGCGAGCGCGATGACCAGCGCGATCACGATGGCGCGCGGAATGGTGCGGCGCGGCTCGCGCACCTCCTCGCCGAGGGTGGCGATTCGGGCGTAACCGGCGAACGCGAAGAAGAGCAGCCCGGCCGCCTCCAGCACGCCGCGCGGACCGATCCGGTCCGGCAGCGCCGTGGCGGCGGTGTGCGTGCCCGCCAGTCCGATCACCGCCACTATCGCGAGCACCGCGAGCACGATCGCGACGATGACGCGGGTGGCCAGCGCGGACTTCTGCACGCCGGTGTAGTTGATCGCGGTGATGGCGAGCACCGCCGCGACGGCGACCGCCTTGGCCTGCTCGGGCCACGCATAGTGGCCGACGGTGAGCGCCATCGCGGCGCACGAGGCCGTCTTGCCCGCAACGAATGCCCACCCGGCCAGGTATCCCCAGAACGGGCCGAGCCGTTCCCGGCCGTAGACGTACGTGCCGCCGGATACCGGGTAGCGCGCCGCGAGCCGCGCCGAGGACGTCGCGTTGCAGTACGCGAGCAACGCGGCGATGGCCAGCGCGAGCAGCAGCCAGGAGCCCGCGGCCGCCGCGGCGGGTGCGAGCGCGGCGAAGATCCCGGCGCCGATCATCGCGCCGAGACCGATCAGCACCGAGTCGGCCAATCCCAGCCGTCGGTGCAGTGCCGCGTCGCCTGAGGTCATGGCAGCATCTTGGACCATTTCGGTGAACGCGTCTCACCGACTTCGCGGCGGCGAGCGGTTCATCGATGGACTGTGCCGGGCAGCGCCGATATGCGAAACGCCGCCAGGTCGGGGGGTAACCTGGCGGCGCCGCGGCGAGTAGCGGGACGCCACGCCAGCATCCCGACTCGGGTGTCGACGTCCCACAAGCGCCTCTCGGCGAGTGGTCGCTCGAAGCGACGAAGGGTGCGGCCCGGGGCTGTCCGGACGCCGACGGTGAGCTACAACCGGCGCCCGACGGCAACTATTCCAGTGCCCAAATGTGTTGTGCGTCACGCTCGGTGCGCGGCGGGACGCGACCGGAGGACGCGAGGTTTCCGGGCGGTGACCGATTAGGATCAGCGGGGTATTCATGTGCTCGAACGGGGGAACCGCCGTGACCGATGATCCGGTGCTGGTCGAAATGCTTGCCGCGCTGGACCGAAGCCCCGATGTGCTCGCGCTGCGATTGCGGGTCATCGAACTGCTCGCCGAGCGCGGCCGCCACGCCGAGGCGCTCGCGCAGTGCGGCGCCGCGCTGACCCAGGAGCCAGGCAACGCACGGGCCGTGGAGCTGATGCAACAGTGCACCGCGGCGCTCGCGGGTGGCGCGGCTGCCACGCCGCACGCACCCAGCGCGCCTGGTTCCGATGTCACGGCGTCGAGCACGGCAGCGTCGGCTGGTTTCAATGCCGCTGCGCCCGATGGAGTTCCGAATGCGCTCGCCGACTCGTCACGCGATGGGCAAGTGCCGGACGTCGAACCCGCCGCGCCGTCGAACCCCGAATCGGTCGCGGACTACGACTGGGACGCCGCCGAGGACCAGGTTTCCGACATCATCGCCCCAGCCTTCATCGATCCGGGGCCAGCGGAATACGCCGCGTCCACCGACGCCGGGTTGTTCTCCCGCAGCCGGGTGACGCTCGCCGACGTCGGCGGCATGGACGAGGTCAAGCGCCAGCTCGACCTCACCCTGCTCGGCCCGCTGCGAAACCCGGAGCTGGCCAAGACATTCGGCACGTCCGCGCGCGGCGGCCTGCTGCTGTACGGCCCGCCCGGCTGCGGCAAGACTTTCATCGCCTCGGCGGTGGCGGGCGAGCTCGGCGCGAACTTCTATCCGATCGAGATCGCCGACATCCTCGACATCTACACCGGTTCCAGCGAACGGAACCTGCACAGCGTCTTCGAGGTGGCGCGGCGCAACGCGCCGTGCGTGCTCTTCCTGGACGAGGTGGACGCGCTCGGCCACAAGCGCAGCCAGATGTCGGGCAACTCGGCCATGCGCACCGTGGTGAATCAGCTGCTGAACGAGATGGATTCGGCCACCGTCGACAACGAGGGCGTCTACATCCTCGGCGCGACCAACCACCCGTGGGACATCGACGTCGCGCTGCGCAGGCCGGGCCGCTTCGACCGGATGATCCTGGTCGCGCTGCCGGATCCCGCCGCGCGCAAGGCGATTCTGCACTACCACCTGCGCGAGCGTCCGGTGGCGGGCATCGATCTCGGCGCGATCGCCGCGCGCACCGAAGGGTTCTCCGGCGCCGACCTCGCGCACGTGTGCACCTCGGCCACCCAGCTGGCGATGGCGGAATCGATCCGCACTGGCGCCGTCCGCCCGATCGGCATGGCCGACCTGGAGGCCGCGATGGCCCAGATCAAGCCGAGTGCGGGCGCGTGGTTCGAATCGGCGCGCAACGTGGTGGAATTCGCCAACGGCGACGGCAGCTACGACGAGCTCGCGATGTACATGAAGCGGATGAAGATGCGCTGAAAAGCCCTGCGGCATGACTGGTTTCGCCCACGAGGAGGTCGCGCGGGCCAAGGTGCTCATCGACCTCGGCCGGATCGAGGCGGCGCAGGCGAAGCTCGGCGCGGTGCTGGCGGGCGAACCCGACAACGCCGACGCGCTGATGTTGATGGGCTACGCCTGGTTCCGCACCGGCGAGTACGAGAAGTCCATCGGCTACAGCGCCGCCGCGCTGGCCGCGTTCCCCGACTACCAGTCCGCGCTGCGGGTGCTGGCGCTGGCCGAACAGGAACTGGCGCACCTGACCGAGCACGACCCGGCGGAACGGCAGCGGCACTACGATCGCGCGCTCGCCGCGGCCACCCGCAGCGCGGAACTCGACCCGGAGTACGTCGAGAACCTGCGCCTGCTCGCGGGGGTCCAGTCGGTGACGGACCCGGCCGCGGCGCTGGCGACCATCGACCGCGCGATCCAGATCGACCCCGACCACGCCGACCTGCACCGCGTCCGCGGTTCCATCCTGCGGCGCGGCGGCTCCTCCGCCGACGCGGAAGCGGCGCTGCGCGAAGCGCTTCGGCTGCAACCCGAGCACGTCGACGCCACCCAGGAACTCGCGCTGCTCGACCTGGACCGCGGCGATCGGGAAGCAGGGGAGCGGGGTCTGCGCCTTGTCGCCCAGTGGGATCCGAGCCGCGCCGATTTCGTGCGCGCCACCCTCGCTGCGGTGGACGAACAGGTCGAATCGCTGGTTCGGCCGGAGTCTGCGTCCCCGTACATGCCCGCGCCGCCCGAGGTGCGGTACCTGCCGGAGACGCCGCGTTCGAACTGGCGGATCTGGGTGTCGCTGGTGTTCGGCGCCTTCCTGGTGCTGCGGCTGATCTTCGCCGCGGCGGGCTCCAACCCCGAGACGGAACCCGCGCGCCGGTCGCCGACGCATCAGGTGCCGACAGACCGTTTCCCGGGACACATTCCCACGCCTTACTTTCCGCCTACCCCGCGACCGTGGCCGTCGGGCTTCCCGCCGACCCTGCATCCGTGGCCATCGGGCTTCCCCCGGCCCGGTCTCACGCCGCCACGACCGCCTGTTCAGCCGCCGCCGAGGACGGTCCCGCCCCGCGTGCCCTGAGCCGACGGATCGCGCTTGGTCAGGAAGCCGGAGCTCCGACCGGCGCGAACAACGCCCTGAGCACCGCGGCGACCTGGGCGACCGCGCGCTCGACCGGGCCCAGCGGCTGGAAGAGGTGGCTGAGGGTGAGCCGGATGACGATCTCCGTGCGCGTCGTGAGTTCGTCCTCGGACAGGTCGGCCAGGTCGTATCGCGCCCGCACTGCCGCGCCGACCGCGTCGAGCGCCCGGCCGAGAATCGGCTCGGGGTCGGTCATCAGCGTCGGCAGCAGCTCGGTGTTGGCGGTGGAACGCCCGGAAAGCACCGCCTTCAGCAGTGCGTTGTCGGAACCGGTGCGCAGCGTGAAGTCGACCGCGGCGGTCAGCCCCGCGGTCACGTCCGTCGGGTGCTCGGCGAGGCTGTCGGCGATACCGACCAGGAAGGTCTCCAGCTCCTGCTGGAGGACGAGGTCGGCGAGGTCCTGCTTGGTGCCGATCTCCTTGTAGAGCACCGGGCGGCTGACGCCGACCTCCTTGGCCACCCGCGACATGTTCACCGCGCCCCACCCCTCGGTGCAGACCAGCTCGCGCGCGGTCTCGATGACCCGTTCGCGCAGCAGTAACCGCATCTGGGACTGAAATCTCGGCGCTTCGGGCACGCAGTCCATCGTACACAGCACCCTTATTTGTCCGTGCTATTGACACTTGACGGCAAAGTGTATTCCAATTGGACACAGAGGCGCTATATGTAAAATGCTCCACACCACACAAGTTCGCCCGCGCCGACTCCGGCTTTCCGGGCAAGCGCGAGTTCTACGAGGAGACGAAGAATGACGACATCGCGATCGGAAGCGCAGGCACCGGCGCTGGAATGGCAGGATCGCAAGCGATATCTGTGGCTGTTCGGCCTGGTCGCGCCCACCGCCGTGTTTCTCGCGGCCTGGCTGGTCTGGATGTTCAACCAATTCGGGTTGCAGCCGGTGGCGCCGGTGTGGTGGTGGATCGGCCCGCTGCTCGTCTATGTGCTGCTGCCGCTCCTGGACCGCTTCTTCGGTCCCGACGGGCAGAACCCGCCCGACGAGGTGATGGAGCAGCTGGAGAACGACAAGTACTACCGGTACTGCACCTACGCCTACATCCCGCTGCAACTGCTGAGCCTGGTATTCGCCTGCTACCTGTGGACGGCGACCGACCTGTCCTGGCTCGGCATCGACGGTGGACTCGGCCTGATCTCCAAGATCGGCCTCGCGCTGAGCATCGGCACGATGGGCGGCGTCGGCATCAACACCGCGCACGAACTGGGCCACAAGAAGGACGAGCTCGAGCGCTGGCTGTCCAAGATCACCCTGGCCCAGACCTGGTACGGCCACTTCTACATCGAGCACAACCGCGGCCATCACGTGCGCGTCGCGACCCCCGAGGACCCGGCCAGCGCCCGTTTCGGCGAGACGTTCTGGGCCTTCCTGCCGCGCAGCGTGTGGGGCAGCCTGCGCTCGTCTTGGGAGTTGGAGAAGACGCGCCTGGCGCGAATGGGCAAGAGCCCGTGGACGATTCACAACGACGTGCTCAACGCCTGGCTGATGTCGGCGGTGCTGTGGGGCGCGCTGGTCGCGGTGTTCGGCCCGATCGTGCTGCCGTTCCTGATCATTCAGGCCGTCTACGGCTTCTCGCTGCTGGAGACCGTGAACTACCTGGAGCACTACGGCCTGCTGCGGCGGCGGACGCCGGGCGGTCGCTACGAGCGCTGCACCCCGGAGCACAGCTGGAACTCCGACCACATCGTCACCAACATCTTCCTGTACCACCTCCAGCGCCACAGCGACCACCACGCCAACCCGACCCGGCGCTACCAGACCCTGCGCAGCATGGACGGCGCCCCGAACCTGCCGAGCGGCTACGCCAGCATGATCACCCTGGCCTATCTGCCGCCGCTGTGGCGCAAGGTGATGGACGACCGGGTGCTCGCGCACTACGGCGGCGACATCACCCGGGTGAACATCCAGCCGAGCAAGCGCGACCGCGTGCTGGCGAAGTACGGGGTGCGGTGATGGCCGTCTACCGCTGCCCGATCTGCGAGTACGCCTACGACGAGAGCGCGGGCGCGCCCCGCGAGGGCTTTCCGCCGGGAACGTCGTGGTCCGCGGTGCCGGAGGACTGGTGCTGCCCCGACTGCGGCGTCCGGGAAAAGCCCGACTTCGAAAACCTGTCCCTCACAACCGGAGACTTGCGATGAACACCGATTACAAACTCTTCCAGTGCGTCCAGTGCGGCTTCGAATACGACGAGGCGCTCGGCTGGCCCGAAGACGGCATCGAGCCCGGTACCCGCTGGGACGACATTCCCGACGACTGGTCCTGCCCCGACTGCGGCGCGGCCAAAGCGGATTTCGAGATGGTCGAGGTCAGTCGCGCATGACCGAACAGATCGTGATCGTCGGCGCGGGCGTCGCCGGAGCAACGGCGGCCAAGACCCTGCGCGCCGAAGGGTTTTCGGGTCGCATCGTCCTGGTCGGCGCCGAGGACGGCCTGCCGTACCGGCGTCCCATGGTCTCGAAGGAACTGCTCGCGGGCACCGCGGTCGAGCGGAGGATGTTGCTCGAGTCGCCGGAATCCTGGCGGGACAAGGACATCGAGCTGCGCACCGGCGTCACGGTCGAAACCATCGACACCGAGCACGGACGGGTGGCATTGTCCGGCGGCGAAACGCTCGGCTACGACCGCTTGCTGCTGGCGACCGGCGCCCGCGCCCGCACCCTGCCCGCACCGCAGCGCAACGTGCACACCTTGCGCGGCGCCGCCGACATCGAACCGCTGCGCGCGGCGATCGACGCGGGTAGATCGCTGTTGATCGTCGGCGGCGGTCTGATCGGCTGCGAGGTCGCGGCGACGGCGCGTTCGCTCGGCGCCGAGGTGACCGTGGTGCACGCCGGTTCGGCCCCGCTCGACCGCGTCGCCCCGCCCTCGGTGGGCTCGTTCTATCGAAAACTGCACGCGGACAACGGCGTCGCGATCCTGGACGACGTGCGGCTGACCCGCGTCGAGGGTCACGAGAGCGGCGTGACGGCGACAGCGCACGACGGCCGCGAGTGGACGGCGGGTGTGGCGCTCGTCGCCATCGGCTCGGTCCCCGACACGGCTCTCGCGGAGGTGGCGGGGCTGTCGGTCGACGACGGCATCCTCGTCGACGAGCACTACCGCACCTCCGCGCCGGGAATCTACGCCGCGGGTGACGCGGCCAGGCGCTTCGACCCAGAACTCGGTGCTCACGAACGCACCGAACACTGGAACAGCGCGCTGGCGCAGGGCGCGGCCGCCGCGAGAGCAATGCTCGGCAAACCCGCTGTCCGCCAAGATGTCTCGTGGGGCTGGTCCACCCAGTACGGTCTGAACCTTCAGTTCGCCGGACGTCTGCGGCACGACGACGACTTCGTGCTGCGCGGCACGCTCGCCGAGCCGAACTTCACCGTCCTCGCGCTGCGCCATCGCCGCCTGGTCGGCGCGGTCGCCATCGCCCGTCCCTCGGACATCCGTGCCGCCCGCGAGCTGATCGGCCACGGTGCGGTCCTCGACCCGGTCGAGTGCTCCGACGTATCGGTGGACCTCACCGAACTCCTCGCCCGGCACCGCGCGGAGCGGCGCTGATCCTTCGATAAAATTGGAACAGATCATTTTCTTGACTCATTCCAGAAAAGCGTCCATGATGGGTTCATGCACACCAACCACACCGACCCTCGCGCCTTGCTGCGAGCGGCAGGCCTGCGGGTAACCGCCCCGCGGGTCGCGGTGCTGGACGCGGTCGCGGCCCGGCCGCATTCGGACGCCGACCGGGTGGCTGCCACGGTCCGGGAGGCCCTGGGCTCGGTGTCCACACAGGCCGTCTACGACGTGCTGAACGCCTGTGTGCGCGCCGGAATCCTGCGGCGGATCGAACCGGCGGGCTCGCCCGCGCGGTACGAGACCCGGATCGGCGACAACCACCATCACCTGGTGTGCCGGAGCTGCGGCACCGTCGTCGACGTCGACTGCGCCGTTGGCAGTGCCCCGTGCCTGCGACCGCTGAACGATCACGGTTTCGTCGTCGACGAGGCCGAGGTCGTGTTCTGGGGCTTGTGCCCGACCTGCGGCTCGCGGGAGCGGCAGCCCGACGCGGCGGACTGAGCTCCGCCCACCATGTCAGCCCGGGCCCGCCCATCCCCCGGGACGATGCTCATCTGCGAAGGAGGCTTCGAATGACCAAGCCGACAACCACGAACACCGGAATCCCGGTGGAGAGCGACAACGAATCGCTCACCGCCGGCGCGCAGGGACCGATCCTGCTGCACGACCACTACCTGATCGAGAAGCTCGCCCAGTTCAACAGGGAACGGGTGCCGGAGCGGATCGTGCACGCCAAGGGCTCGGGCGCCTACGGCGAGCTGGTCGTCACCAACGACGTCAGCGCCTACACCAAGGCCAAGCTGTTCCAGCCCGGCGCGCGCACCGAGTCGCTGGCCCGGTTCTCCACCGTCGCGGGCGAGCAGGGCAGTCCCGACACCTGGCGCGACCCGCGCGGTTTCGCGGTGAAGTTCTACACCGAGGACGGCAACTACGACCTCGTCGGCAACAACACCCCGATCTTCTTCATCAAGGACCCGATAAAGTTCCCGGACTTCATCCGCTCGCAGAAGCGTTTGCCGGGCAACGGACTTCGCGATCACAATATGCAGTGGGACTTCTGGACCCTGCGTCCGGAGACCGGGCACCAGGTCACCTGGCTGATGGGTGACCGCGGCATCCCGAAGACCTACCGGCACATGAACGGCTACGGTTCGCACACCTACCAGTGGATCAACGCCGCCGGTGAACGCTTCTGGGTGAAGTACCACTTCAAGACCGATCAGGGCATCGAATTCCTGACCCAGGCCGAGGCCGACCGGCTCGCGGGCGCGGACGCCGATTACCACCGCAAGGATCTGTGGGAGGCGATCGAGCGCGGCGAATTCCCGAGCTGGACCGTGTACGTGCAGGTCATGCCGGTGGCCGAGGCCGAGGGCTACCGCTTCAACCCGTTCGACCTGACCAAGGTGTGGTCGCACAAGGACTACCCGCTGATCGAGGTCGGCAAGTGGACGTTGAACCGGAACCCGGGCAACTACTTCGTCGACATCGAGCAGGCCGCGTTCGAGCCGTCGAATGTCGTTCCCGGCATCGGCTTCTCGCCGGACAAGATGCTGCTCGGCCGGGTGTTCGCCTACGCGGACGCGCACCGCTACCGCATCGGAACCAACTACGCGCAGCTGCCGCCGAACCGGGCGCGCGCGGCGGAGGTGAACTCCTACTCCAAGGAGGGCGCCATGCGCTACGACTACGACGACGCGAGTGTGCCGGTGTACGCGCCGAATTCGTTCGGCGGCCCGCACGCCGATCCGGAACGGGCGGGAGACGCCGGTATCTGGGACTTCGATCCGGCCATCGTGCGCGCCGGATACGTCCAGCACGCGGAGGACGGCGATTTCACCCAGGCGGGCACCCTCGTCCGCGAGGTGTACAACGACGAGCAGCGTGATCGATTGGTGGACAACATCGTTGGTCACGTTCTCGGCGGTGTCCGCGAGCCCGTGCTTTCCCGGGTGTTCGAGTACTGGAGGAACGTCGACGCGGATCTCGGCAAGCGCGTCGAGGAGGGCGTGCGCGCCGGTCTGAACGGCAACGGCTCCACCCCGCCGCCCGCGCAGGGCTGACTCGCAAGCGGCAAAGGTGCGCGCCGGCTACCGGTGCGCACCTTTCTCGTTCTACCGCAGCGATTCTCGGGCCGATCACGCTCGTTCGCGGAGCGCGGGATCCAGGCCGTCGAGAATCATCTCGATCTGCTTGACGAAAGTATCGGCGGGCATCCGCACCTCGGCGGCGTCCAGCCGAGACGCGTAGCGTTTGTGCATCCTCGGGTAGGGCCGGGACGCGGCCTCGCCCGCCGCCAGCATCTTCTCCAGCCAGTCCGCGGTGTCGAGCCCGCTGCGCCGAATCACCGCCAGTGAAGCGGCTTCCGCGGCGGTGACCCCGATGACGTAGCCGAACAGCACGTCCATCGCGTCGTCGGCTTGCTCCTCGTCGAACCCGGCGGACTCGAGCACCGTGAGCATGCCCTCGTTGGAGCGCATCATGTTCGGCCCTAGGTACAGGGTGCCGATCTCGCCGAAGACCGTCGCCAGCCACGGCTGGCGCAGGATCAGCCCACGCAATTCCGTCGCGAACTCCCGCATGGCCGCGCGCCAGCCGCCGGGGTGCGCCGGATCGGGAACGGTCAGCTCGCCGATGACCTTGTCGGCGGCCAGCTCGACGATCTCGTCCTTGTTGGCGACGTGTGTGTAGAGCGAGGTGGCCCCCGCGTTCAGTTTCGCGCCGAGCTTGCGCATGCTCAGCGCCTCGGTGCCCTCGCTGGCCAGCAGCTCGATCGCCGCGTCGACTATCTGCGCGCGGGTCAGCGCGGGCTGCTCGCGCTTGCGCCGCTGCGGTCGTGTCCATACGGACTGGATGTCCCCGTCGTCGGCTTCCACCTGCGTTCCTCCTCGGTCGTCCGGTCAGCCTATCCCGTGCTCGCACGGCGTTCGCGTGTATGGACGCCGTTCAGTTCTTGCGAACACTGTTCGGTGACCGTACAGTGTTCGGAAGAACGCACGCCGTACGGAACGGCTATTCGAAAGGGCTTCCGATGAAAACGACCGACCTCGCGGAGGCGACCGCGACCAGCCGCGACCCGCGGCGCTGGCTGATCCTGATCGTGTTGTGCCTGAGCACCCTGGTGCTGGTCATCGACAACATGGTGTTGAACGTGGCCATCCCGCAGATCGCCACCGACCTCGGCGCGAGCGCCCAGGACATCCAGTGGATCATCGACTCCTACATCCTGGTGTTCGCCGGGCTGCTGCTCACCTCGGGCAGCCTGTCCGACAAGTTCGGCCGCAGGCTGGTGATGATCATCGGCCTCGCATTGTTCGGCGCGGCCTCGGTCCTCGCGGCCTTCGCGACGACGCCCGAACTGCTGATCGCGGGCCGGGTGGTGATGGGCATCGGCGGCGCGCTCATCATGCCGAGCACTCTGTCGATCCTGATCACCGTCTTCGACGAGGACGAGCGGCCCAAGGCGATCGCGGCGTGGAGCGCGGTCGCGGTGGTCGGCATGGTCGGCGGACCGGTGACCGGCGGGCTGCTGCTCGATCACTTCTGGTGGGGTTCGGTGTTCGTGCTGAACGTGCCGGTCGTGGTGCTGGCGATCGTGGCCGCGATGGTGCTGATGCCGGAGTCGAAGGGCCCGTGGCGCAAGCCGGATCTGCCGGGCATGGTGCTGTCCATCGTCGGCATGACCGCGCTGGTCTGGACGATCATCATGGTTCCGACGCACGGCTTCACCGACAGCGGCACCCTTACCGCGGGTGCCGTCGCTGTGATCTGCTTGGCGGGCTTCGTGATTCGCGAACTGACCACCGATTCGCCGATGGTGCCGCTCGGGCTGTTCGGCAACCGGGACTTCACCGGATCGAGCTTCTCGCTGGTGCTGCTCACCTTCGCCAACGGCGGCCTGCTGCTCGCGCTCACCCAGTACTTGCAATTCGTGCTCGACTACACGCCGACCGAGACCGCCTTCGCGTTCACCCCGATGGCCGTGGCCGTGCTGGCGTTCAACGGACTCGGTGCCACCTTGGCGAGCAAGGTCGGCAACCGCAGCATCACCGCCGTCGGCCTCACCGTGACCGCCGCGGGCTTCGGACTGCTCACCCTGCTGGAGCCCACCTCGAGCTTCTGGCTGCCCGCGCTCGCGATGGCCGTCATGGGCAGCGGCTTCGGTCTGGCGATGCCCGCCACGATCGGCGCGCTGATGGGCGCGGTGCCCGGCGAGCACGCGGGCGTCGGCTCCGCGCTCAACGACACCATCCAGCAGGCAGGCGCGGCTCTCGGCGTCGCGGTGCTCGGCGCGGTGCTGTCGACCACCTACTCCGACGCGATGCCCGCCGACGCACCGGAATCCGGCCGCGAGTCCATCTCCGACGCGTTGGCCATCAGCACCGCCACCGGCGACACCGGCCTGGCCGCCGCCGCCCGAGACGCCTTCACCTCCGGCATGTCGACCACCTTCATCGTCGCCGCCTGCTCGGTCCTCTGCGCCGCCGCCCTGTCCCTGATCCTGCTGCGCGAACGCAAGCCGGACACCGACGCGGATGTCCTGGACTCGGACGAGTCCGCCGAGGTTCTCGCCGAATCACGCTGAGCGACGGCAGAACCGCGGAACAACGCCGAGCAGCCACGCCACCGACGAAAGTCGGCTCAGCAGAACCGCAGAAAGGTGCGCACCCGTACGGTGCGCACCTTTCGCGTTCTCGCAGTGCAGTTTTGCAACACCGCGCCGATGCCCGACTGTCAGGGGCGCTCGAATTCACCCTCCCGCACGCCCGCGGTGAAGGCATCCCACTCGCCGGGAGTGAAAACCAGTGCCGGGCCAGTCGGGTTCTTGCTATCGCGCACACCAACCGCGTCATCGACGAACGCGACCTCGACGCATTCCCCGCCCCCTTGGCTGTGGCTGCTCTTGAACCAGCGCGCCCTGGACAGGTCAACGTTCACGATCGTGCTCCCTTGCTATGTTCCGCAGGAGGTTCCTACTGCTCACGGCATCGAGGGCCGCGTCACTGATCCGATCGTACGACCGGATGAAGCTGGCTACATCCTCAGCCTTTTCCACATACAGGTTCCCTACGACCCCTTCGAGGAACACGACGGCGGGCTCGGTGGCAGCATCCGTCACTGCCGTCCCGAAGTCGAGAATTACGAACGGAGGCATGGAAACTCCGCTGGGGAAGCCCGCCTCGAAGGGCAATACCCGCAGCTCGATGTTCTCTCGGGTCGACATGTCCGCCAAGTGGCGGAGCTGGGTGGCCATCACGCCGCGACCACCGGCAACCCGCCGCAACGCTGCCTCGCCTACCACCACGTCGAGCGTTACCGGCTGGGTGCGGCGATTGACGATGTGCTGACGTTGCATCTTGATCTGGACGCGTCGATCCCACTCCGCCGCCGTGTCATCGGGCCAAATCTGGCTGACCAACGCACGGTCGTAGTCGGCTGTCTGAAGCAGCCCGGGCACGAGATCCGGTTGGTAGGAGATCAGTTTGGTAGCAGCGGCTTCCAGGCCCACGTAGACATCGAAGTCCTTTGGGATCAGGTCGCCGTACTGGTGCCACCAGTTCTTCGCGGCTGCTTGCTGGGCAAGCCCCACAAGAGCTTCCGTGAGGTCGTCCGGTGTTCCGTACAACTCACAAGCGGCTCGAATGTCACGCGTCTTGATTCGTGAGTTCTGCCCCTTCTCCAACCGCTGAAGGCTCGTCGCCCCCATTTCGAGCAGTCCCGCCGCTTTCGCCTGTGTCAAACCGGCCCGCGTGCGCCACTCCGTCAGGTACCGCCCCAGCTGACGCCGGGGCAAAGTCGACCCAGTCTTCTCGGTCACCGAAAGCCCTCCCTTAGCGGTTCGCCCGTTGCGGGTGAACAGTCCCACCCGTTTCGGGTAAAGGCTCTCACCTGCGACGGAGATGAACCAGGGCTTTTGGAAAACCTGCTTCGGAGTACCCGATTCGGAGTACCGCTCAGTCGGCGATCGAGTGTCATAGGTGCGCGTCCGGAAGGGGGCCGACTGCACGGCCTTCGTCCCGAGCCGGGGATGTGAAATCGCTCGGGCCGGGCGCACCCCAACTCTTCGACGTGAGCAGAGGTCTAAACGCATGGACCAGACGGCTTTCGGGGACACGCCCGCGTCCCGCTGCATGTACTACCGGCGGGTGTGCGATCTGCCCGCCGTGCTCGACCCGCCCGCGCTCGGGCGCATCGTCGTCACCGCGTCGTACGTGGGGGCGTTGATCGTGCCCGCGCGCTTGGGGCAGGCGGTGAAAACCCAGATGCGCCAACGCGGGAACGGGGTGGGTCCGGTGCTGTCGCATCCGCGTTCGAAGCGCTGGTCGTTCCTGATCCGGCCCGATCTGCCCGACGACGTACGCCTGTTCGCGGAGATGTTCCGGCTGGACGTGTCCGTGGTGCGTACCGGCGGAACGATCGCATTGCCCTCACCGGCCGACGAGTGCGCGATGTTCCGGTGCTGGGTCGAGCTTCCGCGCTCGCGGTTCCGGCCGTCCGGGCTGGTCGTGGTCGATGCGATCCGGCGTGCGCGGGACAGGCCGGGCGTTGGGCCGTTCCGGATGGCGTGAGCGTGGGCAGCTGGACAGCGTCGGGTGGCGAAAAACCTTGAGTAGCAACGGTTCTCCGCTGCCGAGCGAACCGGACGTCGTGCTGAGCGTGTTTCTGCACGGTGCGCACTTCCAGTTCGCCGCGTGTCTCACGGCCGCGTTGTTGTTCGTGCAGGAACACCAGGCCCGGCATTACGTGGACGCGGTCACGGTGCGGCTGGCGGATACCGCCGGCCTACCGCGCCTGCCGTGCGAACGCCTGTATCTGGGGCCGTGAGCCCGAACCGTCGTGCCGAACGGAGGTCCGGCCCGAGGGCGCGAGCGTTCTGGGCATCGGGCGCCGCGAGCGGTGTGCCCGGAGCGGGGCTCCGGTTCGCCGACGGGCGGCGGATCGACTCCGAGGTAGACCTGGCCGGGTAGACGGCCAGGTTGCGTTTCACTACAGGAGACCCCACCAGTACAGCACTGCGGCAAGGATCCAGACCACCACGGTTTCCATCGTCGCTCCAATCATCGATCGCAACGATTCCATCATCGCTCGCGCGGCGGGGAAGTGTTAGCAAATCCGGATCTACCAGGCATTTCTCCCATACAAGGTGTTCTTAAGTGCGCGGCAAGACGCGGGCCGCATTGTTTGTGTCAACACCGGTTCGACCGGAACCCCGGACCTCACGAAGGACGCACAGACGATGATCGGCAAGCTGACCACCGCCCTCGCTCTCTCCGCCACCAGCGCCGCGCTCGTGTTCGGCGCGGGCGCCGCCTCGGCCGACACCGGCGTCCCCGGCGTCGCGCTCACCGGTCAGGCGACCTGCACGCACAAGGACGACCGGATCGAGATCGAGATCGCCGCCCCGATCGTCTACGCGCAGCCCGGCTACCGTCCCGGCGAGCACCAGCAGATCCGGTACCGCACCGTCGTCTACGACACCGCCCAGCACACGCTGGCCAGCGCGGGGGAGTGGGAGAAGGGCAAGGCCACCGACACCAAGCCCGCCGAGATGGACGACACCAAGGTCAAGGTGCTGCGCAACGACCCGAACGCCTACCAGGTGGTGCAGCAGATCGAGTGGCTGGCGCCGGACGGGGAGAACCCGGTCGCCAGCGCCGACCTCGCCGCCACCGGATACCTGATCAAGGACGGCCGTACCGAACTCGGCACGTTCGAGTACTGCCAGTAACCAGGGGGAAGGGGGGAACACGCCACCACCGGGGGTGGGGAACCGGGCGCGACCTGTCCAACGAGGGGTGGACAGGTCGGGCCCCGGATACAACCCGGCCGGGTCGGTCCACGAGGGGTGACCGACCCGGCCGGATCTCCTCCGGCGGCGCCATCGACGGCTCTTCCTGGAGCTGGTGGGCGAAGGAGGATCGCCCCCTGCCGAAGGTAACCGTCCGGTCGCAGGCCTGGAGTCCCACCCGAAGGTATGGGCGGGCCGGTTCACGAGGGGTAACCGGCCCGCCCCATCGTTGTCACTTCGGTGAATCGCGTTCACGGTAAGTTCGTTTGCGGCGTCGAACGCGCGGCTGTCAGTCTGGATGGATGGAACGATCGGTCACCCCGACCGGGCCTGCCTATCGCCTGCTGGCCCTCGATCACGAGATGCAGTTGAGCGCCGCCGAAAAGCGGCTGCTCGACGAGTTCGTCACCATCTTCGAGCCCGAAACCGTTGTGGGCTACTTGTTTTCGTCGTACGAGGCGTTCAGCGCGCGGGCCACGGTGACGCTGTACCTGCCGACCCTCGCGGAGAAGTTCGCCCGCCAGCAACTGGAAGCCAGGGCGAAGCTGGAAGGCAAAGTGGCGCAAGCCCGTCCGACCGTCTTGTTCTTGTGCACCCACAACGCGGGCCGTTCCCAGATCGCCCTCGGCTTCTTCACCCATCTCGCTCGCGGCCGCGCGGTGGCTTGGTCGGGCGGCTCGGAGCCGAGTTCCCGGCTCAATCCGGCCGCTGTCGCCGCGATGGCCGAGGTCGGCATCGACATCTCGGGGGAGTATCCGAAACCGTGGACCGAGGAGATCGTTCGCGCCGCCGACGTCATCGTGACGATGGGCTGTGGGGACACCTGCCCGCTGGTGCCGGGCCCGCGCTACGTGGAATGGATCATCGAGGACCCGGCCGGATTGGAGCTCGAGGAGGTGCGGCCCATCCGGGACGACGTGGGGCAGCGGGTCGAGGGTCTGCTCGCGGAACTCGGTGTGCCGGTCCGCTAGGCCTACCTCCACCTTCGCTCCGGCCGTGCGCGGGCGATCGACGGACTGCGTCGTTCGTGCGTACCTCCGCCTTCGCTTCGGCCATGGGCCGCTACGGACGGACTGCGTCCGGCTGCGCAGCGTAATCGGGCAGATCGTAGGACTCGGTGGCGGTGAGCATCCGCATCATCAGCGGCTTCATCACCTTGGCGGTCATCAACCGCGCCACCGCGCGCCCCGCGCGGATGCCGAGCCGGGTCTTCGGAGTCATCGCACGCAGACCACCGGGCGGCAGCTCCTGTGCCTTGGCGACGAAGGGGCGCAGCACCTCCTCGTAGCGGACCAGTGCGCGCTCCGGATCGTCTGCGCGCGAGGCGATTTCACCGGCGAGCACGTACGCGCCCACCAGCGCCATGGCGGTGCCCTGCCCGGTCAGCGGTGAGCCGCAGTAGCCGGCGTCACCGAGCAGGGCGACGCGGCCGCGGATCCAGCTCGGCATGTCGATGCGGGCCAGTTCGTCGAAGTAGAAGTCCTCGGCCTCGGCCATCGCGGCGCAGATGGCGGCCGAATGCCAACCGCCGCCCGCGAGTCGCTCCCTGATCAGTCGCTGTTGCGCCGCACCATCTCGGCGCAGCGCCGGATCGGCGGCGCCGCGCAGTATGACGATCGCCTTGCAGGTCGCGGGGTCGGCGTCCGGTCGCAGTCCGATGCCGGTCGCGCCGACCAGTGAATGCATCGAGAACCAGTGCGGCTCGGTGTTTTCCGGCGTCGGCATGGTGAAGAACGACATGTACCCGCCCAGGTAGGTCGCGAAGTCCTGCTCCGGCCCGAACACCAACCGCCTTGTCGCGGAATGCAATCCGTCGGCGCCGATCAGGATGTCGAAGCGCTCGACGGCGCCCGAGGCGAAGGTGACGTCGACTCCCGCCGCGTCCTGCACGATCTCGGTGATCCACTCGCCGTAGCGGTAGTCGACACCGCCCGCCTCCGCCAGCGCGTCGAGCAGGACCTGATTGAGATCGCCCCTGGTGATCTCGATTTCGGCGACACCGCCCTTGCCGTCGAACAACTCGGCGGGCACGCGCAGTTCCTCGCGGCCCGTGTGGTCGAGGTAGAGCATGCCGCGTTCATCCAGCTGGCGGGCCTGAATGCCCGGCAGCAGTCCCATTCGCTCGGCGACCTCGCGGCTCGGTCCGCGCAGGTCGACCGCCTGCCCGCCGGGGCGCGGCGCGTCCGCCCGCTCGACGACGGTGGCGCGAATGCCCGCGCGGAGCAGTTGCAGCGCAACGGCATTGCCGCCGATGCCGCCGCCGCTGATCAGCACGCGGAGGGAGTTGGTGGTGGGGGTGATGCTCATGTCGGCGCTCCTGGTTCGAATGTCTTAGACAAATGTCTAACAGAGAAGTTGCACATTTGTCTAGTACAAATGTCTGAACGCCCGAAAGCGAAGACGCCGATGGCCCGGCAGCGGGTCTGCTGCCGGGCCATCGGGAGGAGCGCGCGATCAGTTCGCGGCGTTCAGATACGCCTTCCAGCCGCCGAACTCGGTGATGTCGGTGGCGGTCAGTGCCGCGTCGTAGGTGCACGCGAAACCGACCACGGACCGTCCGTCGGCGAGTTCGATGCTGGTCAACGCCATGGGCGGGGGCAGTTCCGCCAGGAAGCCGCCGAGCCCGGCGCGCGAGACGGTGAACAACTCGCCGAGGATCGGCGCGCCGAGGCCCGCGCCGTGCCGGACCAGTCCCGGCTTGGCGGGGACGGTGTCGAGTGCGGTCAGCCGATAGGCATCGGTGGTGTGGATCTCTCCGGCGAACCGGGCGCCGATCCGCTCGAGCTGCCAGTGCAGCGGTTGCCCGCGCAGGTGCGCGCCGAACACGGCGAGCTGCACCCCGCCCTCGACCAGCAGCGGTGCGTGCGCGAGTCCGCCGAGGCGGGCGGCGATGTCGATCGCGACCTGATCGCCGAAGGCCGGCGTCACCACCATCACCCCGAAGGGAGTGCCCGCGGCGGTCGGTTGGCCGGGAACGGCGACGGCCGCCATGTCCAGCAGGTTGCAGAAGTTGGTGTAGGTCCCCAAGCGGCGGTTGATGCCGATCGGATCCGCCTGCACCGCAGCGATACTCGGGTGTTCGGTGGTGGTCGGGAGCAGCAGTGCGTCGCAGTCGCGAAGCAGTAGCGCGGCTCTCGCTCGCGTGCGCGTCAGCGCGTCGAGATCGGCGGCGAAAGCGGGGCCGGTGGTGGACTCGGCCGCGCCGATGATGGCCGCCACCGTGGGATCCGCGCCCGCCGGACCGGTCGCCAGGAATTGCCCCACGGCGGCATAGCGTTCCGCGACGATCGCGCCGTCGTACAGCAGCAGCGCCGCCTCGAGCAGCGGCGAGATGTCCAGTTCGACCGTCTCGATGCCGGAACCAGCCACGGCGGCAACGGTTCTGGCGAAGGCGTCGCGGTATTCGTCGCTCAGGGCGGCAAGGTCGGCGGCTCGCGGCACCGCGACACGCGGGGTCTGCGGCGCGGCGAGCCGCACATCCGCGGGCCAGTCGCGGCTGCGCGGATCGTCCGCTTCGGGACCCGCCATCACGGCCGCCGCGGCGACCGCCCGGTCGAGATCCGCGGCGAACACCGTGACGGCGTCGTAGTCCGCGCAGGCCGGGACTACGCCGTGCGCCGGGATGATTCCCAGGGTGGCCTTGATGCCGACGATGCCGTGCAGCGCGGCGGGCACCCGGCCCGACCCGGCCGTGTCGGTGCCGACGCCGATGTCGACGAGGCCGAGCGCGACCGCGACCGCCGAACCCGAGGACGAGCCGCCGGAGATCAGCTCGGGATGCTCGGCATGCCGCACCGCGCCGTACGGGCTCCTGGTGCCGACCAGGCCGGTGGCGAACTGGTCCAGGTTCGTCTTGCCGAGCACGATGGCGCCGGCCGCTTGGAGTCGGGCTACGGATACCGCGGTAAGCGTTGCGGCATAAGCGAATTCGGGACAGGCTGCGGTGGTGGGCAGTCCCGCCACGTCGATGTTGTCCTTGACCGCCACGAGCTGCCCGGCCAGCGATAATGTCTCGCCTGCCGCCAGCCGACATTCCACTTCGGCGGCGTCGGCGGCGGTCTCGTGCTCGGGGCGCAGCGTGATCCACACTTCGGGGCGGTCCACCTCGGCGATGCGCCGATACGCGGCCGCGACCCGCGCGGTGGGCGAATCCTGCTGGATGCCAACGACGCCTGCGGTCATTCGTCCACTCCGATCACTGCTAGCGGGGTACCCGGGGCCACCTTGGCGCCGGGCGCGGTCAGCACCCTGAGCACCGTGCCAGCGCCCGGGCTGTGCACGGGCAGCTCCAGCTTCATGGCTTCCAGGATGGCGACCGGCGCGCCTGCGTCGAGCCGCTGCCCTTCCTCGACCTCGACCCGCCACACATTGCCGATCATCGGCGCTGTCACGATGGCCGCGTCGGCGGGCAGCCCGGCCAACGGGTCCGTCACGGATTCGGGCTCCTCCGGTTCCGTTGTCGTACGCTCGAACTCGCCCGCCGCGTGCCACGCCCGCTTCTCGGCTTCGAACGCTGCCGTCTGCTTGGCCTCGAATTCCGCGATGGATTCCGCGTTCTCGGCGAGCAATCGCAGATGATCGGCAAGCGCGAAGGTTCCTTCGCTCACCTCGGCGTCGAACCGGCCCGCGGCCGCCGCCGCGCGATGCTCGAGCAGCTCCTCGGGACTCACCGGCTCCCAGACGATGCGGTCGAAGAACCGGAACAGCCACGGGGTCCCCGGCTCGAAGGGCGCGGACTGCCGATAGCTGGACCAGATCGGCACGGTCCGGCCGATCAGCTGGTAGCCGCCGGGGGATGCCATGCCGTACACGCACAGGTACTTGCCGCCGATGCCGACCGCGTCGGAGGGGGTCCAGGTGCGCGCCGGGTTGTACTTGGTGGTCACCAGGCGGTGTCGCGGATCGAGCGGAACCGCGAGCGGCGCACCCAGATACACGTCGCCGAGGCCGAGCACCAGGTACTCGGCGTCGAACACGGTGTCGCGCACTTGCTCGACGCTGTCGAGACCGTTGATGCGCCTGATGAATTCGACGTTCGACGGAAGCCACGGCGCGGTGTCGCGGACGCCGCTGCGGTAGCGGTCGATCGCTTCGGCGATGGAGGGGTCGTCGAAGGAGAGCGGCAGCCGGATGGTGCGGCTCGGCACCGCGAGATCGTGCGTGGCGGGCAGCTCCGATTCCAGCTCGACCAGCGTGCCCAGCAACCGGTGCTGAGCAAGCACGTCGGGGTCGAAGTGGATGTGCAGCGAACGGACGCCCGGGGTCACGTCCACGATGCCGGGCAGACCGGCCGCGGCCAACGCCTCGGCGAGTGCGTGCACCCGCATGCGCAGACCGAGATCCAGCACCATCTCGCCGTATTCGACGAGGATGTTGTCGTCGCCGCCGCGCAGATACGCCACCGGCGGTCGCTCGTCGTCCCCGGCTGCCGAGCCGAGGACGCCGCGATCGCCGAGTGCGTCGCTGGTGGCGGCGACCGTCGCCGTCGCGCGCCGGTTGTCGGAACGGCGCAGCGCGGTGGCCTCGGCGTCGTCGACCGGCACGAACCGGACCGTGTCGCCGGGACGGAGCTGGCCGAGTTTCCACCGGTGCGCCGAGATCACGGTGATCGGGCAGGCGAAACCGCCGAGGCTCGGTCCGTCCGGGCCCAGCAGGATAGGGGTGTCGCCCGAGACGTTGAGCGCGCCGACGCTGTAGGGGTTGTCGTGCAGGTTCGACGGGTGCAGGCCGGCATCGCCGCCGTCGGCCCGCGACCAGCTCGGCTTGGGGCCCTCGAGGCGGATGCCGGTGCGATTGGCGTGGCTGCCGACCCGCCACGGGTGCGCCGCGAACTGCTCCATGTCCGCGTCGGTGAAGTAGGCGGGGGCGGTCTGCGGGCCGATGCCGACGGCCAGCTGCCACTCGTGGGTGAACTCGGGGCGGGTCGGAGCGGGAGCCGGTTCGGTGAGTCCCGCGCGGTCGGCGACGATGTGCAGAACCTCCCCCGTCGCAACGGCTTTGCCCGTGGTGCCGCCGAATCCGCCGAGGGTGAACGTGGACGCGCTGCCGTGGTAGAGCGGGGCGTCGAGGCCGCCGCGCACGGCGAGATAGGTGCGTAGGCCCGCGTCGTTCGGTGCGCCGATGTCCAGCACCGAACCGGCGGGGAGCGTGATCGGTTCCCACATCGGTGCGGCCTCGTCGTCGACGGTGATCGGTGCGTCCGCGCCGGTTACGCAGACCACGGTGGTGGTGGCGAAGCGCAGTCTCGGGCCTTGCAGCGTGCACTCCAGGGCTGGCACGCCCGGCGGGTTGCCGACGGCGGCGTTGGCCAGGGCGAACGAGAGGTCGTCCATCGGGCCGGACGGCGGGATTCCGACCTCCCACAAACCGAGGCGGCCGGGGTGATCCTGGATGGTGGTCATGGTGCCGCCGCGCAGCACGTCGATGCGTGGTGCGATGGGTTGGATGTCGGCGAGCGTGCCCGTGACGTGGGACGCCGAGCGGACGAGCGAACCCGTTGCCGCGGCGTGCAATTGGGCGATATTCGTCTGGACACCGTGGATTCGGGTCTCGGCGAGGGCGTCGGCCAGTTCGGTGAAGGCCGCGTCGCGAGTGGGACCGGCGGCGATCACCTTGGCCAGCAGGGGGTCGTAGTACGGGCTCACCTCGGTGCCGGTGTCCACCCAAGTGTCGACGCGCACGTCGGCGGGGAATTCGGCCGCCGTGATCAGTCCGGCGCTCGGCCGGTAGTCCTGACCGGGATCCTCGGCGTAGACGCGGGCCTCGACGGCCCAACCCGACTGTGCCGGACCGGCTTCCGGCAGACCGTCGAGCATCGTGGCATCACCGCCCGCGAGCCGCAGCATCCATTCGACCAGGTCGACGCCGGTGATCGCCTCGGTCACCGGGTGTTCCACCTGGAGCCTGGTGTTCATCTCCAGGAACGAGGCTTCGCCGCGTTCGGCGTCGTAGACGAATTCCACCGTGCCCGCCGAGCGGTAGCCGACCGACTCGGCCAATGCTCTCGATGCGGAGAGCAATTGGTCGGTCAGCTCCGCGCTGAGGCCGGGTGCGGGCGCTTCCTCGATCACCTTCTGATTGCGGCGTTGCAGGGAGCAGTCCCTGGTGCCGAGGCTGACCACTCTGCCGTGCCCGTCGCCGAAGAGTTGCACCTCGACGTGCCTCGCGCGGGCGACGAAACGCTCCAGAAAGACGCCTGTCGAGGAGAAGTTCGTCGCGGCGAGGCGCTGGACGCGCAGGTATGCCGCGCGGAGTTCCTCCGCGGTGAGACAGCTCTGCATACCGATACCGCCACCGCCGCCGACTGCCTTGAGCATGACCGGAAAACCGATCCGCTCGGCCTCGGCCACCGCGTGATCGGCCGAATCCAGCAGGCCGCTACCGGGAATCAACGGCACGCCGACGCGTTTCGCGGCCTCGCGCGCGGTGTGCTTGTCGCCGAAGATCCGCAGCTGCTCCGGCGTCGGGCCGACGAACGCGATGCCAGCATCGGCTACCGCGGCGGCGAAATCCGCATTCTCCGAAAGGAATCCGTATCCCGGGTGGATCGCGCCCGCACCGGTCGCGAGCGCCGCCTCGATCACCAGGTCGGCGCGCAGATACGACTCGGCGGCCTGCGCCGGGCCGAGCCGGACCGCGGCGTCGGCGGCCGCCACATGCGGCGCGGCGGCGTCGGCGTCGGAGTAGACGGCGACGGTCTTCAGGCCAAGCGCCTTCGCGGTGCGCAGCACCCGGCCCGCGATCTCGCCGCGATTCGCGACGAGCACAGTATCGAACTCCACCGTGCACTCCCTATTCAGTTGCCATCGACATCGCCGCGATGGCGCGGGTGACCCGCTCCAAAACGACATCCAGTGATTCCCCGATATGGGTGTGCAGCAGGCGATACGCCAGCGGCAGGTCGTCGGCGAGCACCGCGTCGAGGATCGCGAGATGCTCGGTGATCGTGGTCTCGATCCGGTTGTTGACCATGAAGTCGTACATGCGCACGTGCCGGATGCGGGAGTTCACCGATTGCAGCGCGCGCACCAATTCGGCGTTGCCCGCCGCGGTGAGCAGGGTGACGTGGAATTCCTCGTCGCGCACCACGAAACCCGGTTCCTGTTCCGGCGGAGCGGCCTGGAGCTCGAGCCAGCTCGCCCGCTCGGCCTCCAGCAGGGCATGGTCGTGGCGCACCGCCGGATTGCCGATGGCGCGCTGAATACCACCTAGTTCCAAAGTGATTCGCAACTCGTACAGATCGCGAATGAGCGGGATGCTCGGCCGCACCGGGCTGAACCCGTACTCCTCGCGGCGCAACAAACCGTCCGAGCAGAGTACGGTGAGCGCCTCGCGGATCGGCGTACGCGAAATGCCGAAGCGCGCGGACAATTTCGGCTCGGTGAGCCGCTCCCCGAACTTGATGTCCCCGTTCATCAGCTCATCGCGCAACGCCGCGTAAACCATGTCCCGCAACGGCCGTCCCGCCGCATCAGCCGCCGTGGCCACCCTTGTCGACATGCGTGTATACGCTATGGATCTCGCGTTTCCCCCATGTGTCCGCAAGTTATCAAGCGGTAAGCGTCTCCTCACCGCCCGCCGGCCACCACCCTACTGCCGCTCAGGAGCGCGCCGGCTCGGCCCGCAGCCCGGGATACGGATCGATGATCCGCGGATCGCGCATATCATGCGGATGCGCCGGAGCAGCCAGGGTCGGCACTCGGGGCGCGGGTAGATGTTGGCCAGCACCTCGGTGCCGGTCGCATCGAGCTCCGCGTCACTCGGTCATTTGTCGATGGCGCATCGCAGGCAAATGTTCACCGGAGGCGCGGATCGGCTGGGAGCAGACTGCAACAGCGGGCTACACGGGGATGTCGTCGGCGTCATATCGGACAGCGAAGCTGGGTGTAGCCCCGGTACCGGGGACGATGCCGTTCCCTCATCGGCACGCCACCGGCCGCGCCTTCGGGTGGCGCCCCGGCGCCGGGGTGTAGGCCCCTGTCGCTGGGAGGAAGCTATGGACGCCTCCGTGTTCTTCGGATTGCTCGCGCTGGTGTGTGGGTTGCTCGCGGTGATCGCCGCGACCATCTGGTGGCCGGTGCCGGCCCAGCCATCCGACGACGAGCTGCCGCTAGTCGATGCCGAACGGCGTGGCGTAGCGGGCGATTCCGCTCGGCAGTGGGTGGGCCGGGTCGATCGCCCGCGTCATCAGCGCCTCGTCGGGCGCCTCGATACTCGGGGCGATGCCGTACCGCGAGGCCCGGTCGAAGCCGAACCGCGGGCAATACGTCGGATGGCATAGCCACCACGCCGCGACACCGCGAGCGCGGCGCGAACGGCGATCGAGCCCGCGCCCGCGCGACGGAATGCGCAATCGGTCGAGTCCGAGACTCGCCGGAGCGACGCGCCGACGAATCCGGACATTCTTCGGGACATGCTGCGCGACAGGGTATTTGACCGACCGCATCGCATAGTGTGTGCACACCTCCCGTCGAGGGGCGGTGGACTCTGGTCCAGACACCGCGCCCAGAAGGGAGGTGGTGGGGGAATGGCGAAGCATCGCCGGAAGAAGAGCAAGGCCCCGGTCGATTACGGCATCCTGTTGGTAGCAGCTGTCGTGACCGCCGGGGGCGCTCTCTCTGGTCCGCCGAGTGCGGGCTAGGTAACCCACCCGGGTGGGGCGTCGTAACCCGCGGCGCTCCACCCTCTCGGCATCACCGAAGTGACGCCACGAACTATACCGTCTCGCCGTAGCCCCTGTCTCGAAAGCGATCTCGGCGGAATCAGCGCGTCAGCGAAGTCCTTCGAGCAGGTCACGCATAAGTTTCGCGGCTTGGGGACGTCCGTCGTCCACCTCGGTGAGGGTCAGTGAGAGTTCGGTGAGGGCGCCGTAGAACGCGCTGGCGAGCAACTCGGCGGGGTAGGGCTTGATCAGCTGGTCGGCCAGGAGGGTTCGGACGGCATCGAGCACCAAGCCGCCGAGATGCTGCCGATCGAGTTCGCGCCAGCGCTGCCAGCCGAGCGCGATGGGCCCGTCCATCAGCACGATCTTGCGGTAGTCGGGGTCGGCGCAGACGTCGAGAAACGCGCCGATGCCGCGCTCGGCCTGTTCGAGCGGATCCGAGCCCGACGCCGTCGCCTCGCGTATCCGTTGCGCCGCTTGGCTTTCCAATTCGTCGAAGACCGCCTCGAAGAGGCCGCGCTTGCCGTCGAAGTGATGGTAGAGCGCGCCTCGGGTGAGCCCGGCGGTCCGGACCAGCTCTTCGGCCGAGAGCTTGGCGTAGTCGCGCTCGACGAACAGCCGCCGCCCGGTGTCGAGCAACGTCTGGCGGGTGTTCTCGGCGTATTTGTCCCGCATGGTCTTGACAGGCTCCATACATAAGGGATATCACATACGCAATGAATCTCGAATACACGGTGTATGAAAGCAGGTCGGGATGGTGCAATCGACGGACGTCGTAGTCGTCGGGGCGGGTGTGGCCGGGTTGGTGGCCGCTCGCGAGCTGGTCCGCGCCGGGAAGGAGGTGCTGGTCCTGGAGGCGCGGGACCGAGTCGGCGGACGGCTGCGCAACGAAGACCTGCTCGACGGCGTCCCGATCGAGATGGGCGGGCAATGGGTCGGTCCGGGGCAGGAGCGGGTGCTCGGTTTGATCGCCGAACTCGGCCTGTCCACGTTCCCGACCCATGTCGCCGGACAGAACATCGGCGAGTTCGGCGGAAAGCGTGCGGTCTTCAGCGGCCGGATTCCCAAGTTGAACCCGGTGGCGCTGGCCGACATCGGGCAGGCGCAGCTGCGGCTGGATCGGGTGGCGCGCGCGGTCGCCGCACGCGACCCGTGGCTCGCCGACCAGGCCGACAAGCTGGACGGGCAGACCTTCGCGACCTGGGTGAACAGGCACGCCTACACACCAACGGGACGCGCTTTCCTGCGGCTGGTCACCGAGGCGGTGTTCTCCGCCGAACCGGAGGACATGTCCGCGCTGTGGGCGGCGTTCTACGTGGGAGCGGCGGGCGGGCTCGACGCGCTGATCAATACCGATGGCGGCGCGCAACAGGACCGCGTGGTCGGCGGAAGTCAGCGGATCGCCCTCGAGCTGGCCGCGGCACTCGGCGAGCGGGTCGTTCTCGACGCTCCGGTGACGGAGGTGACCTGGAGCGACGACGAGTTGCGGATCTCGGCCGGGCACACGGCTGTGCGGGCCCGGCGGGCGGTGATCGCGGTGCCGCCGCCGCTCGCCGCGCGGATCCGCTACCTGCCCGGGCTTCCCGGCGGGCGCGATCAGCTGGTTCAGCGCATGCCGATGGGGCGGGTCATCAAATTCAATGTCGCGTATCGGGACCCGTTCTGGCGGGCGCAGGGTTTCAGCGGCCAGGCCAACAGCGATACGCGGCCGGTGGGCACGGTCTTCGACAACACCCCGCCGGACGGCGCGCCCGGCGTGCTGGTCGGGTTCTTCGAAGGCAAGCACGCCGACGTCGCGTCCCGGTTGTCTCCCGAAGCGCGCCGAGCTCAGGTGCTGAAAGATCTCGTCGGCTACTTCGGCCCCGCGGCGGCCGACCCGATCGCGTACCTGGAACGCGACTGGGCCGAGGAGGAGTACAGCCGCGGCTGCTACGGAGCTTTCGCGACACCGTCCACCCTCACCCGCTTCGGCCCCGCGCTGCGCACCCCCATCGGACCGCTGCACTGGGCGGGCACCGAGACCGCCACCCGCTGGCCCGGATACATCGATGGCGCGGTGGAGTCGGGGGAGCGGGCCGCGGGCGAAGTGCTCGCCGCGCTGGAACGCAGCGGTGAATCGACTCGACGACCGGCGGCAGCAGCCGAGAAGGGCTGAGACCCGACTGGGAGGCATGTCGACCGGAAAAGATAGAGGCCCTGACCGTCGAAACGGTCAGGGCCTCTGTCGTGTCTCAACCACACGAGTCGGGGTGACAGGATTTGAACCTGCGACCTCTTCGTCCCGAACGAAGCGCGCTACCAAGCTGCGCCACACCCCGTGAAGCGAACCTGGAGTAGCTTACAACAGGGAAGGTCCAGACGTTAAACCGGCAGGTCAATCAGCTTTCGTAGGAGCGAACGCTGCGGAAGATCCGCTTCGCGGCCTCGGCGTCGACGGCGTTCGGGACGCCGGTGTCGGCCGCGATCACCATGACGAAGCTGCCGATGTCGGCGCCGGTGGCGAAGGTGTACACCGAGTACTCGGTGGCGCAGCCGGGCTTCGCGTCGGTGATGGCGCCCCGGGTCTCGACGAACGTGCCGTGCTGAGCGCCGTCGAGAGAGTCCAGTGGCTGCGGGACGCCGGGGACACCGCCGCCGGGCGCGTTGGGGTAGGCGATCTTCGCCGTCTTCGTGCCGAGTTCGGTCGCGGCGCCGACGGTATCGGTGTTGTCCGAGCCGGTGACGAACGCCACGGTGCGCGTCGAACCGGGGCAGTAGTCCTTGCCCTCGGTCGCGTAACCCTTCCCGCCGACAGCATTGGGCGGCTTGCCGAAGCCCCCGGAGTCGCCGACGGTCCAGTCGGCGGGCACGTCGTACGCGGCGCCGCTCTCGGGCGCTACGACGACCTGGTAACCCGCCACCACCGGCGGCCCCGCGTTCGTCTCCTGCCGCCGCGCCGGAGCTCGCGTGCCGGACGAGGTGGTCAGCGCGCTCACCATCGACGGCGTCCCGTCCGCGCTGGCCTCCTCCGGCCCGCCCGCGACGACCACGGCAGCCGCGCCCGCCGCCAACACCGTCGCAGCGACGCCGATCCCGACCCAGGCCCGCGCGCCTCCCGCCCCGGACCGAGGGGATTCGGTCACCCACTGCGGAACCGACCCGCCCGCGGTGGTCCACTGCGGAGTCGAACCGTCCGCGGGCATGTGCGGCGCCGCACCCGGCGCAGGCGACCAACCGCCGAGGTTCTGCTGCGGCGCGATACCCGGAGTGGGCAGATTGAGCCCACCGATCCGGTCGTGCGCCCGTCCGGTGGGATTGATGTGCGGCTCGATCCCGCGCCGGGCTTCCGGTGATCCCGCGGTGGACCGCATGCTCGGGGTGATGTCGCCGGGAGCGTGCGGAACCTGCGGCCCCGCCGCGAAAACGGGCTCGCCCGGCGCTGCGGGTTCGACGGGCGAAGATGGCTGGTCCGCTTCAGGATTCGGCGCTGTTGCACCGCGGAAGTCGGGGCAACCCTGCGCCGCCGTCTGAAGGGGCAAGGCTGGCTGGCCCGTTGCAGGATTCGGTGCTGTTGCACCGCGGAAGTCGGGGTGGCCCTGCGCCGCCGCCGTCTGAACGGGCAAAGTTGGCTGGCCCGTCGGAGGATTCGGTGCTGTTGCACCGTGGAACTCGGGGTGGCCCTGCGCCGCCGCCGTCTGAACGGGCGAAGACGACTGGGCCGCTGAAGGACTCGGCGCCGTTGTACCGCGGAACTCGGGTCGGTCCTGCGCCGCCGCCGTCTGAAGGGGCAAAGACGGCTGGCTTGTTGGAGGATTCGGCGTGGTCGCACCGCCGAACTCCGGTCGGCCATGCTCCGTCGCCGAAGCGTGGTCAGGTGCGCCGGGCATGCCGATGACGGCGGATTCGGTGCGCGGGTCGTCGAATCCTCTGCTCAAAGTCGTCCCCTAGTCGACTGATTCAAGTTTCGGCACGCGACCCTACCGGGTCGGCACCAGACGGCTCACGCCCGGTAAGCGCGGATAACCCCTGCGCTGCTCGAGATATGCGCCCCCCGCCTGCGCTACGGCCATGCGGAACCCAAGGGCGACCCTGCGCTTCGGCCGCGCGGTCTGTAGACAAACCTAGGCTCCGCCGCCTGAGGACGACCTGTGTTCGGCCATGCGCGGCCTGTGAGTGGACTCCGTCCGACGGTGGCGCCCCGACGAACCGCCGCGCTCCGGCCAATGCGCAGGCAGTGGACGAGCGTTGCTCCGGCCGCGCGCGAGCCGAGGGCGACCCTGCGCTTCGGCCGCGCGGGCTGTGGACGAACTAGTGCTCTGCCATGCACAGGCTGTCGACGGACCTTCGTCCGCCTGTGGGCCGCCTACGGAAGCGTCAGCGGGACACGGTCTCCGAAGTCGACAGCCCGTGATTGCTCTCGGCGGTCGGACGCTTCGGCGGTGCGGCGACGAGGGTGAGCAGAGTGGCTTCGGGGCGGCAGCAGAAGCGGTAGGGCGCCCACGGCGAGGTGCCGATGCCCGCGGAGACGTGCAGCTGAGTGTGCTCGCCCCACTTCGACGGACCCTTCACGCGCGACTTGTCGATGCCGCAGTTGGTGACCAGCGCGCCGTAACCGGGCAGCACCAGTTGGCCGCCGTGGGTGTGGCCGGCCAGCACCAGGTCGTAGCCGTCGTCGGCGAAGCGGTCCAGCACCCGCGGTTCGGGCGAGTGGGTGAGGCCGATGCGCAGATCGGCGAGAGGGTTCGGGGGGCCCGCGACCGTGTCGTACCGGTCGCGCTGCAGGTGCGGGTCGTCGACGCCCGCGGTGGCGATCCGGACGCCCGCCACCTCGAGGTCGCGGCGCACGTGGGTGAGGTCGAGCCAACCGCGTTCGGTGAACGCCGCCCGCAGGTCCTTCCACGGCAGCGGCGCGCCGAAGACGCGGCGGTGGTCCTTCTTGAAGTACTTCAGCGGGTTCTTCGGCACCGGCGCGAAGTAGTCGTTGCTGCCGAAAACGAAAAGGCCCGGGCGGGAGAGCAATCCGCCGAGGGCCTGAACCACCGCGGGCACCGACTTCTGGTGCGAGAGGTTGTCGCCGGTGTTGACGACCAGGTCCGGCTCCAGCCGATCCAGTTCACGCAGCCACTGCTGCTTGAGCTTCTGACCGGGCATCATGTGCAGATCGCTGATGTGCAGCACCCGTAGGCTCGACGAACCGGGCGGCAGCACCGGCATGGTCGCCTCGCGCAGGACGAACGCGTTGCGTTCGATCAGCGAGGCGTAGCCGATTCCGGCTACCGCGGCCCCGGTGGCTCCAAGCGCGGTTCGGCGGACGGCGGCGGTCGAGATCACGGGCATTTGCCCAGCATAGGTGAGGGTGCCTCAGAACGCCGAGTGTGTTTCCGCACAGCTCCGCCGAATCGGCGGAGCGGGTCCGCGAGCAGCGGTGTTTCCGGTTCGAGCCTGGAACCACCGCGGCGCCGCCGCCGCGAAATGTAATGGGCCGGGCGACGGCGACCGGCTACCGTGTGCCTCATGTCGGAACTCAAAGATCGGCTGCGGACGGACATGACCGCCGCGATGAAAGCCAAGGACACGCTGCGCCTCGCGACGTTGCGCATGCTGCTTGCCGCGATCCAGACCGCCGAGGTCGCGGGCACGGAGGCGCGTGAACTCTCCGACGCCGAGGTGATCGCGGTGCTGCAGAAGGAGGCGAAGAAGCGCAACGAGTCGGCCGAGGTCTACACCCAGGCCGGTCGCGGCGAGCTCGCCGCCAACGAACACGCCGAGGCCAGGATCATCGACGAGTACCTGCCGACCCAGCTGACCGAGGCCGAGATCGCCGACCTGGCCGACACCGCGATCGCCCAGGTCGCCGAGGAAATCGGCGAACGACCCGGCATGCGCCAGATGGGTCAGGTCATGAAGATCGCGACCGCGCTCGCCGCGGGCAAGGCCGACGGCTCGCGCATCTCCGCGGCCGTCAAAGCCCGCCTCTGACACAGCGCCCCGAAAACCAGAACCGCCGACCGGCAGCAACGCCGGTCGGCGGTTCTTCGTCTATCGATTACCTGGGCCACCAGGGCGGCAGCGGGAAGCCCGGCGGCAGCGCCGGAGGCGGCGGCAGCGGACCCTGAGCGGGCGGCGGCGGGGCCTGGCGCTCGGTGCCGTCACTGATGTAGATCGTGATGACCGATCCCGGGATGGCCGAACCGTTCGGTGCGGTGCTCATCACGCTGCCCTTGGGCGGCGGGCCCGCGCCGTTGACGGCCGACACCTGGAAGCCCGCGGCGATCAGCGCGGTGGTCGCCTCGCCCTGCGACATGCCGACCACGTCGGGCACCTGCGAGTTGTTCGCGCCGCGGACGTACTTGTCGTCCAGCGGCGGCAGCGCGGGCGGCGGGAAATTGCTGATCACCGGCTTGATCGCGTTGAACCAGGTACGCGCGGGTTCGTTACCACCGAACAGGTTGCCGTCACCGCAGTTGCGCAGCGGGAAAGAGCAGATCTCGCCGGGCGTCGGGCTGTCGCCGTAGACGTAGACCGCGGCGGCCAGCGAGTTGGTGAAGCCGAAGAAGGCCGAGGAGCGGTGGCTTTCCGTGGTTCCCGTCTTGCCCGCCATCGGCAGGTTCCAGCCGGTGGCCTGGGCCGCGGCCGCGGCGGTGCCCGCGGTGTCGTCCTTGCTCATCGCGTTGGCGAGCGTGTTGGCCAGGCCGGGCTCGACCACCTGCTCGCAGGCCTGCTGGGTGAGCGGAACCTGCTTGCCGCTGCGGTCGACGACCTCCTTGATCGGCGAGGGCGGGCACCAGCGGCCGCCGGAGGCCAGCGTCGCGGCGACGTTGGAGAGTTCGAGCGGGTTGATCGCGACCGGGCCGAGGGTGAACGAGCCGAGGTTCTGGCCCTTGATCATGTCCGCCAGGCTCTGGTTGCCGTGCCCGGAGCTGCCCGGGTTGGTGAACGAGCGCATGCCGAGCCGCACCGCCATGTCGACGGTCGGGGTGACGCCGACGGCCTGGATCAGCTTGACGAACGCGGTGTTCGGCGAGGTGGCCAGCGCCTCGGTCACCGACATCGGCGACTTGTAGCGGCCCGCGTTCTCGACGCAGTAGGTGGCGGGCGGGCAGCCGCGCGCGCCGCCGTTACCCATGCCGCGCGCGTCGAAGCGGCCGGGCACGTCGAGCTGGGAGTTGATGCCGAGGCCCTTCTCCATGGCGGCCGCCGTGGTGAAGACCTTGAAGACCGAGCCCGCGCCGTCGCCGACCATCGAGAACGGCTGCGGTTGCACCGTCTCGTTGGCGTCGCGGTTGAGGCCGTAGGTGCGGCTGCTGGCCATGGCGACGACGTCGTGCGAGTCCTGGCCGGGCGCGATCACCGACATCACCTCGGCGATGTCATCGAGGTTCGGGTTGGCCGCCTCGGTGACCGCGCGCTTGACCGAGTCCTGCACGGCCGGATCGAGGGTGGTCTTGATCAGGTAGCCGCCCTTGTCGATCTGTTCGCGGCTGATGCCCGAATTGGCCAGGTATTGCAGCGCGTAGTCGCAGAAGAAGCCGCGGTCCTGGGCGGCGATGCAGCCACGCGGCAGACCCTTGGGCTCGGGCAGCACGCCGAGCGGCTCCGACTTGGCCTTGCGGAACTCCTCGGCGCGCGCCGGAATGTTCTGGATCATCGTGTCCAGCACGGTGTTCCGGCGAGCCAGCACGCCCTGCTGGTTGGTGTAGGGGTTCAGCTTGGAGCTGGACTGCACCATGCCCGCGAGCATCGCCGACTGCGGGACGTTCAGCTGGGCCGCGTCGATGCCGAAGTAGGTCTGCGCGGCGTCCTGGATGCCGTAGGACGAATTGCCGAACGGCACGAGATTCAGATACCTGGTGAGGATCTCGTCCTTGGTGAGTTCCTTGTCCAGGGTCAGCGCCATGCGGATCTCGCGGATCTTGCGCGCCGGGGTGGTCTCGATCGCCGCGCGGCGTTCGGCGTCGGTCTTGGCGACGACGAGCAGCTGGAAGTTCTTCACGTACTGCTGGTCGAGGGTGGACGCGCCCTGCTGCACCTCGCCGCTGGTGGTGTTGGTGAGGAACGCGCGCATCGTGCCCTGCCAGTCCACGCCGTCGTGGTCGGCGAAGCGGCGGTCCTCGATGGAGATGATCGCCAGCTTCATGTCGTTGGAGATGCGCTCGCTGGGCACCTCGAACCTGCGCTGCTCGTAGAGCCAGGCGATGGGAGACCCGTTCTTGTCCACCATGGTCGAGACCGCGGGGACGGTGCCCTCGACCAGTTCCGCGGAGACGTTGTCCACGGCGTCGGCGGCCCGGTTGGAAACGAACCCGAATCCACCGGCGAGGGGGAACAAGAGCCCGGCGACGAGCACCGCGGCCAGCGCGCAGCTGCCCGCCAGCTTCGCGAGCGTATGTGTGATCGGCACATTCGACACGTTCCCAAGGGTACGGGGTGCGCTTCTCGCCCTCTCGGGTGTGCTTGTCCGAAGGCGAGATCCGGCGTTCGTCCAGGCCTGTTGGGCGTGTCGCTCAGGCGTGTCAGGCGTGTCAAGCACCGGCGTGTCGCGAATCGGCCCGACTGATCGGTTCTTTATCACGTTTGCATGGACGGGCGTACCAAAAAATCTCGAGACGGTCTTGCGCTCGGGCCATACCTTTACCTAGATTGAGAACCCAGTGTGATGGAGCTAACACTCAAAGTGGAATGTGGTTCAGAGCGCAGCGGGGTTCGGGTTGCTGCGATCTGGCACGCGATTCTGGAGCGCCGTTGACCCGGTGTTCGGACTGCAAAGGGGCACACCAAATGCATATGACAACCCCCATCGCTCGATTGGACGTAGAGCAGGCCGAAGCGCGAATCGCCTGGGTATCCCAGGCCCGATGCAAGGAAGTAGATCCCGATCAGTTGTTCGTCCGCGGCGCGGCGCAGCGCAAAGCGGCGACGATCTGCAGGCACTGTCCGGTGCTGATGCAGTGTGGAGCCGATGCCCTCGACAATCGCGTCGAGTTCGGCGTGTGGGGTGGGATGACCGAACGGCAGCGGAGGGCGCTGCTGAAACAGCATCCCGAGGTGACCTCTTGGGCCGATTTCTTCCAGGCCCAGCGCCAGCACCAAGTGGCGATGTAGTCGACAGAACGAGAAAACGAGCCCGCGTTTGCGGGCTCGTTTTCGTTTGCGCCTATAGCGATTCCGATTCAATACCGAACGTTATGGTTAAGCGGAGATGCGGGCTCCGGTCAGCTGATCGCCCACTGCGCGCAGCGCCTCGAGATCGCAGACCTCGAACGGCAGCGCGGTCACCGGGACCATCGGCACGCGCGGATGCGCGCCGGTGAATCGGTGCAACAGATGCTGCTCGCGCTTGGCCGTGGCGACCCGTTCGGCGTGGATGCGCAGCACCGAGCTGGTCAGCGGATCGGATTCGGCAAGCTGGTCGGCGGCGGTGAGCGCGTGATCGGCGGGTAGGTCGCTCAGCGCCGGATGGGTCCGGTTGAGCACCAGTCCCGCGAGCGGCATCTGTTCGGTGGAGAGCCGATCGACGAAGAACGACGCCTCGCGCAGCGCGTCCGGTTCCGCGGCGGCCACCACAAGGAAGTGCGTGCCCGGCTTCGACAGCAACGCGTAGGTGCGGTCGGCCCGGTCCTGGAAACCGCCGAACAGCGACTCCAGCGACTGCAGGAAGACCGACGCGTCCTTGAGCAGCTGCCCGCCGACGACGGTGGACACGCCGCGCATGGCCAGGCTCATCGCGCCGGTGACGAACCGGCCGACGCCGCGTCCCGGCGCCATGATGAGCCGGATCATCTTGCCGTTCAGGAAGTTTCCGAGACGCTTCGGCGCGTCGAGGAAGTCGAGCGCGTTGCGCGACGGCGGGGTGTCGACCACGATCAGGTCCCATTCCCGCTTGTTCGCGAGCTGCCCGAGCTTCTCCATGGCCATGTATTCCTGCGTGCCGCCGAAGGACGACGCGAGGGTCTGATAGATCGGGTTGGCGAAGATCTGCTCGGCCTTCTCCGGTGTGGTGTGCTCGAGCACCATGTCGTCGAACGTGCGACGCATGTTCAGCATCATCGCGTACAGCTCGCCCTTGGCCTCCGGGCCGAGCGCCACCCGCTGCGGGCTGTTGTCCAGGTCGGCGACGCCGAGTGACTGGGCCAGTCGGCGCGCCGGGTCGATCGTCAGCACCACGACCTTGCGCCCCATCTCGGCGGCGCGCAGCGCGATCGCGGCGGCGGTGGTGGTCTTGCCGACGCCGCCGGAGCCGCAGCACACCACGACCCGCGCGGTGGGATCGGTGATGATCTTCGAGATGTCCAGGGTGGTCATCGCACTCCCTGCGCGCTCAGATGTTCGGCCAGCTCGTAGAGTCCGCCGAGGTCCATGCCGTCGGCTAGTGCGGGCAGGTGCAGCTGCGACACGTCGACCTTGTTCAGTTCAGCCGCGCTCGCGTCCTGGGCCTGCAACCGGGCGGAGTGCTCGTAGGTCTCGGCGATCAAGCCCTCGAAACTGTCCTCCGACAAGGTGATTCCGGCTTGCTCCAGTCCGGCGCGGATGGCGGCGCGGTCGATGTCGCCCTCGGCGGCGCGGTTGCGCACGTCGGTGGGCAGGAAGCTCTCGCCCGCGCGGTTCACGATCACCGTGCCGATGCGCAAATCGTTGGCGGTGAGTTCGGCGACGGCGTCGGCGGTCTCCTGCACCGGCAGCGCCTCGAGCAGCGTGACCAGGTGGATCATCGTCTGATCCGAATGCAGCAGCCGGGATACGCCCTCGGCCTGCGAGGCGATCGGTCCGCCCTTGGCGATCTCGACCATCGCGGTGGTGACGTCGAGGAAGCTGGCGATCCGGCCGGTAGGCGGTGCGTCCACGACGATTTCGTCGTAGACCCGCTTGCCCGTGTTGTCCACGCGGACCGCGCACTCCTTGATCTTGCCGGTCAAGATGACGTCGCGCAGACCGGGCGCGATCGTGGTGACGAACTCGACGGCGCCCATCCGGCGCATCGCCCGTCCCGCGAAGCCCAGGTTGTAGAACATGTCGAGGTATTCGAGGAAGGCGTGCTCGATGTCGAGCGCCAGCGCGACCACCTCGCCGCCGCCGTCCGCGGTGGCGATTCTCGTCTCGGTCGGTGGCAGCGGCGGCAGGTCGAACAGCTGCGCGATGGACTGTCTGCTCTCGACTTCGACCAGCAGCACCCGGCGTCCGCCCGCGGCGAGTGCCAGCGCGAGCGCGGCGGCCACCGTCGACTTGCCCGTTCCCCCTTTGCCGGAGACGTAGTGCAAGCGGGCCTTTTCCGCGCGCTTCGGCCAACCCGTCTCCAGCCCCGGCTCCGCCGAAATAGGCACTGCTGTTGGTACTCCCACGCTCGCGAGCCTATAGCCCGTTCTGCGATCACGCCCTAGGGATACGGTCACACTGCCGTTTTCGGCACCTTCTGTACCAGACAGTCTCGTCGGGGGCTATCATCCCGCCGACTCACGAGGCATATCCCGACAAGCCAGCCCGGGACGCGCGGCCCCGCGAGCCCGCCCATAAACTCACCGCATGAGTGATGTGACCCTGTGGGAGTACGCGACCGTTCCGCTGCTTACGCACGCGACCAAGCAGATCCTCGATCAGTGGGGCGCCGACGGCTGGGAGCTGGTGACGGTGCTGCCCGGCCCGACCGGTGAGCAGCATGTCGCGTACCTGAAGCGTCCGAGGCAGTAGGCCGTGGCTGTCGACGCGGCCACCCCGTGGCGTAAGAACCTGGAGCGGCTCGGACTGACCGTGCCTGCGGTGGCCGCGCCCGTCGCGGCCTACATCCCGGCGGTGCGCACCGGCTCGCTCGTCTACACCTCCGGCCAGCTGCCTTTCGTGAACGGTGAGCTGTCGGCGACCGGCAAGGTCGGCGCCGAGGTCTCGCTGGAGGCGGCGGCCGAGGCGGCGCGGCTGTGCGCGCTCAACGCGCTGGCCGCGGTGCACGACCTGGTCGGGCTCGACGAGGTGGTGCGGATCGTCAAGGTGGTCGGTTTCGTCGCGTCCGCGCCGGGATTCACCGATCAGCCGCTGGTGATCAACGGCGCCTCGGAGTTCCTCGGTGAGGTCTTCGGCGACGCGGGCGTGCACGCGCGTTCGGCCGTCGGCGTCTCCGAACTTCCGAAGAACACCCCGGTCGAAGTCGAACTGATCGCCGAGGTGCGTTAGACAGGTTGTCGGACAACGATTCCGAACGACCGAGGTAATGCGATGACGCCTACTCATCCCGCGTACGGGCAATTACGCCAGGTGACGCCGACGGCGGCGGTGCTGCTCGCGGACAATCCCGGCCAGATGACACTGGACGGCACCAACACCTGGATCCTGCGCGCGCCGGATGCGGCGGAGTACGTCGTGGTCGATCCGGGGCCGAAGGACAAGAAGCACAGCGAGGCCATCGCCAGGGTCACCGACGGCAAGATCGCGTTGACCCTGATCACGCACCGTCACCACGATCACACCGGCGGCATCGAGCGACTGGTGAAGCTGACCGGCACGCCGGTGCGCGCGAAGGATCCCGAATTCCTGCGCGGTGCCGCGCCGCTGACCGACGGCGAGGTGATCGAGGCCGCCGGACTGCGGATCGGTGTGCTCGCGACGCCGGGGCACACCGCCGACTCGCTGAGCTTCGTACTCGACGACGCGGTGCTCACCGGCGACACCATCCTCGGCAGCGGCACCACCGTGCTGGACTCCACCGACGGCACCCTCGCCGATTACCTCACCTCGCTGGACCGGCTGATCGAGGCGGGCGCGGGCAAGGCGCTGCTGCCCGCGCACGGCCCGGACCACCCGGATCTGGAACCGGTCGCGCGGTACTACATCCAGCACCGCAGGGAGCGGCTCGACCAGGTGCGCGCCGCGCTCGCCGAACTCGGTCCGGACGCGGGCGCCATGGCGGTGGTGCGCAAGGTGTACGCGGATGTGGACAAGCGGCTCTGGTTGGCCGCGCGCAGCTCGGTGCAGGCTCAGCTGGAGTATCTGCGCGCCGAGCGATAGCCCAATTTCGACGCAGCCGACCAAAGTCCGCCGACAGCCTCGCGCATAGCCGGAGCGAAGGCGAAGGTACGCCTATCAGACGCGACCGGACGGAGTCCGCCGACAACCCCGCGCACGGCGGGAGCGAAGGCGCAGGGACATTCGCCCGAAACACGACGGCCCGCCGGATCCAGTGGAGCGCTGGATCCGGCGGGCCGTGTCGTATTCAGGAGCGGGTCAGCGGGCGCGCCGCGCGAGTCGCTCGGAATCGGAGATGAGCACGCTCTTGCCCTCCAGCCGCAGCCAGCCGCGGTGCGCGAAGTCGGCGAGCGCCTTGTTGACGGTCTCGCGAGACGCGCCGACGAGCTGGGCGATCTCCTCCTGGGTCAGGTCGTGGGTGACCCGCAGGGCGCCCGCTTCCTGGGTGCCGAACCGCTGCGCGAGCTGCAACAGCGCCTTGGCGACGCGACCGGGAACGTCGGTGAAGATCAGGTCGGCGAGGTTGTTGTTGGTGCGCCGCAGACGGCGGGCGAGCACGCGGAGCAACTGCTCGGCGATCTCGGGCCGCTGGTCGATCCAGGACTTGAGGGCATCGCGATCCATCGTGACGGCGCGGACCTCGGTGACCGTGGTGGCGGTCGAGGTGCGCGGGCCCGGGTCGAAGATCGACAGCTCGCCGAACATGTCCGACGGGCCCATGATGGTGAGCAGGTTCTCCCGGCCGTCCGGGGAACGTCGGCCGATCTTCACCTTGCCCGAGGTGATGATGTACAGCCGATCGCCGGGTTCGCCCTCGTTGAAAATGACATGGCCGCGCGGGAAATCAACCGGCTGCAGTTGTTTGGCGAGTGCCGCCACCGCGGTGGGCTCTACGCCTTGGAAGATGCCTGCTCTGGCGAGGGCCTCGTCCACGAATGTGCTCCTTATGGGAAATGGCTCTGGGCTGGACCGAAGCGAATCGGCCAACAGCGCAGTCTACGCGGCATTGTGGCCGCGTAGTGACAGACACCACGTAACGAGTGGATTGCGCGGCGTCCAGGTAGTGGATTCAGCTCGCTCGAGCGACGTCCAGGTCGTCGTTACGGGAACGGCGCTTGCGCATCCGGGCCACCGCGGCGGGCAGTCCGGCCTTCGTCAACTCCTTGACCTCGGCGTTGCTGGCCCTGTCCAGGTACTGCTGAACCTCGGGGTCGGGTTCGAGAAGTTTGCGGAGCCGATTCTCGACCCGCTCCATCAGCAGTGCGAACAGCATCAACACCACTGGGAAGAGCACCACAGCGAGTCCTTGCATATCGCGTAGTAAACACGCTGAAGGTCTCAGATGGAACACGGCAGCAGATCTGGCCGGCCACCTTGTCGGAGCGGTTCCGTAAGGTGGACGCGTGCGTGCCTCCCCGTCTGTGACCGATGTGAACGGGTCTTCGGCTGCCGCCGGGGCGACCGATGCGCAACCCACGGGGGCGGCCGTTCCGAAACGGAAATCTCGCGCGCGACAGGCGGAAACGAAGCTGGGACTCGTGCGAAGGGCGCGCCGGATGAACCGCACCCTCGCGGCCGCGTTTCCGGGCGCGCACTGCGAACTGGATTTCACCACTCCGCTCGAATTGGCGGTCGCGACAATCCTTTCCGCGCAGTGCACCGACGAGCGCGTGAATCTCACCACTCCCGCCGTCTTCGCCAAGTACCGCAGCGCGCGCGATTACGCCGAAGCGAACCGCGCGGAGCTGGAGGAATACATCCGGCCGACGGGGTTCTACCGGAACAAGACGAGCTCGCTGATCGGCCTCGGGCAAGCCCTGGTGACCGAACACGATGGTGAATTACCTCACACCCTCGCCGAACTGGTGAAATTGCCGGGCATCGGCCGCAAGACTGCCAACGTCATCCTCGGCAACGCCTTCGACGTGCCGGGCATCACGGTCGACACGCATTTCGGCAGGCTGGTTCGCCGGTGGGGCTGGACCACCGAGGAAGATCCGGTCAAGGTCGAGCACGCGGTCGGCGAACTCGTCGAGCGCAAGGAATGGACAATGTTGTCCCATCGCGTGATCTTTCACGGTCGGCGGGTGTGCCATGCCAGGAAGCCGGCGTGCGGCGCGTGCGTGCTCGCCGCCGACTGCCCGTCCTTCGGCGCCGGGCCGACCGAGCCGGAGCTCGCGGCGAAGCTGGTGAAGGGTCCGGAGCGCGAACACCTGCTCGGGATGGTCGGCCTGTGAGATCGCGGGCCGCGGACGAAACGCCGCGGGAAGAAGATTCCGGTACGGCGAGATTCTCCTCCGCGGTGCGCTGGGCGCTGGTCGGCCTGATCGTGGTCGTCGCCGCCGTGATCGCGCTGTGGCCGCGCGGCGGTGGCGAGGACACGGCGTCGGATCCGCGACCCGTCCCCGGCACGCAGCAGGTCCCCGCGCAACTGCGCGCCGATGCCGCGCTCGCACCCTGCCCGCGGCCCGCGCCGAGCGCGACGGGAGCGGGCCCGCTGGCCGGGATCACCCTGACCTGCCTGGCCGACGGCGCGCCCCTCGACCTCGCCGCGGCGCTCGCGGGCAAACCCGCGCTGCTCAACCTCTGGGCCTACTGGTGCGGACCGTGTGCCGAGGAGTTGCCGTACCTCCGCCAGTACGCGGAGCGGGTGGGTTCGGCACTGACCGTGCTCACCGTGCACAGCGATCCCGAAGAGGCCAAGGCGCTGTTGCGCCTCACGGGATTGGACGTGCGTCTGCCCGGTGTGCTCGACGGCGCCGCGAAGGTGCGCGCCGCCGCGGGCGCCCCTGCCGTGCTGCCGATTTCGCTGCTGGTTCGCCCGGATGGTTCCCTTGCACAGGTTGTCGTGCGAACGTTTACCGGCGTCGACGACATTGCCGATACGGTGGCAGCGGCGCTCGGAGTGCGAGCGTGACGGCGCGCGTGGTCGAACAAAAGGTTTGCGATGCCGTGAGAAGGTCTACACCGCAAGACATCTCGCAGCGTCTGTTGCGGGCGGACAGAACGGTTGTGGAGGTGGTGGTGCGCAGGTTCACCGGGGGAGCGGCATGACGATTCCGCTGCCGACCGACATTCCGCACTGGCTGCGCCGGGCCGTCGAGCCCGCGCACGCCGACGCGAGTGACACGTTGCGGATCGCGCGCGCCCTGCGCCGAGCCATGACGATCACCGGCGAGGCGCGCCAAGCCGCCGTGCTCGTGCTGTTCAGCGGTTCGACCGAGGACGATCCCACCGCTCCCGGCGGGTTGCCCGCCGACGCCGATGTGCTGCTGACCCAGCGCGCGTCGACCCTGCGCCAGCACCGGGGACAGGTCGCCTTCCCCGGTGGCGCTGTCGATCCCGAAGACGAGGGACCGATCGACACCGCGTTGCGCGAGGCGTGCGAGGAGACCGGCGTCCTGCGCGAGCACGTGCAGCCGCTAGCGGTGCTGCCGAAACTCTTCGTGCCGCCGTCGCGGTTCGACGTGACACCGGTCGTGGCCTACTGGCGCACGCCCGGTGAGGTGCGGGTGGTGAACCAGAGCGAGACCGAGCGGGTGGTGCGGGTGCCGCTCTCCGAAATGCTCGACCCGGCCAATCGCTTCCTCGTCCGCGGCAGCCTCGGCTACCAGAGCCCGGCCTTCCAGGTCGACGGCATGCTGGTCTGGGGACTGACCGGCGGGATACTCGCGGGCATCTTCCAGTCCGCGGGCTGGGAACTGGAATGGGACCGCGACGATGTGCGCGACCTCGAATCGGCGCTCGCCGCAGTGGGGATGACCTTATGAGCTCCTCGGCCTGGCTCGACATCATCGTGGTGCTGCTCGCCCTGGCCGCGGCCGCGTCCGGCTGGCGGCAGGGCGCCGTGGCCTCGGCGCTGGCCTTCCTCGGCGTCGTGCTCGGCGCCGTCGCGGGCATCCTCATCGCGCCGCACATCCTGGTGCACGTCGACGAGGGGCGGACCAGGGTGCTCACCGGTGTGCTGCTCATCGTGCTGTTGGTGATCGTCGGCGAGGTCGCGGGCATGGTGCTGGGGCGCGCCGCGCGCAGCGGGATGCGACATCCGTTCACCCGCAGCGTGGACAGCGTCGTCGGCGCGATGCTGCAGGCGGTGGCGGTGCTGGTCACCGCGTGGCTGCTGGCGCTGCCGCTGGCCACCTCGTCGCAGCCCGCGATCGCCACCGCGATCAACGGTTCCCGGGTGCTCGCCGACGTCAACCAGGTCGCGCCGAACTGGCTGCGCAAGGTCCCCAACGAATTCTCCAAGCTGCTCAACACTTCCGGCCTGCCGGACGTGATCGGTCCGTTCGGTCGCGCGCCCATCGCCGCGGTCGAGCCGCCGGATCCGAGCGTGCTCGCCAGCCCCGTCGCGGCCTCGCTGCAACAGAGCGTGTTGCGCATTCGCGGCGTCGCGCCGAGCTGCCAGCGCGCGCTGGAGGGTTCGGGCTTCGTCATCGCGCCGGAGCGGGTGATGACCAACGCGCACGTCGTCGCGGGCACCACCAGCGTCGCGGTGGACACCCCGCGCGGACCGCTGGACGCTCACGTCGTGCTGTTCGACCCGTCCAAGGACATCGCGGTGCTCTCGGTGCCCGGCCTGACCTCACCGGTCGTGCCGCAGGCCCCGGCGCCCGCGCGCTCCGGCGACAGCGCGATCGTGCTGGGCTACCCGGGCGGCGGACCGTACACGGCCAGCGCGGCCCGCGTCCGCGAGACGCTCGACCTCACCGGCCCGACGATCTACCGCAACGGCACCGTCGAGCGCGAGGTCTACACCGTCCGCGGCCTGGTGCGAGCGGGCAACTCCGGCGGCCCGCTGGTGGACACCGAAGGCCAGGTGCTCGGCGTCGTCTTCGGCGCCGCGGTCACCGACGACGACACGGGCTACGTGCTGACCCTCGACGAGGTCCGCTCCGACCTCGACGCGGCCACCGGCGCGAACCTTCCCGTCGACACGGGAGCCTGCGTACTCAGCTGAGTGCGGTTCCCGCGCAACGGCCGTCGACCGCGTACCGGTCGGCGGCCGTGCCGCGTCGAACGAGCGATATCAGCCGCCCTCCCGCGTCAGTGCCGCCGCATGGTTCGAGGAGAGCGCCCGGGTGCGGGCGCAGCGTGCCGACATCCGCGCGGCAACTCGGCCAGCGGCAGGTGCGGCACTCACGTCGGTCGCCTACGGGCGCCGCTGTGTGACTGGTCTCGGCTGTCGCGCGAAACATCCGCGCGTCGGCTTCGAAGCGCATGGTCGGCTGCCACACGGGTCGGGTCGGTGTGTTGACCCTCAGCCGAGGAACTTGGCCAGTTCCGCGGTGACCACGTCCGGGTTCTCTTGGTGCGCGAAGTGGGCGGCGTTCGGCACGGTGACCATGCGGCGGTGCGGTGACCAGCGCAGGCCGCGGTGGAAGGTGGAGCGCAGCAAGTAGTTGTCGGATTCGCCGCGCATGGCGAGCACCGGGATGCCGATGGGGACGCGGACAGTGGCCATGAAGCGGCGGCCGTCGGGGCGCCACTGACTGCGGAAGGCCCAGCGCTGATATTCCAGCGCGCAGTGCGCGGCGCCCGGGATCTGGATGGCCGAGCGCATGCGCCGGGCCGCGTCCACGAATTCGGCGGTCCCCGACCAGGATCCGGTGACGCGCTGCCGCAGCAGGCGCTCCACCTCGAACCCGTCGCGGGTGGTCAGCCGGTGTTCCGGATAGCGGGGCAGCTGGTAGCGCAGGAAGTTCGGCAGCCACGTCCTGCGCTGCCGCCGATCGCGCAGCACGGCGCTCTTCAGCGCGCCAGGGTGCGGCGAACTCACCAGCGCGATGGCGCGCACCAGCCTGGGATGCAGAACCGCGGTGGCCCAGCAGACCAACCCGCCTTCCGCATGGCCGACCAGCGCGGCCTCGGTGTGCCCGAGCGCGCGGATGAGTCCGGCGATGTCACCGGCGAGGGTCCAGCCGTCGTAGCCGCGCGGGGGTTTGTCGCTGTCGCCGTAGCCGCGCAGGTCCACCGCGACCGCGCGGAAACCCAGCTCGGTGAGCCCGGTCAGCTGGTGCCGCCAGGACCACCAGAAATCGGCGAACCCGTGCAGCAGCACCACCAGCGGTGCGTCGGTGCGCTCGGGCGCGGCCTCCACGACGTGAAATCGAATGCCGTTGGCATGAACGTCCCGGTGGGTCCACGGACCGTCGTAACGGACGCTGGACGGATCCGGAAGGAAGTTCGACGACACGCCGACCGAGCCTAGTGGTCGGCGCGCGGCGCCGCGACGACGACCCGCACGGTCAGTTGGTGCGCTTTTCCAGCGCCAGGTGCTCGTCGTGCGCGGCGGCGCCGAATCCGCTCGGCAGCACGGAGCGCGCCTGCTTCAGCGAATCGATCGTCTTCTCCGGCGCGCGCAGCTTCTTCACCCGCCGATAGCCGAGGAACGCGAGCGCCGCGGTCGCGACGACCATCAGCAGGAACACGATCAGGAACGCGGCCCACCTGGCCAGCCACACGTCGAGCAGCTCGCCGAGGAAGAAGAAAAAGAAGAAGGTGCTGAACAGCAGCACGGTCAGCGCGAGGATGAAGTAGACGCTGCCCTGCAGGCCCTTCTTGATCTCGCCCGTGACCTCGGCCTTGGCCAGCTCGACCTCGGCGCGCACCAGGGTCGACATCTGCTCGGCCGCGTCGCGGACCAGGGTGCCGAAGCTGGCGGAGCCGATCGGGTTGGCATCGGTCAGCGGAATGGAGGTGACCGTGCGCCCGCTCTGCGCGTCGTTCCCGTTACCGCCCTGGGTGAAACTCACTTGGTCGACCCTTCTCCCTGTCCCGGCACTGCTTTCAGCTCCGTCACGCAGGCTACCGCCTGTCGGCCCGTCGCTCGCGTGGTGTTCCTGCTGCGGCGTGCTCGCGCTCGCGTTCACTCTTCCGGTTCTAGCGCACGAGCCGCGCGCCGCGCCTGGTGGACACGCCCACGCCGCAACAGTAGCGCCGAACCGGCGAGCGATGCCGCCATGGAGGTCACCAGCACCGCGGCCTTCGCCAGTTCGACGGCCGAGCCGTCGCCGACGTCGGACAGCGCGAGTTCCGCCACGAGAAGGCTAACCGTGAAGCCGATCGCGCCGAGGACCGACAGGGCGAACATGTCACGGTATTCGAGATTGGCCGGCTTCTTCGCGATGCCGAACCGGATTGCCACCCAGCTGATCCCGAAGATGCCGATGGACTTGCCGAGCAGCAGCCCGAGAATGATGGCGAGCGCGAGCCGGTCGGTGAACAGCTCGCCGAAGACCTTGCCGTTCAACGGGACTCCGGAAGCGAACAACGCGAACAGCGGCACGCACAGCCCGGCCGAGACCGGCTGGAACCGATGCTCCCACCTGGTCGCGGGCGCCTCGTCTTCGTCGGGGTCCGTGCGCACCCTGGTCAGCAGGCCGAGCGCGACACCCGCCAGCGTCGGATGGATGCCCGCCTCGTGCAGCGCGTACCAGGAGACCAGCGCCAGCGGCACGTACACCACCGGCGAGGTGATCCGCCGGTGCTGGGCAAGCGCCCACGCCGCGAAGCAGGCCGCGGCGGCGAGCAGCCACAGCAGCGAGAGCGCGGTGGTGAACAGCACCGCGATCAGAATGATGGCCAGCAGATCGTCCACCACGGCCAGACTGAGCAGGAACACCCGCGCGCCCGCCGGAATGCGCGAACCGGTCATGGCGAGCACGGCCAGCGCGAAGGCGATGTCGGTGGCGACCGGGATGGCCCAGCCGCGGTCCATGCCTTCGACCCCGGATCCGACGATCGCCGCGATCAGCGCGGGCGTGACCACGCCGCCGACCGCGGCGATGATGGGTAACGCGGCGCGTTTGCGATCGGCCAGTTCACCGACCACGAGCTCGCGTTTGAGCTCGAGCCCCGCGACGAAGAAGAATACGGCGAGCAGACCGTCCTTGGCCCAATCGGCAAGCGTGAGTTCCAGGTGCAGCCGCTCGATCGGCAGCACCGTCTGGGTCATCGTGACGTAGCTGTCGCCCCACGGGGAGTTCACCCAGAGCAACGCGATCGCCGCCGCGACGAGAAGCAGGGCGCCACCGACGGTTTCGGTTCGCAGATAGCGAGCCAGCTCGGAGCGCACCTGGTTGATCACGGAAAACCTTTCGTCCGGGCGTGTAAAACCACGGACCCGCGATCGAGCTGTTCCGGCTCACACCACCTGCCCGCACGCCGACCAGACTTCCCGGCACACCTGACGCAATTCTAACGGGTACGCCCGGTGACAAGATCAGCCACCGGCCGTATCCTGCGCCCTCCCGGTGTGCACTTCGCAGAGCCGCCCACGCTTCGCAGGGGATACACCCGCTGCGAAGCGCGCGAACCGTCTGCGAGGAAGCTCAGGCGCGGCTGGCGCGGATCGCCTCGAAGACGTTGGGGTCGACGAGGGTGGAGGTGTCGCCGAGTTCGCGGCCTTCGGCGACGTCGCGCAGCAGGCGGCGCATGATCTTGCCGCTGCGGGTTTTGGGGAGTTCGGGCACGACGTGGATTTCGCGTGGTTTGGCGATGGGGCTGATCTCGCGGGCGACTTCGGCTTTGAGTTCGTCGACGAGTGCTTGGCCGGTGTCTTTGGC